>NZ_CP059732.1:2245000-3481875 GCF_014117325.1 Spirosoma foliorum | reverse complement strand
TCGATGGCAAAGTCAATTAAACTGCGGAGCGCGTCTTCGTCGATCTCCTCATTTTCGGTAAATGGTGTTGGAATGATGGGTACTACGCCAAACAGTTCGTTGTCTGTGTTTGTCATAACTTTGCCGGTTCTTGATTAATGTTAGCTACTTTTTTTTGTTGTACTTTACTATCGACAATGGATAGGATAAGGGTTGAGACCAGGACGAGCACACCACCAATGATGGTCTGTCGGTTCAGGGTTTCGCCGAGCCAGATGGCGGCAATGGGTAAGCCCATGAACGTGATGAGGTAGTTGGATAAAGCGACCTGCGTGGCATCCAGATTCTTCAAGGCTTTGAAAAACAGAAGCATCGACAGGAAATTGTGAAAAAGCGTCAGGGAAATCATCCCGATCCAGGTGTTCGTGGTGAAGCTCGGAACCTTCGCAAACATCTCCGGTTCGTAATACAGCACTAGGGGCGTCAACAGGATCGACATCACCAGGTAAGTGTAAAAAACCATCTCCATTTCGGTGTACTGACCCGACACCTTTTTGCAACCCACATTGTAGTAGGCATTGCCCAGAATGGCCAGAAAAATGAGCCCATTGCCCAGCGCATAGCGCGAGCTTAAGTCCATCCGCTTAATATCATCCGTCGAACACAGAATCACGCCCGTGATGGCAATGGCAAAGCTGATCCAGCGGGCCGTATTCATTTTTTCTTTCAGGATCAGAAAGGCGAAAACGGCAGTGATAACGGGTAATGTCATCACCAGAATGGCCGCATTGCTGGCCAATGAATACTGCGTTCCCCAGGTCATCAGCACTTGCGACGGGAAGGCCCCCAGCGCTGCCAACTGTACGAAAATCAGGATATCTTTTAGTTTCTTGCCCCCTTTCCGGAAATCCCGGATAACAAACGGAGCCAGGAAAATCGTGGCCAGCAGCATGGGAGCCCATACCGTAAAATACGGCCCGACCTGATCCTGAGTCAGTTTGATACTGGTGAAATGGAAAGACCAGATCAGGTTGCAGAAAAACAGGATAGCCCACGACTGAATCGACTTGTTCATAAGTTCGCTAGTAAAAACTGATTCGTTTGGTAGGTTTCCAGCGCGGAGTAGTCCAGTTCGATACCCAACCCGGCACCTTGTGGAACTAAGGCTGCTCCGTTCTCAAAGCGGATGGGTTCGGTAATCAGATCGTCGGTTCGGACTAGCTCGCCAAACAGATCGGAAGGGAGGGTGCAATTGATGCTGGCTGCTGCAATGTGCAGCCCCATCGTTTCCGAAATGCCTAAATCGACCTCCGAACCTCGCCAGCAGGATTTGCCTTCCAGATGAGCGATTTCGGCTAAAAGCACCGAATTATAGGCCGACCCATTGAAATTGTACCCATCCACGGCATCGGCCCGAACAAAGGCAATCATGTCGCGAATATCCTGGGTGTACGGCAGCGAAATGTGTCGGTACATGGGCATGCCCAACGTCTCACGCAGGTACTTGAAGCCAGCTACATCGGCATGTAAAATTGGGTCTTCGAGTCCCAGCATAATGGTTTTGTCGACGCCTTCCATCAATCGAAGGGTTGTCTCAACATCGGTCCAGCGCTGATTTGGATCGAGCAGGATTTTAATGCCGTCACCGCATTTATCCCGGATCGCTTCCGTCCAAAGTCGAACGGGATCTTCGTCAGAACACTTGAATTTGAAGGCTTTATGGCCTTTTTGCATCGCTTCATAGGCTTTCTGGGCAGCATCCTCGGGGGTTCGGCGGCCCGTCCAACCGAAGCAGTCGATTCGATCTCGGTACGTACCGCCCAATAGTTGGGACACGGGCACATTCAGCAACTTACCGACCACGTCCAGTACTGCCGATTCAAAGGCTTCGTAAATGCGTTGATCCACAATGGGTAATCGACGCCAATTGAGTGTCAATACATCCTGACCAACCAAGTTTTGCATAGCCTGATGGAGCAACTCGCCAGATGCACTACGGTAGGTCTCGCCAATACCTGTCAGCCCATTGGCCAGCGTCAGCTCAATAATCCATTTAGGCTGATTAGCAAACTCGGTCCAGCGCTCACCCGTCAGGAATTTTTTGGCAAAGGCCGAATCTTTGTCGATGACTTCATCAGAGTTCAGACTGCCCGGTTTGGCCGGAACAATTACTTCGGTGGCCTTTATAGATTGAATGCGTGTCATTTGGTGTCGTCGGCAGAAGTAGGGGTATAGGTTTGAGCGAGTTTCCGAATGTCGTAGCTGAAATCGATGAATTTCTCTTCCCACTCTTTGGCCGATTCGGGCGTGTAGGGATAAAAACCCTGCGCATTCTGCACGCCTTTCGCACCCGATGCGACCAGTTCTTCCATCAGTTTCGGGGTTTCGGTGCTGTTGCTGAGGTCGGGAAAGAGATCTTTCATGACCGTCAGATAAGCGGGAATACCGGTAAGGTCCATGAATCGAAACGGCCCGGCGAAGGTGATCCAGTAGCCCAGATCGTTCCGAAGAGAGCGATCTACATCTTCAATGGTGGCGTACCCATTTTCGACCAGATTGAACGACTCCCGGAGCATGGCGTACATAATCCGATTGGTAATGAATCCCCGAATATCTTTCTTCAGCAACGAAGGCTCTTTGCCCCAGCTTTCGGCAAGTTTAACGATTTCATAAGCATAGGTCAGGTCGGATTCTTTCCCACAAATGACCTCCATAAATCGGGTAATATGTGCCGGTTCCGCCCAGTGAAGGCCCAATAGCCGCTGTGGATGCTTAAGCCCGCTTTGCAACACCGACACCGGAATGGCCGAGGTGTTACTCCCGATAATGGCGGTAGGCGAGAGGACCGTTTCCAGTTGGTGATACAGTCGTTTCTTTTCGTCGATGTTTTCTGTAATCGACTCAATCACAACAGTGTGGTTGCTCAATAACGAAACGTCGTTGGTGATTGTAAGACGGCTCAGAACAGTTTCAGGCGTATCCGTTAACAGTCCTTCCTGGCTTAACTGCTGTAAATAACCAAGAATACGATTCCGGGCTTCATCGGCAGTTTCGATTTCTTTAATCAACGAGGTAACTGTATGGCCAGCCGCCAGTATGCAGGTCGCAATACTGCTTCCCATCAGGCCAAGTCCCACCGTTCCGATACGTAGTTGAGAGGTCATAAATAGCTGGACTAAACGTTGGCAGAATTGATACGGGCAATGGCATCAATTTCAATCTTGATTCCATCCGATAGCACTGATTGGACTGTTGTCCGGGCCGGGCGTATGCCCGTGAAGAATGACCCATAGACAGCATCGTAGCGATCAAATTCATTGATGTCTTCCAGATGCACCGTGCATTTTACGATGTCGTCGATGGTTCCTCCGGCGGCCTCTACAATCTTTTGTATATGCGAGAGAGTGAGCAAGGTTTCTTCTTCAATGGTGCCGTGTTTTACGTCGCCCGTTGCCAAATCCAACGGCCCCTGACCGCTAACGAATAGCAGATCGCCCACCAGAACACCTGATGAATAGGCACCCGTATTGATGGCTTTGTCGGGATGTTTAATTTCCAGTTTCTTCATGGTTTTGTTGCCAGGTTTTCAGATAAAGGCCAGTTGTTGAAGGCGTCCAGAAACTCAATCAGCGACCTGACGGCCTGGTCGAATAAATGTTTTCCTTTTTCGGGCGTGCCTAGTTGAGGTTCTCCGCTGCTACCGTTGCTGGAAATGAATTCGGTTTGTTTGAAGACCGTTACGCCCCGGTATGGCTCATCGTCTTCCCAGCCGATGTACCCGTTCCGTTCAGGTCGTTGTGCCCGATCCACCCGTTCCATCCTGACTTTTTCGGGGAAAAGATGGAGCATCAAACTCGTTTCGTATTCACAAGCATGACTCAAGGCCGGGCTTTCCATTGGAAACTCTCCAGCGAATACACTGCCTGCCAATTCCCAATAGGTTGCCAGCGCAATAGTAGGCTGATGACTCGCATCGAAGCGTTTGCTCAGGATAGCCAGCGCCTGTTTTACCGGAGTAATGTTCCCGCCATGACCGTTAAGAAGTACAATACGTTGATGCCCGCTGAGTACCAGCGATTCGACCAGACTGACGATCACCTGTGTGTATAAGTCTGGAGGTATGCTGAGTGTCCCACCAAAAGACAAATGATGGTGACTGGAGCCATAGGGCAGGGTTGGGCAAAGCAGTACTGTTTCAGGCAACGCTTTCTCGGCTTCCTGAGCAACCTGAGTCACAATATCCGTATCGGTCGATACCGCCAGATGAGGGCCGTGCTGTTCAATGGCGGCAATTGGTAGCAAAAGCACCTTGTCGGTATAGCTGTTAATCTGTGGGTAGCTTAGATCAGAAAACTTCATGGTCGAAGGAGAAAGGGGGTATTAGTAGCCCTATTTTTATCAAGGAATATCGTTACCTTATTTGATTGCTTTTTTGTTTACGAAAATAGATAAAATTTGTTTACAAAATATACTATGATCGATTAAATAAAATAGACTATTAGTGAACTGATCTCGCAGGGATTGTATGTCTTTAGAAAAGTAGTTGAGTTTTCAGGTACGTGTATTAGCACTTATCCCTAACTCGTGTTAAATGAAGGTCATAATGGATAGGTATATAGGTACTTGGATTCTACCCACGGGCTTCAGCCCGTGTTTTAATTGAACGCATATCACGGGCTGAAGCCCGTGGGTACAATCCAAGCACCTAATACATCTCTAATTTTTATCCCACCACAATGGGGTTGCGGCATTGTCGGGGCCACCGAGTAATTTGACTGCTTTGGCAACTTCTGATGCGTTCGTCTGCTTTTCTGAATCCAGGAAGGGCATCCGACGGATAAATGTGCCCGAGGGTAAATCTGTATTTTCGGAGTGAACGATCGGGTATAACTTGGGGAGACCGCTTCGGCGCACGTCGGCCCAGGCTTCCATACCATCTGGATACAGAGCCAGCCATTTTTGTTGGGCAATTTGTTTTCGCTGCATGTCGGTCGATGCGCTCCATTTTACGGGGTAGTCGTTTACAGCTGGCGAATTCATTCCATCCTGGGGGGCAATTGGAACGGAGGTATTGATCACATAAGCCGCAATGGCTGCCTGATCGGTAACGCCCCATTGAGCCATTGATGTTACAATTCCTTTTTTATACAAATCTTCGGCCGTTCCGCCCATAGACCATCCGTTTAGGGCACCTTCGGCCCGCAGGAAGTAGGCTTCGGCAGCGTGCATCAAATCCTGCGAAACATTATAGGTCGTTTTCCAGTCATTGTTAACCCAGTTAACCCAGCGTGTGCCCATGTTGGACGTGTAGGGTCTGGAGTTGATCGGAATAATTTTTTCGGAGGTAAACAGCCCATTTCGTACCCCTTCGTAGGTACCCGTGGTAACCGATGGCTGGAAGTAAATAGGCAGTCGCGGATCGTTATAGCCCTTTAAAATGGATTCCATTGTGGTGCTCATCCGAATATCGTCCCAACCTGCCGTTACAGCCAAACCATTATATTCATTGTAGGTCGTTGTTGATTTGGGCATATACGCGTCGTCGGCTATGTCCGTGAATACGCCTGCTGTTACGGCAGCCTCGGCCTGCTGTTTGGCCAATGTTGGATTCACTTTCGAGATTCGCAGGGCAAGGCGTAGACGTAGGGTGTTGGCTAGTTTCATCCAGGCTGTGGCTGGATTGGCGTTTTTGCCATACACGAGGTCATAGGAACCAAATGGTTTATCGGTTGCGTGCGCTTTTAAAACCGTAGAGGCTGCGTCTAATTTTTTGAAAAAATCATAGTAAATCGAATCCTGTGGCGTGTAGGCAATATACCGTTTTCCCGAAGCCGCATCGAAATAAGGAATGGGACCGAAATAATCGGTTACCCGATGGAACATCCAAACCCACCAGACATTTGCCACCGCATTCTCGGCCGATTGCGGAGATGTCCCGGCCATGATCGTTTTTAGCTGCGGGGCTGCCGAGGTATAGGCGGGGTTCCAGCAAGCGGGCATCCAATCCTGCCGAACCACATATCGGTCGGTTGGGAACGACTGAGCGGCCTGAGCGAAAAACTGAGAATATACCGATGCGATTGTGCCTTCGCCCACTTCAAAATTGTCGGGACTTAAGGTAGGCGTCATCAGTGCGTAGGCAAATAGAAACGGGTACTCCGTACTACCCACGCTACTGATTTTGGTGGGGTCCGTATTTAGCGTTTCAAACTGACTGGTGCAATTGGCTAAGCCAATGCCTACCAGCGCAAGCACAACAAGCTTTGTGGTTGCCGAATAAAGGGAATTTAGCCGTTTTAACATGATCAAATCGTTTAGAAAGATAGTTTGAGGTTCACACCAATGTTGCGGGTCGATGGCAGGTTGTAATATTCTACGCCCTGGAAGTTGCTGTTGCCGAAGCTCACTTCAGGATCGAAATCCATTTTCCGTTTGCCAATACCCGGAACGTCGAGAATGGCATTGCCCCGGTAGAGGAAGAACAGGTTGCGGGCTACGAACGACAGGCGGGCGTGTTTGAAAAAGCCCGGTAGCGTGGTGAAATTGTAGCCCAAGGTTAATTCGCGTACCCGAACATTGGTAGCGTCGTAGGTGAAGAATTCGCCCCAGGAATAATCCCCCTGCGCCACGGTTTGCCAGAATTTCTCGGCATTTACGGAAACGGTATTGGCTTTACCTTCGGGTGTTACGCCCGGAATCAGCCAGGAGTTGGCATCCCGAAACATTGCGGTACTAGCCGATGTGCCCGCATAGGCCATCTGAGCTGCTGTACCGGAGGTAACGATTCCTCCGAACTTACCGTCGATGAGGAGGTTCAGATTCCAGTTTTTGTAGGTGAAACTGTTGCTGAAACCTGCGGTGAATTTCGGGTTAAAATTGCCCAGTTTTTCAATGGCGTCGGTTTTTACGGGAACCCCATTGGCGTCGACTACGTGCTGGCCATTGAGCGTCTGCCATTTATAACCATACAAATCACCGTACGAACCGCCCTCTTTGATAACGGGTGTAGCCATCCGAACGTTGGCCGATGAACCGAGGTAAAACAGGCTCACGCCATCATACAATTCAAGTACTTTATTGGTGTTTCGGGCATAGTTCAGGCCGATATTCCAGGAAAAGTTCTTTTTCACGATTGGCTTCCCGGTCAGCATAACCTCAAAACCTGAGTTCTGAATATTCCCCGCATTCACATTCAAGGTCGAATAGCCGGAAGAGGCTGGCGCGGCTACCTGAAGCAACTGGTTTTGGGAATTGGTTTTATAATAGGTGAGATCAACATTCAGCCGATTGTTATAGAAGCCCCATTCCGTGCCGATCTCCAGAGACTGGGTCAACTCGGGTTTGAGATCCGAAATGGCCTTGGTACTACTGCTGGCAATGTAGCCGCCAAAACCCCCACGGATATAGCTATACGTTTGACCTAACAGGTAAGGATTGGCGTCGTTCCCCACTTTGGTCAGCGAGGCCCGAACTTTGCCAAGGCTAATCCAGCTGGGCAATTTGATCATTTCGGAAACGATGGCCGATACGCCTACCGACGGATAGAAATAGGAATAGGGCGATGGCAAAGTGCTCGACCAGTCGTTCCGGGCGGTCAGATCAAGAAACAGGTAATCCCGATACGCAAACTGGGCCGTTCCGTAAACCGATTGAAGCTCCCGTTTGCTGGTAGTAGCTTCTACTTTCAATGTAGTAGCGTAGCTAAGATCATATTTATTGGGGAAACCCAGACCGTCGGCTGCATTGACGCGGTGGCGTAGGCTGCGGGTCAATACCGAACTACCCAGGTTGTAGTTTACTTTCAGATCACTCGTCAGGCGGTTGGTTCCGGTCAGCAACACATCGATGTTGCGTTCAGCAATGAAATCATTTCCTTCCGAGTAATAGCCACCCGGCTGACGGGCGTAGTTAACCGTGTTGTTGGCGTATTTCTGGGTAATGAAATCATTATAACTATCGGAGCTAACGCGCCCCTGAATGTTGAGCCAGTCGGTGAGTTTGTAACGCATAACCATCAGGCCCGTTACCCGACTGCGGTTCTCATCGTGGTGCGTATTGTTGATAGTCCAGTAGGGATTCATATACACGGCATCCGTGGTGGTCCAGTAGGTAGGCGTTTCAACCCCACTGACGTTCAGCGTTTTATACGACTTCAAGGTTTCAGGGTCCACACTTCGGGGAATTCGGAAAATGTTGGCCACAACCAGCCCGTCGCCCCCTACACCGGGTTTGTCGTAAATGTTCTGAACCATGTAGGTGATCTTGGCATCGACAGACAGTCGGCTCGTCAAATCTACACTTAGCCGACCATTGAAGGTGTTTCGCGACAAACGGTTATTGGGTACGATGCCATTGATGTAGTTGTTCGAATACGACAGGTAAGTCTGTATTTTTTCGGAGCCGCCACTCACACCCACCGAGTTGTTGGTCGATACAGCAGTCTGAAAAAAGTCTTTGATATTGTCGGGATAAGCCTGAAGATTAACCGTTTGACCCTGCCAGTTGGTTACGCTTTGTCCACTAATGGCTGCCCCCCAGCTTCCACTTGCCAGTGTCGAGTAGGTTCCGCCTGCCCCCTGCGAATAGGTGTTCTGGAGGTTAGGCGTAGTCAACGCGCGATCAATAGTCACCCCTGAGTTGATATTGACATCAATCTTTCCACTTTTCCCTTTTTTCGTGGTGATAATGATTACCCCGTTGGCGGCCCGGCTACCGTAGAGAGCAGCCCCAGCGGCTCCTTTCAATACGTTAAGTGACTCGATATCATCGGGGTTGATGCTGGCGGCACCGTCACTTCCGCTCTGTCCACCGGCATCACTCCGTACCTGACCCGCAGGTGTAGAGTTGTCGATAGGCACCCCGTCTACAACGATCAGGGCGTTATTCGAACCCTGAATAGAGCGGTTTCCGCGAAGAACAATTCGGGTTGCTCCACCCGGACCGTTTGCCGACGGCGTAATGGTTAAGCCAGCAATTTTCCCCGAAAGTGTGTTCGTGAAGTTAGCATCCCGAACCTCGTTAATTTGCTCACCACCAATCTTCTGGATCGCATAGGTAATGGTTTTGGCCGCCCGTTCAATACCGAGTGCCGTTACTACTACTTCGCGCAGTACCATGCTGCTTTCCGACAGGACGATATCGCCCAGTGCTGAGCGATTGCCCACTTCAATTTCCTGCGGTGTCATGCCGATATAGGAAATGACGAGCGCATTGACAGCGCTGGAAACGGAAAGCGTAAATTTTCCATCGGCATCGGTTGTAACGCCCGTATTACTGCCTTTAGCAACGATGGTTGCGCCAGGAACGGGACTTTTCTGGTTATCCAGCACGCGCCCTGTAATCTGTTTGACCTGCTGGGCGAAGGCACGGTTCGCTGTAGACAGGTTCATCAGACTGAATGCTCCTTCGATCCCAAGAAAAAAGAGGGTCAGATAGAAAACCCGCCGGATGTGCCTGCCTGTACTGCTGTTGCGATCAGGAAAACTGACGGATGGTTTGGCTTGTGTTTTCATAAGGTAGTTTTTTTTCAAAAAGTCGCATGATAAAGATTATAGGTAATGAGTTAAGTGTACGCTGAGAATCGGGCAGTAACAGGAATGCATTGGGCAATAAGTTCCTTACCAACTCCAGGGGTGTATCCTGGAGCCTATAGGTGTGTAGCTACATAGGAGGCTTTCGTCAACGAGCCGGATTGCACTTACTATGAACAATACGACTAACGGTCTTTTATTCGGCCTGCTATCAGTTACGCAATATGTTTTGGCTTATTTTTGATTACAAATAAAAGCAAATTTTGTAAACAAAATAAAAAGAGAAACCAAAAAATATTTTTCGAGCCAATGAGCTAGCCAGATAGGGGAATAAGTTTGGTTTCAGCTTCGTATTCGTTGTGAGAACAGGTAGGCAACAAGGGAGAATGTGGCTGGCGAATAAATCAGCGGAAATAATAGAGCTAATCTTGTTGGGTTTTGGCCATTGTAGCCGATTGTGGGATACAGCCAGATAGGCTTGCTTAAGAGTAAGCTTGAAAATACCTACAAGATTAGCAATTGGAGAAGGGGGAACAGTATAGCCCGATTGGGCTCCTGGGGCTATTTATTCAATCTCTAGTGAAGCGGTTTCTCCCCGGAGTAAATGCTTGGTGAGGGCCTCTTGAGCAAGTGGTAAGTTTTTGTCTTTCAGGCCTTTTAGGATTTGTCGATGTTCCTGATCGGTAAGCTCATAATCGTTCATATGGATCTGAGTTTTCCCAATTTTTTGGTGGAACAAGGGAATGTTGCTGATTTGATAAATGTCCATCAGCTTAGAATTACCAGCACAGTCGATGAGAGTTTCATGAAATTTAACATCAGCCTCCAGAGCACCGCTCAAATACCCACGAGCGACCATTGAGGTGAAATCATTACAGATTTCCTCTAGTTTTGTAAGTTGCTGATCATCAATTTTTTGGATAGCTAATCGTAAGGCGCTCAACTCCAATATTTCGCGTATTTCGCGTATTTCACGGATATCATCGGCTGTTATGGATTTCACGAAATAGCCGCCTTTCTCGCCAAAGACAACCAATTGCTCACCCTGAAGGCGAGTAAGCGCTTCGCGAACCGCCATCCGATTCACGTCCAGCTTTTTAGCCCAGAGATCTTCTTTTAAGCGCGTTCCCGCCACTAACTGGTTGGATAATATTTTTCGCCTGATTTCGATATAGGCCTTGTTGGCAAGCGAATCGACTTTCATATTTTGTAAACAAAAAATAGATCTATTAAGGTGACAAATGTAAGGTTTTTTGTAATCAATTAAGTTATTGTATAATTCTGTCTGATGAGATCGGGTTGTTATCGCTTAGATCCGTGCCACGGTTCTATTGAGCGCGATAATAAACCGTGGCACGGATCTAAGCGACAATAACCCGGTCTCCATGACTCTTGGGCGTTGAGGTAACCATGAAGACGACATCATGCAGCGAGTCGTTCCGCATTTGATGTGGAACTAAGGGCGGGATTTCGATGCCTTCGTTTGCCTTCAGACGGATTGTCTCCTGCCCGATTTGCATGGTTGCTTCGCCCGATAAGACAAAGAAAAATTGCCGTGACTGTCGATGATAATGCTTCACTTCAGCCGTTCCCGGTGGCATACGTTCCTGAATGATGCTCAACGAATCGGATTTCACTAAATGCCAGCCATCGCACTCTGCTCCCCAGATGTAGTGTTCGGCGTTTTGCGTAGATATGATTTTAGGATTATCCTCTGGCATTGGGTTTGAACATTTACTTTCCTTCTTTCAGCATTTCGACCACCAGGGCCAGCTCATTAACGGTGGCTTCAGGGTCGCCCGAAAAACCAATTTGCCGATACCGAACGCGACCATTAGGGCCAATTACCACCTTCGTTGGGATGCCCTGAACTTTATAGGCATTGGACACTTTCTGCTGGCTATCTAGGGGCACCACAAAATTATATGGATGTTTTTCCATGAAATTATGCACTCGCTGAACTGGCCCACCTTCGCGCGTATTGACGAACAGGAACCGAACATTTGGATCACTTTGGAATCGATTCTGAGCCTGTTGCATGGCTGGGAACGATGCAATGCAGGGCCCGCACCAGGTGGCCCAGAAATCAAGGACAATCACTTTACCCTTGAAGGCCGAGGACGAAATGGTTCGCCCCAGCAAATCGGTGAGGGTAAAGGCAGGAGCTGGCTCGTTGATCAGCTTTTCCTGAATCTCGTCGCGTTGGTCGGCCTTTATATCGGCTTCGAGATTGGCCAGATACGTATCGGCTTTGGCGGGCGTGTTGCCGGGTTGTTTGGCATACCAGTCATGTAACGCGGTTTTCAGGCCCGGTGTTGCCTTGCCTACCTGAATGGCAGCCTCGGTCATCGGAAGCGCATCGGCGGCATGGTTCGCCCGTAGAGCGCATAGGAAATAGCGTTCGTTCGTGCGTGGATCACTGGCTTCGGCATCATCTGGATTAATAACCTCCTGGTAGGCAGTATAGGCTTCGGTGTATTTGCCTTGCTGTTCCAATACCCGAGCATACGTATTCATTAACTGCCGTTGCCGGTTTTGCTTTTCAGCTTCCCAGTTAGCCGACGCGTTTCTGGGTTTAGGATGCACTTTTAATACGGTGATCGCGTGCTTGATCAGCTGTTCCGCTTCGGGTAAAGAGCGACGTTCGTCGGCTAGTTGAAAGGCAATGGTATTCAGGACTAGTACATCGGTTTGGGTGGTTGGCTGCTGCTCGACAAACGTAACCAGACCCGGGATATCGTTGTTTTTGAAGTACCCATTTGTCATAATCACCGCCAGATCGGACAAATGCGATGAGGTCGGAAACTCATGAACAAAGGCTTCGTAAGCTGCTTTTTGGCGAGTCCAGTCCGTTTGTGCCCGAATGGCGATAGCGCGGTCTTTCTGCACTAACGAACCCGCAGGTTCTGCCACTTTTTGCCGTTCGCGGAGGGCATTCACTTTCTGATAATCCCCCATGCTATCGTACAATCGTATGGCATCGGTCAATTCAGTAAGGGTTGGATTTGGGCGGGAGGCTAAATAACTCTCTATCTCGGCTTTGACCTTCGGGCCATAGCCCGGTTTTTTCTGTTTAATAAGCGCAGCTAACCGATCGGACCAGTACAGCGACTGCAAATCAGGGTTTTGCGCCAGCTCGTGATTATAGAGCGTGACAACCCAGTTAGGATCGAACCGCGTGTTTGTTTCATTCAAAAAATGACTACGCGTAAACACCGATGCCTGACCACCCGTAGCATGGGGCACTATTCGGCCCGATGCATCACAAACTGGAATGACATAAAACTGGCCATTGTTCAGATCTGTCCGCTGAGGTTGCTTGCTGTTACGAAAAAAGAGCATCGTTCCAGTTACGTCTTTGGTCGGTATATAAATCTCGCCAACGTAATCTGCGCCCTGTCGTACTAACGTAACAGTCGTCGGACGGCTGATCTGCATCATGTTCGGGGTGCTGTAGCGCACAAAACGACCCTCAAGTGTGCTGTCTTTGGCTAAAGGTGTAGTTTGTGGGCTATAGGTAAACGACACCATCTGCCCCAACTGCGGCTTTTCTGGCGAAAAACAGAATTGGGCCCATGTTGTGGTTGTTACAAGCGAGAGAAGAGTACAGAAAGTTAATCGCATAACGTTACAAATAATTCTTATTCAAGGGTATAGTCAAGTTGATCTGCTCCTCAGAGAACGCCTACAGGCGTTCTCTGAGGACACAGACTGAGATTATGGTATTATTACACAAAGATGCATTCTAAAGTAGACCTATTAACCCCCTCCTTCAGCTGTGTGTTAGCGGAGTAATTTCGTTAAGCGAAAAAAGAAAAGTATGATTAATTCAAAATATCTACTTGTTAATAAACCAAGATATGTGATTGCACCATTTAGTAGTAGCCGCTCAAAACCAAACTTGTAGCCACCAAACCAAAATGCTGAATTTTCATTGATAACATAGGTTAATATGGGTGATACTACACAGATTAGTGGTACAATGCGATCTACTACAGGGCGTTTGCTGAAAATACCGAATGCATACAAGCCCAATAATGGCCCGTACGTATAGCCCGCAATGTCAAAAACAGCGGTAATGACTTCTTTGTTGTTCAATTGCCGGAACACAATGATGACAATGTAAAACAGTATTGAAAAGCCAATGTGAACAATGTGCTTGATTCGCGACCGCTCGGCTTCCGGGCGCTTTTCCACGTCCATAAAATCGACGCAAAAGGAGGTTGTTAGGGCCGTTAGGGCAGAATCAGCGCTGGCGTAGGTAGCAGCTGTAATACCCAACAGAAACGTAATGGCAACGACTAGACCAAGATGGTTCAGCGCCAGCATTGGGTACAGGTCATCGGTCCGGGTTGGAATTTCGATGCCTTCGCGTTGAGCATATACGTATAACAAGACACCAAGCGAGAGGAACATAAAGTTCACGAAAACGAGTGTTACCGTAAACCAGAACATGTTCTTCTGGGCTTCGCCAATATTCTTACAGGTCAGGTTTTTCTGCATCAAATCCTGATCAAGACCAGTCATTACGATAGCAATGAATGCCCCCGAAATAAACTGCTTGAAGAAGTTCTTAGGGTCATTGCCATCCCAATAAAACACCTGCGACATCGAGCTGGTTTTTACGGTTTGGATCAATCCGCTGAACGATAAACCCAGCTCCTGGGAGATTAGCACAATAGTCAATACAACTGCCGTAACCAGAAATACGGTTTGGAGTGTATCGGTTACAATAATCGTTTTAACGCCCCCTTTGAAGGTGTAAATCCAGATTAATCCGATTGTGATGAACACCGAAACCTCGAACGGAACGCCCAATGCATTGAAAAGAGCGATCTGCAAAACCCCGGCTGCTACGTAAAGTCGCACGGCTGAGCCCACCGTTCGGGCGAGCAGAAAGAAGCCCGCGCCAGACTTGTAGGACCAGAACCCAAATCGCTTTTCGAGGTAGCCGTAAATGGAAATCAGGTTCAGGCGATAATAGAGCGGCATTAGTACCGAACCGATCACAAAGTAGCCAACGATGTAGCCCAATACGACCTGGAAATACGAAAATCCAATCTTTCCAACGGCTCCTGGAACCGAAATAAATGTAACGCCTGATAAGGAAGTGCCAATCATTCCGAAAGCGACTAACCACCAGGGAGACTGGCGATTAGCAGTAAAAAAAGCATTGGTATCGGCTCCCCGGGCTGTGTAAAACGAGACGGCAATCAGCATCCCGAAATAGGCAATTAAAATCACTAAAGCGAGGGTAGTGTTCATGAAGTAGACTAACGATTTATAACGGACAACGTACAAGTAGAAAGCCTGTCCGAAGGCAACTTTTTACGCTCAATTAAGGTTGTTTTTGTGTACGGATGTAGTTTTTAAAACTGCCCATTTTTCCGTAAATTTGCTAAGTAAACACGCTTTTCGATCCCATGCAACCTTTTGAAGAAAACGACTGGTCGACCGACGTACATGTACTCGATGAAGTAGTTGAAACCGACGTTCATAACCTCGTGGTTTTCAATGATGATGTCAATACGTTTGAACACGTCATTGATACCCTGATCGACGTTTGTGAACACACCCCCGAACAGGCTGAGCAATGCACACTCCTGATCCACTACAAAGGGAAGTGCTCTGTTAAAAACGGTTCATGGGAAGAACTTGTCCCAATGCGTAATGAGATCTGCCGACGAGGCATCTCGGCTGAAGTCCTGAATTGAATGGATAATGTATACTGTAGAATGGTTTAGCTCATTATACATTACTCACTGTACATTATTCATTAAACAACAAACTCTTGGAATACCCCTCCAAACTAATAGAAGAAGCGGTTAACGAGGTGTCGAAACTGCCGGGAATTGGGAAAAAAACCGCACTCCGGCTGGTATTGCATCTGCTTAAACGTGACGAAGACCAAACCGAGTTGCTGGCCCAGAGTTTAACGGCCATGCGAACGAAGGTCAAATATTGTCAGAAGTGCCATAACCTGTCAGACCACGATCTGTGCACCATTTGCGCCAGCCATAAACGCGATCAATCCTTGATTTGCGTTGTAGAAGACACGCGCGACGTACTTGCGATTGAGAACACAGCCCAGTTTAAGGGTCTATATCATGTGCTGGGAGGAATCATCTCTCCCGTTGAAGGAATCGGGCCAAGCGATTTGCAAATTGACTCGCTCATGGCTCGTTTACGTGGGCCAGAAGGTGAACACGTTCGTGAAATTATTCTGGCCATTAGCCCCACTATGGAAGGTGACACAACGGCTTTTTATCTGCAAAAGAAACTCAAGCCGTTTAATCTTAAAATTTCGACTATTGCCCGGGGAGTTCCCATCGGGGGCGATCTCGAATATGCCGATGAGGTAACCCTTGGTCGGAGTATTCTGAGCCGGATTGCCTATGAATAATCTCTGGCTCCGATAGCCTAGGGGAGACAAAAACTCGTTTCTTTGCGTCTGTGACCGTTCGTTGTTGAACATTCGCCCATTTGTGGGGTTTTGTTTAACGGCACTTGTGGTCGCAGACGTTTTTTGTTTTCCCAAAACCAATCATTCGCATGAATCGCTCCGAGTTTTTGAAACTGGCATTCGGTACTTCAGCCAGCTTGATAGCCTTCCGTTCTCTTGGATTTGCACCTGCTCAGGCAGAGGGACCGTTTAAGTTGCCGCCACTCCCTTACGACACGGGCGCACTTGAGCCACATATCGATAAAATGACCATGGAGATTCACCACGGTAAGCACCACAAAGCTTATGTGGACAACCTGAATAAAGCGGTTGCCGGAACCGACATGGCGAAGATGGATATTGAGGCTCTGGTGAAAAGCGTAACAACCAGTACCCCAGCCGCTGTGCGTAACAATGCCGGTGGTCATTGGAATCACACGTTCTTCTGGAATATTATGGGCCCTAATGCTGGTGGCGCACCAAAAGGCGCTCTGGCCGATGCGATTAATAAGAAATATACCTCGTTCGACAATTTTAAAACGGAATGGGCTAAGGCTGCCACCGGTCGTTTTGGTTCAGGCTGGGTATGGTTGATCAAAAATGGTAACGAGGTTGAAATCATTTCGACACCGAATCAGGACAATCCACTGATGGCGCTGGCCGAGAAAAAAGGTACACCTGTTCTGGGCCTTGACGTTTGGGAACATGCTTATTATCTGAAGTACCAGAACCGTCGCCCTGACTATGTTACCGCTTTCTGGAACGTAATTGACTGGAATAAAGCAAGCAAGAATTTCGGCGCCTAACCGAAAGAGTAATAGGGTTAAAAAGTTATAAAGTCATAAAGTTGTAGAGTCCATGGGCGTATTAACCAACTCTACAACTTTATGACTTTATAACTTTTTAACCTTTAGCTTTTGTATTTTTGTGAAAATAGTTTTCGTCTATGTTAGCAGAAGAATTATACAATGAAATTCCGTCATTGGATTTGGCGGATTTCACCTCAGGCGATCCTGACCGTAAAGCTAAATTCGTGCAGGATTTAGGCCGGGCATTTAATCAGATTGGATTTGTGGCCATTCGGAACCACGGCCTGACCGATGAGTTGACGAAAAAATTATATAGCTCAGCACAAGCATTCTTTTCTTTGCCGGATAGTGTGAAGCAAAAATACGAACACCCCGAGCTCAACGGCCAGCGCGGCTATATTGGCAAAGGGAAAGAAACTGCGAAAGGCTTTAAAGTCGCTGATTTAAAGGAGTTTTACCACATCGGTCAACCTGAGCCAGAAGGCGATATGCCTGCCAATGTGATTCCTGAGGAATCGCCCGAATTTGGGGAAGCAACGCTGACCGCTTACCGAACACTCGAGAACGCAGGCAAGCAATTATTGCGAGCCATTGCCCTGTATCTGGAGTTACCCGAAACGTATTTTGATGATAAAGTTCGGAACGGCGACAGCATTCTGCGGGCTCTCCATTACTTCCCGCTTGATCCCGACACGACGCCTGATGGTGCTGTACGAGCGGCTGCTCATGGCGATATCAATCTGATTACATTGTTGATGGGGGCTTCGGCAGATGGCCTGGAAGTACTGCGTCGCGATGGGAAATGGATTGGCATTACGGCGCTGCCCGATCAGGTTGTGGTTAACGTGGGAGATATGCTCGATCGGCTTACAAACCACAAATTGAAGTCGACGATTCACCAGGTTGTGAACCCCCCCCCGTGAAAAAATGAACCAGTCGCGCTACTCCATTCCGTTTTTTATGCACCCACGGGCTGACATGAATCTTACTAGTCTGGAAAGCTGTATTGATACGCAACACCCCAAACTATATGTCGACATGACAGCTGGGGAATTTCTGGATGAGCGGTTGATGGAATTAGGACTAAAAAAGAAATAGTCATTGATGAGTCAGAAGTAGTCAAGTGTTGTCAGGAATAGGTGAGAATTGCCTGGTATTTCGACACTTGACTATTTCTGACCACCTCTGACTATTTCTGACCACAGTTGACCACTCCTGACCCTCAACCATGTTGCCTTATCTAACGACTGCTAAACCCGTGCGCCGAATCCGGTACATCATCTTCCTGAAAGATGTGCTGATTCTTGCCCTCACGACGTTTGGTGGTCCGCAGGTGCACCTGGCCATGTTCTACGACCGTCTGGTAAAGAAAAGGCGCTACCTGACGGAAGAAGAACTGCTGGAGCTAAATGCCCTTGGGCAAGTGTTGCCGGGGCCAACTTCCACCCAAACCATCACCGCTTTAGGTTTTAAAATTGGCGGTCCAAATCTGGCTTACCTGACCGTTACCATCTGGATTCTGCCTGCTGTATTAATCATGACAGCGGCCGGAATCGGAATTTCTTACCTGGAACGTCATCATCTTTCGCTCCAGTTTGCCCGGTTTATTCAGCCAATGGCCGTTGGCTTTATGATAGTCGCCGGGTACAGAATCGGGCAAAAGGTTATTCAGGATAAAGTGAGTCTGGCGCTTGCAATTACGGCAGCGTTGGTTGGCTATGTTTTTCGATCGCCAGTTATGACACCAATTGTTATTGCCATTGGCGGCCTTACCACTGCGCTGACTTATGAGAAGCAGGAACGAATGGAGAAAAAGCCATTGCGTGTTCAATGGGCTAATTTTTTTCTGTGGTTAGGCGTATTTGTTTTAGCGGCTGGAATGGGCGCCATCACCCACGCTTTACCCGTTCGGTTATTCGAGAACTTTTATCGGAACGGCAGCTTTGTCTTTGGCGGAGGACAGGTGTTGACACCCATGCTCTATAATGAGTTCGTGGCTTTCAAGCATTATCTGACCCGCGAGGAGTTTTTGTCTGGCCTTGGTCTCGTACAGGCTGTACCAGGGCCTGTATTTTCGTTTGCCTCCTACATTGGAGCACTGTCCATGCGTGATGCAGGTGTACACGGCCAACTATGGGGCAGTTTAGTGTCAACAGTTGGGATTTTCCTGCCCGGTACGTTTCTTATCTTCTTTGTGTATCGTTTCTGGGAGCAGCTCAAACGGTATCGGGTTGTACGTGCCTCCCTGGGGGGAATCAATGCCGCCAGCACAGGATTAACGGCTGCCGCAGCCATCGCACTTTTTGAACCAATGGCACCACATTGGCCATCGGTAGTTGTGGTATTAGTGACGATAGGATTGCTATTGTACAGCAAGATTCCGCCTTACGTACTGATTTTAGGTGGTTTGCTGGCAGGTATTGTCTTATAGTTTCTTTCTAAGTTCTTACGGCTGAAAGAGTAGCTGACCGGTTGGATTAATGGCAAGTTGGCCACCACCCGTGTAGTTTACCTGCAACGCTTTGGCTATAAATCCATTGGGAATTGTAACCTGATGACCAACCGTAACTAAATCGGTTTGGGTGGGTAAGCGATTGCACGACCAGACGGTAGGGTCGTTCCAGGAACCGATTTTGAGTGTGTACATAGTTGTGCAGGAATTGACCGTAACTACAGCGATACCACTAACTGTACCAGTTGCACAAGCATTAACAACTTTAGTGAGTGTATACGTTGTGCTGGCTGCAGGAGTCACAGTGAAAGCAAATGGAGAGGCCGTAATGCCTGTGAATGTGATCGGTGAGCTATTACTGGTATTCACTGTTAATGAAAAAGGGCTGCTACCAGTTAATGTGACTGTAAGGGTTGCCGTTTGCCCAGCTGTGATAGTCGTTGTTCCGTTCAGACTGGCAACAGGTGGACTACAAGGTTGCTGTACAACTAAGATATAGTCTTCTGTCTCTCCGTAATCATAACTACCACATGGGTCTCCCGGAATTGTTGAAAAGGCAGCTACGATGCGCATAACAACTGTACTTGCCGTAGTACTGATTGGTATAGTCAACGTGCCTGAAAATGTAGCTGCCTTATCGGCTGCTGACATTTGATATAGCCGTTCGCTGGTTTCAAAAACATGATTATTGTTTACGTCAACCCAAATAGAACTACCCATCGTATTCGTTGTGCCTTTTGTGACAGTAAACGAGACTGATTGTCCCGCTACGACTGTTCCACTAACGCCTGTAAATGAGGTATAGTAGCTATTCGTACCAGATGAACAACCTGAACTTTGACTTAAAACTTTGTTGTTAACAGTTACACCAGTTATGTTAATTGAAAAAGGGCATCCATCGTCAGAGAAGCTAGGAAGGCAATCGGGCGCAACTATAGACGCCGTTGTACTGATACTGCCTGTAGTGGTATTAGATGCCTTAATACGATAATAATAGGTAGTCCGGGAATCAAAGGATACATCGGTGAATGTTGTTACATTAGGCTCTACACCGCCTATCGGAGCGAATCCTGCTGTTGGTGATGTGGATCGTTCGATGAAGTAGCCCATTTCATTGCTAGCGTTATCCTGCCAGGTTATTACTATTTGATTACTCAGTATGCTGGCTACTACATTGGAAGGGGCTACCATACTTGTAGGGGGCGCATTGAGGGTATAAGCGGTGTGGCTTTGACGGGTAGCTAGTCCGGCCTGAATCCGATCATATTGTCCGGTCGTAAAGTCATGCGTACAGGGGTAATAGTAGGACATAATATTCGTTGGTAAAGGGGAATACAGATTTCCCTGATCGTCGGTAAATGAACAGGTATAGCTAGATGGGCATCCAGAAACGCAGGAACTGGTTGCAGCAGCGTATCGCCCATAAGGATCGGCTGGCGTATCACAGATTAAATCGCCTGTTGTGGTACAGTTTGCTCCACTGCCCCGAGTCACCCGCTCATAGCCATAGGCCGATTCGAAGGTATGTAGCAGATTAAACGTATGGCCTAGTTCGTGTGGCACTAACCGATTGCCCATATCATCGTCATAATTTTCATCGAGAATGATTGTACGGGTAGAGGCTACATCGTTCGATGGAAATCGGGCGTAACCTCCCAGATTCCCATTATCGAACTGATGGACATAGTATTGGTTCAATGCATTCGTTACATCGTATGGGGCTACCGTGGCATCATCTGTATTTTGCCGGTACTGATTATACAGGGCGTCGTTATTTATATAGTCGGGGGTGGTGCCTGAAAAATAGAACTGGATACCGTTACCATTCTGAAGATAATACTTGTTGGTGAGCGCCATTACATTGTTAAGACTAGCCATTGTATAGCCGCCCGTACCATCCGATTTGCGGATTATGTGTGGTCGGATGGGGATATAAGTAATGGTGGTGAAGAGTGCTCCTGAGGCTTTTTTCAAGCGGAGCGCCAACGCTGCTTCCGCTTCAAGATCCTTTCGTTCGTCGGCCGTCAAGTTTTCAGTACCACACAGAACGGCACGCGGTTTAATCAGTTGAGCTAGCAGAAAGGAAGGCGTAGCCAGGCTTAAACTGATAACTATGCAAAGGAATTGAATAGACGAATGTCTAGCTTTTTTTAAGTAGAGAGTAGGCATAGGAACATGTTGGTGTTGAAAATTCAAGGTACAACAGTTTCCTATATAAATAGATATGTATTTATACTATTTTTTACGAATAGATTATTTGTGTAATATAAAGTATATTTTATTCTTACTTTTTTGATAGTTTTTAAATATTGTATTGATCGTTCATTCACCAGGGATTTTCGGAACGAGTGTTTATTAAGTTGACTAAGTTTTTTCATATTCGCCGGGTTAAAACCCGGCGCAGTTCGTTTATTCTGTGTTTTTGCGCCGGGTTTTAACCAAGTGAGAATAAAAAATCAAATTGTGTATAACAAAGCTTATAAGTTGAGTAAGGCTTTTAGCTTTTCATAGAAACCGGTATTCGCGAATGTGAAGCGTTTGTGAAGTATATAATTGCTTAAGAAGCTAAGCCCCATACCGGCAATCTGCGACATGAATTTATTCAGATTAACTTCTTTTACCGAGAAAGGAATGATAATGGTATGGGTCCCAATTGCTGCCGTTGAATAGTCATTTAGGAAAGACGCTCCATAAACAGTTATCAGGCAGGAGAGAATGGATACAAGCGTAAATTTGACTGCTTCCCGTTGTGTCTTTGCTGAGTTTTTCGCGTTGAAGGCAAAAAGCTTAGTTAGGAAAAAGCCCGCCAGAAAAGCGATGATATATCCTATAAATAAAGCTTGCTGGTAGGTAACCTGAAACCAATCCTGGAGTACGCTTCCAGCTATTAGTTGCACGGATGCACCGACTGCAGCGACGATAAAATAGGCTAAAACATCTCGGCGGTTAAAAAGCTCATTGGCCATAAGTAATACGAAAAAGTTGATACTAGGAGGGTTGAGAGTTAATGTGATTTTGCCTTTCTTTTGCTAAATATACCAAACTCCTTCTGAGATTAATTTATTTCGCCCTCCCACATTTAGTTGATAATTACCGCCCGAAATTTTTCCATCAAGGTACAAATATGATTTTCGTTCAATTTGAAAACCCTGTTCTACAGTTACGTTAATTTGGGGACTCATATGGGCTAATAAATAAGCTAGAAAACAGCCGTTGGCACTACCAGTTGCTGCATCTTCGGTTAGCTTATTATTTTCAAGTAATAACATTCTGGTATTGTAGGTATTACCTGATTCATACGTTTCTTTGGTGAAGAAAAATAGAGAGGTAGTATGGCCTGTCAGGCTGTTGGTTCGGTATCGATTTCGGAAAACTAAAAACTCTTTTAATGAGTCAAACGTGAGGCTAAGGCGTTCCATAGCCGCCAAGCTGGTGAGCGGAATAAGGATATACGGAAGCCCAGTGCTTATTTCCTGAATAGGAAAGCTTGTGTCAATGTCGTTCAGGCTGATTCTGAGGCCTTCAGAAACTTCTTCTCTTGTAAAGGTATCCCTAAATTCAGGCTGTGCCTGGCGCATAAAAAATAAGCTATCATCCAGATTTTCAGGATTGAAGATGGTAATGTCGATATCGCTATGGGCTAATTCAAGGACTAAGTTAGGGATAGCTTTTGGTAAAATAAATTTAGCTATGATATAGCTGGTGCCGAGTGACGGGTGACCCGCAAATGGAACTTCGTATTCGGGCGTAAATATTTTTACAATAAAGCGTTCATTGTTTTTATTCTCTTTAATAAAAGCCGACTCAGCAAAATTAATTTCTTTCGTAATTTGCTGCATTTCTTTTTGAGAAAGTGAATCTTCCAGATCCAGAAAAACAGCTAACTGATTACCCTGATATTTTTGAGAAGCGAAAACATCAACAATATAAAACTTTACTGACTTCATTATACGTTAATCTGGAGTCTGTTCAACCTTTTGTTTCTATAGAAATCACTTATCTTTTTTGTCATTTCGACGTCAGGAGAAATCTCAAGCTTGATTAATACGCGAACTTGAGATTTCTCCTGACGTCGAAATGACAAAAAAGATTATTAAGAAAACTTAAATACGATCTAATAGAAATCCCCGGAAAAGAGTTGCAGTTATTTTTCGGAAATACACGACACAAATCTAGAAGGATATATCGAGACTTATTGGCATGTAGATAGGTTTAGACGTAGAATAACCATGACAAGTCAAAAATTAATGTAGATTAAGTGTATGAATTCGCATTTTCTGTACTCACCCCGCTTACTTTTCGTAGCAGCTTCACCAAGTCTATTGCAGTCAGAGTTAATTAGTAACCAGCGACTTGCGCACTCCCTGAATGTGGCTATTCCTGCTGATTGGCCTCCAGGTGAATATGATCAGGGAGCTATGCAGTTTTTTCTGGATCAACTTTTAGCTGGTGGCGAAGAGGCTCTCGGTTGGTATGCCTGGTATGTGATTGCGTATCCGACGGCATCAACTCCTGCAACTTTGGTTGCTAGTGGTGGTTACTTTGGACCGCCAGATTCAAGCGGGTTACTGGAAATTGGTTATTCAGTTTCCCACGAGTGGCGACGTCAGGGAATTGCTACCGAAGTGGTTGCAACGCTCAGTAAACATGCCTGGCAGCAAGCAGGCGTAAAGCGAATTATTGCCCATACATTACCTGACAATCAGGCTTCTATTGGCGTGCTGGTTAAAAACGGCTTTCGTCAGATTGACAGTGACGATCCAGAAAAATTGTGTTTTGAATTCTTAGGCTAATCGCAATGCTAGACGAATGGCTTGCTCAACCGGCGAATAATGGCCGTTTGCTCGCTCTAGTTGAAAAGGATGAGCCGGTAGGAGCGGTGGTTGAGCCAAAAAGCGTGGATGGATGCCGTGATGTGGCTGAGCTGCATGAACTAGAAACGGATGGCATAAATAAACAGTGCCTGCTTCGCCGGTCGCCAGTACTTCGGGTAGGTCAGCTGTTTCGTCAAATCCGTTGGCGGCCAGTTCGCGCAAAGACAATCCCACTTCGCCAGCGGGCTCCAATTGACGGGCGATATCAACATGCGAGCCAACCCGAATACGTGTTGGGGCATCATTTTCGGTGATTGTCGAGAACAGAAACAGCATCAATAGCGATCTCCCTTTCGAAACTACATTAGCCCGCCAGGACAGAAAGTCAGTCGGGTCGTCGTCTTCCATGGCAAAACTTACGTCGATGTGCCAGCCTGTATCAGCCGGATCGACGGGGCTGGGAAAACGAATAGGAAACGTACCCAGGCTAGTTAGGGGCTGCCATTGGCCCGGACCAACCAATTGATCGAACGCATTCAGTAAGCGGGGTGTATTGGCTGCCTGTCGAAATGGTTCCTGATCGTAATTACCAAGCCGAATAACGGGGCTAGTCCAGGTAGTTGGATCGTTCGGATCGCAACCCGTATCCGCCCAAAGTATAGTCCGGCACGCTTCGGCCAGGCTTGTGGAGAACGCCCGGTCAATGCGGACAAATCCCTGTTGAATAAAATCCTGAATTTGTTGATGATCGAGCGTATTCTCCATAGTCAGGTACTCGGCGAAGAAATAGGTCAAAACAGTAGCTGCCTTCTCCTTATAACTCGTCAGAAAGAAACTTCCGAACAGTTTGATAGGGTCTGAGCGTCTGTGGCTTACCATTCGTTCCGTTAGTAGGCGAAGCGCCATTCGGACGAGATTCATCGGTTCGCTTTCTGTTGTTGTTCTGAAGTGACAGCATCTCTTTCCGTAGTTGCCGCTGTTCTTCGGCACTCAAGACAGTGCGTGTAGCTTCTCCCTGACCATAGCCGTCGTTGAAATTGCTGATACGACTATCGGTTTGGGCCAGTTTTAGTTCAGCAAACAACTCGTTCAAATCAGCATTTATAGTCTGCCGTTGTTCCTTCAACTCTGTAAGGCTAGGCAATAAATCAAGGTTATGTTGCAGTACGTTTTGCTGCGTAAGCTGCTCCGCAAACTGAGCTTCAAGCGGGGCAATTTGCTGATCAACTCGTTTCAGGCGACGGCGTAATTTCCAGAGCTTTATATCGGCCTGCAACCATCTAAACCAGAACGCAGACAAAACCGGCAATGCAATACCCAGACAAACGGCCCCGGCCAGTGCGAACAAAATGCCACTCAATACAAACGATAAAAGTGCCCACGGGCTATTGACTAGGGCTAAATTTAGCTCACTCGACTGGCCCAGTTGTTTTTCAATTTGGTTGAGCGTCGATGGACTAAGGGTTTGTGTTGCAGCAGTTGGATCGGTATTCAGTTGAAGTTGACGAACAGATTTGTTAATGGCCGACTTGAGTTGGTCGGTACGATAAGCTTCATACCGAAACCAGCCTAGTACGGCTAATGTCAGCACCGAAAATACGGCCAGCGCCATTTTAAAACGTCCGTATCTCTGCCCGTTTTTTACCGGGTCCTCCTGGTAAGGTTGCTCGATCAGTCGATCATAAGCAGGCTTTAACAGAATGGACACCATCGCTAATCCGACGGCAAAGGCCCAGGCTTCGTTGGTGTTGCGGATGTTAAGCGCATAGGCCACAATTTCATGGGAGATAATTAAATCACCCGCCAAAAATGAGGTACCGGCGATGAGGAACAGAATTCCTGCCAGAAGCGAGTAATCGGGAGCGGCCTTGGTTCGGCGTTCGAGTAGTGTATCCCGTTCCGTTTCCAGCGTCTTCCGGTCGGCCTCGTGCTGGCTGATTTGTTTGGCTAACCGTTCTACCTGAACTGTATGCGCCTGTAGCGTAGCAAAAGCTGTGCGGTTGGCATCGGTCGTTTCGGTTAACTGCCGTTCGGTGTTGGCTAGTTCGGTTCGTTTTTCCTGAATTCGCTCAGAAAGCCAGTCTGTATTAATCTGACTGGACAAATATCCTTCGTATGTTTCCCGATTTACGCCTTCCACACCGCTGGTATAGCCGTGTTGAAAGTCGGGATTATTGGTTGGTTCCATAAATAGTCAAGTTGTATTGTTAGGAAGTTGTAGAGAAATACGTTGTGCTTTTTCAACTAGGAAAACAGGGCAACATAATCCGTACTACAACTCATTAAACATCGCTTCCCGCTGCTGCGTGGTCAAACGATCACGGAGGCTGCGGGCGAGCTCAAACTCACTAATAAATAAGTTAACAAGCCCATCGCGTTGAGTGTTCAAACGGGTCTGTTCGGCCTGGGTATGATTTAGGGCTGTTACAATAGGCCACTTCTTCGTCCGGATGGCATCAATTTCCCGATTCAGGCGCTCAATCTCGCCTTCCCAGGCAGGGATATTCTGCTTTTTATTAATAGCTAATTGGTGATTGTGCTGAATAGCTAACAGATCGGTCTGAAGCGCCGTCAGCGTACTTAAGAGGAGCTTTCCGGCTAAAAGGAAGAGAAAGAACACAAACACAAATAAGCCAACGGCTTGAGAGAGCGATTGGGTCTGTAAGGCCTGAACGAGAATAAAAAGCGACGTGGCAAGTGGTAAGCCAAACTCTTCGATCAGTCGTCGACCGGTTAAACGAGAATCGGTTTCGTAAAAAAACGATGTTCGCCCAAACAAATTGAACATGCCCGCCATAAAAACACCGACCGCAATCCATCGATTGGGAAATGTGGGGCGCAGAGTTTCGTCGATCAGGTAAAAATTGCCAACACACAACACAAGCGATAAAATCAGACTTGCACTATGCCGGATCAGATTATGCTGGGCTGTTTGGGCGTCGCGTAGATCGCTACTTTGATCACGAAGACCTGTGATACGGTTTTCCCGCTGTTCGATTAACAGATTGAGTTCGCCAATCTTGTCGGTGTAATGCTCGACCTGTTCCTCCAGCGGGGCTGCTTGTTGGCCAAAATAGGCCCGAATTTGGGCGACTTTGCCATCGGGTCGAGCATCTGAGAGACCAAAAAGCACACCCTCATCGCGCAAACTCTCTTCATCAGCTAGCCAGGCGGGTAATGGCGCAGTTGTACTATAGGAATTTAACGGAAATTCAGGTTCTGACTGGTTCAGAAGGGGAGTATCCAAAGGAGCAGATACGGGCATAACCGCAACAATAGGGGATACTGGCTCCTGCTTTGCCGAACTGCGGGAAAAAGCGGAAAATAATCGATTGATAAGCGTCATTATAGAAACCAGCCGACACAGCGTTGGCCGGATCAGGTCGTTAAATAGAAAACGCCTGTAAATACGGAAATAGTACCCTATTGATGCAACTCATCCGTGTGATACGGAGAAAATTTAGGCTGAATGGCAAGTGGTATCGGGTATGTTTAGGACTACTTGTTAGTGATTTTACAAGACCTCGGTTTTTCCCGACCGGTAGGGCGACAATTGCGGAGAATCGGCAGGTAGCTCGGTGATCAGATAATCGATCTGGCCCAAATCGGCCACTTTCATGCGCATAACGCTGTTCATCTTTTCGGAAATGGCCAGAATGACAATCTTTTCCGCAGCCCGAATCATCGTCTTCTTGGCTTGTACCGTTTCCCAATCCGAATCGGTCAGCCCCTCTTTGGCGTCGATGGCATTGGTTCCCATAATGCACAGATCGACGCGTAATTCTGATAGACGCTGGTACACTTCGCCCCCTACACTCATCTGGCTGTAGCGGGAAATTTGCCCGCCAATCATAATGATCTCCAGATTGGGTTTGTCCAGTAACTCAACGGCAGTGAGGGGGTTAACCGTAATAAAGGTTGCTTTTAGGTCCGCCGGAATCATCTTGATGAACTCCCGGATCGTTGTGCCGCCACCCATTAGAATCAGCATGCCATCGCGCAGGAGCGTAAGTGCCTTCTCGCCAATAATCCGTTTGCTCTGGTGTGCATACGTTTCCTGCAACTGCGAGGAGTGATGGTACGCCTTCGACATGGCGCCCCCACGAATTTTAATCAGCTTCCCTTCGTCGGCCAGGTCATTTATATCGCGTCGGACGGTGTCTTCAGATACGTTTAGCGTAACAGCCAAATCGGTCAGATTGATTCGCGTATGAAGATTTAATTGATTGATTATTAAATCTTTACGTTCCTCCTTTAAAAAAGCAATTGACATAAGAGAATGTTACGTTCGGTTACTTAACACAGAAAGCAAAATAAGGGCAAAATCTTACCTATTCACAAATTGATCAACCAACAGCTTAAGAACTAGTTGCTGATTTATTGCAACGCTCTTTGCAAAAACTCCGATTATGCCGCATAAAGCAACTGAAAAATGTACTTTTTGCATAGAATATTTAGGTTTTGGCCATATAGGTGAAATATTATTTGCAAAGTTGCAATATCGGCGGCTATATTGCGCAAGAATTGCATTGAAAGATTGCAAAATTTGCAAAACTGCATCCCAGGTATTCTTAACTTAACTAATTAATCATAAACTATGGATCGTATTTTACTACGCTGGCCTACTCATTTAAGTAAGCTGCTCACAATGCTCTGGTTGTTGAGTGTGCCTGCCTTCGCACAAACGATTTCGGGGAAAGTGACGAATACTGGCGATGGCGCTACGCTACCCGGTGTAACGATTGTTGAGAAAGGGTCTACGAAAGGAACTGTCAGCGACAGTCAGGGAAAGTATTCGATTAATGTGTCGAGTCCGCAGGCCACACTGATTTTTTCGTACATCGGATTTGTGGCTCAGGAAATTACCGTAAACGGCCGCTCCGTAGTTGATGTGAGCCTGAAAGAAGACGCTACCCAACTGGGCGAAGTTGTTGTAACGGCGTTGGGGATTACAAAAGATAAGAAAGCACTGGGTTACTCAGTGACCGAAGTAAAAGGATCGGAGTTTACGCAAGCTAGAGAGAACAACGTAGCAAACGCACTTTCGGGGAAAATTGCGGGTGTCAACGCAACGGGTCTCTCAACCGGCCCTGGCGGTTCCAGCCGAATCATCATTCGGGGCAACGGTTCGTTGACCGGTGATAACCAGCCACTGTACGTAATTAACGGTATGCCGATTGACAACACGGTACCTGGTGGCGCTGCCACTACGAATGGTGGCCAGGGTAACGTTGACCGGGGCGATGGTATCGCTGGCATTAACCCGGATGATATTGAGTCGATTAGCGTTTTAAAAGGAGGCACGGCTGCGGCTTTATACGGTTCGCGGGCGGCCAACGGGGTTATCCTGATCACAACGAAAAAAGGGAGAGCGCAGCGCGGCATCGGTGTGGAGTACAACTCGACATTCACGATGGAAAATGCAGCGGTATTCCCCGATTGGCAGTACGAATATGGCCAGGGCGACAACGCGACTAAGCCAACTACACAGGCACAGGCTATTGCCTGGGGACGCCGTTCGTGGGGCGCTAAAATTGATGGTTCTGACTTTGTCGGTGCCGATGGATTGACGCACCCTTATATTGCGCAGAAAGACAACATCAAAAACTTCTATCAGACTGGTAAAACCTTTACGAATACGTTGGCTTTTACGGGTGGTAATGAGAAAGTTAACTATCGTTTCTCGCTATCTGATCTGGATGCCAAAGGGATTCTGCCAACAAACACTTACAAACGGAAAACCGGTAACCTGAACATTAATGGGTCATTCGGGGATAAGATTTCGCTGGAAGCCGTGGCGCAATACACGCTGGAAAACGGGCATAATAAAACCGGTGCCGGTGATGCCCTTGGCAACCCGAACTGGACGCCTTACATGATTGGAAATACGTCCGACATCCGGTGGTTGAGCCCTGGCTATGATGCCAATGGTACTGAAATTGCCTGGAACGATGCCGACATTGCATCTAACAGCTACTTCGTTGTTAACAAATACCAGCAGGACGACAGCAAAAACCGCTTTATTGGTCAGTTGGGGCTGACGTACAAAATCCTGAAAAACTTATCAGTGAAAGGTACCGTAAGCCGGGATTTTTATAATTACAACTACCGATACATTCTGCCAACAGGAACGCGCTATGTCCCGAACGGTCAGTTCAATCAGTTGAAAACTGATGTGAGCGAAACCAACAGTATGCTCACGGCAAATTACAACACAACATTTGGGCACTTTGGCTTTTCGGCACTGGCGGGGATGAACCAACGGAATTTCAGCTATAACCAGTTGAATTTATCGGGAGCAACGTTTACGATTCCTTTCTTCTATAGCTCAACAAACCTGGCTACGTCGAGCACCATACCGCTCAACCAACACACCAGGACAAACTCAGTATTCGGCTCGGTTGACTTTGATTATAAGGGGATTGCGTTCTTAACGGCGACCGGACGGCAGGATTGGTTCTCAACCCTGAGTCCGCAGAACAACACCATTTTTTACCCATCTGTAGGAGGTAGCTTCGTCCTGTCGCAAGCGTTCCAATTGCCCCGCCTGGTTGATTATGCCAAAGTTCGTGCTTCATGGGCACAGGTGGGTGGCGCAACGCCTGATCCGTACGTCGTTAATCTGACTTATTCGATGATTCCAAGTTCTGGACAACCGCTTCAGAACGTGACGACTAACCTGACAACTAGTTCAGGCTTAACCAACGCAGGATTGAGACCACTAACGTCAACGACATTTGAAGCGGGTATCGATTTACAGTTTTTCAATAAGAAAGTTGGCCTTGATCTGACCTATTACAACCGGGCCACTAGCAACGATATTGTGCAAACGAGCACTTCGCCTACGTCGGGGTATAACTCGGTTTACCTGAATGTCGGTAAGCTTAACAACCGGGGTATTGAGGCACTGGTAACCGTAACGCCTATCCGCACGTCGAACTTCGGCTGGAATCTGAGTTACAATGTGGCTTATAACCAGAGTAAAGTTGTGAAGCTGGCCGATGGTATCAATTCGATTCAAATGGCAACGACGGTAAACAACTACGCTTACATCAATTCGATCGAAGGAAGTACCTATGGTTCTATTGTTGGAACCACGAAAGTGCGCGATGCCAACGGTAATATCGTATACGATCCGGCTACAGGTTACGCCGTGAAATCAGCTCTTCAGGAGTTAGGCAAAGGGGTGCCTCCGCTCACAATGGGTTTCACGAATGAGTTCAAATACAAGAACTTCTCGCTGAATATTTTGCTGGATGGTAAGTTCGGTAACAAAGTCTTTTCCGTCATGGAGGTATACGCTGTCCGGATGGGTAAGTTGAAACAAACGCTGCCAGGACGCGATAATGGGCTGACGATAACGGGTGTGACGGCTAAAGGGGATGCTTATAGTCGGACAATCGCGAAAGGGGATTTACGGACGTATTATGACAATGACAAAAACTACACCGATCTGTTCCTGCATGATGGCAGTTTCGTGAAGCTTCGTCAGGTCATTTTCAGCTACAATATCCCGACCAGCGCCCTGAAGTTTGTGAAATTACAGTCGGCGAGTATCTCGTTTGTGGCTCGTAACCTCCTGACACTCTACAAGAATACCGACAATTTCGATCCAGAGCAGAGCTTCACCAACAGTTCGAATCAGGGTTTTGAATCTTTAGGATTACCCCGTACCAGAAGTTATGGCGCGAACCTCATCGTAAAATTCTAACGACGACATTCATGAAAACTATATTCCATAAAATTACCTATTGCCTCCTGGCACTTTGCGTACTGCAGAGTTGCGATAAAGGGCTGGAAGAACTCAATATCAACCCCGATGCATCCAGCACGGTTAGCGCCGATTTCGTATTTACCAAAGCGCAATATGACGCTGTCGGTAACATGATTACGGGTTTGCAGGGCACGATGCAATACACGACCAGCTATAACGATGTAGCGAGCTGGGGGTCCAAATATATTTTCAACCAGGGCACGGCTCCCTACACCGTTTTTACGAACGCCTACCCAAACGAGATCAACGAAATTGGTGAGGTAATTCGGGCGTTGGAAAAAGATCCGCTGCAGGTGAACAAACTGGCCATTGCCAAAATATGGCGAGCTTATAGCTTCTCCAAAATCACCGATTTATACGGTGACATTCCGTACAAGCAGGCGGCACAGGGGTATACCCAAAGTATTTTTAAGCCGGTTTATGACCCACAAAAGGACATTTACGCCGACTTGTTAAGTGAGCTGGAAAAAGCGGTTGCCTTGTTCGATGCCACAAAATCGACTTATGGTGCGGCTGATTTGATGTACGGGGGCGATATCAATAAATGGAAGAAGTTCGCCTACTCGCTCATGTTACGTATGGGTATGCGGATGACCAAGCCCGATGTGGCGCTGGCCGAAACCTGGGTGAAAAAAGCCATCGCCGGAAGCCTGATCACCGAAGATGCCGATATGGCCAAAATTACGTATCTGTCTTCAGGTCAGGTTATTAATCAGAATCCATTGTCGTACTGGATGCTAAATAGCGATTACCTGAAGGCCGACGGTATAAGCAATCCGGAGGGTGGCAAATATCACGAGACGTTTATCAATTACCTAAAGAAAACGAATGATCCTCGTTTACCTGTTCTTTCAGTTGTGTACGTTGGAGGCAAACCAAGTACCGATGTGAGTATTCAGAAAGGGATGGTGGCTACAATTCCAAATACCAAACCGTCTGATTTCGTCACGTACTCGGAGCCTAATCAGAACACAATTCTCAAGCTGAACGCACCAATGTTAGTGCTGACGAATGCGGAGGTTAACTTCTATCTGGCCGAGGCCGCTATTCGGGGTTGGTACACGGCGAAGACACCTGCTGCCTTGTATGATCTGGGACTTAAAGCGTCGATGCGTCAATGGTCGTTGTTTGGTACTGATGGCGTGATTTCGCAGGCGAACATTCGATGCATATGCTGCCGCTAACGCTTTTGTTCCCACGGCAACCCAGGCGCAGCAACTGGAGCAACTGTACACGCAGTTCTGGGTATCGGTTTTCCCGAATTCGCAGGAGGTGTTCTTGAATTGGCGTCGTACGGGTTATCCAGCTCTGGTGCCTAACAATTATACGGGGAACATTACAGGAGGAAAAATCTTCCGTCGGATGCTTTATCCTGCAACAGAAGAAAACCTGAATAAAGAGAACTATTTAAGCGCCGTTGCCCGGCAGGGAGATAATACCTTTCTGACGCAGATGTGGCTGGATAAGTAATCCGACATACAATTGAACCGCATCGGCGGACCGGCGGATTTTTAGGATCATCCTTAATCCTAGCTATCTTAAAAATCAGCGGGTCCGCCGGTGCGGGGCTATCTCAAATGAAACAAATTGCCCTATTCCTCCTCAGTTTAGGAAACCTATTCGCTCAAAGCGGACTGATTCCTGAACCAGTAACCTATCGCCAGAGGGCGGGTGAATTTCGACTTGCTCCCCAGGTCGGAATTTCACCCGGTGCTGGGGTGTCTGGTCAATTTGTGTCGTTGTTTCAGGCGCAACTTCGGGCCTCTACGGGGGTATCGCTATCGGTAAAAAAGACCAAGGCTAGCATCGATCTAAAAATTGATAAAAGTCGGGTTACGCAGGCAGAAGGCTATCAGCTTCAGATTAGCACGGGCGGAATTAGCCTGATTGGCCACGATGAGGCTGGGTTATTCTACGGGCTTCAATCGCTAGTTCAGTTGTTTTCACAATCGAAATCGGCTGTAGTTCCGGCTTGCGACATTACGGACTATCCAAGATTCGCTTACCGAGGGATGCATCTCGATGTCAGCCGACATCTGTTTCCGATAGCATTCGTTAAAAAGTACATTGATGAGTTGGCTCTGTTTAAATTCAATACCTTTCACTGGCATCTGACGGATGATCAGGGCTGGCGGATCGAGATTAAGAAGTACCCCGAATTACAGCGGAAGGCAGCCTATCGGACCGAAACGCTGATTGGTCATAAAAAAGAATTGCCTCATCGGTTCGATGGCAAGCGCTATGGCGGCTATTACACGCAGGACGAAGTACGCGACATTGTTCGGTATGCCACCCAGCGACATATAACGGTCATTCCCGAAATTGAAATGCCGGGACATGCTATGGCGGCTTTAAGTGCTTACCCGAAATTGGGTTGTCTGAAACCCGATGGCCAACCAGGTGGCCCGTATCAGGCGGCTACGTTTTGGGGTGTTTTTGAGGAGGTTTTCTGCGCGGGCAACGACAGTACGTTTGCTTTTCTGGACGATGTGCTGGATGATGTGATTGCGTTGTTCCCATCGACTTACATCCATATCGGGGGAGATGAATGTCCGAAAACGCGCTGGAAAACCTGCGCGAAATGCCAGGCTCGCATCCGAAGCGAACACCTGAAAGACGAAGATGAGCTTCAGAGTTATTTCATCCGACGTATCGAACAACATGTAAATAAGAAAGGTCGGCAGGTGATTGGCTGGGATGAAATTCTGGAAGGTGGCTTGTCACCCGGAGCAACTGTGATGAGTTGGCGAGGGATTGAAGGCGGTATTGAGGCCATAAAGCAAAAGCATAATGCCATCATGACGCCCGAAAGCCACGTTTATTTCGACTACTATCAATCGCTCTATCCCGAAGAACCATTAGCTGCTGCTGGCTACACGCCCTTAAGTAAAGTGTATGGCTACGAACCTGTTCCGGCCTATCTTACTCCCGATGAAGCCGTGTATCTGAAAGGCGTTCAGGGAACGGCCTGGAGTGAATACCTGGACAGCCCTCAACAGGCAGAATATATGATTTTTCCGCGAGCTATTGCGGTCGCCGAAATCGCCTGGAGTCAACGAGAGCATCGTAATTATCCTGATTTTCTGCGCAGGCTTCGCTTACAGGAGAGGCTGTTAAAACGCCTGAATATTCAGTACGCCAACCGTTTCGATGAGCTAACCGATTCGGTAACCGTTACACCAGCGGGTTCGGTGCAACTAAGGCTTTCGACCACATTACCCGATGCAACGATTCGCTACACAACTGATGGCACAACCCCAACGTTGAGCAGCATTACGTATACGAAGCCAATTGACATCGAAAAGACTGAGACTATAAAAGCAATTACCTTCATCAACAAACAATCACAAGGACGGGTTTTTCAAAAATCGCTGACAATCAGTAAATCAACTGGAAAACCCGTCACCTTTACAACAGAGCCAACCGGCAATTATCGACCAACTAGTCCGCTTGTAGCCGTAAATGGCGTTGCTGGAACTAGCCGATACAATACGGGTGAATGGATTGGCTTTCAAGGAAAAGACGCTGATATACTGATCGATTTGCAACGTACAATGTCGATTTCCAGCATTGGCACGCACCTATTAAACTATCACTGGCAGCGCATGTGGGCGCCCAATACACTCAGCTTTGCGGTGTCGGAAGATGGTAAAACATTTCGCGAGGTTTATCAGCAAACACAGTTCCCAATTAATGGCATTAATCCAGTAAACGCTACGTTTCCGCCGACTCCGGCGCGCTACATACGTATACAGGCAACCAACAAAGGCATCATCCCTCTCGGCGAATATGGCGCGGGCGGGAGGGCATGGCTACTACTCGATGAATTTCGGGTAGATTAACGAGTTCACAATCTTACCCATAAGAGCATAAATTTCAGTAAATCAAAGACATAGCTGTATCATTTCTCCAATGGAAACACAACGCAGATCTAGTTTAAAACGCCTATTTGCCTCGTTTGCAGGGATCGTTGGCTTAGGGTCGACAACCAAAGTAATGGCCGAACCGACTCCTGAAAAAGAGGTGTTCAACGTGGTTAGTCAGCATGATGTGCCCCTGTTCTCGGGTTCTACCAAATTGGGCAATCTCGTATTTGTGGCTGGTAAAGGTTACCACAAAGAAGGTGACATTAAAGTGCATACCGACGAAGTGCTGAAAGAACTTGAAAAGGAACTGATTAACGCTGGCTCATCGATGGAAAAAGTGCTGAAGGTGACTGTATTCCTGCATGATCTAAACGACTATAAAGCCATGAATGAAGTCTACAAAGGTCGGTTTGGTAGTAAACCTCCGGTTCGGACAACGGTAGCCGTTTATGGGGGCGTTCCCGGCGAGTCGCTGGTCGAGATGGATTGCATTGCGTACATCTAATGTGGTCGTGGTGTCGGTTTCTCAAAACCGACACTATTGCTGACTCGGACTGTCAGGTTTGAGAACCTGACATCACAAAGAACCAAATACCCAATCTTCCCTTTTTTACCAACTACTTCTATGTTAAGCAGACGAAAACTCATTAAGCGCTTATCAAGCGTTCCATTGCTGGGTGGATTGGCTGGTGGTCTTCCAGTTGATGTGGATGCTGAATCCTTGACAGCTCCCAAGCGAGATTTGTTCAAAGAATTGGGAATCAGAACATTTATCAATGCGGCTGGCACACTAACCTACATGACCGGCTCACTCATGCATGACGAAGTGCTGGATGCTATTAATGGGGGAGCAAAAGAATTTTGTCTGCTTGACGAAATTCAGGATAAAGTGGGGGAGAAAATTGCTCAACTGGTTCATTCCGAAGCAGCTGTTGTAACGTCGGGGGCTTTTGCAGGTATGACACTCGGGTTAGCGGGTATTCTGACCGGAATGGATCAGAAGAAAGTGGAGAAACTGCCGCATCTGGAAGGTACGGGTATGAAAACGGAAGTGATCTGTCAGAAAGCCCATGACATCGTCTACAACCACGCGCTGACGAACACCGGCTGTAAAATTGTCGTGGTCGAAACGGCAGAAGATGTGGAGAAGGCGATCAACGAAAAAACGGCACTCATGCACTTTTTGCATATCGAAGCCGATAAGGGCAAAATTATGCACGAGGAGTGGGTAGCGCTGGGCAAAAAGCATAACATTCCTACCTCCATCGATATTGCTGCCGATGTGCCTCCGGTTGAGAATTTATGGCGTTTCAACGATATGGGCTTCAGTTTTGTGGTTATCTCGGGCGGGAAAGCCATGCGGGGCCCACAAAGTGCGGGCATCCTGATGGGTAAAAAAGACATTATCTCAGCCGCTCGCTTGCACATGCCTCCTCGTGGATTCAATATTGGCCGGGGCATGAAAGTCAATAAAGAGGAAATTTTTGGCATGTATGTGGCTCTTGAGAAATTCATCAATGAAGACCACGCTAAAGTCTGGAAAACCTGGGAAGAAGGCACTGCTCATATCGAAAACACGGTGAAAGGAGTGGCTGGCGTGAAAACCGAAGTCCATGTTCCCCCCCCTAGGAAATCACACACCAACGCTTCGCATTGCCTGGGACCCGGCTAAACTTCGTATTACAGGTAAAGAACTACAAGAATTACTGCGCAAAGGCGATCCATCGATTGAAGTGGGTGGAGGAGGTCCAAGCAACATTAGTGTGACTGTCTGGATGATGAAGCCGGGTCAGGAAAAAATCGTTGCGAGACGAATTAAAGAAGAACTATCCAAAGCTTCCGTTTAACTGCACGCTGGCGCGAGTATTGACTCGTGCCGGTTATAAAGCAAGCATTCGCTTGCGGGTAGTGACTGTTTTTTAGACGCAAGCGAATGCTTGCTTTATAACCGGCACGAGTCAACACTCGCGCCAGACTTGATGAGAAAAATAGTTTTTTTTCTGTTCGCGGTCTTATTAAGCCATTTGTCTTTGGGTCAGGCATATAGCATCCTGATTAAAGGCGGGCATGTTATTGATCCCAAGAATAAGATTGATGGCATCATGGACGTCGCTATCAATGATAGCAAAATTGTTCAAATAGGCCGGAATCTTGATCCCAAAGAAGCAATCCAGGTAGTTAATGCCAGGGGACTTTATGTGACGCCCGGCCTGATCGACATGCACACGCACGTATTTTTTGGTACTAATCTGGATCAAACGTACAGCAACGGCCCCAATGCCTTACCGCCAGATGGATTCACGTTCCGTAACGGAGTCACGACCATTGTGGATGCGGGTTGTTCGGGTTGGCGAGATTTTGAGACGTTCAAGAAACAAACCATCGATCGGTCGCAAACGCGTGTGTTAGCACTACTGAATATTGTGGGGAGCGGTATGCGGGGCAGTAAGTTTGAGCAGAACGTAGACGACATGGATCCCACTCAAACGGCAGCTATGGCAAAACAATACCCTGATTATGTAGTGGGCTTTAAGCTCGCTCATTACAGTGGCTACAATTGGACACCAACCGAACGCGTCGTTGAAGCGGGTAAACTGGCTGATCTGCCTGTCATGATTGATTTTGGTGGGAGTACTCCTACGCTATCTCTTCAGGAATTGTTCTCAAAACACCTCCGTCCTGGCGATATCTACACCCACTGCTTTGGCCAGTTAAAAACTCGTGAGCCAATTCTGGATATAGAAACGGGTAAAATCAAACCGTTTGTTTGGGAGGCCCAGAAAAAAGGAATCCTTTTCGATGTCGGGTACGGTGGCATCAGTTTTGCGTTTTCGCAGGCCATTCCAGCTTTGAAAAGCGGTTTCTACCCGAACACCATCAGTACTGATATTCACACGGGAAGTATGAACAATGCGATGAAAGACATGCTTAATGTGATGTCGAAATTTATGGCGATGGGCATGGATTTGCGTAGTGTGATTCAGGCAAGTACCTGGAATCCAGCCCAGGCTATCCGACGTCCTGAATTGGGTAGTCTTACGATAGGCTCAGAAGCTGATGTCGCTATTTTGACAATCCGCAATGGGAAATTTGATGCCAGAGATTCGGGTTACTTCGGTTTCTTCGATTATACCGGCAATAAAATTGAAGGCAAGCAAAAGTTGGAATGCGAAATGACCATTCGGAAAGGTAAAATTGTGTACGATCTGAATGGTATTGCCACTCCAGTTGTAGTGGTACCAAAGACCAAATCGTAATAGGACGCAGATTTTTATGATTATTAAGATCATATTTTAAATCTTAACAATCATAAAAATCTGCGTCCTATTAGCTGGGAATCAGCCTGTAAAGCCAATTTTGAGATGCGAGCCATCGCAATAAGGTTTGTTGCTACTGGCTCCGCATCGGCAAAAGGCCGTAACTTTATTTTTCTGGGTTTCGTGACCACTGGCATCTTTTACGCGCAGGTTTCCGTACACGAGTAGCGGCCCATTGGGAAGCGGTTCGACTAAACTTTCGGCCTGAATATCCTCTGTTTTAACCGGGCTATCGTTTCGAAAATAGCTTAATGCTTTCGATGGGCAACGGTCTACCTGTTCGGTAATGCGATCGGTAGGTGCACCATCTATTTTAATCCAGGGTCGTTCTCTTGGATTGAACACCTCGATCAATTGCGTCCAGCATACTTTGGAGTGAATGCAGACGGCCGGCTTCCAGACAACCGTAATTTCACCGTTGGTGTACGTCTTGGTAATATCGGGAGTTGAGTTATGCTCAGCCTGACTCATAGCGTTTTGCGAGTTAAACCTACAAGATTGCCAAAATCTTATAGGTTTGTAGTTATGGGATCTTCAATCAAAATCGTTTCAAAATCAATCGGATTCTGGAGTGCCCGATGAACCGGACAGCGGTCGGCCATTTCAAGAAGGCGTGCTCGTTGTTCTTCGCTCAAACTGCCATTCAAGATCAGCTTTAAAACGAAAAGAGAGCGTTTTGTTATCGGATCATTGGAATACTCGACATGTGCCACCGCCGAATCGAGCGGCCAGCCTTTTCGGTCGGCATACATGCGCAACGTCATAACGGTGCAGGTTGCCAATGACCCGGCTAACAATTCACCCGGTCGCATACCCCGATCCTGGCCACCCATGTCGCTCGGTTCATCGGCAACAATTACCTGCGAATCAGTCGAGAGATGCGTCTCGTAAGGGGTTCGTTCAATTCGGGCGGTTACGATGGCCATAGTGGGGTAATTTAGAATTAGCTTCAATAATATCTATTTTATATGACCCTGAAGGGGTCATACAAAATATGAGTCAATTTACCTTGATATATCTCTCAATTACTGACCCCATTGGGCTGGATTTTGACGCCAGGCCGCTAGTGATTCCATGGCTTCGGCCGGAATGTAATCAAGCTCCTGCGCTTCCACTAGCAGCGCATCGTAATTACTCAGACAAATCAATGGCACGTTCTTCGCTTCGAAATTTTGACTGGCAATCGGAAATCCATAAGTGAAAATAGCGGCCATTCCCAAGACTTCAGCTCCGGCTGCCCGAAGTGCATTCACCACTTTTAGCGAACTTCCCCCTGTCGAAATCAAGTCTTCGATAACAACGACACGTTGCCCACTTGTCAGATGTCCTTCAATCTGTTTCCCCATGCCGTGGGCTTTCGGTTCAGGCCGAACATAGCAATAGGGGAGGTTCAGCACATCGGCAACCAGCGCACCTTGCGGAATACCGGCAGTGGCGACTCCGGCAATAACCTCAGCCTTGGGAAATTGCTTTCGAATGGCATCGGCCAGGGCATTTTTGATAAAGGTTCGTACTTCGGGATAAGCGAGCGTAACCCGGTTATCGCAATAAATGGGAGATTTCCAGCCCGAACTCCAGGTAAAAGGCTCATTGGGCTTAAGGCGAACAGCCTGCACAGCCAGAAGATGCCGTGCTACAGTTTTTTGAATAAGTATTGAATCCACGGAGTAATGAAAAGTATTGCCTCAAAAGTAAGCAAACTCAGTCAATCTGTCCTGATAATGAAGAATGGATAATGCAAAATGTATAATGTTCTGGTTATCAATTGTCCATTTTACATTATCCATTCTTCATTCAACTTACTCCTGACCCAAATGCACTTTTACCGTGTCAATTCGAGTACCATCCATCGAGACGATGGTAAAGGTAAAGGGAGAAAACTCAATGACTTCGCCAACTTGAGGAACGTCTTCGTGCGTTGCCAGAATCAGCCCGCCGAGCGTATCGTAACTGCCTTCGGGAATGTGCCAACCGTAGGTTTTGTTCAGATCGTCAATTTCGTGCCGGGCGCTTAATAACCAGGTTTTTTCATCAAGTCGTTGTTCTACCCAGTCTTCATTGGTGTCGTATTCATCCTGAATCTCACCAAAAATCTGCTCGACCATGTCTTCAACGCTTACAATACCCGCCGTTCCGCCAAATTCATCAACGACCAGAGCCAGGCTCTTTCGTTCCGACAGAAACCGGAGCAGTAAATCCTGAGCGGGCATGGTTTCGGGAACAGTAATAATCGGCGTGATAATTTCTTCGACAGTTGCAGGCTTCTTGAACAGTGCCAGTGCGTGACAGTAGCCAATAACATCATCGATCGTATCCCGGTAGATCACAATCTTTGAGTGGCCACTTTCTTCAAATGCCTGACGTAATTCTTCGACGGTATCATCTACATCAATGGCCGAAATTTCCGTTCGTGGCACCAGACAGTCGCGCACGCGTACGTCACGAAACTCAATCGCGTTGTTGAAAATTTGGGTATCGACTTCAACCGATTCTTCGGTAGTATCGGCCTTCTGGTTGTTTAGCTGCTGGAGATAGTGGTTCAGGTCGGTCAGACCAAAAACAGGCCGAATCTCGGGGTTGCGTTTGCCAAGTATATAGCGGATAAAAAAGCGGGCGGTGCCCACCAATACCCGAACAATGGGCGCTATGGCTTTGTAGATAACCCAGAGAGGGACTGCTAAAGCTTCCAGAAATCGGTCGGGGTGGATAAGCGCCAGACTTTTAGGTATATAATCGGCGAAAGGCAGAAAAATAACCGTCAGAATGAGCGTTTCAATCGCAATCACAACAAATTCCTGATCCGCCCATGTCTGGGGCAAAACAGCAATCAGTAAGGGGTTGAGCGACATAACCCCCAGCACGGTGTACAGGACTAAAAAGAGCGTGTTGCCAGTTAGGGTGGTACCGACGAACAAAATGGGGTTTTTCAGAAAGCCCGATACGAGTTTTTCGCTTAACGGCCCCTGCTTGCTGTGTAGCTCAAAATACAGCCGATTAACCGATACATATGCCATCTCGACTGCCGAGAAAAACCCGGCGAGTACAAGAGCAAGTAAGGCACCGAATAAAAGGAGGGAGGCTTCCAAGTAGGTTTGTTAGTTGAAGTTTGAAGTTCGTAGTTTGAGGTTTGTAGTTAGCTAATGCAGAAATACACTTGCGTCAGCTAACTACAAACCTCAAACTACGAACTTCAAACTATTTTTTTTTCTTCTTCCGATCTTCGACCATTTGCTTAATGGTCGGTGAAACGGCTTTTTCGCGTTCCAGGCGTTTGTTCTTAAAATACTGAAACGCGAACAGAAACCCGACACCGAGCATAAGCAACCAGTAACTGTCGGCGAAGGTTGTTCGCTGGTATTCGGCAATCCAGAGAATCAGAAAACCAGCAGCAGCCGAAAGCAGGAGAATTTCAGAGAGTTTCAGTTTCATGCGTACTCAGCAATAGTCAGTCAGATGGGTAAGTACCAACTGATGACTAAGCCACTTTATTTTTCATCTTGTCGAAATCCCGATACCGTCGGACAGTAGCGATCAGGAAACCGATCACGACCACTAGCGTACCAATCCAAAGTATATTGATGAGTGGTTTTTCAATGGCTTTCATCACGATATAGTCGCGCTGAGTCCGGTTAACCGCAAACGTGAATTTACCCGTTTGGGGGTTAATTTCGTTCAGCTGGATACGAACACCCAATTCATCACTCATTTCGGCTGGGTGGGCTACCATCCGGTTTTTGATGATAAACGCCGGACTCAGAATATGCTCCCCGTTTTTGTCGAGCACGCGTACTTTCGCACGGACGGCGGCATCTTCAGGCCCAATTTCCATGCCTTCTACTTCGTTAGTCCGCACAACATCGTCCAGAATCGCGACATAGTCGTTTAGGAAAAAGGTGTCTTTGATGGCAACGCTATAGGTTTCGGTTTTCTCCCATTTGTTCTCATCGCCGGGGTTAGGTACCGAGTTTACATAGGTGTACATATCCCGATCCGCTTTGTGGCGAATGTCGGGCGATGCCAGTAAGCCCATCCGTTCGTTTACCTGAGCGCGTGGGTATAGATTAAAAATTTTTCCGTTTGGCTCCCGGTACTCAACGTCGTAGTAGGTGTTTTCGGGATAAAGCGCTAAAGTGTCACCTTTTTTATGATACACCTTGCCATCCTGAATGATATCCTTAAGAGCAACACCATGGAAATCCCCTTCAATTACTTCTACATCCTTGCGTGGAATATAGCCAGGGACGTCGCGAGCTTCGATGCGCTGGCCGCGGTAGGTAAGCTGATATTGGCCCATACGCTCTGGCTGATTAAGCCACAGAAGCGTATTTTCTTTATTTTGTTTGTTATTGTCTTTGGTAAATTCTTCCTGCTTCGAAATTAACAGACCACTATTATTGATCGAAATTACTTTCGTGTAGCCAGCCGAATAAAGAATACCTAGGAGCATCAAGGCCATGCCGATGTGTGAAATCGCTCCCCCCGACAGTCGGTAGTTCCCTCGAATTACATCGAGTAAAATGTTACCATTGGTCATTAAGGCAAAGATTGAGGCTACCAGCAAGGCCATGTAAACCGGATTCTTCATCTCGCCGAAGGCAATTAAACCTGCGCTGATCAACAAGGTGAGGATACCGGGTGTAATGAGTGCGTCCCATTTCTTGTTTTCCAGCTTACGCCACCAGATATATTGAGCAACACCAGTTAGTAGAGCAATCGCAACAAAGAACCAAATCTGGAATTTGCTGTAGTGAGCAACCTGATCGGCGGGAAGCGCCAGATTCGAAATTTTACCAAACGATTCCAGAATCTTGTTATAAACCGGAATAGAGGTAGTGGCAATTACCTGAAAGGCTGCCAGACACAACACCGTGGCGCCAATAAATAGCCAGAATTCTTTGCTATACACCGATGCTTCGTCCGTATCGGCTGGAATATATTTCCACTTGCTGGCCGCTAGAGCCACTGCCAGCACGATAAAGGCCATGAGGTACAAGAGTAACTGTCCGGAGAGGCCTAAGTCGGTGAAAGAGTGAACAGATGCGTTGCCAAGTATACCACTTCTCGATAAAAAAGTAGAATACAGAATCAGGACATAGGTGGAAATGGTTAGGATGATGGCCATTTTTAGGCCTGCCGAACTGCGTTTCGCAATCAGCATTGTATGTAGTGCTGCTACCAGAACCAGCCAGGGAACATACACCGCGTTTTCGACGGGGTCCCAGTTCCAGTAGCCTTCGAAGTTGAGGGTTTCGTAAGCCCAGTAGCCGCCCATCATGACACCGATACCCAGAACCATACCGCCAATGAGTGTCCAGGGAAGTGCTGGCCGAATCCATTCGAGAGGCTGATTACGCCACAAGCCAGCAATGCAATAGGCAAATGGCACTAGTGCTAACGCGAAACCCAGAAATAGGGTAGGTGGGTGGATCACCATCCAGTAGTTCTGAAGTAATGGATTGAGGCCATTGCCATCTTTAGGGACGAAGTTTGGGTCGGCTGAAAAGATAGGTGCATCGGGCATGGCCTCACTTAACAGCAGGAAAGGCGATGAACCAACTTTGAACGAATCGCCGAAAATTACGCCCAGAATCATAGAGGCCAGAAACGCCTGCACTAAGGCAAAAATTGCCAGCATGGGGGCTTCCCACTGCTTGCTGCTTGTGCGTGTTAACACAACCCCTAGGACCGCATTCCAGAACAACCACAGAAGGAATGACCCTTCCTGACCTTCCCAGAAACACGAAATCATGTATTGCACCGGCAGCGCCCGCGACGAGTGACTCCAGGCATAATGGTATTCGAAATAGTGATTGTAAATGATGTAGAATAGACTCGAAGCTACACCAACAACAGCCGCGCCATGAATGTAAAAGGCCCAGCGAGCCAACGTCCGCCAATCGTCACGAGCGGGCGGTTCTGGATTTTGAACGGCCGGTTTTGCTTTCCGTTTAGCAGTTTTGCCGCCGAAATTAGCTTCTCTCGACGTCGATTCGCCCGCATAGGCTAATTGTGGCTCCTCGACTAGTTCAGCTTGCGCCATTTTCCCTAAGCCAAGCGCCGACAGAAAATAGGCAACCGTTGCTACGAGTGCCGTAACAAACGATAGTATAACAAAAAAATGGCCGAGTTGCCCGACTGTAGTGTGTATCATGAATTGAATGATTGAATTGTTGAATGAATGAATGAGAGAATTCAATAATTCAATCACTCAATCAATCTGTCACTTACAACTGTGCCGTTTTAGCTTCGTGTTCAGTGGTTTCCAGCTTGCCGTCCTGATATTTAGATGGACATTTTAGCAGGATTTTGTTGCATTGGAAATGATCTTCCTTCATTGTCCCGATAATGACAATCTGTTCAGATCGGTCGAAATCCTGCGGCTTAGGGCTGTTAAATACAACTTTTTGAGCCCGGTTGTCATTATCGACAAGGATAAACTCAAAGTGGTTTGGGTCGATAGCTGGGTTGTAGAACATATCGGCAATTTGACCGTGTTCATCTTTTTTAAGCTTACCAACTACGTGGATCATTTTGTCGTCGCCATCCTGCGCCATTTCAGTGGCTTGCTTGAAGGTAACGTACGAACTGGCATCGCCTGCCGTTGCGACAATGATACCAATGGCCAGCGCGATAATAACAATGCCGAAAATATGAGTGAGCTTCATTGTGTTAATTAAGTGTAATCAGTGATTGCAACTAAGCACCAATTTGTTAACGACGAACTGCTGCTGACTTGTCTTTTACTTCTTTCTCCAGTTTTCCAATTTGCCGATCGAGCCGGACGAGGTAAAGAATGATACCCGCAAAGACGGCTGCAACAACCGCTACAACGACCCAAATTTTGCCATCAGCCCGAAGCTGATCAGCCATTTCAACCCCGTTGGCAACGGGTTGTTGAGCAAATAACGGTTGACTAAGCAGAAGCAAAGCCAGCAATGGAATTTTTGTCAAAAAAGACAGTCGCATCTGAAAACGAAATAGTTGAAAAAAGAACGTAAAAATAAGGCGAATCATTCCGGGAACTACCCATGACTTTAGTCATCTAAAGCCGCTTTCACCCGACGGAGACGGATTCGGAGTTCGGTGATCCAGACGCCCAGTAAGATAAAACCGATAATGGCCGGATAGAATACCATCCGCATGTTGCTGTCCATATCGTATTTCCCGAATGCAGGGTTACCGCCATTGCCTGGATGGAGTGAGTCGGTCAGGCGGGGCACAATGAAAATCAGGGGAACGAATACGGCAAAAGCGAAAATGTTGTAGACCGCCGAAATGCGGGCGCGCCGTTGCTCGTCGTCGAATGAACCACGTAAAATCAAATAGGCAAGATACATTAACATACCTACGGCCACACTATTGAGCTTTGGATCATTAGGCCAGGGCTCGCCCCAGGTGAAATTCGCCCATAAAGACCCTGTTGCACAACCCAGAATCCCGAACAAAATGGCGGTGTTGGCAAACTCAACAGCAATCAAATCATCGTCAAATCGGCCATTGCGAAGGTACTTAATGGAGAAGATCGCTGATGTTAGCAGCAAGGTAATCATGCCAAACCATAGAGGCACGTGAAAATACACGTTTCGAATACTCTCATTCAGAATTGGTTGACGAGGGACAACTCCTAGAAAGCCTTTCAGAATAACATACGATAGAATCAAGACGGCCAGGGCCTTCCACCAGGTTTTATTCATTTTTGTAACGCGGACATCCTGTCCGCATTTAATAATCAAATTATTGCGGACAGAATGTCCGCGTTACACTAGCTCCGCCATAAAAACGGAAACAACAACCACGACATCGTTAAGACAATCGCGTCGATCGCCAATACCGTTCCTATTTCATTCCAGCTAACACTACGATCCAGACCGTCGAGGGCGTTTTTGGATATTTTCAGGAGCATCAGCAGGAGTGGCAGAATAATTGGGAAACTCAAAACGGCCATTAGCGTAGCCGGATTCTCTGCTTTACTGGCAATACCCGAAACGAGTGTTAAAGAGGCTGCGAAACCTATGGCCCCAAGGATTAACGTGACCATATAGATAGGTACGTCGTTGACGGGATTTCCCAGTACGAAAGCATATACGCTAAAGCCCAGAAAAGCTAACACCAGCATCAGGGCCGTATTGTACAGGATTTTGGAGAGAATAATCTGCTGTGGACTAGCTAGCGTGTAATAATACAATTGGCGGCTGGCCCGTTCCTGCACAAAGCTTTTGGCGATGGCATTGATGGCTGTAAACAACAGGATAATCCAGAAGAGGGTGTTCCAGACGATAGGTGTGAGTTGCCCACGCCGAGCGTTAAAGCTTAGGTAACACACAAACACAGCCCCTACAATGTACAACAGCATCCCATTGAGCGCATAGCGTTGTCGCCATTCCAGCAGAAATTCCTTCCGCATCAATGCACCCATTTGCCGTACTGACTCTGCCATTGTGGTTTCGTTAATTCTGCAAATTTACAGCGCAATGCTGACGCGGAAAAGAAATAGTATTGTTTTCACCCTTTTATCAGCGGATATAAAGTAAAGTCATACCCAAAACAAGCCATTACGATGGGTAAGCGAGGAGTAGGTAAGGTTTCATTATTGCGGAATGCCTACTATTAATACTCTATTAACAGATTGTTAATCAAGTGTTAATTTTTCATACATGGCCTAGCCCATAGTTTTGTAGAAATTAAAAGTATTAGATAGTAATAAGAAAAGCGGGTTAGCTATGTTGACTCGCTTTTTTGTGGTTAGCAGTCAAGACAAATAAGCCTACTACTTGATTCGATTATACTTCTTAAGCACATCAATGACCAGCTTGTGCGGAAGCGCGTAGGATTTGTTGCCGTTGATACCCTCAGTTGTTTCAGCAGCTACCATGGCGTTGATAATGGCTTCTTCAACGGCCTGAACAGTTGCCTCAAACAGGGGATTAATTAAATCGTTAGGTAACTCGTCTACTTTGGTGAATTTGTCGCGTTGAAAAGCAGACGGATTGGCGGTAGAAAAAGCAATGAAAATATCTCCCGAGCCATTTTCGCCACGTCCGCCCACTTTACCAACGCCTATGGGAACGCGAGCCGCTATGCGCTTTAGCTGATGGGGTAACAAAGGGGCATCCGTAGCCACCACAACAATAATAGACCCATCACCTTCCTGTCGGTAATGCACCGGAGGAGATTTTAACACATTGTTCAGAGTGTCTTTTAATTCCAGACCAACGGGTACTCCGGCAATGGTCAAGTTCCGTTTTGCCCCAAAGTTCGACTGGACTAATACACCAACCGTAAACGTTGAATCTTTAATTTTGACAATGCGTGATGAGGTCCCAGTCCCCCCTTTAAAACCCAGGCACATCATGCCGGTACCACCACCAACATTACCTTCGTTCAGCTTACCCGTCGCGGCTGTATTTAGCGCTTCGTAGGCATTGCTTTCCTTTACGTGGAAGCCGTAAATGTCATTCAAGAAGCCATCGTAAGTTTCGGCAACAACCGGATAAGTGTACCAGAAATTTTCTTTGTACCAGTGTTTTTCAACAAACCATTTTAACACCGCATCCCGAACCACACCCACGCTATTCGTATTGGTTATCATAATAGGCGTTTCCAGAAAACCGGATTCGGTTATCCATGTGGTTCCCGTCATTTCGCCGTTTCCATTCAAGGAGTACCAGTTGGCGAAAACAGGGTTATTGGTTCGTCCTCTTGGTAAAATGGCCGTGACGCCCGTTCGGACGGGGCCTTTTCCTAACACATTTTTGCCTTCTCCCGAAATGATGGTGCTATAGCCAACTTCAACACCTTTGACATCAGTGATGGCATTAAATTTTCCCGTAATACCGTCGAACGGAATGCCTATATCGCGAGCCCGTGGCTTTTGGGCGTAGCCGGAAAATTGGCTTATGAGACTAAGCGTGATAAGTGAGAGAATTTTCATATTGTGGGTGTTAGTCGATTATGTCCTAAAAATAACCTTTAGTAGTAGGATTTACTCAGAACCAAAGCAATTTCTAGGTAAAGTTTCGGAGCGGAAAAATGGGCATTCGCGCTACGAAAAAGGCGATTAGGCTTACTTGATTTGGCCTTTGGTTAAAAAGTAAAGAGGTTAGAAACCGTAATGAAGATAGGAAACTTGAAAGGGGGTATCAGAAAAAGCCAACTTCAGTCTGTCCAGCGAAAGCTAATACCTATTTACAGAACTAAGATGTGGGTTTATTTGAGTACTCAATGTTTTTACTGAATAGTACCATGATAGATAATAGAATGGTGAAGCAACCTAAAAAACTGCGGGCATTCATACTAATCCTCGTGGCTGCTGGCCTGTTTTTTCTGGCTATGAGTAGCGTTGCGCTAGGAGTTATTGAAGTGATTCAGAATGATACTACTGGAATTTGGTTAGTAAGCGTAGGGATAATACTACACGGCACTGCGTTTTTAGTTGCCTTAGGAGGAGGTAGGAGACCAAAGAACCAGCTAATAAACAGTTAATAAGGGCCTTATATGAGCGTGTAGTTTACTAATCAAATTAAGTCATGGTTTACAGTCGGGAAGTATACTTTGAAGAGTACCCTCCATCTATTGAAAAAATAATTGAACGGGTTGGTCAGCGAACGGGTATCAAGGCGACCTACCTGGCCGATAAATGGCTGTTGACAAATCCGGTTGATATTCGCGACGTTTTTTGTTTATACCCAGATGAAGCGAATACAATTACCCTGATTAACGAAGGTGAAGTGAGGGATTTGCTACAGGCCACTTTGTATACGCTGCTAGAAATGGGCGGCTACTATTCTGACTGAACTAATTAAATCCAGGGCTTAGCCTAGACGAAAAAACATATGCCCGGCCTCTGTAGAGTCGGTTTTTTTCGTTTTGAATATACGTAAAAGCATTATGGATTTACAGTAGATTCTGTGCCCTGTACAGCTTCATAGCCGCCTTCAATAATGTTTTTGTAAGCTGTTAGGTACTTAATCGAGTCGGTACAATCCATATAACGGTCAAAGGTTATCTGATCTTTCCGGCGAGTTATAGCAATATGTCTATCGCTGGTTAAAATATCCCAGGCTACTTTTATTCGTAATAAGTAGTTTTTGATCATAGCTTTTTTGTTGATCGATTGACTTAGGTAACGTCAGCTCAGTGCCCAATTGATTACTGATTCCACTCGCCCGCACGTTGCGTTTATGCCATAGAGTTATAAGGCTGGCTTTGGTTTAATGCATATTCTCGTAAGATTTTAAGAATAGTCGCTTACGGGCTTACCCACAACTAAATTTCATAGGAAGTTTTTGTAAAAGAGAAGCGAGCCCCGGACCGATTTTTACTTTTTTTAATATCTTTCCCTAATAATTTATTAGTGCTGTTAATCGGCGTTATTGGGATAATGGCTACTCCTGTTTCATCGTTTAACGAAATATGCAACGTTAGAAAAATACCTTTAAAATTGACTGATCATCGATTACGGCATGTGCCCGTCGGTCGTGTCTGCCTACTATCCCGTTATGAATTCTGCTCGCCTTAAACTAGTATTAATAAGCACGTTTGGGCTTGTTATTGTTCTACTTGGTCTAACCGCCTACTTGTCATGGCGAAGTAACCAGCAGCAGCAGGAATTAAATGAGCAGGTACGCCATACATATGAAATAATCTCCTTGGTGGAGCAGGTAGCAGCCCTGTCGCGGGATATTCAGACCGATGCTCGTAACTATGAATTATCCGGGAAGCGGGAGTTCGCAGTGGCCTATTGGCAGGCTAGGCAGCAACTGCCTGAACGGCTCCGTTTGCTGGATCAGGCGCTCAGTAATGAACGTAGTGAACAGGCTCGATTTCATCGGCTAAGCGGATTCATTGACCAGCGCCGACAGGTTAGTCAGCGTTTGTTCGAAAAGCGAAGCCAGCCGCAGGTTGGCCCTACTTCAGAAGATTTATTAGCGCAGGGACGTGAATTACTCTCTCAATTACGCCCTTTAGTCGGGCAGTTGACCCAGCATCAGCGTGCATTAGCCAATTGGCGTCGGAAACAGGCTGAGCAAGCGTATCAGGTCACCCAGCAATGGATCGTCCTCTCCAGCGGAGCCGCTATAACTGTAATTGCCTTTGTATTCTGGCTACTGTTTGTACAATTGTTGCGACGTATCCGGAATGAAGCACAACTGGCTCAGTACGAAGTAGAATTACAAAACCAACTGCAACAGCAACAGGCTCAAAATCAGGCGCTGGATCAACTGAACCAGCAACTAACCCGATCAAATGAAAACCTGCAACAGTTCGCTTATATTGCCTCACATGACCTACAGGAACCTTTACGCAAGATTCAGCAATTTGGCGACCTTTTGAAAACGCGTTATACAACGTCATCGGGCGAGGAATTAATGTACCTGAATCGGATGCAGGTAGCCGCCATTCGTATGTCGTTATTGATCAAAGATTTATTAACATTTTCCCGGATTTCTACTCGCCCGGCACCAACCGTTTCTGTATCGATTAAGCAGGTAGTTAGTGACGTTTTAGATACCTTATCTGTTGCCATCGGTGAAACGAAGGCCCAAATTCGAGTAGGTGATTTACCGACCTTGCCAGGCGACCCCTCCCAATTAGGCCAGCTTTTCCAAAACTTACTCTCCAATGCCATTAAGTTTAGTCGTAAAGATCAGGCGGGTGCTTTGATGACTCCCGAAATTAGTATCCAGGCTATCCGTATCCCAGTTGGAGAGCTACCTGATTCAGTAAAGCCAGCCCGTTTGGCTGATACATTCTATCGGATTGAAGTTGCTGATAATGGCATAGGTTTCGATGAAAAATATACCGATCGAATCTTTCAGGTTTTTCAACGGCTTCATGGTAAAGATGAGTTTGCCGGGACGGGGGTAGGTTTAGCGATTTGCCAAAAAGTAGTGACCAATCATGGGGGAGTTATTACAGCTACGAGCCAGCCGGGTAAGGGCGCTACCTTTAGTGTGTATCTCCCAGCTTAGTAATTAAGAGATTAAAAATAGATGGATGAATAGAGTGGCTTTTAGTTAAAAACAGACTTTATTTCTAGAGATGTTACTAATTAATCTTTTCAACGTCTAACTAATATTGATTGCTCGTCTACTATTAGCAATCAATATGGTTTAGATTTTAACGCTGGAACAGTTGATTCCAGCGTTTTTTTGTGACTTTGATTTAGTTTTTCAATCTAATAAAAGTAAGCATCGGAATCTATCCCATAAGAGCCGACATTTAACTAGCAAAGCCCCTGTCCGTACGGAAGGGGCTTTGCATTTTGCGCTGTCTAGTAGACTATGCTCTGGAAAGGATGTGGTTTTGCTCAACTAATATTCCAAATCCCTGGTATAAGTTCAATTAGGTTAGCTTACCGTAGAGCCTCTTGTTTTATCAACAACGATCATTGAAATCAATACTTCGAGAGCGGATAATGCTCGACTAAAGCAGTTTCCTGAAGTATTAGCTCGACAATTTCATGCCAGAATCGGCCAACATACCAGTGAAGGTGTTGTGGGGTGTACGAAAATTGTTCAAATTCTCGAATCAAACTTTCGCGTGAATAAGGGTCAGCTTGTTTCAGCACCAATTTAAGTTCAGTATAAACTTTATAGAGTTCGTCATCACTAAAGCATTTTCCCCACTGGCGGGGTAGAACACCTGGAAAAACCGTCTTCGAGGCAAAAATGGTTTTAATATATTCCTTCAGCAGGTTGAATGAATTGGTTTGCGAGATCATGGTGGTAGCGAATTTATACGTACTCATTCACTAAAATCTTGCCAATCATGAAAAAAATCCTGCGATAGGTCTTATTTATTTGTAAGCATTAAACAAGGAGGATTCCTGAATAGGAATCCTGTAGTCTCTACAAATAAAAAGCCCTTTGGAACTTCCAAAGAGCTTTTTATTTGTTTTGTGAGGCTTACAGATAATCGACAATCCGTTTGCCTGAAATCCCGTTCTGCAATTCCCGACGGATCACCGCCCGACGACGACGTGGATGCGTTGATACATATCTCACCCGCATTTTTAGGGTGAAACTCACCAGCATATATACACCAAACAAGCACCCTAAAATCACAATAGAAAGTGTATTCGAAATATTACGGTGTAATAGCAGAAATGTGATGGTGTTGAATAACGATGCGCCACAGAGGACAGCCGTTGCCCCAATGTGCGATAGGCCATTATCTAACAGAATGTGATGCATGTGATTCCGGTCGGCGGAGAAAGGCGAACGACCCGCTAGAATCCGTACGAGGAAAACACGTAGTGTATCGAATATTGGTACGATCAAAATGACAATGGCAATGATGGGGGCATTGAAAAAGGCAGTCGGCTCATATCGATAAGACGCGTTGAGGCTAACGAACCGTACGGCAAAGAAAGCCAGCATAAAACCAATGATAAGCGAGCCGGTATTCCCCATGAAAATTTTACTGGTTTTGGAGAAGTTAAACCGTAGGAAACCGAGCAATGCCCCTGTCAACGTGAATGCCAAACAAGCCATTGTAAAGTGATTTGTTAGCAAAAACCAGCCACCAAATGTACCACTGGCAATGGTAGAAATACCCGCTGCCAGGCCGTCAATACCATCTATAAGGTTAATAGCGTTCGTGAGCGTAATAAAAATAAAACACGTCAACAAAGTGCCAACCACCACATCAATGTGGTGAAAACCCATAATGCCATACAGATAATCGACGCGCAAATCACCAAAGAGAATAAGGATCATGGCCGCTAATACCTGAAACATGAGTTTCTTGGCTGGGTCAATACCTACCAAATCATCTTTGATGCCAATAAAAAACAGAATGGTCATGCCAACAATGGACAGATTGGTCCGATAAATTTCGGTCTGATCAATGCTTGGCCATAAGAAATAGGCAATCAGAATAGCCGCAAAGATGGCTATGCCGCCAAAAGTTGGTGTTGGCGTAGAGTGTGACCGACGTTCGCCGGGCTTCTCCATGAGTGATTTCAGTTCCGAAATCTTAATGACTACGGGAATGGCTACAACCGAAACAAAACAGGCAACCAGCAAGGAAAGTACGCATTGGTACAGACCAAGCGTGAACAGGTCGTCACTGAATTTATGTTGTAGATAAGCAATAAATAAATCAATATTCATAAGGCAGGGCGTTTAGATATTGTTTCCCTTCCGGGATTATCGTAAACAATTCGTCGAGTAACGCTACCTAGACCGAAGGTTGGCTTTCTATTTCGGCCTGGAAAGGAGCGTAAAAATCATGGGTTTAACTAATATCAGACTAAAAATCTGAGTTAACGGTCATATCTATTCGTTGTCAAGCGCTTCGGGTGGTTTGGTAACATATTGTTTTAGCTTCCGTAAAGGCTTCAGCCAGAAGGTGAAGAAATACGGAGTTAGCCCATTTAGTTGCCAGGCGAGTTTATCTTCGCGATTAGCTCTCAATCGATTTTGGACACTACTGTTACTAATTCCGCCCGCTCGCATCACAATAGTTACTTCGTCCATGTAAGCAAGTTTGGCTTTGTTTTTGTGAATAAACCGTAGCATCAATTCATAATCGGCAGCACTTTTCATATCGAGCCGAAACAGACCGTATTTTTCGTAAAGCCATTTCTTCGCAAAAAACGAAAGATGACCTGGCATCCAACCCCACGAAAAAGCATTCTCGCTGTACCAGCCAGATCGCCAGTAGCGTTTAAGCTTTTGTGGATTATCACGTTCTACGTATAACATATCGCCATAAACAGCATCGCTACCCGTTCGTTCGAAGGTCGCTACCATGTTTTCTATAACACGTTTATGCCGATAAAAATCATCCGCATTCATCAGCCCAATTATGTCGCCGGTGGCTAATCTGATCCCTTTATTCATGGCATCATATAACCCTTTGTCAGGTTCGGAGATAAATCGGGCAACTTTCGTGCCGTAGGATTGTACGATTTCTACAGTCCCATCGGTCGATTTTCCGTCGACAATAATGTACTCAATGTTGGTATAGGTCTGATTCAGGACCGATTCTATGCAGTCCCGAATAAACTCTGCGCCGTTATAAACAACTGTTATGATAGAGACTTTCACGCCGTAATAGTTCGTTGCCGGACAAAAACAGCCGGATTGCCCTGATAAATGCCATATGCCTCTAATGAATGTGTAGCTACCGAATTGACCGATAGCACAGCATGAGATTCGCAGTGAACACCTGCGCAAACGACTGCTTTGGCTCCAACCCAGACGCCATCGTCCAAAGTAATAGGCCGGGTCGTTAGATCGAAGGTTGACAGGCGATAGTTATGGTTACCCGTTAAGATCATGGCTCCCTGAGAAAGACAGGCGTGATCACCAATAATTACTTTGCTCAAATTATCAATCCAGACCTGTTCACCTATCCAGACGTAATTACCCACTTCTAGTAACCAGGGGTATTTAATATTTACGGCTGGTTTGAGCATAACGTGATGACCGATTTTTGCGCCAAACAACCGTAAAATCGCTATTCTGAAACTGCCCGGTATTGGTAAATAGGTATTGATAAAAAAGGCATTCACAATGAACCATACTACCACTCGCCACCGAGGGCCGTGGTCATACCAGCTATTGTCGAACCGAGATAAATCGGTTTTACCAATAGACTGATTTGATGGTGGTTCGTTGTTTTTCTTTTGATAGGATTCCATGAATTGACTAGTAGTCGAGTTAGGATTGGCTAACCTGTTCTGAGCGAGCTGGCCGTAGATCTTTGCCGTATTCTTTTCGGAAGTACTCAATGAGTGCTTCTTTATCATCGCCAACCCGAAGCTTTACTTCCATAAGTTTGGCATCGACCAGAAAGCGGTACCATAGCCCTTGTAAAAAACACCAGGCAAAGCCAGGGATACCATCCAGAAAGCCTAAACGAATAAAATAGCGATAGATAAAATAGAGTATTGGCCGTGTAAATAAGGGTAACGATGCATATTTGGCTTTTAAATACCGCGTGCGTTGATCCTGTGTCCCAAACAAGCGGGCCTCCATGGTATCGGCCTTATCAAAATGATGGCGATAATTCAGCAGGTTAATCATTTCCAGAATAGAGTAATGATTGTGCTTCTGCGTCCACCAGGTCAGATTATTCAGGTTATGATCAACAAGGTCGTGATCGAATTGAATCGACTCGCCTTTGGTGAGTTTGATATGTTCGTCGTGCCAGACCTGCTCGCAAAACCCATCGCCCCGGCGCCAGAGTCGAAGAAGCCAGAGTGGGTAAAAGCTTCCGTGGCGAATCCAGCGATTCAAGAAGAATACCCTTCGCTTTACGTAAACGCCACCTACCTCAGTTGGTAAACCCATTAACCGACGGTTGATCTCATCGGCTAATTCAGGCATTACATATTCGTCGGCATCCATCCGCATCACCCATGCAGTCGTAAACGGGTTATGGTCAATACCAAAGTTGAATTGGGTAGCGTAATTCACCCAGGCGTTCTGCACCACTACGGCGCCCATTGATCGGGCAATCTCAACAGTTCGATCCGTTGAAAAAGAGTCAACAATGAAAATTTTGTCTGTATACGGAAGTAAACTCTGTAGACACCGAGTAATGTGTTTTTCCTCGTTGAATGTTAGAATGATGACAGATACATCGGTCATACTTTAGATAGCTTTGGGGGCAATAGATAGGTTTTTTGATTCTTTTTCGCAAAAAAGGCCGTATTTTTATCCACCCGTTATGAGCTTAATAGATCATGCAATATTATAACTTTTTTTTAGACGGGACAAAGCCAATGAAGAGACTTTATGGTGCCTTTATATTGTTTTTGTCATATTTCGGTTCGTTTGGGCAGGTTGTATTTGACCAACTTCCCCGTGACTTGCAATTATATCCTCGCGATGCAACTAATCAGGCTGCAATCAGTGTGAGTGGTTCGATGAGTGGCACTGCCGTTAGTTATACAAAAATTGGCGTACAGGTGTTGCGAGAGGGTTTGCTGACTAAAGCGCTTAGTCAGACACTTAGTCCAAGCAGTACGACCTTCAAACTGACAACAACCATCAAGGCCGAAACGGCTGAATATGGGTTTCGGGTATTTGCTTACAAAGGTGCTGATTCAGTGCTCGTTGCTGAACGGAAGCGAGTTGTTTGTGGCGACGTTTACATCATTCACGGGCAATCCAATGCGTTGGCCCTGGCTGGGTTAGATACCTATTACTCTGTTGGTTTCGATGATAAATATCTTCGTAATGCAGCCTATTCCTATGGCTCCCCTGCCTCCAATATGACTTGGTTTCCGGCTAAACAGCCCTATGCCAGTGTTGGCGGATTAGGCTTGACAATACAACGGCTGATCTTGCAAACCTACGGTATTCCAACCTGTGTAATCAATGGTGCCCAGGGTGGAACCCAAATTTCGCTTCTGTTGGCTCGCAATCCTGCCAATCATGCTGACACAAATACATTCTACGGAAACCTGCTGTATCGGGCACAGTGGGCGGGTGTTGCCAGACAGGCTAAGGCCATTATTTTTCGCCAGGGCGAAGAGGATGCCGGAACCGGAATATCAGGATATGCCGGAAAATTTGCCACGTTGTACAATCAGCTTCGGGAAGATTATGGTGACATGCGTATTTATGTTGGCCAGATCAATATTCTCGACAATACAAACCCCAATGATAGTGCAGCTGCTTTGCGGGATTTTCAGCGACGTACGAAATTCCTGTTCAAAAATGTTGAGACGATCGCTTCCGTTGGTACTGTTGGTTATCAGGGAGTTCACTATGAACCTTTAGCCTATCAACAGCTTGCCTTTGAGCAATTCAGGCAGCTTGCCCGTGATATTTATGGCTCAACGGATACACTTCAGATTAATTCACCTGACGTGAAAAAGACATTTTACAACGCCCGAAAAGATTCGATCACGTTGGTTTTCGACGATCAGATGCAGATGGTATGGAAGAGTGATACAGCCTTTTACAGTTTTGCAACAGGGGTAAAAGAGTATGGCCGTGAGCAGAAAGATTATTTCTATCTGGATGGTAAATCAGGTTTGGTGGCTGGCGGCTCAGCTACCGGAAACCGAGTGATTCTGGCACTAAACCAGCCAGCCACAGCCAAAACGTTGCGTTATCTGCCAGCTTATTTTTCCGATAATTTCTCCGCGTTTTATGATGGACCTGTACTAAAAAATTCACGGGGCATGCGTGCCTTTTCATTCGATGGAGTTCCGATTGCTGACGCCATTGCAACAGTGACCACACTCGCGGCCAAACCATTGTCGGAGAAACAAATTCAATTGAACTGGACTGTATCGGCCAATGCGCAAACACAGCTGTTAGAACGATCAGATGGTACACCGAGTAGTTATAAACAAATTGCCTCATTCAATGGCACAACGGCAACTTACACCGATACGAATTTGCCAGATCCGTTGGGTACCTATTATTATCGGCTTCGTGCGTCCAATAGCACATCAGAGTCTGGTTACAGTAACGTGGTTATTGCACGCCCTTTAATTCTGGAGATTGAACCAACTGAACCTCTGGTACAGCTATACCCGAATCCGCTAAGTACGGATCGACTACTTCATGTGGAGGCCAGCCAGGTAACCTTTACCAATCTCTCAGTACGAGACCTGTTAGGGCGCGTTGTGAAAAGCTGGAGCGGTACGGCCAAAAATACGCTTACGCTTGGCCTGAGCGACCTGGAAGCGGGTTTGTACATTGCTAATTTACAAACAACCGACGGGCAAACGCTACGACGAAAAATAGTGATTCGCTAAGAAATGAATACTGCCTTTCGGTCGGAATACGTAGTTTTGTGACATTACCATAGCCTACTCTTTATGCGCCTTGTGATTCTTACGCAGGATGACCCATTCTACCTCGCTCGTAATATTGATTATCTTCTGAAAAAACTGCCGCCTTACGCCGAAGTGGTGGCAACGGTAGTTTTCGATGTTTCGCCATTTGGTAAACGCGAAAGTTTCAGTGAGAAAATGAAGAAAACCTACGACATCTTTGGGTTGCCTTTTTTTATACGCTACGGAACAAAATTCGTAATGTCGAAGCTCGATTCCCGGAACAACGTCCGGAAAACACTGGCCGATCGAAATATACCCTTGATTCATATTGAAGGGAATATTAATAAGGACGAAAACTTAGAAAAACTAAGGGAGTATAAGCCCGATCTGTTGGTGTCAATTGCTGGTAATCAGATTTTTAAGCAGAAACTACTGGATGTTGCTACCTACGGTTGTATTAATCTCCATACGGCTCTTCTGCCGAAATATCGCGGATTGATGCCTTCTTTCTGGGTGTTGAAAAACAAAGAAACACATACGGGCGTCTCTGTATTTTTTGTAGACGAGGGTATCGACAGTGGCCCAATTTTGGTTCAGGATAAACTGGCTATTGGCAACATGAGCCAGGCTGAGTTAATCGATGTGACGAAGAAAATGGGTATGGATGCGATTCTGAAATCGATCGACAAAATCCATTCGGGCAAGTACACGCTTATTGAGAACGATGCCTCTCAGATGACTTATTTTACCTTTCCGACGAAAGAAGACGTAAAGGCCTTCCGTGACGCCGGAAAACGGTTTTATTAAAAGAGAGAGGAAAGGAAGAGAGGAGGAGAGGGACGAGAGGATTAATCGATTCCTTCTTGCCCTATCCTCCCACTCCTCCCTTTCTTCCTTCTCCTCCCGTTTTTATGAATATCCTGACATTTGATATTGAAGAGTGGTTTCATATTCTGGACAATGCCTCAACCCGAACAGAATCGGACTGGAGTCGTTATGAGAGCCGTATTCACCAGAACATGGACCTCATCTTCCAGCTTTTAGACGAAACAAACAGCCGGGCTACTTTTTTCTGTCTGGGATGGGTTGCCGCTAAGCATCCTGATGTGATTCGACGCATTGATGCCGCTGGCTACGAAATTGCTACGCATTCGTACGCACATCAACTAGCGTATGAACAGACGCCCACCCAATTTCAGGATGATTTGGTCCGATCGATTCAGCATTTGCAGGATATTACAGGCAAAAAAGTGCGATCATATCGAGCACCGGGTTTTTCAATCAAAGAGTATAATCGCTGGGTATTCCCAATTCTGGTTGAGCAGGGTATCGAAATTGACTGTTCGGTGTTTTCTGCACGGCGTTCCCACGGGGGCGATGCATCGCTAGGTATGTTTGAGCCAGGGTATCTGAATGTTGGAGGGACTTTATTAAAAGAATTCCCTATTAATACGGCTCCTGTACTGGGGCAAGATCTGATTTTTTCGGGGGGAGGTTATTTTAGACTATTTCCGTATAGTCTGATAAAAAGCCTGATGGGTCGATCTCCCTATGTCATGACTTACTTTCATCCACGCGATTTTGATGCGAAGCAGCCTATGATTCCAGGGTTGAGCCAAATGCGTAAGTTTAAGTCATACTATGGCCTTCAGAATTGCTGGCCCAAATTAAAGCAGTTGCTTCTCGAATTCCCATTTGTAGACCTTGCCGAAGCCGATCAGCAAGTCGATTGGACTAAGGTTATACAGCGTACTGTGTGATTTTTTTACTAGCTAATTAATTAGCACATTAACTACAACTTATTTGAAAAATGGTTACTGATTTCTCTAGAAATAGAGGTACTGTTACATGGTTTATTTTGCTCAGTGCCATTCCAATTCTGCTTTTTTTCTATATATTTTTCCAGTATATCAGTAATATTCCTTTTCAGGACGATTATGATGCGCTCTTAGAACCTGTTACCAAGTTTACGCAGCTAACTCATTTTTCTTTGTCTGAGTTTGTGAAAATTGTTTGGACACAGGATGATGAACGACGAATTGTAATTAATCGGTTAGTCGCAATTTTAACTTATTCGATACTTGGTAAATTAGATCTTAGGCTACAGGCTTTTTTAGGCTTATTATCTTTAGTGGGTATATTTTATCTAATATACACGATTATTCGTGATGCTAAACTTCCGTTTATTTTAGTCCTGGCTTGTTCATTATTATTATTCCACATCCAGTATTACGAAACGATCTTTTGGGCAATGATTCCCTTACAACATGTCATTGTTTATTTTTTCGTTCTATTCGCTTCATCTTATTTATATACGCCTAAACTGTCTTCTCTGATAATTTCACTAGTAGTAGCTATTCTTGCCATTCTAAGTGATGTAAGTGGGACGTTTATTTTACCCGTAGGTTTACTGCTGTTAGGGTTACAACACCGATGGAAACACAGTATTATATGGGCAATTGTTATAGGGGGAATGATATTCCTGTACTATCAAAACTTTACAGTTCCTTCCTTCAGACCTAAGTTATCCGATAACTTACAACGACCTGATCTGATTATTGGACGTATTTTGGTGGCTAGCGGGATGTCGTTCGATGCGAACACGCTACTTCCAGCAGGTATACGAATAGGTCTGATTATGGTAATGGGGGTTATTTTGTGGGGTTGTGTTATTTTATCCGGATTTTTTCTGGTTAAATCAGCATTTAATCGGTTAGGTGTAAAGCTTGCTCGCTGGGAAAGTATATTATGGGGAGGATTATTCCATTTTAGTATAACCTTGCTTGCTTTAGCCGTAGGAAGGGCAATTGAAGGCATTGATCCGTTATTAATTAGTCGCTATAAACATATTGGATTTATTTGGCTGATTTTGATCATTTTATTGATTGCCAGCAAACTTAAACCTGCGACCCAGCTTGTATTTAGTAAAGTCTGGCTTGTGATGGGTTTTTGCCTATTTCTATTTAGTTATTTCACTTATTTAGCCCCGCTGGATTTTTATTATAAAGACCGTTATACGGATATATATGGCTGGAAAAATAGCCGGACAATACCTAGCACGCCTATTTATATAAGTGTGCAGGCAACCGTAGATACCATAACAAATCAGGCTGTTCGGACAGGTGTTTATCAGTTACCTGATCACTACTTTTTTGAGGGCCCGTATCAGGAAAAAAAAGAGATCGTCCGCTTAAAAACAGAGCATATGGGGGGACACACATTGTCCTTTGTAAACGATACATTTACCCGGCGATTCGGTAAAAAAAATGGGGCTTTTATTGTTCTCAAAAGTGCCGATCAGCAGCAAATTGTTCCGACTCAGCAAAACAAATATTCCCTGAAATCTTTTCTGTTTTCGTTCGGACAGAATTATTATGCAAACGGTTTTTTCGGTGTATTTACCAGCAAATACTTGAAAAATAATCAGACGTATAATGTATTTGTTTTAGGGATTGATGGGGATAATAAAATTATTTACCCCACCAATACACAAATTGAAACGGGTACTGATTCACTCAAAATTGTGTCATTGTAGCATTACTTCTTTTGAACGATTTTCGTATACTCGTCCAGAAGCTGTTTAGCTACCACATCAATATCGTAGAGTTTCTTTACCATTCCCGTTGCATTCTGGGCTACCTGACTGCGAAGCAACTCATCGCCCAATAGTTTTTCAAGACCAGCCGTTACAGCTTCCGGGGTTAAACTACTTAATAGACCTGCCGCTTCATATTGCTGAATCGTATCGCCAAATCCAACTCGATCCGACACAAGAGCAGGTGTTCCGGCTGCCATTGCTTCAAGAACAGCCATCGAAAAACCTTCTGAATAGGAAGGAAGCGTAAATACATCCGCGTCAGCGAGAGCCGCCTTCTTATCGTCACCGGTGAGCATGCCTACCAGCCTTATCGAGTCGCTAAGCCTATGCTGATCAATAAACTGCTGGGTTGTGGCTTGGTAGCCATCATCGGAACCCGCCAGAGCCAGTATCGTATTTGGGTATTTCTGCACATAATCCCGAAAGCCAGGTAAGAGTAAGTCCAATCCTTTTTTTACATTCAGACGACTCATAAACAGCACTAACTGTTTATTGGCGGGGATATTGAATTTCTGTCGGAACGTGCCTTTGGGAGGAAGTTGAGCAAAGTCGCTGGTTTTTACACCATTGGGAATAACAACTACATTGGGGTGTGGCTGCCCGAGGTACCGCAAGATATCTTCCTGTTCATCGGTATTATTGATCTGTACTAAATCGGCACGGCGTAAATAGGCTTTTTGGGCAAGCGAATTCATCAACTCTTTTTTCCAGTTGTTGTGCGCATATACCCAGCGGTCCAGCACCCCATGAATCGTTATGACTTTGGCGATCTTCCGATCGAGCATAAAGGGGGCTAGTGTGCCAAAATGCCAAAGCCCATGACAATGAATGACATCGTACTCGTGGATATGCTTTTGGAGATATTGATACAATTCGACCGAAAATTCCCGGAAAAATCGACTGATAAGCGGAGTTCGTTTGCACAATATTAAGTTCGCGCCTTCGGGGATTGGGTAGGGTTTTTCGCCGGGAGTAAATGGGCTTAAAATGTCAACCTGATGGCCGTAGCGAAGAACAACCTGCGTGTGGTCGAAAATAATTTTAGGAGGGCCACCGGCTTGCCAGGTGTAAGCACAGATATTTAAGATTCGCATAGATGCCGCGAAATAACTGATTAGTTCGTGATTTTTATAAAACCATTGAGCATTTCCTGAGCTACCGCTTCGGGCGCGTATGGCGCAATGATCTGTCGGGCTGCCTCACCCATTCGGTTTGTATCCACTAAGCCATCCATAAACTGAGTTAACAGATGACTTAATTGCTCGGGCTGATCAGGGTTGAAGACAAACCCATTTTGCCCATTTTTAACGAGGTCAACTGCACAACCACATCGCTCAGACACGATAACGGGTAGGCCGCAGGCCATAGCCTCATTGACGACTAAACCCCAGGGTTCTGACCGACTTGGCAGCACCAGTACGTTACTAAGAGCCAGCACCTCCGGTACCCGAAACCAGGGTCGACCGGGCAGCAGAATGATCTGGTCTGTTAATCCCAACGTGCTGATTTGCTGAGTGAGGTTCGCTTTTTCCGTGCCATCTCCCAATAGAATTATCCCCCAGTCAGTTCCGTTTTTCGATTGTTTACGAGCTTCTGCAAACGCGTTTAGTAACATCGGGAGGTTCTTGGCCTCAATGAGCCTACCCACAAAAACAAAGTTATTGGGGCGCAACCCGAATACCTGCTGTTGCTGCGTGCGGGAAGGCAATGACTGGTTGTATACTGATTGAAGTACGTTATTGTCAACAGCGTTTTTGCGGAGTAAAATCTTACTGGACGGCACGCCGAGTTGGATTACATAATCGGCAGCCTGGCTACCAAAGCAAAAGAATCCGTCGCACTGACTAAACACCCATCGTTTTAGCTGTTCTTTCCAACCTCCCCGTTGTTGATCAGCCGCCGTACTTTCGTTTTGCATCACAACCCGAATACCATTTACTTTAGCCCATACTAGCAACAGAAGCTGCGCCGGATCGTAATAACCCGTTAGGTTTATGACATCGGGTCGAAAGGCTTTAGCGTGCCGAAGTAGTGCCTGAGCCCGTTCGCGAAAGCTGACTTCCTCTAGATAACGGTCAAACAGAAGCTCGTACTTGTACATGTAGGTTGGAGTGGATTCATACGAATTTGATTCCAAACTGGCACGGGAACGTTCGTTACGGGCAATCTGTAGGACGAGTACAGAAATATCGGTTTGTTGATCAACAAGCTGCTGTAAGGCCTGAAATACACTGGATTTATAGTGCGCCCAGAGCATATTATGAACTATAAGAATACGCATCAGGCCGATTCGGGGTTTGCTATGACAACGTATTGCTCATGGGCATCTACGGGGGTATTATCGTGTAAATGATCGGGAAATAGATGATCGACGCCCATAAATCGGATCATCAGTGCTAAGGGGAACCAGAACGAAATTTCATACGGTCGCCCGTTTGTGATTGACTGGATTAGGATCAGTAGGAAAAAATACGCTAAAAATACACTCAATGGATTGGGGTTTCGGCGCATAATACCCAACGAATAGAAACCGGCCATACCAATAACGCCCCCGAATAAGACTAACCCCAAAATCCCCTGATCGGCCAGGGCCTCCATTATTGGCACATCCAGATACAGGAACTTGTAGCCATATCCGAGAATCAGCATGTGAATGTGGCCAAGTAAGACATTTCGAAGGAAATCGGCACTGGCTGACCGGTTTGCTGTAGAATCATCGAGAACGGCTTTATAATCGGCCCCCTGCGCTTTTAGCCCTAACATCGCATAGACCGTTTCTAAATTTCGCTCTGCGAAGGAGGTTACGTAATCGTATAGAATGAAGTAAACGGTTAGATAGCGCTGGAAAAAATACATAACGCCTAAGAAACCCACGACCATAATTGTGATCGGAATGGGTTTGACCAGGCTACGAGCAACCTGGCGAATCTGGGCTGGCCGAACGTTGAAGTATAAAAATAAACCAATGGCTAAGGCCAATGCAACAATAGCCGAACGGGTTTGAGTGAGTACCAAAATCGCAATATTAAGAACACCTGCAAAAAAGGAAAGAAGTCGAAATATAACATGCGTGTTAGGTCGAAGGAGCCAGATTGCACAGGCAATGGCACCCATAAAGGCGTTGCGGGAAAATGAATGAGGATTGCCCGATCCTGGATCACCATTGTTCAGTGTAATGGTTGCTCGCTGGCCAATAGCCCATGTCGGATCTGTTATTAGTGCGTAAACTAGTCCCAGATTTGATAATAATGTAAAAATCACCACTACCGGAATAAACACCGGAATAATTTCATTGGGTATATTGATCAGTAGAAATAAGAAAATCAACATGTAGGCATAATAGATCATATCCCGACCCGAATCCTCATAGCCGGGCACACCATTGTATAGGTACATGTAGATAATGCTAAGCAGGAGAAAGCCCAGGCCCATCCAGAACATGGTCATGTTAGGACGATAAAGTCGGCGTAAAAAGGTAAATGGAACCATAAGCACCAAACCACCCGCCAAAGCCGCAGCCGTAAATGCTGTGCTGCCAGGGGCAAGTCTCATTGTTTCCCGAAAAAAGAAGATCAGCGGGTAGCCATCCACCAGAATGCAGATACCGAGAACTATCCGCATATAATCGAGGGTCTTCAATAAGCGAATAAAGTTGCTCATAAACAGACTATGGTTTGTGGTTTGTGTTATTCGGTTTTAGAAATCGGGTAACGATAAACCGGATAATGCACTTTCAATTTAATGCCTGGACCGATTTAGGGTAAGCCGATGACGGACATAGCCCCATTCACCTTTCAGTACAAAAGTCAGTAGTTTGCGAAGTCGGCAATAACGTTGCCAGAATGATGCCCCTAACGATGAGGTTAAGCTAGGAAGGTATTTTTCCTTCACGAACTTATGTTCCTGGAGGCCAACCGTTGCGGCAATCGTCGACGATTTCGCATCTGGCTGTACCCGGAATCCTCCCCAAAACCCATTCACATGCCGAAACTTTATGCCAGATTGAACACCCAGACGTGCTATGATTTCGTAATCGATCACAAATCTCAGGCTTTCGTCGAGTAACCCGAATTGCTCTAAACGTTCGCGTCGGATAAATAACGACTGATTAAATACCTGCATACCTTCGTAAAGCTGACATTCTACACAAAACTCAGGGGCACGCATCTCCTCTAAAATAACGTCGGCTTCGTCGATGATATACATATCTCCAAAAAAAACGTCGGTAGTCGGGGCTTTACGCCAGGCTTCAGCTACCCGGCTAAGGGCATCAGGAGCAAATACATCGTCGGAGTTCTGAAAGGCAACGTAATCGCCTGTGGCCAATCGAAATCCTTTATTTATGGCGTCAGTTTGACCACGATCTTTTTCACTAACCCATCCGGCCAGATAGGGTTCATATTTTTTTATGATGTCAAGACTACCGTCTGTAGATCCACCATCCATAATAAAATACTCAAGGTTTGGATAGTGCTGATTCAGGACGCTCAAAATCGTTCGTTCGAGGTATTGAGCCTGATTAAACGAAGGCGTTACGATCGTTAACTTCGGGTAGACTTTCGAATCGGCGACGGAATTTCCTTGCAGACGATACGGCGAAGTCACAAAATCCTGTAAGGTGTTGTTCGAAGAATTCATACTGTCTAGCGCAGAGATTGATAAACCTCCAGCGTTTGCTGAGCAGTTTTGTCACACGAAAAATCACGAAGGCGCTCAGTCCCTTTCTGGCGCAGGTTGGCAAAGAGTGCATCGTCGGTTACGATGCGTTCAATGGCATGGGCCATCGAATCATCATCTTCTGGATCGAAATAAATAGCAGCATCGGCACCTACTTCGGGCAGCGAACTCCGGTCGCTTAATACCACTGGGCATCCTGCACTGTAAGCCTCCAAAACTGGAATACCAAACCCTTCGTTCAAAGATGGAAAAACAAAGGCACGCGCGTGCTGATAGAGCGTCACCAAGCCCTCATCTGTGAGGGGGCGAAAGTGAACTCGTTCACTAAGGCGGGCGGCATGAAATAAGGCTTGTTCATTGGGCGTAAAGGCCCCTCCGCCCGCGCAAATAATGTGCAAATCGGGGTGCTGATGTAAAACGGGTTGAATGGCTCGGAAAAAACCGTTGAAATTTTTATATAAACCACGCTTTCCTACATACAGTAAATAGGGAGCCGCGAGGGGAGAGGCTTCCCGTTTGGAGGGAGCTACATACTCATCCATTGTTGTGCCCAGCAAAACAACCTTTACTTTATCGGGATCAACCGGGAAGTAACGAAGCAGATCCTGCTTCGAGAATTCAGAGATGCAGATAACACAATCAGCCCGGCGCAGGAGTTGTTTTTTCGTCTCATAAATCCCCTCACCTAATTCTGGATATTGATCACCAAATCGTTCGCTGGTGGCATCGAAAAAGGTGAGCACAAATGGTTTAGAGCCGATCGAGTCCAGGAAATAGCGGTGGTAATAGGTTGGGTGGAAAATATCAAATTTACCTGAGCGAATCCGTTGTTTACTATACAGCCGATTAAGAACTGAGGCAGCCCGATGCGCATTGTGCATATGAGCCAACCTTGGATAGCGTATATGGTTACTAAACGATGCCTGATTTAAATATTCATTATTCGATAGCCGTAGCGATAGCTCAAAGTCAATGTCTGACCGTTTGGCAAACGAACGCATCAGTTCAAAAAAATAGCGGGAAACACCCCCATAGGGCAGGCCCGTGAACGATTGATGGTCGAAGAGTACTTTCATGAAAGGGAAACCTACAACCCAACTCGGTTTGTATTTTTCTGAGATAATTTACCGGCAAAAATAGGTCTAATTGCCGATAAATCCTCGCTGAATATAAGTATTCGGTTTTCGGCCTTTAGTTGATGACAGGGATCTGCACACGATCAAGAAAGCTGGTAACGGCCTTCATGGATTTAATGGTGGCATACCGCCAGCCCCGTACAATCGGTGGTTCATGTTGTTGGCCATAGGCTGGATTAATAGCTGCGAACGGTAAGGTTTGGTGGCGAGCAATAACCTGGCGATAATTGGCTAATAACGTCATTAGTTCAGGCTTCTCAGAAATGCGTACACGATTCTGGTAGGGGAAAAAGCCTTCGTTAGGATTCAGAATGCCTTTGAAATTAACAAACAGCACTGGCTCTTTCAAGCCACCAGGGCCGCTCGCCTGCCAGTTGCCAGACTGTTGTTGAATCGATCGCTCGTGCAGATTCCAGAGTCCGATGTGCCAGCCTGGATTTTTTACAATAGCCACTTCCTGGAACATAACCGGCACGTGCATTAGCCAAATCTGATCGAGACAAAGTCCTTCACAATAATTGATAAAAGCCCGTTCTCGCACTCGGTTATCCCACCAGGCTAATAAACGATCGGTTTCGGCTGATCGGCGGAATGCCAAAAAATCGGAACTATAAAGCCCAATATTTTGGAAAAACTTTTCATCTGGCCAAGCCTTGTCTGTTGGCCCATTGACCAGATTTTTTGTGATAAATGGGATTAATAAGATATCAGCTGTATCGAGCCTATCCAGAACTGGAGCTAGTGAACTCAAAAAATGAATGTTTGGGTCGGCATATATAAGTTTATCTATAGCTGGGTAGCGTCGAAAGGCTTCAGCGATAAACAACGGTTTGCAGGCTGCCGCAAACTCCGTCGGCGTGTATTTTGCCGACAAAGCAACCAGCTGTTCGGTTGGCAATAGCTCCCCAATTGGCAGTATCGGATAAGCGGATACAAAACCAGGTGGAAGATGAGCAGGATCGTCGGCTAAACCAATCAGAATTGATTCAGTTTGGCCAGTTGCGGTGAATTGATTTAAGGTATCGCCCAGCGCAAGTGCCTGCGGTAATTGACGGATTGTACAGATTGTTAGTAGCACAGTAGGCGCAAAACTACATTATTCGAGTATATCGCCCAAAACGGCTAATAAAGGAGCATACCAATTGGCTGCAGGATCGGCATAGCGCCGGTAATTGCCTTTGACCAAATTAGTGAGTACAGGCACGATACGTTTTAGTCGATTTGGTGCTAAATTACTCCGCAGGCTGAAATGAGCCAGGCGCTGTCGGAGTTGAGGTAGACCTGGTGAATTTGCAGGAACTCGTTTGGTCAACAAGTCATTAATCGTGCTTAGTTGAACCTGTTTTGTGAGTAGCGGAGCAAGTTTTCGGTTTCGGTGGCGAGTTAGGCGATCCCGTAACCGTATTCGAGCGCCAACTTCTTGCGGACGTACGCCCACTTGTTGTTGAACGTGGGTACGGTAAAGCTGTAGTGGTTGATCGATGAAATTAATTACGTTCTGGGTAGCAGCTACTAATGCAATCCAACCATCATAAATATAACCCGGAATTTTTCCTGGAATTGGTAATACAGTGGGCAAAAATGTCCGACGAATCACGCTGGCACAACCCATCATACGGTTTCCATCCAACAATACATCCATTGTTTCACCTGCTTTCCATCGTTCCTGAGTTTCTTTGTCGAAAAGAACGGCTTCCCAAAACCGATTCTGACGTCCTTCAAGATTTTCGTCCGTTACCCAGGCGTCACAAAAAGTGACCTGGACATCAGGATGATCAATCATGTATTGAGTCATTGTGCGGATTTTTTCGGGTAGCCAGAAATCATCCTGATCACAGATAAAAATTAAATCGCAAGTGCAGGCCGCCAGGGCTCGTTCAAAATTTTTATTGTAGCCCAAACGAGTTTGATTCCCTAAAATACGCACAGAGAAAGGGGCCTCTGCAGCAAATTGCTCAAGTAAACTGCCGGTGCCATCCGTTGAACGGTCGTCAGAAATGACAACTTCGTTGGGTAACAGTTGTTGATTAAGCAAACTTTCCCATTGAGTTGGCAAGTAGGCCATACCATTGTAGGTACAAAGGGCAATGGAGATTGTTGGTTGCGCAGATGTAGTCATATTTTGTAACCGTATTGGGCGAAAATAGGACGCCAGTACTCTGTTCCATGGATATTCCATGCATGACAACCGAATGGTAAACGCCCTTGATTATAATGTTCAACAGCCCATTTCGGAAAAAACTCAATAGCAAAATGTAAGGCCTTTCTGTATTTAGGAATACGTAGTCGAGGCCAGTGACGATTTACTTCAATACCCCAGAAAACATCTTCGTGATAATGGTGCAGATCAATGCGGTTGTACTCAGCAATTTTATCCTTAAAGGGCTCCAGACAACGTAACATCGCTGGTACTCGTCGAAGTGAGAAACCACCACAGCCAACGCCGTTCAGATTAATAATTTCCCGAGGGGTTATACCATCTTCTTTTTTGAGATTAAACCAGGTCGCTATCTGCTGTTTAATGCTAAACCAGATGTAGTCACCAATACCCGTAAAGTCTCGGTCACGCAACCAGGGGGCTCCTATATAATCGTAGTTTTGCTGACACCAATAGGCCAGATCATCCTGAAATACAAAAGCATCCAATTGATAAATTAGTAGATACTCCTGGTCATCAAAGGCTTGATAAAAGTCGGCAGATAGCATGAGTCGATTATAACCCTGGATATCGGTGAAATAACTTTCATCGAATGTCCGGGCCTGCAACGACGGCTCTAGTTCCCGGTAAGCCGAAATATCCAATGAATGCGGAGTAGCTAGCCAAATTGGGTAATTACCCAATACCCGTAAGCATTGGGTCAATGAGATGCGCTCATAATCAGTAAGCTGTGGTTTGTAAATAGGTAAAACCACATTTACACTAACTTTATTCGACGACTTCATACAAATTTGGGTTGGCCTAATCGTTCCTGAACAGCATCCTGAACCCAGCTATAAGGTAGCTCGGCACATGGATGGCCATAATCGTTAAGAATGGTTACCCCTTCTCCCCGTTTGAAACGACCAGAATAAGGCAGATAATCGACAAAGTCGAACAGCTTGCCTAGTAAAATAATGCCCTCTGTTTCCATAGCATTTGCCATATGAGCGGGGCCACTGTCAATACCTATAAACAGGCGAGCCTGTCGGATTACTTCAGCCGTTTCGAGCAAGCTCAACTGGCCGCATAAGTTTCGAAACTGTGGGTGTTCTTCAGTTACAGTCGGAGTTAAGCCAATTTCAATGATTGGATAAGGATAAGTCGCTAGTAGCCACTTCACAAGTTTAGTCCAATTTGCGGCAGGCCAGTCGCGCATGATATGGCTCGACTGGCAATGAATGACAATCGGACCGGGCAGTAAATTCAACGACTGTACCTTTTCCTGAACAGATTTCGGGATGTACATCTTTGGATCGGCAGTGATGGCCGGTAAGCCAGCCGCCTGTGAAAACATGTACAATAGATCACCCCGATCGTAGTAATTATCAAAATTTAGGCCAATACCATCAGAAATTGGATTAATCGGGTCTTCGAGGCAGTATTTGCACTTTCTGTGTGAGATGTGCATGTTATACACTTTATCGAAAATACCTGATCGCAGTAGCCGTACTCGTTCACCGGGGCATTTTTCAATCAGAAAACCATCCAGATCCGGGTGGTGGCTTACTAATTCTGCGTACGGTTTGCGCACCATCCAGATAATATGATCATCAGGATGAAGCCGACGAACTTCACGGGCAACGGGTTCACAGGCAATAATGTCGCCCATTTGCTCCGAAAGGATAATAACAACCAACTGCCGAGATCCCAACTTCTGTTTGAGCCGACGCAACTGCTCATACTTAATGGCAGCTGACCAGAACTTCCCGATGATGTGGGTGTACTTGTGAAAGCGATACGTCCAGAGTTGCTGGATACGTGACCAATCTGCCATACTTAACGAGATTCTAACAGCGCAATCGCTCGATTAAAAGGTGTTTTTAGCAATTTGCGAACTCGAAGATAGCGAAGAACTACGGGAGGCTTAATATAAACGCAAGGATATTGTCGATATTGATCATTATGATTCGCCAAAAGCCGTTCTCGATACAAATCGAATAAGGGTTTTGTATCAGGCCGTTCCTTTTTTTGCTGACCCGAATCGGCAAAGACATACCGGGTCTGATATTTAGAAATCTCATTCGGCCGCTCGGGGTTATAGCCACTATAGTGGAAAAATTGTAGCGGCTCTACTACGTTAAGCTCGTCGTTCTGATATACAGTATCATTAAGGCTAGTCACCTGCCATTGACCCGCATCATTTTGCGATAGATAGCGTTCATGCAGATTCCAGTAAGCTACATTGTAACCTTTGTGTTGGTCGATTAAGACATTGTCGTAATAAACCGGCGCAAAATTTACCCAGTGCTGATCTACGAAAAGGCCTGCGCACAAGTCAATTCGGCATTCATACACGAGCCGATCTTTCCACCAGTTAACGAAGCTGCGTGCAGTAGCATCGTTGCGTAAGCCAATAAAGCCAAGGTTGAAAATACCTGTATTTAGGTGGTGTTGCTCGTTAGGGCGCTCCCAATCGGGCGTGGGCGAACAGGTATGGGGAGTTAAAACTAAGCTATATGTTTTTAAGGCTTTGTTAAGCTGTTCCAGTGGTTTGAAAACAATAATATCGGGGTCAAAATAAATAACCTCGGTGGCGTCAGGATATGCATTATAGAGATAATCAATAAAAAATGGCTTGACAGCCGTATTGAGTTCCGTTATATCATAACGGTCGCACATGGCGGCAAAGTCAGGAATCCCGATCTTGTCAACTTCAAGCATGGGATAAACAGGCATCAACTCCGCCGGTAAATTGGCTTCACTCAATTTATCGACCAGGCCAATTATATACTGGTAATCAGGATTGGTTTGCCGAAGCGAATCGCCTAAGGTTCGGGCCTGAGCCAGATAATTGATTGAACAGATTGTAAATGCAAGCGTCATAAACGTAGTTGGTCGGTAATGCAGTTGAGTAAATAGGATTGCCTAACTCACTAATTCACTCGTTCTTTTCTGAATAAAATGACGCTTTAGGTTTTGCAAAGGTTTCTCAAACAGATACCAGGAAAGCGATGCTACTACCAGCAGCAATAACAAACTTACAAAACGATGTGACCAATACCCTAAAGTCAAGGAGAGGTGGATGCGATTACTAATAGCGAATAGTATCTTCATGCCATAAGACGGAACAAGCATATGAAATACATAAAGCCCGTAGCTGATTCGTCCAAAATACTGAAGAACAGAGCTATTAAGTACCTGCCCAACCAGACCTTTGAAACCCAGGCTTGCTCGGGCAATGATAAATAGAGCAAGTATCGAGATGAGTGTTCGTTGGAACAAAACGGCTAATAAATGATCATTGGGTAAGAAAAGTAAACCCACGAAACCAAGGAGTGCTAATCCGGCGGCAATGGTTAATTTTTTCAGAAAGGAATCGATTGAGTTGGGATGATCAACAACCACGTAAGCCCACAAAGCACCTATCCCAAACGTATCTAAACAGGCAGGCGTCAGAACGCCATCAAGACTCCCTTGCGTATACCCGTAAGCGCGTGAAGCTATCCCCAACACAATCATGGCCAAAATAGCCCAGCGAAAGTAGTTTTTTGGAACTAATAAGACGATGCAGGGCCAAATGAGGTACAGTTGCTCCTCGACCGCCAGCGTCCAGAAAGGAGATAATATATCAGCCCAATTTCCGGTTTTGTTAAGCAGGAAATTGTATCCGTATAAATAATAGACTAAAGGGTGTTCATCAATATCCGAAGCGTCGGGAAGTACTAGCCAGACGAAGGTAATAGCCAGGTAATAGAGCGGTAAAAGACGAAGGATGCGTCGAATGAAAAAATTGCGATAGGTATTCTTAAATGAATACTCGCCCAGCTGAATCAGGTCTCTGCTTTGGAGAAGAATTCGGGTGATGAGAAAGCCACTAAGGACAAAAAAAATCACAACACCTATCGAGCCGTTGGGCAATCGATTGATGCCTTCGCCCGTTGGAAACCAGTGATAAATAATCACTAGCATAACCGCAAACGTCCGTAGCGAATCTAATTGGGGCATATAGCCAGAGGGACGTATTGCCATTCAAATAGTCTATTTAATAGTCAGTTGATTGAACAAAGTTACGAGAGTTTCAACACTCTGCTTCGCAGGGTGACGTTCCAGTATCTTTTGACCGAGTCGATGTCCTAGCTTATGACGAAGATCAGGCTGTTGAAGTAACGCTACTACTTGACTGCTCATCGTGTCGAGGTCAAGGTAAGGAACAATAAAGCCGCCATCGTCTTCAACCAGTTCGGGAGAACCTCCAGCGCCCTCGAAGCAGACAACCGGAATGCCACATAAACCAGCTTCAAAAACAACTAACGGGTAAGGGTCTTCGCGGGAACAAAGGACAAATACATCGAACCGGCTCATGTAGCGCAACACATCGGGCGTGGGCGGAATTAAATGAACCTGATTAGTAAGGCCAGCTTTTTGAATATCCAGCAGTAAATCATCGTGCAGTGAACCGGGGGGCATGCCAACCCAAACAAAATGCAGACCACAGTCAGTTACTGCTGCCTGCGTCCGGCCAATTACTTGCCGAGCCAGCGAGATAAATAAATCATTTCCTTTTCGCCACTCTGCATTTCCGCATCCCCCCACTATCAACGCATCTGCAGGCAGACCCAAGGCGGAATACAAACCTGGTTGATCGCGCGCTTGTTGAACATTTCGCGCCAGTACAGGCGTATCAATGAGTGTATAAAGGCTTATACGGGCTGAATCGAAGCCATGTTCTTGCTCATAATAGAGAGCCGTTGCTCGCGAAACAGCCAGTAAATGAGTTGTTCGCTTTAGCAGATGAGCCAGTTCGTCGGGCTTCGAATAAATCCTGACCGACATCGCCAGTTCGTGTACGAATGTGACAACCGGTGTTTTATCTGGAATTGCTAACTGACTGAACAAGTGACTACTGGCAACGGTGTTAACCAACACCAGATCAATGGATTCCAGAGCTAATTGTGTCTGTATTTCACGCTGTCGGGCTTCTTGTTGCCGATCATGAAACTGCTGCCATAGACCGAGCTTGCCCAACACTTTATCTGCCAGTGCGTTCAGGACATAGGGCTTGGGAGCAGGCCAGATTGTTACGGGGCAGATAGCCTGATAATCAGCTAAGATTGGGCCACCTTCGCCAAGTAACAGATGCATTTGCAGGCCCTCAGCCTTTAGCAAACGCATTATATTAAGCAGAACAAGTGGCGCACCGGCGCGATTGGCATCGTGGCCAATAAGAAGTATATGCATGTACGATTTACGAAGTACGAATTACGATTGTAAAATCACGAGTTCATAAATCGTAATTCGTACTTCGTAACTCGTACCGCTATCAATAGGCTTCGTAACTTGGTTTGGGGAGTTTTTTTGCCGGATTGCCCAGGTACATACCCCATTCTTCGGTGTCTTTATAAATGGCGGCTGCCATTGCTAAAAGAGTGCCGGTTGCAACATGTAGGTAATCGCGAATGGTACTATTGACGCCAAAAAAGCAGTAAGGTTCGATCACACAATGCCCTGACATTACCACGTGTGATGTAAAGAAAACGTGATCCTTGATTTGTCCATGATGGCCAATGTGGTTACCGCTCCAAAGAACAACATTGTTGCCAATCGTGGTGAACGGCTGAATGGTATTATCTTCCAGAATGAAGCAATTTTCGCCAATCTGATTCCCGAAGAGTGTTGCCTTTGAACTGATATAGGAAATGAATTCGTATCCTTTCGCTTTGGCTTCGAGGTAAATTCGTTCGCGATTCCGGTTCATGTTCCGACCCGTCATAGGCGCGAAAAATTTGTATTCCTTCGGCGAAAACAGTGTTTCTATCTCCTCAAACGCCACCAACGGCAATCCCTGGAATTCAGTGCCGTTCATGTATTCCCGGCTAACCGTAAAAGCCACTACTTCGTGTTCCGAATCGTGCGTAAGGTAGAAGTGGGCCAGTTCAGCCGTATCCATTACCCCGAAAATGATAACTTTTGCCATAGTTTAATGAGCGAATGAGTGAATGAGCGAATGAGTGAATATAGACTTATACGTAAATTATTCACTCATTCACTCATTCGCTCATTCACAATTAAGATTCGTCGTTATACTAATTCATACTCAGTCAACATCGTCCTTACTGTGGCGATGTCGTTAAACATGAATACATCGATGATGGATAACCAGGGAACAAATTCGTTTTTGAATTGAGGATACTCGACCCGATTAGACTTAATAAAATTCAATTGGATACCTGCCTGATCAAACGTCGGTTTGTCGTACAACTCGGTTCCGCCAATTGGATTAATATAACGCTGTGCGTTTTCCTGCCGACAAATGTCCAGTATACGCGCCTGGGCTTTCATGTCCTCATTAGCATAGATCGTAGATGATTGTACCAGGCGAGTCGTTAGACCCAAATACTGATTCAGTTCAACCAGGCTAAAATGGACCAGATCAGCAATTGAATCGGTGGTAAAATTGATAATTTTTTCGGTTAGCGGCATCACCGTTTGATAATAGGGCGCTTTCCGATAACCCTGTTCAATCGTTTTTAACAACTTACTACGCCACTTCGGATCGTCGGCCAGATGCACTTCATTAATGCGTTTATTCTGGCTGGCATCTTTCAATGGAACGGTAAACAGGTATTCCTGCCCGTTTATAAGTAACCGATTCCGGTTTATCCAACCTCGGTTTATAAACGCTACATCATCGTACAACACAAATGTATCAACAGCGCTCATGAGCTGCATGTAGCCGATGTAGGGCAGAAAATAAGGTTGCATGATGGCAAGCGTCATAACTTATTTTTTGAGTTTTCGCAAATAATAGTCCTCTGCAGGTACAATTACATTGGCCCGCATGGTGGTGTCGGTGCCTAAGCGTAAATCGCCGGGTTGAGGTTTTATCACACTTTTATCAAAAAAGAGATAATCTGCCTCTTTCGGGATTGGCTTCAGACCCTTTTCAAACGGATTGATGGCAATAAGTCGTCGGGATAAATGCGGGCCATAAAGTGGATACTCGTAATCGTCGTTGATGGTGGCTAAGGCAACCGTAGCACTGTCGGGGACTAACTCATCGAAACGTTTGTAAGGAACATAGGTGTCAGGCCGCCCCAGAGTCATTTGACGGATTCTGTCGGATTGGAAGGCTGAGGAAAACGACGTCCCATCTGGCGCTGTCCAGGCAAATGGCAACGCTCGGGTATTGAGAAATATAGCTAATAGAGCCGAAAGACAGCCTACTACCGTTACCAGACCAACGTAACTTTTCCAGATCACTCGGCCCGGCGTATTGACCGTTGTTCGTGGATGTAGAAATAAGAGCGCCAGAAAGGTAATACCGAATAAACCAGTTTCGATAAAATAACGCCCTTTAAATGGATCATAGGGGGCGGAGTAGGAGAGAGCGGCAAAATGAAGTAGCAACGCTATACCCAGGAAAAAATGAGGTGTTGAGCGTACGAAACCAATTAATACCAGAATGAGTAACGGAAAAATAAGCCCAAACCCAAAGATGCCCCAATATGGATTGGCATTGTAGAATACAAACTTCCGATCGAAGGCGAAGGGCTGGATAGAGAAATCAGTTTCTTCGTCCAGCCGCATGTGTAATTTATTTTCCAGGACGACAAGGGGCTGGCGCATAGCATGATTGACTTCGGCGCCGATGGCGAGATTTCGGATGCCGTCCAGATTGACATGATCATAGCCATACCGAATTACATTTCGGCTACCTTGCTCCAGCAAATTCGATAAGGAACCCGCTCGCTCAACAGACTGGTGTTTGAGCGCAGTTGGCGGGCCAATGGGATGACCAAAAACTTCAACGTTCTTCAAATAGCCTGTTGGCAAAGTCCATATGCAAAACCCAATTAAAATTGCCACTGCCAGTCGCCAGGTTCGTCCAAATATAATGGCCCAGAATGGCACCGAACGCGGCCCGGACATCAAAACGGTGTAAATCATGATAACAAACACCGAAGGCAATAGTAAGGTAAACGTAATCTTATGGCCATAAGCAATACCGAACGCTATACCGGCTAAATACAAATAGCGGCTATCGGGCTGTGGCGGAGTGCCAACCTGCCGGGTTCCACTCGTCCGATAACTGAACAGCATATACAACAACACACTCAGATAAGCTGTCAAGACAATATCCGTTTCGGTTGTGATCGACTGCATTAAAAAATCGGGAAGCAGGGCGTATGCTAACGCACAGAAAAAGCTAGCTGATAATTGATTTTGACCGATGCGTTGCACAATACCAAATACGGCAACGATAGCTGTCCAATAACTTAGGTGGTGAATGAATTTGAAGCCGTTTTCGAAGTGGCCTGTTATCAGAAATGAATAGATCTGAAGTGTACAAACACTCTTTGGGTACGTATCGATATTCCAGTTTGTACCACCAAAATGACGCATCGTACCTCGTTGTACGTATTGCATTACCCGGTTTAAATGGCCGGTCATGCTGTCCCACTCATTCGGAACTGTGAACAGAACCAATAGAAGATTGGTAACTCCAATGAGGAGGAGCGTTCCGAAGAGTATAGAAAACAAAAAGCGAGAATAGCCGGATAATCCACTGAACCATTCTCGGCCGGTTTGCCAGCGCTCTTGAATAAGGGGGATTACCGAAAAACGTTCCTGATCAATCAATCGGCTCAACAAACCTCCAACAACAGTAGCGGTAACGAACACCGAACCAGCCCAAACCAATGTGTTGGCCGTCAGGTACAAAGCGGAAAGGATAAAACCAGTTAGAATAACGCTGCCAGCTCCCAGAAGGAAAGTGGTTAGCCACCACTCCGTCAGTGACCGCCGAGAAATACGTGTCGATAACTGGCCGACATAGTAAATAAACAGAAAAAGCGAAAGGAGATAGACTAAGATCATAAGGTACAACAAACCGTACTAGCAGCATTAAACAAAGTTGCCTGCCAGCAAGCGCAACCATTGATCTGATTGGCTAATTGTCAGGCAGCTAATGGATTAGGCATCTTCGTTGACCGCAAGCACGGCTTCGTTGACGATAGTGGCAATACGGTCGATATCTTCTTTAGCTAAATCAGGGTACATGGGTAAACATAACACCCGGAGTGCAACATCCTCCGATACCGGACAAGGCTGTGCTTCGCCTGAAGTAAGTGCAAAAGGCAATGTATTTAAGGAAGGGTAGAAATAGCGCCGAGGTACGATATTCTGAGATATTAGCGTCTCCATTACGCGCAAAAGCGTTTCTTCCGAATCGAATACAATCGGATAATAGGCATAATTATACTCTATGCCAGGTGTAAGGGAAGGGCGCGTAATCCGGCTAAAATCAAGCTGACTATCGTAGTAGCCGAACCGTTCTTTACGGGCCGCAATCAGATCGGGTACTTTTGGTAGCACGCACAAACCCATTGCCGCATGGAATTCCGAGTTTTTGGCATTAATGCCTAACCCAAAATACGTGTCGTTCTTATGACCAAACGAACGGTAGTGATGTAATTTCTCTGCCAGGACATCGTCATTCGTTACAATACAACCACCCTCAACAGTATGAAATACTTTCGTAGCGTGGAAACTACAGGTACTGATATCCCCATAGCTGAGAATTGAATTTCCTTTATACGTAGCTCCAAAGGTATGCGCTGCGTCGTAAATAACTTTCAGATTATGTTTCTCTGCTATCGCCTGAATCTGCTCGATCTGACAAGCATTCCCATATACATGCGTAGCCATAATAGCCTCTGTATTCTCGGTAATCAGGGATTCGATTTTGGCCGGATCAATATTGAAATCGTCTGGACGAATATCAGCAAAAATAGGCGTACAGCCTTCCCACAATAGCGCGTTGGTGGTTGCAACGTAGGAGAAAGGAGTGGTAATCACCTCTTTTTTGATATCCAGTACCTTGAGTGCCATCTGGAGAACAATGGTGCCATTGGTACAGAATTTCAGGTGCTTAACGCCCAGGTACTCTTTTAGTTGATCCTCTAAGTCGCGCAGTAAGGGTCCGTCATTTGTTAGGTGAACGCGTTCCCAGACACCTCTTAAAAGGGTTACATAATCCTCAAGATCGGGCAGGTATGATTTGGTTACGTTAATCATTCGTCAGGAATCAGTGAATGGCCACTAGTAGATAGTTGACAGTTTCAGTTCATAATCGTTTACGAATCATGAGGTTAACTAGTGATTGTACACCAGTAAATCATGATTCTTGATCGATGACTGATACCTGTTAACTACTCACTAACAACGGGTTCCAGCATTTTGGTATGAAAAGGAAATTGCGGTCGAACATAGCCTGGCCATTTTCCGTACCAGGCAATTCCTTCGCGATAATCCTCAACATCAAAGGTAATGCCTTCTTCCATAACATAAAGTGGTGTAACCGTATCCTTAACGATCATTATGGAAATGGTATATGAACCATCGTTGAGGAAATAACCTGGAATGGTACATTCGGCAGCAATCAATCCTTTGCCATACGGTTGTGATAGTGTACCGATATTAAAAATACACTCACCCGTAAGCGAATTAAGGTGCAGACTTAAATTCAGGTTGGCATGGTCCATTTGATTCCAGAATTCAAACTGAAACGTCATGGAGGTTCGAACGTCGATATGGGTCAGGTCATCCTGATAGTCTGGAATCAACTCAATCCGTCGTACACGGACCAGATCATTGCCTGGACCTTCTTCGGGCGTATCCCACTGACGGCGTAATCGTGTTTTCGAAACCTTACTCAGGTAAGAGGCAATAACTTGGTTCGTCTCGCCCTGTTCAATCAAACGGCCTTTTTCAAAATAAAAGGTCTTATTGCAAAGGGCTTGTACGGCGGTTAAGTTATGACTAACAAAGATAACCGTTCGACCACTGGCCGAGTTATCCCGCATTTTACCCAAACTTTTTTTCTGGAATTCCGCATCACCTACCGCCAGGACCTCATCAACAATCATGATTTCGGGATCGAGGTGAGCCGATATGGCAAACCCAAGCCGAACGTACATGCCTGACGAGTATCGCTTTACGGGAGTGTCCAGGAATTTTTCAACTCCAGCGAAAGCCACGATTTCGTCGAACTGTTTCTTGATTTCGCTACGACTCATTCCGAGCAGCGAACCATTTAAAAAGATGTTTTCCCGGCCCGTCAGTTCTGGGTGGAAACCGGTTCCTACTTCGAGCAAACTGGCTACCCGTCCCCGAATACGTACTGTTCCTGTAGTTGGTTGGATAATCTTGCTCAAGATCTTGAGCATCGTTGATTTTCCGGCTCCATTATGCCCAACGAGACCTACCCGATCGCCCTGTTCAATCGAAAAGTTGACGCCGCGTAAAGCCCAGAACTCTTCATGAGTAGTGGCATTCTTAGCCTTCTTACCAAACATCGACCGGAAATTTTCCGTCAGAACATCGCGTAGCGTATTGCTACCCTTGCCCCGTTTGTGGTCAATGATGTATTGCTTACTTATATTTTCGACAGTGATAACAGACATAGTGATTTACGATGTGTGATTTACGATGCACGAATTCGCTGGGGAAGCGCTACAAGTTACAACTGTGATACGTCGTAATTCGTACTTCGCAATTCGTAATTCTTATATATCATCTACAAAAGTATTCTCCCGTTTCCGAAAAAAGTATAGAGACAGAATTAAACAGACTGTTACTATACCAATAGACAGGAGTAAACTATGAAGATCAAAGTAGGCCCTTTCACCGAGCAGCGACCAACGAAAACCGTCGATGATACCAACCATCGGATTAAACCAGTAAAAAGGTGCCCACCATTCGTTGGCTTTTTCGGCAACTAGTCGGCTGCTGTATGCAATCGGGCAAATGTAAAAACCAACTTGAACAATGAACGGAATAAGCTGGCCTATATCGCGGAATTTGACATTAACGGCGGCAAAGAAAAGCCCAAAGGCAAACGATGCCAGCAACGCTAGTACGATAAACGCAGGTAGTAAAAGCAAATGCCAGTCGGGTATAAACCGATACCAAATGGCTAACAGAATAAATAACCCCAGTGAAACCAAAAAGTCGACAAAACTAACGGCGATCGAACTGATCGGCATAATAAGGCGTGGAAAATAGACTTTCGTAACCAGGTTAGAATTCAGCGTTACGCTGTTACTTATTTGGGTAAAAGCCGTTGAAAAAAATGTCCATACCGTAATACCACCTAGTACCATGAGGGGGTAGGGGACACCTGGATCGGCTGGCAGTTTGGCAATTTTACTGAAGACGAACACCATAATCAGCATGGTTGTCAGGGGGCGAATAAGCCCCCAGGCAGTGCCTAATGCTGTCTGCTTATACCGAACAGACACGTCGCGCATAGACAGAATATACATCAGTTCCCGATTGCGCCAGAGGTCTCGCCAGTAATGCCGCTCTGAGCGACCCGGTTGAATAATTACTTCGTGAGTTTTCAAAATAAGTTAGTCGATTAATAACAGGATCGTTTACTTGTCCAGTTAATCCATAACTGTTTATTCTTCCTTCATGATAGACCGATATGTCTCTCGGATGAAAATGACGATAATCGCTAAAATAAACGAAAGCGCTGTTCCAATCTGCAATCCCTTTGTATTAAGTACTTCCCGGAATAAAGGCAATGATACAGGCTCAATAATTGTGAACAAGGGTGTTTCCCGAATAAGTGACAGACGCATGTTATCGGCCTGTTGTAAAGCCTGATAATACAAGGTAGTTAGGAAGGTTGAATTGCGAGTCAACTTATTCTCCTTTATACGAGCCTGCGCTACCACTACCTGCTGATTCTGATCCATGAACTGGGCCAACTGGTTTTCGGTACCACTTAAAATCCTGGCCAGCGAATCAGAACGTTCATTAAGCAGGTCATACATTTCGCGGGTTTTTTTGGTTTGCTTCCGCTGATAATCTTCTTCAATCGTTTTGAGGTGGCGAGACAGAAAAGTTGCCGTCAGTAGCTCATCTTCCATAAAGCAGCTCAACTCCATAAATGACGATTTGCGTTCTGGCTGTTTTATCGCTATTTCACCTTTGATCCGCGTATAAATGTCGGCCATTGCCAACTGCTCCATTTTTGTATACTCTTCCGGCTTTTTTGCTCTTTTAAAATAAAAAGCTCTTAAAGAATCATTTTCTTCCCATTCTTTATCGCGAATACCACTATGGCGAATGTAATAATTGACCAGTAGCGTGTCTTTGTTATTAATGGTATCATGCTGCATCAGGGTTTTCTCAACAACTGGCCGAGACTGAGCATAGATTAAGAAGTTATCTCCAACAAAGATATTTGCATCAGGAGCGCCAGAACTTAATCCGAAAGCTCCCGCTAATTGACCTAACTCACCAAATCCACCACTCGATGACCCTCCGCCGAGGTTAAACATAATCGAACCCGTGTAGGTGATTCGGCTTTTATGCATTAGATCATATATATACCCAATCAGTGCTCCTATTGCTACCAGAATAACAAGTAACTTCCAGTTGCGTCGAAATACGTTCTTTATCTGGAGAAGGCGTAAGACAACTGCTTTGGGGGAAATCTGATCGGGAGGTAACGGCCGGGTAACGATGCCGTTTGGATCTATAGCTGGTTTATTTGTAGGCGTCATAGTTTCCTTTAAATTAATTCCCCACCCGGCTTAAAGCAATAATCAATCCGATTACACTTAACAGCGATGAAATCGTACCTGCTGTTGACGATAATATCTGTTGGGGGGTCAGCGGCACATTTGTTTTTCTTGGAACGATGATTTCAGCACCTGGCTCAACACGTGGATACACATTGAAGAAAACAAACTTGCGGGTACGATCGACGGAGCCATTGGCATACATGATAAACGATCGCCGACGTTGCGATTTACTGGTAAAGCCACCCGTTTCTGAAATGTAATCCCGGAAGCCCTGGCCAGTCCGGTATTTTACTGTTTTGGGTAACTGGACTTCCCCTTCAACACGTACTGTTTCGAGGAGCTTGGGAATGCGTAAGGTGTCGCCTTCCTGAAGCAAAATATCTTCAGACGAACCTGGTTTTTGAAGGATCTTCTTAAGATTAATATTAATGGACTCAACCGAGTTCGTCGAAATAACTTCAGTTTCAACGACAGATTTTGCCGCACTATTAGCGACGTCTTCGATAGCCTGCTGCTTCCGACGCAATTCTTCAGCACTCAGTTTTACCGGACGAACCAATGTTGCTCCTTCTACATAAGCTTGTGGCGTGAGGCCGCCGGCCTGAGCAACCAGATCCGAAATTTTCTGATCTTTACTAATAATTGCGTACGCACCGGGTAATATTACTTCGCCAGCAACGGTGGCGTAGGTTTGAACGGCGTAGTTGGGCGATCGGCGAACAATGATCTGGTCGAACGGTTCTAAAGTGAAGTTTTTGTTCTCGTCGGAGTTGATCGACAAATCCCGGTTGACATTGAACCGATAAATTGTAGCAATCTGGGCAGATGGAGAGCGGGGGTCAACATCCTTTTTTCTACGAACAACTTCAACCAGCGATGCTGCTGCTGATTCTTTCAGACCACCCGTTTGAACTAGTGCATCGTTCAGCGTCATATTAGCCATATAAGGCAAGTCAGTATCTATTCTGTTTACCTCACCCTGTACTGAAATTGTTGCTGCCTGAGCTAACTCGAAACGTGATGGAATAATAACCTGATCTTCGCGCTGGAGAGGGATATCTTCCTGTGTACCAGCCATGATAGCGGCCAGGTTTATAGCCAGGTTTTCCATGGCCAAATCTTCACGAGTTCTCAGGATATTGATTCGACCCGTAAAGGCGTCTCCTTTCAACCCTTCGGCAGAGGCAATGAGTTGTTTTAGTGTACGGTTATTATCCAACGAATATTCGCCAGGGCGATAAACTGACCCTTCAATAGTTAGTTTATTCTCAAAACGATTGAGTAATCGTTCGACAGTCACGATATCGCCGTCCTGCATCACAAACGTCTTAAATTCGGGAACAGTTACATCCAGGAATTTTAGTTCGCGATCGGTTAGGCGGGTTACCTGTAGCCGACTTTTATACGCGTTTGACGTAAAGTCGCCTGCATAGAAAAGTAACCGTTCCAGAGTTTCGCCCGGAAGCATTTCGAAAATATTTGATCGTTTAACCGCTCCATTGATTTCAACCCGCTGAATATAGGTTGTAAATCGAATGTTGTCATTATCCTGTAAACGAAAATCATTGCGTTGAGTACCATTTAACAGATAATCATAGAGATCGAGTGTGGCCAAAATATGGTTGTTCCGAATGAGTTGAACTTTACGGAATGAACCAACATCGTTAGGCCCACCTGCCTGATAAATAGCGTTCATCACTGTCGACAAACCCGACATAGTATAAGTGCCAGGCCGTATTGCATCGCCAGTTACGGTAACCCGAATACTACGAATATTTCCTAATGAAACCTCCAGGAATGTATTTTGGGCTCCATATGAGGAGTTGCGTAGCCCCACAAACTTAGCCGACATCCGGCTTATGAGACGTTCTTTCGCTTTATCGACGCTTAAGCCAGATACGAAAATTGGTCCAATACCACTTTGACCTGAAATATAAACATAACCTTCTGGCGATACTTTCTGCGAAAAATCACCAGCCGAGTAGCCATACATCTGAATATTCAGTTCATCACCTGGTCCAACAATATAGTTCCGGGGAGTAGCAATATTCAGGTTTGGCTGAAAGGTAGTGGCCATTGCAGGGTCGTTAAAGAGCGAATAGCCAAATAGTTTCTGGCGTCGCTCGGCCTGCTCACGTAGCTGGGCGCGCTTAACTCCTTCTGCCGCAATTTCCTTATCGGTCAATCCTTGCTGAGTGGTGTCCGTTTGCTGCGAAAAATCAGCACCTGTTGGCGTTTGGGTTGTTCCAGGTGTTGCGGTTCGACCATTGGTTGCTCCCTGGCCTGTTCGTTGATTATTGATCTGCTGCTGAACACCAGCCGGTAAATTGTTGATATTGACGCCTGCTGGTAATCCTCCTTTGCTACTGCCAGGTAGTGATGATGGCGTGCTACTTGGTAATCCAGATGCGGGAGTTGCCCCTGCTCCCGACGATGGGGCAATCTGAGCCTGGGTGGTAAAGCCTGCTATGGATACCAGCAGAGCGGTTAGGATAACACGATTTTTACGTTGTAAACGGGTTGCCACACGTTGAAAAAAAAAATAGTGGCAAGACGTGCATAATTGCTGGTTTTTGCATATTTTTAAGATGTCGAACAGCTCGCAAACGATAAGGGCGAATCCCTGTAGTAACGTAACGATAGGTTATGTAGTACACAGGACAGTTCAGCCGGCAAAGTAAGCGAACTTTTGTTGGATTATAAATAGTTTCCTCTTGTGCGGTAATTTTTATCCCTGTAACTATACCGGGTATAATTTTTCCGATGTTTGGTTTTTAGGGAGTATCTTATTTAGCCTCCCGATCTAGTCTATTAGTTACTAACTCCTTATGGCAGAATTGCTGAATCAGTCAGTTCAATACAATGAAGACAGTATCCGCTCGCTGGATTGGCGCGAGCACATTCGCCTGAGACCAGGCATGTACATCGGTAAACTTGGCGATGGATCCGCTGCCGACGATGGAATTTATGTCCTTATTAAAGAAACCATCGACAACTGTATCGATGAACACGTGATGGGTTTTGGTAAAACCATTGACGTTCGGGTGACAGATCACAGGGTTGAGGTACGCGACTTTGGCCGGGGTATTCCCTTAGGAAAGGTTGTTGAAGTTGTCTCTAAAATCAACACCGGCGGTAAATACGACTCGGGCGCGTTCCAGAAATCGGTGGGGCTCAATGGCGTTGGTACAAAGGCCGTTAATGCCTTGTCTACTTATTTTCGCGTGCAGTCGTTTCGGGAAGGACGTACCGTATGGGCCGAATTTGAACGAGGTGAACTGAAAAATAAAGGCGAAGATTCGACTACCGAGCGAAACGGTACATTGATCTGCTTTGAACCCGATGACAGTGTATTTAAGAACTTTCATTTCATTCCGCAGTTTCTGGAAAACATGATCTGGAATTACTGCTATCTGAATGCGGGGTTGACAATTGCGTTCAATAAACAGAAATACATTTCGCAAAACGGGCTGCTTGATCTACTTCGCGACAAGACCAAAAAAGATGAAGAGTCGCTCCGGTATCCGATCATCCATCTGAAAGGAAATGATCTCGAAATTGCCATGACTCACGGCAACCAATACGGCGAAGAGTACTATTCATTTGTAAACGGCCAATATACGACACAGGGCGGTACGCATCTGAATGCCCTCAAAGAGGCTATCGTTGAAACGGTTCGGCGCCACTTCGATAAGAATTATGAAGTATCCGATATCCGATCGTCCATTATTGCCGCTGTTAGTATACGGGTTCAGGAGCCCGTTTTTGAATCGCAAACCAAAACAAAGCTTGGATCACAAAACATGTCGCCTGAGTCAAACGCTCAGTCTGTCAGTTCGTTTGTTAAGGATTTTGTGAAAGAACGCCTGGATAATTATCTGCACATTAACCCCGCTGTTCGCGACGCGCTCAAGAAACGAATCGAGCAGTCGGAACGGGAGCGCAAAGAACTCGCCGGTATTAAAAAATTGGCCAATGATCGTGCCAAAAAAGCAAGTCTTCACAATAAAAAATTGCGCGATTGCCGCAATCATTTGCCTGACTTGAAAGCGGAAGATCGCTACCAGTCAACCCTCTTCATTACCGAAGGGGACTCGGCGAGTGGTTCTATCACAAAATCGCGGAATGTGCAGTCGCAGGCTGTGTTTAGCTTGCGTGGAAAACCCTTAAACTGTTTTGGCCTGACTAAAAAAGTCGTGTACGAAAACGAAGAGTTTAACCTGTTGCAACACGCCCTTGATATTGAAGAAGGATTGGATGGCCTTCGGTACAATCGTATTGTTATTGCTACCGATGCAGATGTTGACGGCATGCACATCCGGTTGTTGATGCTAACATTTTTTCTGCAATTCTTCCCCGACCTGGTTCGTAACGGGCATTTGTACATTCTCGAGACACCTTTGTTCCGGGTCCGGAATCCGAAAAACCATAAAGAAACCACTTATTGCTATTCGGAGGAGGAAAAACAGGCGGCAACCGATAAATTAATAAAAGGCAACAAAAAAGTTGAGATTACCCGATTTAAGGGTTTAGGCGAAATCTCTCCTGATGAATTTGGCCTGTTTATTGGCGAAAACATGCGTTTGGAACCCGTGATTATGGAGAAAGAAACATCGGTTCCTAAACTGCTGAGCTATTATATGGGCAAAAACACGCCCGATCGTCAGCGATTCATTATCGACAATCTTCGTATCGAAAAAGATGTAGACGAAGTTGCCTTAGTATAAGCTGTCAGTCAATAGTCGTTACGAGGTCGCCCATGTGATCATTAGGGATTTTAGCCGTTATTTGCAGGCTATACCGCCCTTGGCGACTCACGACTATTGACTGACAATTTTTTATGACTTTAGAGTCTCTCCGTAACGACATTGATGCCCTCGATGATCAACTGCTGACATTGCTCAATCAGCGGATGGAACTGGTACGTCGGGTGGGCGAATTAAAGCGCTCGACCAATGCTGTTATTTATCGACCCGAACGCGAAAAGCAAATTATTGACCGCTTACATGAGCAGAATAATGGTTTATTGAACCGGCCTGCCATTGAAGCGATCTTTTTGGAAATTTTTGCCGTATCCCGCAATCTGGAACTCCCCGAACGAGTGGCTTATCTGGGGCCAGAAGGTAGCTTTACCCATCAGGCTGCCGAAAGTCGTTTTGGGGCCATGAGTACCTATATGGCGTTGCCAAGCATTCGGTCAGTATTCGAAAGTGTCGAAACGGGCAGGGTGCGCTTCGGGGTTGTGCCCATTGAGAATAATCAGGAGGGTGTTGTTGAGGAAGCGATTGATTTGCTCCTCGAAAAAGACCTGCGTATTGTTGCGGAAATTAAGATTCCTGTACATTTTACGTTTGCTACACAGGCCGAAAGCCTAGCCGATATTACCCATATTTATTCGAAAGACATCGCGTTTAGACAGTGCAGCCAGTTTTTGAATGACTATTTCGACGGATTGAAAGCGGAGCTTGTGCCTGTTGAATCAACATCGAAAGCGGCAAAACTGGCTTCACAGCATCCTCATACAGCGGCTGTGTGTTCAGGTATTGCTGCCAAGTTATTCGATGTGCCTGTCTTGTTCGACAACATCGAAGACAGTGACCTCAATCGGACACGTTTCCTGATTCTGGCAAAAGATTTTGTGAACCAGCCGAGCGGCCATGATAAGACCACGCTCATTGCCCGATTACCGAATACGCAATCGCCGGGTGTATTGGCCGAATTTCTTCAGGAGTTCAACTCTCGAAATATTAACCTGACTAAAATTGAAAGTCGTCCGTTACGGGAAGGAGCAACCTTCAAGTATTGGTTTCTGCTCGAATGCGAGGGGCACGCCAATGACCCTGATTTACAGGAAATCCTGAATCATCATGCTGCCGAAGTAAAACTCCTGGGAAGTTACGTTCGGGTTTCTTAATTGTCTTATCAATAGACGAATATAAGAATGCATATGGGCACCTCTCTGAACTGGAGGGGTGTTTTTTGTAGCCTACTATCTGGTTAGTAACCGGTAAAAAATAGGGCGTTAGACCGTTAACTTTTTGGCGAAAAAATAGCTTATAGAGGTATGGAAGCGAACGAAAAAACCGATCGAATTATCGATGCCCGTATGAAACTCAAACGTAGGTTTGAGGAAAAAATGGCCATGACCCCTTCCTTGACGGATGAAAAGCCACGTGGCTCAGGTCCGGTGAATCGTCATGGTATGCCAGCAATTCCAGTAGGACAGACGGTCACGACCAAATGGCCTGTATTGGACCTGGGGTATCAACCAAGTATTCCGCTCGATAAGTGGCAGCTTAATATAGATGGCGAAGTGAATCATCCAATCCGGCTTAAATGGGAGGATTTGATGGCCTTGCCACAGGTAGAAGATACAAGCGATTTTCATTGCGTTACGACATGGTCGCGGTTGGATATTCCCTGGGTCGGCGTACGTTTTATGGACCTGGCTGCCTTAGTCGATCCCAAAGGGTTGGCTACCCACATCATGTGTTATGGGTATGATGGCTATTCCACGAATGTTTCGCTTGAAGAGGCTCTCAAACCCGATGTTCTGCTGGTTCATACCGCCGACGGGCAACCGTTGTCGCGCGAGCACGGTGGACCCCTTCGCATGATAACACCGCAATTGTATGCCTGGAAAGGCTCTAAGTGGATAAAACGGATTGAATTCCTGGCTAAAGATCAGCTTGGTTTTTGGGAGGAACGTGGCTACTCGAATACGGCCTATCCGTGGCGTAATGATCGGTATTCGTGAGATTATTATGTGTTGTGAAATGGATGCGACCCCGATGGGGTCAAATGTTTATAGTAAAATTTAGCTCTATAAACATTTGGCCCCATCGGGGTCGTACATTGTGTAGGTAATTGAAACCAATTTTTTGTGCTACTTAGCCACTAACTCAAGCAGCAACTCCGGCTCATTGGTGGTAATGTAATCGATTTTCTGATCCAGAAACCATTGAAGGGTTGAGCGGTCGTTTACTGTCCAGGCGTTTGTGGTCAAATGGCGTTGTTTGGCGTCCTGCAACCAGGTTTCGTTCTTTTTCAGAACCGAGAAATGATAATCAAAACCCGTCAGTTTATCCGCTGCTAGTTGCTCCGGCGATTTATCGCCATTGAGGTAGGAAACCTGCGCTACAGGATCTAAAGCCTTCACTTTTTTACAGACATCGTAATCGAAGGCAATATAATCGACCCAAGCCTGTGCCTTTAACTGATGAACCATGTTGACCACCCGCTCAGTCAAGGCCATCGACCGTCCTGTTTTTGAGGTTTTTATCTCTAGAACCAGCCGGGTTCGATTCTGCTTCATGCCTTCCCGCAAGTACGACTCTAACGTTGGCAAAGGCTCCCCATTGCTTAGCTTAAGTTTCGCTAAATCAGCGGCAGATGTCTTCTCGATCTCAACGCCATCCATTGCTGGATCGTGATGGATAAACATGACTGAATCGGAGGACATGTGCACATCAAACTCACTCCCCATGCAGCCTAACTTGACCGCGTTGTTTAACGAGGTCAGAGAATTTTCGGTTGTACCACTTTGCTTCCAGGCACCACGATGGGCAATTACTTGATTTCGAATAAATTCATCCTTGACCAGCCGAAAGGTATCTCGTAGTGTCCCTTTGGCACTCTGACCTTCAACAATCAGATCATACCAATGTTCTGAAGACTTAGTTGCCGCCGATTTGATTGATAACTGATTCGCTTTGTTTACGCTAAATAAAGCCGCATTCGGCCCGCGTAGAGTAAATCGGCTGATTGGCTCTTTTGACTGAATCGTGCCAATAACCAACTGGGTTGGCGAATAGGTATAATTAGAAAGTGACAGGACTGATTGAGCCACGCTGACTGCAGCTCCGTAGTAAGCCATGAAAGCGATGCCAATTAGCTGAAGGAGCGTTTTTTTCATGAGTTGAGATGTCGAACGAGTCGCGGGTTTACGCTTTTTTGCCTTCTTCAATAAATCCATAGCAGAGCATATGGCAGATTGTCATCTGGGCATCTTCAACCCGGCCATAATGTTCATCCTGAATTGTAATCGACTCATGGGCTATTTCGGCTAATTTACCCCCTTTGCCTCCTACAAGAGCGATGGTTGTCAAGCCGTTGTCATTAGCCCATTGAACAGCCTTTACCACATTGGGCGAATTGCCGCTCACACTGAGCGTTAATACCAGATCGCCGGGACGGGCGTAGTTCTGGAGCTGACGAAGGTAAATGTCTTCGTAGGCGTAATCGTTGCCCAGCGCTGTAATCCACGAAACACTTTCGTTTAGCGAGGTGCACCGAAAGCGTTTCCCCATCGTATCGGAGGCACTTTTGCCGAGGTCGGTGATAAAGTGCGACACATTGGAAGCACTACCGCCATTTCCGAAAGCAAACAATTGCCGATCGTCTTCCCAGCATTGTTTAATGAGGTTGATGAGGTGTTCTACCCGATCAATGGGTATTGCGTCGTAGGCTGCTTTCTGACGATCCAGGTAATTTTTGAAATAAGTCTGATTCATGAGTAAAGGAATAATTAATGATTAATGATTAATGATTAATGATGAATGATGAATGATGAATGATGAATGATGAATGATGAATGATGAATGATAAATGATGAATGCTCAACATCTTTGGAGCATTCATCATTTATCATTCATCATTAATTCTAAAGCCCCAACAGGTACTGCATCTTCACCTAGTTTGGCTAGTAAGACGATGGATGGAGGCTGGAATGATTTCATAACAAAGCGAGGGAGAGCCTGTCGGACAGCCGCCCGCAAGGGCTCGCCAATGAGTGAAATACCCCCACCTAATACAATGGCATCGGGGTGAAACAAGTGGATTACGTGCGAAAGGGCGAGGGCCACCACCGACCCAATCTGCTCAATGAGCATTCGGGCAACGGGATCGCTGGCTTCGTAAGCGGGGTGTAGAAACCGGGCTTCTTTACCTTGATCGCCATTGGCATGAGCTTTCTGAACGGCTATTTTTAAGGCCGAATCATCGGGAAGCTGAGGGAGTAGGTCGCGAATTTGTTTGTCGACGGCCCAACCCGATACGGTTTGCTCAACAGTTTGCCCCGGTGATGAATCGCCGGGTGGAACGAGCCATAAATGACCAATTTCGGCTTCGCCGGGCAACGCGCCGTGATATAAGTGCCGATCTACGACCATACCTCCACCAACGCCACTGCCCAGCGTAACATAGAAAACACGATCGAAGCCGGTAGCTACACCGCGACGGGCTTCTCCAAGCGCGGCTACATTGGCGTCGTTTTCAATGCGTACCAATGCCCCCGGTGCCTGCTCCCGAAGCCAGCTGGCTAGGTTAAAACCTGACCAGCCTGCAATTTGATGAGAAGTCGCAATTTTACCCGTTTGCCAATCGACAGGGCCGCCAAAGCCTACGCCAATTGACTGAGGAGTTTCGGGAAGTTGCTGGATAGTGCTTGCAATTTGCGTCAGAATACCTTCTGCACCCTGTGCCGGGTCAATTGCGAATCGAAAACGTTGGTTAATTTGGCCAGTTATGTCGCCTGTCACCAATTGTAATTTCGTGCCGCCAATTTCAATACCAAGATTCATGCGGCAAAGATAATCGGTTGTTTCAGGTTTCAAGTTCCATATTTATGAACAAAGCACGCCTTGAAACAATAAAAACTTAACTAGATATTATCCTTTTTTCATGGTTGCCCGACCCAGATAGATTTCATCACCTTTGAGCGAAATCGTTGTGTAAAAATTGTAGCCGTTCTGTACATAGCGAACCATAACCTGGTTCGTTTGGCCAGATCGGGCGTAGGCTTTCGTAGCTGCCACCAGAATCTGGTCTCCATTGACAATGGCTCGTACAAAGGGCAAATCATGCGTTTTTAACTGATTGGCATTGTATTTCAACCACGTTTGCCCACTGTCATACGAACATTCAGTTGCTTCATTAAGATACGTTTCCCGACCATTGAACAAGTCGCCGTGATGCTTGAAGAGCCGCCAGAGTCCATGAACATAGTGTTCATAGCAGGCATAATTCCGATCATTGCCGAGTCCTTTCTGATTTGGATCAGTAGGAGAGGGCTGATCGGGGACAAGGTCATTCTGATCGTCCCAGAACAGCACACCATAAGCACCGGTGAACCAGTAAAAAATGCCCATTCCTTCGGCCACAGCAGGCGGAGCAGCATGTTCGGCCTTGCCACTATTCGGAAGTTCGCTTTGAGTGTTGAACAACCAATGCCAGGCAATACGCTTTTTGGGTGAAAGTTTCATGTTGACCTCCTGCTCACCTAGCAAAGCCGCCAACCAATGCCGATCATTGTCGTCGGTGTGCTTGATGGTATAATCAAAGTCAGGGTAAACGTAATATGTGCCAGGCATCTGAAAGTCAGCATAATCACCGAAAGATTTTCCCAGAATATCATCGGACATACCTCGTTGCCGACTGGTTGCTGTATGCTGAGCCGGTGTTGTCCAGAGCCATTCCGGTCCCGCTTTATAATCTTCGGCTCGTGAATAGCCTACGCTGTTATGCAGCACGGGAGCAATAGAGCCAACCAACGTTTGTGGACTGGAGTTTTCCTTGATCGTTTTGATCATGTAAGTGTATAGATTTGCCTGCTCCTGCCGATTACTCATATTGGCCCCATCATTTTCAATATCCAGCACGATTAGCCCATACGTACTCTTCCAGGCAGCGGGGCAATCCCCGAAATTTGAACAACTTCCCTGTAACTCCGAAGATGCCTGAAAAAGCGTGTTCCGATTGAGTGGAGCTGATGGGTTCGCCCGATTAGGTAGTACTCGATAAATGGTTTCATTGGCCTTATCGCTATTCTGCGCCCAGGCCAAACCGAACGCATCCCGGAAATAGTTCTGATAAATAATCCAGGTTCGTTGGCTAAAATTAAGGGCACTTTTCCAGCCTTTAGCCGGAAAACCATCCCGCCAGATTTCAACATTGGGGACCATCCGGCTCGACTCGACCGCCGAAAAGCCACGCCGGAAAATTTTCGACCGATCTTGCTGTACGTGCAGATTCCGACCAGCTCCACAGAACGTGAGGGTTTTCGTGCTGGGCAGGGTAAAATCACTCACAATATCCAGACTATAATACCCTTTTCGGGTACTTGGTGTGAAGCGGGAGCGCGGTGTTGCAATTAGTTGTGTTGGAGCAGGCAAAGCTCCCTGTAGTTTTATGGCGGCCGGTTCTGGCAAAGCCGGACGTGAAAACCAATAGCCTACACCGGCCAGACCAGCCGTTAAACCTAAGAGAAGCAGTTTCATATTGAGTTTCAAGGAGCTAAAAGGATATCAGGGCTGCGTATCATTACACAACCCCCTGATTTTTGCGGTTAGTAATCTTCCAAAGTAGATTCTCGGGTTCGCCCGCGCGGTTGATTCTATCGGATTTTATTGACGATATTCTGCTGATAATCAGTAGCTAAACCATCAACTAGGATCTAAAGAATCTCTAGAATTTACTTTGGACAAGTACTAGTTCTATTCCTGATCAATATACCGTTTCGTGATCGGCTGATAAGAGTCGATGCGCCGGTCGCGGAGATATGGCCAGGTAGTACGGTATTTTTCCGATAATGCCAGATCAATGGTTTGTACGTGCACCAGTTCCTGATCGTGAGGAGCCAGATACAGCAATGACCCAAACGGATTAGTAACGAACGACCCCCCCCAGAATTGCTGATCAGCTTCGCGTCCAACCCGGTTTACCGAGACGACATGGACGCCATTGGCAATAGAATGACTGCGTTGAATCGTTTGCCAGGCATTGTACTGCTCTTCGTTTTGCTTAGGATCGGGTTCGTTCGTATCCCAACCAATAGCCGTCGGGTAGAAGAGAATTTCGGCACCCATTAAAGCTGTGATGCGAGCGGCTTCCGGATACCACTGATCCCAGCAGATAAGTACGCCAATCCGGGCAAATTTTGTATCGAAAACCTTATAACCCAAATCGCCGGGCGTAAAGTAAAATTTCTCGTAGTAACCTGGATCGTCGGGAATATGCATCTTCCGATATTTCCCTAAATAAGATCCGTCTGCATCCAGAACGGCCGTTGTGTTGTGGTATAAACCATGCGCCCGCTTTTCAAAAAGAGACGCTATAATGACGACACCTAATTCACCCGCTAATGCGCCTAAACGGTCGGTTGTTGGACCGGGAATGGCTTCGGCTAAACTGAAATTATGGTGATCTTCGACATCGCAGAAATAAAGAGAGGTGAATAATTCCTGCAAACAAACAATCTGAGCCCCTTTTTTGAGCGGCTTCACGAATGCCATTGATGGCTTTCTGAATGTTGGCCTCGACATCTGCCGAGCAACTCATTTGCACTAAACCGATATTGACGTTCTTAGACATGGGGCAAAAATAGGGTGTTCTTTATGAACAGACCCCATTGGCAACAAAAAGCTTATCGGGCGGGTTCGGAGCCGGTTTCAAGGTCAAGGTTCAAAGTTTCAGGTTTCAGGTTTGAAGTCTGGCAACTGTCCACGAACTTTAAAGCTGAAACTTTGAACCCGAAACAAAAATGACGTCGCGCCGAACCTTCTTAAATACCACTATTCTCACGGGAATAACCGCTTCTATTTCGCCCAATACACTGCTTTCGGCAACTCGACCAGCTAAAGATCGTCTTGGGGTTGCGTTAGTTGGGCTGGGTTATTACAGCACTGATTTGCTGGCCCCTGCTTTACAGAAAACAAAGAATTGTTACCTGGCTGGTATTGTGACGGGAACTCCCGAAAAGGCTGAGAAGTGGAAAAAGCAGTACAACATTCTCGATAAGAATATCTACAACTACCAGAACTTCGATCAGATCGCCAACAATCCTGATATCGATGTTGTGTATGTGGTATTGCCGCCGTCTATGCACGAAGAGTATGTGGTGCGGGCAGCGAAAGCGGGCAAGCATGTGTGGTGCGAAAAGCCGATGGCTGTAACAGCAAAAGAATGTCAGAATATGATTGATTCCTGTGCGAAAAATAAGGTGTCGCTGTCGATTGGTTATCGATTGCAGCATGAGCCTAATACGCAGGAATGGACAAAGGAGCTTCGGGCTGGTAAAATCGGTAAGATATTGATGGTCAGTTGTTCGGCAGGCTATTATGATAATCGGACTACCCATTGGAAGCAGAAAAAAGAAATGGGCGGGGGCGTAATGTACGATATGGGTGTATATGTGCTACAGGGAGCCAGGCTGGCCACTGGCGAGGAACCTATTGCGGTTACGGCTCAGCAGTATACCTCACGTCCTGATGTCTATAAAAATGGTCTGGACGAAACGTCGATGGCGCAACTTATTTTTCCGAGTGGAGCACGGGCTGCTGTTCAGACGAGTTATGGCATGAATATGAATTTCTTGAATGTAACAGGCTCAAAAGGTACCCTGATGATGGAACCTTATTCGGCCTATAATGGACAGAAAGGAATCTGGAGTAACGGAGGAAAGATCGAACATCCCTATGAGGTGCCCTGGCAGCAAACAAAGCAAATGGACGACGATGCCAAAGCGATTATGAACAAGAAACCGATGCTGGCACCCGGCGAAGAGGGTCTTCGCGATATTAAAATTGTTGAAGCGATCTACCAGGCTGCGCGAACGGGCAAAGAAGTGAAAATAGTTTAAGCTATGTATGTTTCAAGTTTAATGTTCCATGTTTCTTAATTTTGGCATAACGAACTGAAACATGGAACATTAAACCTGATACTATTGGATTTGTATGCTAATTGTGTTTTAGTTGGAATATATAAAGTCGGTTGGTGTGTTTGGAGGAGCGTATGCTTTTCGCTTATTTCGCCTGTCAACCCCGTTTGCCCATGCAACCCGCCGATTTTACCCGCCTACCCGCCGAGCAACAACTCGACACCTTGTATTTCACTGGCGACATTCTCGCTAATCGTTACGAAGGTGAGAATATCTTTCTCCTATACAATCTACAGGATTTCTACGTCGAACTCCGGTATGATGCCTACAACAACAAGCTTCATCAGGTTAGTGCTTTTAAGGATACCACTAAATTGGAACCGTATCTTCCCTATTTATCGGTTTAGGTATTAAGCCTTGTTGGTGGTGTCAATTTCTTATTTCGATCGCGTAGCGATCCAATGTTTATAGAAAATGAGCGCCCCCCCTTTGCCTTGGTCGCGTAGCGACCGAATTAAGTCCAAGTCCGATCGCTACGCGACCAAAAAAAGGAGTAGGAGTTCCCTTTTTTCTACAAACATTCGATACCTAACGGCATCACTAGAAATGTGTGTATACTCTAGGTGCGGAAACAGATCGAGGTTTCGGATACAGGCGCACGAAACGATAGCCGCCGAATTGGGGTAACTTTACGCTGTGGAGAAAACGGAAATCAATTTTGGCTTTGTTGTTGGCACAACCAGTCTGGCCTTCGTAGTCTCTCAACTGGACGTATCTATCGTAAACGTGGCTTTACCCCAGATTGGTAAGTCATTAACCGCCGATGTCAGCACGCTCCAATGGATTATTGATTCCTATACAATTGCGTTTGCCGTGCTGATGCTATCGGCCGGTGGTATGAGCGACCTCTTCGGGTCGAAACGGCTTTTTCAGGCAGGCCTTCTCGTTTTTGGCGTCGCTTCTATTGGTTGCGGACTTGCCTGGAGTTCGCTTGCGCTCATTGGTTTTCGGGCAGTTCAGGGCATGGGGTCGGCTATTATGATTCCAAGTTCCCTATCCATTTTAAATCATACATTTTCTGAAGAACCTAAGCAGCGTGCCCGAGCGGTTGCCCTTTGGACGGCGGCTGGTGGCGTATCCATTGCTGCAGGGCCGGTTTTGGGTGGTTTGCTTATGCAACTTAGTAGCTGGCGAATGATTTTTCTGGTCAATATTCCAATCTGCCTGATTGGTATTCTTTGTAGTACAAAACTGATGGAGAGTACTAAAAACGGCAAAAGTGGGTTCGACATTCCAGGCCAGTTAATTTGGATGTTTGCCATTACAGCACTTATTGCTTCCATCATTGAGTGGCATCACTTGGGCCTTAAGTCCCCGCTGATTTATGGCGGCATTATTGTCAGCGCTATACTGTTCGTCTTATTTATTTGGCGAGAAAAAATGGCCAAATCACCAATTTTACCACTCGATTTGTTTAACTCGACCAATTTTAACGTACTGATTGGGGTAGGTGTACTCTTTAATTGCACCTATTATGGAACGGTATTTATTCTGAGTCTTTATCTTCAAAATGTTTTAGGGTACTCGAGCCTTACTGCCGGAATGGCATTTTTACCGCTAACAGCTGGCTTTATAATTTCTAACCTGACTAGTGGAAAACTGATGCAGACCTATGGCATTCGTGTCCCCATTTTAGTTGGCTTACTCGTTTTCTCAATAGGGTGTGGCCTTCTGCTGGTCGCTAAGCCTATAACACCGTACTGGCAATTGCTATTCCCTTTTTTAGCCTTGCCGCTGGGAATGGGTCTGGCGGTTCCGGCCATGACAACCGGCACCTTGGCCACCGTTGATCGTAGTCGTTCGGGTATTGCTTCGGCTGTGCTGAACACTACCCGGCAAACGGCAGGGGCCATTGGTGTAGCCGTGTTTGGCGCTATGGCAACGGGTGGCCCTGCGGCCATTGTTCAGGCAATTATAACCAGTTCAATTAGCTCAGCGGTGTGTGTATTGCTGTATACCTGCTTTGTATTTAAGTACCTCAAGAATAATTAAATGAGTTGGAGACGGCTCTGATTAGAAACGAAGGGATTTGGGGGATTTATACGGAAAGATTCTTCTAACAGCACTCGCTTTAAAAATGAGCACACAAGCCGATTCCTGGCAGACCCGCGCCGAAGTATTTCAGAAACTTCACCAACGAACAGGGATTTTCGTCGTTCCTAACCCCTGGGATGCGGGCTCGGCACGAGTGCTGGAAAGTCTGGGCTTTGAAGCGCTGGCAACAACAAGTGCTGGTCTAGCCTACGGCCTTGGAAAACCAGATGGACATGCTTCCATAACTCGGGAAGAAACTCTACAGAACGCCCAAAGTATCGTTAGAGCAACTCGGTTACCCGTAGCTGCCGATTTGGAAAATGGCTATGGTGACTCTCCATCTAGCTGTGCTGATATGATTCTATTGGCTGCTGGGGTAGGACTTTCTGGCGGTTCCATTGAAGATGCGACTGGCAGACCCAGCGATCCAATTTATCCCTTCGATCTGGCTGTTGAGCGAGTTAAGGCTGCTGTTGAAGCTGCGCGAAGTTTATCCTATCCATTTACATTGACGGCAAGAGCCGAGAATTTGATTTATGGTCGGCCTGATCTTGCCGATACAATCAGGCGTCTGGAAGCCTTTGCCGATGCGGGCGCTGATGTGCTTTTTGCGCCCGGTTTAAAAAGTAAAGAAGAGATTCAGGCCGTTGTGAAGGCAGTACACCCGTGCCCTGTAAACGTGATTATGGGCCTGTCTGGTAGTAATTTTTCGCTGGAGCAACTCGCCGAATTAGGGGTTAAACGTGTGAGTGTAGGTTCGTCATTGGCTCGGGCAGCTTATGGAGCACTTTTCCGGGCGGCCGAGGAAATTCAACAAAAAGGCACGTTCAGCTATGCTAATGAAGCGAAATCCTATGCCTACATGAATAGCCTGTTTACAAACGACGCACAGAAGGGCTAACACTAATTTAGCAACTGCTTCTTAAATTGATTTGGACTTACGCCCGTTTCTTTCTTAAAAAGCCTCGAAAAGTACGGTAGATTTTCGAACCCTAATGTATAGGCAATTTCGGATACGCGCTGATCTTCGCCTTTTAAACGATTTTTTGCCTCGTTGATCAAGTGAATATGAATCAGCTCAATGGCTGTTTTACCCGTTTCCTGTTTCAATAAGTCGCTTAAATAACGGACCGATAGATTAAGTTGAGACGCTACGGCATGTACGGTTGGGAGGCCATTCGTTTGGAGAAGGCCCTTCTTTGAATAGCTCGTTAAGATATCGTTGAACCTGGAAACCGTGTTGCCCGACAACTCAGTTCTATTGATAAACTGACGTTTATAGAAGCGTTGAGAATACTTCAGGATAGAGTCAATATGGGTCAGAATGATGTCGCGACTATATTCATCGGTAATGTTGTTATACTCGGTTTCAATTTTTCGATAAAGATCCCAGATGATTGCTTCCTCTCTGGGCGATAGATGCAAAGCTTCATTCGTTTCGTAGTCGAAGAAACCATATCGGTTCATCTCATCATGTAGCGGAGAGCCTATTAGGAAGTCTTCGTGAATAAACAGATTGAAACCAGTTTCTTCAAATTGTAGGTCTTTAAATTCAATGACCTGACGAGGCTTTACAAATAATAACGAGCCATTCTCGTGGTCATACTTGGTGCGGCCATACTTAATAATCCCCGATTTCAGCTTTTTGAAACCGATCATGTAGAAATCGCTGGTAAAGGCTTCATCGCCCAGCGAACATTGACCATTACAGTCTATAAGGACAATCATCGGGTTTTCAGGTGGTGGAAAACCGTTGGATGTCAGGAAATGGCTCAAACTTTTATAATGCTTCATACTGGTAAAGATGTAACACAAATTACACCGGTAAAAGCGCAACTTGTGTTACAAATAGATGAAAAACTACGATTAATGACCATGTGCGGCTGTTGATACCTCGCTCCATTGATCCCATTCGGCTATACGTCCGGCATAAACCTGTTTGACCCAGGGAAGCGCTTTTTTGCCCAGAAACAACCGAAGTGGTGGATTTTTGGCATCAATCAATTGTAGGATCGCATCGGTCGTCGATTCTGGATAACCATAATCATCGTCGGTAGTGCTGGCCGCAAAAGCTGCTTTTACCCCTTCGTATTCCTGCATCGGTGCTGTATGAAAGGCAGAAGCGCCACCCCAATCTGTCGAGAATCCATTGGGTTCGATAAGCGATACGTGGATACCGAACGAACTTACCTCGGCCGCTAGTGATTCGCTCAAGCCCTCTACTGCATATTTGGAGGCATTGTAAAGGCCAAGTACTGGAAGCGTTACCACGCCTAATACACTGGATACCTGTACGATATGGCCATGACCTTGCTTCCGCATAACGGGTAAAACAGCTTGGGTTAGCCAGAGCAAACCAAAGAAATTGGTTTCGATCTGGTCACGAGCTTCTTGTTCGGTGGTCTCTTCAACACTGCCAAATAGGCCATAACCAGCATTGTTGATGAGTACGTCGATCTGGCCAAAATAGTCGGTTGCCTTTTGTATCGCAGCAAAATCGGCAGCCCGGTCATTGACGTCTAGTTTAATTGGGAGTATGGCGTCGCCATATTGATCAATTAGATCGCTAAGGGAATTTATATCACGAGCCGTAGCAACCACTTTATCTCCACGTTGTAAAAAGGCTTCGGCCCAGATTTTGCCAAAACCACGCGAAGCACCTGTAATGAAAATTGTCTTTGACATTGTTGTGTTGGTTTATTGTCAGGACAAAAGTAGCGGGTGGATCGCCGGAGAATTTATACGAAAGTAGGGAAGAGTGATACAGTTATACGGCACTCTGATCAATAGGATAAGGCAAGTTGAAAAAACTCTAACGGACTAATTCGGTTAACGTATGAGGAGCATGCAAGCCTGGAAATTTGGGTGATACTGTTTGCCAAAAGCCATCTGATTGTTCCTCATTATCTGAAAACAACCAACGTTATGAGCGAGAAAAATGTGAAAAAAGTAGCCAGAGTTTTTCTGGGTGGGGCGTTAATTTTTGCGGGAATCAGCCACTTGACGTTTGCCCGAAAAGCATTCAGAGCACAGGTTCCCGATTGGGTTCCACTGCAAAAAGACGATACAGTTGTCTATTCGGGCTTAGCTGAGATTGCGCTGGGTAGTAGTTTGGTGCTAACCGACGAAAAGCATCAGGAGGTTGTTGGGAAGGTGGCGGCCACGTTTTTTACGGCCGTTTTTCCTGGCAACATTTCGCAGTATACGAATGAGCGAAGTGCGTTTGGGTTAGATACCGACCTAAAGCGTTTTGTCCGCTTATTCTTCCAGCCTGTACTTATTGGCTGGGCATTGAAGAGTACAGAAACAAACTAAGTTAAAACCTATAAGGTCTTTAAGACCTTATAGGTTTGTAGTTAAAGTCATTTAAAGTGTTGATATTTAAATTCTATATTTGGTCAATTTAAGATTGACGCCTAACGAAAACTTAGTTCCAGACTTTAAAGTACTTGATGCCAATATCCATTGATTGATTATTCGCTCGAATGCCACCACGGTGCCCAAGGATAATACCGACCTTGCCGGTTTCTGCCGATTCTACGGTTTTGTTAAACAGAACTCTGCCATTAACACTCGCTTTTATGTGTTTGCCAAATCGTTCTACACGTAAAAGTTGATTATTCTCACTCGAAATCATACCGCCAAGGCCGAAGTCTTCTTTGTCATCCGTTTGAACGTATAGCGTATTGGGCGTTGCATAGGCGGCTTGATAGTGGGTTGGGTTCTGATTGCCATTGTCGTTAGCGCCCCAGAAAATACCTGTGTAAGCATCACCACCCCAGTTGCCCAACTGAATTTCGGCTATGAAATCTCCGTACCTATCTTTCGAGCGAATAAAATAATCCTGTTGATTTTGGCGAGGGTAAATAATGCCTGAAAAATGCAATTCATTTTTCTCGAATTGAAAATAAGAAGTGTTTTGGTCTTTAAGATCGAGTTTTTCGAACCGATTTTGGGCGAAGTTCTCCTCAATAACCAGTTTCATCGATCCTTTTTTAGTTTCAATTTCTTTCTCAAAAACAGCTTGCCCCTTGGCAATTGCAGCCTGTTTCTTTTCATCCTCAATTTTTTGAGCTGCGTCCAGGGCTCTTTTTCTCTGTAGGGCAGCTACATTTTCTGGTTTGTTTGCCCATTGAACGAACAGATAACCCAGGAGAAAAATAGACAGAATAGCGATGATGAAAAATTTCATGGTAAGACAGATCAGTTAGTTAAACAGCGAATGGATGTAAGTTCAGTAACACTCTACTTTCAGACAGGCCATTACGGATTTTGAGATTCCTTTCAATTTTTCGCAGGCATAATCGCCTTCCGATAAGGCAATCATTTTCCAATTGCCCTTACTTAGTTTCAGTACTTGGCCTGCTCCCTGAGAAGTCTTGTGCTTCTCTTTATCCAACAGGTTTATACTAACCTCGGCATAGTCACCACAGATTCCACCCCCAGAAATCTGGGTCTTTCGCTGACTAATGATCTTGCCTGATTTAAGCTCGGCCGTGTATTCTACTTTCCCGATTTTAACTAAAAGAAATGTATCGCCCTCAGAGTGGAAATTAGGCTGATTAGCCTCTTCGACAAGGTGTGTTATCAAGGACTTTTTCTTTGGGGGCTGCGCATGCGCTGTATGAAAGCCTAGCGACAGCTGGAAAAGCAGACTTGCAATAACTGCAGAGACAATAGAGTTCATTTCGCTTCGAATTCGGGTGAATCCATAGTTGTTATGGAATCGGAACTCAAAGCTACTAGCTGCGGAAAGATCTAATATGTCAACTCCACAGGTGGTAGGGTTGGCTTTGTAAATGGCAGTAAGGTGGGTAAATCTGGTTACAAACTTGAGCTAAATCCGAACTTTTTGCCGAATCTGTTCAAGCCATATAGCCCGGCCTTCGCAATTCCAGTGAGTATCGCTTTTCAGATAGGGCGATGGCGTTGCGCGTTTGAACAAATCGTATGTGTCAATATAAGGGACGACCAATTTAGGGTTGTTCTGTACTCGTTCAATCAGGTGATTGTAGTCACTGCGATTCGTTTCCAGAATGCTGGCCTTGTTCGGAATAATGGACAAATACACCTCATCGAACCCTAACTGCCGATAGCGGCTAGCGACCGCATTTACACTGTCGACAAGTGTGTTCACTTCCTGATCGCTCAGTTCCGAAAACGAAGAAAGAAGTTTCTGGGTGGTATCTGTGTCCATTTTAAGAAACAGATTCTGCTTGTCTTTCGATAAACTCACTTTTGAGTTCGTCCGATTGAACCAGTTGAGTGTTAGACTCGCTTTAAGCTCTTTAAACCAAAAAGCCCAGTTCTGACTAAACAAGGTCGATTCAAGGCGTTCTTCTATATCCGTCCGGTGAAGATCATCTGAAATCCGCTTGCGAAGCGACGGTTTGGTTTGACCTAGTTGGGTAGTATCTTTTTCAACAATAAATTCGATGATTGGAATAGCCAGATGTTCGCGAAAATGACGTTCAACCGTTTCAATGATCAACACATTCCGTTTGTCTGGATTGAGCTGTATGCGTTGTTGGTTGTACCAGGCAACCCGCTGAAAAAGACTCACCTGAAAATCCGATTCACTCAGTCGCTGAGGTTCCGTAAAACTGTCGCCAATGAGGTATAGTTGGGTCGATGCAGTATCGCTTGATCGATGCGATGGAGCGCAGTCGGGCTGGGCCATTTTAAATTGTGGCAATGCCGAAAGACGGTATAAATCTCCAAATCGATAATCGTCGGCAATGAACCCAATTTCATAAAGCCAATGCGATATTGTGCTCGAGAGGCCACCTCCCCATAGGACGAGTGCAAATAGTAAGATAGTGTAGCGAAAAAAACGCATAAGGTTTTGGGCAAAGATTTGTGGCTTGGAACAATCGATTTTGTACGCTATTCGTTGCCCAAAACTTTGCTATCTAAGTCGAATACTAAAGAGTAGAACGGCTTGTTGTGCGCCACTCAAAATATATAATTCGTTGGTTCGCTCATCAAATTGAAGCGCTACCGGAAAATCACTAGGAATAGGCCGCTCGCCTACAATCCGCCCGTTTAGGTCATACAGCGTTGTAAATCCTCCCGATTTAACACTGATCAGATCAATACCTGCACCCAGGCGATGGTAGCGCACATTGTTACGGCCCGATTGCAAAGCTCGTACATCGAACAGGCGTTGTCCTTGCTGGTTCAGTATGGTTACTTCTGTATCTGTTGTTCGTAAGAGCAACCAGTTCGTTTGATCTTCGTCCGGGAAAAGTCGGAATGATCCTCGCCGAACCGGTCTATACAACTGAGTTCGCTTGGCAACCAATCCATTGGAGTTTATAGAAAGCAGTTGCCCTTCATCAGCAATTGTCTGAATCAAGGATTGACCTATCGGTAACAGGGCTGGCCCAATGAATTTAATTTCGGGCTCTTCTTCGTTGGTTCGTTCAATCCGACTAGGAAAATGTGGGTATTCACTGCCATTGTCACGCCAGTAATTTAAGGTGCCATCGGCCTGTATTCCCAATACATTCATGCCCGCGGGTGTGGCCAGCACTTGAAACGGAAGTTGTAATGGCCCTTTATGGGGAGCCGTCATAATTCGAATAAAAGCTCGCCGTTGCCGATCAAGGGCATAGATATGCCCGTCTTCATGAGCAGCCAAAGCGACCAGATTCCGCTGTAGACTTCCCCGTGGCTTGGCCAAATAAGACGGGTCGAGACCTTTAGGGAGAGGAATCGCCTGGAGAGCAACTTGTTTACTAATCCGTACTGGATCGGCAATATAAAGCGTCCGATCAGTCATGAACAGGTACTGCAATCGACCGTTGTTCAGAAAATCGACTCCCAATGCATTACTACGAATAGGCCCATCGGTATTGTTCTGTACAATCTTGTCGCCTTCTGGCGTTACCAGCACAAATTGGCCGGCATTGTTTTGCGCATAAAACTGAGCTGAACTATCGATCAAGTTGCCGGTTACAATAGGGGCTGCAATCAGAGGGGCATTGAATTCCGTTCTTTTCTGGAGTAATAATTTATTGAGAACGGCCCGGCTGGCCCGGCGGGTGGTGCGGCCCAAAATGACCGTCGATTGAATGTTCTCGTTTCCATAACTGGCTTGATAGGCCATGTTTTCCAGATTCGACAACGAGGTACTACCCGTAGCTGGATCAACCTGATCGAGCAGGTTTTGCCAGGCCAGAGGCCAGGTTGCGGGTACGGTTGTCTGTGCCCGATTCAGCCGAACGAAGGCTGTAAAGTTGGCTGGGCGCAACGTTGTATTTAGCAATTCTGCTTGCCGACCATCCGCTGTCCAGACTGCTCCTCGCTGAACCTGCTGCAGGTAATCCTGCATCGCTTCCTCATTGTTAGCGACGATTAATGAAGACCCATGCTGCGTAATCCAACTTTGCGAAAAGCCAGAGAATAAACTGCTGAACAGAGACGCAGGCAGTTCGGGCACATTCAGCAATAAGAGTTTATGACCTAAATATTCTTTAAGGAGCGTAGGCGCTTTGGCACCAGCCAGATAGGCTATCTGCTGATAAGTAGAAGCCAATTGTTTGCCATTCTGGGATGTCAAAACAAGAACTTGCCGAAGAGAGCCAGTAGGTGATTCCAGCCGACATAATAATAAGTCACTCCCTAAGGTTTGATAAAGCGCCTTTGTTGAAGGCTCAATCTGGTCGAATCGATCCCGTAGAAAATCGCTGGATGCTGACCCCAGCAGTTTGCTTAACGAACGACCAAAACGAGGAGCATCACTGATACTAATGTGATAAAGCGTAGCCGTTGATTGCGGAATAAGGTTCGCGTGTTGAATACGCTGGGGAGTTTGATCGGCAAATAGGGCAGCTACATCGCTCCGAGCACCAATTTTATCGACGGCGTATCCAATCAGGTGTGATCGGGACGCTGATTGGCGAAATTGCAGATTTAACTCTTCGGGCAGAAATAACCGAACCAGTGATCCTACATTACTGAATAACGATTGAAGTACATCGGGCCGAACGGAAACGACAGCCAGATGATCATCATCAACCCGAAAATCGGTCTCATCCTTCGTTAGTTTCAGCGATTGGTGCATTCGTTTGGCTACGTTCTCGATCAGGATTCCTGATACGCTACCGACCAGAAAACCATCTGTCAGAATAAAGGATCCAATCGGTTCATTCATCCTGGAAACAAAATCCAGAATTTTTTCGCCCGCAAATGTATGATTCAATACCCGGTACTGTCGTGGATCGGGGTTGGTAATTCGAGTCAGAAATGCCTGATCTTTATCGCTTAACGGAATGTAAAAAACGAATTCAAGTGTCGTTTTGGAAACCGAGTGGAGAGAGTAGCGAATGGTTCGGCCCTTAACAAATTGCAATACCTTGGCCGAGTCGGCGGTTGCATACAGGAATCGATCCAGCCGTTGACGGGCTTCATCAAAAACGGGTATCTGTCTTAACGACATTTCGGTACGCAAGGATTGCGCCGAAACGGTGTCCTGTAAGCGATCGCTGGATAAGATCATCAACGCGCCTGGCGGTACCAGTGAGCCAACCGTACGAGTCACTGGGAAGAATTGTCGGTAGGCCCACCAGCCAATCGCTAGCAGCAATAACGCACCGATACCGATCCAGAGAGTTCGTTTCATTTAAATGTTTTATAGTTGTAAAGTTATATAGTTGTAAGGTTATATAGTTGTAACGTGAACTTCAAGAATCACCCAACTATATAACCTTACAACTATATAACTTTACAACTATTTTTATTTCCCCCACATCGCATTCGCGGTTTCGGGGAAGGGCATGGTTACTTCGGGTACGTTTGCGGCTATACGATTAGCCCACTCAACGCCTTGCATGAGCGAATGATCCTGGTTACTGACCTCGTATTTCCAGGCACCAAAACGACCTCGGGAGTAGATTCCGAACGGCTCGAGTTGGGGTAGGACGGCTTTTAAAATACCATCCCGTTCAACCGATGGCGTTGGATAACCATAATCGAATGCCATGTGGAAGGTCGAAATCACATCATCGGCCGATTCAATCAACTGGTCTTCAATAAGAGCGCGGATCGTATCATCAATCAACGTTTCCCGATTAACGGGCTTGGCCGATGATTCACTTGTTTCGGTCATTAACGACCAGTGTTCATTGATATCAGGAACGTTGTTTGGGCTGTAGTTCGAGAATACCGTAACCCGATAATAAGGACTGTTGTATTCCGGGAAATACATCCAGCACATAGTTTTCAGGCTTTCTTTAGGTTTTCCTTTTAAGCCAATGCCGACTACATTGGTCGATGAATGTTTGAGCCCCTGCGCCGTTTGCACTGCTTCTGGCGATAGTCCTTCTACCCGTTGTGTGAACAAATCGAGTGGCATTGTACTCATCAGGTGCTCATAGTGAATTTCTTCGCCACTGGCCAGTACTATCTTTTTCTCAGGCCCAATTACCTTTTCGACGGTAGCATTCAACTTAACATACTCCCGACCAACAAGGTCGCCAACTGCCTCCCAAATACCACCGGTGCCTCCTTGTTTGGGGAACTGAAATGTGCTGTTGGGACCCCACGAAAAATCGTCCTGATCGAAGATGATGTTTTTTGTGACCCGTTGCAGGTCAGTAACGGCTACCCGTTCGCCCACCCAAACGGCATTCATGTCTTCGGGCGGGTAAGCCCACACTTTAAAGTTGTAGGGAAACATGAACGTTTCTGCCAGACCAGAACCAAACGTAGCCAGAATCCACTCCCGAAAATTAGTCGGCTTCTGATTAGTAGGGAATTTGTAGTTGTGGATAATACCTTCAAGGCATTTCCACATTGTTTCTGGAGTCAGGTATTTAATGTTATTCTGAAAAGGGTAGGGCACAAATCGATTTTCGATCCAGACCCATGATTCGCGCTGATGACTAAGCCAGCCGTCTGAGCCTAAGGCTTTCAGCATCAAATCGTCGAAGTATTTGTAGTGCGAAAATTGTACGTGTCCACCAACATCCCAGGTGAACCCTTTTTCGTCTACAAAACTTTTGGATAGTCCCCCAATTCGATTTTCTTTTTCTAAAACGATAAAGTCGGTAATACCCAGCTCTTTCAGGCGATAGGCTGCTCCAAGACCCGTAGGGCCAGAGCCAATAATGACATATTTATAGTTCATAAGTTGATGCAGATATATGATATATGATGTATGGGCTGTTTAGCTAAGAATCATACATCATATATCATATATCAATCTATGCTGTTACTGGTTCAGGTTTTTTGAGCGCTTTCACTTTGCCACCTAACTCGAAGCGGAACTGCGCCAATTCTTTAAAGCTCTGAATGCACACTTTCAACAGTTTCCACTTCAAAATCGAGACAGTACCGGTTTGGCGCTCTTTGTGTGTGATGGGGATATCGAACGTATTGCAACCGGCTTTCTTTGCCATCACTGCCAGGAAAATATTAGGTGCAAATGGCGTTGGATCAGGTAGTTGTGCCAGCAGCTTTCTCAGGAACGTACCTCGGATCAGCCGAAATGGAATATTGCTGTCCATGATGTAAGTACCATAAATGAAGGCAATGCTCCAGCGAAGAATTCGGGTGATAAACAAACGGGCCGAAGCATCATACCGTTCTTCACGGTAACCCAAAATAAATGGTGACTCGTTACGATGAGCCCATAACTTACCAAAGTCATCGGTAATAAATTGGTCGTCACTGTCGGTCTGGAACACATATTCAGAGTCTAGGGCAACGGCCTGCCGATACCCATTAACAACCGCATTGCCGTGCCCCCCATTGACCTGATGCACTACCATCAATTTGGGATAACGGCTTTTAATTTGGTCGAGGATCTCCCCGGTTTTGTCACGTGACCCGTCGTTAACAACAATCAGACGGGTATTTTCAGTAGGGAATTGACGGGTCAACAAATCGGTCCACTGTTTAACAACAGTTTCGATCACTTCTTCTTCGTTGTAAGCCGGCATTACAATGGACAGCAGGAGGCTCATTCAGTGTACTTTAGGGATTGACAACACGCCTAACGCTTGTCAACGGGTTTAAAATAAGTTGGATTAACACACAGCACCAACCGGATTATGTATTCCTATCAATACTGCAAATATATAAAATTGTTGATGGCTAACCGTTTAATTGAGGAAGGAGCTTAGCGAGTGGTTAAACAGAATCAATACGTGAACCTGTCTTTGAGGGCATTAATCGGTTTTTCAATTAAGTACCAGGATAGGGTAGCTACTAACACCGTTAATGCATAGAAATAACCCATTTTTAGCGCAGTTATACTGTCTAGAGCTGGAAGTAAAGAAACCGCTTTATTCCAGATTCGCATTGTTATGTAGGTAGGTTGCGTGTGATAATAGTTGAATACCAGATTGTGAAATAAGTAAAGACCGTAACTAATTTTTCCTAAATAATTGCTGACAGGATTCTCTAAAATCCATTTAAAAGGCTGATCAAAACCAACTACGGCTCGGCCAATTAGAAACATACAAAACAAGGAAGTAAAAAAGCGGTCGGTGATGTCGGTAGCCACGTTTCGAGTAAGGTAATCAGGCGGCCCTACCAAAAGTTTCATCAGGTATATGTTTGCTGCGTAGAGCAAGCAACTTAGCAACAGAAACCAATTGTTGGTCACCAATTTCAGGAAACGATCTCGATGGTTAACCATTAAATAGGCTAAAATTCCTCCCATACCGAAAGCGTCCAAACAAGTCGGCATCAGGACAAACTGCGCCATCCAGGGAGCTTGCACAACGAATAGATAGATGCGCAATAGAAAGGCAAACCCGATTAACCCATACAGAGTACGCAGCAGGTAACGGCCAGGAGTAAAGAGAACTAAGAATGGAAAAAAAATATAAAACTGCTCTTCAACGGCTAATGACCAGAGGTGGTCAATAGCACCCATCCAGGTTTGATGCTTAACAATCCAGATGTTCGGGGAATACGTGACGAGCCACCAAAACGTCTTTCGGACAGCCTGAAAATTAATGGCTGCTAAAACCAGAATTGTGAGGTAATAGATCGGGAAAATCCGCAAACTCCGACGGATATAAAAAGCTTTGAGCGAATGGCCGTGACCTCGATTAAGTCGAGAGTCGTGTTGCTTACTGGTAATGAGAATTCGGGTAATGAGGAACCCACTTAGTACAAAAAAAAAGATTTACCCCTAAATAACCTATTGGGAACGGATTGGCTTCGCCAAGCCAGTGGTCAAACATAACGAGGGTTACGGCAAGAAACCGCAACCCATCCAACTGAATGAGGTAATTCTTTTCTTTCTGAATAGTCTCTAAAGATGCTGTTGCGGTTGGCTGCATGTTGCGTTAGGTGATTCCGGCCACAATCTATATGGAGAAATCTGGAGTGAATGTGGAAGCACCGTACTATAGAGACGTAAAAATAACGTATCGGTCAGTCATAGCAAGATGAATCCGGTTATTCTGATTGGTAAGAATGCCAATTCTGTAGCGTCCAGGCTCTAGTTTTTCTTTCAATGCTTGCGTAGAAAACCCATAAGGATTAAAGTAAGGTGTTAAACCTGACGAATTTAGTAAGGGGCGAGCTGCAAATAAATACGTACGCGTTGGGCTTTTGAAATAAAGATAAGAACCGTCGTCGGGTTGGAGAAGGGTAGGGTTCACTGACTTAGCCTTAGCCATGTTATACATAAATGGTCGATCCTCAATTTTGTCGATGTCAGTAGTAGTCTGAGCCGTCCACCAGGTTGGCGATGTAAACTGATCAACAGTCGTACTGAAAAATGGAGGCTCTGTTGGTATAAACACCTGCCGAATAGCCTGTTGCTTTTCTTGTGGCGTATTGACTAAATACGTGAAGTATTCGGCCACAGTCCGCCGGTGTTGGGCAATGATACCTTCCAGGCAGCGGTAATCCGACAATAAACTTTGCCCAATCAGGAGCATGCTTATAACCAACACAATCCGTGGGAGAAATTTCTTTTTCTGCCAATAGAATAAGCTGTAAAGATAGACGACACTAAGTGCAAGGGCTGAATATATTTTATAACGGCCTTGTAATAAATAGCCAGGTCCAGCAAACCCAACGCGTGAATAGACCGTAATAACGGCTGAGGCAACTAGAAAAAGAATACACCCCAGAAAGAAACTGTCCGCCAGCTCAATTTTCGATTTGTTCAGACGCCGAAGCAGTGAAGTAACAAAAATCCCGGTAAGTATAACAATTAAGCCACCAACAACGATTGTCAGCCAGAGTGTAGACTCATTCGTAAAGCCACTAGGACCTAAATTGGGCGATGAATCGGCAAAGGAGCCTAAAAAAACGAAAAATGCCTTTATCCAGTCAGTTATTGGGTATCGAAATGGAGACGGGAAAAATGAGATGCGGTGGTAGGTGTAGAAATAGCCAGCCAATGAAATCGCCGTGGTTAGTAGCCAGATAACCATAAATCGCCAGTGTTGTTGGTAAGCTAATACGATCAGGCCTGCAATAAGTGCCAATGAACCATTACCACTAGTGAATGTAGCCAGGATGGCCAAACCTAGCGCTACTATCCGGGGTAGCGGTTTGTTAAGAGCCAGACCATAAAAAATGCCAAACACAAAGGCAATTATCCAGAAATTTTGGATAGAAGCCATTGCCCAAATCAGATTTTCGTACGACTGTAACGTAAAGAGCAGAAAGGGGATAGGAATAAAATAGCGTAAGGGTAATGACAATCGGCGAAACACAGCAAATAGTATGCTCAGTACGATCAGGAGACCACTGAAGCCAATGAGTGTTAATCCGTAATAATTTAACGAACCATTGATTTTGGCAAAAAAAGCAAAAATCAGACGAGTCCAAACAATACGATGCTCCCAGTGCTGATCAAACAGATGGGCTAATTTCTGACGCCCCGTTCCGGTTTTTAGGACTAACAAATGCTCCTGAATCAAATAATCATCCCAATACGGTAAATTAATGGCATAGGTTAGGATTACCCAACTCACTAGCACAATAGGTAAACTAATGAGTAAAAGTGAGCTAAGTTGTTTCCAGGCAGTTACTCGTTTGGATGAAGTGGTCAAGTGCATTACGAAAGTTTACCAGTTTTTTTTAATCTCAGGCTGTGCCTGTGAATTGGCTATAGCTGTAATCGTTTGACCAGTAGGATGGCGTTCGATAGCTCCATCCGCTTGAACAATGAGCCGTTCAACATGATAGGTAGCGGGTACTACTGCAGATTCAGAAATACTACTTGAGAAGCCTTTCTTAAACAGATCGGAAAGGCCAACACGGCTTCTCCAGGCTTGATTAATAACAGGCGTTGTCTGAAACAAATAGAGCCGCTGACTTGATCTTAGCAAAATATACGTACCAGCATCTGGAGCGGCTGGAGTAATTGTTGTTGAATCGCCCAACGTAAAATTCCCGCTCATTTTCGTTAGTTCAGATAGTGGGAGCGAAGGGCCAGAAGCGGGGCTGTATAGTGACGCCAACGAGGCATCATAAAAAGCTGGAGAGTTATCGATTAAGTGAGCCGTGTGAGCGTCGATTGTAGAAACAGGCTTATTGGTAGTATAAGTCCAGTTAAACTGGTTTGTTAGGAGCCATTGGCGCCACCAGATTGTATCGTCCTGATACGATCGATAGGAACTTCCCATCAAAATCAGGCTAAATACCAGACCTAATCCAGCTACTATTTTTTGGAGTAATGCGCGAGTTTGCCCTATCATATACACATAAATGAGGGCTAACGTCAATACTGAATAGAGCTTATAGCGACTGGTAATTAAGGTATTTGCACCAAAGCCAGCTCGTGTCCAGGCAACAACAGCACCGGTGCCAACCAAAAAAGCGGCTGAACCAAGAACGAAATAATCGAAAGGTGAGAGCGTTCGTTTGCTCAACCACTTTTTAAGGATATAGAGGCAGACTCCCAAAATAAGCGTGAAACTTACCCCACCCAATACTACACAAGCTGTAAGGACGGATTTGACGGGGAAAGCCTCTGCGGCCGATCCTGTAAATGCTAACCAACCGCTAATTAAGTCAAGCAGAGAGCCTTTGGACGGAGGATTACCAGCTGGTTTTTCATAACCCCAAAAATAGAGGGTAATAACCGCCATAGCGCTGCCTCCCCAGTAAAGTAGATTTTTAACGTTTGCGCGACTAATTGTTTGTAACAGGAGCATCGCAAAGCCAACAGGCCACACTAGTAGCCCATTGCCACTAGTTAAACTGGCAACTATAGCTACCAATAGAGTTGCTCCAATTTTTTTTGTATAGGCAAGTAAATAAATAACCAAAAAAACCCAGAAGATAACAGTGAAGTTTTGTAAGGCCGCCATGCCCCAAAACATATTCTCCCAGTGAGATAAATTTAAAATCAAATAGGCAACTGGTGGCAGGTAAACTAACCCACGCTCTAAATCAACTGATGTCCGACGCGTTAAGGAGTTGCTCAACTGGCTATCTGATTGTCCCAACACCAAGCCAAATATAATCACTAGACCCATCAGACTCAGGTTACCCATCAGCATTAAATGAAGATAGCTGAACTTGCCAAACAGACGAAAATCAAGCCAGGTTATTAACCGATCATAAACAATTCGGTGCTCGTTATGCTGTTTGAAAAATTGGTATAGTTTTCCTGAAACGGAGGTTTCGCTGTCTAGGTTGACCAAGAAAGTCTTTAAGACATGATCATCCCATTTGGGAACGTTCACTGCATAGATTGACCAGACATACCAAAATACGCCAACTGGTATCAACAGCAGGGACACTGCTACCCAGAGGTCGTAGCGCCTGGCGTGAGTCTGACGGGATAGTTTGGTATCGTGTAGTGTAACCAATGGAGAGAAACAGAAGGCTAGTTTGTGAAAGAGGCCAATTGGCGGGCAATATTAGCTGGGTCTAGCCCAGACAACTGTTGATGGTATTTCTGATCGCCATACAAGCCATTCGGATAGCCTTGTGCCGAAAGACTTACAAAATGGCTGGGAGTAGCTCCATCGGTAAGTAGTTTGACCGACAGTTGCTGTGCTAAACCTCCAACAGACACATGCTCTTCAACAACCAGCAATGGTTTTCCGGCCCAACGATGCGCCAGATCCGCAGGTAGATTGAGGGGTAGGTTTGTAGCCGTGAACACATCAAATTGACCCGTCAGCAACTCATCGTTAAGGGCTGTCAGGACATTGGCAGCTACAGGGCCCAGAGCCACAACCGTACCGACCGAAGCTTTACTATGGACAATGTGCTTAAACGAACCATGGACTTCGGCACCGTCGGGTGTGTTGGGGCCAGCTCCTAAGCGGAGATACGTTGGTCGACCTTCTGCAACGATCTGATGAAGCATTGGTGATACCTCGTCAGCAAAAGCCGGGATGTAGGTATTCACATTCTGAAGACTACTCAAACAGGCCAGATCCTCAATGGCATGGTGCGTACTGCCCATAATACCGTAGCCATAACCTCCGCCATTTCCAACTAAAAAAACAGGCATTTGGTGCAGACAAACGTCGTTACGAAACTGCTCCAGGCAGCGATAAACAACAAAGGGGGCTATACTATAACAAAATACTTTATACCCTTTGTAAGCCATTCCGGCAGCTACTCCCACCATGTTCTGTTCCGCTACACCTGCATTGATGAAGCGGGGACCAAGGGCATCGGCCACGTTTTCCAGGGCAGCATATCCCAGGTCGCCCGTAATGAAAACTACTTTATCGTCTTCGCGCCCGATTTTCTCGATAGCGGCTGCAAATTCTTTACGCATGACAGAAGTATGAATTATGATGTAGGATATATGATGTATGCGTTGTTTATATCCTACATCATACATAAATTTACTTACTTTTCCGCTGCTCAATCATGGTACTGATCTCAGCCGCTGTTTTGTATATTCGATCCCCTTTACGAACCATCGTTCGGATAAATTTCGGGCGTTTTTTCGTCTCCTCAAATATCTTGCTGATATACTCCCCTAAAAACGAGATACCCAGCAAATTGATGCCACCGAAGAACATGACCAGAATGATGACGGTTGATAATCCGTAAGGAGTGTGGGGATCGAAATTGAGTAGTCGGGAAATGATCTGCCAGACGATCCCCAGCATCGACAATCCCGTTAGAACGAAGCCTGCGTAGGTCATCAACTCCAGTGGCGCAAAGCTAAACGAGAAGATCGCTTTCTTAGCCCACCAGATATTCTTGGTCCAGTTGTTCGTTGAAATGCCGAACATGCGCTCTGGACGAACGTAATCCACTCCTGTTTGTTTGAAACCCACCCAGGCTCGCAAACCACGCAAAAACTGCTCCGTTTCAGGAAGATTGACCAGTTCGCGCACCACTTTGCGGTCAATAATCGAAAAGTCGCCCGCATCAACCGGAATATTGATATAAGCTGTCCGTTTGAATAGACGATAAAACTGCTTATAGAAAAAATGGACATGGGGCGGCATTTCACGCTGTACTCGAACGCCATACACTACATCGAAGCCCTGTTGCCATTTTTCGTAAAACTTCGGAATCACTTCTGGTGGGTCTTGCAGGTCGCCATCCATTAAAACGACGGCATCGCCCGTGGCAATTTCCATTCCGCTCAAAAAAGCTGATTGTGAACCGAAATTACGCGAATGCTTAATGGCAATAACGTTCGGATCTTTAGCGCAAATCTCACTAAGCACTTCGTCGGTATTGTCGGGCGAATTGTCGTTTACGAAAATAATTTCGTACCGAACCTTCATTTCATTGAAGGTTTTCACCAGCCGCTCGTACATGTATGGAATAGCCTGAGCGTCTTTGTAACAGGCAATGATGGGTGAGATAACAGGGTTGAGCGTAGGCGTTTGAAAGGCAGGAATTACTCTATTCTCATACTGATGAGCGATCTGCCAGTCAGCGGTTTGGCGAAGTCCGTCGCTGAGCGAGGTTGTCGCTTTCCAGCCCAGATCAGCTTCAGCAGCTGTTGGGTCGCCATACCAGTCGGAGAGATCCCAGTTGCGATTCGTCATACTGCCCCAAACAGGCTCTTGTGTCAAGCCAAAGGTTTGCCGCGCCACATCGACCAGCTCACGCATGGTCGTTTTTTGACCCGTCGCAATGTTGTATGACCTTCCCCGAATTTCGGGATTTACCTTAAGGGCAGCCTGAACAAACGCGTTAATGCAATCGTCTACGTAAACAAAGTCACGACTGATATCGGGCGATACGAGCGGGGGCAACTGCCCTTTTCGATTTTCTTCCACAAGCCGTGGAATAAGCCGATCCGGTTCTTCCCAGCCGCCATAAATGGAATAAAGGCGTAAATTAAGAGTATTAAGCTGATGAACTTTCGCGTAATACTCAAGGGTATAAGCCGCCGAAACTTTCGAAACAGCGTAGTGACTATTCGGTTCTACCCGATCGGTTTCTTTCGGGGCAGTACAGTTAAAGCCATACTCAGAGCTGCTGCCTGCATGGATATAAACCATGTCGGGCGTACAGTTTTCGAGAATATTGACTGTTCCGAGTACATTTGTCTCGTATGTCAGGCCAACATTTTTCTGCTTGCTGTAGGCACCATAGGCCGCCAGGTTGAAAATTGTTTTGGGCTTAATTTTGCCAAAAACATCCTGTACCGATGTCGTCGATAAAATATCGCAGTGAACGATATTTTCAGCGGGTACATCTAACAGTTTAAGACGCCAGGCTTTGGTAGCGTCGTGGGTCAGCGCGTACACATCCTTGCGGACGCGGAAGAGTTGCTCGAATAGGTTAGCGCCGATGAAGCCACTGGCTCCGAAAACGACGATAGGACCCTTGAGTCGTGTACTATCAGTAGGTAGCAAATTGGGGGCAGACTGATTCATTCAGGCCGCAATATTACGGGAAAAGACGGATATGCCTTCTTTAATAGGCTTTTTTATAGGAAACGGTAACCGATACAGGCTTATTCCTGAACTGTGGTTAAGGCTAGATAACGCTCATTTACATCGTCTTTAGCTTGTTCGTACTGCGTTTCGGTCATGGGTAAATAGTGCCATTCAAGCCGATTTTCCATATACGACACGCCTTTACCTTTTACCGTTTTGGCAATGATGAGTTTGGGTTTTCCGTTTGGCGTAGCGGTCAGTCGGTCGATTGTACTCAGTACCTCGGCAACGTTATGCCCATCAACAACCGCAGTTTCAAAGCCAATGGCATTCCAGGTTTGAACAGAAGCGGTATCTCCCAAAACGTCGGCAGTTTGGCCAAAACCCTGCAAGCCATTTTTATCAACCAGTACGATCAGATTATCTAACTCATGTTGAATGGCAAAATGAGCGGCTTCCCAGGTTGTCCCTTCGTTCGTTTCTCCATCCGACATCAGGACAAATACGCGGGAATCATCGCCTGTGAGCTTGCCCGCCTGAGCTATCCCGGAACCAATGGGTAAACCATGTCCTAACGAACCCGTAGCAAATGGAATGCCTTTATGTTTATTCGGTGCAGGGTGAGCCGGTAGCGTAGTGCCATTCAGATAGTAAGTTGCCAGTACTTCGTCTGAAATTTCACCCAAATGGTTCAGGCAGACATAAAGCGAAGCCGCTGCATGTCCTTTCGAGAGTAAAAACGTATCCTGTTCCCGCTTGCGTAGCACGAGTGTAGCAATCATTAAGTCTACGCAACTCAATGAACAACCAATATGACCGGCATGCGCCTGATTGTAGAGACTCAGTATTTTGAGTCTAAGCTGCCCCTGAAGTGTTTGCAGGTCAGTGATTTCTGTCGTTGATGTCATGGTTGTTAAGTAAATGGATAATGTACAATGAATAATGGACCATTCGGCTGGCATTATTCATTGTACATTATCCATTGTTCATTGGTTAGTCTCCGTAGCGATAAGTACCGCCCTGAAAATCAAAAATAGTAATTTTTTTATCCGAATTTCCTTTCACCAGTACAATCCGATCCCGTTCATTTGGGTCAACCCGCTGAATATATTGCGCATCTTTGGGCAAATAAACGTTTACTAATTGAGCATCATAGAGCGATACAGGAGAGAAGGTTTTGTCATTTTTCTCAGAGTAGATAACCCGTTTTTTATTTGGATACAGAATCGTATCTCCCGGCGCATACAATTGGATCAATTGCTGAGCAGACGATCTATAGGGATTGGCAATTCGGGGTGTACCAAATAGCGTGTATTTAGGCGAAGTATCGGCGTAAATATCGCCCAAGGTCAGAACGATGTGGCCTGCCTGAATGAGTAGAACAGCTGCGATAGGCAAACTGAACCACCAGCGAAGGCTTGTTAATTGATAGAGTCCTAACGCTACTAAAATACAGACATAGGGAAATGAAAAACCTGAGTAACGCTGCGTAATGCCGTACGTATGCCCGGAGCGCCAGGCCATAAATAGTAAAAACAGCGTGGGCACAAAAGCTAGTAGAGCTAAAAGAACCACAAAACGCTTCTGGTCTATATCAGTTTGATCAACTACGTATCGACTGATGAGGTAAATAAACGGAATGGCTATCGACAGAACCAATAGCCGAAGTGGTTGAACCGTGTAAAATGGCAGGCCAATTAACAAAAGCACTGTCACTGCAGCGTACACCCAGACTGGCGGTTTCGCTATCGAAAAGTACCGATGCATGATTAGCGTCGTAACTGCTCCGAGTCCTAAGGCCAGTGCTGAGTTACGAATACCGCTTAAGACCTGACTTAGCCCGTTAGTGACCATGAACAAATCGGAGAAAACAGGAATTGCTCGAACTGTGATATTAGGCAGAGTGGCAGGAAGAATAATGCCGAAGACGTTGTTTCTGGGGTTGGTAAGAGCCAGGTTACGGTAAAAATTCTTTTGTTCCTCCAGGATATAAAATGTGTATTTACCTCCACCGTAACGGAACCACAACGAAATAAGCCCCATACCAACTACGGCTGTTAGACCGAGGGCGACCCAGGACCGACCATTCCGGAGATAGAGCAGTGCATAAAGACCATGACATAAAAACACCGTGATCGCTAAATAATGCGATAGCACGGCTGTTATAAAAACGGCCCCGTAGCTAATGTAAAGCCAGGGTAATGAAGGTCCAGAATAGCGTAGATGACGATCTGACGAACGGACGCGCTCCTGAATCAGCAGAAAAATATGCGTGGACAGTAACGTCAGAAAAAACGTCATGGAGTAATTCCGGGCGATGTGACTGTAGGCTACAAAAAAAGGCTCGATTGTAGCAATAGCGGCACTCGTCAGCGCGATTTTATCAACTGGAGTAAGCCCGAAAGCGTCGGCAGATCTTCCTGAAGTAGATCGATTGGTGGATTGGAAATGTCGTCGGACAAATACAAAAAGCAGCCAAACAATCAACGTACTAAAAATAACCGAAGGCATTCGCAGGGACGCATCGCTTAAGCCGAATACCTTGAGCCATAGCCATAGCACACCATAGTAAGCAGGGCTATTGCCTATATCGCCCCGGATATTCGCTTCAATAAAGTCATTGATGGTTTTGGGCTTCCAGAATTCAGCTGGCGTAAAATAGGGTTTGCTGAAGACATCCTTCTGATTAGCACCTTCCAGGCAAACCCCCTGGCTAATGAGTAAGGTCGATTTTTCGTCGAAATAAATGCCATAGGTACCAACTCGATACAGGCGAAGCGCCAACGCTAAGATTAGTAAGGCGCTTAATAAAAGCAGGCTATTGCGGGATAATTGGACAGACATTGGGCCAAAACTACGGCAAAATGAGTGTAGGACAAGTTCTTTTCGATAGGATTTACCGGATGACCAGGATTGGCAATTCGTACAACCAACTGTTTTTGTTCAGTAAATCATGTTCTGCCTGTAAATCCTGCCAGAAAAATATACCCTATCAAAGCTGGGTACTTATAATTTGAGAATCGTGAATTCGACGCGTCGATTCTGTTTCCGTTTCTCTTCGGTTTCGTTGCTGGCAACCGGTTTACTCGGTCCCCACGCCTTGGTCTGGATGCGTTTTTCGGAAATTCCTTTGCTGATCAGGTACTCTTTTACAACCCGAACACGGTCTTCAGAAAGCTTCATATTAGGTTCCCAATCGCCCTGATTATCCGTATGGCCTTCGATTAGCAGTTCCATTGTCGGGTATTTTTCCAGCATTGATACGACCTGATCCAGTTCTGTGTTAGCTCCTGGAAGTAGAGTAAATTGGCTTTGCTGAAACAGCACCTCGCGCATGACGATTTTTTGGCCTGGCTCAATTTTTACCAGATAAAGCGTCCGCTTAATATCCCGGAATCGCTTGTCTTTGCTTAAATCAAGGGTTTCGGTGGTGGTAAAGTAGCCCTCTTTTTTTGCTTTTAGATTGTAAACCTTCTGCGTAGGGAGAATCATTTTATACTCGCCCGTTTCAGGATTGTAATCTACTTTAGAGATCTCTTTCGAATCGCCAAATAGACCCGATGCTACTTCGGAGGCCACTGGCTTTTTGCTTTGAGAGTCCAGCACTTGCCCGGATATAATGGCAACGGGATCTGGCTTTATGGCAGGAAATAGTCGCAGACGAAAAATGTCATCTTCTCCCAGCGAACCAGCTCGCGAACTCAGGTACGCAAAATCGCCGGAGGCCGGAATGGTAAAATAACCGTCCCATTCGTTGGTGTTGATAGATGGCCCAAGGTTTTCGGGTTCACTCCAGTTTCCCCAGGAGTCATCTTGTCGGCGGCTGACAAAAATATCGCCATTCCCATAACCAGGATGCCCGGCAGAGGTAAAGTAAAGTGTTCGGCCGTCGGCAGCTAAAAAAGGCGAACTCTCAAACTCGGCGGTGTTTACAACGCCACCCAACGATACCGGCTCCGACCAGGAATTATCCGGTTTTAGAAGCGAAACATAGAGATCACGATTACCACGGGTATCTTTTCGCTGTACAGCTAAGATAATTGCCTTCCCATCGGGCGATACACAAAACTCAAGTTGATTTTTTTCGTGCAGGTTATAGTTGTTGGCAATTCGGCACTCGACTGGCTGCGACCAACCGGCTTTGGTCCGAATGGACTTCGAAATGCCAAACGACATCCCTCCATCGGGGCGATATACATTAATGAGGTAAGCCGTTCGTCCATCTGGAGCCATTCCGCTAATGGCATTGTCACCATTGTTATTGATGGGCGGCCCAATATTGACCGCTTCGCTCCAACCAGGCGGGTTGCCGTTTGACGCCGATTCCAGCGTAGAGTACCAGACGTCCTGACGATCAGGTGCCCCCATATTTGCTTTGTTGAAATTCCGGGTGAAGTACAACGTCCGCCCATCGGGTGAGATAACAGGAGCCACTTCCTGGCCCGGCGAGTTTACTGTTTTTCCGAGATTTTCCTTCTGAATGTCCTTAGGCGTGTTTTTCGAAACGTTGATGCCTACCGTAAGTGGTTTCGTATCTTCAGAAATTCCAATGGCATCAATCTGATTCATTCCTTTCAGAGCCGCTCCATTGATGACCACTTTAAGTTGCGTACATAAAAAAGCCGAGTCCTTGGGGAAAATTCGTAGTAAAGGGTCCTGACGCGCCTGAACACTGGTGGCCTGATAAACAGTATGCTCTTTCCCTTTTTCATCAATCACGATGACTTTTACCACTGATCCGGGATTTACATTTTCTGCCACAATAATTTGCCGGGCCTGAATAGGATTTTCAAATCCTACCTGAATCCATTCATCGGCTGTGCCATCGGCGTAAAAAGGTGCCCATGCACAGGGACTTTCGCCCATTTCAGGGACTTTACTAGGGCGGCCCAGTGCCTGAGAGGCTTTGTATTGCTCGCCGGTAGGTTCGCCTTTTTTCTCAGATGATACACCCACAACCCGACTGGCCCATTGTATGGCGTCTTTTTCGGTGGATAGCAGATTGGTAGGGCTGGCGGCTCGCTGTTGCGCATCAGTTGTTTGCGCAAGACCAATCGAACTGGCTACGCTAAATATGACCGCTAAAATGCTCCAGACTCGCATAAACGATTAAACGATGAGTAATATAGACTGATTTTTGTTGCAATAGTTGCAATGTGGAACACAGAATTACCACCCAGTCAGAAAACCTAGTACTCGTCCAATTTTAGATTCTTTAGATTCTATTTGAGGTTTTATTGATAATCAATTTAATAGAATCTGATAGAATCAATAGCATCTTGTTTGGTAGAGCACTAGTTTGTTAGCACTCGGTATTCCCACGGTTTTAAAGTTACAGCCATTTCGGCTTTTAACTCTACCGACTGGTGACTAAATATTTCTGCATACGTACCTGCGTAACCATCACCCGATAAATGTACTGTTTGGGGTTTCCCGCTTAAGTTAAGTAAAACAACAACACGATCATTATCGCGCTGACGATGAAAAGCATACACCTGATCGTCATGATCCGTTATTATTTTCACCGCATTGCCACCAGACAGCCCATTCCAGAGCGCCTTGTTGCGATGTTTTAGCGTGAGCAGGGTTTTGAAGAAATCGCTTTTAGAATAGCCGTCCCAGGCTATCGTGTCTTTATCCGAAACAGCCAACCGTTTATTTAGGTTAGATTCCATTCCATTGTAGACCAGCGGCATGCCTTCGAGCGTACTGCTTAAAACAATGAATGCGTCGGCTCCGGGGCCAAACGATTCGTCTAGCGTACCATTGTTGGTATTCTCATCATGATTCTGCGTGAACAGCATCTGATAATACCACTTTGGAAACAGTTTCTGATTGGCGTCGCGTAGGGAGTCAATCTTGTCGGCAGTACTAACACCTTTGGCTACGGATTTCATCAGGTTATACATGCTCCAACCGTAATTCATGTTAAAACAGCCTCGAAACTGATCTGGATCAGCTTCCCATTCGGCTAACATAAATACAGTCTTGATCTTGTCTAACTGAGGGCGTAGCGAGTTCCAGAAAGAATTGGGAACGTAGCCCGCTGCATTGCAGCGATAGCCGTCAATATCGGCTTCCTTGACCCAATATTGCATGGCTTCAGTCATGCTTTTTCGTAGGTCTGGATTGTCGTAATTAAGTTTAACCACGCTAAGCCAGTTGGTTGGTTTACCCGTCTGATAATTAGTGGGAGAAACCATTTTGCCTTTTTCTGTCACGTACCAGTCTGGGTGTTCTTTTACCCAGCTATGATCCTGAGCCGTATGGCTGGCAACCCAATCAAGAATAACCCGCAGCCCCAGTGCATGAGCCCGGTTAACCAATGATTTAAAGTCTGCCATTGTCCCATAGTCTGGATTAATCGTTTTGAAATCGGTTATCGCGTAAGGACTGGCTTGTACTCCTTTTTTTGTTTCCTGACTAATGGGATAAATCGGCATCAGCCAGATAATATCTACACCCATCTCTTTCAGCCGGGGCAGTTGGGCTTCAATGGCCTTAAAATTCCCCTGTGGCGAAAACTGGCGTGTATTTACTTCGTAAACAGTCGCATTCTTAGCCCAGTCGGGTGTTGGCGGAGCGGCTGAGGCAGTCGTATCAGAGGGGGAATTCTCTGTTTGATTCTGGGAAGAATTTTTACAAGCCGTGATCAGAAGGAGCGAACTGAACAAAATGGCCAGATATAATTTAATCATGGAGGATGCTTGCTGAGTCAATTAAAGTTAAGAGTTACGGAAAGCATCAGGCTATTGTAGGCTGACGGCTATTTTTTAATTGACGGATTGCCTCCAGCGGATCGTTGGCTCTGAAAACGGAATTGCCCGCTACCAGTATATCAGCGCCAGCGTTGAGTAAGGTTGGAGCGTTTTTTTCGCCAACCCCTCCGTCAACTTCAATCAGAGCCGCCGATCGATTTGCTGTTAGTAATTGCTTTAACTTCGTTATTTTCTGAATCGTATGGGGTATAAACGTTTGCCCCCCGAAGCCCGGATTTACAGACATGATTAAAACAACATCAATCTGCTCCAGAACATCTTCAAGGACGGAAATTGGGGTATGTGGATTAAGAGCCACTCCGGCCCGGCAACCTAATTCCCGAATTTGGCTAAGCGTTCGGTGGAGGTGCGTGCAGGCTTCATAATGTACGTGAATAACCGATGCGCCCCCTTCGGCAAAAGCTTCCAGATAACGTTCCGGTTGTACAATCATCAAATGCACATCCAGCGGTTTCTGGCAATATTTTTTTGCCGTTTCTAGCAGTGGAAAACCAAAAGAAATGTTAGGAACAAACAAGCCATCCATTACGTCGAAATGAAGATAATCGGCCTCGCTGCGGTTTATTAAATCCAGCTCTTTTTGCAGATTAGCAAAGTCGGCGGCCAGTAGCGAAGGGGCAATGAAAGGCTGAGTCATGGTTGTTTTGACGCCCTAAAAAATCAATCCATTGAAAAAGAAAGACTTAGTTAGTAGCCGTTGACAATTACGTAATTTTTTATCCTGTAAAACTAACGTTTTTTTGCTTGAACGAGGAAACAAACCCAATATTGCTGACTAGTCGTTAGTCAACGGTCAATAGTCAATAGCCAATATCTACTATTGATGACTATTGGCTATTGGTCAACGAAGAATGCCTAACAACTTATTTTATGACACCCCAGGAGCGTATAGCCGAATTAACCGATCGTCTGAATTATTATACTCACCAATACTACCAAAATAGTATTTCGGAGGTAGATGATTTTACATTCGATCAACTCCTGGCCGAATTGGCCGATCTTGAAACACAATACCCCGAATTTCGCCAGCCTGAATCGCCAACAGCGCGGGTTGGTGGCACAATTAGCAAGGAGTTCGCAACGGTTTATCACCGTTTTCCAATGTTATCGCTGGGAAATACCTATTCCGAAGAGGACCTGATTGAGTTTGATAAGCGGGTCCAGAAGGGATTGAATAATCAGCCCTACGAATACATCTGTGAACTCAAATTCGATGGTGTAGCCTTGAGCATGACCTATGAGAACGGCTTGCTGGTACAGGGTGCTACCCGCGGAGATGGTGTTCGGGGCGACGACATTACGAATAATGTTCGAACAATTCGAACTGTCCCCTTACGTGTGGTAGGTGAGGGGCGCGGAGCAAGCAGCGCAGAGCGGGGTGAAGTGGGCACAGAGGTCGGCGGACAAAGTGGTAGCCAGATCACGATTGCCTTTGCTGATCATACACCCCAGGTCCCAACTCCTTTACCCCCTGCTCTTTTTGAAGTGCGTGGCGAAGGTTTTTTGCCATTGGCTGAGTTTAATCGGATCAATAAAGAGCGCGAAGACATTGGCGAACCCTTGTTGGCCAATCCGCGCAATGCCGCTTCGGGTACGTTCAAACAACAGGATTCCGGGGCGGTGGCTAAACGCCGACTTGATTGCTATGTCTATTCGTTTTTATCGGACCAAGACATTTTTCAGACCCATGAAGAAAGCCTGATTGCGATGAAGCAATGGGGATTCAATGTCTCGCCAACCTGGCAAAAATGCACCAACATTCAGGAGGTGATGCAATACATCAACCAGTGGGAAGAAAAACGGTTTACGTTGCCACTGGGTACAGATGGGATTGTAATCAAAGTAAATCGCTACGATCAGCAGCGGGAGTTGGGCTATACAGCAAAAAGTCCGCGTTGGGCCATCTCGTTTAAATATAAGGCATTAGCTGCCAGTACCGTTTTAACCGGTATTCGGTATCAGGTTGGCCGTACAGGATCGGTCACGCCCGTTGCCTTGCTTACCCCCGTCCTACTGGCAGGAACCACCGTGAAACGAGCATCCTTGCACAACGCGAACGAAATTGAACGCCTGGGAGTACGGCTATACGACACTGTATTTGTGGAGAAAGGTGGCGAGATCATTCCGAAAATAACTGGTGTAGATCTGAATAGGCGTACCGATCAAAGCCAGCCCATTGTTTACCCCACAACCTGTCCTGCCTGTGGCACCCCCTTGATTCGGAAGGAAGGCGAAGCCAACCACTATTGCCCCAATGAGCGCGGATGTCCACCGCAACGACAGACCCGATTCGAGCATTTTATCCAGCGTCGGGCTATGAATATCGAGAGCCTGGGCGAAGGCAAGATTGAAATGCTCATTGATCGGGGACTAGTGGAAACGCCAGCCGATCTCTATTCACTGACCAGCGAACAACTGCTAGGGATTGAGAAAGTATTCCTTGATGAAGAGACTGGAAAAAAACGGATTGTTAGTTTTCGAGAAAAAACCGTTGAGAATATTCTAACAGCCATTGAACGGTCGAAAGCGCAACCCTTTCAGAATGTGCTATTTGCGCTGGGTATTCGTTATGTAGGCAACACAACTGCCGAAAAACTGGTAGATTATTTTGGGTCGATGGATGCTATTATGAAGGCTAGCCAGGAGGAGTTACTGGCTGTTCCGGATACGGGTCCACGCATTGCCGAGAGTGTGGTAACGTGGTTTGCCGATGAGTACAATCGGGCGTTCGTAGAGCAATTGCGGGCGGCTGGATTGCAGTTTGCTGGCGAGAAAAAAGTGGTTGAACAGGAAGGAGATGCACTGGCTGGGAAGACCTTTCTGTATACGGGCACATTCGCCAATTTCAGCCGTGAAGAGCTGGAAAACCGTATTGAAGCCAATGGCGGAAGACTGCTCAGCGGTATTTCCAAAAAGCTGAATTACCTCATTGTGGGCGAGAATGCGGGTCCATCCAAGATCGATAAAGCACAAAAACTCAATGTGCAAATGATTGGCGAAGACGAATTCCTGGCGATGCTGGAGGTGTAAGGTATATCGAAACTAAAATCCCTATATTTGTATACTTAATCGCCCGCTGAACCATGGAGTCGACTACTAGCTTTGATGAAATAAAGAAAATCCTCACGCGTACCGCTGAGCTTACCGAACGTAATGCTAAGCTCATTGGCGATCTGGGTAACAAATTTGGGAGCTTTACAGAAGGCATGGCGTTTCCGGCAATGGAAAAAGTACTTCGGGAGCGATTTGGTATGACCACTGTTACAACGCGTTATAAAACGCAGAAGGGCAGCGACACCATTGAAATTGATGTGCTCGGTATTGCTAATGGAGCAGTCAATACGGTGGTGGTTGTGGAAGTTAAAAGCCATCTGAAGCGACGGGATATTGAGCAGTTGCTAAAAGTCCTGGACCGCTTTGCCGATTATTTTCCAGAACAAAAAGGTAAAAAACTGTACGGAATTTTAGCATTCGTGGATGCCTCTGATAATGTCATTCAAGAGGCTGAAAAATCCGGATTATATGTCGCTCGAATTCATGATGAGCTTTTTGACCTATTGCCTCTGAATGGTTTTTTGCCAAAAGACTTTTCTCAAGTTACTCTGAAGCAATAACTCCCCAGTAAAATCCTGTAACTTTGCAGGAATATATATTCCTGTTTCTTCTAATGGATACTAAATTCCATGGCGTAGGTGTTGCCATTGTGACACCTTTCAATGCCGACCTGTCTATTGATTACGACGGCTTCGGCCGCATCATTCGACACATCTCCGATGGCGGTGTGCGTTACATTGTCCTGCAGGGCACTACTGGCGAATCGCCTACGGTGACTAAACAGGAAAAGAAACAGTTGTTGCAATACCTTAAGGAAAATAACCCGAAGAAACTCCCTATTGTATTTGGCGTGGGCGGAAACGTTACGTCTGAGGTTGTGTCGGGGATGAAAGATATTGATTTTGAAGGCGTCGATGCTATTCTGTCGGTTTGCCCATATTATAATAAACCCGGTAAACGGGGCGTTATCGAGCATTTTACCCGAATCGCCGATGCAAGTCCGGTACCCGTTATCCTGTACAATATTCCGTTTCGGACTGGTATCAATATGTCGGCCGAAACGATTTGTGAACTCGCGCAGCACCCAAACATCATTGGCGTAAAAGAAGCATCGTGTGTGATTGAGCAGTGCATGGAAATTGTTCGCGATAAGCCAGATGACTTCCTGCTCATTTCGGGAGATGACGTGCAGGGTGTCCCCATTATCAGCATCGGTGGAGTAGGGGTTATGTCGGTGGTTGCCAATGCACTACCTGCTAAGTTCAGTGGTATGATTGAAGCTGCTTTGCAAGGCGATTTTGCCTTTGCTCAGAAAGAACTCGGTCATTTCCTGCGTATTGATCCGCTCTTGTACGAAGAAGGAAATCCTGTAGGTATTAAAAATGTTCTGGAAATTATGGGCTTGATTTCGGCTGAAGTCCGGCTACCGCTTATGAAAGCTTCCGACGATCTGAGCGAACGCCAACGAGCTGTGCTTCAACGCGATGGTCTGCTGGAATTGGTAGCTTAAGCAAAGCATACGTAAAACAAAAGCAATGGCCCTCAACAACTAAGTTGAGGGCCATTGCTTTTTATAGCCTTTGTCGCAACCGTGGCACGGCTTTCCGCGAAAGGCCTGGTGACAAGTAATAATGGGAGAAGTTAAACTTTACCCATTTGATCGCCAACTCGCCAAATCGCACTCATTTCCTGGTAAATCCAACTGCTAATTTTAATCGCAATGTTTACTATCGATAGAAAAACATTCCTGAAAGAAATCTCATTACTGGCTGGGGCCTCTCTTATGTCAGGATCAACAACCCTGGCTATGGAACTTGCTAAGGAAAAATCGGCGATTAAGTTGGGGTTTGTGACCTATCTGTGGGGTAAAGATTGGGATTTGCCTACGCTGATTAAAAACTGTACGGATACAAACATACGTGGTGTCGAATTACGTGTAGAACATGCGCATAAGGTAATGCCTGACCTGAATTCGGCGCAGCGACAGGAGGTTAAAAAGAGATTTATGGATAGCCCCGTTCAGCTTGTTGGACTGGGGACAAACCAGCAATTCGATTTTGTGGATCAAGCTAAACTGAAAGAATCGATTGAACGGTCAAAAGAATTTATTCGGTTGAGTGCCGACGTGGGCGGAACAGGCGTAAAAGTGAAACCGAATGCGCTCCATAAAGAAGTACCTACCGAAAAAACACTAATGCAAATCGGCGAAGCGCTCAATGAGCTTGCTCGCTATGGGGCAGACTTTGGACAGCAGGTCCGGCTGGAAGTTCACGGGGAGGAAACACAGGAGTTGCCTGCTATTAAGCAGATTATGGATGTGGCTACCCATCCGAATGCGACCATTTGCTGGAATTGCAACCCGCAGGATTTGAATGGCAAAGGTTTCGCATCCAATTTCAACTTAGTCAAAAACCGATTTGGCGCTACCTGCCATGTTCGTGAACTCGACAGAACCGACTATCCTTATCAGGAATTATTGACTAATCTGGTGAAAATGAACTACAAAGGCTGGGTACTCCTTGAATGCCATACCAATCCAGCCGATAAAGTAGCCTCAATGAAAGAGCAGCGAGCGGTGTTCGATCGGATGATTGCCAAGGCGTAGCGACTAACTGATAATAAGTATATTTTTTGTAATGTAGCCTCACATATAGCTCTACTTATCTATCTGCATTTGTCTTTAAATTATCCGTAGATTATTTGTGATGACTCGGGAATGTATAGCCTAGCGTAAAATAAGCTTCTGACGTAAGTAAAGAGTTCGCCTGAACATTAATTAGTGTACTTCTGGTGCTTAATCCTAACTCTAAATTAAGATAGAAATTCTTCCTATATGTTCGCTGGAAACCCCACAGAGTTTGCAATGCAAACCCCTGAATATCATTTGGCCGAATAGCAGGTCCATCACAGTCACAGTTAGAAATTGGTGAGAACGTATAGAGAACTTTTGCGCTGATATAATTCCCCGAATTATACCGGATTGATTTGCCTTTTTGAATACGACGGTTGAAATTATAAAAATGTCTGCCTGCTATTGATAATCGGGGACTAAAGGCAAAACCACCAGATGATTCAAACTGACCTCTAGACGAAGTTACAGTTTTAATAAAGGCTGGTGAACTAACAAACCCAAGACGAGCTACTATTGTAGCTTTCTGTCCAATCGACCTTTCGTTACTAATACTAGGCCCGAAAAAGTCTACACGCCAGACATTTCTTTCGAGATATCGAATCGATGATGTCGAATCCTGAGCCTGGCAGAAATAAGTTAAAAAAAAAGAAAGGTAAAAATTTATACATGAAGCTCTATATAGTAATTTAAAGTATAAATATAGTATATATATAAGTATGTAGTATAATAGAATAAGTATTTTCACTTTAAATTGACTTCCGCATACTGCACTCAACAAAAAGGCAGCTTTCTAATTTTAGAAAGCTGCCTTTTTGTTGAAAAAATCTTAAAGAGAAGTTACTTACTGCCTCCACCAAAGAGCTTGGAGATCAGCCAGATAACTAGTCCAATACCGAGAATGACAAATATAGCCCCTGTCCAGGCACCGGCTTTGAAAATATCGCCAATGGCCTCGCAACTGGTCAAAAACAGGGTTAAAAATAAAGCCACAAAGGCTACGGGGAAAAAACGCAATAGAGTTTTCATAAACGTTGACTGAATTTTAGTGTAGTAACTAACTGTCCGTTTTTTAGCGGATTGTCAATAAAACAGGCATAGATTCAGTTTGTTTAAAACCCTGAAAATTAAAGATTCCACCAGTAGGTCCACTTCAGTACCAGCGCCCGATTTTTAACCGAAAAGAAGCCCGGTACATCCTGACCAATCTGCGCAGAATTGGGTAAATAGTTGTCGGTATAGACCAGGAAAAAGTCGGAAGCGGGTTTGTAACGCCATTGAACACGAGCATTAACATTCATGTTTTTTTGCTGCTCATTATACTGCACAAACGTGGTCAGGTACAGCTTGTTGGTGAACGTAAAGTCAAAACGGGGGCCAACGAGCCAGAAAGTAGTGGCACCCCAGGGCTGCGGCAGACGGATGTCATTATAACTCGCACTGGCGGCCAGACTGACGTACGGTTGGAACCGATAGCCCAGATCGGCAGTGAGATTCAAGCGAGTACCGTTCGCGTAGTAACCACCATAACGCGACGAAAATCCATAGGTAAAGACGCTCTGCGGTTTCGAGTCAAAATCGGTTCCCCAGGCTGTCCAGTTATGTTCTGTACCCGTTGCCAGCGTTTCGCGACCTGTATTGGTTGGGTCAAAAGGTTGAAGTAATCGAACATAATCGGTGGCAACCCAGGCGGTGAACACACTTCGACTACGGAACGTGATAGCATAGCTGAGCATGCTTTCATTATCGCTCTGTTTCCAGGCAGGATCGAAAAAATACGTCGATGTGAGCGTTGGTCCGTGGTTGAGTACGCCACTAGCCGTGGGTAGAAATGTATAGCCGAGTGTCGCCATGCCTCGCTCATAACCAATACGAGGAACATAGCCGGCTTCGGCCGTGTAGTTTTTGCCGATCGACTCTACCTGACCGCTGATCAGCCATCGACGAGTGAAATATTGCAGGTTAGCGGCATATACGGCATCATTCCCCGGCTGATCGGGTCTGAATGATTTGACATACAGGGCCTTTCCCGTCCAGATGTTATTTGACGAAGCCAGATTATACTCCAGCCCTAGGTTTCGGTTATAGCGTGAGTAAAGGGGTTTGTCAGGGTTTGGGGTATACGATAGCGATTCTTTATTGACGAAGATCATCCCGATGTTCGAACGAGCGGAAACACGTCGTTGTAGGGCGACAACCGCAAAATTCTGAGCGGGCAACCCAGTTTCATCCACGCTTCCGGTTTGCATGTCCATAATGCCAAGTCGCCAATCCTTATTGAGTTTACCACTCAGTCGGGCACCAAAGCGAATAGGAACACCACCCAGCCCAATCCGACGGCTGAAAAATGGTCGAATCGTTGCATAGCCGAAGTTGGTAAATTGATCACCGTTCTCTAAAAAAAACTGTCGTTTCTCTGGAAAAAACAGCTCATAGCGGTCAAGATTCGTCACTTGTTGATCGACATCGACCTGCGAAAAATCGGGGTTAACGGTTAAATCAAGGTTTAATGATGAGGTAACGGCAACTTTGGCATCCAACCCGGCATCGAAACGACTTTTGGTTGGCACGCCGTTCTGATAGTCGCGTGTTATCCCGCTTAATGCATACGGAATAATGGAAATATTGGGGCCGGGTTGTGGTGGAGGCTGATCCCAGACCAGAACTCCGGTTAAGGCCAGCGAGGCCGTTGGAAACTGACGCTGTATAGGCGTCCAGGATGATTTCTCTGTCGTTTTCAGATCCTGCCGGCTAAAGTTGATTCCCCAGCGAGAGATGCCTTTTTTGTAGCGAATCGTTTTGAACGGAATCGCCAGTTCGATTACATAGCGATCCGGGTAATTCCTAACAACGGATGTCCATTTATTATCCCAGCTTAGATTGGCTTTTCCTCCTTCATATAACAGCCCATCCCACTGAGCGCCAGCGGCATTGGTGCCAAAGGTAAACCCATTCGTCTGGTCGTCGAAGGTGTCCATGAAAAAGATGAAGTTATCATTTTTGAGAAAAGCCCAGTCGCGTCGGAGCGATTCAACCATGTAGGGGCCTGGCACGTCGCCATGATAACAGATGGCACTCAAATACACGTTATGGTCATCGTAGGTCATCCGAACGTCGGTACGAACGCGGGCACGGCTGGTATCCATGGGGAGTACCATCCAGAAATCACTGGCCACTTCGGCTGCCTGCCAGGCAGGCTCATCAATGGCTCCGTCGACAATAACTGGTGAGGTGGCCCGGTTGATATGAAGCTGATAACTCTCGTTTTTTTTCTGAGCCAATAGGATATTGGGACTCAGTAACAGACAGATAATAGAAGCAATAAAGGAAAACTTCACCAAAGAACGACGTTTAAAAAGATCACTACTAAAAGCAAAGGTAAGGTAGATTTACCTGCCCATAAGCATTAAAACAACCGGCACCGCTTGATCAAGCGGTGCCGGTTGTTTTATGATCGTAATCGTTCTTTACATTGTTCATTAGACCTGATCTTCGTCTGTCCAGGCAGGGTCTGGTTCAGTGCCATCGTTATTTCCGAGGGCATCTCCATTACCATAATTCGTTAAATCGGGCTCCATATTTGGACTACCCGAAGCGGCACCGGTTCCTTTATTGGGTTGGGCTGCATCCTGCTCGTCTGTCGGTGTAGTAGGCGGGGAGTTCACATCGCCTGCCAAATCGGTTGGATTATAATCTTCATTCAGCATAATACTGTCGTCGGGCGTTTGGGCTGTGCCCCCCGTGCTGGGATTGAACGTCTGCGATTGCTCATTGAGCATCGCATCCTGATTTGCATTTTCCATGGTAAGTAGGGACATCGTTTACTGCATAACCCGAAAAGCCGAATTCGGTTTAACCCTTTGTGAACAATTCCCACAGACGATGATACAGTTTACCCGCGTAGGTCTTCACGTCGAGGTGCGACGCGTGTATGGTAAACGGAGCAAACTGGCTGGCCGATGAGGCCAAGGGTTCAATTCGGACAGTGCGTCCGGTTGTCCACCGACCTGCCAGCTGGCGTACTGAACCCGTCAGTCGTACACCCGCATCCAGTAAATCGACCTGATAGGTTTCTGGATATTGGGCCATTGCCAGATTCTGCGAAAAATTTTGCAGTTGACTAGCGTCAAACCAGGTCAATTCGGGTATTTGGAGATGGTTCGCATGACGGTCGCTGCTACACAGGAAGCGCAACGATAGAATTGCTTTCCCCGAAGTTCGTCGGGAGGTTACCTGTAAATCAAGGACTTCTAGGGGAGATTGGTCGGTGGCGGTAGAAAGCTCGATATTCATAGCTGACGAAGATGATAAAACTACTTACTAAACACCACAAAGGTGAGGATGTTTTAGCCTTTTTAGTAGCGTAGTTATACGTAAATCATTTTACGGGTCATTCCGCCATCAACTACAAAATTTTGCCCCGTAATAAAGCTGTTTTCGGGCGCTATCAGGAACAGAATCATCCGGGCAATATCGTCGGGCTGCCCCACCCGGCCTGCCGGATGCTGATCGTGATCTTCGGGTTGAAGTTCATCGGATTTAGCCTTCGCTTTTTTCTTTAGTGCCGACACATCGATCCAGCCGGGGCTAATGGCATTGACACGAACGTCGGGGCCCAGACTAATGGCAAGGGAGTGGGTTAGGGCCAGAAGGCCCCCTTTGCTGGCTGAGTAGGCAAACGTATCCGGCTCCGACTGAAACGCCCGTGTTGAACAGATATTGATAATGCTGCCTTTCTGAGTAGCCAGGTAAGGGGCGGTATGTTTCGCACACAGAAAAGCACCTGTTAAATTCGTACTGATGACCCGGTTCCATTCGTCGAGCATGAGTTTGTCGAGCGGTTTTTCAATCATGATGGCCGCATTGTTAATCAGGGTATCGATTTGCCCAAAATGCGCAACAGTTTGTTCGGCTGCTTTTCGGACATTCAGTTCACTGGAAACATCACAGGAAACGAATAAAATTTGTGCCGACGAGGCTTTAAAGGCTTCTTTGAGTTCGGCGAGGGCATCGGTGTCGGCTTCCCAAACCGCTACCCGATAACCGTGCGTGAGTAAATATTGTGTTGCAACGCGGCCAATCCCCTGACCGCCCCCGGTGATAATAGCTGTTTTCATACAAGCCACATTATGAAGTTGGATAAACTATACCAACGAACAATTAAGTTGGTTTGGTAACACAACTTGCCGCAGATGGGTTAACTAATGCGTATCCTTATCGAACGGGACAGTTGATTTTTGCAACCTACCGACCTTATTCGTTCATGCTTCAGATTGCATTTTCGCCCGTTTACCGACTCCGATTACCCGAAGGCCATCGGTTTCCCATGCTCAAATATGAACTGATTTATGAACAACTTCTGTACGAGGGAACCTGTACGGAGGCTAACTTTTTTGCCCCTGATCCGGTCGATGATCGATGGGTACTGGGCGTGCATACTGCCGAGTATGTGCAGTCGTTAAAAACCGGAACCGTTGATCCAAAGATGATGCGCCGGATTGGGTTTCCGCTCACGCCTGAGCTTATCGATCGGGAGTGGATCATTACGCAGGGAACGCTTAAAGGCACCCAAATTGCCCGAACGGATGGGGTTTCGATGAACATTGCGGGAGGAACTCACCATGCGTTTCCTGATCGCGGGGAGGGGTTTTGCCTGCTAAATGACGTGGGCGTTGCGGCTCACTATCTGCTTGAAACAGGTCAGTCGCAGAAAATTCTGGTGATTGATCTGGATGTTCACCAAGGGAATGGAACCGCCGTTATGTTTCAGCATGAGCCCCGCGTATTTACGTTTAGCATGCATGGGAAAGACAATTATCCCCTCAAAAAAGAGCAATCGGACCTCGATATAGAATTCGATACCGGCACCGAAGATGAACGCTATCTGAATACTTTATTCGATACGTTACCGGGGTTGATTCGTCGCGTGCAGCCTGACTTTCTGTTTTATGTATCGGGTGTCGATATTCTGGCATCGGATCGCCTGGGAAAGCTGAGCGTTAGCCGGGAAGGGTGCAAGGAGCGGGATCAGTTTGTGTTTGACCAGGCTATTAAAAACAGCCTGCCCATTGTTATATCAATGGGAGGGGGCTATTCTCCACGACTAACCGATATTGTTGAAGCGCACTGTAACACGTTTCGATTGGCGGTCGATTTGTTTGGGAGTTAGGCGGTTTTCGGTATTCAGTTTACGGTAGCTGACGCGCCATCATTCCTGCGTCAGCCACCGTAAACTGAATACCGAAAACCGTATTACCTTCGTACTATGAAGCAAAATATTGTTAAAACCCGGCTCAAAAATAGCCAGCCCGTTCTGGGTGTTCTTTCTAACAGCTCCGATCCTACCGTTGCGGAACTTTGTGGGTTTTCGGGCCTGGATTTTTACATGATCGATGGTGAGCACAGTCCCGTCACAACAGCACAGGTTCAGGACATTGTGCGGGCTTGTGAGTTAAGTGGCATCACGCCGTTGGCTCGTGTGCGGAGCAATGACCCCAAATTGATTCTGCAATTTCTGGATTCGGGCGTAATGGGCATTATGATGCCTGGCGTTAGTACAGTTGCCGAAGCCGAAGCGTTGGTACAGGCCGTTAAATATCCGCCTTTGGGCCTACGAGGATTTGCTCCTGCACGGGCCAATGATTACCTATTGGGGAATATGAATCAGGGCGAGGCCGTCGAATTTGCGAACGAACAGACCCTGATCTTAGCACAAATTGAAGACAAAGAAGCCATCGCTAATCTCGACGATTTGCTACAGGTTGACGGGCTCGACGGTTTCGTGATTGGCCCTCGTGACTTAGCCATGAGCATGGGTTATTACGACGGCCCCGGCCACGATGAAGTGAAACGGACTATTGCGGGCGTTGTCGAAAAAATCAGAAAAGCAGGATTGATTGCAGGGACTACTGCGGCCACTGGCGATCAGGCTAAAGCGTTGATTGATCGAGGTGTTTTATTCTGTCTGAACTCCTTTGCCGGGCTATTGAAATCTGCCGCCGGTGATTTTATGAAAGGTAGAGTATAACGGCAGGCCTGCATGATCCAAACGATTTCGGTTCTTGAAAACAGCCTCATTGGTTCCGCTGAACAGTGGACAGAGCCTCCGCTGAACGGGATTCTGGTGCCCGATAGCGTTTTCCAGTCACTACGTCGGTTTGTGTTTGACGATGAGCAAGCCGAAGGATTGCTGGCATTTTCGATTCAAAAAGGCCGGGAACTTATTCAGGTTCGGAATTACGTCGGGTTGTTTCCGTTGCCCAATCATCAACAGCTTGAGGTACTGCCGAAGGTGGGTCAGGTTGAAAAATCGCGCCCCATACTGCTGAAGATGTTACGCCATCTGCGATATAGTCCGTTCAGAACATTATCGGCTGCGCATACACGCGCCATTCAGTTGCCTCTTTGGGATGTGTTTATTGCCGCCTTTCTTGATACGGTAGAGCCGCTGGTTCAACAGGGAATCCAGCATGCGTATGTATCGGTCGATAGCAATGAACGCTTCTGGAAAGGTAAGCTTCAGGTAGCCCGGCAACAGCGAGAAAATGCCTGGCACGCTGAGCGGCTGGCGGTCACCTATGAGCGCTTAACGGCCGATGTAGCCGCGAATCGTATTCTGAAAACAGCACTGATTTACCTAAATGGAGCGACCACTCATCCGCCTACTCTTCGCCGGATTCGGCAGGTGCTTTGGGCGATGGATGAAGTGCCTTTTACTGAATCGTTGCCAGATGATTTACGCCTGATTCGCCGATCCAGTCGCTTGTTTCTACGCTACGAAGCGGCCTTGCGTTGGGCCGAAGCTTTGCTGCAAGGGCAGGGGTTTGGGATTAAAACGGGCCAGATGCCTAGCCTGTCTCTCTTATTTCCAATGGAACGGGTTTTTGAAGATTACGTGGCCTATGGCATCCGCTCGTATTGGCCCGATACTGATGAGGTGCGGGTTCAGGAGTCATCAGCCCACTTGGTCGATGAGCATGTTGGTGCGCCTAAATTTAAACTTCGGCCCGATATATTAATTCGACACGCTGCCAAAACGATGGTGTTCGATACGAAATGGAAGCAGATAAAAGGCCGGGAAGCTGGCCTAAGTGCGAGTTCAGGAAACTATGGTATTGAGCAGACAGATATGTACCAACTGTATGCGTATGGTAAAAAATACGCTGCGGATGATCTGTTTCTGATTTATCCGACCAATGAAACCTTCCGCCAACCCTTGCCCGTGTTCGGCTACGATGCTACCACCCGATTGCACGTTGTTCCGTTCGATCTGACCAATTCATTAGTGAATGAAGTAGAAAAATTAGCAACTTACGCTTTGTCGTTCTAAACCCACCTGCTTATCATGCCCCTTATTCTAACCCTGATCGGGATTCTGACGCTTGTTTTTTTAGTTGCCTTTGTTCGATTAGACACCTTCATTTCGTTTGTCATTGTTTCCTTAGGCATTGGTTTAGCGTCTGGTATGGACGTTGTGGCTGTCGGTAAGTCCATCCAAACGGGGATTGGCGGCACCCTGGGCGAGCTGGTATTAATTATCGGTTTCGGGGCTATGCTGGGCCGATTAGTTGCCGAAAGCGGAGCCGCCCGACGAATTACCGACGTTCTGATTGGTTGGTTCGGTATCAAAAACATTCGTTGGGGATTGGCTCTGGCGGGCTTTGTGATTGGTATCCCGCTTTTTTACAATGCGGGTTTCATTATTGTTGTTCCCCTGATTTTTACGATTGCGGCTTCCTCCCGATTACCCCTGATGTCGGTAGCTGTGCCCATGTTGTCGGCTTTGTCGGTGGCACACGGGTATTTGCCTCCGCACCCATCGCCATCGGCTGTGGCGGGGCAGCTTAATGCAAACATCGGGCAAACCCTTCTCTACGGTATTATCGTGGCCATTCCAGCTATCATTATTGCTGGCCCGATATTTGGCAAAACACTGACAAACATTAACGCGACGCCTAATCAGGAGTTATTCAAAAATCGTGATATCGCCGTAAAAAACTTGCCGAGTGCGGGCATTAGCTTTCTGGTGGCGTTATTACCCGTATTGTTGTTAACAACATTTGGCCCGTTGAAAAACTCGATGGCGGGTGATTCTCTTCTGAAAACCATCGTCACCTTATTGGCCGAACCCTATATCGGCATGTTATTATCGGTACTGGTGGCGATGTACACATTGGGCATTCGGCAGGGGCAATCCATGAAAGCGATCACGAAAGATATGGAAGAAGCCGTCAAAGCCGTAGCCCCGATTTTACTGGTTATTGCGGGGGCAGGGGCGCTTAAACAGGTTTTCGGCGATAGCGGTACCAGCAAATACATCGGTAGCTTACTGGCGGATGCAGCTATCCCTCCTTTATTACTTGGCTGGGGCATTGCGGCTTTTATCCGCGTGTGTGTTGGCTCGGCTACCGTTGCTGGGTTGACAACCGTAGGTATCGTATTGCCCTTATTGCAATCGCAGGCCATAAAGCCGGAGTTGATGGTATTGGCCATTGGTTCCGGGAGTCTGATGTTTTCGCACATCAACGACGGTGGCTTCTGGCTCTTTAAAGAATATTTCAATTTAACCATTGGACAAACCATCCGAACCTGGTCGTTAATGGAAACCATTGTATCAATTGTTGGATTAATAGGAGTATTATTACTTAATATAGTGGTTTAAGTTTGTATCTTCGGGGCAAAATAGAACTGCCTAATAAAGCTATTAATAAAAAAGCCGTGTCGTGGGTCAAACCCATGACGCGGCTTTTGGCTTATGAGTAACACGCTACCTGTGAGCTTGACGCTACGGCTTGTTCTGAGCAATGAACTGCGTAATAAATTGGTCGAAATCGCTATCGACGTCGAAGCCGCAATGCAGGGCTCTTGTATTATCGAGTAAACCCGGCCAACTGCTTACAATTGCATTGATGGCTGGATCGGGCCTGAACTGTACGCGCGCCCGCGTTTCTTTATTGGTGATTCGTTCGAGCGAATCAAGCATCTGCTCTACGGTTACGCTAATTCCGGGTAAGTTTACAGTTGCCCAACCGCCGAAGATAGCACTATCCAGCAAGGCTCCTTTGACGATATTCTGAATGATTGTATCTGGACTCGACAGCCATAAGACAAGCTCTGGTGAAACCGGACAAATGGCTTCTTCGCCATTAATCGGCTCCCGAATAATACTGCTAACAAAGGAAGAAGCGGCCAGATTGGGTTTGCCGGGTCTGACGCAGATGGTAGGTAAGCGTAAAACACGCCCATCTACGAAGTTTTTTCGCGTATACTCATTGACTAATAACTCGCCCATCGCTTTCTGACTTCCGTACGAAGATCGGGGCGTAACAACCGTCATGTCATTGACGATTTCGGGCAGAGGGCCACCGTAAACGGCGAGTGAACTGGCAAAGACAAACCGGATGCCAGGGCGTTGATGTCGACAGGCTTCCAGCAAGTACCGGGTACAATCCAGATTCACCTTCCAGCCCAGATCAAAATCTTTTTCCGCATGACTACTCACTACCGCTGCGAGGTGAAACAGAATCTCAGTATCTGCCGTAACTAGTTTTTGAGCAGCTCCTTCTTCTGAAAGGTCCATCTGTAGGCAGCTTATACGATCGTCATTCCCAGGATTTTGGGGCAGAATTAGATCGACTAAAACTAACTTATCAAAAGCTAATGAACTGTTAAGTAATGCTTTGGCCAGCCGTTGGCCAAGGAAGCCAGCACCACCAGTAATGATTAATTGCATAGACGTAAAATTCGAAGTAAGTAGGGCTGACAGTTTCACTACTCTTGATTGTGTAATACGACCTGCTGGCCACTGTCATAAAAAACAGTGAACGCAAGTGCATAGTACTGGTCGCAGTATAAGCAATAGAACCAACTCTGCTTTATTTACTTGTTTTACTTTAAAAGTTCGTTGTAATAGATGTATTTGACTGTAGATCAGAAGGTGGCGCAACTTCCGCCCGACTATCCAGAGGAGATGCTTAGCGCCATTCGGGATGAGTTTGTTCAGAGTGGGAAAACCATTGTGGTGCTTGACGATGACCCGACGGGAACGCAAACTTCCTCTGATGTAACGGTGCTGACATCATGGCGAGTGGCGTTGATTACGGATGAGTTGAAAAAGAAACCGTCCATTTTATTCATTCTCACCAACTCCCGTAGTCTACCCGAATCGGAGGCAATTGGGCTTGCGCACGAAATCGGCACAAACCTGAACGAAGCTGCGAAGGCGAGTGGGAGAGAGATTGTTGTAATCAGCCGAAGCGACTCTACATTAAGAGGGCATTTTCCCGCTGAAGTGGATGCGTTATCTGAGACGCTCAACATGACTGATGCCGTGATCGTTTTAGTGCCTGCGTTTATTGAAGGTGGTCGAATTACGATTGATGATGTTCATTATCTAATTGACAACCAGACGTTAGTGCCGGTTTCAGATACGCCTTTTGCTAACGATGTGGTGTTTGGTTACCAAAACGCCAATCTGAAACAGTGGGTAGAAGAAAAGACCAAAGGAAGTATAAGCGCACAGAACGTTAATTCAATCACCATTGATGACCTCCGACTGGGTGGACCACAAAGGGTGATTGAGAAGCTACAAGCCTGCCCGAACGGATCAGTCTGTATTGTTAACGCAGTTAGTTATCGCGATTTAGAGGTGCTTGTAATGGGATTACTTCGTGCCGAAAAGTCTGGGAAAAAATTTCTGTATCGGAGTTCGGCAACCCTGGTTCCTATCCGTGCGGGCATGGCCTCTGGCAAAATAGTCACTCCGCTAAAACAGAAGACAGGCTCTGGAAATGGATCACTCGTGATGGTAGGCTCCCATGTTCCTAAAACAACCAGTCAACTTTCCTGGCTTCTGGCCAATGGAACAAGTAAAGCAATCGAAGTAAAAGTTAGCGAGGTATTGACGTCAACTGACCCATTGGCGAAAGCCACTGCTATTAGTCAGCAAACCGATAAATGGCTTGCATCAGGTAATGACGTGGTCATTTATACCAGCCGACAGCAGGAAGTTGGCGCAGATTCAGCGAGTAGTTTGACGATTAACTCGACGGTCTCCAATTTTTTAGTCAACATTCTGAAGTTTCTGACAATACGGCCCAAATTTATTGTTGCTAAAGGTGGAATTACGTCCAGTGATCTGGCATCAAAAGGGCTTTCTGCCGAAACAGCATTGGTTTTAGGGCCCGTAATTCCGGGCGTTCCTGTCTGGAAGCTGGATGCGAAGAGTAAATTTCCAGAAATAAGCTACGTTGTTTTTCCGGGTAATGTAGGGGATGAAACCGCATTGCTAGACGTATGCAGAAAGCTTGACGTTTAAGCTGGATACTGGCTTTTTATGTAGTTAATAGCCCTATCTACCATTGTGTCTAGTACCTCTGTATCAATATCTTCCAGCTTTTGTATGTAAATGCAGCTCTTGCCTGTTTTATGCTTGCCCAAGCGTTGCAGTAGTGCCTGTTTATGCTCACTGTCGAATGCCATGTAAAGGGTAATGGCGTTGGCTCTGGCTGATAAGCCAACCAAAGGGGCATCGCCTTCGCGGCCACTCTCATACTTGTAATGGTAACTTCCAAAACCAATAATGGCAGCCCCCCATAGTTTAGGCGCTAAGCCTGTGTGGTTTTGTATAAACTCAACAATTGCCGAACAATCCTGTCGCTTTTTTTCGTCAGAAATACCGGCTAGATAATCGGGTACACTATCCTCCGTTTCAGTTGTTTTGTTCTTGGCCATTGCGTTGGTGTATCGACTGTTATTTCGCTCATCAATAATCAAAAAAATGATCTAAGAATACAAGTTCTGAGCTTCATATTCTTAGATCATTTTCGCTGGTTATGAGTACCTTAATGCCTATTTCAGCAGGCTATGCCTTTGGTGATACTTAATGGATTTACTCGTCGTAATTGGCGTCGTTTCGTTTGTCCAGTAGGATAAGTTGGTCGGCAATGATTTCGGTGATGTAGCGCGTCTTGCCTTCCTTATCGTCATACTGCCGTGTTTTTAGTTTACCTTCAACAAAAACAGAACTTCCTTTTTGGAGGTATTTGTGAGCTACTTCGGCTAGCCCTCGCCATAAAACAACGTTATGCCATTCGGTAGTTGACTGTGATTGGCCTTTGTCATCTTTAAACGTTTCAGTCGTAGCCATCGAGAATTTTGCAACGCTGATATTGCCTTCTAGTTGCTGAATTTCCGGGTCTTTGCCCAGGTTGCCGATTAAGGTTACTTTGTTAAGTCCTCTCATTGTTTTAGGGGTTAGATCGCCTGGGGGACAGCCTTAAGCTGACTACAAACGATTGGTTGTGATTACGGTTTACGTGGATTATTCCCTAAGACTGTAAAGTGCCTAACTGGTAACTAGTGTTTACTTGTGATGACCTCGTCGGCTAAAATGAGTAATGGTTATACGCTCGTTGCTTTATAAGAATTATGACTACAATCTATCGATCTCTGCTTTTCCTTCTGACCGTTGGGCTGCTTGCTATGAGCGCGGCTAAACCAACTCGTGTTGTCTTTTTTGGGGATTCTATCACCCAGGCTGGGGTTAACCCTGGCGGTTATATCGACCGTTTGAAAAAATCAATGCCTGCCGATCAATATGAACTGATTGGCGCCGGAATTGGTGGGAATAAAATCTATGATTTGTTTCTACGCATGGACGATGATGTGCTGGCGAAACAACCCGATGTTGTTGTTATTTGGGTAGGCGTCAATGACGTTTGGCACAAAGCGTCGATGGGCACTGGTACAGACCCTGATAAGTTTATAAAATTCTACGATGCTGTCATTAAAAAACTAAAAGCAGCGAATATCCGAGTGATCTTATGTACTCCGGCTGCAATTGGCGAAAAGACGGATATGACCAACCAGCAGGATGGCGATCTGAATCAATACAGCCAGTTTATTCGTGATATCGCCAAACGTCATGATTTAGCACTGGTCGATTTGCGCAAGGCATTTTTGGAATATGATCTGAAAAATAATACTGAGAATAAAGATCGCGGTGTTTTAACGACTGATCGTGTTCACCTGAATGATGCGGGTAATCAGTTTGTGGCCGAGCAGATGCAAAAAGTCTTAACGGCTGCTAAATAATGGTCCTGTTTAAACTTTTCCTTTTATAAGAAATACTAGCCTATTTTTTGTCATTCCGACGTCAGGAGGAATCTCAAGCTTGACCAACAAGGGACTTTGAGATTCCTCCTGACGTCGGAATGACAAAAAACTCAGTTTATATAGAATCAAGTTCAATAGTTTCCCTACACGAGAACAATAAAAAATCCCCAGAAGCCAATCTGGGGATTTTTTATTGTTCTTGGTTTCAGATTAATAATTTTTATCTGGATTGAAATTGCTGAAACGACTGTTGCTCGTTCCTCGACTTGGCCTCTCAGCATTAGGAGCTGTCTGTCTAGTATTGGTGGGACCACCTTCGCGTTGGGGAGAGCTATTTCGATTTGGATTGGCAGGGCGGCTTTGCTGATTACGAGGCTGATTTCCTGTGGATGAGTCTGCCTGACGATTACTATTATTACCACCTTCGCGCCGGAAAGGTCTTTGGTTGGGACTCTCAGTTGATCGCCCACCATTTCCTCTCTGACGATTGCCGTTCCGATTCTGTCCCTGCCGCTGGGCTGGTGCAGGTGTAACCGCAGCAGTAGCTATATCGAGTACATAAGGATGATTTTCAATCACCGGAACGCGCTTGCCAATCAATTTATGAATGTCGCGCAGGAACTCCGTTTCTTCGGCGTCGCAAAACGACAACGCAATACCATCGTGGCCAGCCCGACCTGTCCGACCAATGCGGTGCACATAGGTTTCGGGAATATTAGGCAACTCGTAGTTGATTACGTGCGACAGTTCATCGACGTCGATTCCTCGTGCGGCAATATCTGTGGCCACCAACACCCGTGTTTCTCGACTCTTGAAGTTAGAAAGGGCACGTTGCCGAGCGTTTTGTGATTTATTGCCGTGGATGGCTTCGGCCCCAATACCCGCTTTCAACAGGTCTTTAACGACCTTATCGGCACCGTGTTTGGTTCGGGCAAAAACCAACACCGATTTGATTTTCTGATCGCTAAGAATATGTACAAGCAGCTTCCGCTTATCCTCGCGCCCTACAAAATAGACTGCCTGGTCAATAGTGTCGGCTGTTGACGAAACCGGAGTCACTTCAACTTTGGCTGGATTACGTAAAATAGTATCGGCCAACTTGGCGACATCCGGCGGCATGGTTGCGGAGAAAAACAACGATTGGCGACGCTCAGGTAGTTTCGCGATGACTTTCTTAACGTCATGGATAAAACCCATATCGAGCATCCGGTCGGCTTCATCAAGAACAAAAAATTGAATATCCCGAAGAGATACAAATCCCTGATTCATCAGATCGAGTAAACGGCCAGGGGTAGCAATCAGCACATCGACACCCGCTTTTAAGGAGTTTACTTGTGCATGTTGCGAAACGCCACCAAAAATAACCGTATGGCGTAAGTTCAGGTGTCGTCCATAAGCCGCAAAACTTTCCGAAATCTGGATCGCTAATTCGCGGGTTGGAGTCATTACCAGCGTTTTAATACGCCGTGGACCGTTAGGGTTTTTAAGTCTGTCTTCGTTCAGAAGTTGCAGAATTGGTATCGCGAACGCGGCCGTTTTACCCGTGCCCGTCTGAGCACAACCCAGTAAATCCCGGCGATTCAACAAAATTGGTATGGCTTGTTCCTGAATGGGAGTGGGGGTAGTGTATCCTTCTTCGGCAAGTGCTTTGAGGATAGGATCAATTAATGATAATTCGGAAAATTGCATGTGCTAGTTGGACGTCGGTAGGCTTTGGAATAGGATATGTAATTTGGCCCAACACCCAACGTCTTTGTAAAGTTATATGGCTATAACGGCAGTGTAACAAATAAAGTGCCATTTACTGGCGAAGTACAATTTATACGCGAAAGGCTGTTATCTGTGTAGAGATAACAGCCTTTCGCGTAGTGTAAAACAAATACGATTACTCGTAAATACTACCAGCTGTTTTTTCGACTAATCCTTTGGGGAGCAACCAGGCCATCAGCTTGCCCGCCTTATTCAACAGGCCCGTTACGACTTCAGCTTTACCGGCAAACATGGCATCGACGGCTTGCTTTGCTACATCTTGGGGTGTCATATTGACTTTCTCTGCGGCCTTTCGCCCTTTGTCACCTATCTGCGCGCGATCCACAAAATTGGTGTCGGTAGCGCCGGGGCAAACGCAGGTTACAGATACGGACGTGCGTTTTAACTCCTGGTGCAACCCTCGACTGAATTGAAGGACAAAGGCTTTTGCTGCCGAATATAAACTTAACCCTGGCACAGCCTGATAGGCCGCAGAACTGCCAATGTTCAGAATATAAGCTTTGGATTGTTGACGAAGTTGGGGGAGAAATAAATACGTCAATTCGACCAGAGCCGTCATGTCGACTCGCATCATATCGGTATGCTCGGCCAGAGCGTGTTTCTCGAAAGGACCGCTCAACCCGTAACCGGCATTATTGACCAATACTTGAAGGGTATATTTCTTTTGGCTGCACCAGTCATACACCTGCTGCGCTGCTCCGGCTTCAGCTAAGTCGATAGCAAGAAAATCGGTTTTAATGCCATGCTCACTGGCTAATTGCTGAGCAACTGGTTGGAGTGATGAAGCCGACCGGGCAACTAATAACAAATCGTACTTTTTCCGGGCTAGTTCATGGGCAATGGCCAGGCCAATGCCTCGGCTGGCTCCGGTGATAAGGGCGTAAGCCATAAATAAGTTGTCTGGTTATTAAAGTTATAGGGTTATAAAGTCGTAAAGTCTGCTAATGAACCTTACAACTTTATAACCCTATAACTTTATAACTTCTGGATTAGATGTTGACTTTTGAAATAAAGCGGTGATAGAACGGCGTTTTGCTGTTCTCGTTTTTAGGCATGTACTTGCCCGTAACGACCGGCACATACATAACACGACGACGACTAGCTTCGCCAACGTAAGGCGATTGCTGCGCCCGGTGCCAAAGGCGTCCGTCGTGTACCGAAAGATCGCCAGCGTTCATATCGAACCCAATTTCGTGCTTGTCGGGATCGTTGTCGACGAAGTACTTTTTGCGGAACAACATTTTAAAGATGCCCTGCTTGTGGGTACCCGGAATAACCCGCAATCCTCCGTTTTCGTAAGGAGTAGGGTTGAGGTGAATACCAACGTTTAACATTGGCATGATGCGCTGACCTAAGAAAATGTCGCGGGGGCTATCGGTGTGCCAACCCATCTGCGAGAATTTACTATTCGGTGTGCGAACGTAGTGGTTCAGAATAAGCCCGTCTTTTTCGATTTCAGCAATACGACCTTCGTATGGTTGAAGCAGATCGACAACAGCCTGAAGGCGTGGGTCCTGCAAAAATTCGTGGAGTGCTTTGCTGTGCTGCGACAGGAAACACATCCGTTGAATCATAGGATTGCCTTCTTCATCCTGACCGAATTTTAAGGGTACACCATTTACTTTGTCGCGTCCTTCGGCCAGCCACTCTTTTTCAATTCGCTCAACTTCGCTAATAAAAAGTTTAACTGTTTCGGGTTCAATAAAGTTACGGAATACGATGACGCCATTTTTATTGAAAAATTGGCGTTGTTCCGGAGTAATTGTTTCGCCCAGTTTAAAGGGCGGCAAGTTTAATTTGCTCATATCGGTGGTTTACAAATCGGAAGTTCCGTAGTTGATGCCAACCGGCGACCGTGCTTTGATTGATAGGCTCAGTCTTAATCGGTTTATTAAAGGCCCAAATCTACGAAATTTACAATTTTAGGATTACTTTGCCGCAATTTAATTAATACGACTTTAATTAACGGTTATTCAAGTTATTGTGTCTGGTTTTCTTGATAAAAGGTTGTTTTTGCTGTTAATCAGCTCATTAATGGGTATTCAGGGTACTCTATTGGCTCAGTCGGATAGTATCCCAGTTCCTCGCGAACCTACACCTAATCAATTATTGCGAACACGAAATACGCTAATTTTGCCTTTGGTCGCTCGCTCTATCGAAACCGACTGGTCGATAGGGGTGGCGAGTTCATTTACATTTCGGTTTGGTCATACAGATACACTTACAACTCGTACATCAAATACGCAGGCGCTGGCTCTCTACTCACTGCGAAAACAATTTATTGCGGCCATCAACGGGACCACATATTTTCCGGGTGAGCGAATTATTCTCAACTACCAGCTTTCCTACAGCTATTTCCCCGATAAATTTTGGGGATTAGGTAAAGAGGCCCCTGATGAAAATGAGGAATCTTATACCTTCAAGCAATACTACGCCTACCTGCATTTTCAACGCAAGGTCAAAGAGCGGGTCTTTGCAGGCTTAGTTTACGAATATCAGCGCTTGCTGAGTGTCGACTACCAACCCGGCAAACTTTTCGACCAGTTAGCGGTGCCGGGCCGTAACCCCTACCATATTTCGGGTGCGGGTTTAAGTCTGACCTACGATTCGCGTAACAATGCCTTTGCTCCCGACCAGGGCGGGTTTTTGCAGGTATATTTCAACCACTTTGCGCGCTTATTTGGTTCCGACTTTGGCTACACAAATTACGTAATTGATTTTCGGCGGTTTCTTCGCATCTATCGGCAGCAGGTATTGGCCATACAGGCTTATGGCTTTTTTAACTCAGGAAATGTGCCCTTGCGCAGTTTAGCCAGCTTTGGTGGGTCGAATAGTATGCGCGGTTTCTACGACGGCCGCTTTCGAAGTAAAAATCAGATTGTTGCCCAGGTTGAATACCGAGTGCCATTATTCTGGCGATTGGGCGCCGTTGGTTTCTTCGGTGTTGGGAACGTGGGCGATCACTTCAATGATCTTAATTTTCAGGAGGTTAAGTATTCGGCTGGGGGAGGGGTACGTCTGGCGCTGAACCGCAAAGAACGCCTGAACCTTCGTATCGACTATGGATGGGGATTAGGTCAGAGTTTATCGAACGGACTCTATTTTCAATTAGGCGAAGCGTTTTAATTGTTTCAAACTTAATGTTTCAAGGTCAAGGTTTCATGTTCCAGTTCCGTGTCCGCTTCTACAGAACTTGGACCATGAAACCTTGACCTTGAAACATTAAGTTTGAAACAATTAAACTTTATTTTTTTTCATTCCAACCACTCAGCGCGATCCATTTCCCCAACCGGTATTGTGGATAGGTGAACGCGAAGGCCCCTAGTACATCAATCGTATAATGCACATGCTGAACAAGCAATAAACTCCCAACCAGCAGTGATCCTAATAGAACCCAAAGCCGATCCCACCAACCTCGCAGACAGAGGAATATCAGGAAAATGGTTGATGTATGGCCTGAATAAAATAAGTCTTTTGTGATGTAAACCTTACCATAGAATGCATTCGTGAGCGGATCGATCATTGGTATCAGCCCAACTGGCGGATTGAGGGGGAACAGGTTGATACTGAGCATTCGGGTCAGGGTAATGATGATGTAGCTGTAGATAAACATCATAAATACCGCCGGGCTATGTCGGGCACGAATCAGGATCAATAAGCCTGCTGCCCAGATTACACCAAAAATAATTAGTGAGACATCGTGAGGAGGCAATTGAGCAACTACCCAGTCATTCAAAACCGGGCCGGTATGTTGTTCAATTGTGAGAAAAAAATAATTAAATGAAGACAGTAAAGCAATAATACCAATCATGCCGATAATAAACTTTCGGCGGAAAATGGGTGATTTCCAGGCGGCTTGCCAAATTAAATCACCAGTTGGATCAGGTGTGAGAATTGACATGTACTACAATAAAAGGGCGCAAATTTACGAACCAGACAGATATTATGCTGATCTATTCCTAATCCAACCTAACTAATCAAAAAATAGTTGGTTTTAGGTTAATCTACATTAAATGATATTTTCGTACTATTATCGTTTATACTAAACCGGAAGGGTAATTCGATTTTAAAGTTGATTGCCGAAACGTAGGTTTTAAAACGATCGCTAATATGCTGTACAAGCCTTTCTGATGCGCTACTATTTGGGTTGGGTTGGATTACTTTTTCTGCCAATTCTGGGGCTTGGTCGTTCAATGTCGCACCCGCCAGGTGTGGCTATGCCGCTTGCCGATACGGCGAAAGAAGCGCACCATCGGTTTCAGCTTATTCCGCTGCCGGTAATTTTCTATACGCCAGAAACCAAGATCGCGTACGGTTTATTGGGGGTTTGCCTGTTTAAAACGGATAGCACTGCCCGCACATCCAATGTAGATTTTGCAATCATTCATACGCAAAATGCCCAAACTGTTATTGAGCCAACCTACACCATTTTTACGAAAGGTGAAAAATACCTGATTCGGGGAATGCTCCTCTTTACGAAGTTTCCCGAGTTATATTATGGCATTGGCCCAGGAACGACTGATGACGAGGAAGAGCTTATTTCCTACAAAAGCCTGCGTGCCTACAACCGTTTTTTACGAAGGGTAAAGCCGGGCTGGTTTGTCGGGGTTCAGCAACAGTATTTTAAAACATTTGATATAAGTCGCTCGTCGGATCGGCAACTGCCTGCCCAGACGTTGATTGGTAGCCTGGGAAGTGTTGTGAATGGACTCGGAGTGGCCAGTTTAGTCGATACGCGTGACAACATCTATTCGCCCGTTCGGGGTTGGTATGCTGATGTGTCGTTTATGGAGTATGGTAAGCTGCTGGGTAGTGAATTTGGGTTCACTAATTTCCTGTTCGATATTCGCCACTATCGGTCTCTAACGCCAAATACGGTGCTGGCGGGGCAATTCTATTTAAACCTGAATCTTGGCGAAGTGCCTTTTAAACAGGCCGCTACGTTAGGCGGATCATCATTACTACGAGGTTACTACAATGGTCGCTATCGGGATAACAATGCGGTAATTATGCAGGCCGAGTTACGACAACACCTTTTTGGTCGAATTGGCGGGGTTGTCTTTGCGGGCGTAGGAGATGTCGCACACAAACCTAGCGAATTTGAAGTAGGCGATCTGAAGCCAACAGGCGGGGCTGGTTTGCGTTATCTGATCAGCCGGAAAGAGCATCTGAATGTTCGATTTGATGCGGCCGTCGGAAATCATACTCACGGTTTTTACGTGAATATTTCAGAAGCGTTCTGAACAATAAAAAATTGTTTTTTATCCGACATAGCCTCATAAATTGGGCCGTTGGACGCGTAATAGTCGACCCGTAGTTTCAGTAGTTAGGCAAGAGTTAACTCGATCGGCAAGTGCTACAAAATCAATATCAAAAGTGCATATAATAATGCCAGCGTGTTGAGTAGATTGTTGGTGCAATTTGATGAAATCTTTACGATTTAAGGTTAGTAAGCAGCGATTTATAGACATGGCATAGGCTAAAACTTCGTCATCAGGTATAGCTAAACCAGCCATATCTGTTTGTAATAAGGTTAAAACATCGTGACCCAATTGACGCAGTCGTTCAACGGATGGAGCCGGGAAATTTTCATCGGCAAGGAGCAATGCCATTACTAGCCCTCGTTTTCGGTAATTAGTTGGGCAATTTCGGGCGTATGAGAACGAACATAAGCCCAGGCATTAGCTAAATCTTCTGCTCGTAACGAAGGGTAAGCTTGTAGTAAATGACCATCTGTTGCTCCTAATGAGCGAGCCTGCTCCAAGAGCCAAACGGGTATACGCGTTCGAACAATGCAGGCAGCCCCATTCGCGATGTCTGGATGGCTTTCAATTCCCGGAAATATATCACCTAAGTCCTGAACAATCCACTGTAAAACCTGCGCTTTTTCTGCACGGGTCATACGGCTAATCAGCTTTTCGGTTTCCTGAACAACGGTGCTCATAATTAGTAAAGATAAACAGGAAATCAATATAATCTAAATCATCAACAACCGCCAGACTCCTGAAATCAATAACAGAATCAATCCAATGGGCGTCAGGACTTTCCAGCATAGATGCATCATCTGATCGACCCGAATACGAGGAAACGTCCAGCGGACCCACATCTGTAACAAAACGGCCAGAAACACTTTCGATAAGAGCCAGAACCCACCTGTGAGTTGCCCCCAGAAAGTCCCCGGAGCGCCACTTGTCCAGTCGGCGAGCCGGACAGGGCCGATGTTGGGTAGGGGAGTATTCCAACTGCCCAGGAATAATATCGCGCCTAAAAACGATACCAAGAGCATCATGGCATATTCGGACAAGTAAAGCAGGGCGAACCGCATGCCCGAATATTCGGTATGAAAGCCACCAACGATTTCAGACTCTCCTTCAGGCAAGTCGAACGGAGCGCGGTTGCTTTCGGCGAGTGTGCAAATGAAGAAGATAATGTAAGCGATAAGCAGGAATGGGTTGCGAAAGATGTTCCAGGAGAAAATACCTCCCCAGCTCGTTACATCGATGCCCAGTGCTTTCAGACCAAACAGATAATTTGTCTCTTGCGTATAGATACCCTGCTGGAAACTCAACGTCTGTAAATTGAGCGTCTGGCAAATCATGACAACACACAAAATCGTAAGCCCAAGTGGAATTTCGTAAGAAATGATCTGAGCCACCGACCGCATCGCGCCAAACAAGGAGTATTTGTTATTGGAACCCCAACCGGCCATTAGGATACCCACTACATCGAAAGAGACAATGGCCATGAGGTAAAAAACACCGACTGCTGCGCCCGAGCCTTGTAAATCGGGGGTAAGCGGCATGACGGCAAAACCGGCAAAAACCGATGCAAAAATGAGAGTTGGCGCTAGTAGAAATAGTTTCCGATCGGCAGCCGTGGGAACAATGTCTTCTTTCTGAAGCAGTTTCAGCAAATCGGCGAAGAGTTGCAATAGACCCCATTTTCCTGTTTCCATTGGCCCAAGCCGATCTTGCATAAATGCCGAGACCTTACGTTCGGTATACACACCAACGACTACAAAGCCGGAAGCCATTGCCAGGAAAATAGGGAGTGCAAGCACAATTAGTAATGATGACCGGGTCGCCGGTGCGATTAGGAATGATGAATGATGAATGAGAAGCCCATTAGACCATCATTCATCATTGATAACTCAATTAAAACTCAGCCGTTTTGGGCGCTCTTGGGAAAGGGATCACATCGCGGATATTTCCCATGCCTGTTACGAATAAAACTAGTCGCTCGAAACCAAGGCCAAAACCGGCGTGGGGTGCTGAACCGAATCGGCGAGTATCCAGGTACCACCAGATCGCTTCGGGTTCGATACCTACTTCGTGCATCCGGGCTTCGAGTTTTTCCAGATTGTCTTCCCGCTGCGAACCGCCAATGATTTCACCGATGCCTGGGAACAATACGTCCATTGCCCGAACCGTCTTACCATCTTCGTCCTGCTTCATGTAGAACGCTTTGATTTCGCGGGGATAGTTGGTCAGAATAACGGGTTTCTTAAAATGCTTCTCAACCAGATAGCGTTCGTGCTCCGATTGCAAATCGACGCCCCAGCTTACCTCGTACTGGAATTGGCCTTTCTTGGCAGGCTTCGAATTAACCAGAATGTCGATAGCTTCCGTGTACGTCAGTCGTACAAATTCATTGCTGATGACGAATTGAAGTTTTTCGAGCAACCCGAGTTCACTTTGTTCTTCTTTCTTTTTGGTTTTCTCTTCCTCTTTCAGGCGATTATCCAGGAAAGCCAGATCATCCGCGCAGTGTTGAAGCGCATACCGAATCACGGTCTTGACGAAATCTTCGGCCAGATTCATGTTGTCCTCCAGCTCGTAGAAAGCCATTTCTGGCTCAATCATCCAGAATTCGGCCAGGTGACGCGTCGTGTTCGAGTTTTCGGCCCGGAACGTAGGTCCGAAGGTATAAATCTTACCTAGCGCCATTGCCCCTAATTCGCCTTCCAACTGACCCGATACCGTCAGGTTGGTTTCGCGACCGAAGAAATCCTGGCTATAATCGACTTTGCCATCTTCGGTGAGGGGTGGCTTGGTGGCATCAAGCGTTGTTACGCGGAACATTTCACCCGCACCCTCGGCGTCGGAAGCCGTAATAATGGGCGTGTTGAGGTAAAAGAACCCGTTATCGTTAAAATATTTGTGTACCGCAAATGCCAGCGCGTGCCGAATCCGTAGAATGGCACTGAATGTATTGGTACGCGGGCGCAGGTGGGCTATCTCACGCAGAAACTCCAGCGAGTGACGCTTAGGCTGCAACGGATATTTTTCAGGATCGGCAGGACCGTATATGAGTACATTGGTAATTTTAACTTCAACCGCTTGCCCCGCTCCCTGCGACTCGACCAACTGACCCGTAACAGCCAGGCAGGCTCCGGTAGTAATCAATTTCAGGGTTTCTTCGGGAAGTTGACCGGCTTCGGCTACAGCCTGAATATTATTAATGGTAGAGCCGTCATTGAGGGCTATAAATACGGCGTTTTTACTTTCGCGCTTGGTGCGAACCCAGCCCTTTACGGTCACGGTTGTGCCGACTTGGGCGGTCTTTAATAGTTGCTGAATTGGTAAATAACTCATACTAGAACGGCGACCAGATAGTGGTTGTAGCCGCAAAAGTACGGATTGTCAATTGAAACGCCCACAGACAATTTAATTCCTCAAAAACTCCAATGATTAGTTACGTGCCAATTGCGGCCTTATTTTTGCAGCGAAATACGACACCACTTCTCAACATAATTCAACCGAGTATGTCAATTACGCTCTATATTGTCCGTCATGCTAAAGCAGAAGACAGAGCAATTTTTATGGCTGACCATGATCGTCAGCTAACGCCCGACGGAATTATTGCCGCTGCCCGTATGGGCCGTTATCTGCATCGGAAAGGTGTCCAGCCCGATCAGATGATAAGCAGTACAGCTCCTCGGGCTAAAGATACCGCGAAGGTATTTGCTGAGCAGTTGGGGTTTGATCTGACTCAGATCCAATTAGATGAAAAGCTGTTCGATGGGGGACCAAAGGCCTATCTGGCCGCGATCAATGCGTTGCCACCTTCAACGAAGACAGCTATGATTTTCGGTCATAATCCGGATGTCTCGTATCTGGCTGAATTTCTGACCCATGAGAATATCGGGTCGATGAGCAAAGGGGCCGTGGCTGCGGTTACGTTCGAGACTTCGGACTGGGCAGAGGTTTCTGGCCGGACCGGTAGTTTAGCCTTTCAGATTGGCCCAAAACAACTTGTATAGGACTTACGCAAAAGTGGTAAATTGAAATAAAAAATAGCTTGAAGGTCACCGCACAACTTTACGGACAGTTTCTACTGAGTAGCCAGATCAACTATACGGCTACCTACTTGGCTGATCACCTGGAAGGGATCACCCATGACAATGTGCAGTACTTTCTCAAAGCTAGCCGAGTGGCACCTCGCCAGGTCTGGCAACATGTCCGCCACCAAATTCAACTGGATACCGATGGCTATATCCTCTTTGATGATACCGTGCTCAATAAAGAACATAGTCATAAAATTGAACTGGTTCGTCGGCAATACAGTGGAAATGCTCATGGAATCATCAAAGGCATCGGTGTGGTTAATTGTGTCTACTTCAATCCTAAAATTAATCAGTTCTGGCTCATTGACTACCGTATTTTTAATCCCGATGAGGATGGAAAAAGCAAGTTGGATCATGTGTTGGACATGCTTAACCAACTAGCACCCCGCCAGATCAGTTATCGAATCGTCTTAATGGACAGTTGGTATGCTGTGACCGACCTCTTCAAGTGGCTCATTACCAATGAAAAACTGTTTTACTGTCCTATCAAGAGCAACCGTAAGGTCGATGATTCAGGTGGCAAAGAACCGTATCAACCTGTCAGCTATCTGAGCTGGTCAGCTCAACAGGTGCAGCAGGGTAAGCTGGTTAAAGTACACAAGATGCCTCAAAACACCTATCTTAAACTGTTCCGCGTACTGGTGTCTACCCACCGGACGGACTATATCGTCACCAACGATTTAGCTCAAAATGAGACGAGTGCCGCTGAAGAAAAAAGTGGTATTCGTTGGACAATTGAGCAGTTTCATCGAGAAGATAAGCAGATCACGGGTCTGGAATGTTGTCAATGTCGATTAGCTCGTAGTCAACGCAATCACATTGGCTTAGCGGCTCTGACTTGGTTACGTTTTAAACAGTTGGCTTATCAGACTAAGAAAACGGTTTACCAACTCAAACAAGGCTTATTAGATGCTTACCTTCGTCAAGAGTTGGCGAATCCTTCAGTTGCCTTTGCGTAAGTCCTATTGTAAATGAATAATGGATAATTGATAATGAGTCAAAACGCTGTTTGTGTAATGCCGTTAATTATTCTACATTTTTCATTCTCCATTATTCATTAAACCAATGAATCGTAATCGTCGCATTTTCATTATCGTGTTTATCGTCTTTACAACCATCGTGGCCCTGTTCGCTATTGACATGGCTCGGCGGACGACCGCTCCCTGGAACAAACATCGGGAACTCGAACGAGCGTTACCTGCTAAAGATGGCACAGCCGTTGATACGGCCGCGACGGATACGTTACTTGCTCCTTAACGACTATGCTCCAACTTGCTGCTGTACACCACATTGCCATTATTTGCTCGAATTACGAGGTTTCGAAACGATTTTACACCGAAGTGTTAGGGTTTTCTGTGCTGGGTGAGTATTACCGGACTGAGCGGCAATCGTATAAATTAGATCTGGCGCTGAACGGACAGTATTTAATCGAACTCTTCTCGTTCCCCAATCCGCCGAAGCGCCCCTCCCGGCCCGAATCGGCAGGATTGCGCCATTTGGCCTTTGCGGTGACTGATCTTGATAGTGCCATTGCTCACTTAACGGAAAAAGGCGTAGTTACTGAACCCGTTCGTATCGATGAAACTTCGGGCCGACGCTTTACCTTCTTCGCCGATCCCGACGACTTGCCGCTGGAGTTGTATGAGATGTAAATGCGTAGAGACGCATCTTTGCGTCTCCTCTCGCGCCAGCCACTAGGATCGGATGGTTTGTATGTATTTGGATACTATTGCTGACGCGAGAGGAGACGCAAAGATGCGTCTCTACGTGAGCACACTCTGCAAAACCCTTACCAGCGCATCGACATCCTCTGGCGTGTTGTACAGATGAGGTGCGATACGTAAAACGCGTGCTCGGGCCGATACCGATACATTTTCGTTGAGCAAGGCCTGTTGAATAGCCATTGGATCGGCATGATCGGGTAACCATAAACCAACTAAGTGGTGGCTGCGCCCCGAGCTGCCATTCTCGGGTTCTAAGCGGCAATCCAGTTCTTCCAGTTTCGACCAGGCGTTTGCCATAAGATCTTTGGTATAGGCCTGAATACGGGTGGGTTGCCAGTCGATCAGCTGTGATAGAGCCGTTTCGAGCATTGGCATCTGAAGAAAATGCGTATGCTCGCCTACGTTATAGCGATATGCTTTTGAACGATAGAGAGGCTGGTAGTCCATCAGTCGATGAAACTGGTTGCTGTCGAGCCGATTCATCCAGCCTTCTTCAAGCGGCACGCCATCATCGAAAGCTGGACCAAAATAGGCCAATCCGAGGGAGTAAGGACCCATCAGCCATTTGTAGCCAGCACAAACCAGCGCATCGGGTTGAACGGTAGCCAGATCAAAAGGAAGTGCACCAATCGCCTGAGTTCCATCAATTACCAACCAGGCTCCTACTTCGCGGACTCGCTTACCAATCGCTTCCAGATCAAATCGAATGCCGTACATCCAATGGACGGGTGGCACAACGACTAAAGCGGTACCGCTATCGATAGCGTCCAGTAGTCGTTCATTCCAGATGGCTCCCTTGGGAAATTCGGTAGGCATGCCAACTGTCGTGATTGTCAGGCCCAATTCGGTACTAACACGGTTCCAGGCATATACATCACTCGGAAACTCATCTCCAATAAGTACAATTTTCTGCCCGGCTTGAACTCCTTGTTTAAAAGCCAGATTACGAGCTACTACGGCCATGCCATAGGACACAGAAGGTACGACCGCAATCCGATCTGGATCATCACTATTGATAAGCGTCGAGAACTGTTCCCGAACTCGAATGGCTCCACTGAAAAAATCATCTGGTCGTAATCCGAAGGGATTTGCCTGCTGGCTGAGGGCTGAATGACCAGCTTGTACGACTGCTTTGCTGAAGGGTGCTCGGGTAGCACAGTTCAGATAGTGAATAGTCTCTGGTAAATTAAATTGATCTTTTTGACAAAAAAGAGGATTGGGGTCTGCAACAGGCATAAGTTGTCTGGGATGAAGTAGTTATATGATGAAAGGCTATTCTGGCACGGGGTTTGTTTAGAATATCCTGAAACGTAAACAGTACCATTTTTATGAATACCCTATTGGGCATTGGTTCCCGCGTGCGTCATGCTGAGTTTGGTGATGGCGTAATTATTAATCTGAAAGCCAGTGGACACACCATTACATTTCTCGAGCATGGCGTGAAGATAATCAAATTCGATGCGCCCCTGACCATTATCGAAGCGCTTGAACCGGATGGTGATCTGGTAAGCTTGTTTGATGTTGAGCAGGCGCTCACGCGAGTCCTCCAGAAGTGGGTCGATCAAACTGAACTGGTACCACTCGGCGATAAATGGAAAGGAGGGAAGCTGATCATGAAACCCGGCCGGACTGATTTGGCACCGAAAGAAATGCCAATCGATGCTTTCTTTCATAAAATAGTAATGGTAAGGGATCGGCTACGAGTACTCGAACAACGGGTAAATGCCAGCCAGCTCGATGATGAAGAGAAGATAAACATTCAACAATATATCACCCGGATTTACGGTAGCCTGACTTCGTTCAACCTGCTATTTAAAAATCAGCACCAACAGTTCGTGGGTGAGAAAGCCACCGCTGAGGCCTAGTTTGCTGACGCGTAAGTTGAGAAAAGTAGTTTCAATGTTTCATATAGTTTTGGGTTAGTTAGATTGGGGGTTCCCCGCCGTCGGCTTCGACAGCGGGGACTTTTTTTGACCGGGATTTTAACAAGATTTAAAGGATTTTCTTGATTTTTATTCTCAATTATCAATCTTGTGAATCTTTTAAATCTTGTTGAAATCCCGGTTCCGACTGCGAGGGTGATACTCCTTAAGCGTTTGCTGCAAATAATCCCGGTCGAGGTGGGTATAAATTTCGGTGGTGGTAATTGACTCATGGCCAAGCATTTGCTGGACGGCTCGCAGGTCGGCACCACCTTCAATCAGGTGCGTGGCAAAAGAGTGTCGGAAGGTGTGTGGGCTGATCGTTTTTCTGATCCCCACTTCCTCTGCCAGCTTTTTGATGGTTGTAAAGACCGTAATCCGCGATAGTTGTTTACCCCGTAGATTCAAAAAAATGGTGTCTTCGTCGCCCTTTTGAACCTCCAGTTGAGTACGCACATGCTCGACATATATGCGGGTGTAATGCATGGCGTCCTCGCCGATTGGTACCAGCCGAACTTTGTCGCCTTTGCCTAGAACGCGCACAAAGCCTTCGGTAAAAAAGCAGTTTGTCAGGCGCAGGTTGAGTAGCTCCGTTACCCGTAAACCCGAACTGTAGAGAACTTCGAGCATAGCTCGATCGCGGGTTCCACCAGGAGTCGACAAGTCAATAGCAGCCAGCATATCTTCAATTTCGGGGAAACTGAGTGTATCCGGAAGCTTGCGCCCTAACTTAGGCGCTTCTAACATTTGCGTTGGATCGCGATCAATCAAATTTTCGAGCAGCAGGTACTTGAAAAACGACTTGATTCCCGATAGCATCCGGGCCTGACTATGAGCCGTTAGCCCTAATTCGCCAAGATATTTCAGGAAATTCATCAACTCTTTTTCCGTCACCTGCATAGGTGTTCTGGCCGGATCAGTCAGCAGAATGTACTCATGGAGTTTCTCGGCGTCGTGCAGATACGCTTCCACTGAGTTTTCGGCTAATGACCGTTCGAGTTTGAGGTAGTTCTTAAAGGCGTTTATATAACTTTGCCACACAGATAGATTTACGATTTACGAAGTACGAGTTACGATGTAGAGCTCCGAATTAGTAAATATCGTACCTCGTAAGTCGCAACTCGTAAATCAAGTACATGAAACAAATTCTCATTATCAACGGCCCCAACCTTAACCTATTGGGTAAGCGTGAGCCAACTATTTATGGTAACCGATCTTTCGTTGAGTACCTGGAAACCCTCGAAGCGAAGTTTCCGGAGGTGCAACTTCGCTATTTTCAGTCGAATCACGAAGGCGAACTGATTGATAAAATCCACGAATTAGGTTTCGACATCGATGGAATCGTGATCAATGCAGGCGCTTATACGCATACGTCTATTGCCATTGCGGATGCTCTGTCGGCAGTAACAGCCCCAGCTGTAGAGGTGCATATCTCGAACGTTCACGCTCGTGAGTCGTTCCGGCATCACAGTTACCTTTCTGCAAAATGCAAAGGCGTTGTTGTGGGTTTGGGGTTGATGGGGTATGAAATGGCGGTGAGGTATTTAATGGATGTATGAAGTAGGATATAGGATATATTTTTTGCAAATCATACATCATACATCATACATCATACATCATACATCATAAATGATCACCTTCTATCCTGGCCCATCGAAAGTTTATCCGCAGGTAGCTGAGTATGCTGCCGAAGCAATACAACAGGGCATTGTGAGCCTTAATCACCGAAGTGCAGGCTTTATGGATATCGTGAAAGAGACGGTGCAGCTACTTCACGAAAAGCTCGATATTCCGGCCGATTACCACATTGCCTTGGTTTCGTCGGCGACGGAATGCTGGGAAATTGTGGCTCAGTCGCTGACTGCCGAAACGAGCTTACATCCGTATAGTGGGGCCTTTGGGAAAAAATGGGCTGAGTATGCATATCGAATCAAGCCCCCTACCAACCTAAATGAAGCCGATGTATTGTGTATCGTTCAAAACGAAACGTCCAATGGCACACAGGTGACGATGGAAACGCTGGCCCAGTTCAGGCGGGATTTCTCTTCGCTGATTGCGGTCGATGCGGTTTCGTCGATGGCGGGCATTGCTTTTGACTGGACGCTGGCCGATGTTTGGTTTGCGTCTGTACAGAAATGTTTCGGACTTCCAGCAGGCTTAGCCGTATTGGTGTATTCGCCAGCTGCGCTCAAACGAGCCGAGGAAATTGGCGAGAATAACCACTATAACAGTCTGTTATTTATCCACGAAAATTTTTCGAAGTTTCAGACGCCGTATACCCCGAATGGGTTGGGCATTTATATGCTGATGCGCGTTCTACAACAGGTGCAGCCGATTGCCATAGTCAATACCCTGACAAAAAAACGGGCCGCCGATTGGTACGCCTTTTTTGAAGAGGCCAGCTTGACCCTTGATTCACCAGCTTTCAAGCTATTGATCAATGATCCTGCTACTCGTTCAGATACAGTGATTGCCGTAGAAGGTTCTGAAGCTGCGATAAAGGCTATTAAAGCTGCCGCTCAGCAGGCGGGTATAACTCTCGGAAATGGGTATGGCGACTGGAAAAATACAACCTTCCGTATTGCTAATTTTCCGGCTATTTCTGATGAAGAGATTGGAACTTTGAAAAAGTTTCTGGAGTCATATAAGTAACGTGGACGGAAGTCCGCGTAGCCGAAGGCTAACTGGTAAAGTATAAAACATAATTAGCCTTCGGCTACGCGGACTTCCGTCCACGTTACATTGTGATCAATTTATCGTTATGTTCAGCATCAGGGAAGTTATTTCCGTTACACTCATATTATTCTCGGTAATTGACATCGTTGGGTCGTTGCCGGTATTGATTGACCTTCGTAAAAAGACGGGGAAAATAGAATCGGAGCAGGCTACGTTTGCTTCGGGGGTGTTAATGATTTCGTTTCTGTTTGTTGGGGAAGAAATTCTGAAACTATTCGGGGTCGATGTCGCGTCGTTTGCCGTGGCAGGGGCGTTGATAATTTTCCTGATCGGTCTGGAGATGATTCTGGGACGAACCATTTTCAAATCAGAAATAGCTTCGGGTGGTGCCACCCACATTGTACCGATTGCGTTTCCGTTAATAGCCGGGGCTGGTACGCTGACAACCATCATTTCGTTACGGGCTGAATACCAGACACTCAATATAATTATCGGGATTATTTTAAACCTGATCCTGATTTACGTAGTTCTGAAATCATCGGGCTGGCTAGAAACCCGTCTCGGACAGGGTGGGCTGGATGTACTCCGTAAAATATTTGGAATCATTCTACTAGCTATTGCTATTAAGTTATTCAAAACGAATTTGATTGCTGATTTCTGATTCTATAATCAGGACGTTCAGTTTGTGTTCATACAGGAATTCAAAATAGCCTTTTGTCAGAAGACTAATTCTGGTAAAAGGCTATTTTTTGTAAAAACGCCTGTTTTTCAGGGAATCAGCCCTGTTTTTAAAGGTACTAACTGCTTCTATACACTTTTTTATTAATAGACGCTTAAAATTATAAAGTGATAAATTTTTTGCCCGAATGTTGTATTTTATAGGATTGGGCGAATTAAAATTATAATATTTCCTGAAAAACAGTAAAAAGTATGGTTATAGGGGTTCTTGGCCTTTATATTTTATTGTAAAGCCGTATTATATTTGCCGAAAGTCTAGTGAAGAAACCCCTATTCAAAATAATCCACTGTACATCATGGCAAAATCGAAGTTAGAGTACATTTGGCTCGATGGCTACAAGCCCACCCAAAGCCTACGGTCCAAAACTAAAATTGAGGACGATTTCTCAGGCAACCTTGAAGACTGCTCGATGTGGTCGTTTGATGGATCTTCAACCGAACAGGCTGAAGGTGGTAAGTCAGACTGTCTGCTGAAGCCAGTTTTCATCTGCCCTGATCCACAGCGCAAAAACGGTTATCTGGTTATGTGCGAAGTACTGAATGCTGATGGTACTCCTCACGTGACTAATGGTCGTGCTACGATTGAAGACGACGATAACGATTTCTGGTTTGGTTTTGAACAGGAGTACTTCCTGTGGGACATGAAAATTGATAAGCCACTGGGCTTCCCAGCCGAAGGCTTCCCAACTCGCCCACAAGGTCCTTATTATTGCTCGGTAGGCGCACAAAATGCGTATGGCCGTTACATTATTGAAGAGCATCTTGACGTTTGCCTCGACGCTGGCCTGAACGTAGAAGGTATCAATGCTGAAGTAGCGACCGGACAGTGGGAATTCCAGATCTTCGCGAAAGGCGCTAAAGCTGCTGGTGATCAAATCTGGGTTGCCCGTTACTTACTGGAGCGTATCGGTGAAAAATACGGTATTTCAATCAACTGGCATTGCAAACCCCTGGGCGATACCGACTGGAATGGTTCGGGTATGCACGCTAACTTCTCAAACTCAGTACTACGTACATCGGGTAGCAAAGAAGTTTATGCAGCCATCTGTGAATCGTTCGGTAAGACACCTGAAGTTATCAAAGAACACATTGATGTGTACGGAGCTGATAACCACCTGCGTTTGACCGGTAAACACGAAACGCAGTCTATCGATCAGTTCTCGTACGGTATCTCTGACCGTGGTGCTTCGATCCGTATCCCAATTGCTACGGTAGAACGCGGCTGGAAAGGTTGGTTAGAAGACCGTCGTCCAAACTCGGCTGCTGATCCATACAAAGTAGCTGCAGTTATCATCAAGACCGTTAAATCGGCTGATGTGGTAGCGGCATAAGCTAACATACCTGATTATACAAAGCCCGACTGCGTGAGTGGTCGGGCTTTTTTTTGTTATCCATTGTAATCTGTCGTGAAGGCGTGTAAGTTTGGCAAATAGTTTAACCTAAAACCCTTTAACTAGTCAATGTCCAATTTCCGTTTTAAAGCCCTTGAGATTGCCCAAAACCGTCAGGCTATGCAGGTAGCTGCTCCTACTGAACGTGTTGGCGATTTTTTTGGAAGTTATACGTTTAATAATGAAGTAATGCGGACGCTGCTTTCGCCCGAAGCGTACCTGAAAGTAACCGAAGCAATCAATACCAATGGTCAGATCGATCGGGGAATTGCCGATGAAGTAGCGAGTGCTATGAAGTCGTGGGCCACATCGAAAGGAGCAACTCACTATACGCACTGGTTTCAGCCGTTAACGGGCGAAACCGCCGAAAAACATGATGCTTTTTTCGATATTACCTTCGATGGTAAAGCGGTTGAGAAATTCAAAGGAAGTGCCTTGGTGCAACAAGAACCCGATGCTTCGTCATTTCCGAACGGTGGCTTGCGAAATACCTTCGAAGCGCGGGGCTATACCGGCTGGGATCCCTCATCGCCCGCTTTCCTGATGGATAACGGAGCGGGTGGGAAAACACTCTGTATCCCGTCTGTTTTTATCTCGTACACCGGCGAAGCGTTAGATTATAAGACCCCTTTGTTGAAAGCACTCAATGCCCTGGATAAAGCGGCAACGGCTGTTTGTCAGTACTTTGACCGGAATATCACGAAAGTAACGCCAACCCTCGGACCAGAGCAGGAATACTTTGTGGTCGACCGAGCTTTATTTTATGCACGCCCTGATTTGGTACTAGCTGGCCGAACGTTATTTGGGCACGCACCCGCCCGTGGACAGCAATTAGAAGATCACTATTTTGGGTCAATTCCTCCTCGCGTCAATGCCTTCATGGTGGACTTTGAGTTCGAGTCAATGAAATTGGGAATGCCTGTCCGTACGCGCCACAATGAAGTAGCGCCCGGTCAGTTCGAGGTGGCACCAACGTTTGAGGAAGTCAATCTGGCTGTCGATCATAATGCGCTCCTGATGGATTTAATGGAGAAGATCGCTGAGAAGCACAACCTGAAAGTGCTCTTTCACGAAAAACCGTTTGCAGGCGTCAATGGTAGTGGCAAGCATAACAACTGGTCGATGGGAACCAATACGGGGGTTAATTTGCTGGCTCCCAGTACCAAGCCCAAAGAAAGCCTGCGATTCCTGACATTTCTGGTAAACGTAGTGAAGGCTGTACACGATAATGCAGATTTGCTTCGGGCTAGCATCGCATCGGCTGGTAACGAACACCGCCTTGGAGCTAATGAAGCGCCACCCGCCATTGTGTCTATTTTCCTGGGTGAAGCCTTAACGCAAGCACTTAACGACCTGGAAACCAAGTCGGAAGTGACGGTTAACAAAGGAGACAATGTCTATTATAAACTAGGATTGAATCGAATTCCCAGCCTGATGCGTGATAATACAGATCGGAACCGAACATCACCTTTTGCCTTTACGGGAAACAAATTTGAGTTTCGGGCGGTGGGTAGTTCGGCCAACTCGGCATCGACAATGACTGTTTTGAATGCCATTGTCGCTGATCAATTGAATAAGTTCAAATTTGATTTGGATGCACGATTGGCGAAAGGAGAGAAGAAAGAACTCGCCATTGTCGATATTTTGAAAGAATACTACGCCAATAGCAAACGAATTCTATTTGAGGGCAACGGCTACTCCGACGAGTGGGTTGAGGAAGCAGCTCGCCGGGGCTTATCAAACATTAAGTCATCGCCAGATGCCCTAGGCATTTTTGTGCAACCCGAGTCACTGGCACTTTTCGAGCGAACAGGCATCATGAATCATGCTGAAGTTGAATCGCGCTACGAAATCGAACTTGAGAAATACATCAAAAATGTACAGATCGAGTCGCGGGTGATGGGCGATTTAGCGATGAACCATGTCGTTTCGACCGCGCTAAAATACCAGAATAAACTGGCTGAAACCGCCCGCAATCTGGTCGAGCTGGGCATGACAGCTGAAGCCGAACCGATTAAGGATATTCTACGTGAAATTTCGACGCGCGTTATGGTCATCAAGAAAGGTGTAGAAGCCATGATTGAGTCACGTAAAAAGGCCAATAACGTACTTGATACAGGTGAACGCGCTAAACTCTACGCCACCGAAGTAAAAGATCATTTTGACCTAATCCGCTATGAAGTAGATAAGCTCGAAGAGGTCGTGGACGATGAAGACTGGCCACTAGTCAAGTACCGAGAATTGTTATTTGTGAAGTAGTCAGACCGCGCGGGCGGCCCCGCCAGGATTTTTATGATTGGACCGACTGACTATGATTTAGCTAATAAGCTTTCGTTGAAAGCGAAAATCACATTTTTCCAATCATAGTCGGTCAGTCCAATCATAAAAATCCCGGTCCTAAATTATAACCCTGTGAATTCCAGCTCAGATATTCTTCATGACCTTGCTGCCTTACCGCATCGAGGCACTGCTACGCCAGAAGGGGCTGAAGCAGCACGACTCCTTCAATCGCATCTGACAGAGATGGGAGCTTCTGTACGAACAGAGCCCTTTCAGACGCCCAAAACCTATGTAACCATTGTCTACTGGTTGATTGGCGGGTTGCTTACTGGCTTGATCTTACTGCCAGTTACGGGTGTTGCTGTTGGCTTTGTCTGGTATTTTTTCTGGATGGCCTGGAAGTACTTCAACTGGCGTTATTCATTCATTGTCCGATTTCCAATACAACACACGGCAACGAATGTTATTGGAAAATGGGAAGGCAGTGGAGCGGGAGAAAATCGACGAAAAGTAATCCTGATGGCACACTACGATACAGCCCCGGTATCGTTTCTTTATAGCCCAAAACAACAGGCAAATTTTCGAATCTCCTTACTTATTTCGCTCTGGCTAATGCTTCTGGCAGCTTCGTTGGCTACCCTCGAAGTATTCAAAATTGGGCTTCCCTACCTAACCTATGTTCGCTATGGGCTCATAGGCTATTTTAGTTTACAAGCTATTGTAGGTACAGCGGGCTACTGGCTTAAAGGCTATACCAATGGCGCTAGTGACAATGCGACCGGTGTAGCTGCTGCATTAGCCACCGCCGACCGACTTCGGGAAGCGAATTTACCCGACCTGGATTTGGAAGTTGTCCTAACCAGTGCCGAAGAAGTGGGTATGATTGGGGCTCACGCGTATGTCGAAGCTCATAAACGGGAATGGAAACGAAGCCAGACACTAGCGATTAATTTCGATACCCTCGGCGCTGGGAAACTGACCGTTATTGAGCAAACGGGTACCGCCGAATTAATCCAGTATAAAAACGAACCTACGCGTTTGGCTCGGCAATTGATTGAAAATGACTTTTTTAAAAACCGCGCACAGATAGGCCGCTGGCATACCGCCGACTTCGATAGTGTATGGTTTGTACGAAACCGTATTCCTGTCTTAGCCTTATGTGCCTTAGATGCTGACGGACGAATGCCCCATATCCACCAGCCCGACGACGTATTGGCAAATGTCGATAAAGCACCCATCGATACGGCGATCGATCTTAGCGAAGCAGTGGTTGTAGAGTGGTTGAAAAATCAACCTGCTAAGTAGAATTACAAACTTTTTTGCTGTTGGTTGGTACTAAGATTTAGAAATTGCTCCTAAAGTAGGTTGGCTAATTGGGGTAATTACCACTTAAGGTTCGTTCATCATTGTTCATTAACCCTTACTTTTGTCAAATGGCTACTTATAAAAACGAAGGGTTCGACCCAGAAGAAATCAGCGCACTCAAAGAGGAGTGTAAGCAGGAAGGTAAATCGTTCGTTATTGTAGAAGACGACGATTTGGATACACTGGACGAGGGAGAATGTGTGCATATTCAGTTTCCTGGCCACTATCAGGGAGAGGAAGTTATTTTCGATACGCTGGTTTATACGCTTCGGCTGCATCATAGCAGCTTAGTTTATGAAATGGCTGTTGAACAGGTTCGGAAGACCTTTCCAGAATACGTACCCCCCGAAGAACGTAAACCCAACTACAAAATCGATCCTGAGCTGGAGGAAGAAGCCGAAACGGCTTTAACCGAAATTATTGAGGAAATCGAAGAATTGGAGACCGTCAAAGTACAGGAACACGTTGAAGTCGATGCCCAGTCTGACTACGGTATTGCGCTGGACGTTTGCCTGAACGTCGAAGAAATCACCGACGACGTTATTGAGGACTTTATTGGCCACTTTAAATCAAATACACTCTCGCTCGATACCACGCTGTATTCATTCTCCAGCGAAGAGGAAGAAAACTAAATGAATAATGGATAATGTAAAATGAATAATAAGGAATGGCATGTCGATAGTTAATGTCACTCGCTCCATTTTGCATTATCCATTTTACATTATCCATTATTTAACATGCAACAACCAGATTCTCTTAATCAGGTTGCGGAATTTCACCGCACCTTTCATGCTCCTGTATTAGAAACCCCCCAGATTCCTTCGGCTGCCCGTTGCCAGCTTCGGGTGTCTCTGCTGGCCGAAGAACTTGATGAATTGCGAGAAGCTATTGCTGAAGGCGACATTGTGGCGGTAGCCGATGCGCTTTGCGATTTACAATATGTATTATCGGGAGCCGTACTGGAGTTCGGGTTAGGTGATAAATTCAAGACTCTTTTTGATGAAGTACAACGCTCGAACATGAGCAAAGCCTGCCTGACCGTTGCCGAAGCTGAAGCGACTGTGGCGGAGTACCAGGCCAAAGGCTTCCCCTGCCATTTCATAGAGTCAGACGGTAAATACCTGGTGTTCCGAGACGCCGATCATAAGACACTTAAAAGCGTAAATTACTCTCCAGCAGATCTGGCGGGAATTCTGGGATAAATGAAAAACTACACTCATACAGCCGTAGATCGTTTCCTTCGTTACGTACAAATCGACACCCAGTCTGACCCCCAATCAACAGCAAATCCGAGTACTGAAAAGCAGAAAGATCTTAGTCGAGTACTGGTACAAGAGTTGCTCGATATGGGTGTTACAGATGCTGAACTGGATGAGTGGGGCTATGTGTATGCAACCATTCCAGCCAACACAGAGAAGACGGACGTACCAACCATCTGTTTCTGTTCCCATGTCGATACATCGCCCGATGTGACAGGAGCAGGGGTAAAGCCGATGATTCATCATAACTGGGATGGTTCTGATATTGTCTTGCCTGATGACACTTCGCAGATCATTCGAGTTATCGATCATCCTGATTTAGAGCACCAGATAGGTAACGACATCATAACCGCCAGCGGTACTACTTTACTGGGAGCCGACAATAAGGCGGGTGTCGCCGAAATCATGGACGCAGCTAATTATTTGCTGACCCACCCTGAGGTTAAGCATGGCCGTATCCGATTGCTTTTTACGCCCGATGAAGAAGTTGGGCGAGGAACCGAAAAAGTTGACATTCAGAAATTAGGTGCTGATTTTGGTTATACGATCGACGGAGAAGCGTTGGGCACGCTTGAAGATGAAACCTTCTCTGCCGACGGCGTTAAGATCACTATTCAGGGCGTGAGCACCCATCCCGGCTTTGCGAAGGGCAAGCTTGAAAACGCGCTGAAAATCGCTGCCGATTTGCTGGCTGTGCTGCCTAAAAATGCACTATCACCAGAAACGACGGAGGAAAAAGAGGGTTTTGTTCATCCAACCCACATGGAGGGAAATCAGGACCAGGCCGTTTTGGAATTCATAATCCGGGACTTTACCGAAGTTGGTTTACAGGAGAAAGAAACGTACCTGCAAAACCAGCTAAACGATATACTGAAAAACTACCCTGGCTCATCGGCTCAGTTTGTTGTGAAAGAGCAATACCGTAACATGAAAGCTGTACTTGACCAACATCCTGCGGTAGTCGATAATGCTCTTGAAGCCATTCGTCGGTCGGGCCTATCTGCCGAACGTCGGAGTATTCGGGGAGGCACAGATGGATCGCGATTATCGTTTATGGGTTTGCCTTGCCCTAACATTTTCGCGGGTGAACATGCCTTTCATTCCCGACTGGAGTGGGTATCTGTACAGGATATGCAGAAAGCTGTAGAGGTGATTGTAAACGTAGCGCAGGTTTGGGAGGAGCGGAGTTAGTATTACAGTTGATTCCCCGAAATACTATTCTGTACCCTAAAAGCTTTTCAACATGAAATCAAGTGTGGGACAATTTACTGTAGAAACGTGTTACTTTGGATGTAAACCTGCCTGTATATGTCAACTATGGACGCTCTAATATTAAAAAAATACGAGTCTTTACCCGCTGATTTGCGGAGAGAGGTTAGTGATTTTATTGACTTTTTGTGGAGTAAATATCAGAAGAAAGAGGCTGATTCAGAATTGATTGCTGGTAAACGGGCTGGCCTTTTTGGGAACGCCAAAGGAATGATTACTATTCTTCCTGGTTTCGACGATATACCAGAAGGCTTTGAAGAGTATCAATAATGGATTACATACTTGATACACAAGTTTTTATTTGGCATGCAATCGGAGACTCCAGACTGAGTAGGAGAGCCAAGCAACTAATTGAATCGGATGCGGTTTGCTGGATAAGCATTGCCAGCATTTGGGAAATGGCAATCAAATATAAATTAGGAAATCTGGTATTCGCCAAACCGTTTGACGAACTGATTCAGGAGCAAATTACTTTATACGACTACAAAATTTACCCTATTGAACTTCGTCATACATTTCTTCTGAGTCGTTTGGAGCAACATCATAAAGACCCCTTTGATCGATTGATTATTGCCCAATCAATTGTTGATGCTATTCCGGTAGTAAGTGCCGATTCTGCATTTGACCTTTATCCTGTTAATCGAATCTGGTAGTGTTATGGCCGAGAAAAAGCCAAAATTTTATGTTGTCTGGCAGGGTCGAAAGCCGGGTGTTTATGATAGTTGGGACGAAGCTAAAGTTCAGACAGATGGGTTTCCTAAACCCTTGTTCAAATCATTCGACAGTGAGCCAGCCGCCCTTAAAGCCTTCAAAGATAAACCTCATGTTCATATCGGTCAGGGTACTAAACCGGCAGGTAAACAGGGGAAACTAGATGGATTAGTAGGCTTGCCTATTCAGGATAGTTTGGTTGTCGATGCCGCCTGGAATACGGCTACCGGCGATATGGAATATCAGGGTATTTACCTGGCTACCAAGCAAAAACTGTTTTTGAAAGGCCCTTTTGCCGATGGGACCAATAACATCGGTGAGTTTCTAGCTATTGTTCATGCATTGGCGTTGCTTCATCAGAAAAACAGCAATATTCCCGTGTATTCTGATTCGAGAACGGCTATTGGCTGGGTTCAGAAGAAAAAGGCCAACACTAAACTCGAGGAAACATCCCGAAATGCCGAACTCTTCGAACTACTCGACCGGGCCGAAACCTGGCTCAAAACCCATCGATTCGCTAACCCGGTCCTGAAATGGGAAACCACGGTCTGGGGCGAAAATCCGGCAGATTTTGGCAGAAAGTAAGGTGATGTATGATATAGGGTCGGGGCCGCCCGTGCGGTATGATGTATAACTATTAAATGCACCTTCTATCATACATCATACCGCACGGGCGGCCCCGACCCTATATCATACATCACATTGTTTTCCTTTAAGCAATTCACCATTCAGCAGGATCGTACGGCCATGAAGGTCTGTACGGATGCCTGTGTGCTGGGGGCCTATGCTGACGTAGGAGTAGGCGGGCGTGTGTTAGACATCGGTACAGGGACAGGTTTGCTGGCGTTGATGGCTGCACAGCGCAACCCAACAGCGAGTGTAGATGCAGTCGAGGTAGACGATGCCGCTTTTAGTCAGGCTAGTGAGAATGTAGCTGCCAGCCCATTTGCGGAACGGGTGCAGGTGGTGCATACCCGCATTCAAGAATTCCCCCTCACCCCCGGCCCCTCTCCCAGAGCGGGAGAGGGGAGCAGACTTGGAGACAGAACGTCTTCCCTCTCCCAAAACGGGAGAGGGGCCGGGGGTAAGGGAAAACTTTACAACCGAATCCTGACAAACCCCCCATTTTACACTAACCATCTCCGCTCACCCGATGCTGCGGTAACTAGGGCGCTTCATACCGATGAGTTACCTTTTCCGGAACTGCTTGAGGCTGTTGTTCGGTTATTGACGGTAGAGGGGCAGTGGTGGGTACTCTTGCCTCCTTATGAAACAGAAAAGTTAACGGAGTTGGCGAACGAAGTGGGTTTAAAACCGTTTCAACGACTTTTTCTAAAGCACAATGAGAAGAAGCCTGTTTTTCGGGTGATTACGGGTTTTTCGTTTGTAGATGGGCCAATCATTGATGAAACGCTGAGAATTTACGAAACTAATCCGCGAAGTCAGGCTGATGGAAAGGCACCGCCTGCAACCTATACATCAGAATTTCGAGCTTTACTGAGCGATTTTTACCTACTGTTTTAAAATAGTAACTTTGCCGTATCACTAGTTGCTTTCACTATGGAAAAAGGCCAGATTGTGCAGGAGATTCAGCATTATTTTGCCGATAAACCGGTTGAGCGAGCCTGGTTATTTGGGTCGTTTGCAAGGGGTGAACAAGAGGCCGATAGCGACATAGATGTTTTACTCGAGCTTGATTTTTCAGAGCCAATTGGGTTAGAATATATACATTGGTGGATGGATTTAGAAAAAAAACTAAATCGTAAAGTGGACTTAGTTTGTGAAGGTACTTTGTCTAAATACATAATTCCTTTTGTAAATCAGGATAAACAGTTGATTTATGAAAGGTAGATTGCCGAACAAAGCCCGCCTTGAACATATTCTGGATGCCTTAAAAACGATTGACATATTTATTGAGGGGCTAACATTTGATGAGTTTGCCGTAGATATAAAAACTACATTTGCCGTAGTAAAAGCGCTGGAAATTGTTGGAGAGGCCGCTAATCATATCACTGATGAGATTCAGTAATTAGATAACACAGTTGACTGGGGTGCCATAATTGCCCTGCGACATATACTTGTACATGAATATTATGGTATTCGACCCGAAATTCTTTGGCGTATCATTACAAAACACACGGCTGAACTGAAACCTAAAATTCAGGCGTTAATTGATCAATTAACGGAGCCTTAATCCAATGTCAGAATTGCTTCAACTAACCGTTCTGATTCCGCTCTACAACGAAGATGAGTCGCTGCCCGAACTGCACGACTGGATTGTACGAGTCGTAACAGAACAACAGTATACATACGAAATCCTGTTCGTTGACGATGGCAGCACCGACGAGTCGTGGGCTGTAATCGAACGACTGGCACAGGCTAATTCGGCGGTGCGTGGTATTCGGTTTAATCGGAACTACGGTAAGACAGCGGGTTTGCAAACGGGTTTTCAGGCGGCTCGTGGTCAGGTAGTCATTACGATGGATGCCGATCTACAGGACAGCCCCGATGAAATACCGGAATTGTACCGGATGATTACCGAAGAGAAATTCGATCTGGTGTCAGGATGGAAGCAGAAACGCTACGATCCTATCACGAAAACGCTGCCGACTAAACTGTTTAATTCGGTTTCGCGCTGGATTTCCGGGGTGCAGCTTCATGATTTCAACTGCGGCCTAAAAGCATATCGGCAGAAAGTTGTTAAAACCATAGCACCAACACTCTATGGCGATATGCACCGCAATCTGCCGATTGTAGCCAACTGGAACGGGTTTGGTAAAATTGGCGAGAAAATAGTTCAGCACCGGGCGCGCAAATACGGTACTACTAAATTTGGCCTCGAACGCTTTGTCAATGGTTTTCTGGATGTACTCGTTATCGCGTTTGTCCAGAAGTTCAGTAAGCGGCCCATGCACTTTTTCGGTACGTTCGGTACCTTGTCGTTTTTCGTAGGCACCGTGCTGGCCATCTGGCTGATCGTTGAAAAGCTGATTAATATTGCGCAGGGTGTTAAATTTCGAAACGCTACCGACAATCCCCTGTTTTATTTCGGCTTAGTTGCGATAATTTTGGGCGTTCAGTTGTTCCTGGCGGGTTTTCTGGGCGAAATGCTGGTTCGACAGTCGCTGGGTAAATCGGGCGATTTGCAGATTGCCGAGCGAGTTGGGTTTTCAGAACAGAAAGTGACTATATAATTGAATACACGTATTAATAAATAACAACCTCCATAGTAAAAAGCAATGAAGAGTAATTTTAAAGCGCATCCTTGGCATGGTATCCCAATTGGCGAATTAGCGCCCAAACAAGTGACTGTCTTTGTTGAGATTGTACCGACCGATACCGTTAAGTACGAAATCGATAAAGCAACAGGCTACCTTAAAATTGACCGACCTCAGCAATATTCCAACGTATTACCTGCGCTTTACGGCTTTATTCCCCAAACATTTTGTGGTGATCAGATAGCGAAACTGGCAACCGAAAAATCGGGTCGAACAGTTGAAATGGGCGATGGTGACCCGCTGGATATCTGTGTGTTAACCGAACGCGAAATTACCCACGGTGACCTTATTCTTCAGGCTATCCCCATTGGTGGATTCCGTCTTATCGATAAAGGAGAGGCCGACGATAAAATTATCGCCGTTTTGAAAGGCGATGCCATGTATGGTCAGTATACCGAGCTGGGTCAATTGCCCGAAGCAGTTGTAAAACGGTTACGTCACTACTTCCTGACGTATAAAAATCTGCCCGAAGAACCAGCCGTTATGGAGCTGGCGAATATCTACGGACAAGCCGAAGCCTGGGAGGTTATTCAAACATCTATCAACGATTATAAGTTGATGTAATAAAGGGACCATTCGTCCGCTGTTTTACGCTTTCAACACTTTTATAGCCTGGGAATTTACTTCCGGGCTATATTTGTAATAACCTGTTAACAAGGGTCTCACATTTATTTTAATACATGCGACAGTTTCTTAAATATGTTCTGGCTACCATTATCGGTCTGATACTGTTTTCGTTTGTTGGCTTTCTGATTCTTATTGGCTTTGCGGCTGCCTTGTCGTCGTCCAGCGATCAGAAAACGGATGTAAAAGCGAATTCAGTACTGAAAATAGATTTAGATAAACCCATTGAAGAGCGGAGTAGCGAGAACCCCTTTGAGGGTTTTGGGCCTATTATGGGTACGGGCGATGCGCTTGGCTTGGTCGAGTTGAAGAAAACCCTGAAGAATGCCAAAGAGGATGATAACATTAGCGGTATCTACCTCCAGACCGAAGACCCACAGGCTGGCTGGGCTACTGTTGAAGAAGTTCGTAATGCCCTTATCGACTTCAAACAGTCAAAGAAATTTATATATGCCTATTCTGAGGGCATGAGCGAGAAAGGGTACTACATCGCATCGGTTGCCGATAAAATTTACCTGAATCCGGCTGGCGAACTGGAATGGAATGGTCTCAATGCCGAACTGTCCTTCTTTAAAGGCACGTTGGATAAGTTGGGCTTAAAGCCCGAGATTTTCCGGGTAGGCGAGTTTAAAAGCGCCGTTGAACCGTTCATTCGGGAGAATATGAGTGAACCAAACAAGCGTCAGGTGACCTCATTCCTGAACTCGATCAACGACCATATGCTGGTTCGGGTAGCGCAAAGCCGTAACCTTCGGGTCGATTCGCTGAAACGCTATGCCGACAATCTGACGATTCAGAAACCCGAAGATGCACTCCGTACCAAACTAATTACGAACGTGGGCTATCAGGACGAACTGGAAGCTGTGATTCGGAAGCAAGTCGGCATCAATGAGAAAAAGAAAATCAATTACATTTCGCTGAGTAAATACGAAAAATCTGATACTCAGGATGAAGAAGGATCTGGCTCGAATCGGATTGCCGTCATTATCGCTTCGGGCGATATTCATTCGGGTAAAAGTGGAGACAATAGCATTGGTTCTGAAACCATCGTTGAGGAATTACGGAAGGCTCGTTTAGACGATAAAGTGAAAGCCATTGTGCTTCGAGTAAACTCAGGTGGAGGCAGCGCGTTGGCGTCGGACGTAATGTATCGTGAGGTTGAATTGGCTAAGAAAGCTAAACCCGTTATTGGCTCAATGTCCGATTATGCGGCTTCGGGAGGCTATTACATGCTCATGGGCTGCAACAAAATTGTTGCTCAACCCAACACCATTACTGGGTCTATTGGGGTATTTTCGCTGCTCTTCAACACGGAAACCTTCTTTAAAGACAAGCTCGGTGTTACGTACGATCGCGTAAAAACCAACGAAAACGCTGATTTTCCAACGGGTACCCACGAGATGACACCGTTCCAGAAGCAAACTATGCAACGGTCGACCGAGCGGATTTATGCACAATTCACGGGTAAAGCCGCGGCAGGCCGCAAATTGCCAGTGGATAGCATCCGGGCTATTGCGGGTGGCCGTGTCTGGACGGGTAGCCAGGGCAAAGCTATTGGTTTGGTTGACAAAATAGGTGGTCTGGACGATGCCATTGAATTAGCTGCGCAATCGGCTAAGCTGAAAGAAGGCGATTATAAATTACGTTACCAGCCTCGTAAGAAACCATTCTTCGAGCAGGTGATGAATTCGTTTGGGGGTGACGAAGAAAGCCGGATTCAGGCCCAACTTGGCGAACTGGCACCTTATGTAAAGTATCTGAAAAAACTTAAAACCCTGGAAGGTATTCAAATGCGAATGCCTTTTGAGATTACGATTCATTAGGTTAAAGTTTGGTTTACGTAATCCAGACCTATAAGGTTTTTAAAACCTTATAGGTCTTTTTTTTTATCTTCGCTACGTAATACTGTTTACATGCAAACGCTTCCCATTCATCTTGACCTATTTGCACTCATCATTTTCCTTGGTGTTGCACAGGGTCTGTTCCTGGGTATTTTCTTCCTGACAGGAGAGCGGGGGAAGAACATCTCCAACCGGTGTCATGGGCTATTTATGTTGGTTTTATCCGCAATCAGTGGAGAAATATTTTTAAACTATACCAACTATACATTTCGGCTATTATGGACGGTCGATTTTTCTGAGCCATTCAATTTCTTACTGGGACCACTGTTCTATTTTTTCGTTTTCAGTCGACTTTGGCAGCGATTGCCCCGGCGTTGGGGTTGGCATTTAGTGCCGTTTGGTATCTGGCTTATTAATTCGGCAACCTGGTTTTACCAGCCCATTGAATTTAAATACAACTCCTATATCCATTCACAGCACCCTGAATTACCGTTTATAAAACAGCATCTTTATTGGGAGGAGGATGTCACTGAACTACGCCATCTTATTAGCGAGATGACGCTTGTTAGCTGTTTTATCTATGCTATTCTGGCGTTACTGGCTATCCGGAAAGCGAGTCGGCAAGGCGCGTCATTACGCTCTTCAACCAAATTAAAATCCCTTCGTTTACCGAGTTGGTTGTTTGCCTTAGTGCCCTTTCTGATTGCTCTGGTTAAGCCGCAGTTTGTTCGTGATGTTGGCGACTACTTGCTGGCAACATACATCGCGATCACGATTTACACGAACAGTTTTTTAGTGATGAGTCGGTCCGATTTCTTACGAGACGAACCGATTGCAGAACCAAAAATTAGTGAACCAGATTCAACGGTCGAACCCAAAAAGAAATACGAAAAATCGGCCTTATCGGAAGAGGTTGAAGACGCTGTTCTGACAAAACTTGCCCGATTGATTGAATCCGAAAAACCCTACCTCGATAGCGACGTATCGTTACCCAAACTTGCCAGTCGGTTAAACACCAGCCCACACCACCTGTCGCAATTACTGAATGATCGGTTAGGGCAAAACTTCTTCGACTGGCTGGCGACTTACCGGATTGCCGAAGCGCAACGATTGCTGACGGATACCACAACGGCCCATTTGAAAATCGATGAGATTGCCGAGCGTGTTGGCTACAATTCGCCTTCAGCTTTCCATACCGCTTTTAAGCGGCTAACCAACCTGACCCCCGCACAGTACCGAACAAAGGGACTGAAACAGGGAGCTTAATGTCAGAACGAAGTTCGTCCCGGTCGGCACGAACTTCGTTATTGCCGGGAAATAGGTCGTTTGGGGCTTTGTGAAGGCACTTTTGCAGCATAAACTAAATCTGCAAAAACTATGCAGCCGACACTGCTTCAACGAACCACTGATCCAGTGCTTCCAACACTTAACCCGCGCCGATACGATCTTGACTGGCTCCGCATCATTGCCATTCTCATCCTGTTATTTTACCATACGGGCATGATCTATGTGTCCTGGGGCTGGCATATTAACAGCGACGAACATAGTCGGCCAATGGAACTGCTGATGCGGTGGCTTCACCAATGGCGGATGCCCCTGCTCTTCTTAATCTCCGGAGCCGGAACATTTTTTGCCTTACGAAAACGGTCATTTAGTCTATACGCTGGCGAACGTATTCGGCGACTTTTTATTCCGCTTGTATTTGGGATGTTCGTTATTGTGCCGCCCCAGATATATATCGAGTGGTTGTTTCGTGGTCGGTTTTCGGGGAGTTACAGCGAGTTTTACCCAGAGGTGTTTAAATTTCAGCCTTATCAAGATGGGGGAACGGGTGGGGCTTTTAGCTGGCACCATCTATGGTTTGTTACGTATTTATTTCTGTTCTCGTTGCTAAGTATTCCTGTATTTAGCTGGTTGAAATCCGCCAGTGGGCAACGATTCACGACTGGTTTTGGTCGCCTGATTGCGTTACCTGGTGGTGCATTCTGGATCATGGCTGTCAGTATCCTGGCTAGCCAGTATGCGCTCCGTCCGTATTTCCCGGACGAGACCCATGCCCTACTAAATGACTGGGCCTATTTTGCCGAAAACCTGTTGCTGTTCTGGTTTGGATATTTGCTGGTGAGTCGACAGGAGTTCTGGGCAATCCTTACTGAACAACGCCATATTTTCCTGGTCGCAACACTTGTCTTTACGGTCGTTATGTACGGGATGAATTACTGGTTTACGTTCGATGAGATTGATACAGTCTTCTGGCTCGACTTCACATACTTTACGAACCGGCAATGCCTGATGGTGGCTTCGGTGCTGGCGACAGTAGCGTATGGGTATCGCTACTTAAACATCAGTAAGCCAATTTTACCGAGGCTGAACGAAGCTGTTTATCCGTTTTATATTCTCCATCAGACTGTAATTGTTCTCATTGGCTATGCGGTTTTAAAAAGAACGAATCTGGGTGTTTACGATGGATTTCTGGTGGTAAGCCTTTCCACATTAGTTGCCTGTATTGTTGTGTATCTGCTGGTAATCAGGCCGTTTAAGCTAACGCGAGTGCTGTTCGGCCTCAAAGCAAAGTAAGACTACTCTAAATCTTCTGACATGAAAAATCAGCTTATTCACCTGATCATACTTAGTCTTCTGTCTGTTGCCGTCTGTGCTCAGCCAGTACAAAAACAACCTGCCAATTCAGTCGAATGGCCTGCTTACGGGAACGATGCAGGTGGCATGCGGTTTTCACCACTGACGCAAATCAATCCGGGCAATGTGAAGCAATTAACCGTAGCCTGGACGTTCCGAACGGGCGAGTTAGAGCATTACAAAGGGACCTCTGCCGAAGAAAAAGCCGCTTTCGAAGCCACGCCCATTATGGTTGACGGAACGCTTTTCTTTAGTACGCCCACCTCGCGGGTTTTTGCGGTTGATGCAGCTACTGGGCAAAAGAAATGGGACTACAATCCTGACGTGTACCTGCGCCAGGATTTATCCGAATTGACGTCGCGCGGTGTTTCTGTCTGGCCTGCCCCAAACGATAAGCAAGTAACGGGCGGAACCTCAAAACGTATTTTTGTAGCCACGATTGATGGACGGCTGATCGCGCTGGACGCCCTTACCGGTAAACCCATAGCCACGTTCGGCAAAGCGGGTAGTGTGGATTTACGGGCGGGAGTGGGCAACATTAGCGTTACGTCGCCACCCGCGATTATCGGGAATACTGTTGTGGTAGGCTCGTCGATGGGCGATAATCAGCGGTTCAATTATGATCGGGGTGTCGTACGGGCGTATGATGCCGTAACAGGTGCTTTACGCTGGAGTTGGGACCCAATTCCCCGCCTAAAAGGAGAAGCTGGTTTCGAGACCTGGAAAGGCCCTAATGCTAATCAAACCGGCGCTGCGAATGCCTGGTCCATTATTTCTGCCGATGCTGAGCGAGATCTGGTGTTTATTCCAACGACTAGCCCGAGCCCTGATTATTATGGAGGTGAGCGCCTGGGAAAAAATCTTTATGCCAGTTCCATTGTGGCGATTCGGGCCTCGACGGGCAAAGTCGTCTGGAGTTTTCAGACGGTTCACCACGATTTATGGGATTACGACAATGCGTCGCAGCCGTTGCTTTTTCCCTTTACCCTCAATGGTAAAACGGTGCCAGCGGTGGCCGCCGGTACAAAAATGGGCTTTGTCTTTATCCTGAATCGGGAGACAGGAGTACCCTTGTTACTAGTCGAGGAGCGCCCCGTTCCAAAATCGACTATTCCGGGTGAAGAAGCGTTTCCGACGCAGCCCTTCCCGACAATGCTACCTGCATTGGGCTTACAAAAAGTAGAAGCCTGGGGCATGACCCCTGCCGATAAAGCTATTGCTCAAAAACGAATTGATGGGCTTTTGTATCAAGGCATCTATACGCCACCTTCATTACAGGGCAGCCTGATGACACCGGGTAACGTGGGAGGTATCCATTGGGGAGGTATGTGTTATGACCCCACATCGGGTTTGTTGATCACCAATGTGAACCGGATGGCGGCTGTTATTCGACTACTGGAACGGGAAAAGTTGGCCGAATCGGTAAAAAATGATCAGGATTTACTTCGGGCCGAAACCGGAATGCAGTCGGGGACACCCTATGTATTAAAACGTAGCTATATGTTCACTCGAGATGAACGAGGCATTCAAATGCAAACGCCACCGCCCTGGGGAACATTAGCGGCTATCAACCTCAAAAAGGGAACGCTGGAATGGGAAGTACCTTTAGGCTATATGATGGATATCAATAAATACCCAGAAGCTAAGCAATGGGGTTCGTTAAACTTCGGAGGAGCCATTGCCACAGCGGGCGGACTTGTCTTCGTAGCGGCCAGTTTAGATGGCCACTTACGTGCCTTTAAAACACAGGATGGTAGCCTGCAATGGGAAGTTCCTCTGCCGGCAAGCGGACAGGCGACTCCTATGACCTATCAGGTGAATGGACAACAATACGTGGTGATAGCCGCCGGAGGGCATGGTAAGTTAGGAACCAAGCTGGGAGATTACCTGGTAGGGTATCGATTGCCCTGATGGTAGAGTGAGGAGAGCTGTTTCAGTGGGTTATGGTAGGATAATTGCGTTGATTTAATTTTTCCAGCAAACGATACTGCTCTGGTCCATTTCCCGGATTAGGCAGCATAGCAAGTTCGTTCAATAAATCATCTTGACCTGATAGCATCTCCTTCAATTTATCCTGTGTTATTCTGAAAACTCCACCTGTTTGCATATCCAGGGCTATACAGTCTTTATCGGTATACGTAGCCACAAGGCCTATTAGGCCAAATGATGCGCCGGAAATTATACTTGAGCTAATATAATTGTCAATCCAGAGTAAATAACGCCCCATACTTTTCACTTTAACAAACTGTCGGGCTGAGCTTCCACTCTGGTAACGTTTACTGATAAAGAGATTTTTGCCATCACTGAAGCCAAAGAAACTGTTTTTAGACCGAGAGCCAGTAGACTTTCTCAAGTCAGCGAAGCCGTTTTTTTCCTCAACTACTAACTTGCCAATCAATGATGGGCGATTTTGTCTTAGATCACTAAAGTTCTGGTAAACACCTGGCCTAAGCTGCTTGCAACGGAGTAAGTTGTCTTCATTGCTTTTTGTGCTATCATAGATAGCTGGTGCAAGATTCAGATCTCTAGCTGCATTAGCGGCTTCTAACGCTAAATCGCTGTAAACGGCTGGCTCAGTAGTCGGATTTGCCAAAAACTTGTTGAATTTAAGGAAGGCTATGGCTATACCTTGCTTGAGTACTTCGGCGATGGTTTTACTGCTGTTCTCAACAATGAGATCGACATTGTAAACCGGCTCCATTTGTTGTGTAGTACTCACAGAAGGAGACTTGTTTGTTATCTGTGAGCTATTGATATACTTCGAGAAGGTAAGGGCGAGATCAAAATGGGTAGTCTGTGGTGTGCCACTAACCGTAAATTCATGAATTGTGAGTGCATAAGAGGGTAGTTTGTTGTCGACATTCGGTAAGGAGTTAATTATAAAATTGGTCAGTGTAGACTGAAAGCCACTTTTAAGTTGGATTTCAGCCGTTTTTCCTGATGCATATTGCCAGGCTCCAATACGATTTAGGGTGTCTAGTCGGGCATCAATTACAGAATCGATGGCAAACAGACGACCGGGCGTATTCATGGACAAGTCTGGTTGAAATAATAATCGGATAACAGCGGATTTCTGAGCAACTGCTAATTCGCTAGTAATCAAGAAGAACGTAAATAGGGTATAGAGGGGTTTCATCTAAACTAGTTTTGGTTAACGTTTTATGGTTGTGGATGTACGTTTCTGAATTCGACGGTAACGGTATTGTTTATTTTAAGCGCACAACTAATTCTAAAAGTATAAATTGGAACTATGAGAATTATGCATCAAATGGTAACTTATATGTACTACTAAAGAGGTTATAGGAAATAAATTACTTTTAATAGAACAGAGATCATACAAAAATTAGAGAAGCTTATACGAAGACGTATCAGTTGTAGGATTTCAAAACGACAGGAATCTCACACATATTCAAAATTTTCCATTGAGAACTAATCAGGTAGTGTAGGATTCCTCTTCTTATTTGCACCGAAGCACTTCACTGGCTATTTTTGACCCTTTTACTAGCTTACTTAATTTACCCAGCGCTATGCTTCGTACCGATTGGACCCGTGCTGAAATAGCCGAGATTTATAATTCACCCGTACTGGATTTGATGTATCGGGCTGCTACCGTTCATCGTCAGCACCATGATCCGCAAGAAGTGCAGGTCTGTACTTTGCTATCGGTCAAGACGGGCGGCTGTCCCGAAGATTGTGCTTATTGCCCACAGGCAGCGCGCTACCATACCGCCGTGAAAGTTCACAAACTGATGGAAGTGAGCGAGGTGTTAACAGCCGCACAACGGGCCAAAGATACGGGCAGTACACGTTTCTGTATGGGAGCTGCCTGGCGCGAAGTGCGCGACAATAGTGATTTCGATAAAGTGCTCGACATGGTGCAGGGTGTCAACGAAATGGGCCTTGAGGTTTGCTGCACGCTAGGTATGCTTACCGAAAGCCAGGCGCAAAAACTGAAAGATGCAGGCCTATATGCCTATAACCACAATCTCGATACCAGCGAAGAGTTTTACGGCGACATCATCAGCACACGCACCTACGATGATCGCCTAGATACGCTTGGTCATGCCCGCAAAGCAGGTATTTCAGTCTGCTCGGGAGGTATTATCGGGATGGGCGAATCCGACCAGGATCGTATCGGTATGCTGCATACGTTGGCTACGTTACCCCAACACCCTGAGTCAGTTCCGGTGAACGCGTTGGTGCCTGTAGAAGGTACACCGTTAGAAGATCAGCCACGCGTATCGGTTTGGGAAATGATTCGGATGATTGCTACGGCGCGTATCATTATGCCGAAAGCCATGGTTCGCTTATCGGCCGGACGAGTTCGTATGAATACCGAAGAGCAGGCTTTATGCTTTCTGGCGGGTGCCAACTCGATCTTTGCCGGAGACAAGCTCCTGACAACCCCAAACCCTGATGGCGACGCCGATCAGGAGTTATTCCAGACGCTGAATATTCGTCCGCGTAAAGCATTCAAAGATGCTTCCCAACCAGCGGTTGTATTTGAGCAGGTACCTGTGTAATCTAGATCTTTATACATGTATCTGTTTTTTGTCATTCCGACATCAGGAGGAATCTCGAGCTTGACTTATGAGGAACTTTGACCGGGCCGCCGGAGCGGATTCCTCCTGACGTCGAAATGACAAAAATAGTCTAGTATTTTCTGTAAAAGGATAAGTTTAAACAGACATGCGTACATAAAAAAGAGCCGCTTAGTAATCTAAGCGGCTCTTTTTATGAAATTATATATGCCTATTACAAGCGACGAACGTATTCGTTATCGGCGATTTTTTCAATGAGCACTTCGGCTAAGCTTTGCGCCTGTTCTTTTTTCGCTTCAGCTTTACCTTTTGTTTCAACGGTCACATTGATGATGTGATTGTTGTAGAGAACGTGTAGCGCGCCAGTTGTTGCATCCCAAACGGCTTTATCACCAACATTTGGAACCGCTTCGTAATGACCCGTGCTAGCGGCATGCTCTGTATGCGTAGCAGCAGCGGTTACACCGCCATGTTGTGGCTGGTGATCATCGGTCGAATGAGATTCGGTAGCTTCTTCATCGGTAACGATGGCTTCAGGGCTAGTGCCTTCTGAGCTACTGACAGTTGCAGTTTCAGGAACTTCAGCGACCGGAGCAGGAGCGGCAGCTGGTTTATTCTGATACATCTTGTCGAAAAGATATTCAGCCTGATTTATAGACGGATAAGGTTTCGATCCACCAAAGGAAACAAGAACTTTATTCCCTTCCCAGGTGAATTCGCAGCCGTTGTGTCCGTGGCCTTCTTCTAATTCTGTTTTTTCGCCTAAATTAAAGGTGCTGCGGACATACTCTTCGCCTAAAATGTTGCAGGGTTCGTCGTACCCAAAATCGACAGATAGCGTGTTGACGCCTGCCACTTTTTTGGCCAGAATAGGGCTGGCATCCATTTGGCTAGCTGGATCAGAAGTGTCAGAACCAGGGTTACTGCAGGCTAAACAAAGTACGGGAAAGGCCAGTAGTAGCGATTTGATTTTCATGGTCTATTTGGAGAAAAGCCAAAATTAGCGTTTTCTTAAATACCATTTTAGTCAGCCGGATGTTTTTACATGATCAGAAAATCGACAAGCCTACTCGTTAATTGACCAATATTCTTATTTCTAGACGATTAAATCGACGTTTTTAATTTGAAAAACAGATTTTTGGGTTTTGTAAAAGACTGTTAGTGAAGGACTTTCTAGTACCTTTTATCGTCAGTCAGTAATTAACCACCGATAGCCTATTAGCGATACAACTGAGAAAAAATATTCATTGACGGTTCGGCATGAATAGATGATCAGAATAGAAAAAGGTACACCCAATCGCTTCTTTCTATATCCGTATCGGGTTTCGTTATGTAGTTTTGCGGCAGAATAAACCGCATCCATGTCCGAGATCGAAACCATTCCCCTTGCTTCTGGTCGAAAAGTCTATTTCGCTTCTGATTTTCATTTAGGAACTCCCTCGCATCAACAAAGCCGCGACCGGGAGCGGATTATTGTTAACTGGCTCGATACCATCCGAGCCGATGCCGATGTGATATTTCTGGTCGGGGATGTATTCGATTTCTGGTTTGAATACAAAAAAAGCATTCCCAAAGGATTCATCCGCCTGCAGGGCAAACTCGCTGAACTCACCGATGCCGGTATCCGTATTGTGCTTTTTACGGGTAACCATGATATGTGGATGAACGATTACTTTACGCAGGAAATGGGAATTCCTATCTATCGGGAGCCACGTCGCTATAACATTGGCGAAAAACGATTTTTCATAGGCCACGGCGATGGGCTAGGGCCGGGTGACTATGTCTATAAACGTCTCAAAACGGTTTTTGAAAGCGGTTTAGCTCGCCAACTATTTCGTTGGGTACACCCCGATTTGGGTATTGGTCTAGCTCATGCCTGGTCGCGCCGAAGCCGGATCAGCAACCAGAAGAAAGGGGAGGAGCATTTTCTGGGCGAAGAGCGGGAATGGCTTTGGCTATACTCAAAAGAAGTAGAAACCAAAACGCACCACGATTTTTACATTTTTGGTCACCGGCATCTACCACTAGATTTAGCCGTAACATCTAACAGCCGCTATATCAATCTCGGCGAATGGGTTTCCGCTAAAACCTATGGAGTTTTTGATGGAGCGGATATCCAGCTCAAAATATGGGAACCTAATTCAGCCAGCTAAAGGAAAGCAATGCTGAATTAGTTGGTTTCATTCAGAATATCTTTTCGGGATACGTTTTCGCGAGGAGCCTTGTTGATTTCGCTTCGCCACTCTTTAGTCTTTAGGTCGCCACGCTTAACGGAGCGAATGAAATTAGCCCAGGCAAACGGGTTAGTAAAAGCGAATGTAGGCGTAGCACTGCGGCCAATAATAGACTCTCGTCCGAAGAACTGTTGATTCACGAAATTCTGGTGGTTAGCCAGTGCTCCCATTGGCATTGTGGCTGCCTGACGCATAATAACCGTCGGGTCCATGTTTTTGGCCAGATTCTCCCGCTCTTTCTCGTCGGGGAGTTTCAGGTTCACAAAGGCCTCTTTAAATAGCTCTTCCGTAGCATATGGATAAACCTTTACCTCTGCCAGCGTTTTAACATCTTCCTGCAACGCTACTACGGCCGAATACGTAAGGTCTGTTATCCGACGGGGAATAATGTGATATTGAGTCCGGAAACCGACATAGCTGAAAATAACACTATCGCCTGGAAACACAGGTAACGCAAAGTAGCCATTGGGGGCTGCTAAAACGCCTTTGCCCGCTTTTGGAATGTAAATGTAGGCACCTGGCAAAGCATCATTGGTTTTACCTCCGGTGATAAAACCTGTAAACGTTATCTGTCGTTCCTGCCCTTGCGCCTGTACGGTCGTAAAGAGTCCCGCTAAGGCAGACAACACCAGAATAAAAACCAATAACGTCAATGACTTCTTCATAGACCTACAATCTAAACTACAACGTAAACTAGTAAAAGGCAGTATAAGGTTTCGGCTACCCGAATTTTAAGAAAGATTAGTACGGATACCCTGTCAAATTTAAGCATTATGACTGGAAATTGCCCCAACTAAAATTTGATTTAAGGTTATTTAAGACCCTGTAATCGAATTTTAACGGATCAATTTCGGATAGGTACGGACTGGGAGTCGGCAGTAAAAGATTATCTAATTGCCTGTAAAAGTTGAGCTTATGCCTGGTTTACGCGAACAATTTGAGGAAGGTGATAATAAATGGTGCGGCAAGTAACAGCCCATCAAATCGATCTAAAAATCCACCGTGCCCCGGAATGCTGCTGCCTGAGTCCTTAATCGCGATGCTACGTTTAAATAATGACTCTACCAGATCGCCGTAGGTGCCGGTGACGACAATAATACCGCCAACGCAATACCATTGCCAGGGTTTGAGCTCGGGCGCCCAGAAGGTTAACCCAAGGGCTATCAGGCCAGCTGCTGCTGCACCACCAATACTACCTTCCCAGGATTTCTTGGGAGAAACCCGCTCAAATAGTTTACGTCGGCCGAATTTAGTTCCGGCAAAATAGGCTCCGATATCACTGGCCCAGAGTAACAGTAAGCAGCCCGTAATAATAGCCGGATGGTAGGTGCCGCCCTGCAAGGCTAAAATGATTAAAAGGGCAAACGGCATGGCCACATAGATAATCCCAAGAAACGTGAAGCCGATATTGGTAAAAGGCTTCATGTCGCGCTTCTTATAGAGCTTGATCAGGAAAATCATGGAGGAAGCCGGACAAATCAGAAAATAATTACCCGTGCCAATTTGATCGGTTTCAACAAAATAAGCCAGAATGCAAATCATGCAGCCTACAACGGTGCCGTAGGCTGTAAGCGGTTCAAATCCATCGAGGCCGAGCAGACGGTAAAATTCGCGCTGGGTGAGTGCACTGACTACGCAAAAGAGTAGCGCAAACGTCCAGGCATCATACCAGATCATAAACAGAATAAACGGAACACCTGCCACAGCCGCAATAACTCGTTGTTGCAGGTTCGATAAGTTAGCTAAACGTTGCTTCATTTTCCAGGATTACTTTGGCCAGAACAGCGTCTTTAGCCAGCACATGAACCTCGCTCTTTCCCCAGCCAATACTAGGATAACTACTACTTTGTTTATTAATGACTACTGCCGGAATGTCGTGTTCGAGCAATAAAGCCTTTGCCAGTTCGGCCCGGTGAGGTAGCGGGCTTGTATAGATTGATTCCCAGGTTTCGGTCATGGTATTGTAAAGAGAAATCGTACTGGCCGACCAGTTTCTACGTCTGCTCTGAATTTATCTGCTTAAAATAATATAAGAGGCCCGTCGTAACCAGTAAGGCAACCAATGAACCCAGAATTGGTACGGTCTCTGTGCTTTCAATATCCATGGTAGTCATTTCCTTCTGGTGTAAATAGACCATCACAACAGTAAAACCATTGTTGACGAAATGGGCTAAAATAGATACCCAAAGATTGCCTGACCACAGATATAAATAGCCAAATAAGGCACCAAGTAACATTCGGGGAAAAAAGCCCAGAAATTGTACGTGAATAGCACTGAATAAGGCAGCTGCCAGCCAAATTCCCAGATGGGCATTGCCTGTCCAGCGGATGAGATTACGTTGTAAAATACCCCGGAATAGCGTTTCTTCGCCAAGGGCCGGAATAACCGCAATGACAAGAATTGCAATCAGCAATTGGCCGACTGTTTTAAACGAAGTAAGGTACTTTGTCAGTCCTGATAGCTTTTGTTCCTGATCGCGCATCCATTGCTCAATGGGCGCCAGGGTTTGGGGTAGGTGGAGATTCTGGTTCCATTCGATAATCAACCCATCGAATGGCATAAACGCAATGACGATAAGGACGACGATACTAAATCCAGCTACTGCCGAAACGGGCCGAGGGTTAAACTGATCCCACGTTCGTCGTTCAATCGCATACCAATACAATAAAGAGGGGAGGAAAAACGTACCGAGGTGGTTAACGGCCTGAAGCAACATTAACTCATACCAGTTGGCGGGTGTGCCGGTTGGGTTAATGGCTAGTTCTTTCAGGTAACCCTGCGTTTCTGTAAAGTCCATTCCTTTACTCAGTGCCAGAATACCAAGCAAAAGATAAGTGCTGACAACACCTCCGATTAGGATAAAACCGACAAGCATAGTCAGCCCACCAATGGTAGGTGGCCGTGAATTGGAGGCTTCTTGAAAGTGGAGTGGTTGCATAATTTCGGTAAATATACGCAATACGAGTTACGAAGAATGTTTTTCGCTTGAGTTGCTTCGCAGATCAACGGAACCAAACTGCCGGGCAAATCGTAACTTGTACATCCTTTGCGGGTAGTTTTAATTACTGCTCAATTAATTAAACGAAAATAGAGCTGGGTTTGGGAACCCATTGAAACAAAAATGGTCAATATTGGTACGATACAACTTCCGGATTTTCCACTGCTACTGGCACCGATGGAGGACGTTAGTGATCCACCGTTTCGGGCAGTATGCAAAGCCAACGGAGCCGATCTGATGTACACCGAATTTATTTCGTCGGAGGGGTTGATTCGTGATGCCGCCAAGAGTGTTCAGAAACTGGATATTTTTGAGTATGAGCGTCCTATCGGCATTCAACTTTTCGGTTCGGATGTAGAAACCATGGGCGAATGCGCTCATATTGCCACGCGAGCCAATCCCGATCTGATCGATATTAATTACGGTTGTCCTGTTAAGAATGTAGCTTGCCGGGGCGCTGGAGCCGCTTTGTTGCAGGATATTCCTAAAATGGTTCGGATGACCGAATCTGTTGTAAAAGCCACCCACTTGCCCGTGACAGTGAAGACCCGACTGGGTTGGGATGAGAGCACGAAGAATATTGGTGAAGTCGCAGAACGTTTGCAAGACATCGGGATAAAGGCGTTAACGATTCACGGACGTACGCGCGTACAGATGTATAAAGGTGAAGCCGATTGGACGCTTATTGGTCGTATTAAAGAAAATCCACGGATTCAAATTCCCATATTTGGTAATGGTGATATTGACTCGCCTGAAAAAGCGCTGGAGTATAAAAACCGTTATGGGGTAGATGGGGTAATGATTGGTCGGGCCAGTATTGGGCATCCCTGGATTTTTAACGAAATCAAACACTTTGTTAAAACAGGCCAGCATTTGTCTCCACCTACCATTTCTGACCGGGTAGCGGTATGCCGTCAGCATCTTGATTTTTCGATTCGCTGGAAAGGAGAAATTGTAGGACTCTTTGAGATGCGTCGACATTATGCCAATTATTTCAAAGGACTACCCGATTTCAAACCTTATCGGATGCGCTTAGTGACCACCGATTCGTATAGTGGCGTAAGTGCTATTCTGGATGAAATAGCTGAAACCTACGACATTGCGCTGATTGCTTAATTTTCATGTTGGGGTCGACTGAATTACAGGACTAGCCGGATTTTCGCATAAAAAACTATCTTGCAGTTTCTGTAATTCTACCTCAACAATGACTGCTGAAGAACCTGTCGTAATTCCTCAGAAACGACCACTATTAGCCTGGATACTGCTTTGTGCGCTCGCGTTGGTCTGGGGCAGTTCATTTATTCTAATCAAACGTAGTCTGGTTTCCTTTCCGCCAGAGCAGGTTGGGGCTGGGCGATTAGTCTTTGCACTTTTCTTCTTTACGCCTTTTCTGGCGAGGCAAAGCCGTCAGGCCGATGTTCGTGTGGCCGTTCGACACCGCTGGGTAGCCTTGCTGGCATCGGCTGTAATTGGGTTTGTTGTCCCGGCCTTTCTATTTGCCGAGGCAGGTGCGCATCTCAACAGCTCGTTAGCCGGTGCCTTAAATTCACTAAGTCCATTATTTACGCTGATTCTTGGTGGGGTATTTTTCGGGCAATCGCTCAAGATTCGGCAAGCTGCTGGTATTTTACTTGGTTTGGCGGGCTCGTTACTCTTGGTATTTTTTAGTGCAACGGGTTCATTTCAACTAAATAAATATGCGCTTTTGGTTGTACTGGCCACAATTTGTTATGGTCTGAATACAAACCTGATTGGGCGCTACTTGAGCCACCTTCCTGCACTCATATCGACCGCTTGGCTGTTTGCTTTTGCGGGTCCAATCGCCCTACTCACGCTTATGCCGACCGATTTTTTGAGCCGGGTTATTACGCATGAAAATAACTGGTCATTGGGGGCATTGGTTACCCTTGGCGTATTTGGCTCGGGCTTAATGTCGATCTTTTTTAATCGGATTATGCAACTGGCCTCGCCTTTATTTGCTGCTTCGGTCACATATCTAATTCCCATTGTTGCCTTGATGTGGGGTGTTTTAGATGGCGAAACCATCTATCTGGTGCAATTTGCCGGAATGGGCGTATGTTTAGCTGGAATCTGGCTGGTAAATAAATCGTAGTTTATTTTCTTCAAAACAATTAACCCGGCGAAACCAAAAAAATATGTATACCGCAACGCTTGTCGACTCGGAACTTGCTCCTTTCTCAATTGACTTTCTTCCCGAAGGCCAGACGCTCAACGGCGAACTATTTGCCTGGGACCTGGTCAAACTTTCTGATCGGACGTTCCATATTTTACACCAGAATCGCTCATTCACAGCCGAAGTACTGGAACTGAACACAGCCGAGAAAACGGTCACGCTGAAGATAAATGGGCATATTTATCCAGTAAAACTAAAAGATCGTTTCGACCAGCTGCTTGAAAAAATGGGCATGGGTACGTTGGCCAGTGCAAAAATTAATGAGCTAAAAGCGCCAATGCCTGGTTTAATTGTGGGCATTAGTGTACAACCGGGTGATGAGGTTCGTAAGGGGGATAGCTTGCTGATTCTGGAAGCTATGAAGATGGAAAACATGTTGAAGGCACCTGCTGATGCGACAATAAAAACTATTCGAGTTAGCAAAGGTGATCGGGTCGAAAAAGGGCAGGTATTGGTAGAATTTGCCTAAAATGGTATTTAGATGAGCATGGACTCCTTGCATTCTCGTCGTTATTTTCTGAAACAGGCTACGCTGGTTGCTGGCTCATTGCCATTGCTACCTTCGGCTATGAATCAGTCGATTAATCGGGTCGAAACATACTTGCCCGACATTCATATTTTCTCGAAACATCTGCAATTTCTGAACTACACCGATATGGCCGATGCTGCGGCCAGTATGGGGTTCGATGGAGTTGACCTAACCGTTCGTCCCGATGGCCATGTGGTACCTGAGCGTGTAGAGGACGATTTGCCAAAAGCGGTTGATGCGCTAAAAAAAGCCGGACTTCCACCTAAATTGATGACCACAGCCGTCGGCGACGCGACCAATCCGACTGACCGACAGCTGCTGGAGACGGCCGCTAAATTAGGCTATAAGGCATATCGGATGAAATGGTATGCCTATGACGATAAGCGCTCCATGCCAGACTCGATTCTACAGTTTCAGAACCAGTTACAAGCGTTAGGAGAACTGAACAAGCGCCTGAATTTAGTTGGATGCTATCAAAATCACGCGGGTTTATTAGTCGGTGCGTCGATCTGGGAGCTTTGGGAAATTCTTAAAAAGGCCAACCCTCAGTATATGGGTATTCAGTATGATATCCGACACGCTACGGTCGAAGGAGGAACATCCTGGCCGAATGGCGTTCGTTTATTATTGCCGCAGATCAAAACTATTCCAATAAAAGATTTTCGCTGGGAGAAGAAAGGTAGTCAATGGATTGTGCAGGATGTACCACTGGGAGAAGGCATGGTTGATTTTAAAACGTACTTTCAATTATTGAAAAAAGCCAACCTGCAGGTGCCTGTGTCCCTGCACATTGAGTACCCAATGGGCGGAGCCGAACATGGGGCTACACACCTATCGATTCCCAGAAATGATTTATTTATGGCGATGAAGCGAGACCTGAACCGACTTAAAGAAATGTGGAAATCGGCATAAGCCAACCTTTGGGCGTTGCTTCCTTCCTGCCTTTTTTCCTATATTTGCCCGCAAAATTTCCCTACATGACATCGCAGACAAAGTATAAACGTATCCTGCTCAAGCTGAGCGGGGAGGCTCTGGCTGGGCCAAATGGTTACAATATTGATCCAGTTGTGCTCGAGCAATACAGCAAGGAAATCAAAGAGGTAGTCGATTTGGGCGTACAGGTAGCCATCGTTATTGGTGGGGGCAATATTTTCCGGGGCGTGTCGGGTGAACGCTCGGGAATTGACCGGGTACAAGGCGATTACATGGGTATGCTGGCAACAGTTATCAATGCGATGGCCATTCAAAGCTCGCTCGAAAAGCATAAGATGTATACACGAGTCATGTCGGCTATCAAGATGGAGCAGGTTTGCGAACCTTACGTACGTCGGCGGGCAGTACGTCACCTCGAAAAAGGTCGAGTTGTCATCTTTGCGGCAGGAACGGGTAACCCTTATTTCACAACCGACTCAACGGCAGCCTTACGGGCAATTGAGGTTGAGGCCGATGTAGTGCTCAAAGGCACGAAGGTTGATGGAGTATACACCGCCGATCCGATGAAGGATAAAACAGCGACGCGGTATACGAGCATTACCTTCGACGACGTTTACGAAAAGAAACTGAGTGTTATGGACCTTACAGCCTTCACGCTTTGTCAGGAAAACAATCTGCCCATTATCGTATTTAATATGAATAAGCAGGGTAGTTTGCTTAAGCTGATCGAAGGTGATGACAATCAGGGCACGCTCATTACAATGAAATTACCATAATTAAATTGAATGATTGAGTGACTGAATGATTGAGTGGCAGATACATTCAATCATTCAGTCACTCAATCATTCAATCACTCAATCACTAAGTAAGACATGGAAGAAATCGAGTTGTTTCTCGACGATGCAAAGGACACGATGGAAAAGGCGCTTAAGCACTTAGCCATTGAATTGACTAAAATTCGCGCCGGGAAGGCTAATGCAAGCATGCTCGATGGCATTCAGGTTGAATACTACGGAATGCTGTCGCCGTTGCATACGGTAGCATCGATCAATACACCCGATGCCCGCACTATTTCGATCAAGCCGTTCGAAAAAAAGCTCATTGGCGAAGTAGAAAAGGCGATCCGTAATTCAAACCTGGGTCTTAATCCAAACAATGATGGTGAACAAATTCGCCTGAGTATTCCCCCATTAACCGAAGAGCGTCGGCGTGACCTGGTTAAAAAGGTGAAACAGGAGGTTGAAACTGCCAAAGTCAATGTTCGGAACATTCGTAAAGACACGAACGACGACATTCGTAAACTCACGAAAGATGGCGTTTCGGAAGATGCCGTAAAAATAGGTGAGGAACGCGTTCAGAAACTCACCGATGCGTTCATTGCGCGTGTCGACGAAATATTTGTAGCGAAAGAAAAGGATATTCTGATAGTTTAAGCTGTCGAATCATCCTAGTCATAAGGATTCAGTCCTCAATGAAAACCGGTCTTTTATGATCGGTTTTTTTATGTGATAAAGATAGCTTCCCTGTTGGCAACAGGCTTACGTTGTCTGCCGGATAGCTGCTTTCAAATAATCTTTTGCGGTACGGCTGATTGTCTCCTCATTAACCGAAACGACTAATTCGCCCCGGTGTTTATAGGGAAATACTTCTCCAGTTAATGCGTCAAAAATGCCATACGGTAGCAGCTCATATTCTTCATACCCCCAGAATAAAAAATCAACCGCGTCAGAGGGGTCGTCGAACCCCACGGCGTAGCCAATTTCCTGCTGAGCGAAAACAACGATGTAGCGCATGTTCTGATATACGAACAGATTGGAATTAGGGTTGCGTCATATAGTGTGACTTGGTCACAAATTATTGGTCTTAAAAGGCAAGGATTCTGTGGGGAGGAGTTCGGTTGGAAGGGGAACAAAGACCAATTTCCCGAGAAATTTATTAGACGGTAGGTTGTGGCAAGATAGGGTTGATTATTTTAGTTAATTATGCAGTTTTTCTACGCTATATATATCCTATTTTTAGGAATTATTTCACTAAATGTCTTATATTGGATTGTATTCGCTATAGCTGGCCGATTGGGTAAAGCTGATGATACGGATCAGGAGCAGACTCCCGTTTTTTTTAGGAAAATAGGCGTTTTAATTCCCGCTTATAAAGAAGATGCAGTCATTATTGAATCTGTTACTGAAAACCTGAAACAGATATACCCATCAGACCGATTTGACCTGGTTGTCATTGCCGATTCATTCCTACCTCAAACACTTAGCCAGTTGGCTGCCTTACCTGTTAAAGTTCTTCCCGTTTCCTTTGAGGTGTCTACCGTTGCCAAAGCCATTAATTTAGCGTTAAACAGGTTACCGATTGAAGAGTATGATATACTAGTTGTGTCAGATGCCGATAATCATATGGCACCTGATTTTCTGAGCCGGATAAATACAGCTTTTGGGCAGGGGTGGAGAGCCATTCAAGGACATCGGGTTGCTAAAAATATCAACACAAGTATGGCTATTCTGGATGCCATCAGTGAGGAAATCAATAACCATATTTTTAGGAAAGCCACGCGGGTATTAGGATTCTCGTCGGCTACCATTGGATCGGGTATGGCATTTGAACCCGCGATTATGAAAGCGGCAATGACAACGCAACATACCATGGGTGGCTATGATAAAGAGCTGGAAACCAATGTGGTATTAAATGGTCATACAATTGGCTATCTGGAACATGCGTTCATTTACGACGAGAAAGTTGCCCAGCGGGCGGTCTTCGAAAACCAGCGTACTAGGTGGATTGCCGCTCAATGGCAGTTTGTGAAATTTTATTTCTGGAGCGGTGTAAAGGAGCTTTTCTCGGGTCGATTTGCCAGTGGATTCAAAGTAATTCAAGCTATAATCTTACCCAAGATTCTCCTGTTAGGACTTTTGGTGATCAGTTGCCTGCTTGGGATACTGACCGGAAATGCATTGTTGTGGCAAATTCCAGTTGTTTTGCTGTTACTACTGATCGTCAGTTTGGTAATATCGGTGCCTACGTATTTGTGGAAGCGGGTGAGTATGAAGGAATTACTTCTTATCCCGATGATATTGCTCAGCTTTGTTCGGGCGGTGTTGAATATGCGGAAGGCCTTTAAACGATTTATGCATACTCCCCATACGGGATCGGCTGATACGCAAGTGCCTTAGCAGATGAACTGATTGGGCCTGCTCGAATAGGCAAGTGTGACAAAATAGGAATAAAATAGTCAAAATCAGGAATAGACAGGTAGCAAAAGTATAAAACTGGTAGTTGATTTAAAGTTTTGATTTTGCCGGTAAATGAAAATGATAAGTTATTGTGTTCTAGAAATAGGAAACTTATTGGATAGATACTTGTAGTACTAAAGACATGCGTAAATTTTTATAGAATGAGATTCCGTTTATTTCGATTAAACACAATACTTATTTGCCGGTTTAGTCTTTTTTGCCTGATTGGAGTTCTTACTATATCGCTCTGTTCAGGGCAAAATCGCGGAGCCCGTGGGCTTGTTTCGTTTGGAGCATCGTCTGGTTTTGCTGACGATACGTTATATCTCGATATAAATCAGGACATAGCTGGTCAGTTACTGCCGTTTGATGATTTAATGAAAATAGCTGTAACGCACTCACCTTTAGTGAAGTATCAGAATGAAGTAGCCAATTCACTGAATGAGGGGTATGAAATAGCCAAATTGCAAATTCTGCAGAATGTTGCGGGAGCGGCCAATTATTCAACGGGAAATCAGGTGTTGGTCTCGACAGGTGCTCTACAACAAGGGGGAACGTCAACAGCACAGGGGAGTACCCTTGGGCAAATTGCCAACGGTTACCGGGTAGGCATTGATGTTCGGTTTCCACTGTATGAGTTGTTTGGCCGAAAACACCAGATACGTCAGGCGCAGGCTAATTATAAAGCAGCTGTACATCAGAGAGAAACGGTTGAGTTGTCGCTGAAACGTGATCTGATCGGTATTTATCAGGATATGATTACGACGCAGCAACTCCTGAAAATTTTGTTGGTTGACGAGCAGGCTTCATTGACTGCCCTTCGTGTTGGGGAAGTTGAAATTCAGAAAGGTCAGATAACTGCCGATCTGATGGCGTCGATAACCAGCCGTTATGTACAGGCTAAAACGGCCTCAGAGCAAGCGAAAGGCAGTTTTTTGAAAAATGTTCGCTATTTTGAAGCATTAGTAGGAATGCCTATCCAACGATTAAAACGTAACTAAACGAATTGTATGTCAGTCGAGGTCTTTTTGCGCTTACTGAAACAGCATATACTCTGGTTCATTCTCATTCCGGCGGTAACTGCGATAGCAGCTTTTTTTGCTACCCGGAACGAAGCCAAAGTGTATAAATCGCAGGCTACTCTTTATACAGGGCTGGTTTCCCGCTATTCGCTGTTGTCAGATCGAAATAATGCCTATCAGGATCGGTCAGCCAGCGCATTCGACAATATCCTGACTACGTTGAACTCTCGGGAAACCCTCCTTCAAATCGGGGTTTCTCTGCTTACAGATCACCTTCAGCTTCGGCGTCCCGATTCGCTGGTCTTAGGCTATGCAGGGTTCCAGAAATTGCACAATGCGATCACACCCGAATGGGAAAACTTATATTACATTGCGGCAGACTCGACACTCTTGCACAATACGATAGATAGCTTAGCAAAAACACCATCTGATAATCCAATAAAAACCTTACTGCTGAAATCAGATTCGTATTATTCAATAGCCCATCTGGGCGAAAACATAAAAGGTTCTGCCCGTAAGAATACGAATGACGTGCTGCTGATGGAATACGAATCAGACGATCCGGCAGTATCTCAGCGAACATTGCATTATGCCATTGAATACCTGAATAAACGTTATTCGACGCTCAAAACCTCCGAAACCAATTCGGTTATTGGCTATTACGAAGCCAAGTTAGAGAAAGCAAAGACAAAACTGGCGCAGGCAGAGGCTGATTTGCGGGCCTTCAGTGAAAAGCATCAGGTACTGGATTATGACGAAGAAGCCAGAAATGTTGCTTCATCGCGCGAGGCTTTAAATGGGGAATATAATCAGGAGTTAATGCGGAAAAATGCCGCTAAAGCAGCTCTCGATGCCTTAAATGGGCGTATGGGTCAACAGGGGAGTATTCGTGCTGCCAATAACGATTTGACCGAAAAACAGAAAAAATTAAGCGATGCCGAGAATAAATTAGCCAATGCCCGGGCCTACGGCCAGCCGCAAACGGTAATCGCTCAATTGCAGGCCAGTGTCAAACAAGCTTCAGAAGACTTAAAAGTCAGCGCGCAAAAATATGATGCGGCAGCCAATTCGAATGATGCCATTCCGGCGCAAACAATGGCCAATGACCGTTTAATGAAGTCGCTGGAATACGAAGAATCGTCAGCCCGATTAGAACTCTATAAGAAACGAATGGATGACTATGCGGCCAAGACCAATGAGTATGGGCCGTTAGGGACGCAACTCCGTCAATTAAATCGGACGTTAGCCATTGCAGAAAAAGAATACCTGGACCTGATACAGAATGTCGATCAGTCGAAAACGCGTCGTCAGGATGTATCGATCGGTGGAACATTGGAGGTGTTAGATGCTCCTGATTTTCCGTTAGTTCCGTTGCCATCCAAGCGTATACAAATGGTGGCTATCGGCTTTGGGGTTGGACTTTTCATTGCCCTATTGCTGACAGCTCTGCGTTTCTGGTTAGACAAGCGCATCCAGTCGCCCGAACAGGCCGAATCCATGATTGGGATGCCTGTTGCCGCTTTGTTCCCAACGGTCAAAAAACCACAGGTATTTACAAGGGCTTCAATGGCATCGCGGAGTATGTTTGAACAGCTCTTCAACGCTATCAATGTTGAGGTGACCCAAAACACCACTAAGCCATACCCACCCATAATTACCCTCTTTAGCATCCGATCGAAACAAGGTAAAACCTGGGTGGCTAATGGATTGGTTGACCTCTATGAAAACGCTGACCAGAAGGTAGCCTATTGCTATCCACGGGTGACCGGAAAAGAGCAACGGGAGTTTAAACAAGGGGTAACATATTTCCCGTACACCATTCGTCCCGATTTTATGAACGTTACGGGCGTCGATTACCTGGTTGATTATAGTCAGGGTTTCGATGGTTCACAATTTGACCGAATTATTCTTGAACTCCCCGCTCTGATTAATAATCAGATTCCGGTTTATCTGCTCAAAAGCAGTGCTTTATCCTTATTAATCATTGATGCAAGTAGTCCCTGGGCCAGGGCCGAAAAGCAACTGTTAAGTATGTATGTACGCGTAACGAACCAACCCATATTTACGGTATTGAACCGTGTGGAAGGGAATTACGTCGAGGTGCCGGGTAGGGCCGATGTCATGCCAAAGCCTGTTAGTCCGGCCACCTCACTACAACCCCAACGGAATATGCTTTGAGCATCACTAACTAACGATAAGTAAACACACTGGCAGATTCATTCGTCCACCAGCGAGTACTACACTCGTGCATAAGGCGAATTGTTGATCCTCAATCAATTAACTGTATGGGTGTCTATGAAGACATAAGCCGGGGCATCCTTTCCCCGCAGTTTGTTCATCAGCTTGTCGAGCAAGTTGTACTTGACAATCCAGAGCATTTGGCACTGGTGTTTAAGGATAGTGAGCTCACTTATCGTCAGTTGAACGATCGGGCAGATGCACTCGCTCAGGCTATTCTAGATACCGATCCAGAGGCCGAACATATCGGGGTAAGCACGACCCGCAATCTGGAAATGATTGTGAGCGTATTAGCGATCCTGAAATCTGGGAAAGCCTATTTACCGCTCGATCCTGCCTATCCGGAGCATCGGCTACAGCAAATTAAGGCCGATTCTGGTCTTCAAACCTGTTTGACGACGGCGCAGGATGAACCGCTTTTTAGCCAGTTAGGATTTCAGGTAATTCTGTCGGATCGGGCCTATGCTCAGCCCAAACAAGTAGTGAGCCCACAAGCCAGCATGGCTTATGTGCTATACACCTCTGGCTCAACGGGTAAGCCAAAAGGTGTTTGCATGGGGCATAGCCCACTCATGAACCTATTGCAGTGGCAATCGAAACAGTCAACGGCGGGTTTGGGCACTCGGACACTTCAATTGGCTCCGTTAAGTTTCGACGTTTCATTTCAGGAGATTTTTGCCACACTAAGTACGGGTGGCACACTGATACTGATCGATGAAACGCTTCGTCTGGATCTGAACGCATTATTACGCTTCATTGACGAACAGGCAATCAATCGACTCTTTCTGCCGTTTGTCGCGCTCCAATACCTGGCTGAAGCTGCCGTAAGTACCCAATTATTTCCGGCACAGTTGCGCGAAATCATGACGGCTGGGGAGCAGTTGAAGATTACCCCTCAAGTTGCTCAATTCTTTGCAGCATTGCCCGATTGCGTTTTATTTAACCAATATGGTCCTACGGAATGCCACGTAATCACGCAATTGGCTTTAACGGGTGACTCTGCCAACTGGCCACCCCTGCCGACTATTGGTCAGGTGATTGATAACGTTAGCGTATTTGTAGTTGATGATTCGCTGACCATTCTGCCTGATGGCGATGTGGGAGAACTCTGTTTTGGCGGGGCTTGCCTGGCTGAAGGCTATCTGAATCAACCGGCACTAACCAGCGAAAAATTCATTGAGTTAAGTACTCCGCAGCAAGAAAAAATGCGGATTTATCGCACGGGCGATCTTGGTCGTTTGTTGCCCGACGGGACAATCGAGTTTCTGGGACGTCGTGATGATCAGGTCAAAATTCGTGGGCATCGGGTTGAATTGGGCGAAGTTGAAGTTATTATCAATCAACTTACAGGTGTTAAACAGGCTGTAGTTGTTGCTCGTGAAGGAAATGACGGACAGAAACGCTTAGTGGCTTATCTGGTAGCCATTGATGCCCAAGTATCCAAAGCGAGTATTCGAACTCAATTGGAACAGCAACTGCCCGACTACATGATGCCCTCTGCGTTTGTTTGGTTAGATGAGCTTCCTAAAACCAGCAGTGGCAAGGTCGATAAGAAGCAGCTACCAGGGCCCGAACAAAAGCGACCAGATCTGGCAGTGCCCTACCAAAAGCCCCGAACCGACCTGGAACGGAAAATCGCAGGGTTGTGGGCTGAGTTGCTTCAAATCGATAAAGTTGGTCTGGATGATAATTTCTTTGAGCTTGGCGGAAATTCGCTGCTAGCTCAGAAAACCGTTGCCCAGTTAAAACAGCAGCAACAAACGTTACCCGTTACCAAACTATACCAATATCCAACGATTGCCGGCATTGTTACTTACTTACAGCCGCAAAAAACAGAACAACCCAATCGACTGACGAAGGATGTCTCAAAAGCTAACAGAGACTCGTCGGCTAATCAACGAGACGATGTGGCAGTCATTGGCATGGCAGGTCGTTTCCCCGGAGCAAATACGATTGAGGCTCTTTGGGAGCTGCTGAAGCAAGGTAAGGAAACCACCCGCTTTTTTACTGATAGTGAGCTAGATGCCAGTATACCTGCTGGCCTTAAAAATGATCCACTTTACGTAAAAGCAAGAGGAGTCATTGATCAGGCCGACCAGTTTGATGCCCAGTTTTTTGGACTGACGCCCAATGTGGCTCAGCTCATGGACCCCCAGCAGCGTATCTTTTTGGAGATAGCTTGGGAAACGCTCGAACAAACAGGCTATCTGCCCCAGCATTTCGATGGTCGTGTGGGGGTATTTGCTGGTTGCGGAAACAATACGTATTACCTGAACAATGTACTTGGTCATCAAAACCTGGTTGACCAGGTGGGCGCGTTTCAGGTGATGACCCTGAACGAAAAAGATTATATCGCTTCCCGAACAGCCTATCAGTTAGACCTGAAAGGCCCAGCCGTCAGCGTATATTCGGCTTGCTCGACATCGTTACTGGCTATTTCGCAGGCAGTTCAGAGCATTCGAAACGGGCAATGTGAGTTGGCATTGGCTGGTGGGGCTAGTATCACCACCCCGCTTAACAGTGGGCATTTGTATCAGGAAGGCGCAATGCTAAGCCGGGATGGCCATTGTCGTTCGTTTGATGCGGACGCCCAGGGAACTGTGTTTAGCGATGGAGCAGGGGTTGTTTTGTTGAAAAATGTAGACGCTGCGTTGCGTGACGGCGATACAATTTATGCGGTTATTAAAGGAGTAGGAGTTAATAATGATGGCGGAGGCAAAGGCAGCTTTACCGCGCCAAGCGCCGAAGGGCAGGCAGGTGCTATCGCTATGGCTATTGCTGATGCTCATATTGATCCTGCCACCATCAGTTATGTCGAAGCCCACGGAACAGCCACTCCGCTAGGTGATCCGATTGAAATTGATGGGTTGATACAGGCATTTGGTGAACAGGCTGAAAAGCAATACTGTGCCATTGGGTCCATCAAAAGTAATATGGGCCATTTAACTCAGGCGGCAGGCGTGGCCGGGCTGATTAAAACGACCCTGGCTTTATATCATAAGCAACTCCCGCCGTCCATTAATTACGACGCACCTAACCCCGCCATAGATTTCGAAAACAGCCCATTTTTTGTCAATACCAAACTTGCTAATTGGGAAATTAATGGAGCCGATGCGAATCCACGCCGGGCAGGTGTGAGCTCGTTTGGTGTTGGGGGAACAAACGTGCATGTAGTACTGGAAGAGTTTCAACAGGAAGCTCCTGTGTCGGATAGCGGTCGGCCTGCTCAGCTAATTAGCTGGTCGGCAAAAACACCCGCCAGTTTAGATGCCTACGCGCAAAACCTTGTCACTGAACTCGATCAGCAACCGACTCTGAATCTGACAGATGTAGCGTTTACCTTGCAAACAACACGTGCTGATTTTAAGCATCGTCGGTTTGTAGTAGCCTCTACACCAACTGAATTGCGGGATAAATTAGTAGACCGTTCGAAATCATCGGGAATAAAAGCAACGACTGAACGTCCCGATGAAGTTGTTTTCCTATTTCCGGGCCAAGGAGCGCAATACCTGAACATGGGCCGGGATTTGTACGAAAACGAGGCTGTATTCCGACAGGCTGTAGACAGTTGTGCGGCCTTGCTGAACCCATATCTGGAGACGGACATTCGTGAGGTGATGTACCCCGAAAGTCTGAGTTCGGAGGCTGAACAGCGGTTGAAAAATACGCGCTATACCCAACCCGCGCTCTTTGTTACAGAATATGCTTTGGCTCAGTTATGGATGAGCTGGGGAATAGAACCCTCTGTTTTTTGTGGGCATAGTATTGGCGAATTCGTTGCGGCTCATCTGGCGGGTGTGTTCTCGCTTTCGGATGCGGTAACCTTAATTGCTGCTCGTGGACGGATGGTGAGCGAATTGCCAAGGGGCAGTATGCTTTCTGTTCGACTGGCAGCGGATGCAGTACTGGCAATCATGCCGCCAACAATCTCGATGGCCGCCATTAATAGCTATACACTCTGTGTTGTGGCTGGTCCCGATGAAGATATTGCCGATTTTGCGAGATTGCTCGACGAACGGGAAATTCCTAATCAACCGCTGTTAACGAGTCACGCTTTTCACTCCGCCATGATGGACCCAATTGTGGATGAGTTTAAGGCGATTGTAGCAGGTGTTTCGCTAAATCGTCCGCAAAAGCCAGTCGTCTCGACCGTGAGTGGTACTTGGTTGACTGATGCACAAGCGACCGATCCTACTTATTGGGCAACCCATCTTCGGACTACCGTACGTTTTGCGGATGCCCTCAATACGCTCCTTACGTTCGATAACCCACTCTTTTTAGAGGTTGGGCCAGGTCACGTAACGGCCACGTTGGCTCGTCAGCAGGCAGCTAAAAAGCCAGTAACAGTTTTGGCTGGTTTAGCGAATCAACCTGATTGGACTAAAACCTGTCAGGCTGTTTTAACGACCTTAGGTCAACTATATGTGGCTGGGCTTACACCTGACTGGAAGGCTTTTTATGCTGGGCAGCAACGCAGCCGCGTCGTATTACCGACCTATGCATTTAACCGAAAACGCTGCTGGGTCGACCCAGTCGTTAAACCAACCAACCCGTTGGAAAGTACGCATTTTGCTTCCTCTAATCAATCGTTATCAATACCTAACCCACCAGAAACGCAAGCTCCAGCGGTTACTATGAGAAAAAATACCCTACTCAACAAAATCAACCAACTCCTCGAAGACGCATCCGGTATTGAAATGGATAGTGTCGCACCTGATACAAGCTTCCTGGAGATTGGCTTCGATTCATTGCTACTGACACAAGTAGCCTTGACGCTCAAAAAAGAATTTGGCCTGCCAATTACGTTCAGGCAATTAACTAGTGAATATACATCGCCCGAACAACTGGCCAACTACCTCGATCAGGCTTTGCCTGCTGAGGTTCAACCACCAGCTCCCGTATCAGCGCCAATTCCAACGGCGGTGAGCCAACCTGTTGCTGTTCAATATGTACAGAACCCAGCTCCGCACAATCCTGCCCTGGATCTGATCGCGCAGCAATTACAATTATTGGCGAAACAGCTTGAATTACTCCAGGGTGGCAGCGTGGCAGTTCCCGTTGCCCCTTCTGTAGCCCCCGCTACTATAAAGTCAATCCTGACACCTGCTAATGGTGCTACCAATGGGAGTTCGAATGGCCATCATAAACCCGACTCGACCCCTGACCTGACTCCTGAAGAAAAGGTTGAGCTGAAAAAGCCGTTTGGTGCCACGGCCCGCATCGATCGACAGGCTTCGGAATTAAGTACCAAACAGCAGGACTTCTTACAACAATTTACAGAACGGTACATCCAGAAAACAGGCAAGAGTAAAGCATACGCACAGGAGCATCGGGCTCAAATGGCCGATCCTCGGGTGGTTTCGGGTTTCCGGCCACTAACGAAAGAAATTGTCTACCCGTTGGTTGTCAATCGTTCAAAAGGCAGCCGACTCTGGGATATTGATGGCAACGAATACATTGATGCGCTGAATGGCTTTGGCTCAAATATGTTTGGCTATCAACCCGATTGGGTCAAGGAAGCACTACATGAACAAATTGAGCTTGGCTTCGAGGTGGGGCCGCAACATGAACTCGCTGGTGAAGTTTGCCAGTTGATTTGCGAGCTTACTGCTACTGATCGGTCGGCTTTATGCAACACTGGTTCCGAAGCTGTATTAGGTGCCATGCGAATTGCCCGAACCGTTACAGGTCGATCATTAATTGTTGCCTTTTCGGGTTCCTACCACGGCATTGTCGACGAAGTACTTGTACGCGGAACTAAAAAACTGAAGTCATTTCCGGCGGCACCGGGTATTATGCCCGAAGCAGTCCAGAACATGCTGATTTTGGACTATGGGACGGAAGAAAGTCTTCAGATCATCCGGGAACGGGCACATGAATTAGCAGCTGTTCTGGTAGAACCCGTGCAAAGCCGCCGGCCTGAATTTGTTCCTATTGAGTTTCTGAAGGCAGTGCGGGCCATCACCGAAAAGTCAGGTACCGCGCTAATCTTTGATGAAGTAATTACTGGATTCCGGACGCATCCGGGTGGGGCTCAGGCACTGTTTGGAATTAAAGCAGATTTAGGTTCCTACGGCAAAGTGGTTGGGGCCGGCTTGCCCATTGGTGTCATTGCAGGTAAACGGGAATTTATGGACGCGCTTGATGGCGGGTTCTGGCAATATGGCGATCACTCGGTACCTGAAGTGGGTGTGACTTACTTTGCCGGAACATTTGTTCGGCATCCATTGGTGTTAGCTGCTGCCAAAGCGTCCTTAACTCATATGAAGGAAGTTGGACCTGGTTTGCAACAAGCGTTAACCCAAAAGACGCAGCGACTCGCCGATGGTCTTAACGCGGTACTAAAAGAGTATACGCTACCTATTAATGTAGTTCATTTCGGCTCACTTTGGAAAATAAAGTTTAAGGAAGATATAGTATATGGGGAGTTGTTGTTTACTTTAATGCGTGAAAAGGGAATTCATATTTGGGATGGATTTCCGTGCTTCCTGACAGAAGCCCATACTGATCAGGAATTAGAGATAATAATTCGCCGGTTTACCGAAAGCGTTCGGGAACTGATAGATGCCGGTTTTTTCAAAAAAGATTCAAATCCAATAACCAGTACTGGACAAGTTGGTGCAAGTTTGGCTAAGGATACCCCACCTGCTCCTGGTGCCCGATTGGGCCGGGATCGGGAAGGGAATCCCGCTTGGTTTGTCCCAAATCCAGATCAGCCCGGAAAATACCTCCAGGTTGAATTAAATTGACTAGGATGGCGGAAAGCATTACAAACGTAAATCTGATTGCTGTTGACTTTGATCCGTTTGATGGGCCAGCTATTGTGCGACTGGCCCCGGCTACCGAACCCCAAACGGAAATCTGGGCAACCTGCCAATTAGGTGGCGCTGATGCCAGCCGATCATTTAATGAGTCGGTTTCATTGCGATTTAATGGCTTGCTGGATAAACCGGCGCTGGAGCAAGCCTGGCACGCATTAGTACAACGTCACGAGTCGCTACATTCGGCTTTCAGTGCCGATGGGAGGCAAATCTGTGTATTCGACCAGCTTTTTATTGATCTGGTTTATCAGGATTGTTCCGACAAAACGCCTGCCGAACAGGAGCAAATCATTGAGGAATATGTAAGGCAGGATGCCTTGTATCTGTTCGACCTCCTCAATGGTCCTTTGGCAAAAGTTGGCCTGATTAAACTGTCCGATACCGCGCATCATTTCACGATTACAGCCCATCATATCGTGTGTGATGGTTGGTCGCTGGGCATTATGCTCCAGGACTTGAGCGAGCTATATTCTGCCTATACGCAGCATAAGTCGCCAGCGTTGCAGGAAGCTCCCGCCTATAGTCAGTATGCAGCCGATCAGCTTCAATTTTTAGCAAGTGGAACGTATCAGCAGGTAGAGAAATTTTGGGTCAACCAGTACAAAGAATCGGTGCCCGTACTGGATTTGCCGACTGACTTTGCCCGACCTACGTTACGTACCTATAAGATTGCCCGTCGAGATTATCCAATGAGTGGTAAACTGGGGCTGGCGGTCAAAAAAATGGGTGCCAAAGCGGGTTGTAGCTTTGTGACTACCTTATTGGCCAGCTTCGAGGTTTTTCTACATCGACTGACAGGACAGGACGATATTGTTGTTGGTCTCCCAACGTCAGGGCAGTCGGCTACGGGTTATTTGGGTCTGGTTGGTCACTGCGTCAACCTACTACCTCTGCGAAGTTTTCCCCGTCCGGAGCTTAGCTTCCTTTCGTTTTTAAAACAGCGTAAAGAAGATGTACTCGATGCGTATGAGCATCAGCAGCTAACTTTTGGCAGTCTGCTGAAGAAAATATCCATTGTCCGAGACCCTTCTCGTATACCGCTCGTCCCCGTTATTTTTAACGTGGACATGGGGTTGGATGATGGGGTTAACTTTCATGGGCTTGATTATCAGTTAATCAGTAATCCCCGCGAATACGGAGCCGTAGATTTATTCCTTAACATCAGCGGGTCGTCTGCAACGGCTGAATTGGTTCTGGAATGGGCGTATAATACGCAACTGTTCAAGGAGAGTACGATTGACCGGATGATGGGCGAATTTGAAAACGTACTGGAAGCAGTAGTCGACAATCCGTCCATACTCATTGAAGATATTTTACTCGCCGATCAGTCTGAACAGATTCGGAAATTAACGCTCTGGAATAATACGCAGGCAGATTATCCGCGTACCAGTTCGTTGCAGGCATTGCTCGATAAAACAGCAGCAACCTATCCGGATAAAACAGCATTGGTTTTTACGAAAGGCCAAACCTTAACCTATCGCGAACTAAATGAACGGGCCAATCAGATAGCTCACGCCATCCTGCAAACTGGCCTGGGAGGTACGAAGCAGAAAGCTGTAGTGGGCGTTGTGCTGGATCGATCGCCGGAGCTGGTAATTACGCTCTTAGCGGTTCTAAAAGCTGGTGCCGCCTATGTACCAATCGATCCGGATTATCCACACGATCGGGTTGAGTTTATGTTGGCCGATTCATCGGCCAGTGTACTCATTACCGCCAAAAAATACCATGCAGCTGGCCAAACTGCCAATCAGACAACCGTAATTCTGATTGAAGAGGTACTGGCTAAGCTGGATACGTATTCGAAGAAAGCCCCCGACGTGCCCGTTACTGGAAGCGATCTGGCGTATATCCTCTATACATCTGGTTCAACAGGGCGGCCGAAAGGTGTATTGATTGAGCACCATAATCTGGTTAATCTGCTGTACAGCATGATTGCCTGGCCGGGTATCACGAAAGAGGACGCCTTGCTGGCGGTAACGACCGTTTCGTTTGATATTGCGGGCCTTGAGTTGTTCCTGCCTTTATTGGTTGGGGCTACCCTCGTATTGGCCGATGCTGAAATGACGAAAGATGGCCGGGCCTTGCTGGAAGCCGTCCCAGCTTACCAGGTCAGCATTATTCAGGCTACGCCGGTCACGTATAAAATGATGCTGGCTGCTGGTTGGGAACAGCGGTTGCCGCTAAAAATTCTGTGCTGTGGCGAACCCATGTCGAAGGATTTGGCGCAAAAGCTAACCGCACGCTGTGGCACGCTCTGGAATATGTACGGCCCGACGGAAACGACGATTTATTCAACTGGAAAGCAGATTCTAGCCAGTGATGAAATCATTACGATTGGTCGACCGATACACAATACCCAGGTATATATTCTCGACGAACATCTGAACCCTTTGCCGGAAGGGAGTATTGGTGAAATTTATCTCGCGGGTGAAGGCGTAGCGCGGGGATATCTTAATCGACCCGATCTGACGAAAGATAAGTTTGTGCCCAATCCATTTGAGAAATCGGCCAGACGGATGATGTACCGAACGGGCGATTTGGGAAAGTTTATGCCTGATGGCGAAATCCATTGTCTGGGCCGTATTGACCAGCAGGTAAAAGTTAGAGGCTATCGGATTGAGTTGGGCGAAATAGAACATGCCTTAATCACACAGCCGGGTGTAAGTGAAGCGGTAGTTGTGGCTCGTGAAGAACGGGCTGGCGATCAACGATTAATTGCGTATATCGTAAACAACCCGCCACTGACCAACGCTGCCTTTATGAGCCAGGTGCTCATATGGCGAACCAAACTGCAGGATGTGTTGCCGGTATATATGGTTCCGACTGATTTTGTCAGTCTGCCACAATTGCCTATCACGCCGAACGGCAAGGTTGACCGTAATGCACTACCGAAACCTGCCAGTATGTTGACGGCTAAGGGCAGCGAAGCAGAACCCGTTACGGAGGCCGAAAAATTGATTACAGCGATCTGGAAGGAGGCACTTGGCCTCGAAAAAATTGGCGTAGATGCTGACTTTTTTGAGTTAGGCGGGCACTCGATGATTGCCGTGCAGGTAATGATCCAACTCGAAAAAGAGACCGGAAAACGTCTGCCGCTATCGACCTTATTAACGTACCCAACGATTCGAAAACTGGCGCAGGTAGTTGAGGCCGACGGCAAGCCAACCAATTGGAAATCACTGGTTCCCATTCAGCCAGAAGGCAATAAAGTACCGATCTATATTATTCATGGTATTGGGCTTAATCTGTTGAATTTTAGTAGCTTACTGAGCTATATGGACCCTCAGCAACCTATCTACGGATTGCAGGCTCGAGGGTTAGATGGTATCGATGAACCGCTGGACGACATTGGCGAAATTGCTGCCTTTTACGTTAGTGAGGTAATCGACCAAAATCCAGAGGGGCCGTATGCCATTGCTGGCTATTCGTTTGGGGGGTATGTTGCTCTCGAAATGGCCCGCCAACTGAAGGCAATGGGTAAGGAAGTGAAAATGCTTGCCATGTTCGATACCAATGCTCAGGAGTCGGATACGAACCGATCAATGATGAACTGGTTGCAACGGAAAATTCTTCGCCAGTTTCCCAAATTAATTTGGTTTACGAGTTCGTTGGTGCGTCAGCCAGTCGCTACGCTACGCTACCAGCAGGTGTACGTTGAGCGGCAGGTTGACCGATTGCTGAAAGCAACGGGTCTGCGTGAAAAACCAAAGCCGAAAGAAGGTCTTGACTTGTTTGAGCAAATCATTGAAAAGCATGAAAGCGCCTTTGAGAAGTATACCATGAAGCCCTATGATGGCATCGTGGATCTGTTTAAAGCGCAGGTACGGCTTTACTTTGTTGACGATAATAAGTACCTGGGATGGAAAAAATATGCGACGAAAGGCGTTCGTGTGCACAATGTTCCCGGCGATCACGAGTTAATGCTTTTGCCGCCAAACGATAAAGCATTTGCTGAGGCCTTACAGCGAGCGCTGGATAACGCTTAGGCATATAAAGCCTTTATAACGGGTTCGGTCCGGTGCACAAGAATAGTTCTTGTTCACCGGACCGAACTCGTTTAGGTTAATATGAATCATATGGTTTTTTTGTCATTCCGACGCAGGAGGGATCTTAAGATGTCCTAGTTCTCTAATAAAGATACTTTAAGATCCCTCCTGCGTCGGAATGACAAAAAATGATCAGCCATAACATCCGTTAAAAGTTATTTTAACAGGGTTTTGCACGCCTAATAGGCGTCTTGAACGGCACGCGCTTGCTGTGGGTTCAGAACAACCCCCCGAATTTCTGGATAACGTTCGTCTATGATTGCCAGAGCATCTCGTACCCATGTATTTTCGGTGGGGTTGGGCTGGGCATCACCAAAATGGGTAATCAGAATTGGCTTCAGGCGGATGTTATAGTCTAAATGCAGGCGAATCGTGTTGTGGGCCAGTTGATATAAAGCCGCGAACGAATGGTTTTGGTGGTCTTCGTCCAGATCTGGATTGTTGATGACCTCGAGCCCAAGCCAATCTACGTAACTGGTGCCCGGATAATGGTTTACGATTGTGGACGGCTGCGTAGGGCACCAAACCCAGATCACATTGGTTACCTCTTGTTTCTGTAAAAAATTGACCATGTACTGCCATGCTTGCCGGTAGCGTACTAACGTGCTTTCCTGCTTTGTGCCCCATGCCCGCGTTGTATCGTCAAAGGCTGGTGCGAAACTGAGCAACACCGGCTCTTTGTACCGTTTTATAGCACCAACCAGTTTTTGTAAATCGGTGTTATAACGGCCTTCTTTAAGGTTGCTCAAAAAGGCTTGTAACTCCGTCTCTGACCGTTGTTTATGAGCCGATGTGTCGATAAGTGCAGGCTCCAGGTAGAGAAGGGGTAATTTATTTAAAATGGTTGACAGATTTGGGTCAGCAATGGCTTGTTTACCGGTAGGATTAACAGACCAGGCCAGATGCTGGGGCGAAATTACCTGAATGGGCAGCACTACGGGTTTTGAGGTAGCTGTTCGTTCTGTTGGTTGGCCGCTTGTTTCCAGACCATAATAGAAAGGCTGTGTAGTGGCAAAGCGAACTTCGTGAGGAAGCGTTGACGTTTTTTTGCGACTGGTATACGCTACTAAACCCGTTGTTAAAATCACGACCACACCAAATAGCGGTATGGCCGAAAGGCGTATCCAGCTATACAAACCGTATCGCATTTGCCAGATAGCAATACGAAGAGGCCACACGATTGGCCGCTGAAACGAGATTTTGGTAATCCAGTTTTTTACCATTCCCAATACTTTCTCCTGCCCGATCAACACATTGAGACTCAAAATATAGCCATTCAGAATAGCGAATGTGATCATCAGTTCCGAATAGATATTGCTCACGGCAAATCGCCCATAGTGATAGATGCTATAGCCAATAGCGCCCACAGTTAGCAACAATATCAGCAGGTTGGGTAGGCAGAGAATGAAGTTATTGCGCGGCTGGTCGCGCTTTGGGGTTGGCAGGTAAGGGACATCTATTCGGAAAATGGTGTAAATAAGCCCCAAAGTATAAACCCACCAGGTACCGCTACTTAGTACACCGCCAAGCGTATGAAATCCTGCTTCATGTTTTTCGATGAGCCAGCGTTGCGCATATTGCCGGATCAGAAAAGCCGTGACCAGAAGCGGTAAATAGGCCGTCCCGAATACCAATAGGTCCAGCTTCAGCGGAAGCCTCATCGTGACCAGCGAAATGATCGGAATGAGCAGGTCAATCAATTGAACAATACCCAGTAAGTAATATAAAGGCATTGTCAGGTAATGCAGTCGTTGCCGCCACGACAATTGACTAAATACTTTTGGATACGTAGTCACAAGTAGTTCAAACGTTCCGCGTGCCCATTTGAGTTGTTGCTTATAATAGGCCGATAAAGTCGATGGTACTAAGCCGTATGATAGGGGCAGCGGTACATAAACCGACGCCCAGCCTTTGCCGTGCAATTGCATGGCGGTGTGCATGTCTTCGGAGAGTCCGGCAGCGTGACCACCAATCGAATCGAGTGCTTCCCGTCGGAAGGTACAATTGGCTCCAATAGCCTGCGCGGTTCCATAGTTTCCCATGCAGGTCATCATTGGCCCATAAAATGTGTAGGTCTGCTCGGCAGCCCCAAACGCAACCAGGCTTTCCCGGTAATTATAATAAGCCTGTACGCACTGTACAAAGCCAATAGTAGGATCTTCGAAGTAGGGGAGAACGTGATCCAGAAAGTCAGGCACTGCTACATGGTCGGGGTCCAGAATAACACAGATCTCGCCCGTAGCTTGTTTGAGGGCATTGTTAATGTTACCGGCCTTGGCATCCTTCTTATCGGTACGCGTAACGTGCCGAACTCCCATTTCGGCGCAAACCTGCCGCAGATAAGGATCATCGGCCTCATCGCACAAATAAGTCGTGTGAGGGTACGGAATTGCCTGAATGGCTTGAAGAGAGTTCAGTATCATCTCGTAGGGCTCGCCTGCACAGAACGTCGTCATGATGTCAACGCTCCAGGTTCTTGTGGCTTTCGGAGGAGTTGAGGGAACAACGTTCCAATAATGATACCACTCGTGCAACAAGCGCAGCAATTTGAAAGATACCGATATAGTCAGTAAAGCAAACAGCCAGGAGTAGCCTCGATTGCTCGGCTGAAGATACACCCAAAGGAATCCTACAATAAACAATATACCAACCGAAATGAGTATTCTGATTAGTCGTTTATCGCTCTTTTTAAAGGAGAAATTATAGGCTTCGTTGGGGGTTGGTTGAGTAAAAAGTTGCCAGTTCATGATGGGTTAGCTATGTGCGTTGTTAAAGGCGCTTCAATCTCACTTGACTGGAGCGCCTGAAAAAGGCACATTAAATTGGGCAATCTAGTCGCATGACGATTGGCTATATCTGTTTCCTGACAGCTTAGCGTTGCATAAAAAACAGATTGCGTATCTATACGACTTGTTTTTATGACTTCGAAAAGTTGAAGTGGTCAAAATAAATTACTTATAAATTTTAGCGAGTGACACTTTTGGGAGGCCGTATGACCCCGATGGGGTCAAATGTTTATAGCTAAGAGGGTCTCTCTATAAACATCTGACCCCATCGGGGTCAAAAATATAGTTGAATATAATTTCGCTTAATTACCCCAGAAATGCCACTCGCTTGTGGTTGCTTGTACTGTTGCCCTTTACTGGAATCTACAGCTAAAAGCAGGGAGAGGAAATTTGACAATAAGACTTACATGAGCCCCTGTCGATAGGCTTTTAATTCAGAGAATGAAAGCTTATACGCTAATGTGAAAACGGCATAAACAACCCCACCCAAGGCGATTTCTACCATAGTGTTGACTAAGCCTGTATAACCAACAAATGATTTGTACAGGCTAATGATACCCACCATCACCAGGCAAAACGTAACGGGTTTCGCTATGTTTTTCAGGAATTCGCCTATGAAATCGCCAATCAGGTAATGCACCATACCAAAGTTGACGAGCATATTAAGAAAAGTGGTTAGCATAAACGCACTGGCTATACCCGTTACGCCCCACCGAGTTCCAAAGAAATAGACGAGTGGAATTTTGACGATTAATGTACCTAAGTTGAGGTAGAAGAGCAGGTTAGGCTTTCCCTTGGTGAAGGCAATTGTATACAAAGGGTGGCTCAGGCAAATGAAAATTCCAACAAAGACGAAAATGCGAATTAGCTCGGCCGTTTGATCCCAGCCAGGACCATAAATTAAGGGGACAACACCATCGGCCGTAATGAATAGGCCCGCCAAAAGCGGCAGGTTACAATAGCTAATGAAATCCAGAATCTTCAGGTACGACTTTTTCAGGTCGGCGGTGTTTTCCTTCATCTTGGCCAGTATTGGGTAGGCAACCTGCAAAATGATCGGGTTGAGTTTCATGATCGGGAAGACGCACAACTGATACGCAATGGTGTAGTAGCCAAGCATTTTGACGCCTAACATACCCCCGAGAAAAATGTTGTCGACATTCGTTTGTACGAAGCCTAAAAAGCCATCGCCCATGCCGAAGAGGCCAAAACGGAGGTGTTCCTGGATGTTACCCAAATTAAAGAATAACCTCGGCTTGAAAAACTGACGCCCGAATGTAATCTGTAGCGCAGATTTTATGGTCTGCATCACTAACGACCCAATAATAAGCGACAGTTCATGGTAGCCGTTATAGGCAAGCGTTATCGTAACCGCCGATCCAATTACGGTTCCACCAATGTCAATAATGGCAACAGATTTGAAACGAAGCTCTTTTTCCAGCAAGAACATGTAGATCTGGCCAAAGTAAGCAATCACGAAATAGTAAGAAGATAAGTTTAGTACATGGTCTAGTTTAGGCTCGTGATAAAACGATATAATGAACGGGGTACTGATATGAATGACGATAAAGATGAATAAGCCAATCAGCAGATTTAGGTAATACAACGTTGATAAAACGTTTGGGTCGCTTTCCTGCTTGTAGATGATCGAATTCGAAAAACCGAGATTGGCAAAGACCGTAAAAAACGCAATAATCAAATTGCTGATACTGACAATGCCAAAATCAGACGGAGCCAGTACGCGAGCGAGTATGGCGACCTGCACGAATTGAAACAGGGTTGAAATAACAGTGGAAATGGTGATCCACTTACCCCCGTTCATTGCCTTTTTTGTATTACTCATGTGGAAACGCTACTCGACTATCTGGGTTGTTGTTTATAAATTAATATGGTCAAAACTACTGGGCTTTAACCCATTTTCTGACTACCCTTGCCTTCCCCTGCTGGACCGCCAGCAGATAATTACCTTTTGGTAATTGCCTTAAATCGAGTTGCGTACGAAAGATACGCCCTGACTTTGGCAAACTTACTTGTCTGAACCGTTGGCCTGTGCTGTTGTAAACACTAATTTCTACTGGACTCAGACTGTTATTCTCTACCAGTAAATCTACGGAATTTGTTGATGGAGCCGAGACAAACTGTAAGGTGCTTAGATCGGGAGCACTAATTGATACCGGTACGACAAAGACTGGCGTTTCACTGACGCTTAATCGTATGGTGCCTGTTTGACTTACCTGTATCCTTCGGGTCATCTGATCGCGACCAGCAGTTGGTGTACAAATTTGTACGGTATCGCCCTTCGGAATCGCTAACGTATAGGTATCTGTTCGATCTCGCTCATCAGGTATCATGAGTACATAAGACGAACGGCCATTTAGTTCGTAACGATCAATGAGTAGATCGGAGGGGCCGCCAACGGGTTTAAGCGACTCTTTATAGCGATAATCGCCCAATAGGTTCATTGCCTGGTATATATAATCCGCAGCGGGTTTGCGGGTTTTATCCGTATTCAGTAAACCCATCGAACTAAACTGAACCGGATTGGCTGGATTATCGTCGTAGGCCTGAAAGAAAAATACACGATCAATACCAACCCGACTGAACAATAAAGCGGTTCGCAGAATCCAGTCGGCCTGCGTTTCCAGAGCGGTCTTCCTGCCAGTAGACAGCGCATGGAATGGGCTTCCCTGATTGATATCGTAACCCGTTTCCGTAATCCAGACGGGCATTCCATTTGCATACTGACGGGCTAGTTTGACAAATGAAGCTGCCTGAGCACCCACACCGGCCAGCTCAGGAGCCGCTCCGCGCTTTCCTCCGCCCCCCCTGCGACGATTGAGCGTCGTTTGCATATAGATGTTGATTGATAACGTCCCAGCAAAGATTTACCGAACCGTCGGGGCGATACCCTCTAAACTCTTTACACCAGTCGATCATTGCCCTGATATAGTCGGTGGTTGCCGTAGACATACCACCCATGACAACTGTTACTGAAGGGTCGGCGTTTTTTACGCCTACGCCTGGCCCTAAGGTGTTTTTATGTCCATCATAAAATGCGGATAAATTAGCCGCATACTCCCTTGCCGATTGGTATCCGTTACGGCCTTTCCAGGTTTTATCCGGCTCGTTGTTGCATTCAATGTAGCGAACCAACCCTAGGCCCATCTTAACCGAGTTGACACCTGCTGTCGTCTTCACCGAACTCACCGATAATAGCGATGGGTTTATTCGCTTATTGAAGCCATAGCGGGCTATATACTGAAAAGCCACCCGAGCATGGGCAAGGTATGATTTGGGCGAAGTAAGATCGGAACCGTACTGAGCGGGAACGTTGCTATAATCACGGCCACCTGCTGGGTAGGTGTTCTCCATCCACTTCGGGAGCGTTTGAAAACAGGCTAATAGGTCAATTCCCTCTGCCTGAAGACGAGTATACATGGCATCATAATCCCAGCTTCCACTGAACGTAGGAGTATAGGTGTATTGGCCTTTACTCGCTTCCAGTTTATCCCAGTCCATGTATTGCCGCATCAATGAAAAACTCTTCAGGGCATTTACACGCGTATCATCTACAGGGCGAAGCGCCGATGGGGCATCGGGATTTTCAACGTACCATTCAAATCCATTGATACCCAGTTTATGTCGAAAAGGAGTTATTGGTAATTGAGCAAGCGCTGGTTCATGCCCTTTTTGGTAAGTACCGTATAGTTCAAGTTCGGTTGGGTAATCACCAGATGTGTTCAGGACCAGGTAGCGGGCGTTGGTGATGGGCGTCTTAAGGTTAAAAACATCGGGCTGGTCGGGATCGGGGCCGACCCATGCCTGATACTTACTCCCAATAAAACGGGCAATTGGAACGCGCTCCCATCGGTCTGTTAATATAGAGAGCGTGACGGGTTTATCCGTATTCATCCCCGCACCATCATAGAGACGAATACTTGAAATACTCAATTGTTCTCCTTCGAGCAAAGGGTAATACGCATCGAAGTTCGTTAGAATTTTTCCCCAGCCGGTATTAACACTTTCAGTTGTTATGCCATCGAAAAGACCTTCAAGTCCCGTTGATACATTATTGATCTGATACCAGCGTTTGGGGTCAATGGGTATTTTGATGGAAGTCCCATGCCGAAAGGGAGCGGGAGGGGGTAATGCCTGGCTGCTTTCCTGCGTCTTTATAAAAAGCAGCAGTACGAGCAAGGCTCCCAATAATGTTATTAAAGTTCTTTTCATGGGTTAGATGACCTGACAAGCTACTGTCTGGCATTCGGATGATTCGTTAATCGTGGACATCGCCCAAAAAGGCAAAACCCGGATTAACGCATCAGTAAAATACGGCCAGTTTGAACGGTTTCACGTTTGGGTGATGAGCTCGACTTATAGGTAATCTCCCAGGTATAAGTGCCTACAGCACAAGGTGTACCCGCAAAATTGCCGTCCCATTTGTGAGCCGGATCAGAACTGGTAAAAATTAAACTGCCCCACCGATTGTATACTTTTAAAGTAAACGAGTCTGAGGCAGCAGACTGAAGGAAAACAGACATGGTGTCGTTTACACCATCATTGTTTGGCGTAAAAGCATCCGGAACATACACTAACTCAGGTTGCCCTACACACTCGCTGCACTGTTTTACCTGTAAATCGTCGATAAGCATATCATTGCCACACCCTAAATCGCCCTGATTGTTAATTAACTTTACAACAATCTCGTCATTAGATTCTGGTGCCGTAAACAAAATTGAACAACGACGCCAGGTGGGTGTGTCTGTCTGCAGAATCTGACCAATATCGATCGATTGAATAAGCAGTCCCTCTGTCGTCTCTACACGTATTGTCAGATTAGGGATCAGCGCATCCAGGCACGTTCCTGTTTTCAGTAGATTCAGCACCCACATCGAAAATTCATAACTGGTTCCTTTGCAAAGAGCCCCTACGGGTTGCTGATAAAATAGTCCAGCTTTGTCTCCTCCATTGATAACCAGCATATTGCCCTGTACATCGCCCGCAGTATGATCAGTTGCAACCGTGTACCAGGTTGCATTGAAACAATCGCTCTCGAGTGCTGACGTAATGGTGTATTGGCCATCGCCTGGGCAATCTATTGGCTCGTACTCATAGGTAGTTAATCCGGTTATTGAAACAGGGTTGCTGGCAGTACCAAATGTTTGATTGAATACGATTCCTCCAGATGGGTCTGCACAAACCTGAGCAGTAGCGGCTTGGAAACAGCTATAGAATAGCCAGGCAACCAGGCAGATTGCTATTCGTAACTTGTTCGCTATCAGAAAAGTGTTTCTGATAAATTTACGGATCGCAGAAAACATACTTACCTTTTTGGACTGAACTGCCGAAATTTGGTCACCATTTTTTACATTGAACTGTCTAGTAGTGGACTATACTAGTTGAGTGGGTAACTTTACGGTCTGATTTTTAACTAATGGCAGGATAATTTATGCCTGATGCCTTCCTATCCAGTACGACTCTGTCAGCTGTTTCGTGGCAACCTTTGTCGGCCTGTTCTTATGCCGATACAGTAGCGATCTTTCGGTTTTACGTAGCCAATGCTGTTGATTATCAATACCCTGAATTACAAGATCACGAAGTTGAACGGGCACAGCTGTACCATCGACAGGAGGATCGTCTTCGCTACATTTATACCCGACGTATCTTACGAATCTTGCTTGGGCGCTATGTAAACAAGCGCCCGCATGAGCTATGTTTTATTGAAGGTATCAATAAAAAGCCCGAACTTGACGATAATGCAGGTTGGTTTATGAATGTCTCACACTCAGGCGATTGGATCGTTGTCGCTATTGCGAAATCCAGTGTAGGCGTCGATACCGAATGGGTCAATCCCGATTTTACATTTCAGGACATAGTACCGCAAAGTTTTAGTCAGCAGGAGCAAGAGTATATAGAAGCTAGTGCCAATCGTCGTTTCGCATTTTACGACTTATGGACCCGGAAAGAGGCCCTACTTAAAGCGACGGCGAAAGGACTGGATGACGATTTTGCGCAAGTTCCAGCTCTGGTCGGTACATATGTACTGGAAAGTCGGCTGATTGGGGCGTCAGGTCATTGGGTGGTGGCTGGCTTTTCTATTTGCGATGACTATCCGGCTGCAGTTGCCTATCGGCCAATAAACGAGGTACCTAAATTTTATACGGTTGATAGTGGCTTATTTTCTCATTTTGAGTCATAAATATAGTCATTCTAACACCGGGTTTTAACCCGGTGCATTTCATTCTGTTGTTTTTGCGCCGGGTTTTAACCCGGCGGTTGGAGGCAACTGTTTACTGAACTAATCAGATCTATATGCAGCAATTAATGCTGAAGTTCCTTTACGTTGTTGCGTCGCTGCGCTATCCCGGAATCCGACGGGATCTGCGGTATTTTGTTCGAGATAACTATTACGCCCGGCTCAATCAACTTCGGTTTATTGGCGCCGATTACTTTACCAAAAAGCCCTATAAAGTGGTTGATTATCACGGCGAATTTGATCAGGAGTTACGTTATGTTCTCCCGTTTGCCTACTGGCATCACCTCAATGGAACACTGAAAAAAACCATATCCTGTACCAATACAAAGGAGTTTTATTTTTTTAGTGAACAGCACGTAGAGCAATACGAAAAACGGGTTTGGCAGGCTGGATATGGCTATTATGATGTGCCCAACATGACCCATAGTCCAACGTTTAGTTATACGAAATTTGCTCAGGTTCCTTTTAAAAAGCAGTACAAAAATGACCTGTTTGTCTATAGCAAACCCATTTTACTAATTGCCAACAAATACAATATTGAATGGGATAAACCACCCATCAATTTTCTGGGCATAGCCGAGCTGGATCGCATTATTTCAACCTACAAAGAAAAGTATCAGATCATTTACAATCGCCCACTCTCCACTCAAATCGTGCTGGACAACAGCGAAATAATGGATTTGAATGAGCATGAGTGGATTCGGAAACAGCATCCCGAAGTAATCCTGATGCATGATCTACACGAACAGCACAAAGGGTCGGTCAACAATTTCAATCATCTTCAATTACTGGTTTACGCCAATACCGACCGATTTATTTCGATGCACGGCGGAACTGCTGCGCTGGCCAGCTATTTCGGTGGGATAAATATCATTCTGTCGCATCCGGGCGGTGGTATGGAGCACCACTTTAACGAATACGAGACTATTTTTCCGTCTCTTTCTGGCGCTAAAATCCTACACGCAAAAACCAAAGATGACGTGTTTCAATACCTGAGTGAACACTATTAGGCCCTGCCTCCCTGGCATTTAATCTACATTCAACAACGGTTCGATTTTATAAATGCGCAAACTCTAAAAAGGATTGCGTGGGAGTCGTTGTGCCGATATTGAGAAATACGTACCTTTGATTAGGTCTATAGTTTAATTATTTGAAGTAATTGTTGGCTTTTATTTGGCTTGGTTAGTATATCCTGCCTGGTATTTGCGTTTATAAGATAAGTGCTACGAGTCTTCAATTGAAAAGATTGTAACGCAGCTTCCTGACAGAAAGGCAAATAGATCAAGAAGAGAATTTTAATTTTTATAGCTGTTATGCAACGACGTTCCGTACTGAAAAACTTAGCCATGACCTTCGGCGGCCTAGTAAGTCTGCCAGCCTGGGCTTCTGGCTGGACACCAGATGCGCCGGGTTATGTTTCTACCCTGGCCTTCGACGATGAGCTTCTTTTGAGTGAAATTGTGGGGACAATTATTCCGGAAACGACTACGCCGGGCGCAAAATCGCTCAAAGTACACCAGTTCGCGATGCGGATGATTGCTGATTGTTACGGCGAGCCTGCTCAGACGTTGCTGAAACAAGGGCTTCCATTGGCAGACTCAACAGCGCAGCAAGCCTATGCAAAGCCATTCAGTGGCTGCGATGCGCCCCAACGCCTGGATGTACTGGCCAAAATGACTACCTCAACCGATACGCGTGGAAAAGCATTTGTCGATATGATCAAGCAATTGACCATCCAGGGGTATATGAATTCTGAATACTACCTGGTTAACGTGGAGAAATTCAACATGGCTCCCGGTTTTTATCATGGTTGTGTTCCTGTATCCAAATTGGCTGTACAGGGTGGTCGGTAGTGTAATTTTCAATAGTCAATTTCCCCTTAGCACGTTATCTCATGTCTTTCTTAAATATAGATTCTGTTAAAGATCGCACGTTCGATGCCATTGTTGTTGGCTCGGGTATTAGTGGTGGCTGGGCTGCCAAAGAGTTGACCGAAAAAGGCTTGCGTACACTGGTTCTGGAACGAGGACGCGATGTAAAACACATTGTAGACTACCCAACCACGATGATGCAGCCCTGGGAATTTCAACATTTGGGCCAGTTAACCAAAGAGATGAAAGAGGCTAACCCGATTGCCAGTCGATGTTACGCCTTCCGGGAAGATGCCACGCATTTTTTTATTAAAGACAACGAGCATCCTTATGTTCAGGAAAAACCTTTCGACTGGATTCGGGGCTATCAGGTTGGGGGTAAATCGTTGATGTGGGCTCGCGGAACCCAGCGTTGGTCGGAATATGACTTTGATGGTCCCGCTCGCGATGGCTTTGCCGTCGATTGGCCTATTCGTTATGCCGATATTGCTCCCTGGTACAGCCATGTTGAACGCTTTGCGGGTATCTCGGGAAACAAAGATGGATTGGCTGCATTGCCTGATGGCGAGTTTTTACCGCCACACGAACAATCCTGTATTGAGAAGCACTTCACGGATGAAATGGCGAAGCATTATAAAGGAACTCGTCCCATTATCATTGGTCGTTGTGCTCATTTGACAAAGCCGCAGCCTATTCACTTTAAGCAAGGGAGGGCACAGTGCCAAAACCGATCTTTATGCCAGCGAGGTTGCCCGTATGGAGGCTATTTTAGCAGCAACTCGTCGACACTCCCCTGGGCAGCTCAAACGGGGAAAATGACTCTCCGTCCCGATTCGGTTGTTCACTCCGTTATTTTTGATGAGAAGAAAGGGAAAGCATCTGGTGTGCGGGTGATTGATGCGCATACCAAAGAGATGACAGAGTATTATGCCCGAATCATCTTCGTCAATGCCGCCTGTCTGAACAGTAATCTCATTCTCCTGAATTCAAAATCCAGCCGTTTCCCCAATGGTCTGGGTAATGATAATGGTTTACTGGGTAAATACGTAGCTTTTCACAACTTCCGGACAACCATTTCGGCCGAACACGAAGGCTTTCAGGATACAACGACCGAAGGTATTCGTCCGAATGGGAGCTATATCCCTCGGTTCCGAAACGTGTTCAAACAGGAAACCGACTTTCTGAGGGGCTATGCGGCCGGGTTTGGCTCCAGTCGGGCAACCAGCGTAGACACGTCGGCGATGGGCGAAGACCTGAAGTCGAGCCTGATGCAGCCCAAGTATGGCAACTGGCGTGTCAGTTCGCACATGATGGGCGAAACCATTCCGAAGGAGAGTAATTATGTGACGCTCGATTCAACGTTGACGGATGCCTGGGGAATTCCTCAACTGAAAATTTCGGTGGCTTATGATGATAATGACGAAAAAATGATTCGCGATTTTCATGAGCAAATGACTGAAATGTTGACGATTTCAGGCTTTAAAAACATCCAGACGCACGATAAACCAGACAAAGCACCCGGACTCGATATTCATGAAATGGGGGGAGTTCGGATGGGGAAAGACCCAAAAACATCCTTGCTGAATAAGTGGAATCAGCTTCATAACTGTAAAAATGTATTCGTTACAGATGGAGCCTGTATGACATCCACGTCAACCCAAAACCCATCATTGACATTTATGGCCATTACAGCACGAGCCGCCGACCATGCCGTGAAAGAAATGAAGAAGGGATTGTTGTAGGGGTGCGTTTATAAATTCAAGCCATCAGTAGACGTATGTTGATGTGGTGTCGGTTTCTTAAAACTGACACTGTTGCTGACGCGAAAATGTCGGTTTTGAGAAACCGACACCACGCTAATACTAACACGGAGAACACAGAGTTAATAATCAATCTCTGTGTTCTCCGTGCCTCTGTGTTAAAAATAACTTTACAGAACAGCTTCTTTAGCCCAGGCGTTGGGCACTTGCCGAATAACAGCTTCAAATTCTTCGGCCCGTCGTGACCAGGAGTTGTTTTTAGCCATGTCGATTCGGGCATTTACGCGTTCAGGATTTGAATCTGCTAAGGCCCGGCGAAGTGCCTGTGCAAACTTTTCTGGACTGTCGGCCAACTCAATTACCCCGTCGAAATCATCAAGTAGCGAAAAAGGAGTTGATACAACAGGTAAGCCAGCCGCTAAATACTCATTGATTTTCAGTGGGTAAATGGTATACGTATGCTCATTGCAAACAAACGGAATCATGGCCGCCTGCATCTGAGCCAGCAAAGGCGGGAGGTCCGCTGGTTGATGTGGCGGTGTAAAAATTACATTTGAATAGGTGGATGCGAGCTTTAAAAGGCCGGGTTCATGGACTTCACCGACAAACTGAAACGTAACATCTGGCATCGTACGGACACAATGCTCGACTAACGATAGATTGATTCGATTATCCGCAGTCCCCAAATACCCTACTATTGGTTTTTCTGGTGCTGGTTGCTGTCGAGCGATCTGGTAGGCCTGATTGAATAAATCGAAATTAACCCCATTTTTCACGCAATAAGCATTCGGCTGTAAGGCTGACTTAGAACGTCTTAAGGTCTCTGAAGTAGTCACCACCGCATCCACGCTCCGAAGATAATCGGGCTCGAAACGGCTGCCATGCCGACTCATCCAGTTAATAATCGTTATTTCATCAAAGCAATAGTAAATCGTAGCGCACTCATTGAGCTGATGAAGCATCGGCAACCCAAAAACCGGGTTCAATCCATTAATTACCAACGGTCGAGCCATGTTTAACTCACGCATGACGCGTCGAAGCCCTTTAACCAGTCGCTTTACATTTTGCTGAACCAACAAATCGTGTGGTTTGGCGGACATCCAGTTGACGGGAAGCATTAATGGGGGCGTCCACACATAAACCTCGCTACCATTGGCAAACGTCTTTTTCGTGAGTGGGTTCTTCAGCCGGACAGCTTCCTGAACAGGCATATCCTGACGGCCCGCCACACCCATAGCCCAGTCTTTCAGGGTATATTGATAATCAATGTACAAAACTCGGTATCGAGCAGAAAATTCGGTCATTAGTTGCACGACCGCTTTCTGGAAATCACCCTCCCAGGTAGTCTGCCCGAGACAAACTATACTATCAAACTGCTGCATGTATGCAAGAAAAAGCGTCCTTTCGGATAAATGAGAGCATTAAAGACAACTAGATAGGTGGCGATTAACGAACGTGGTATGTGGCTATGGATTAGCTATAGAATTGAGCGAGTAAAAATAAGGGTTTATCTGATTCGGAAATACGTGTAATTCTACTTAGTTTTTGGTCTTATCGCCATAAGAACGAGAACTCGGAAAATCGAGTAGACATTCCTGCTTAAAGAGTCATGCAAGATTAGATTTGCCCATTTGATGTGATCCCGATGGTGTCATGCGTTTATAGCAAATAGGTCTTTCTATAGACATATAACCTCATTGGGGTCACACAAACTATAAATTGTAGTTGGATAGTTCACGTTGTGAATCGACGACTTATTGATTCATGGAGTCGGCATAAACAGTCAGTAATTGATTGGCTGTTGCTTTCCAGGAGAATAAGGCTGCCCGTTGCAGTCCTTTCGTTCGTAATTCGGCTCGTAGATTGGGTTGTGTGATGAGCCGATCAATGCCCGCCATCATTTCTTCGGTTGATGTTGGATTTACTAACAAAGCGGCATCACCGGCTACTTCTGGCATTGATGAGGTCGACGACGTTAAAACGGGTGTTCCGCAAGCCATAGCTTCTAAAATAGGCAGCCCGAAACTTTCCCTTAATGATGGACATAGGAAAATGGTGGCTGCGTTATATACCAGTGGTAAAATGTAGTTTGGAATGTAGCCGCACAAAATAATATCGTTGGCCAGATCTTGCCCGTCAATTTCGCCAAGAAGATCGGTGAGCGTAGCGGTAGGCAAGTTCGAAATAACGACAGGTAGCGTCAGTTTACCTTGTCTTTTTAGTCCTAATAGCGCTTTTAGTACGCCTTTGACATTCTTTTTGGGATCGGTATTTCCTAGGAAAAAGATAAACTCTTTGGGTAATTCATATTTCGACCGAACGGTCTCAATTTGCTCCATATCCTTGATTACCTTAAACTGGTCGCTAACAGCATTCCAAATAGCTACAACACGTTCTGGCGATAGGTGTAGATGATCAACAATACGCTGCCGTTCAAAATGAGATACCGTAATGATCCGTTCACATTCCACTACAATTCGGGGTACGTTCCAACGCCGATACTGATTGCCAAATCGTTGATACCAGCTACCTGCCAGCATAGGCTGATTTTCCAGGAAAATAATATCGTGCAGGGTAAGCACAATAGGTACTGAGCAATTCAGAGGTGCCGTGTTGGCTGTGCAATGTAACAAGTCAATACCGTGTTGCTTGACTGCTTTAGGCAACGCATATTGTTCCCATACAGGGTAAGGCCCTCCAGGTAACTCTACGATTTGCATATTGGACGAACTAGGTAATCCGTCGCGATCTTCATCCGGTTTTACAAAAACGACGAACTCATGCTCCGAACAGGTAGCCAGTGCTCGAATCGTTTCGAGCGCTACGATGTCCATGCCGTGCTTGTGAGGTCGTAGGAGACGTTGTGCTTCGATTCCGATTCTCATGCTTGCTTATGGGTATCCCACCTATCGCAGGTGGTAAACAGAAATGAATTGATAAATAAAATTGAACTGGTAGGAAACTGGCCCAGAATTGGGTTGGTGTAACTCACAACGCATATACCGGTGAATTCGGCCAGCAATGCAATCATCATCGTCGTTACCCAGGGGTCTTTTAGTTGCCAGATTTTAATGGTACCGATAAGGATAAAACTGGCCAGCATCAATAAATAAAGGGTGAGCCCAACAACGCCGGTTTCAATCCAGATCTGAACATACCAGCTGTCAGTTGGTATTTGTGCGGCAAAATAATTGGGTGAAAAGCGTTGTCCGGCGCCCGATGAGGTTCCAATTCCTGCGCCAAATGGTTTGTCTTTCAGGAAGTTTCTTAGCTTTTGCTGGTTCTCAAGACGTACCAGGAAGGAAGCATCTTCGGTAGGGTGCAGCGCTGAACGAATCCGCCAGATTTGATAAACAGAGTCACCAATGTGGGTGAACAGCAGAATGGCGAGTACGGGGCCAGCCACCATAAGTCCTCGCAAAATGTGAACGGGGTTTCGCTTCAGGCCGAAATAGGCTGGAAAACCAGCTAGAATTACGAATAAAGCACCCCGTGTACCCGAAACGGCAAATCCCCAGAAAAGAATAATGGCCAGGAGTACGTAGACAATACGGTACAGCCAGGAGTCAGTTTCAAAGAATAGAATAAGGCAGAGCAGGGTTACACCAGCCATTTCAGAACCAAATTGACCGGCGTCGGAATAGAACGAAAAGCTGCGTAGTTGGCCCCACAAAATATGCTGTTTCTCAGCACCTTCGGCCAGCCACCGGAGTTCGGCGGGTTCCAGACCAATGTACTGCTGCTTAAAACCCCACAAGGCTGCAAAGAATGACCAAACGAGCCATACTATAAAAAGTACCTTTATATCCCCTTTGGTAATCGGGTTGACAGATACAATAATGGCAAGCAGGAACCAGCTTAACGAAAAAGAACGAGCGTGGTAAAACCAGGAAGAAGGGTGGGGGTGCTCGGGATTAAAATACTCCAGAATAGTAAACGAAAGCCACACAATCAATACCCAGAAGGCTGGACGACGGAGCCTTTTCCATTCCATTCGTTTCCCATTCAGGAATGTACTCAGCAACGTCAGTACCAGTATCCCGTCGAGTCCTGTACCTACGGCTATATCAGCAGTCAGAAAGCGGGTAAACCCAATTAGAAAACTCAGATTAAGATAAATGAGCAAGCCGAGCCTTGGTTCTAGCAATACACCCACCAGGAGAATGATAGCTATCGGGACCCCAACCGACATCAGAACGCCCATAGTACCCCACGACCCAATGAGCCAGCCAGCGGTTAAGGCACACAACACGCCCACCAATGTGAGCAACCAACGGTTGTTGCGCCATTGGTCTGCAGGGGAGAGCGTATCGTTAAACAAAGGATTCATTAATTAACTATTGGGCTTTAAGTCTGGTACTTAGATGAAGAGGTTGTCTTATTAATTAGACTCTATCAGGAAAGTGGGGTCACTAGACTATTAGCTTACAATTTGTATTTTTTTGAGTTTGTACCTTGCGTTACACCGGTGATAAACTTGTTGAGGTCAAATTCCAGAGGGTACCTTTGAGAAAGGCTTTGGCGTGCGTTATCTTGCCGGATACAGCGTAGGAGACTACGTGTTTTGGGAGCACACATACCCCAAAAAACAGGTAAAAGACAAGGCGCTGAAATGACGAGGAGTGCCGTCGCATAAACAGAATGCGATTACGGGTCAGGTAGTATGTGCGGAGGGGGCTATTCTGCCCAACAGATGCCGATTCTTTATGCAGAATAGAGGCTGTTGGCTGATAATAAATTATAAAACCAGCATCCCGAATCCGTTGCGACCAGTCGAGTTCTTCGTAATACAGAAAAAAACGCTCGGCAAACCGCCCAACTTTTTCGACTACGTTCCGGCTTACCATCATAGCGCAACCGTGGGCGAAATAGGTAGAATGAGGCTCATCGAACTGGCCATTATCCGTCTGATTAAAGCCAATAGCCGTTGCCGTACCTGTGTACCGATTCATTGGATTATAGCCCGCGTACTGAACAAGCTGGGGAGCATCGAAGAACCTTATTTTGGGGCAGGTAACCCCAATCTGTTTATTTTCGCCGAAGGGCTTTAATAATTCATCGAGTAACGATGGCGATAGTTCGGTATCGTTATTGACAACAAAGAAAAAGTCACCCTTCGCTTCTTGTATTCCCAGATTGTTGCCGCCCGTAAACCCTAGATTCTCTTCACTCCGAATCACCCGAAGATGAGGGTATAAGGTCGAATCGATGTAAGTCGTTAATGGTTGAATAGAGGCATTATCGACCACAATAATTTCGTAGTTCGGATACGTAAGGCTCTTGGCCGATTCCAGAAACTGGCGGGTTATTTCAGCCTGGTTGTAGTTGATCGTAATGATCGATACGAGCGCCGGCTGATCGCTGGGTTGTCTGCTATCGTCTATACGTTCTCTTTTTGCCATAAGCTGAAAAAGGTTTTCCAGATAATCTCGAGATCCGTCTTGAACGAGAAATTGGTTGTGTATTCAATGTCGAGCAGTGTGCGTTCCCGATCAGACATTGTACCTTGTCCTTTCGCTCGTTTCTTCACCTGCCACAAGCCCGTTAAGCCAGCTGGACCAGCAAACCGTTTGGCAAATTCATCGGAAGTCAATTTCTCGGCTTCATACAGCGGTAATGGGCGATTTCCTACCAACGACATGTCGCCGATCAGAATATTGATTAGCTGAGGAAGTTCATCAATGCTACTGTTGCGAAGAAAGGTGCCAAATCGAGTTATACGAGGATCGTTACGGAACTTCATGAATTTGGCCGAGCCTTCTGACTCTTCCAGGTATAATTTTTCACAGATTGATCTGTTGTGATCGACAAGCAGGCTCTGACAGGAAATTCCTTGTTCACGACAACTGCTGCACAACTTCATAACACCATTTACGGCTTCGCCATTGGGTTTGGTTTGGGCGTAAATATTTTGAGACGATAACTGACTGAGCTGTTGATCGGCTGATACAGTCATAGTCCGAAATTTGTACATATCGAACACATGGAAATTAGCACCAGCACGTTTTGATTTATAAATAACAGGCCCTTTAGAGTCCAGAAGTATCAGTAGTGAAACTAATAGCATGACTGGCGAAAGGAGAATAAGTATGATCAGCGAAACGCTCAGGTCAATAGTGCGTTTCCAGAGCGGTAGTTTAAAGTGCTGGACAACTGGGCTGGGGGAGTCATCACGAAAAGACTGTACCTGACTGTGTAGCCCCAGATAGTAATCAAGTTTTGCCTGAATTTTATAGTTTTCCTCGTTGATGACCAATATATCGGTTACGCCTGCAGCAAGCGTTGATTTTATTAAGTGAGTTTCCCCGAAGCGACAGGTGATCAGGAAGGGTACTAAGCGATAGTCGGCTTTGTTTCGGACCATCGTGACCATCGCCTGGCCACAACGTTTATCCGCGATAATCAGGTCTACTTTCTGACTATCGGTTAGCCACTTTTCGGCATCATTCCCAGACCTGAATCGCACGATTGAACAGGTTGCGCCAGCAATGGTAGCAAGCCGGTTGGCGATTAAATCGTCTTCCATTACCAATAAGACACAAAATGAAGGCATTCGATATTCAGTTGGGGAAATTTTAATAAGTTCTAATTCGCTGGCATTAACAATTGTGTGGTATACCGTTATCGTGCGGATATACGCCTGACGCCAGCCTAAGAAATTCTTAAGAGGTTGTGATTAAATCTGAATTTTTCGTACAATAATCCCAGATCTGTAGATGTATTCTCTCAGATTCAGTTAGCGAGTGCTTTAAACGAATTGATTGATCCAGTAAGAATAGTTTTGGATAATACCCGTTAAGGTATTATCTCAACCAATTCAGGAATTACGCACTTTGGGGAAGAAGGTAGCTGCCAAACAACATCGAGAAAATACGAGATTTCTGAAGCCAAAAAGGCTTGTTCTCCGATTGCTCCGTCATCGAAACCAATCGCCGTTGCGGCTCTTCGATAGGAGAATCGGCGCGTCGTAGCAAAGCATGTAGTTTAGCTTTGACTTCAAGTGGATTAAAGGGTTTCGACAGAAAAGCATCGACACCTTGCTCCAAACACTCTATGCGAGTTGCACTGTCTGGTGCGTTAGAAAGAATGACCACAGGGGTCTGAGAAGCCAATCGGCTCATTCGAATAAGCTTGGTTAATTCAAGCCCACTAAAAAAAGCCAGATCAAGTTCCGTAAGTACACAATCAAACCGATTACCCTGGATCAACAAACGGGCTGCTTCTTGTCCTGTACTAGCCACTGTAATTTTAAAATCTTTACTAAGCGTTTGTACAAGTATATCAACCACGTATGGATTTTCATCCACGACAAGTAAGTGGTGTTTGGTGTTCATTTTATTAATTTTTTAAGTACTTATGGGTTAGATTTTGAATTTTTAGACTATCCCCCAAATCGCCGGTTACTATTTGTAGTAAAAAAAAACTATGCCCCACTGCCTTTTGCGCCGACTCGTTCATGGGGGAAATAAGTCTATTAAATTAAATAATATTGATATATTGTTTTGTTAACTTATTGACTATTATCTATTTATGTAGATTTTTGCTATGTCGGCGAAACCTGCATCTACAGAAGATCATGCCATAGGAGGGGGAACTGAGTAAAATACAAAATTGATTAAGCGGTAGGTAATTTAATGTAGTTATGATCCATTTTAATCCAATTGAGGAAGTTTTTTGATAGCCAACAATCCGTAGGTATCCTATCCGTTTTGGTACAAAGCCGTATCTTTGGGCTATGTATACGTTGCTTTTATGAACCAACCAACCCTTTTCCAACCGCATCGGCGGACTACTCTGCTTCCTCACTTGATTGCCGTACTGGGGCTACTCGTACTGGCTATCATTTATTTCTCGCCGGTTTTGTCCGGTAAAATTCTGTCGATGCACGATGTGCAGGAAGCTTCGGCATCGGCTCGCGAAATCCGCGAAATAGCTCAGCAAACTGGGCAAAAGCCGCTATGGACCGATGCTGTTTTTAGCGGAATGCCAGGCTACATGATCGATTTTAATTACCCATACATTCTGGTTTATAAAGCCGTGATGGCCGTAGTTAATATACTGCCCAATACGGCCAGTATCATCTTTATGGTGATGCTGAGTATGTATATTCTGCTGGTCGTGCTGGGCTGTAATCCGTGGCTCTCGGCTCTTGGTGCTGCTGCCTATGGGTTCGGTACATTTAGTATAGTCAGCCTCGAAGCAGGGCACGTTTCTAAACTTTTTGCGCTGGCCTATGGAGCTGGTATGCTGGCTGGGGTGATTCTGGCGCTCCGGGGCCGCTATTGGATTGGTGCTGCTCTGATGGGATTCTTTATGTGTATGGAACTTGGAGCCAATCACATACAGATTACCTATTACTTATTTATGACAATTGGCCTGTATGTACTCATTGAAGGAGTTAGCCTGATACGGGCAGGTAAAGGTCGCCAGCTCACACTTGGGTTGCTAACGCTGGCCGTGGCTGTTGGCCTGGGGGCCGGAAGCTTCGGTAAACGGCTACTGGTTCTCAATCAGTACACCAAAGAAACAATTCGGGGTAAGTCGGAACTGACGGCTAAAACAACCAATCCTGATGGAAAGGCACCTAGTAGTGAATCGAAAGGTGGTTTAGATAAGGATTATGCCTTTACATATAGCTACGGTAAGGGCGAAACCTTAACGCTGCTTATTCCGAATGCTGCCGGTGGCGCTTCATCGGGAGGGGGCCTGTCAACGGATTCTGAATTTTATAAGGCCATGGTAAACCGTGGTATTGACCCTTCGGCTGCCAAGCAAATGGCCGAACTAGGGGCGCCAACCTACTGGGGCGATCAGCCAATTGTAGGTGGTCCTGCTTATGCGGGCGCAGCATTGCTGTTTTTGTTTATTCTGGGCCTGTTCGTAATTCGGGGTTCGATGCGCTGGTGGCTATTGAGCGCCACGGTGCTGATGGTTATGCTGGCCTGGGGTAAAAATCTGCTGTTTTTCAATGAGTTTCTGTTCGATTATCTGCCTTACCTGAATAAGTTCAGAGCCATGACGATGGCCTTCTGTCTGGCGCAATTATTCATTGCAGCAGGGGCGGCTCTTGGTCTTCAGACAATTGTAAATCAGAAATTAACCTTTGCTCAACTGAAACAACCCTTATTGGTTAGTCTGGGGCTAACGGCGGGTGTTGCCTTAGTACTGGCGGTAATGGGTGGAGCATTTTTCTCGTTTCAGTCACCAAACGATGGCCGGATTCTGTCCAGCATTTTCGGGGAAGCGGGTAAGGAATTTCAGAGCGCCCTTATCAGCGATCGGCAGAGTTTGCTGAGGGCCGATGCTATTCGGTCTATTATCCTGATTCTACTGGCTGCTGGGGCAGTATGGTTGTTTATCACCGATAAAATCAAAACCGTTATCTTCTATCCGCTGGTGTTGGCAATCGTTGTTTTTGATTTGTTTTCGGTTGACAAACGCTTCCTGAACAGTGCCGATTTTGTCTCCAAAACAGTTGCCAGTGTTCTGTTTGAGCCAACCGCAGCCGATCAGCAGATTTTGCAGGATAAATCACTGGATTATCGGGTGTTCGACCAAACGGGGTCGTTTATGGAAACTAACCGGACATCGTATTTCCACCGATCAATTGGCGGTTATAATACGACCCGATTACGGCGCTATAATGAGCTTATTAGTCATGCGTTCCAATCGAATACGCTGAATATTCTGAATATGCTGAATGCCAAGTACGTTATTCAACCTGGACAGCCTGACCCTGCCAATCCGCAGCAACAGGCTGGTCCCGTTGTTATTCCAAATCCAGAGGTGTTGGGTGCAGCCTGGTTTGTTGGGAACGTACTGCAGGTAGCTAATGCCGATGAGGAAATGGCGGCCATGAAGACGCTGAATCCCCGCGATTCGGCTGTCGTCGATAAACGATTTGCGGCCGAATTGGGTAATTTGCCCGGCAAGCTGGATCATACAGGTAGCACGATTCAACTGACAAGTTATCGCCCCGATAAGTTAATTTACCAGACCAATGCAGCACGTGATGGACTCGCTATTTTCTCGGAGGTCTACTACCGGGGAGATGAGGACTGGCAGGCATTCATCGATGGTAAACCTGCGCCACACCTTCGGGCCGATTATGTACTGCGGGCCTTGCGTATTCCGGCGGGTAAACATACCATTGAATTTCGGTTTGATCCGCCTTTAGCGCACACGGGCGATACCGTTGACTTGATCTGTAATGTCTTATTGATTCTGTTAATTGGCTTTGTTATCTTCCATGAAGGACGCAATCGCCGTAGTGAACTTGTATCTGAGCCAACTCCTGTAGTGCCTTCATCACCAGAAATGCCATTTAGTACCTCAGAACAGACGAAAGCAACTCCACCACAACGTAAGACGGGAGGGACAAAAACTCGGTAGTGACTAAAAACCTATAAGGTCTTTGAGACCTGCTGTACGCCATAAAGATTGATCAAAGCTCGCGCCATTAAGTTTGGTGTTTTGTTCTTTGAAAGACGGTTAACTTTTGGATGCATTGCTCAGTCAGAGTGGTGGCCGCTAGTTCTTTGACCACCTTGTAGTCAGAGAGAACCTGCCAGCTTTGGCCATCAGCTCTCAGCCGTAGCTGAACCCACTGATGGCCAAAGGATAAGCCCACACTGTAAACCTTGCCAAAATGGACGATTTGCCCACTCACGGAGACTTTTCGTGTATAAAGTTTAGGCATCAGAAAACAGTACACACGCTCAATGGAGAAGTCGGCTGGGCTGTAAGCTCGACGACTTGTTTCCAAAGTAGGATAAGCGGCCAGTCGGCTTTTGCCTGCCAGCCGATGCACGGGATAACGAGTTCGCTGTAGAACCAGGCTAGCTTGCAAGCGTAGCTGCAAATCAGTCAGATCGGCGGCTTTATTGATCTCAGCCCAGCGAGCTGTGGTGTCCTGCATTTTCTCGACGCGCCCGTTTTGTTGGGGGCAGTGGGGCTTGTTCCAAATCATATCCACATCAATCCCAATGAGCCATAGGGCCAAGACAGGGGTAAGTTGGCCCGAAGGGGCACCTAGCGGTAAGCCATTATCGACGCGCATGGCCCCCGGCTTACCCCAGCGGGCAAACGTCTCAATGAGTCGTTGACGGACTTGCTCAAGGGGCACTTGGCTAATGCGTTTGTGGGGGGAAAACCAACGCTTCCAGACCGGCTCCGCTGTGTTCGTCGGTGATCGTTAGGTAACAGGCTGGCTGCCCGTCGACCAGGGTTAAGTTCTCTTTGGCATCCACCTGCCAAATATTATGAACCGCCTTCGCTTGTCCAATATGAACTTGGACTGGCTGCTGGCGGGGCTTGGTAAGGTGTTGCTGGCGAAACCATCGCTGGAGGGTACGTACCGAAGGCGTTCGCTGGGGTCCGTAGCGTTGAAGCAGTTGCTGGTGAATCAGGGGTGCTCCCCAGGTAGGATGATGGCGTTTGAGCCACAGACTAGCTCGCTCCAGAAGTCCTTCGCTCCGCCGTTGTTTAGGGCCGCAGTTGGCGTAGCCAACCTGTAAATGTCCCTGCCTCCTATAGCGAGCAGACAGATTACGTACTGTAGCAAAAGGCAGGTCGAGTTGCTGAGCGATTGTCGCCAGACTAAGTCCTTTTTGTTTAAGGGCCATAAGTTGCTCTCGCTGGCCCATTTCAATGGCGCGTCCCATACATGTTAACCGTCTTGTCAAAGAACAAAAATACTAAACTAAATGTCGCTATACACTACATAGCTTTAGGTCGTACAGCAGACCTTATAGGTTTAAATTAGGCTTAACTCATAAAAAAGGTCGACTCTACATCAGAGCCGACCTTTTTTAATGAATTAAAATTGCATCTCTGTGGCCTCCCAAGGCCATTTATGAAGCCAACGATTTCATTTTAATGCCTGTGCCGATACGCCTTCGACAGTAATTTTTACGGGCTTGATGGCGCCCTTCTCATCAAAGTACATGCGATCGATGCAGGTTTCCCGGTGATTGCCATCGGTTTCGGTTAATGGACGCCGATGGTAAACAATATACCAGGTATCCGTTCCTGGGACCTGAATAACCGAATGGTGACCGGCGCCAGTTGCCACGGCAGGATCTTGCTGAAGAATTTTTCCAACCCGCTCAAATGGACCAAATGGCGAATCGGCAATGGCATAGGCAACGGAGTAATTAGGTCCTGTCCAGCCACCTTCTGACCACATAAAATAATACTTGCCGTTTCGAACAAACATGGTAGGGCCTTCCACATAATCTTTAGGCGTTATTTCCCGAAAGATAGTACCATCGGCAAAGGGGAGAAACCCGGTGAAGTCGTCTTTCAAACGAGCAATGTTGCAGTGACCCCAACCACCGTATAGCAGATAATACTGTCCGTCTTTGTCTTTAAAGACATATTGGTCAATGGGTTGAGCACCATTGTGAATCTGCCCGACAAGTGGTTTGCCCAGATAATCCCGGAATGGCCCCGCTGGGTTATTGGCAACCGCAACGCCAATGCCACCCACTTCTTTTTTGTCGTCGTGAATATCATTCGCCCCAAAGAATAAAAAATACTGACCGCCTTTTTCGATGATCGCCGGAGCCCACATAGCTCGTTTGGCCCATTTTACAGCTGTAGAGTCGAGGATTCGACTGTGCTTGGTCCAGGTTACTAAATCGGGCGACGAAAAGGCGTCGAAAAACACCTGTTGGTTATACTTTGCCGAATAAGTTGGGTAGATCCAGTACTTTTTGCCGAAAATAACACCTTCTGGATCGGCGTACCAACCCGGAAAAACAGGATTACCCGAAGTCTTTGCCGCAGGCTTCTGGGTTTGAGCCAGTGAAAGTGACGAGGAAAGCGCTAAAAAAAGAATGGGAATGCAGACGTGGAAACGGGACATGCTCGGAATAAGTTAATAACTGAGTCGTAAAAATAAGACGGAATCAGCTAAGAAGCGCTTTGCCTTGTTTGAGGTGAAATTGGATTGGGGTGTACATGGTGAATTAGGCCTATTTAAGTTTAGAGAAGGATTGAATACATTAGCAAGAACGAATAGTTAGGACAATCGTAGCCCATAATTAGCGCTCCACAGTAGTCCATATAGACATATAATTATATGGATGAAATCAAGATATGTTAGTATATTCTATTAAATAGTAAATAAATGTTGACATTGGCTTTTAACGGTAAATTTAATTGCTTTTTTGGGTAGTTTTGTTTGTAAAAGAATGGCCTGATCTATGCTTGTCCATTTGTTATAAAAGAGAGATATGAAAATAAGACAAGCGAAGTTTTCGAATGGCAATTGGGAGACTATGTCTGAAACTCCCGGATTTCTGCCAGAAAAGGCATCTTTGGTGTTAGCATTCGGCGAACGAAGGATACTGGAAAACACAAATCCGTATCAATACTTAGACCAACTGTTCCCCGAAGCTCAGATCATCATTAACTCTACGTCTGGCGAAATTATAGGCGATAAAGTGTACGATGATACGATCGTTGTTACCGCCATTGAATTCGAAAAGACAACGGTGAGAACCGTTCAGCTTGATATTACTAATCACAAAGAAAGCTATCAGGTAGGCGAAAAACTGGCCAAAGCCCTCGACGAAGAAAATCTGCAGGGAATTATTCTGATATCCGACGGTGGTGTCGTGAATGGGAGTGAACTGACCAACGCCACCAATCGATGGTTGAACCGACCAGTTCCTGTTATTGGCGGTCTTGCTGGCGATGGTCCTCGTTTCGAACGAACAGTCGTTGGCGTCAATCAGAATCCTGTGTCAGGTAAAGTTGTTGGTATTGGTTTGTACGGTACTGATTTGAAAATAGGGCACGGTACAATGGGCGGTTGGGATGTGTTTGGTCCCGAACGCGAAGTGACCAAGTCGGTCTACAATGAATTATATCAGATCGATGATCGGGATGCTCTTGATTTATACAAAGACTATTTAGGGCGATACGCCGAAGGACTACCCGGAACTGCGCTTCTTTTTCCATTGTCAATTCGAGTGACGCCCGATTCACAGCCATTGGTACGGACTATTCTGTCGATTGACGAAACCAAAAAGAGCATGACGTTTGCTGGCGATATACCCGAGGGAGCCAGTGTTCGGTTTATGCGGGCTAACCTGGATCGGTTGGTGGAAGCATCGGCTCTCGCTGCCCAAAACGCACTGACGCAACTAGGCAAAGCTCCCGAACTGGCCCTATTGATCAGTTGTGTGGGTCGTAAGTTAGTGTTAGGGCAACGTACCGAAGAAGAAGTAGAAGTTGCCTGCGAGATTTTTGGTAGCGTTCCATATATGACTGGCTTTTATTCGTATGGTGAGATAGCGCCGGCAGGCCCAGCGTCTCCGGGTGAGCTTCATAATCAAACAATGACTATAACTATCCTTTCTGAGCAGTAAACTATGGAAGAAAGTAAGTTGCATAAGATATTATCCCGCCAGATTCATCGACACCTGACAGAAGAATGCTTGCAGGATAAACACATCCAGCAGTTTATTCAGGCGGTTAATGAGTCTTATCAGAATTTTGATCGTGACAAAGAATTGCTGGAGCACTCAGCTTTAGTGAACGATCGGGAGTATACTGCAATCAACCAGAAATTAAAGGAGGAAGTTAGTCAACGACGCCAGTCAGTTGAAAAGCTTATTGAAGCCATTGAGCTTATTGAAGTACCTGAGGGGGAGGTTATTTCCGATTTCGACCTGAATAACCTGGTTGGATTGGTTAATTTCCTGCAACGACAGATTGAGTATCGAAAAACGATTGAAGCCGAACTAAGACAGGCTAAAGACGAAGCCGAAAAGGCAACGCTGGCCAAGTCGGATTTTCTGTCGATGATGAGTCATGAAATCCGTACGCCACTGAATGGTATTGTGGGCATGACCTACCTGATGTTGCAGGAAGAAGTGCCGCCTTCCATGAATGAGAACCTGAAAACACTCCAGTTTTCGATCGAACATTTGCAGGCGCTTATCAACGATATCTTGGATTTTAGTAAAATCGAAGCCGGAAAAGTTGAACTCGAAGAAGTTACCTTCGACTTCAAGCAACTGCTGTCGAACATTAAACGGGCACAACAGGCCAAAGCGCAGGAAAAAGGCAATCGGATTCGGTTGATGATCGACGATGACATACCGGGCGCGCTCGTTGGGGACTCACTCCGGATTGGGCAGGTCCTCACTAACCTGGTATCTAACGCTATTAAATTCACCTTACAGGGCACCGTTACCATTGAACTGGCGCTTGAGCATCGAACGGAGGATATGGCAACGATTTATGTATCTGTCCAGGATACGGGAATCGGTATTGCTCCCGATAAGCAGCAGGCCATTTTTACAATGTTTACCCAGGCCAACTCAGCCACAACCCGCAAGTTTGGCGGAACAGGATTAGGTCTGGTCATTACCAAGAAATTACTGGAATTATATAACAGCGCTATTCACGTTGAAAGTGAAGAGGGCAAGGGAGCTACGTTCTCGTTTACGTTGAACTTGCCAATTAGTCGGACCGCACCTGTGGCGGTAGTAGCGCCCGATGCGGTGGATGATAAGACGTTGAAAGGACTCCGGATTTTATTGGTAGAAGATTATCCGGTTAATGTAAAAGTAGCGTTGAAATTCCTGAATAAATGGGGAATTGAGGTTGATACGGCTGAAAATGGACAAGTAGCTGTCGATAAATGTCTGGTTGGTCAATATGACTTGATATTGATGGATTTGCAAATGCCTGTAATGGACGGCTATACAGCAGCATCAGAAATCAGAAAGACGAATACCACCGTTCCGATCGTTGCCCTGACAGCCTCTGCTACATTCAGTAACCGGGATCGGGCCGTATTAGTGGGGATGGATGATTACGTTACGAAGCCATTCAACCCCAAAGATTTATTCAATAAAATCGCCAAGTATAGTCAACGACAGGTAAGTATTTAGGGGAATGGATAATGAGTAATGAATGATGAATGATGAATGATGAATGATGAACTAGTATTCATTACCCATTTTACATTACTCATTATCCATTGTTCATTACTGATTATCCATTAACAGTATAATTTTATATCAATTTAGGGCTTCATTAATTATGGCAGATTCAAATTCGGTTGCATTACACGCTATTGATTACAATCGACTTAATGAATTGTATGATGGCGATAATGAGCAGATTGCCAGTCTCTTCGAATTATTTCTCGACGAAGTATTGCCTGATTTTGACGAAATAGAAAATGAAATTGACCAACAAAACTGGTCTGAAGTAGCCCAGATTGCGCATAAAATGCTTCCATGGGTAGGCATGGTTGGTCTGACAGCGTTAGAGGCCAAACTACGCGCTATTGAAGCACAAGCTAAAGCTGGTTCAGACAAGGCGGAAATAATGGCAACCTGGATGCAATTTAAAACAGGGCTTAGCCAGGCTAGGCCCTTGATTCGAGAAGAGCTGGTTAGATTAACGAGTTAAGTTGCCCGATAAAGTAGGTTTAACAACAGAGAAACAGAGCTTTAGCGATTCTAAACCTATAAGGTTTTAAAAACCTTATAGGTTTGTGATTTGTCCCTTCACATTTTTACAAAGCGAGTGGTGTACACCTGCTGATCGGCCAGTGACACCCGGAGTACATATGACCCCACGGGTAATTCGGTCATATCTTTCGTAACAGTCGACTCCAAATTCGTGTAATAAAGGTGGCTTTGAACCAGCCGACCGTTTAGATCGTACACCAGAAGTTCTTTAATCTGTGCTTCGGTTGGCAACTGAATGGTTAATTCGCCACGACAAGGTGTAGGGTAGACGAGCATGGATGTTGCCGATAATTTCGTCTCGAAGGGCGAAGCCTCTCTGGCACTGGAAGAAACGTATTCATAAGCGCCAATGTCATAGGCGTTAGCAGCTGGTCGGCTGGTTCCAAGCAAATCGGTCGTAATGCCCCAGCTCGAAAGATTCATTCCTGCATTGACCGCTGGCGACGTGTTGGTTAACTGAAAATTTAGACCCGAAGCATTAACAAACTGTGCCGCAGCGATCGATGAATTAGTCAGGTTGTTATTCTGTGTGGCCGTAGCGCCTTGCCCGAAAGCGATGTACCGATTCTGCCAGATATTGACCAGAATATTATTGACAATGGTATTTATATTGTTTTCGTTATACAGTTTTATGCCTTCTTTGCCAGTAGTAACAATCGTGTTTTGCAGGAAGCCCGCAGGCGTATTCACCGAAGAACCCGTTCGGTTATCACAGAAAATCCCATTTGAGCCCGAATTGGCTATTACATTGTTATAAACGATCAAATTGCCTGTGTGACCTAAAATAATCAACCCGGCACTGGCTGCATTAGTAATAATATTGCCGTAAAAAAAACCCCCCGAGCCTTCGCCGATCTGGATGCCATTATCCTGATAGGTAGAAAATGGCGATGCTCCCGGATTCCGCACGGTGTTGCGATAGACCTGTGCATTGGGTGCACAACCATACTGAATCCCCTCGGCCCCTGATCGTTCAATGAGATTGTTATAAATCTTGAGTCCAATTACATCGTGCGGGTAAATAACCTGTGACGTATTATCACAGGTTTTGTTCATGCCCGCACTCCAGAACGAATTACCTACGTAGATACCCTCGCCATATACATCATGGATGTAATTATCATGGATGTTTACATTGTACATCGTAAAACCACCCCGTTGCGTTGTTGGGTCGCAAGTGGGATCGGTTTTGGCCATAATGCCAGCAAAAGCCATATTCATTATTTCAACCTGCTCAACTTCGCTATCTGAGCTTTTGTTCGTAATGGCTAAACCAGAGCCTCCTCCCGACTGGTTGATCAGAAATCCGTATGGAGTCTGACTGTCGCCCGAACCTGTCAGTTTAAAATACAGGCAATTGTAAAATTGAATGCCACCATAATTGGCTGGATCACCTACGGTTACTTTGCCCCCGCAGTTTATGATTTTAATAGGAGCAGCTGCTGTACCCTGCATATCCTGAAAACGCAGATAGGTATAAGTACCAGCCTGAACACAGATAATTTGACCGGGCTGAACGGGGTATTGCTGGGCTTTGTAAATGCCACTTTTATTGATAGTGAGATCGCATTGACAAGCAATAGCCCGAACGATTAGAAATAAGCAAATCAGAAGAAGCAGAGCAGTTTTCATAACGTACATTATTGGATCAAGTGGTTAGTTAATTAAAATACCTATTTAACGAATCGCCAGTTGCCTCACTATTTATCACCGCTTCAAAATCCCTGCTGATAACCAGAATCTTTGTTATCAGAATCATTAATATTTACTGTATTATGATTGTTTCATCATGGAATACAGTACTTTCTTGACTATATTTACATGTAGTTTATATATATGCTATTTAGTAACATAAGGTTAAACCTGCAAATTAGCGGCATTATATTTGCATATATTTTTATAGGGTTTCATACGAGATAATCTATACTGTATACGTATAAGCCGTGTTTTTACTTACGCTGGCAACTATATATAATGTTAATTAACCGACAGATATTAGTTAGTTTACTACTTGTTTGTTTACTGGTTGCGTTAGCTTTTGCCATTGGTGAAGGACAACTCATTGCGTTGGGGGGCATTATTGCCATACCGATTGTAATTGCCTGCATGGCCATTTTAATACGGTTTCAATCGGCAGGTATCTATGCTGCGTTTGCTATTTCATTCATATCCATCGGTTTACCTCGCTACATACCAGGACCACTAAGCTTATCGGTTGATATTCTATTAGTCATTAATCTGCTCTGCGAATTCTTCCGGCGATTTGAGAGTAAAGAATGGCCCAACCTACGCGGAAATCCAGTCCTGATCGTCATTCTAATGTGGTTTGTCTACTGCCTGATGGAAATCGCTAATCCAGAAGCACGTAGTCTGGCAGCCTGGTTCTACGATGTGCGGGCGGTAGCGTTTTACCTGGTGCTCGTAGTCATACTTGGCCTAGAAGTGATTAATACCGAAAAGGATATGAACCGGTTTTTTGTCATCTGGTTGTCGTTTTCGGTAGTAGGCGTTCTGCATGGTATGCGTCAATTATTCGTGGGGCTCGACTCGGCCGAAAAAGCCTGGCTAAATGCCGGAAATGCCTCTACGCACATTCTGCATGGACAGTTGCGTGTATTCTCTTTTTATTCGGATGCGGGCCAATTTGGAGCTGCCATGGGGCATGCCGGATTAGTCGGGATGATTCTGGCGCTAGGGCCGCTGGAACGAAAAACACGGCTCTGGTGTGCTGTCGTAGCTGTTCTGTGTTTTTATGGGATGATCATTTCGGGTACTCGGGGAGCCTTGTTCGTTCCGATAGCGGGCATAGCCGCTTACCTTTTTCTGACCCGAAATGTGAAGGTGCTGGTTATCGGAGGGTTAATGGCGGGGCTGGTTCTGGGTACACTTAAATTCACGTTCATTGGCCAGGGAAACTATCAGGTTCAGCGTATGCGTAGCGCCCTGGACCCGAATGATCCATCATTACTGGTACGGCTCGAAAATCAGAAGAAACTTCGGTTGTACCTAGCGAGCCGCCCTATTGGAGGAGGCATCGGTTCGGCTGGTTACTGGGGCCTACGGTTTAGCCCGAATACAGTTCTGGCTCAGACACCCACCGACAGTTGGTATGTGAAAATATGGGCGCAAACGGGCATTATTGGCCTATATCTGCACCTGTTTATGATCGGTTTCTGGTTAGTCTATTTCTTTATTCGAATCTGGAGAATGTCGGTAGGGGCCACACGACAAAAAATGATGGCTCTTTACGCTGGCGTAGTCGGTATTGCTGTCGCCAGTTATGGCAATCAGATATTCGGTCAGTTACCTACTGGGATTATTATTTATCTCAGCGTCAGTTATATGTATCTTTTTACCCGCCCATCTTATGAACCCGCCAAACCTTCCTCTACGCTTTCGGAAACCTATGCACTTTCATCATCTGGTGTCTAAGCTGATGAGTATAGGGTGTTTGCTACTTGTTCTGCACACCCACGTAAAGGCGCAAACCACACCCGTGCCGACAAGCAATTTGTCGAGCGCTATCTCCAGATGGACAATTCCACCGCTCGATACGGTGCTAAAGCTGGCTCGTAATCATTCATCATCGGTAAAATTACAGGAGGCCATGACGGAGCGAGGATCATATTACATAAAAAACCAGAAGCAGTTTTGGCTGGATGGCGTGGGGGTCGATCTTCAACTGGGGCTAGGTAATCAGGCGTTATTGATTCAACAGGCGAACGGCTCGCTTGAATCGTTTCAGAATTTCAACAACGGATACCGGGCTAACCTGAATGTTCGCCTTTCGCTCTACAACATTCTGGGCCGAAAAAACCTGGTCAAAATGGCGGAGTCGGAATACGAGGCCGCCCGACAGCGGGTTGGTTATGCTATCCAGGATGTCGAAACCATTGTTATTACGAAATACTATGCAGCTCAGGCAGCCTGGGCAATGCTTCATATAAAGGAAGAATCGAAACAGGTTAACCGATTGAGTCGACAAATGGCCGAAAAGGATTTTTCGAAAGGCAATATATCGGTTACCGAACTGGCCCGGATTGTTCAGATTTCCACCTTCGCCGACTCGGAATACGAAACGGCGAAACAGGCTTTCTACGAGAATATACGGATTTTGGAAGTGTTGACCGGTTATGAATTATTCCCTGGAAACTGATGAACTTTAAGAAATTCACACGCCTTCTTTGGGCTTATAAATGGGTGCTACTGCTGTTTCCAACAGCATTGGCTGGCGCTGTTTTCTACCTGACTAAAATGGAGGAACGGTCTTTCACCACCAGCACCGTTATCTATACCGGTTTTGCGTCGGGCTATACCATCGAGATGGATAGTCGCCGGGATTTCGTTTCGATCAACAATGCGTTCGATAACCTGATCAATACGATTAAAGCCCGAACAACCCTTGAAGAAATTGGCATTCGGTTGTTGGCGCACCATTTAATGATCAACAAACCCACGCCCGGCGTAGCCACTGCCGGGACGTTTAAGAAGTTGCGGGATGTCGTACCCGAAACGGTTATCAGGCAGGTTGTCGATCCGTCGTCCGTGGAAAATACGGTGCAGAATATTTACCGATACGCCCAGATTCCGAAAAACGTAATTGGCGAAAAGCTACTGAATGATAAAAAATCGATTTACGGGGTGCAGGGAATCCTGTCAAAGCTGACCGTAACTCGGGAGGGAAACAGCGATATGATTCGTCTGACATATACAGCCGATGACCCGTCTGTTGTGAAAGAAACCATCGAGTTGGTGTCGACGGTTTTCATGAAACGATACCGGGAAATTAAAGTAGATGAAACCGGGAATGTGGTCGAGTATTTTATGGAGCAGCTCAAAAAAGCTTCGACCAAATTATCGGCTGCCGAGAACAAACTCACTGATTTCTCGCGGGATAATCGAATCATCAACTACTACGAACAGACCAAGAGTTTTACCATTCGGGATAAGGATTTTAGCCTCGATATCGATAAGGAAAAATCGAATCTGGCGGCCAATAAGGCTACGCTGAAAGATCTGGAAAAAAAGCTGAGTATTCGTCAGGATATTGCCCTCCAATCGCAGCAGTTAACTAATATCCGTGATTCGCTGGCCGTATTGAATACGCGGCTGGCGATGATGGAAATGAAAGTGGGGTCAGGCTCATCGCAAAAGCAGCAACTAAAAGATCGGATTGAGCAGCTTGAGAAACAGGCCAAAGACAATATTTCGGGCTTGTACGATATCAACAACTCGGTGAAAGGGTTGCCCTCCAAACTACTGTTTGACGAGTGGACACAGACGTTCATGAACGTTGATCAGGGGGAAGCCCGGCTTCTGACATATTACGACATTCAACGGGATTATGATGACTTCTACCGCCGGTTTGCCCCGCTAGGCTCGAAAATGGGGCAGTTGGAGCGGGCGATCAGTGTGGCCGAACGGGAATACCTGGAGATACTTCACGGGTTGAGTGTCAGTAAGCTTCGGGAGCAGAATATGCTGATGTCGAGCAATTTGAAAATTGTTGACCCTCCCATTTTTCCTGGCAAACCGGAACCATCCAAGCGCCTGATTCTGGTAATCGGGTCATTTGTCGCGGGCCTTGTTCTGATCATCGCTTACATTATCGGGAAGGAATATTTCGATAACTCATTGAAAAATCCGGTGCGGGCAAGCAAGCAGGTTAACATACCCTTTGTAGGTGTATTACCTATACGAAATAGACTACATTCTCGAAAAGAGTTCGAGCGTCTGGAATCCATTGCCATGAATCAGTGCCTGGCTCAAATGGCGCTGCTGACCAAAAAAAGTGACCGATCGCCCTATTCTGGTAGTGGTCGTGAGCGTTCGAAGAGGAGTGGGCAAAAGTTATTTTATTAATAAACTACGGGACAAACTGGAGAGCTTTCCGCTGTTCGAGAGGCCCCAGTATATTTTCGAAGAGCTTCCGCCCTTGTTGTATACACTGGCTCCTACAGCATTGGTGAAGCAAGCGGATTTAACCCTTGTGGTGACTGATGCTTCTATGACCTGGAAGCCTGTCGACAAGAATGTATTGACTACGTACCTAAGCGGGATTACGCATCCGGCCGGGCTGTTGCTCAACCGGGCTCAGTACGATGAGCTGGAAGATGTGGTTGGTGATTTATCGGACAAAGACGGCGATTCAAGCAAAAAGTCCAACTCTAAACTTGTGCCTGAATACTAACCTAGTGCTTTACCAAAATAGATTCTGTTGATTCTATCGGATTCTATTAGTAATATTTTGCTGATAATCAGTGAATAAGTCATCAAGTAGAATCAACCGGGCGGGCGAACCCGAGAATCTCTAGAATCTAAATTGGACAAGTACTAGCTATCTCATGGCGTTAAATCTGGTCTGCGTCGCTTTTCCGGCTTGGGAGGGCAACTATGTGAAGAGCACAGTAGAGCTCATGAAACGTATGGCCCAGCGCCAGAAAATACTTTATGTAGATTATCAGTATACGTATAAAGATGTATTATTTACCCTGATAGGTCGTGCGAACGCCCCCGTAAAGCGAATGCTTGGCCTGGCTCCCCGGTTACGAACCATGCCATTGCCAACGGAAGGGACGATTTTCGTGCTGACTCCTCCGCCGGTTCTGCCGGTTAATTTTCTGACGAATGCCAACTGGTACGACCGTGTTCAGCGGCTGAATGGCTGGATCATTCAGCGAAGTATCCGGCGTGCCATGAAAAAACTGGATTTTTCGGAACCCGTCGTGGTGAATGCCTTTAACCCCTTTTTGGGTAATTATTTACTGGGTAAACTAAACGAACAACGTACCGTATACTATTGCTATGACGAAATCAGTGAGTGTGCCTGGGCAAGCAATCACGGTTTGCGCGTTGAACGGCAGTTTTTAGGGAAAGTAGATGGAGTTGTAACCACATCTATTGGTCTGGAACAGAGTAAATTGCCCTGGACAAAACAGTGTTTTTTAGTTCAGAATGGCGTTGATTATCCAGCATTTGCCGCTGGCTATGTAGATAGCTCCGTTAAGGCTACGATGAAGCCCGTGATCGGGTACATTGGCACGATCGATAGTCGATTAGATTATTCGCTTCTTAGAGAACTAGCAAGTCGGTTCGAGAAGGCACAGTTGGTTTTGGTAGGGCGGATTGTGGCCGACAAACCCTCGGTGGAGCCCGATCTGGCACAACTCCGTAGCCTTCCGAATGTGGTGTTGGTGGATGCCCAGCCACCTTCTGCGTTACCCGATTTATTGAAGAGCTTTCATATTGGTATTATTCCGTTTGTCAAGAATGCTCAGACAGCGGCTATTTATCCGATGAAAATCAATGAATATTTAGCGGCTGGTTTACCCGTTGTGAGCACCGATTTTGCCCCGCTCGATGAATTTGCATCCGTTATAGCGACTGCCACATCAACCCCAGCGTTTGTACAGGCTGTTCAGCGGGCTTTTGAAACAGATTCGACCGAGAATCAGCACCTGCGACAGCAGCAGGCACAAAAAAAACTCCTGGGATAATCGCGCAGTAGAGTTTGAAACTATTATTTTTGATATACTTACAAAATGATACCTTATTTGTATATTGATTAATATTAAGTATTCTATCTGATGATATAAAATCAGCTGCCCTTTCTATGCAAACTTCTATCGATCCAGTAGCTCAAGCAGTCCCTAAAAGTCCTCCTACCAAAAAAATATTCTTCCCAAATCTGGATGGTGTACGTGCCATTGCTGCTACGATGGTGGTTGTGTCGCACATCGAACTGCACAAAATACTGTTTGGCATTAACCGACTCGAAAGTGCCAACTTTCTGGATCTTGGTAAAATAGGGGTATGTATCTTCTTCGTACTCAGTGGTTTTCTCATCACCTATTTATTGCTGGAGGAACGGGAAGCTTTTCGCAAAATCAACTATAAAGACTTTTACATTCGGCGGGTTTTACGAATTTGGCCGCTTTATTTCCTGGTACTACTGGTCGGTCTTTTTATTTATCCCGGATTCGATAATCCAACGGGCTTCTGGCTTTCGGTCTTTTTTCTGCCCAATGTAGCGTTCATTCTTAAGTTATTACCAACGGCTATCGATCCCGTATGGTCTATTGGTGTCGAGGAACAATTCTATGTTTTTCAACCCCATCTGCTTCGGATCAAAAAACTGAAAACGCTTTTTTGGGTGATTTTGATAGGTATAATTTCCCTGATGGTTATCCGCGCTGGCCTGGGCTATCTTAAAAATACGGGTCAAGTAGCCCCTGAGTGGTGGGAGTTTCTGTTTAAATCTCGCTTCGACAGTATGTTAATGGGCGCATTATTTGCCCTGCTCTTCTTTGATCGTTCAACCCATACATTGCGTTTAGAAAAGGTTCAGCGGCTTTTATTCAGAAAGGAAGTACAGGCGATTACCCTGATTGGAATGGTTTCGTATGTACTGGTGATTATTTTCAAAAGCATCTCCGTTAATTATATCGTGCTTTCGATAATGGCCGGTATTATCATCACCAATATCTGCGAAACAAAATCCAGCATCCTTTCGCTACAGACCAAGCCTTTAGCCCAGTTAGGGAAAATCTCCTATGGGATTTATCTGATGCATAAATTCCCGATCATGCTGACCTTATTTATTGCCTCTAAATACTTGCAGGCCACCAACAGTATTCTGGTCAATCTCTTTATTTATGGCGTCACGTTCGGACTCACGTACGTATTGGCTTCCTTGTCGTATTCGTATCTGGAAAGCTATTTCCTTAAACTGAAAAAGCGATTTGGTCACTTTACCAAGGACTGATTAGGTAGGCTGGGAGTAGATTTTTCGAGAGCGATCTAAGTGATTTTCTAAAATTTGGTTTAGCTAGTTTTTTGTCATTCCGACGCAGGAGGAATCTTAAATTATCCTAACTTTTAGATGAGGAAACCTTAAGATTCCTCCTGCGTTGGAATGACAAAAACTTCATTTAGAATGATAGCCTCTAAGAACGAGCAAACTTTGCGTATAGTAAAAATAGCCCTTTGTGCCCTGCCCGAACAACTTGCCATCCGGTGATTGGTAGCCGTTTGCCGATCATAGAAAAGCCAAGCACTACGCCCGTACCAAACGTAAAGATTGAGACAAAAGCAACGGCCGTTACCGAGTGAAAAATTTGCAGGGCAATTAGGTCGCCTAGTATATTGATAACCAACATGATAAATATTTTTGTCATGTTGGCTTTAGGAACGCCAATGGAGTCAAGTAATACGCCTACGTACCGATCAAGTGGGATAAGCGCACTGTAAACCATGAATATCCGGAAGATCACCGTGGCATCACGGTATTGACTACCTCCCAAAGCTGTTACCAGGGGTTCGGCGAAAATAATGCAGAACAAAGAAACCGGTAGGAGAGCAATCCAGAGCCCACCCGCATTTTTTCGAAAGAAATCGGCAAGCCGTTCGGGTTGATTGGCCCGATGAAGCTTTACCATTTCTGGAATAGAAGTTACCACTATGCTTCTTATGGGAACTTCAAGTAGTTGGATCAATCGTTGAGGAATGGAGTATAAAGCTACGGCATCGGTCCCTAAAAAAATGCGGATCAAATAAATATCAGAACTACGTAACAGGTTGGAACACAGCAGGGCACCGATGCTGTACTTCCCGTAATTCAGTAGAGGTTGCCGTTCAAGGGCCGTTCCAGTAAAGTAACTCGACATAAATGCCCAGCCAGTAGTAATGGATACCAGGCTACTGATCGCCATTGCCAGTAAATAAGCTAGTCCTACTGCCTTGATGCTGAGTACATTATTGACGTACACCAGACTCAGAAGAACCAGAAAAATAAGCGGATGAATGAGCTTAGACCACTGAAGCGAGCCAAAGCGGGATTTGGTTTGCAATAACCAACTGGCTACGGAAAGTGGTAGGGAAACAACGCCCACCAGCAGGAGCCACAAGAGCGAGTCTACGTCCATAAGTGGGCCAACTATCCACCGGCTAATCAGAACGCTTAAAATCAGCAGCGACCCAGACAAAACGGTAAACAGACTCCCGACCTGCCAGGCAGCTCCCGCCCAGTTCCTTAATTCATCATCGTTTTCACAGTGCGATGCCTGCTGGATTAACGCATTCAATACCAGTCCCGTACGGACCGTGTCAAATAAAATGTAGGATGTCAGCAAGAGACTCCATTCGCCGAAATCGGACTTGGTAAGCCAGCGGGCCAGTAAAATAAAGGTTAATAATCCCAGCAGCATCGAAACGCCATTGCCTAATAAGGACACAACGGCATTCTTTCGAAGTAGCGATTTCAGGTAGTCAACGGTTAATCTGGATGGCATAATGGGCGGATTTACTTAGCAAATTCACTTCACTAAGTGAAAATGAAGCGAATAGAAATCAGGGCTAAACTGGATGCTTTGTTTGAGGTTGGACTCTGGTAAATTTACTTATGGTATGGTGAAAAAAAAAACTTATCAATCAAGTTTATTAATAGGTAAAAATATATCTTTGTTAGATATGTAATCTTAAAATTATACACTATTTGGTACCATCAAATTTTACACTCTTTACAGGCATGGTATACGATTTGTAGCAAATACCATCAGCCAACTTAATCAGTATATGCGTCAGTATTGACGAATAGTCTAGAAAAGTCACCACCTATTAATTCTCCTTCATTAAACTTTACGTAATATGGTTTTTGTAAACGCCCTGGCTATGTTGATTGCATCATACACGGGCATAAATGTATTTTATTTAAGCATGGCAGCCTTTGCTGGTTTGTTCAGCAAGGATAAACCAGTTGCTACCATCGAGCCTGAGCAACTTCCTAAAATGGTTGTTATGATACCATCTTATCGGGAAGATACAGTTATTCTGGAAGCGGCTCAGGCTAGTCTTGATCAGGATTATCCGTCAGACCGATTTGATGTTGTTGTGATTGCCGATTCACTACGCCCCGATACAATTGCTAAACTCCGCAGTTTGCCCGTTCAGGTTATCGAGGTTTCGTTCGAGGTTTCGACCAAGGCGAAGGCGTTGCAGGAGGCTGTATCGGCTTTGCCAGCTATTTATGACGTTGCACTTATTCTGGATGCCGATAACGTTATGGCTCCTGATTGTCTGACCAAACTTGGGCCTGTTTTTAAGCAGGGTTGGAAAGCTGTACAAGGGCACCGAACCGCTAAAAATACTAATACCAGTGTGGCCATTCTGGACGCAATTAGCGAAGAAATGAACAATTATCTGCTCCGAAAAGGGCAGCGAGCACTGGGTATGTCAGCCACGTTGATCGGTTCCGGGATGGCTTTCGAGTATCAACTTTTTAAAGAGTTTCTACCCCAGGTTCAGGTCGTTAGTGGGTTCGACAAAGAGACCGAAATGGTTTTGTTACGGCAACGGATTCCGGTCGAGTATGTTGAGTCAGCGATGATTTATGACGAGAAGGTACAAAACCAACAGGTGTTTGAGCGGCAGCGTACGCGCTGGATGGCGGCTCAGTTACGCGTCTTGCGGACAAATTTCTGGCCGGGTTTAAAAGAGCTGTTTAACGGCAATATCGACTATGCGAATAAGGTATTCCAGGCGATGTTACTGCCCCGAATTCTGTTGTTGGGCGTATTAGCACTCGGATTTGTCCTTAGCTTATTTTCGGGTGGAACCTACTGGCCAACCCTTATGGGGACGCAATTAGGACTTGCCTTAGTTACGTTCTATATTGCCACGCCCGGTTGGTTACTCAAAAAGGTAGGCGTTACCGAGTTGTGGGGAGTGGTTGTGTTATTCGTCCGTTTTGTCCGGTCAATTCTAAAAGTAAAAGAGGCTCGCAACAAATTTATTCATACCCCCCACGGTATCGAATCGAATAATGCCTGATAAGTATTTGAACAGGACAGCGCGAACGTCTTCGTTCGCGCTGTCCTGTTTCTAGCTTCTGATTGATTATCGATTTTCTATTTCGACCAAATTGATTCTGAGTAAGGCACAGCGCGACGCTGTTTTTTATACTCGCCTGGTTAAAACCCGGCGCATGTCATCCACTCTATGTTTCTGCGCCGGGTTTTAACCCGGCGGAGTACTTCACGGCCTAGTCCAGAGACTACGCCGAACAAAGAGGCTTTTAATTCTATTACTTACTGGCAATAGAATCTAAGAATCTATTTTATCTATTCACTACGTCAGCGCATCAACTGCCGATGCTCGTCGAACCTTCTCCCAGGTACCCGACTGATTTCCACGTAAATAGCGGACCAGACCCGCCAGCGCGCATACGTTCATAAACGTAAAATAGAACGGAACAAAAACGGCTTTCCAGCGAAGTTGCCGCTTCTCCAGCAAATAGCCTAACCACGAAGCGCCGTAGAAGAAAACCTGGCCCACCAGAAGCCAGCTCCAGGGGGAATCCACTTGCCAGCCATCGCGCAAAACAAGACCTAAATTGAGCAACAGGATAAGTGGTAAGCATAGGGGCGTTACGGCCCAACGCATAACCCGGTGCGACACATATTCGAAGGTGAGCACGCCATATCGGAAGGGATTCAATAATTTTTTCAACCAAACGATCGACTGAAAACCACCTGCTGCAATGCGTATTTTGCGTTTTTGTTCGTCAATAATGGAGAAAGAAGGACGCTCCAACGCATACGCATCTGGCTCGTAAGCCACCCGATAACCTCGTCCAGCAATCAGCAACGAAATCATAAAGTCATCCAGAATTGTATTGGGCGATACGGGTTCGTACAGGTCTGTCCGAACTGCGAATAACTCCCCGGCGGCCCCTACAATTGTGTGCAGTTCGGCGTCCCAGCGCTTTAATTGCGATTCGTACTTCCAGTAAAGCCCTTCGCCCGAACCGGCAGCTGATTCACTATCGGTCGTTTGAATTCGCTTTTCGCCGGCTACTGCGCCTACTTGTGGGTCCCGAAAATGCCGTACAATATTTCGAACGGCATCCAGATTTAGCTGCGTATTCGCATCGGTAAAGATGACAATGGGCGTTTTCACCTGTTGCATGGCCATATTCATAGCCGCCACTTTACCACGTCGTTCAGTGCCGCCCAGAATGTCGATGGCGTCACCGTAATTTGCTCGTAACCAGTCGTCAGAGCCATCTGTCGAACCCTCTGTGACGAATAGGAAATGAATCTTCTCGCGTGGGTAATGCTGCCCGAGTGAATTTTCAACTTTCGCGGGCAGACAGTCCAGTTCGTTGTAGGCGGGTACAATTAAGGTGACCTCGGGCATGTAATCGGCCGATACATCGGAGACGGCTGGTCGTTTGGGGCGTAGTTTAATGAGGGCCCACACAACCACACCGTAGCCAAGGTAGGTATAGACCACAAGGCCGATACAGAGCAGGAGAAGTATTTCCATTTGTTTGTCTTTAGTTACCCGCCATTGCCACTGGCATCGGTACCGCTGCTGTTGGCTTCGTTGTATGCGTCAAATTCCAGGTAATGGCATCCTTTACGGCTTTCAGGTAAGTTGGTTGCCAGGACACGGTGTATTTGACCAATGCTTTCGGGAGCGCCATGCAAAAATAATACAGATAAAAAATCAATAGCGGAAAGCCCGACACATTTCGGCGCATAAACCACAGCCGGTTCCGCGTGTGGTAGTAGACCTTCATGGCACTTGCTTTACCAACACTCATTGACTCCCGATGATAAATCAGAGCATCCGGCTGGTAATAAATCTGAAAACCAGCTTTCCGTATCCGTGCCGACCAGTCTAATTCTTCGTAATATAGAAAAAAGCTCTCATCGAGCGAGCCTGCCTGTTCCAGCACCGCCCGACTAACCAGCATAGCCGCTCCGTGTGCAAACCAGGTTGGCCCTGGCTGGTCGTGCTGCCCCTCATCGGGTTCTTTGAGGCCAATTGCCCAGGTTTGTCCTTTGTAGATGTTTAACGGCCGATAACCCGCGTACTGGATAACGTTGGGTTGCGAATGATACCGGATTTTGGGGCATACAACGCCAACGTCGGGGTATTGTGCAAACGGAATCATCAATTGATCCAGCAGATTCGGCGTAACGATGGTGTCGTTGTTCAGCAGGAAAAAATAGTCGCCCTGCGCGTGCCGGATACCAAGGTTATTGCCGCCCGAAAAACCAAGGTTTTCGGGACTGACTACCAGCTTTACATTCGGATAATTGCCTTGCTGAATGCGGTCGGCAATGTCGTCATTGGACCCATTATCGACCACAATAACCTCAAAGCGCGGGTAGGTCAATACCTTCGTCGATTCCAGCATATCGCAGGTAACCTGTGCCTGCTTGTAGTTGATGGTAATCAGCGAAATGAGGGGCGTGGTTATACGTTCTCCTTCTGCCATACTGCCTTCAGGGTTCTCACCAGAATAACCATATCGGTGCGTAAGGAAAACTGTTTGGCATACAACACATCAAGCTGAATACGTTCCTGATCCGAGACTTTTTCTTTGCCTCGTTTGGTTACCTGCCATAAACCGGTTAAACCAGCCGGAGCGGCAAAACGACGAGCGTAGCCAATGTTGGTCAGTTTTTCGGCTTCGTATAATGGTAAAGGACGATTGCCAACAAACGACATGTCGCCCCGCAAAATGTTGTACAACTGAGGCAACTCATCGATACTGGTGTTCCGCAGAATTTTGCCTAGGCGGGTCACCCGTGGGTCTTCCTTAAACTTGCTGAACATCGCTTTGGCCTGTTGTTCGCGGTGGTACTGCGTTTCACAGATTTGCTTTTGATCCAGAAACAACGGACGCTGACAAGGCGTATTGGCCAGCCGACAGGTTTCGCATAGTTCGTCTTCGGGCTTTTCCTCAACAACTTTATTGTACATGTTCTGCGATGCCATACCCGCCAGCAGTTTATCGGCTCCTGTGCTCATCGTACGAAACTTGTACATGTTGAATATCCGGAAACCCATGCCAACCCGTTTCGATCCGTAAAAGATCGGCCCCGGTGAGTCGAGTTTTACCAAAGCTGCCACAACCAGTAACAACGGCGATATCATGAGCAGAATCGTGAACGAAAGTCCAATATCGAACGCTCGTTTCCCGATGGGCATCCGGACCGATACAGGCTTATGAACAACCCGCCCATTCTGTTGATAATCCCGTTTCTGGATCAGGTAACTCAACCGAATCCGAAAGGCATTCTCCGAATAATTGAACGGAAATGCATCGATTACATACCCATGATATGGCTCGGCGGTGATGTCGATATGCTCCTGATCTGTTAGAAGAATGATCGGGATTTTCATGCGGCTTAATTTTGCTTTAAATGCATTCAAAAAGCCAAGCGTGTTGAAGTTGTCGTTAAACAGGATCAGATCGATTGGGGCATCGCTATCTAAATAAGCAATTGCCCACCAGCCATCAGGTACGCTTACTACCTCAACCTGCGATTGAAAGGTTTTCTGAAAAGCTTTTACCTGCTGTTCATCATTTTCTACATAGAGTACCCGAAAAGGGGCCGTAGTTACGGTTTGGGCCTTCATAATCAGTATCGGAATGCAATCGATGTATATTAATCAACATTAGGTTGCGTCACCTTACTCATTTCGACCCGGCGCAATACAGTCGAGATCTTGGTTTTTACCTCCATTGGGTTAAAAGGCTTGATGATATAATCATCAGCTCCCATGTTCAGGCAGGCAATGCGCGTATCGCTATCGGCAAACGTGGAGAGCATAATAATCGGCAGGCTCTTGAAGGTCGGGCTGGACCGAAGCATGGCTATCAGATTTTTGCCATCCATATGCGGCATTTGAATATCCGATAGAACGATGTCGACATGGTTGCCTTCTTCTAACCAGGCCATTCCTTCCATGCCATTCTCTGTTGTGACAACCTCAAAGTCATCTTTCAGCGTTTGTCGCAGAACTTTACGGATAAATGAGTCATCTTCTATTACTAAAACAGTATATAAATTTTTCATAGGGAATGTAAGGTTGCTCTGTAAAAGTAATAAATAATCATTTGTTGGTCTTTAAAATTAACTATATGGTTATAAAAATCCAATAAAGTAAACAAATTACATCCATTAGCAACAGCTTTTTTTTCGAAACACGTGTAAATTAATTTTACGGTAGGTAGCCGCAGACTTTGCTGCCAAAATGCCGGAATTGCCACCTCCGATTGCTCACTTGTTCCACTCAAAATAGAAGGTACTTCCTTCTTGTGGCGACGAGTTAACCCACACACGACCACCCTGTTCTTCGACCAGTAATTTCAGGATAGACAAGCCAACACCAGTACTACTTTCAGCCGTTGCTGTAGCACTATTCGACGCTTTCTGAAACAGATTGAAAATAGTACTCTGTTCACCTGAGGCAATGCCCGAACCATTGTCCCGCACGTAAAACTCAACGTGATTCGTAAAATCACGGTAACCAATTTCAATCAGCCCTTCCGATTTGTCGTTGTACTTGATTCCATTACTAATCAGATTTTGTAGTACCTGCTGGAGCTTTAATTTCCGGGTGTTCAGAACGGGCAATGGACCATGTATCCGAATTTTAATGTGTTTGGGCGGAAACAGGAGTTTGGCAATTTGTTCGGCTAACTCCTGAACATCAACTTCTTCGACGGCCTGTTGGTCCATACTCTTGCGGGAGTAATCGAGCAGTGAATTGACCATGTTTGCCATGTAGTACGATGCTTCTTTTGAGTGAGTTATGTATTCGAGCAGTTCCTCTTGCTGAATGCCCGCGGGACTTTCGGCGGCCATTTCCAGCAGCGACATGGCCCCTATGACACCCGTTAAAGGCGATTTTAGATCGTGGGCCACTACATACACAAATTTTTCCAGTTGCTTATTAATCCGCTCGATGTGTTGCAGGCTTTGTTTTAACTCCTGCTGGTAGCGATACAACCGTTCAAAAACATTCACCTTCGCCTTCGTTACGTTGATATCCAGTGGTTTTTGCAGGTAATCGACGGCCCCTTCATCGAAGCCTTTCATGACATATTGCTCGTCTTTGCTAATGGCCGTAACGAAGATGATAGCGATATCCTTTGTTTTAGGGTTCGATTTAAGCAGATGGGCGACCTCAAATCCGTCCATTTCGGGCATTTGAACATCAAGCATAATCAGCCCGATTGACTCGTTTTTGAGGACTTTTCGTAAAGCCTCGCCCCCCGAAGAAGCCTTCAGAAACGTGCGGTTATCGGTTGCCAGCATGGCTTCCAGCGCCAGCAAATTTTCTTCGCGGTCGTCGACCAGTAAAATGGTAAACTCGTTGCCTGTATTGTTGGAGATCATAAGCTCTGGATGGGTTGAAGTACGCTTTGCAGATACGCCTTGAGTTGATCCGGCGATAAGACAAGGGCCAGTGGATTTTGTTCAATAGCGGCCAAAGGCATGGCCGGGTAATCGGCCGATTCTGGTTCCTGAATAATGCCGACTCCGCCGTGGGCCTGAATACAACCCAGCCCATCGGCTCCATCGCGATTGGCACCACTGAGTAAAATGGCCGTTGCCCTATGGGTGTACACGCGGGCAACGCACTCAAAGGTGACATCGATAGATGGTCGACTGAAATGAACTGGTTCTGAGTAATCCAGGCTAAACGTCTCGTCGGTTTCGATCAGCAGATGGTAGTTCTGGGGCGCCAGATAAACATAACCAGATCGAACGGGGTCTTTGTCATTGGGCTCGCATACACGGAGGCCTTCCTCGTCGCCCAGGAATAATTTGTACAACTCACTTGGCGTATTTTTTAATCGATGCACAATAAGAATGACGCTTCCCGTGAATGGTTTCGGGAGCGATTGGAGCAGATCGGCGATAACCGGAATGCTGCCAGCCGAGCCGCCAATAACTACCAGACCGATATCGTTTGTTAGCCTCATTGCTTGCGTCGGTAAATACGTGTCGGTAAACTGATTGTTTCAAATTGTGTTCGCACATCGGCCGTCTGAATCGACTCTTTCGTGCCAATGGCCAGGTAACCCAGGGGCGATAAACTGTCGTGGAATAGTTGAAACACCCGATTTTGTAAATGCCGGTCAAAATAGATCAGCACATTTCGGCAACAGATTAATTGGAATTCGTTAAACACCTGATCGACAGCCAGATTGTGCTGCGCCAGCACAATATTCGAGCGATACTCTTTCCGAATAATAACGTGTTCATAACGAGCCGTATAGTATGACGAGAATGCGTTTTTACCACCCGACTGCATATAGTTATCGGTGTAGGCTTTCATCTGCTGCATGGGTATGATTCCCTGCCTGGCCTGGTCCAGATTCGCCGGATTCAAGTCGGTTGCGTACAATTTAGAGCGCTCCAGTAAGCCCGCTTCGGCGAGCAGAATGGCCATCGAGAAGACTTCTTCGCCAGTAGCGCAGCCCGCATGCCAGATTTTAATGACGGGATAGCTCGCCAGTTTAGGGAGTACTTTCTCGCGCAAGTCCCGATAAAACGTCGGGTCCCGAAACATCTCCGTAACGTTAACCGTCAGCGATTGTAGAAACCAGTCGAAAAATGATTTGTCATTGGTTAAGCTATATTTTAGGTCGTAAGTCGTTTGCAGACCCGCTTGTTGCATGCATCGAACGACCCGGCGCTCCAGCGAAGCCCGCGCGTAATTGCTGAAATCATACCCATATTGCTGGTGAATCAGGTAGATGATTTTGGTCAGCTCCTCCGACGTTACAATTGGATGCTGATTCATAAACTTAGTGCGACAACCAGACACGCATCAGGGAGAATAACTGGCCTTTATCGACGGGTTTAGGAATATAGTCGGAGGCTCCGGCTTCAATAACTTTTTCCCGGTCGCCGGGCATGGCCTTGGCTGTGAGGGCAATAATGGGCAATTTGGTCATATTCAGGTCTTCCCGAATGCGTCGGGTGGCCTCGTAACCATCCATTTCGGGCATCATAATATCCATCAGTACGATGTCCGTATCGGTGTGCTGCTGAAGCATTTCCAGGGCTTCCCGACCATTGTCGGCGGTTAAGACGTTCATCTGGTTTTGTTCCAACAGCGTGCTGAGCGCGAAAATGTTGCGAATGTCATCGTCTACCAGTAACACTTTCCGACCTTCTAGATTCTGGCTGATCGGCTCTACTTTGGGCTGGGGGAGGGGTCTCTTCTTCTCTTCCTGAACCTTGTAGAGAAACAGTTCCAACTCATCCATAAGCCGGTCGATGGATTGGGATGACTCCCGAATAACGACATCCGATAACTTTTTGAGTTTAAGCTCATTGGCCGGGCTTAAATCTTCATCAATGTAAATAATAACCGGCATCGCGTTCGACGCCAGGGCCGACTTTAACTGGCGAAGTTCCTTAATGCCATGCTTCAAATCGTGGCCCATATCGACAATCAGGCAGTCATAGGTTTGTTCGGTCACCTTCTGAACGACTTCTTCATTCGTCAGTACATACTCGCATTCCAGTTCCAGATGTCGTTGTTCGATCACATGGCGGAGCGCGTCGTCTTTGAGGTAATTGCCCGACTGGATAAGCACCTTTTTGACTTTTCCGCTTAACTGGGTCCCGATTAAGGTGAAAATCTGGTTTAAATCGTTGGCACTAACGGGTTTCTGAATGTATGTCAAAGCGCCGTCGCCAGGAATCCGAAGATCGTTCATGCCCGATATGATGTGTACCGGAATATGCTTCAGCGCTTCATCGTTCTTCAGTTCGCTCAGGATGGACCAGCCGTTTACGACGGGCAATTGCATGTCCAGAATAATCGCGGCTGGTTTGTAGCTACGAGCGAGTTTTAACCCTTCGTCGCCCTGGGTGGCTATAACTGTTTTGTAGTGCCGACTACGGGCAAAATCGCGGACAATTCGAGCGAATGACAGATCATCTTCAATGATCAACATCACCTGATCGTCTTTTTGAATCGCTTGTCGATCATCCAATTCCTGAACATCAGCTACTTTTTTAACTGGTTGAACGGGCTGCGTTACGGCCACAACAGGCTGATTGACAATCGATTGTGCTGAAATCGGTAAATTGCTCCCCGTCAGTGGGAATATTAGTGTAAAGGTGCTGCCTTTACCTACTTCACTCTGAAGCTGCACTTCGCCGTTTAGGAGTCGAATCAGCTCTCGGGTGATGGAAAGCCCCAGACCGGTACCACCGTATTTACGGCTAGTTGACCCGTCGGCTTGCTGAAATGCATCAAAAATTAATTGCTGCCGGTCGTTTGGGATACCAATACCCGTATCGGAAACCGAAAGAGCGAGAACTTGATCGGCCTGCCTTAATGCGAGATTCGTTAACGTAGGAGCGGGCTTCTCAACCCGCAGCGAGAGCGTTACGGAGCCATTTTTTTGGGTAAACTTGAAGGCGTTCGATAGTAAATTTCTAACGGTTTGTTCAAGTCGCTGTTTGTCGGTGTGGATCAGTGCGGGTACGGCTTCGTCAACATAGGTATGGAACGTAACGCCTTTTTGATCGGCAACCACCGAGAACAGCTGTCTCAAATCGTCGACAATGCTGCTGACTGATGCTTGTTCGAGATGCAATTCTACTTTACCCGCTTCAATTTTCGATAAATCCAGGATGTCATTAATAAGTTCGAGGAGATCGGCTCCGGATTTATGAATGACGTTGGCATAACCGATTTGCTTGTCGGTCAGGTTGTTCGATTTATTCTCCGCCAACAGCGAAGCCAGAATCAGGACACTATTTAGTGGCGTTCGCAATTCATGCGACATATTGGCCAGAAACTCGGATTTATATTTGCTGGCTTCTTCCAGCTCCCTAGCCTGACTGACGAGCGTTTGCCGGGTTACCTCAATGGCTCTGTTTCGCTCTTCTAGCTCGGCATTGGTTTGCCGGAGTTCTTCTTCCTGCACACGCAACTCTTCTTCCGACGCCTGTAAATTCTCGGCTTGCAAGGTTAGCTCTTCATTAGTCTGCCTTAGCTCTTCCTGCTGGTTCTCCAGAATGGCCTTTTGCTGTTGCACCTGTCGGAGCAATTGACTCATCTGCTGCCGGGCCTGAACGGTGCTCAACGCAATGGCAATATCGCTGGCCACATCGTTTAGTAATGACAGATTAGAATCTGTGAGGGGTTGAAAACTAGCCAGTTCGATGACCCCTTTCAATTCGTTACCATACCATAAAGGCACGCAGACGACCTGTCCCGGCGTAGATTGTCCTGTTCCTGATTGGATAGCCCAATAGGTCGCCGGAACATTTTTAAGTACTAAAATATCTCGCCGTGTAGCAGCCTGACCAACCAGACTTTCACCGATGAGATAAGATTGAGGAGCACTCGGAGATAAGGCCACCGATGCCGTCAATTGTAAACGCTGCTCACCATCCTGTTCCTGACACAGATAAAAACCAGCAGCGGGCACATGCAGATATTGGCTAAGTGTTTGCAGCGCATTCCTGGCAACCACCTTGGGGTCTTGCTGGTTTTGCATCGCTTCATTCAGCGCGGTTGTCCCCGTGAGTATCCAGTTTCGATTGTCGCTATCCCGATTAAGCGCTTCTAATTTAGTTACGTTGGCATGAAGCTGGGCGGCTACTAAGCGATGGCGTTTGAACTCCTGCGCGTAGAAGTAGGTAAGTACTAAGGCAACGGCAAACAGAATAATGGTGGCTGCAACGGCTCCTTTGGTAAGCGTTTTAATGAGCACCTGCATTTTTTGTTCCCGCTGGTTTAATTCCCGCTGTGCTTCGCGAAGAATCTGCGTGAGTTGCTTATCACTAGCCGCCAGTTCGGCTGCTTCCAGCTTTTTTAATTGATTGGCATCAGTAGCATTTGTTGAGGCATTGGTGGTGTGCTGATTACCTCGAATTTGGACCAGCCGTTGCATGGTCTGTTCTAACTGAAGCAGTCGTTGGGTTTGTTGTAAGTCATTGGGCGTCGTCTTGAGTTCGCTAATCGTTTTTCGGGCTTCTTCCTGTGCTGTTGAATAAGCCAACAGCAACGCCTGATTCCGTGTACTTAGAAAAGAACGATGGGCTAATTCAGCATCATCGAGTAAGTTTTCAAGCGTTAACAATTGCTGAATCTGTAAGTTTTTTCCTCGAGCCCAGCGAGACTCCTGTTGCTGATCCTGAATAGTTTGGAAAAACAATACCCCGATCAGCGAACCGGACAGAGTAAGAAAAATACTACTCAGATGTAGCTTATTTACAAACGAAATAGTCATAAGACAAAGCGTCAGTAGGTATAGGTCAGGGTGTCAACTGGCCTGATTTAAGGCAATGGCGTTTTATAGATAGGAGGTATAGTACTGTACTAGATTGGCATGACTCACGTCGGATCAAACCTAAAAGGCATTTCGATTGATTGCACAGGCAACCAGTTCAACAAAAAGCGTTCGCTACAGAAGGCCAGTGATTGAAATTTGAATAATTTCCTAATTATCAAGAGTTTATATAGAATTGGGTAGAATTAACTAAATGAACTGGCTTTCTATACAGATCTTTATGGGTAGTTATTGTGTAAATATATAGAATGTACGTTAATATAATATTGATTAATATGGAATTAAAGTAACTTTTGTTGAATCGATAAACTAGTAGAAGTACTTACGGCAGTTAAAAGAGCGTAGGCCAGTGTGTTGGCAAAATAGATTCTATAGATACTTTTGAATGTATACTCAGTGTTTAGTAAGTACAATAGAATCCCAAGAATCTATAGAAACTAAATTCGTCAAAGTCGCCGATCGCTCTTTGATCCTTTATACATACACAAGCGCATATTTTTTACCCGGTAGTGAACGGACAAATCCTCTAAATTCCAGGCTGAGAAGTAAGGAGGCCAATTTCCCCATGTGCATCTGACTCTTCCAGCTTAACTCATCAATATGCATGTTCTCGCATTGACGAAGTAAGGCCAGAATCTGACTCTCTTCGTCAGTCAAGTCGACAGGTAAGGCGGGTGCTATCCTGTTTCGTGAACCCTGCTCGTTGGTTTGTTTAGTCGATTGATCCCAATTTAGACCTTCAATAATATCGTTGGGACTGGTGTAGATCTGCGCCTTATTCTCTCGGATGAGTTTGTTACAGCCTGCCGAAAAAGCTTGGTTTAATTGGCCTGGTACTGCAAATACCTCACGGTGGTAGTTGTTGGCATACTCAGCTGTAATCAAGGCTCCGCCTTTGGCCGCAGCTTCTACGACCACCACCACATCGCTCAAACCAGCAATAATCCGATTTCGGGCTGGAAACAAATGCGCATCTGGTTTAGTACCGGGTTGACTTTCGGTGAGCAGGCCGCCCAATGGTTGCATGTCCTGCGCTGTTTTCTGATGCACGTTTGGGTAAATAACGTCTAATCCACTCGCCATGACGCCAATTGTGGGTAGGCCATTGGCTAAACTGGAACGATGAGCTGCAATGTCGATGCCATACGCCAGACCACTGATGACATGTACGCCCAAAGGAGCGATCGCTTCAATGATTTCATTCGTAATGCGTCGGCCATAATCGGTAGCTTGTCGGGTACCAACGATACCAATCGTGCGGGATGTATTCAGGTTGCCTTTACCCTGAAAATAGAGTAAGGCTGGTGCATCATAAAGTGCCTTCAAACGGCTTGGGTACGCCTTTTCTGTATAGAATAAGGCAGTGGCGCTCATTTTTTCCAACCGATTCAGAATTCGTTCGGCTTCGGTCAGGACATCCGATTTCAGAATAGCCCTGGCAGTTACCTCGCCAATACCGGGTACTTTCAGTAATCTACCCACTGGTGAGCGGAGGACATCGGTTGCTGAACCACAATAGCTAATCAGTTGCCGAATAAGAATACTCCCTACGCCAGGTACAAGTGTGAGGGCAATTTGGTGTTGAGTATCGGTGGACACAGAATGAAGATCAGAGTAAGTTCTTTTACTAGACACTATATCTGTAAATAGTAACTTAATGAGTTCCTAAACTTCTACTTTTTTTACGAATTTGTAGTTAGTAGCCCGGACATCTTGTCCGCATAGCCAACTCGGCCATTGATGAAGCGGACAGGATGTCCGCGTTACTAACGTGAGCGTTTTAACAAACGAACTTTGAGCGTTTCAACAAAGCAGGCCGGGCCAATTCGCTGGACCTTTGTCAAAAATAAAATTCAACGACAATGACAAAAGTTTGGTTTATCACCGGTAGTTCCAGAGGCCTGGGACGTAGTTTAACAGAAGCTGTTTTGGCAAAAGGAGATCAGGTTGCCGCAACGGCTCGCAACCTGGAGCAGCTAAAAGACCTCACCAAAACCTATCCAGATCAGATCTACCCCATCCAGTTAGATGTGACCGATAAAGGGCAGATTATCAAGGTTGTTGAGGAGGCTATAGCTCATTTTGGCCGAATTGATGTATTGGTGAACAATGCTGGGTTTGGTATTATTGGAGCTGCTGAAGCCTTTACCGATGAGCAGGTGCGTAGCCAGTTGGAAACGAATCTCTACGCCCCCATCGAAATAACGAGGGTTGTGTTGCCCCATATGCGGAAACAGCGTTCGGGTCGTATTTTGCAAATTAGTTCAATAGGTGGTCGAGTCGGTAATGCAGGTTTAACGATGTATCAGGCCGCTAAATTTGGGTTGGGTGGTTTCAGTGAAGCGCTGGCCAAAGAAGTTGCTCCACTCGGTATTCGAGTAACCAGCGTAGAGCCGGGTGGTTTCCGGACCGATTGGGCCGGAGCTTCTATGACCTATGCGCCAGCCGTAGAAGGTTACGAAACGACTGTCGATCAACGGGCGGATTTCATTAAAGGAGGAAATTTTGTCCCGGTGGGTGATCCCGAAAAAGCGGCAAAAGTAATGGTGGACCTGGTTGAAAGTCCTGAGCCACCCGTTCATCTGGTTCTGGGCAGCGAAGCCATCGGTATCTTAAAACAGGCCGATTCCGCCCGTCAGGCCGAGTTGGAAAAATGGCTTCCGGTTAGTCTTTCCACCGATCACGACGAAGCCGTCAATTTTCTCGATACGACATTGGGTAAAACATTCATTAAAGCGTAATTTTTTTTGACAGGGTTGACAAGATTAACAGGTTTTTATTGATTCTGAAGCCATTTATATTGACCCTTTTATAGCTTTTTTGTCATTTCCACGCAGGAGAAATCTCAAGCCTGACCAATACACAAACTTGAGATTTCTCCTGCGTCGAAATGACAAAAAACAAATTCAGTTTTACGAAGTCTGGCAAGATTAACAGACTCGATTCTAACCATCCTGTTAATCTTGTAAACCCTGTCAAAAAGAGAGTCTTATGATTACACTGGCAGAAACTAAGCCGCCGTCGAAAATCGTCTATTCCTGTTACTACACCCGTAGCAGGGAAGGGGAGCAGTTCATTTCGGAACATGTGTTTAGCTACCAGATTGCTGGTACACTCACCATGACGGACGGACTGAAAGACTATGTATTTAAGGAAGGTGATTTTCGGTTTAGTCGTAGGAACCACCTCGTGAAATTCTTCAAACAGCCACCCGAAAATGGTGAGTTTAAGTCGCTGTCCATTTATCTCGATCAGGAGACCTTACGCAAGTTCAGTATTGAATATGGTTATAAAGCCGAGGCTCATCAGGAAACCGATGCCATTCTGGAGCTAAAGCCGCATGCATTGTACAAGAGCTTTATGGATTCGTTGCTGCCTTATTTGCAGGAGAATCAAGCCGTAAATGAAAACCTACAGGCTATAAAATTGAAAGAAGCAATTTTAATCATTTTACAGGCTAACCCGGAATTAAGGCACATTTTGTTTGATTTTTCGGAGCCGGGTAAGTTAGACCTGGAAAGCTTCATGAACAAAAACTTTCACTTCAACGTGGAATTAAAACGATTTGCCTACTTGACAGGGCGAAGTCTGGCAACGTTTAAGCGGGATTTTGAAAAGATATTTCATGTATCGCCGAGTCGATGGCTACTCCAAAAAAGGCTACAGGAAGCCTATTATCTGATCAAAGAAAAAGGAAAGGCCCCGTCGGAGGTGTACCTGGAGTTAGGCTTTGAAGACCTATCCCATTTTTCATTTGCCTTTAAAAAAATGTACGGCTTAGCGCCTTCGAAAGTTTAGGAAGCTGACTCAATTGCTTACTCCTCAGTCTCTTTGGTGGTTTCCTGCGACTTATCCAACGCTTCGCGTAACTCCACCATAAATGATTTTATCTTTTTCAATTTGGCGATGTAGCGGGCGTTTTCCTGACGTCGTTCCAGTTTGGCTTTTAAAAATTCGCGCGCACCGGGAAGCGTATATTTCTGGCGATCAATTAAATCCAGAATTTCGGTAAGGTGGTCAATGTCTTCCTGCGTGTACACCCGATCACCAGAGCGGTTTTTCTTAGGCTGAAGTGTAGGGAATTCCTTTTCGTAATAACGCAGTTTAGAGGCATTAATGCCGAACATATCGGCGACTTCCTTAATGCCATAATACAATTTACCAGAACCTTCCATATCACAAACTTGCTGACGTTCGGCTAAACCTGCAAGTTTTACCGTAATTTTGCTGAATTAACGTAGTCTGACGTTTGAAGTTTGTAGTTCGAAGTTGGTTGCCGCATTAGTGATTCTCGCGTCAGCCAACTTCGAACTACAAACTTCAAACGTCAAATATCACACGGTCTACAACCGCAATAAAAATGACTTCCCACGAAATTCGTCGGCATTTTCTCGACTTCTTCCGCTCAAAACAACATTTGATTGTTGCTTCGGCTCCGCTTGTTGCCAAAAACGACCCCACCCTGATGTTCAATAACTCAGGCATGGCGCAGTTTAAAGATTTTTTCCTCGGCAACGGGACACCACCAGCCAAACGGGTTGCCGATACGCAGAAGTGTTTGCGGGTGTCGGGTAAACATAACGATCTGGAAGATGTAGGGTTCGATACCTATCACCATACCATGTTCGAAATGCTCGGTAACTGGTCGTTTGGTGATTATTTCAAGAAAGAAGCGATTACCTGGGCCTGGGAGCTGTTAACGGACGTGTATAAACTGCCGAAAGATCGGCTATATGTATCCGTTTTCCAGGGTGATGATAAAGACAACGTTCCGTTCGATCAGGAAGCGTTCGATTTGTGGAAACCCATTGTTGGCGAAGACCGGATTATTTACGGGAATAAAAAAGACAACTTCTGGGAAATGGGGGATACCGGTCCCTGTGGCCCCTGTTCCGAAATTCACGTGGATTTGCGGTCGCCAGAAGAGATTGCCGAGAAGCCCGGTAAAGAACTCGTCAACGCCGATCACCCACAGGTAGTTGAAATCTGGAACCTCGTGTTTATGCAGTTCAACCGTAAAGCCGATGGTTCGCTGGAGCCGCTGCCTGCCCGGCACGTCGATACCGGTATGGGCTTCGAGCGGTTGTGCATGGCCATTCAGCAGAAACGATCAAACTACGATACCGACGTTTTCTCGGGTACGATTCACGTAATCGAAGAACTGTCGGGCCTGAAATACAGTGCCGGAACCGGTATGGCCGATGTAGCGATGCGCGTTATTTCTGACCACATTCGGGCCGTGTCGTTCGCCATTGCTGACGGCTTGGTACCGTCTAATTCGAAAGCAGGCTATGTGATCCGACGGATTCTGCGTCGGGCAATCCGGTATGGCTATTCGTACCTGAACCTGACCGAACCATTCATGACCAAACTCGTGCCTACGCTAGCCATGCAGTTTGCCGATGTTTTCCCCGAATTGAACGCTCAGCGTGATTTCGTGGCAACGGTTATTCGGGAAGAAGAAATTGCTTTCCTACGGACACTGGGAACAGGCTTGGGCCGATTAGATCAGATCATTAGCGACTTGAGCGGCAAAGGCACCAAAGAAATTCCGGGCGAAACGGTATTCGAACTGAATGACACTTTTGGCTTCCCAGCTGATTTAACGGCCCTGATTGCCCGTGAGAAAGGATTGAGCATTGACGAAGTCGGTTTCCAGAAAGCCCTACAGGTGCAGAAAGCCCGTTCGCGGAAAGATGCAACGTCGTCTGCTGGTGACTGGATCGAATTGGCCGAAACCGATAAAGTTGAATTTGTGGGTTACGACCAGCCTGAAGCCTATGCCCATGTGGTGAAGTATCGGAAAATTCAGAACAAGCAGGGGACTCAGGTTCAGGTCGTACTGGATAAAACGCCGTTCTACGCTGAATCCGGTGGACAAATTGGCGATACGGGCGTACTCGAACTGTTCAAAGGTTCGGACCAGATTGGCACGTTAACGGTGCTGGATACCCGGAAAGAAAATGATCTGAGTATTCACATTGTTCAGGACGTGACCGGTATTGACGACCTACTAACCGAAGCGGATACGGTGTATGCTGTTATCAACAACGCTCGTCGGGGTCTGATTGCCAGCAACCACTCGGCTACGCACCTATTGCATTCGGCGTTGCGCGAAGTGTTAGGAACACACGTTGGTCAGAAAGGTTCGTACGTTGGCCCTGATGCCCTGCGCTTCGACTTCTCGCACTTTACCAAAGTGACCGACGAGCAGTTGGCCGAAGTGGAGCGTATCGTAAACGAGAAAATCCGTGAAGATATCAAGCTCGATGAGAAGCGGAATGTCCCCATCGCACAAGCCAAAGAATTAGGCGCAACGGCCCTGTTCGGCGAAAAATACGGTGATTTTGTGCGTGTAATCACGTTCGATCCTAGCTACTCGGTTGAACTTTGTGGGGGTACACACGTGCCAGCTACGGGACATATTGGCCTGTTCAAGTTTACGGGCGAAGGGTCTGTATCGACGGGTATTCGTCGGGTTGAGGCCAAAACGTCGGCGGGTGCCGAAGCCTTGATTAACGAACAGATGGCTGTAGTAAGTGAGTTGAAAGACTTACTGAAAGCGCCTAAAGATATTGTTAAAGCCGTTCAGGCGTTGCTTGATGAACGGACTGCCTTACAGAAGCAGGTAGAAGCGTTGCAGAATGAGAAAGTTCAGCAACTGAAAAATCAACTGCTGGATAAAGTAGAGGTTGTAAATGGGCATTCTCGTCTAGTTGAGCGGGTCGACGTTCCGAATGCGGATGCCCTGAAACAACTGACGTATGATCTGAAAGCGAAAGTAGACAACCTGGCTGTTGTTCTTGGCGCTGATATCAATGGCAAGCCACAACTAGCCGTGATGCTACCCGATTCATTGATTCAGGGTAAAAATCTGAATGCTGGTCAGGTAGTGAAAGAGCTGGCGAAAAACATCAAAGGTGGTGGCGGTGGCCAGCCATTTTTCGCTACGGCAGGCGGTTCCGATTCATCGGGACTGGATGCTGCGTTGGCACAAGGGAAAGCGTTATTGGGGTAAACTAGACCTGTTATGACAACTATCCAACTGACATTGCCCGATCAACAAGTATCGGCTTTGCAATCGAAGGCTGAATCGGAAAATCTTACGATTGAAGAGCTGTTGAAGCAAACGATTGAGACAATTTTAGCTCAATCATCTGAAAAGGAGCGTGCAATGGATTATGTTCTGGCTAAAAATAGAGCCTTGTACGAACGGCTAGCTTAATGGTATTTCTATCTCTCACTGATGCACTTTCGTTGCATGAACGAATTATTCTGCAATCGGGCGGGAGTTTAGGTGTTCGAAATAGGGATGCCATTGCATCTGCTTTGATTCAGCCTTTTGCGACCTTTGATGGCCAGCAGCTTTATCCAACACTCGTTGATAAAGCTGCTTTGGCTGGCTATTTGTTAATCTGCAATCACCCATTTGTCGACGGAAATAAGCGGATTGGCCATGCCGTGATGGAAGTGGTTTTGATCCTAAATGGGTTCGAAATTGCTGCTAGTGTTGATGAGCAGGAGAAAATTATCCTACAAGTTGCTGACGGAACGTTAAGTCGAGAGGAGTTTACAGACTGGCTTCGTCAAAATATAAAGGCAGCTTAAAAAACGACTTGCTTGTTGTTATAGTGTCTACTAAATCATTAATATGCTGAGTTCTAACTTCCCGAAAGCCTAAACTTTCGGGAAGTTTTATTTCTAATCTTACCGTTAATCCTCCATGCGAAACCTACTGCTTGCGCTTTTTATACTGCTTGTAACAATCAATATAGCTCACGCCCAAAAACAAAACGTCGATCTTTTGATCAAATCAGGGAACCTGATTGATGTAAAAACGGGCAGCATTCTGACGAAGAAAATCATTGCTACTCGTGGTAAGACCATTGTGGGTGTGTTCGATGAAGCCCAACTCAAGAATTTTCAGGCGAAAAAGACGATCGATGCGAGCGGAAAATACATCATTCCGGGTCTGTGGGACATGCACGTTCATTTTGGTGGTGGGGATACCTTGATTGAGGAAAACAAAAACCTCTTCCCACTTTACATTGCACATGGGATTACGGCCATTCGCGATGCTGCTGCCGATTTGAGTCCAAGCGTATTAAAATGGCGCGATCAGATTGCAAAAGGTGAATTGATGGGGCCAACACTGTTTACGTCTGGCCCTAAGTTGGAAGGCTATAAATCGAGTTGGGTAGGCGATATTGAAGTGAGCACAAATGCCGAAGTCGACAAAATGCTTGATTCATTGCAAGGATTGAAGGTTGATTTTGTGAAGATCACCGATAATGCGATCAAGCCGGATATCTATCTCTACATTTTGCAGGAAGCCAAAAAGCGCGGTATGAAAACCTCGGGGCACGTGCCCTTTGCCCTGACGATGGACGAGGTTTCTGCGGCAGGTTTAGGTTCGGTGGAACACATGAGTTATGTTCTCAAAGCAGGCTCAACGCGCGACAAGGAGGTGGCCGACAAAGTTAGGTCAGGTCAGCTAACTGCCCGATTGGCATCGCCGATAGTTGCCCAAAGTTTTGATGAAACAACTGCGTTGGCGGTTTATGGTCGAATGGCTAAAAACGGTACAATCGTTGTGCCTACGTTAAACATCAGCCGTACTGTAGCGTATCTGGATCAGGATAATCACCAGAAAGATAGCTACCTGCAATACATCGGTCAGGGGCTTAAAAATACCTACTCCTGGCGGGTGAGCCGGGTGGCGAAAGATGGGCCAGAAGCCATTGCCGAACGCCATGCCGTTTATGAGAAATCGGCGGCTTTGCTTCCGCTACTTCATAAAGCGGGTGTGACGATCATGGCTGGAACCGACGCTGGATTTCTGAACTCTTACGTGTATCCGGGCCTGGGCCTGCATCATGAACTTGGCTATTTCGTGAAAGCCGGATTGACGCCCCTACAAGCGTTGCAATCGGCCATTATTCCGGGACCTGTGTTTTTAAACAAGACCGCTTTGTATGGCGATATTGCCCCCGGGAAAAGTGCCGATATTGTTGTGTTGGATAAGAATCCGCTCGAGAACATTAGTGCCACGCAGGCGATTAATACCGTCATTCTGCGCGGAACCGTGTACGATCGAAAGGCGTTGGATGGGTTGCTGGCCGACGCAAAAAAGAAAGCTAGCAAGTAAGCATGTCAGTATTCTCACAACCCATCGGTGTATTTGATTCCGGCTATGGCGGCCTGACTGTTCTGCGCGAAATTGTTCAGAAATTACCTCAATACGATTACGTTTACCTCGGCGATAACGCTCGAACGCCTTATGGTACCCGCTCATTCGACACGGTTTATCACTACACGCTCGAATGCGTCCGTCACTTGTTCGATCAGGGTTGCCGTTTGGTAATTTTGGCCTGTAATACCGCATCGGCCAAAGCCTTGCGTAATATTCAGCAGCTTGATTTGCCAACGCTTGCGCCAGACAGACGGGTGCTGGGCGTAATACGACCCACCACCGAAGTCATCGGCAATTATTCCAAAACGGGTGAGGTGGGTGTTTTGGCTACGCGGGGAACTGTCACCTCAGAATCGTATCTGGTTGAAATTGAGAAGTTCTTTCCAAACCTGAACGTCTATCAGGAAGCATGCCCAATGTGGGTGCCTTTGGTCGAAAACGGCGAATACGCCAGTCCGGGGGCCGACTATTTTGTTCGACAACATATTGATCGATTACTAGCTCAATCCCCTGATATTGATACGATTCTGCTTGCCTGTACACACTACCCACTCCTGATCGATAAAATCCGGCAGGCAGCACCAGTGGGCACGACGATTCTGAGTCAGGGACGCATTGTTGCCGAGAGTTTAGCCGATTATTTACAACGCCACCCCGAGCTCGAAGCGCAGTGTAGCAAGCATGGGAAGCGCACTTTTCTGACAACCGACTCTACCGATGACTTCGACCGACAGGCTACCATTTTTTATGGGCAGCCTGTGCAATCAGGGCACTTGGCATTGTAGCGCGGACATCCTGTCCGCATAGCTATTATCTCTACAATTTAGATTGAAGCGATGCGGACAGGATGTCCGCGCTACTTAAAACACAACTCGATAACTCAATACCGGTATCAACCCCGTCGCATAATACGATTTAACTGTACCGCTGGCTGGATCGAAATAGTGGTTATAACTGTTTTGCCGATTGATGGCATTCTGCAAATCCAGTGAAAGCGTTCGGGTTGAATTGAGTCGATTTTTCTTCCAGCTGAGTCGGATGTCGGGCCGGAAATAATCGGGCAATTGTTCCGTAAACGATTGATTATCTACGTACACCGTTTCTCCCAGCCGTTTGGATTCGGCGATGTCAACCGGTGTGTCACGATAACCTCCATAGTAGCTCAGTTTCAGGTTTAAGCCAAATACATTGGAACCTGACACCCACTCATTACCCACCAGCAGGCTTTCGGCGAAGCGGCCATTCCAGCGCGTATTTCGCCAAACCCTATCCGACCCCTGATATTCCGAATTGTAGAGCGATGAGGAGAGTAGAAAATAAAAACTATTGCCCGACGCCGACCGACGAAGAAATTGTTCCAGCGTTAACTCAAGCCCATAATTCCGGCCAATACCTGCGTTGACCAGCGCTCGGTCAGTGAACCCATCGAATCGATTGATACTTGCAAGGGCGTCGCGTTGACCGGCACTCACCGGAATGTTGAACAGATGCTGGTAATACGTTTCCACTTTCAAGCGTAGTGGCGCTCCATCACTGTGGCTGTTCAATCGTTGATCATAGGCTAGCACGTAATGATGGGAGCGGGTAAAACTCAGGTTTCGATTGGACGTAACTGGACTACCCGACTGATCGGTTGGAAGTACAAAATAGACTGCTGGATTCTGCAACTGGCTATGCAAGCCGTAGCCCAGACTAATGGATTTATTGGCTGAGAATGCCCAGCGAATAGAACCACGTGGTTCCAGCGCCGAGGTGTTGTTGAGGTTCAGACGAAGATAGTGCAGCCCGGCGTTGATCGTTAATTGCTCCGATAGTCGATAATTCCACTGACCAAATGCCTGTAGTGTACTGGTTTGATCGCTAACCCGAACCTGTGTTAATACTTGCTGCTGTTCTGAATCCCAGGATTTTTGATTCAGATCGTACAGCAACTGTGTGCCAATTAAGCCGGTTCGGAATGTGTGCTGAGCATTGAGTTTATAGGTCAACGTGGTCGATAGAATACGCTTTTGGGTGAGGAAGGCATCGTTCTCCCGCTCCGAGGCCGAGTATTCTTTGGCGGGGTCCAGCAGTTCAGTTCGATCCCTATTTTCATAGCCAGAGGCTAGTATTACCGTTTTGAGTAAGGCTTTCCGACCAATTGATAAGGCGTGTGTTAGCCCAGCGGCACCCGTATTTGATTGAAAATTGTCATTGTATTGATCGTAGTCGGTTACCCATTTGCTGGAGTCGGCTGGGGCGTTGACTTTGCTACTACTGAGTCCGCCAAAACCGAAGAAGGTGAACGTGCCGACTTTTCGGGTGGGCAGATATAAATTGAACGATAAATCCTGAAATACACTTTCTCCTGTTCCAATATTGACTCCCAGCTTTGAGAGCAGTCCCAGAGTTGAGTAACGATAGTTAATCAAAAACGAACCCTTGTAGTTTTTGGCAATAGGCCCTTCGGCGGCTATATCCAATCCGAGTACACCGGCTTGCACAGTGTATTCCCGCTTGGTGTTGTTGCCCCGTCGTAATTTCAGATCGAATACACCAGAGAGGGCATTTCCATATTCGGCGGGAAAAGCGCCTGTTAGGAAATCGGAATTGGCTAGTAATTGGGCGCTCAGAATAGAAATGCCTCCACCAGCCGAACCCAGATTGGAGAAGTGATTGGGATTTGGAATTTCGACCCCTTCCATTCGCCATAAAAGGCCATTGGGGGCATTGCCACGAATGACAATATAGTTGCCGCCATCGTCGCCCCCAACAACGCCAGCATAGGCTGTTGCCATACGAGCGGGATCGTTCACGGCTGCTGCAAATTTCTGAGTTTCTTCAACCGAAAACGTTCGGGCCGAAACGGCTGCCATTTCATTGATTGGCTTGTCTTTTTCAATCGTCGGCTTTACGGTTATTTCCGATAATTGACTAACAGCTTCTTCGAGCGCGATGGTTAGTACCAATTCCTTCCCCGCATCGACGGTGATATTCTGGAGCGTTGTCGTTTTATAGCCAACAACACTAATTTGCAGGGTTTGTCGACCAACTGGGATCTGTAAAAACTGGAATTGGCCACTGGCATCTGTACTGACCCCTCGGGTTGGTGAGTTGCCGAGAATAACAACAGTAGCCCCAGGGAGTGGCGTTTGCAGGCTCTGATCAACGACCGTGCCCCGGATAGTTTGGGTTAGTGATTGCGCGTAAACGAACGGTGAGAATAGAAAAAGGCAGAGAATTAATAAGCGCTGGTGGCTGGACATGATTGACAGGATTGTGATGGTTTGCTTACCTGACAGCCAGTTTGTCAATTGCCCCTATGCATTGGTTGTTGATTTTTTATAGTAGCGCGGACAGGATGTCCGCGCTACTATAAAAAAGTTTTGTACTAGATAGGGGTAAGGTGCAGGTTAGTTGTCATAGAGCTAACCAAGCGTGTGTTTAGCGAAAAATGATAGCTTTGCAACCTCCTATCATCCACAAGCCTACAGCCGTGCCACCGATTGAGCAGGATATACTTTCGGCCATCCGAGACGGAAATGAGCGGGCATTTGAGTCGGTTTTTCGGCAGTACTATGCAGCGCTGTGCCGTTACGCCCGACAGCTGTTGCCCGACACTGATGAAGCCGAAGAAGAAGTACAAGCCATGTTTTTGTCCGTCTGGGAAAAACGGGAAGACTTGTACATTACCGTTTCGTTGAAATCCTACCTGTATCGGGCGGTGCATAACCGGTGTTTGAATCGACTAAAACACGCATCGGTTCGGGAAGAGCATCGGGAGTATACCCGTTATCTGGGTGACACCACAGCTGAATCGCCCATGCAGACATTGCTTGGCAATGAACTGTCGGTCCAGATTCAGTGGGCGATTCAAAAGTTGCCTGAACAGTGTCGATTGGCGTTTACACTAAGCCGATTTGAGGAACTGAAATACGGAGAGATTGCCGACCAATTGGGCATTTCCATCAAAACGGTTGAGAATCAGATTGGAAAGGCACTTCGTATTTTACGTACTGAATTGAGCGAGTATTTGCCCGTTGCCGTTGTGATAATGAATAATGTACAATGGCTAATGGATAATGTAGGCCGGCTTTTCCATATAGACTTGCTTGCTTTACTGATAACTGCTCATTTCGCATTATCCATTTTACATTATTCATTAGCAATCGTAAGTCATGTCTGATCAGCAACCTATAGATGATGCCCTGCTGGGCAAGTTTCTGGCGGGTGAAACCGATCCAGCTGAATCGGCGCGGGTACGGGCGTGGCTGGCTCGTCGCGAGGACAATCAAGCAGAAACGAGTCAAGACGATTTTGGCCGGTTCGAACGACTTTGGGAGGCTGCCGAACCCAATAAAACGGAAGTAGATACCGATGCCGCCTGGCGATCGGTTCGGCAGAAGATGCGAACAACCGATCGGAATCCTGTTTCCCGCAATGAACCGATCATCAAGCCGTTGCCGGTTCAGTCTACTAAATCGTATCGAGACTGGAATCAGACAATTCTTCGGGTAGCGGCTGTGCTGGCGTTGGTGGCGAGTTTTGGTGGATTGCTGTACAAATTCAGAACGATGAGTCATCGGCACCCGGCTGAGGGCGTGGTAACACTGGTAACCAATAATCAGAAAATCAGCAAAACCTTACCCGATGGCACCCATATTTTACTGAATAGCCATTCGATACTAACCTACCCCGTCGCTTTCGCCGATGATCGACGAGAGGTAACCTTAGTGGGGGAAGCTTTTTTTGAGGTTACGCCCGATGCCAGCCGTCCATTTCGGATCGATGCCCGCAAAAGTGTTGTGCAAGTGCTGGGTACGTCGTTTAGCGTTCGGGCTTATGATGATAACGTAAGCGTGGCCGTTCGGACGGGGAAAGTGCGTTTTTCCAGAGGGCGAAATAAGGTTCTACTGACCAAAAATCAGCAGGCAACGTTTGAGGAATCGGGTGACACAATTCGTCGAATGACGCAACTGTCGCCGAATGTATTTGCCTATAAAACAGGTCAGCTTGTTTTCGACAATGAACCGTTGCGTGATGTAATTCAGTCGATTAATCAGTTTTATAATGCCGATGTCCGACTGGCAAACGACCAGCTGGGTAACTGCCGTCTGACTACCCGATTCGATAAAACGTCGCTGGACGATGTGCTGGCCGTTACTGCCGAAACGCTCAGCCTGCATGTTCGTCATGAAGGAAGGCAGGTAATTTTAGACGGTACTGGGTGCCGATGAATAGGGGTAAGGATCAAGATAACTGTCTTGCTCTAAACTCATCAGAATACACCGTCATGCGCTATGTTCTCATTTTTGTTTTCCTACTTGTCAATGCCAGCCTTTTTGCTCAATCGGTTCCTCCGCTCGATCGGGTTATTTCGGTAGATATTCGAAATGCCACAATCGAAAGTGCCCTTCATCAGGTTAGTAGCGCCGGACGGTTTGAGTTTTCGTACAATCCAGATCGTGTCAATGCAAACGCTGTAGTGACCTTACGCTTGGTCAATACGCCTGTCCGTGACATACTTAATCGATTGTTTCAGAATCAGGTATCCTTCAAGTCACGAGGCAATCACGTTATCTTGGTTCGGGCTGAAGCGCCTGACCCAACGCCCAAAAACTTCCTGCTCGACGGGTATATTCTGGACGAACAAACGGGCGAACGCATAGCACAGGTCAGTATTTTCGAAAAGACAACCCTGGCGTCGACCGTCAGCAACCCATTTGGTTACTACCGGCTTCGCTTGGCGACCGACTTGCCAGCGGTACGACTGGATGTTCGGAAACAGGCGTATGTGGGCGAAACGGTTTTGATTAGATCGAGAAGTACGCATTCGCTCAGTATCCGAATGACGCCCATACCTGCCCGTATGCCGTTGGAAACGTTGCCCATACGCATCACGGAAGATACAACACGATCAATAGGGACATTGGCTGCTGTGCCGGTTGAAATGCCAGCGGTTTCGCCCGATACAACGGTTCAACAACGACCCGTCTCTGTTCTGGATCAGGGTCTTACACGAATCACGCGCGTTTTTGTTTCCGCTCAACAGATTATTCACGATGCCAACTTAAACCGCGACACACTCTACCGCGATTGGCAGGTGTCGTTTCTACCGTTCATTGGAACTAACCATCGATTGAGCGGACGAATCAGTAATCGTGTTTCCGTGAATATGCTGGTTGGTTATTCATTTGGTGTGCGTGCATTTGAACTAGGCGGTTTAATGAACCTTGTCCGTACGGATGTGCAGGGATTTCAGGCGGGTGGACTGGCTAACCTGGTAGGCGGTAAGCTTAAGGGCGTACAGCTTGGAGGGCTGGTTAACTATGCCAATCAAAACCTGAATGGTGTGCAGATCGGCGGTTTAGTAAACACCGCTGGCTTATCCGTCGACGGGCTTCAACTCGCGGGTTTAGTCAATTATGCGCATCGGGATGTGAGGGGTTGGCAGATTAGCGGTATTTTGAATCGGGCTCATCGCGTAACATTGGGGCATCAGATTGGGCTGGTCAACATTGCCGATACGGTAGGCAACGTTCCAATTGGCTTACTAAGTTATGTGCGTAAAGGCGGTTATCAGAGCCTGGAAGTAGCGGCCAATGAAGTCAATTTACTAAACGTCACGATTCGGACGGGTATGCGAAGACTATACAATATCCTTTCAGCAGGGCACAGTTTCGACCGGGTAGGAAGCCCCCGATTGAGTGCAGGTTATGGGCTTGGAAGCGCCTTTGGCTTATCGCGCGCTACATTCCTTAGTGTAGAAGGAACCTATCATCACCTGTTTTATTTCGATAAAGCGACCAGGAATGACGGCTGGAATAATCAGGTTCGATTGAGTACGCTGATCGAAACAAAATTTAGCCCGCATCTGTCGCTGGCATTCGGACCATCGGCCAACTGGTATTTCAGTAACGATGGAACCACTAAACCATTGCTACAACCTGAGGTGGCCCTTATTTCTGGCCGTAACGACATTTCGAATGCTACGCATAATTGGGGCTGGGTTGGTTTTCAGGTTGGGTTACGGTATAGTAATTTGTAGGCGTCTTCTGTTTAATTCAACTGAATCACTCTGTTGAAGTAGTATGGACTACGTTCGAGCGTTATCCGGTCTCTAACCGGGATGTAATAATCTAGAAAAGCCGGTCGGAGACCGGATAACACCACTTCGTAGTCCAGAGACTACGCCGAACAAAGGTTCACAGGCCGAGGATACCGGAAGGCCCAATTCGTCAATTAATTCAACTCAATCAATTAGACAGTAGAGGCAAAAAACAGCAGCGCGTCGGCAAGGTGTTCTTCCCAATAGGGCCATTCATGTCCCCCAGGATATTCGACATATTGGTGTGCTATGCCTTGCTCCGATAAACCCCGATGCAGGATACGATTGTGTTCGATCAACAAATCGTTCGTACCACAATCAAACCGAATTGGCGGGAGTTTCGCCCGATTTTGTACCATTAAGTCAAGTACAGATTCGTCAACGGAATTGGCTTGTCTGTACGAGCTGAGTGGCTCTTCGACAAAAAGGGGAAGTTGATCTACGTGCGTAATTGATGACATCCCACAAACGGCTTTAAATCGTTCAGGGTATTTAGCGGCCAATCGTAAAGCCCCAAAGCCACCCATCGACAAGCCCGCGATAAATAGCTGAGATGGAAAGATGGCCGCTTGATCAGGAGGCAATGCGGCTGCCGCTGCTTGCGGTACATCATCAACGATCCATCGCTCAAAATCAGAGCTATTATGAGGCAAATAACCGCTGCCATCGCCCCAAAGACCATCGGAAGGCATAGCCAGCATCATCGGGCGAATTCGACCTTCCCGAATTAATCGTTCAGCTGTTCGGTGGGCGCCACCTTTCAATGACCAGGCCCAATGGCTGCCGTAAACACCATGCAACAGAATGACGAGCGGTAAAGGCTCGTTGCCAATCAAATCAGGACCGGGAAGCCAGACGGTTAAATCACCCCGACCTTTCAGATTTGGCGTTTTTACCGTGATGGAGCGGAGGCCATCCTGCTCATAAGCCGGATTTGATAGCTCTATTGTTCGAAATGTTGAGGCCATCAGAAAACCAGTACGCCTTTGGCATTGCGTCCCTTCAGCATATCGTCGAAGGCAGTGTCGAGCTGGTGAAGGGAGTAAGTTCGGGTAATGAGATCATCCAGAATTAAGTCCCCTTTCTGGTATAAATTCAACAAGATGGGGATGTCAATTTCAGGGCGGCATTTTCCGTAGAGTGGATTGATGTAGATTTTGTCCCACTCGAACAGGTTCATGTCGATACTGATTTCCTGCTCAATTCCGCTAACCTGACAGGCAACGCCAGCGTTTCGGACCATCGCCAATGGTACAGCGCCGAGTTCGGGAATTGCAGTGCATTCGAACGCATAATCGGCACCGCGCCCGCCAGTTAACTGTTTAACTTGACTGACCGCCTGGGCTAATCCTTTATCGGCCCGGTCGGCCAGAATGGTGTGGGTAGCACCATAGCGAACAGCCATTTCCAGACGATTGGGGTTAACGTCGACCGCAATAATCATCCCGGCTCCCGAAATGCGTGCGCCTTGTATGACGTTCAGCCCAACGCCCCCCGTTCCCACCACAACCACCGATCGACCCGGTTTGACCTGGGCTGCATTCATGACGGAGCCTACGCCCGTCATGACCCCACAACCGACAATAGCCGCTGATGAGAACGGAATAGGAACGTTTGTTTTCACAACAGCGGCTTCGCGCACAACCGTAGCTCCCGACATAGTGCCGAGGCTAAAGGATCGTTCGATGGGTTGTCCGTTGTAGATGGTACGCTCCAGGGCCGCATGACCGCCACTGGCTTTATTGCCGGACGTAACCGGCGAGTTTACTTCGCAGATATGCTGATTGCCTTCCAGGCATTGAAAGCAATGCCCACACGGAATGGCCCAGTTAAGGATTACCGAATCGCCCGGTTTGACTTTCTGAACAAGCGGGCCTACACTGCGGACTATACCGGCACCTTCGTGGCCCATAACGATGGGTTTTCCCCAGGAAAGCGAGTCGAAGTCAGTATGGCAAATCCCGGCGGCTTTGATCTCAACCAGCACTTCGTCACCCTGCGGTTCATCAACGTCAATATAATCAATCTGGAAACTTCCCGTCCCGGTAGCAATGGCGGCTTCAACCTTCATAGTAGTGGTTTTACCTACTTAAAAGAAATGCCAAATAGCTTCCTACTTAGTGTTGGCTCAAACAAGATCGGAGGTACTGTAGGTTACTTATAACCGACACGATAGGTTTCTAAAAACCTACTCTTTGTGTCTATAGGTTTTGAGAAACCTCCCTGTCAGCTATAAGTAGCTGACAGCACTGGAAGAGCCTGTTTGGGCTAGCACTACAACCAGCGGCTGATGAACTGACCGAAAACGTCTTTGTACTGATCGCTAACCGGAATCATGGTTTGGCCAATCTGTACGGAGTTGCGCGTAACGGCATTGATTCGGTCGAGGGCGACAATGAACGACCGATGCACGCGCATGAACTGCTTGGTCGGTAATTTTTCTTCTAAAGTTTTAAGGCTGGTTAACGAGAGTAGTGGCTTGGTAGTGTCGCTTTGCCGATAGACTTTTACGTAGTCTTTTAGCCCTTCGATATACAAAATGTCATTATAAGCAACCCGAACTAACTGATACTCTACCTTCAGGAACAGATAGTCATCCGAAGGGTCAATGGGAATGGTTTGGGGAGCGACAACAGGCGATGATTCAGGACGTTGTACTAGCTCAAAGTAATTACGGGCCTTACTGGCCGCCCTTAGAAACTCTTCGTAGTTGAATGGTTTGAGCAGGTAATCGAGTGCATCAACCCGGAACCCATCGAGCGCAAATTGATCGAAGGCGGTTGTGAAAATGATCCGCGTTGTTTGTGCTCCCCGATTGCTGCGTTCCAGTACACGAGCCAGTTCCAGACCCGTTAAATCCGGCATCTGAATATCCAGAAAAATAACGTCTATGGGTGTCGTTATTAATGCCTGTAAAGCTTCGACAGCGCTGCTGTATCGGCCGACTAATTGGAGAAAAGGGGTCTTTTCGATGAACGCACAGACAAGGCCCAGAGCCAGCGGTTCGTCATCTACCGCAATACAGGAAAGTGTCATGCCAGATTAAGGGTAAGGTGTACATGGTATTCGCCAGCGGTCGTATGCTCATTGATTTGAAGTTCGTACTGCCCTGGATAAAGTAGATCGAGCCGACGGCGGGTGTTGGTCAGGCCAATGCCATTTCCTGTTTCGAGCGAGGGCGCTTTTTCAACAAATAATGTATTATGAACATCGAGTAATAATTTATTTGGCTCCTGTTCGATGGCGATATGTATCCGGCTTGGATGCATGGCACTGACGCCGTGTTTAAAGGCATTTTCTACAAAGGGAAGCAAGAGCATGGGCGCAATGGGCTGGTCATGCAATGGGTTTGGCGTATTGAACGTAACAGACACTTTATCGGTCAGGCGCAACTGCATAAGTTGGATATAGTCGCTAACGAACGATAACTCTTTACTCATCAGGGTAGTACCCGACTGAGTTTCATAAAGAACATAGCGCATCATTCGGGAGAGCCGATGGATAGCTTCACGGGCCGTTTCGGTATCGATTAACGTGAGCGCGTAAATATTGTTGAGCGTGTTGAAAAAGAAATGAGGGTTGATCTGGGCTTTCAGAAACGAGAGTTCGGAGGTTGTTTTCGCCTGTTCAAGGGAGATTCGAAGATTCGCATCATCCTGCCATTTTAACAACATCGCAATGCTAGTGCTAATCCCTAACACGAGCAGAATGGTAAACAAGGTAGGCTGAAGCCAGCCATAGAGTTTAGGTTTCCCCTTGCCATCGGGATGGAAAGCGAGGTGCATTTTCGTGGCTAGATCAAAGCCGAATTCAACACAAGCCACTAGAATCAGCACGGTAAGAATCATGGCAAATAAGGCCAGAATGTATTGACTGGTTTGTCCCTGCAAAAGCAACCGGGGAACCAGTCGCTGCGAATTCAAATAGAAAATGCAAACCATCAGGCCAAAGAAAATGCACTGTCTGACCCAGAAAAGACGAGGAAATTGGATGTCTGAATTAAACGACTGAGAAAAAAACAGCAGATAGCCCATTAAAAACCAGCCCAGTACGTGGATCAGTACAGGAACATAGCGTCGGGAAAACAGAGTAGCAGCCATAATTGTCAGGAAAGCTACAAGTTTACTGCAAATCTCCGACACCCCTTTAGCCAATCGCTGATTCCCCCAACTTTGCCGATGGCTTGCTTAGTTTGACCGATGAATGGCCTGATTTTTCAGTCGGTATAACTACTTAGCCATTCATCGTCTAAAATGGGCTATCTGCCGATGTTTTACAGTACTCAGTCTATTGCATTTTTTGGATTGATAGAACGGTAGTTGATTTGAACGATCAATCTGAAATCATTACATACCAATGCGTAAGCAACTTATACTTCGACTTCTAACATTTGGTCTCTGGAGCGGTCTGGCAATTGTTCAGACGGCCTATGCGCAATTTGGCGGCCCTCCAGGTGGTGGCCCCGGCGGACCTGGTGGTTTTGGCCAGGACAATGGACGTAAAAAAGCCGAGTTTACGGGCGTAGCCGACGACACTCCCAAAGGTAATGGCAAGATTGCCGGTGTTCTGGTCGATTCAACTTCCGGGAAACCCGTTGAGTTTGCGACCATCGCTCTCATGAATGTGAAAACCAATAAGCCTGTCGATGGGACAACATCGGATGCGAAAGGGGCTTTCACGCTCGCCAAATTAGCACCGGGCGAGTATCGGCTTCAGTACTCATTTATTGGTTATAAAACCCGCGATTCCAAGTCGTTCACGATTGCGAAAGGAACGGATATCAATCTGGGCTCCGTGAAACTGCCTGCCGATGTTCGCATGCTGGGTGAAGTGGTTGTAACCGGGAACGCTGCGTTGATTGAAGAGAAAGTAGACCGTCTGGTGTTCAATGCCGATAAAGATATGACTGCAAAAGGGGGCGACGCGTCGGATGTATTGAAACGCGTGCCGATGCTGTCGGTCGATCTGGATGGCAACGTGAGTCTACGGGGAAGTTCCAACATTCGGGTATTGATCAATAACAAACCATCGACAATTGTAGCGGCCAGCGTAGCCGATGCGCTTAAGCAAATCCCTGCCGACATGATCAAAACGGTAGAGGTAATTACGAGTCCTTCGGCTAAATACGATGCTGAAGGTGCCGCCGGTATTATCAACATCGTCACGAAAAAGAATACGCTACATGGCTTGACCTTGAATGTGGACGCGGGAGCAGGCCTTCGGGCATCTAACCTGGGCCTGAACGGTTCGTATCGGCAAGGAAAGCTGGGTATTACACTCGGTGGATTTGGTCGGGCAATGTACAACCATGCCTCCTCAACCTTAGATCAGACAACAACGTTTGGCGGGCAATCTGTGCGAACCAGTCAGGCAGGTACCGCCTTCGATAAGCCAGTATTTGGTCAGTATACCTTAGGCTTCGACTATGACCTGGCTAAGAACCAGTCGTTATCGGCCAATGTTCGCTATGGCACCCGCAATTTTGTTCAACAGCAGCAGCAATTGACCAGCACGTTTTCTGACAATGTGCTACAGAGCATAACTGACCGGGATGTAAATCGGAAAGATCTGTCAAACTCGGTCGATATGAATCTGGACTATGTTCGTACATTCAAACCACAGCAGGAGTGGAGTATTTCGACTCAATATAGCCGAACGGGACTGACAAATAATTTCTTCGCCGACCTGCTGAACACCAGTACCGGAGCCCTGACGGGCCGCCAGCAGAACCTGAATAATAATACTAACCAGGAAATAACCATTCAGTCGGACTATCAAACACCGATCCGGAAAAATCAATTACTGGAGTTTGGCGGTAAAGCCATTATGCGTCAGGTAGATAGCCGTTACCAGTATCTGGTAAGTGGTAGCTCAGGAGAACTGGCTGTAGATCAAACAAACCCTCCCGGATCGTTGAACTATAGTCAGAACATTGGCGCGGGCTATATCTCGTATACCTACGTAACACCAAGCAAATACACTTTTAAAGTAGGAACACGCTACGAACATACGGGCATTACAGCTACGGCTAATGAAAATACGCCATTAAATATTCCGGACTATAGCAACCTTGTGCCAAGTATTAACGTATCGAAGGGGTTGAAAGGCGGTACCACACTCAAAGCAGGTTACAATCGACGTATCCAACGGCCGGGTCTGCAACAGCTGAACCCGAACGTCAATGCGGCTAACCCGTTAACGATCTCGAAAGGTAACCCAAATCTGAGCCCCGAATTAACCGATAACGCTGAAGTAAGTTTGAGCACGACCATCAAGAAAACGTACCTGAACGCTTCGGTGTTTGGCCGGTTGACCAACAACGCAATAACGCAGGTTCGTATCCCTGGTGATACGGCACAAGGCTTTGCCGCAGGTTCTATTATTACGACGTTCCAGAATATCGGAGTGCAGCGTACGGTTGGGACGAACATTTTCTTCAACACGAACCTGACATCGAAATGGAGCCTCAACGGTGGCCTGGATGGTTACTATATGTACATGCAGGGCACAACCCAGGGTACTGATGGAAAAACTCAACTTATCGACAATTCTGGCATAAGTATTGGTGGACGATTGATGAGTCAGCTCCAATTGGATAAGGGCTGGAGTGCTCAGGTATTCAGCTTTTTCCGGGGACCAAGCCCACAACTGCAGGGAACGATGGGTAGCTTTTACATGTACTCGCTGGGCGTTCGGAAAGATCTGGCCAGCAAACGGGGCAGCATCGGACTGGCGGCAGAGAACTTTGCGGGTAATGGTGTAACCATGCGCACTACCCTGAATTCTCCGACGCTTACTCAGGTAAACGTTAACCACCTGTACAATGCAAACCTAAAAGTAACGTTCACCTACCGTATCGGTAAAATGACCTTTGAAGAGAATCGCCGGAAGTCGCGCTCGGTAAGTAACGACGATGTGAAAGGTGAAGGTGGTGGCGATGGTGGCGGACAGCCGCAGGCAGCACCTGCGGGTGGTGGACGTCCAAAATAAGTTTTTAGATTCTGTCGATGCGGCTAATCAGTGGTGATCGCATCGACAGAATCCAAAGAATCAATTAGTTAACTATATTGCTTAAATTCAATTTTCACCAATCCAATTCCAATCACACATGAAATCGATTCTATTTACAGTTGCTTCTTTACTTGCCTTTTCAGCGGCTAATGCACAAACCTGGGCAGTTGATAAAGCGCACTCAGGCGTAGGATTCACCGTTACGCACAATTTGCTGTCGGAGGTAGATGGTAAGTTTAAAACATTCGATGCCACAATTACATCGGCAAAACCCGATCTGTCGGATGCTACCTTTGCTTTTTCGGCTGACGTAAACAGCATCAGCACCGACAACGAACGGCGCGATGGTCACCTGAAAAGCCCCGATTTCTTTGATGCAGCGAAGTTTCCAACGCTAACGTTCAAGAGCACATCGTTCAAGAAAGTAGACGGTAAAAAGTACACGCTCGTAGGTGACCTGACCATGCATGGTGTAACGAAACCAGTAACCCTGGCGGTTGTGATGAATGGTCCCGTAACCGCGAAAGGCATGGGCGGCAAAGAGCAGGAAAAAGCTGGTTTTAAAGTAACGGGTACCCTGAAACGCTCTGATTTTGGCGTAGGTACAATTCCGGTTGTGGTGGTTAGTGATGAAATCGAACTAAAAGTTACCGGTGAATTCACCAAGCAATAAGTAATGAATATGCATTAGAACGCCCTGGCTTGTGTCTTATCAAGTCAGGGCGTTTTTTGTAAGCTGGCACGGGTAAATACCCGCGCCAGAAAATACAGCCAATTTAACTGAATTTATGATACGACATACCGTTGTTTTTAAGCTGAAGGATCAAATTGATTCGCTGCAGGAGCAGGCATTTTTCGAGGCTGCGTTAGCATTAGCCGCTATACCTGGCGTGCAAAAATTTGAAGGCCTGAAGCAAATTGGAACGAAAAACAATTTCAATTTTGGGCTGTCTATGGAGTTCGATAGTGCAGAGAAGTATGCTTACTATAACAACCATCCGGCCCATGTTCAGTTTGTACAGGAGCATTGGATCCCAACAGTACAGGATTTCCTGGAAATAGACTACGAACCCTTGGAGCCTGTTGCTGGAAATTCATAAAAGAGTGATTGAACATCAGGTTGTTATGCTTACATTAGCCTTGTCAATCAACGTATTCTTTTAAAACTAAACTCAATCAACATGAAACGACTATATGCCGTGCTGACCATCGGGTGTGCTGGCCTTTTATTGCTGGCAACAACAACCCGTTCGCCTAAAAGCAAGTATGGATTGGAAGTTGGAACACCGACCATTAAGTCGATCAATGCTTTGACATTTGGCCCTGAGGGCGTCTTATTCATTGGCGATGGAAAGAGTGCCACCGTGTTTGCGATTGATACCAAAGACGCCAACCTTGTCGAGAAACCCAATGCGGTCGATGTCAAAAATATTGATCAGAAGATTGCGGCTCTTTTGGGTACGGAGGTAAAGAATATCACCATTCAGGATATTGCCGTAAATCCGCAATCGAAGACTGTGTACTGCGCGGTGCAACATAGCGATGGAACGCCCGTATTGCTCAAGGTGGAAGGAGATAAAATTACACCTGTATCGTTGAAAGATGTTCCCTTCTCAACGCTGGCGCTAACCAACGCCCCGGCCGAAGATGCCAAAGATGGCCGAGGAGAGCCTTTACGCGTTGCGTCCATTTCCGATATGGGTTTTGCCGACGGCAAGCTGCTGGTGAGTGGATTGTCGAATCAGCAGTTTGGCTCTACCTTCCGCAGTATTCCATTTCCGTTTACCAAGGCGCAGGATCAGGCTTCGCTCGAAATCTACCACGCTGCGCACGGCCGATATGAAACAATGGCTCCGATCAAGACCTTTACAACGACGGAGATAAAGGGTAAAAAATATTTGTTGGCCAGCTACACCTGCACCCCGCTGGTTTTGTTTCCACTCGATGAGCTAAAGGCTGGCAGTCATGTGAAAGGTCGTACGGTTGCCGAAATGGGGAGTGGTAACCAGCCGCTGGATATGGTCATTCTGAAAAAAGGGAATGAATCATTTTTGATGATGGCCAATTCGAGTCGACCCGTATTTAAGGTGAAAGCCAAAAGTATTGAAGCCTATCAGGGTTCGTTGACCACACCGGTGGAAGAAAACTTTGCGACTGCCGGCGTCGATTTCGTTTCATTACCCGTTACAAACGTGATCCAGCTAGACAAACTCGATGACTCAAGAATGGTATTACTGCAACGTCGATCCAATGGCAACCTTGATCTTTGGACCTCCAGTGAGCGGTATTTGTAATCAATTCCAGTTTGCGAAAATCAGGTTATACACCATGTATAGCCTGATTTTTTTTGTTTGTGGCTTATTGCTGAACTGTCGTCAGTCAGAAAAAACGAGCATCGAAATCCAGTGGTCAGACAAACGGGCTACGGGTATTTCCATACCTAAGCCGTTGCTTCAGTCGGTGCCAGTCGATTCGCTGGGTCAATTGCTGGTGGTACGGCTGGCAGGAAAAACGACGGCTATTGCGGGGGCTATCAGCCAACGTAATGAGGCTGTTATTTTTGAGCCATTGATTCCGTTCACCCGCGGACTACACTATACGGTTTGGCTGCGCAATAACCAGCTCGGCGAACTGGCTATTCCAACGTTGGCGTCTGACGATAAACCTGAACTCCTGGCGATTTACCCGACACAGGATTCGCTGCCGGATAACCTGCTGAAAATCTACCTGAAGTTCTCCCGGCCGATGCGGGAGGGGCAATCGCTGAATTATGTTTCGTTAATCAAAAACAAAACGGATACATTGTCGGGTGTCTTTCTGGATCTTCAACCAGAGCTATGGAATGCCGACCGGACGATGCTGACGCTCTGGCTGGACCCCGGTCGAATCAAACGCGATTTACAGCCGAACAAACGATTAGGAACGCCCTTGCAGGCTGGCGAGTACTACCAGCTCATTATTTCCCCTTCCTGGCCCGATCAACAGGGAGCCACCTTGGCGAAGTCAATAACTAAGTCCTTCCAGACGATTTCACGAGATAGCGTTTCCCCCGCTCCAACTCGATGGACGATCTCTCCGCCGAAATCAGGAAGTGTGCAACCATTGGAAGTTGCGTTTGGTGAAACGCTTGATTATAGCTTGCTAAGCGAAACAATGCATGTGTTCACACCCACTGGGCAACTGGTTGCAGGGAGCTGGCAAATCGGAAACGAAGAGAAAATGGGCTTATTTACGCCAGACGTGCCGTGCCAAACAGGAGAGTATCGAATCCGAATCGAAGGGCGATTGGAAGATCTCGCGGGCAATAATCTGAACCGCCTTTTTGATCGTGACATAACCCGTAAAGAACTATCTAAAAAGTCCCAATCATTTGCCGAGTTAAGATTTGTAGTTCGTTAAGCAGGTGTACTGAAAATGAATAATTTAGTTTTGGTTTTAAAAGCCTATAAATCAGATGTCGAGATTCATAGGCATTCAGCTTATCAAATTGTTTTTACTACAGATAATCCTTTTTTGACTGTATGCGACAATAAAAAATGTGAAAATATCTTTGGTTTTGTTATCAAACCACAAGTTGAGCATTCCTGCACTTGTAGCAATAGCAATTTAATCATAATGAATATAGAGACGTATTCATTTATGGGTGAAAAATTAGCAGAAAAGTTAGGTGATAAACATGCTGAACTATTCCGAAATCGAGACGAGTTTATGGATTTCTTTATGCTATCCGGCAATGAAATTAGAATCCAGGATATTGTAAAGTCTATTCAACTAAATGATGACCTTCAACGAGTAGATAGTAGGATACTTAATGCCATTGAGCTGATAAATAGTGGTTACCAATCTAATAGGTTAACCCTTGAGTACATCGCAAAAACTGTCTGCTTATCGCCTTCTCGGCTGATTTTTTTGTTTAAGCAGCAAACCGGAAGTAGTATCATGAAGCTTCTGGTTTGGATTAGAGTCAGGAATGCCATAGCACGTATTCTTACCCAAAAAGATGAGTTGTTTACCTCCATTGCCTACGAATGCGGCTTTTATGACTCGGCGCAAATGAACAAATATATGTATCAACTATTTGGTATATCCCCGTCGAAACTCAGGAAGAAAAGTGATTTGATACAATTTTTACAATGACCCTACAGTGAACTTTGTGTTTGTTTTTAATCGAAGCTGTTTGGGGTTTCTTATTTCAGTTGAATCGTTTTTTTTGTCATGCTGACGAAGGAAGCATCTTAAAGTCGACTATCAAGTAGTTTTAAGATGCTTCCTTCGTCAGCATGACAAAAACTCTTGATTTTGACTTGAAAAGAAAAGCCTAAACAGCCTCATTATTAAATAATTTTTAATAGCGCAGGCAATGAATAGAATATTAGTTTTAATTACGTTGGCAGAAAATGGGATTGCGCAAATAAAAGCAACCCCAGAACTACCAAAGCGGGAAATGGAGTTTGTGAATCGTTGGAAAGAAGAAGGCCTATTAGAGAGTTTTTTTATTGCCACGTCTAAAAAAGATGCCATTCTTATTTTTAAAAATGTTGATGAACAAAAGGCGAAAAGCCTTATCGAAACACTGCCGTACTTCCCGTATATGCATAAGATAGATTACTATATTTTGGATAAACAATTCTAATTGGTAATTCAAAAAGAGGATTGGTTGATATAGGGCTTTCTTATAAAATTGAGACTCTTTTGTAGTAGCCTGAACGTCCACGTCCGGGTAGAAATTCAGCTATTTCTACCCGGACGTGGACGTTCAGGCTACTACAAAAGAGTCTCAATTTAGAAAATCCAGATATAGAGGGTCTTATAAGGATTCTTGTTTTCTAATATATGCCCGAAATTGGTCGGATTTAGCCCGCTATTTGTCGCTTTTACACACCGTTTGTTGGGTTGCCTTGCTATAAATTTGTTGCGTTAACAACCAGTAAGCAACATGCAAACAATCACGACATTTCTGACCTTTAACGACCAGGCCGAAGAAGCCGCCAAGCTCTACACCTCCGTATTTAAGAACTCAAAAATTAACCGGGTTAGCCATTATGGCGAAGGGGCGCCTATACCAGCGGGCAGTGTCATGTCGGTCACGTTTGAGCTTGATGGGCAGGGGTTTTTTGCCCTGAATGGCGGTCCTCATTTTAAGTTTTCGGATGGAATTTCGCTCTTTGTGAACTGCAATACGCAGAAGGAAATAGACTACTATTGGGAAAAGCTCACCGAAGGCGGGGCACCAGGTCCCTGCGGCTGGCTGAAAGACAAATTCGGTGTATCGTGGCAGATTGTGCCTTCGAACCTGGGTAAATTACTGGGAAACAAAGACCCCGAAAAGGCAAAGCGAGCGATGGCTGCCATGATGAAGATGTCGAAGTTGGACATTAAGACATTAGAAGAAGCCTAAACCTGATAAGAATGGGCCTTACTTTCGATAACCAGTAAATTTTCTAGGGGTCATCGAAGGTAAGGGCTGTTGCCTAGTTGACGATATTTAATATGAACTTCGCGTATTCGATCATTTCAGGGTAGTGTCTACTAAATTAGAAACTATTGTTTCAAGGGAAGGACCTCTCGTAAACCATATCGGGTATACCGTTTTAGGCTGGGTTGAGGGCGTTTGTGGGTTGCCGATATAAGCCGTTCCCAAATCTCGTTTGTCCAGGAATACCCCTGTGCCATGCATCTTTACGGGACCATAATAGAGTCCGTATTGTGGCTTTATCCCGTAGGCGGTCTTTAATTTTTGATGCAATGCGTCGGATTGTCGGTTCCCGTTAACAATCAACTCAGTTTCAGTTAATCCAAACCAGTCAACATCGGTCGGACTGGCTACTACTTTCTCCTGAACTAGTGCCGAAATAACTCCTCGAACACGTTCCTGATCGTACGAGATGTCTGGCGCTGTTCGTAGTTTTTTCTTAGACCAGTCCTGTAGTTTGGCTGAGCTATCGGGCAGCGTTGTCGCATGTTTTTTATATAGGACTTACGCAAAGGCAACTGAAGGATTCGCCAACTCTTGACGAAGGTAAGCATCTAATAAGCCTTGTTTGAGTTGGTAAACCGTTTTCTTAGTCTGATAAGCCAACTGTTTAAAACGTAACCAAGTCAGAGCCGCTAAGCCAATGTGATTGCGTTGACTACGAGCTAATCGACATTGACAACATTCCAGACCCGTGATCTGCTTATCTTCTCGATGAAACTGCTCAATTGTCCAACGAATACCACTTTTTTCTTCAGCGGCACTCGTCTCATTTTGAGCTAAATCGTTGGTGACGATATAGTCCGTCCGGTGGGTAGACACCAGTACGCGGAACAGTTTAAGATAGGTGTTTTGAGGCATCTTGTGTACTTTAACCAGCTTACCCTGCTGCACCTGTTGAGCTGACCAGCTCAGATAGCTGACAGGTTGATACGATTCTTTGCCACCTGAATCATCGACCTTACGGTTGCTCTTGATAGGACAGTAAAACAGTTTTTCATTGGTAATGAGCCACTTGAAGAGGTCGGTCACAGCATACCAACTGTCCATTAAGACGATTCGATAACTGATCTGGCGGGGTGCTAGTTGGTTAAGCATGTCCAACACATGATCCAACTTGCTTTTTCCATCCTCATCGGGATTAAAAATACGGTAGTCAATGAGCCAGAACTGATTAATTTTAGGATTGAAGTAGACACAATTAACCACACCGATGCCTTTGATGATTCCATGAGCATTTCCACTGTATTGCCGACGAACCAGTTCAATTTTATGACTATGTTCTTTATTGAGCACGGTATCATCAAAGAGGATATAGCCATCGGTATCCAGTTGAATTTGGTGGCGGACATGTTGCCAGACCTGGCGAGGTGCCACTCGGCTAGCTTTGAGAAAGTACTGCACATTGTCATGGGTGATCCCTTCCAGGTGATCAGCCAAGTAGGTAGCCGTATAGTTGATCTGGCTACTCAGTAGAAACTGTCCGTAAAGTTGTGCGGTGACCTTCAAGCTATTTTTTATTTCAATTTACCACTTTTGCGTAAGTCCTATTATAATTAGCTAGCTTCTCGGATTGGCTGGATAGGTCAGTTGTTTGCTTTACTGATTTTCCAGTAGCGTCTTTTTCCGTCTGCGATTGGAGATGATTGCGTTTACTCGCTTGCGCTTGTTTTAACCGACTAAGTTGCTGGCGCTGATTTTCGGCTGCTTTGGCTTTGAACTCAGTCACTGTTTCCTGTTTTACCTTCGATTTTTCCGCCATTGCCCGGTCAATTTGGGGTAGCAGTTCACTGTAAGTAGCTCGTTCACTTTCGGATAGAGAGACCCCATTAACGTCCAGAGCGACAAGTTGATTATTGATAATTTTTAGATGGTATTGATTGCCCTGGTCATCACGAACCATAATTTCCCGATTGGCCATATCGTGGTTGTTATTCACAAACAAAATGCTGGTAAAGGTGCGGGTTGTATCCCTGGGCGTTGTGTTAGGCGCACTGGGTAGTTGAATGTGCTGGTCCTGGTTCAGGATGGCTGCTTTAACGGGGCTGTAATGAGCTGTTTTATACGCCCTAATTAAGAAGCAGAGACATGAAAACTCTTCCGTTTCAGGTAGAAGGGTTTACTGAGAATATGTATTAAGAATACTAGACTGCACTTTTAATATCTGTCAACTCTAATCCGGTGAATTCGATATGGCTTGTATTAAGAAAACCAACCTTCTCTTGAAATACGAGCGGATGATGGATAAAAACCATCCGGAGTATATCCAAGAGAAGTGGTGGAATAAATAGGGGATAGTTGCTTTAAAGGCCTACTCCGCCAGTCACTTCTAGGCGCTGACCATTCACCCATTTCGCATCTTCACTACAAAGGAAGGCTACTACACCCCCAATATCGTCAGGAAGTCCAACCCGTCCCAAAGCCGTAATGCCCGCTACAAAATTTCGCATTTCCGGCGAATCCGGCATGGTACTGCCCCCAAAAATAGCACCAGGGGCCACTACATTGGCGCGGATGCCCCGTGGCCCCAATTCCAGGGCAAGGTATCGTGTATAGACATCGATTGCACCTTTCATGATCGCATAGGCCGATACGCCCGAAAAGGTCTGGCGGGAAACGGCGGATGAGATATTAACGATCCGTCCACCCTCTCGCATCTGCTCGAGTGCCTTCTGGGTAAAGAAGTAGACCCCTTTCAGATGGACGTTCATCATTTCGTCGAATTGGGCTTCAGTCGTTTCGGTGATTGGAGCGCTTACGCTAGTGCCGGCATTGTTGATGAGAAAATCGAAGCGGTCTGTTGCAAATCGATCTGGCAATATCACTTGTAGTTGTTCGAAAAAAGCAGGGAAGCCACTGGTTTGTGAGATGTCGAGCGGCAGTGCAACGGCTTTACGGCCAACCGATTGGATGACAGCAACGGTAGCATCTGCTTCCGATTTATTGCTAATGTAGGTAAATACGATGTCGACACCTTTTTGCGCCAGGTTCATCGCAATGTTCTTGCCTATTCCACGGCTTCCGCCGGTGATAAGTGCTATTTTCTGAGTTGTCATCGGACTTTTGTATAAACTAAAAACGAATACAAAAGTCCGGCAAAAGAGCACGTCAGGGTTTGTGGCTGTCAATCCATTTTATGTATAATTCAAACTTTGTGCCTGACGGCGAAAGGCACCGGGAGACAACGACGTTTCACTTTTGAAGAATTTGGCGAAATGCGCGAAATCAGAAAAACCCAGACTGTCGGCGATTTCGGCGATGGTCCAGTCTGTATGGAGTAGCAAGGCCCTGGCTTCCTGCACCAGGCGACCCGAGATAAGTTCGGTAGTTGTTAGTCCCGTGGATTCCCGGAGTACTTTATTCAAATGATTCACATGTACAGCGAGCTGGTCAGCAAACTGTTTTGCCGTCCGCAGGGCGATTTTCTGCTGTGGATTTTCAAGCGGAAATTGCCGTTCCAATAACTCGATAAACAGGGAGGTTGTCCGGGCAAATGCGCTATGATTGGGATGCAGCATCGTAGTTGATTGTAGCTTTTGACCGATATGAACAAGCTCGATCGTATAGGCACGCAACAAGTCGTATTTATAGGCATAATTAGACGTAATCTCAGCCTCCATATTGTCAAAAATGGCTTGAACACGTGTAGCTTGGGTTTCCGACAAGGCGTAAACCGGGTGTTCCGGAGATTTAAAAATGGGAAGCTCGTCGAGTATCACACCACTTTTAGTCGGGTGGAGGAAGTCGGCAGTGAACACGCAAAACTGTCCGGTTTGCCGGCCCATGGGCCACCAGGTAAACGGACTTTTGGGCGTGGTGAAGATTAGGGAGGGCTGATTGATTTCGATGGTGCGGTCGGGATACTCGGCCCGCGATTTTCCGGTCAGAAAATTAATCTTATAAAAGGCCCGGCAGGCGTAGGGCATTGCCGGTTTCTCCCGACTTGTCTGGGTAAGTTGGGTCAAGTTAAAGACGTTAAAATGGCCCACTTCGTGCTGTATACCCTCAGGTAGCAAGGCGCTCAGTTCCGTTGAGGTGCCGCTGGACAAACTGCTGCAAAGTGCTTCAAAGGAGGTTACGCTCATCTTGTTCTAGTGTGAAAATCAAATTTACATACTAACAACAAAACGCGGCTATCAGTTTAGTCTATGGCCATATACATGAAAGTTGCTTCGTCTCACTTGAGAGGTATTACTATGACTACTTTATTCCCAATAGCTGTTTGGAATTTTAGTAGATGGGAAGAGCGTATGCTACTGGTATAGGTTTACAATGGAGAACAAGGCTGCCAATCAGCTTGATATTGCACATTTCCGTACCGAACTTTTTTATAAGGGTACCATTTTAGTGGTTGATAGCCTTGACCCTGGTGAGCCTGATCAGGCGTTTTATAGCCTAAAGACGCGTGCGGTCGTACTGAATTGTAAGCACCAATGGCCTGCTCGATAGCCGTTTCAGCCACACCAAAAGTAGGGAACCCCCACAGATGAAAGTCTTCTTTTAGGGTACGGAAAACCCGTTCCGCTAAAGCATTCTCGTTTGGATCACCCGACTCGGTCATACTAATGGTAATTGTAGCTTGACGCAATCGATCCACATAAGCCCCCGAACAATACTGAACGCCCCGATCGGAGTGGTGGATCAGCGGTTGATTCGGCTGACCACGCGTTTTTAGGGCCATCTCCAAAGCCGCTACTGGCCCTTTGGCTTCTAACGTTTTGTGGAATGACCAGCCTACAATTTTACGCGAATACGCATCCATAATCACCGATAAATAGGCAAAGCCAATCCCCACCCGAATGTAACTCAGATCACTGACCCAGAGCTGACCCACTCGATCTGGTTTGAGCTCTTTAACCTGATTAGGATACTTCTCTAAATCATGATCGGAATCGGTCGTTTTAACTCTTGATCGTTTCTTAGAAAGCAGTAAAGTATTGTCTTTCAGTAATTTATGTAACCTGTCGCGTCCTAACTTGATTTGATGAGAAGCCAGAAAATCCTGCATCGGCTCATACAATTTAGTCGTGCCCAAACCCGCAACTTGCTTACGCAATCGTCTGACTTCAGCCAGAACAATGGCTGCCTGAAAGCCCCGTTTTTCCTGACGCCGGGTAGCCGCATACCAGGCCTGTCTTGTCATCCCAAACACTCCGCACAACTGCTCCATACCCACCAGGGGATAGCGACGAGTCAGTTTTTGAAGGGTTTGGTGCCAGACTTTTTTAAGATCGGGATCTGAAACTGTTCTTCGGCAATTTGGATGGCCGTCTGATAAGCCTCAGCTTTGAGTTTAAGGAGTTTATTTTCCTCTTCAGTGGCAGCCAGACGTCGTTCCAGCGCTTTGACGTAGGCATCTTGATCGTGCTTTTTCATGGATTTGTAACAGCGATACGGGTACAAATAAGGGGCTAATCGGTGCTTGAAATACCATCGGTTCAACTGACGCAATTCGGTCAGGGAAATGTGCAGGCATCGTTCAATGTCAAGGGCTTCGGCAATCTCGGCTCGAAAGACTTCAACGACCCTTCGCTTGAAATGAAGCGATTTTCTACTTTTCTTATTTCGTTGTAATACGCTAATATACATAAGCTTACCGATTTACTGTACACAGAAATCAGTAGCATACGGTAAAGCCTGTGAGCGGTATTATGACGACCTGACAGAAACCATCTTTGAAGGACACCATCAACCTTTAAAGGTCTGGATACTTTGTCTTTACCTGATGAGTTTGAACCTGTCTAATGCCCAGATTGCCCACGAGTTGGGGCTTTCAGAAAGCGACCTGCACCTGATGGCTTCGTTGCTGCGTGAAGGCGTTTATGAAAACATGAGTCATCCCGAATTTTGCGTGATGGCAAAAGCCACCATCAATGCATTGGCGATGGCTAAACGCAATCGATAGATCGGCACCGAAACGCTTCGGTGCCGATTGCCTGTTCGGGGTGCCCACCGCTTCAAGAACAGGGGTACCCAACCCGGCCAGTTGCGCAACAAAGACAACAGAAAATCATATACTAGAGCCACCACCCCTAACAACTTGAGTCGACTCGGCCAAAACCACAATCGGGGCGATTCCATGCCTAACTCGGCTTTGCCAGCCCGAAACGCCTGCTCAATCTGCCAGCGATGCATATAGCTGTGCACCAGCTGCCAAGCCTCTTTAACTGAATCAATGGCTACACTCGTCAGCAGATACATCGGCGGTTGACGGTGTTTCTTGTCCCGAACTACAATTAGATATAGCGTTGTTTGAGTAAACTCCGCATGGACGACTGCCGTCCAGCCCACACTGACATGCTTGGTGAGCTTACGCTCCTTATCGCGCAGCAATTTATGTCCCTGAGCCGGACAGCTACGAGCCAGCAGATGGGTCTGTTTAGTACCTTTCTGCGCATGGGTCAGTAAGTAATTTTTTTTCCAGCGCACCAGAAAATCCTGCTGAAAGTGCAACATCCACTCCAAGGTCCAGTGACTGGCGTACCCCCGGTCCAAGCTATGTAACACCGACTCAGGGAGCGAATCCTGTAGGGCTTTGAGCATGCGGTAGATGATGTTGGTGCCCACCTCCTTATACTTGCCTCGGGTGGTCCACCAACTCATCTGAACCACACTCGGCACCTCGCCCAGAGCCGACAAGAGTACGCCCGTCCACTGGAAGCCCGGTACGCAGATGCGAGCTGAAGGAGGCTTGAAAAAGCCTTTTTTGATCTTGGTGAGTCGCTTGCCCTTACTGCTTTCGACCGAACAGAGTCCTTCGACAAACCAGCTCTCGGGCTTCTCTAGCCGACTGTCATCCCATAACAGCAGCGGACGTTTGCCCACCGCCCGGAGCTGGTTAATGCGCTGTTTTGCCTTATCAAAGAAGAACTCATCCACTAAAGAGGCTGACCACTTTTGGCATCGTAAGAGGTTGCTGATACGCTTGGTGCCCGCCGGAGCATGCGCATGACCAGCAACGTATCCGCCTAACTCACTCAGCAAGAGGGCCATTTTGGTATTACGAAATAGCAAGATACTGTTAAATAGGGTCGAGAAGGTGGCTACTAGCCGTTTATCAATCTGCTCAAGGAGTTTGGCTTCCAAGGGCTGCAGATACTGCTGGACTTTGGCCTGTAAAAAAGCGGCACTGGTTGACTTTGGGGCGTGAATAACCGTATTTTGTTGGCATGTCCTGGACATAAAAAGACCTCCCTTCTAGTTTTGGCGTTGTGGTGATGCTCAAAACTACGAAAGGAGGTTCTTTTTTAGTAAGACCCTAAAATTCGGGATGACTCATGTTTGTCGGGTCAGGTAGAAGCCGATGAGCTTTACGTAATTGCTGGCCACAAAGGACAACGGGGGATACCCCAAAAAAAGGCCGCAAAGCCCGACGGCGACGCTTAAAAGGTAAGCGTCGCCGTGGTAGTGCTGCTGACAATAAACCACCCATTTTAGGCTTGCTGGAACGGGGGGGATTAGTACGCATCTGGATGCTTGCCAATGTGCAGCGTAAAACTATTCAGCCCCTAATTGAGCAAAGCGTTCAGCAGGGTAGCCTTTTTTATAGGGATGAGTATAATATTTACAACTGGCTATCAGACTCGTACATTCACAAAACGGTCACCCCTAGTCAGGGTGAATATGCCCGTGATGAGGACGGAGAGGGTAAACACAAAGTTCATGTCAACACGATGGAATGTTTTTGCCGGGCCGCCGTTGCGGAGTTTACTACGCCCCTGGCTACGAGTCCATCGAGGTCTATCTCAGGAACGCTTACCCTACTATCTGGCCTTCTTTGAATGTCTTTACAATCTGCGCAAACGCGGCCAGGTGGCTCTATCGGGGCTGATCACCTTGCTGATAACAACTTGAAACCCAAATTGAGCCATGGTTTTTATGCGTTGGATCGGCCGTTGTTCCATAATAAAGTCAAAACTTGATTTTTAGTGCGCTTGGTCCCATTGGTCAAAACCAACAGCCGGTAGATGTACGCCTACCGACTGTACTTTGTCGCCTTTCCAGGCACAAACAACACAGATTTTTCCTGATTTCATAAAAAGAGGTTCGACAGCTGATAGGCATTTCGGACCGTTGCTACACGGCCTGGTCATTTGGGAATCATTCCGGTTAAGTGTTCCCAGTTGGCGAACGCAAATTTTTCTTTGTCTTGCTGACTTAATGGGGCTGCTTCTAAAAAGGTACGGGCTTCACGGCCTGGTCGATACTGATAGGGGTAGTCGGTCGAAAAAAGAATGCGGTCGGTTCCGATAATGTCAATAGTGCGTTGCAGGTAAGATTGGCTGAACATGCCGCTGGCCGTTACGTACAAGTTTTGACGAATGTAGTCAATGAAGGGTCTATTCAGTTTGGTCACTCTGGTTATAGAAGCTAACCGTTCGGTATAGAATAAAATCACTTCCCCCCAATGGCCGAGAATAATTTGCAGGTTAGGAAATCGGTCAAATACTTTCGCTAAAACCAGGCGGACAAATTGGATGCCTGCTTCGTAGTGCCAGCCCAGTCCAAACGTTGAAAAGGCCAAGTCTGTTAGCTCGTCGAAGCCCGAATAATAAATGTCTCTAACCGCTTTCTGGGGGATTTGGGGGTGAATAAACAAGGGAACGCCGAGGGATTCTGCGCATTCAAAGAGTTCCCAGTAATCGGGATGGTCTATATTTTTCTCCCCCGTTCGTCCACAGATCATCGCTCCTTTAAGGCCTAAATTAGTTACGGAACGGCTCAATTCGTTGGCGACCTGGCTGGGTACCGCCATGGGCAAAGCTGCTAATCCTTGAAATCGTTCAGGGGTTTTGCTCACTAGTTGGGCTACATAATCATTCGTTAGTTTGGCTAGGACTACGCTTTGAAGACCTAAGTTGTGTAAACTTGGACTGGTAAGCGAGAGCACCTGCACGTCAACCCCTGCTTCGTCCATGAGTTGAAGACGGGTCTGGCCGATGTCTAGCAGCCGATTATCAATCTCACCAACGTGTAATTTATGAGTTGGGTCGTTGGGGTCGGCATAGGTTCTCCATTCCTCTTTGACAGCTTGGGTCAAAAAATGTTCTTCGATGGCAATTAGCTTCATCTTCGTAGTTGTTTATAGTGGCCACAAAATTCACTCCCCGTCTAAAAACAACGGTAGCCAAATGTCAGGTTCTTGTAGTCAAAACGGAAAAGTTCCACTATTGCTTGAGCCCCGGTATACGGGGCTTCGCGCATCAATCCACCAGACGGTATTAATATATTTGTTAGACAACACAAATTTATAGCTACGTTAGTTGCATGAGCTGTACTCCATGAATCTATCACTATGCTCATTACTTACTTTCCTCAAATTACATGGGGCATTTTTTGGATTGGCTGGGCCATCTGGGGGTATATAACACGCCGTCGAGTTCACATTCAGCAGCAATCGAACACGAGTTGGTATCGGCGAATCCATGTAGCCCTAGTCGTACTATCCTTCATCCTGTTGCTCAATCCACTACCATTGTCGTTCAATAAACCTTTTTCCGTTTTGCCGCACTGGGTTCACCTACTCGGAATGGGGTTGATGCTGATGGGCATGGTGTTCGGAGCATGGGCACGCCACGTGCTGGCTGACAACTGGAGTGGGGCCATTCAGCAAGTAGAAAAACAGATGTTAGTGACTAACGGCCCCTATAAATACATTAGAAATCCCATGTATACCGGTATACTCTCGGCAGCATTGGGTACAACCCTCTATCAACTTAGCTGGTCAAGCTTGACTGGCTTACTAACCTTGTCTACGATCTACGCGGTTAAAATAAGACGAGAAGAACATTTCTTACGGCAAGTATTTCCTGGCTACGCTGCTTATAGTCAGCATACTTGGCGCCTACTTCCGTTCATCTACTGAGTTGGGAATCGGCGAGGGTACACGGATTGTGGTTGCCACAACTGACGTTCCGGTTGGCGAGCTCTACCGAGAAGATTTTTAAGCGGACTGGCCAACTTTTGTGCAGACCTACCAAAAATCTGTGGAAAGCACACCATCTCAGTAAAGGCTCCTAAGTGATACGAAGGAGTTTATCCATCTGACTTTATGCTGCCGTTGGGGTGAGAAGATTCGAGAAAGAGGACACTCATGCCCCCAACAATCACTAGTTTGTTAAAACTTCTTAATGGCTTACAACCGCCCGACCCCTAGCCGCGTCTGAATAGTAAAACCACGCGCATGAATCAACTCCTTACCCTTTATCTTCTCCTGAATACCCTTCGCTTCGGTGCATTCCACCCAGCTATTCTGCCTGGCCAGGCCGATCAAAACGATTATACAACCTATCATCAAACCATTGCCAGGGCTCAACAGCTTATTGCTAGCAAGCACTATCAAGAGGCATTCGCGTTGTACAAACAGGTGTTTGATCAATATGAGTTCGTCTTTTCAAGGGACTACAAAGTGGCCACGCAGTTGGCCATACAAGTGGACCAAAAACAGCAGGCGTTTACCTATCTTAAGAAAGCAATCGCTACGGGTTGGACCCTGAGCGACATAAAGAAAAATGCCTTGGTCACTACGCTCCAACGCGACCCGCAGTGGAGAGTGGTTGAACAACAATACAACTCGCTCAGAGCGCTCTACCAAAACGGGGGAAATCAGGCCGTTCGGGCCCAAGTTGAGAAAATGTTTAAAAAGGATCAGCGAAAGGCCTTGTTGGCGCTGTTTCGTATTAGGGCTACCCAAGAGCGGTACGCCGAAAAACGATTTGCTCCTCACAGTGAGCAGCAGATGGCTCAACTCCTGCCGATTATTGATCAGTACGGCTACCCTGGTGAGCGACTGATTCACAATGGCTACTGGGCTGCGGTCATGCTGAGTCATCACAACTCCATTAGTAAAGCCTACGCCTTAAAAGACACCGTGTACCCCCAGGTGAGACCCAAGCTCATGAAGGCTCTAAAATCCGGGCAGCTGTCACCCTACGAATTTGCGATGATCGATGACTGGTATATGGCCGTCAAGACCAATGGTCAAGAAACGCACTTCGGCTACTTAAGTAGTTCCTTGACTGCTCAGGTGAAGACCAAAGTCGATCAATACCGGGAAGCCATTGGCCTGAATAGTGTAGAAACGATCAGTTTGTTGACTGACCTGCAACAACAGACAGGCTTCAACTGTTACTTGCCCTCCAACTTGGCTAAGAAAATAGCGACTGCTGAGTAGACTGGGCAGTGTTATGGCGGCAGCAGGGGACAGCATGCTTGAGGTCATTTTAAGTTTCGTTCGCTCATCCTCTGCTGAATAAGCATTCTCAAAATAAGGCTCATTAGAATTGGCTGCTTTATGAATGGCAGTAGTAGTTCTGTAGTTCTGGTAAGCCTATCCACTTCAGGCTTATCTTGCAGCCATGAAATCGATTTTCCCCGCCACCTATTCGACCCTTTCCCCCCAGGCCCTGGCTGATTTACTTGCTGAACGCTATACCTTAGAGACGATTCAATGCACCTTTCTGGTTCGAGGAGTGGGAGACACCTATTTAGTCGACTCTGCTCAGGGGCGATTTATTCTTCGTATCAACCGCACCACGCACCGTAGCTTGGCTCACGTACAGGCGGAAGTGGCCTTGCTAATCGCTCTCAAGAAAGCGGGCGTATCAGTGTCTTATCCTATTGTCGATCGGACGCAGGAATCTATTCAACAGCTGGAGGCCGTGGAAGGATCACGCTATGCGGTGCTCTTTAGTTATGCCCCTGGCCAGCCCGCTAAACTACTAAGCAACAACCAGCTCCGTACGCTTGGCCAGGAAATGGCGCACTTTCACCAAGTATCATCCACCATCGCATTGCCTGGGGAGCGCTGGGTGTTTGATCTGGATACCACCCTTTTCAGGCCATTGGAACGGTTAAAAGCCAACTTTGTCGCCGATCAGGAAAGTTATCTCTGGTTACAGCAAGCCGCCAAACGTGTCGAGACGAGGATAGCCCAGGTAAACACATCGGGGTTTCACAGCGGCTATTGCCATTTTGACCTACTCCCTAAAAATATGCATTTTGACGGGGATTCTGTTTCCTTATTTGACTTTGATTTTATGGGCTACGGCTGGTTGGTGCATGACCTGGTTTCTTTTTGGCAACACCTGGCCTTGGAGGTCTATACTGGGCGGATGACGCAATCAGCCTTTGAGGAGTCCTACACTATTTTTCTGGCGAGCTATCAAACCAGCCACCCGATCAGCGATCAGGAGTTAGCCCTGATTCCTTACCTGACGCTAGGGTTCTGGCTTTTTTACATGGGCTTTCACACGACCCATGACCAGTTCTATAGCTATCTGCAACCGGCCCAGTTAAAGGCGTATACGGGTTTCTTAAAACATGTGGCAGCGACTTATTGGGATTAGCCTTCTTAAGCATATTGGGAGTAAAAGGCGGGAAACCTGCATATCCAGATAAACTATCCCAAATTCTCTTGTTACCCTCCCAAATGAGACAACCTTCTGTTGGTGCACTTTGAAAGTTCACATTTTGTTAACTTTTTTCGTACCTTAACAGTAGCTTATGAAGCTTCATCTAATCAGAAAGGAAACGATTGAGGCTTATACCGAAATGAATGCTCGCCGTAAAAGTTCGTTTAAGGTTTGGCTCACCGTAGTCAAGTTTGCCGATTGGCAGACACCTGAGGCTATTAAAGATACATTTGGGGCAGCCGATTTGCTGGGTAATGGCACCAACCGTGTCGTATTTGATATCGGCGGTAATAACTACAGAATGATCTGCAAATACGCCTTTGGCAAGAACCAAGTTCATCTCTTTGGCTGCTGGATAGAAACCCATGCCCAGTATGATAAGCTTTGTAAGCGCAATGACCAGTATACCGTAAATCATTATTAATATGGAAGCACTCAGATATAAGATAATCAAATCCGAGAAACAATATAATGACTACTGTACTGCTTTAGAAGAGCTAGTAACTGGAAGCGATCAAGGGGAAAATACGCAGGATGAAATCGAGCTGCTCACTTATCTCATTGAAAAATGGGATGCCGAGCATAACTCCTTTGAGGATGTGGATCCCATTGAGTTACTCACAGCTCTGATGAGCGAGAAATCACTTAAAGCGAAAGATCTGACCCAGATTTTGGGCGTAAGTAAAAGTCTTGTTTCGGATATTTTGCATTATAAGAGAGGGTTATCCAAAGAGATCATCAGGAGACTTTCAAGCTACTTTAGCGTTTCCCAAGAAGCGTTCAATCGGCCCTATAAATTAAGGGTGCCCGAAAATAGCCACTTCAAAAATGCCAGTGTTATAAACACTAGAAAAGACCTACAACTGGTTTAGTATGAATTTACGATAGTATCCAACTGCAACAGGTGTTAAGCTTTACTGGGAATACCCTGACCTCCTCTTATATACTATCCAGCCGTCTGAGAATATCTAAAAATGGGTGTTTTAAGATACGCTATCCTATCAGTTATTCTGCACTCACTATTGGGTATAATCATACAGGCGGACCGTGTTCGCCGTTGCGGGTCACTGCCAGCGAAATTCCTACCGCTTCGGCGACCATACACGGCTTCGGCCCGGCCTAGCCGGGGATCGTCACAGCGGATAGGGCTCCATGTGGTCAAAGGGTAAATGATGTTGCTTAATACAAGAAAGGTGCGCTGGTTTAATTCATTGAACTTAGCAGGAATTCTTTCCTCCCCACGCAACGCGCTTCCGTTTTCTACAAATTTTTGAACCGTAAACGAATCATGAGATAAGACTTACGCCAGACCTCGTTTAATCGCAACCCTGTCCGTTCAGGGACGTTTTTTGTCCATATTCGGACAACCAACACTAGTTACTAGTTGCTCTCAACGTGTCTACGGCCTGATTTAAATGCATTTCAGGATTTGGCCGGAGATTTGTACGATAAAATATAAACTAATACTTCATGCAATGCGTCGCACGTATTTTGGTGAGTTTGAAGAGGTCGTTCTGCTCATGGTTGCTATCCTAGATGGGCAGGCTTACGGTGTCACAATTTCGCAAGAGATTGAGCAACACACGGGACGTTTGGTAACGTTTGGGACTGTGCATAACACGCTTGTTCGCATGGAGGAAAAAGGCTTTGTAAAGTCCGAGTTGGGCGGAGTCACTACAGAACGGGGCGGACGGCGTAAGCGCTTCTTCAGCGTCACGGCCCTATGCAGTCGTGCCTTGCAGGACATTCAACAAATGCGCCGTGAACTCTGGCAATTAATTCCCCCTCGGTCGTTGACGCTAAGTGGCTTATGAAGCGATCAAACCAACACAAGCCAACCCCACCGCGTTGGGCTCACTGCCTACTAACTTGGCTGCACCCGGCTAATACACTGGAAGAAGTCGAGGGCGACCTTGATGAGCTGTATGTCTACTGGTACAATCGGGCGGGTCCAACCCAGGCTACACTGAGGTACGTGCTCAATGTGGTGTCGGTGTTGCCCCCGTTTGTGCGCCGACGCCAACAAAGCAATCAATACACTCACCCCTCAATTCTTCACCCCGACATGTTTCAGAACTATTTCAAAATCGCCCTGCGAAACCTTTTTAAGCAAAAGGTGTATAGCGTTTTCAATCTGCTGGGCCTCGCTTTAGGAATTTCATGTGGACTGTTGTTAACGCTTCACATTAAAGAAGAGCTTAGCTATGAGAAAGACTTTCAGAATTATGACCGGATTTACCGGGTTGCTACAACGGAGTGGTCGAAGTCATCTCCTCCCTTAGCGGGCGCAATGAAGCCTTATTTTCCAGATATTGAACAGATTGTACGGTTTTCAAGTCGGGGAACGCGGGTTGTAAATTCGGAATTCAACGAACAGGGCGAAAGCACCGGCTATTTTGCGGATTCGTCGGCCGTACCCGTTTTTAGCCTGAAAACGGTAGCCGGGAATCCGATTCGGGCGTTGGCAGAGCCAGCCTCGATTGTGATTACCCAGAAAATGGCGGCGAAGTTTTTTGGCAAACGAAATCCCATTGGACGAAAGCTGATTTTTGATAGCAATGAAGAGTTATGGGTGAAAGCAGTCATTGAGAATTTGCCTGAAAACACCCATTTAAAGTTTGATTATCTGGCGTCCATGCCGACCTTTTACAAGTACGTTCCCGAGAGCTTGACAGGTAATAAAGGGTGGATGTTTGGCTGGACGTACGTGTTATTTCGCCACAAAGACGATGTGGCCAAAGCCGAAAAGCGGCTAATGGATTTTCTCCTCACCTATTACGCTCCCGGAAATGAAAAAGACGTTCGGGAGACAACGGAATTCGCTAGGACGGTTCGTTTTCAACCACTAACCGACATCCATCTCAAATCGAATCTGATTCAGGAGATGGGTGCTAACAGCAACATTGTTTACATCTATATTTTTATTGCGGCCGAAGTACTAATCCTGCTAATTGCCTGCTTCAATTTTATCAATCTGTTTACGACGCAGGCGCTTAGACGGGCAAAAGAGGTAGGTATGCGGAAAGTGTTGGGAGCTCGCAAGAGTCAAGTTATCGGACAGTTTTTGGGCGAAGCCTTCATTCTCACCTTACTGGCCAGTTTAATGGCGATCTGCCTGTATGAAATAGCGTTGCCTTTTTACAATAGCCTGGCGGGTAAACAGGTTTCGGCCTGGGAAATCTTCCGACCTGACAATCTGCTGATCATTGGTTTGATTGTGCTTTCTATCGGTTTGCTATCAGGCCTGTTTCCGTCCCTGTTCATTTCTCACTTTGAACCCATCACGTCACTTAAAGCCGACAAACTCCCTAAATCTTCGGCCAGTTTGTTACGAAAAAGCCTGATTGTCGCCCAATTTGTAGTATCGGCATTTCTGATTATGGCTACGATTCTGATCTATCAGCAGATGAATTTGCTCCGAAACAAACAATTGGGCTTTGATAAGGAACAGGTGCTTATTGTGAAGCTATATGGAAAATTTAAAGAGAAGGTATTGGTTAATACGGAGCTTTTTAAAAACGAACTGACGCGTAATCATTCTATTTTGGCGGTGGCTCAGTCGTCCAACCTGATCGGTGATGATCTAAGCGTTGAATCTGTAACGCCACTTAACCCACCAGCCGGAAAAGATTACCCTTCCGTAAAAGTCGCGCGGGTTGATGAGGATTATCTGAATGTGTTGCAAATCAAGCTTAAAGAAGGTCGAAATTTTTCCCATCAATTTAATGATTCGGCATCGTTCATCATCAACGAGAGAGCCGTCGAGCTACTGGGACTGAAAAATCCGGTAGGAGCCATTGTCGTAAACGATTCAGATAAACGGCAAGGAAAAGTAATTGGCCTTGTGCGGGATTTCAACTTTGCGTCGCTTCATAATCAAGTCGAACCGCTAGTGCTGGAATACAAACCACAGTTTAGTGGAAACTTGCTAGTCAAAATTAAGCCTGGAAACCCGCAGGAGGCCGTCGCTTTCCTGAAGAATACTGTTGAAAAGCTCGCTCCTAACACGCTGTTTAGTTACAGTTTTCTGGATGAACGAGTAGATGCCCTCTATACCAAAGAAGACAACATGAGCGGAATTCTGAATGGTTTTTCCGGGCTGGCTATCATCATTTCGTGTCTGGGCCTGTTTGGATTGGTTGTCCATGAATCAAAAATACGGACCAAGGAAATTGGTATCCGGAAAGTATTGGGAGCATCCGTCAGTAACCTGGTCGGGTTACTTTCGGGAAGCTTTATTAAACTGGTACTCATCGGTATTCTTATTGCCGCCCCGTTAACGTGGTATCTAATAGACAAGTGGCTGCAGGGATTTGCGTATAAAATTGACATTCATTGGTGGGTATTTGTGTTGGCTGGTCTGCTCATTATTGCCGTTGCTTTGTTAACAGTCAGTTTCCAGAGCATCAAAGCCGCCTTGATGAACCCGGTCAACTCATTACGTTCTGAATAATCTATCAACGCACTTTTATGAAAACGACATTATTCGCTTTTACCTGGCTTTTATCGCTCAGTATCCAAGCCCAAGATTCTAAATACAGTTCCTCACAGGAAGTGCGCGGCAGCGGATGGATTGTACGGGAAACCAAACCGGTTGCCCCCTTCAGCGAGATTCAGACGCAACAGTTTCCGGCAACTATAGCCGTTGAGGTTGGCGGCAATGAATCCTCAGTAGCTATCAGCCTTGACGATAATCTGCGCCCGTACTTGCGCATTGACCAGCAGAACGACATCCTGAAACTATCCTTCGCCGAGCCATCAGGTAAACCATTCTGGATCAGCAAATCAACGATCCGTGTTACTATCCGAACGCCCCAACTCATTGGATTCAGACACGGGTCCAACAATGATGTGCTGATACAAGGGTTGAGCGGTGAGTGGTTCGACTTAGTCAACGAAGCGAATGGTACTGTAAGGCTGCGGGGATAAGTCACAACTTTCAATGTGGTTAGTGCGGCCAATGGCGATGTGCGTGCGGACGAGTTGCTCTCGCAAACGGCCAACGCTACGTTGCGGGTTAATGCTCAAGCTATTAAAGAGATTAACTCCGGGCAAGGCCAGGTTATTAACGTCGCTAAATAAGCTCTCGTCAGCATCGTAAACAAGCCGCCTTGGTCAATCCGGTGAGGAGTTTACAAAGTGAATAAAGCCGTTGAATCGGTCCAGTGAGGTTACGGTTCATTATAGGTTGGTAGTTGGGGAAAGTATATCTGGGTTTCGGGTATACTTTTTCGTGTTTTGCTGAACAAGCCAACCCAACGGATCGGTCTGGTCTCATTCTGATTGATTTATTTATCGAGTAATAAGTTGAAGCGTATTGATCGGAACAACTAATTGTTGATTTATTCTCTCGAAAGGCGGCTCTCTAATAGGAGACGAGTAAGCTTACATAGATCTGCCTTTAAAATTCGGTTACAACCTTAGTTGAAGACTGCCTACATCAAATTATAATCTTTAGTAGCCCGCTGCGGCTAGAGCTTTTTCGATTTTTGCGGAAATGCCCTGACTGGGTCGCTCGGCGAAGTTTTCAATAATCGTTCCGTCAGCGCCAATCAACACATAATGCGGGTAGACGCTCACGATGTATTTCTCACTCAATGTTTTGGTCCAGGCACGGTTAGCGTACAGATCAATGGTTTTTAGCCCAAACCGTTTCGATGCCGCTTTCCATTTGAGCAATTGTTCGTTATCGGCCGCTCCTGGTGTGCCAACGCAGATACTAACAATTTTGACGGGTTTACCCTTAAACTGCTCAACCAGTTTGTTCTCATAGGGCATTTCCTGAATGCAGCCCCCACAGGTCGTGAACCAGAAACTTAGGTAGACCACCTGACCTTTGTACTGACTAAGCGTGATCAGCGAATCAGTCGCATTGACCAATGCGAAATTGGGTGCTTTATCACCTGACCGTAATAGCTTCACATTGCTAGTGGCGCGTTGTTTGATGTAATCAACCAAGTATTGGTACTGAGCAGGAAATTGTTTTTTGAATTTTGTCTCAACCCAATTGGGATTATCTACTGAGCCGCTCAATTCCCAGATTTCAAAAAAAGAACTCGCGTTTTGCCCCAATTCCTTTTTGGCGTAATCTATCAGGGCTTGTGATGAAGGTTTTGGTTCGGCTTGGCGTATCTGCCAGAAGAGGTGTTCCCGCAAAAATCGCAGATAGTCATACTGGTACAACGCCGTCAGGTTCTTCACCTTGATTCGACTATTAAACTCGTAATAGGAAGCCGGAATCACCTGTTTTTTCTTTTGATACTCGGTCTGGTACCAAACCATATACACCCTAAGCCAGGCGTCTGAATAGTTCAGTACGTTTGTTTCGTACGTTTTGAACCAATTGGGTAAGGTGTTCTTCTTCTGATAATCCATCCAGAACTGATCCTGTTTCTGGTAGGTTTCATCCATCATTTTCTTAAAAGGAACGAGATTGGCAGCCCGCATTCCTTCATTCATGCAAGTTTGCAGGGGGGCATTCAGTAGTCGTGTCTTGGCTTGATAATACTGTTGAATTTCGTTGTTTTTACCCTCGAATGTGATAAATGACTGAGTAGGGTTTTCCCCGCGTTTAGCTAAAATGAGTAGATGAATTGTATCCCCAGGAGCCCCAAGTATCTGATAGGTGGAATCGGCAATCGTAAGAAAAGAGTGGCCTACCGTTCTGAATGGGCTGTTTAGATAAATCTCGTTTCGGTCAACGGTTATGGAGTCTCGAACCGAATTTACATCATACTGGGGGAAGCTATGATAGGTATCTAACTTTATAGGAAGAGTTTCCACTTGTGGTACTGACTTAATGTGAAGAGTAAGCACCCCGGCTAGATTCAGTTTCGGAAGCGATGCTTCTTTAGACTGGGCCATACAGATGGTTAAACTAAAAACGAGCATGAAAGCAGTCTGTAATGATTTCATTTTAGCTCCAGATTAAGTGAGGTAACACGGAAGATCAAATATAAACTAAAAATATAGTTTAACAGTAGCATTATCTTATCTATTTCTAAAAAGGCAGGTGGTTTTATCCCCCTGTATCCGCCCCCTAGCGTTGTGGGATTGGGAAGTGAGTGAACGCATTAATAAATTGTATTGGCCGCTTTACAATAGCTCAACCTCGCAAAAACGCTCCTAACTGGGACAAAGGAATAATCAGATGTCCCCTTCATTTATTTGGCATGTAAACGGGCAGTTTTTAGTTGTGCTTGGCTTTATGGTTTTAATAGCTGTCAACCCAATTCCGTAGCATACGATCCAACTCAATGGATAACAACCGGTACGAATGGTCCCTGTAAGGTGAATGAGGATAAACCTCGGCTAATCCCTGGATTTAATCACTCAAGCATATTGAGTAAATCGGATATGATCAAATTTGCGTATTTTAAGGGTCAATTCGTTAGTCAATGCGTACCTTTTCCTTTCTACTCTTCGTTATTTTCTTTCCATTTAGCCTCTTTGCCCAGCCTAAGGCTCAAGGTTGGAAGGAACTGACTATTTCAGATGGCCTGTCGCAGGGTATGATCTACGACCTTAAACAAGACTATAAGGGCTTTATATGGATAGCCACCAAAGACGGACTCAACCGCTACGATGGTCACAATTTCACGGTCTTCACCCACGATCCCTATAATGAATTCAGCCTCTCAGACAATACCTGTACAGCCCTGTTGATCGACAGGCGGGGGCGCCTTTGGGTGGGTACGCTCAACCAGGGGCTGAACCTCTACGATGCACAAACCCAGCGGTTTTATCACATCGACATTCGCGATACAAATTCGCCCGGCGCAGGCAATCATGAAGTACGTTTGCTGGCGGAAGATCTGGATGGCAACATTTGGGTGAACACGGATCAGGACAAACTTTTTAGAATTACGCTGCCTGCTCACTTGAAAACCAGCTTCCCGGATAAGGCCAATTTTACGAGTCAGGCCCGGTTTAACTCCATTACGCTGGCTAGAATGGCAACCAATGCATCAGCACACCATATCCAATTCCGACCTGATGGCACAGCCACTGTTGGAACCACCTATGGTATGTGCGCCATCAACTGGCGACACATGAGTGGTATGCGACCTGTAAATCGCCCACCCAACCTGGCGGTGAGCGACTGGAACCTGGGAGATGATGACGCCCAAGGTGACTATTGGTTTTCGACTAGACAACAGCATATTCACGGCTGGTGGCGGGGAAGCCATAAAGTAATAAGCTTACCCGGTGTAACCACCGGTGCGCTGGTGGAGTTTCTCGATGCCAATACGGTAGCGGTGGTCACCTTGGAGCACCTCTGGCTCATGACGCCCGATCAACTTTTTGCGCAGGACAGTTTGACGGCAAATAATGCATTCACTGCTATACCGCCCGGCGCGATTGGCCTGACAACCTTAATGAAAGACCAGACAGGTTCGATCTGGATCGGCACAATGGGCTATGGGATACGGGTATTTAATCCAAAAATCAATCAATTCAAGGCTTTTTTGCCTACTAGATCCCTTACTTATCTCTATCAGGACCAACTAGGGCGCACCTTTGTTCGCCACTTCTTATCCTATGCTCAGCTTGACCAGGCCAACAACCGAATTGTTCCGTTCCTGGCTAAAGCGAATTCGGGAAACGGCCCACAGCAGAACTTCCTGATGCAGAGTAAAGCCGGTTTTTTCTGGGTGTCAAGTATTGACTACAATAAAAAAATACATCAATTGCTCAAGTACGCACCCACTGGGCAATTGCTGATGCGCTACAAGCTTCCTCCCAAAACTGCGTTTGGGACGTATCTTAATCAGACGGTGGAAGATCAGGCGGGTCGGCTTTGGATTGGAGCCATCAATGGTAAACTTCTGCAGTTCGATCCCAAAACGGAAACCTTCGCGGTATTTAGCTATGGGCACCTGCTTCCCCAAAGTGGAGCTGAAATAGAAGTGAGTGCCTTATATTTTGACCAGGCGGGTACGCTCTGGATCGGTACGGCCAGAGGATTGGTTAGAGCTGATTTGAACAAGATCAACCCTTCTTTCGCTATGTACAAAAATAGCATTACGGATCGGCTGAGCCTGAGCCATGATGTTGTATCGAGTGCAGTCGATGATCCGAACGAACCAAACCGATACCTGTGGGTCGGTACCAAAGGCGGGGGATTAGATCGGCTTGATAAACAATCGGGACAGTTTCGCCATTTTACGGAAGCGCAGGGCTTGCCCAACAAAGTCGTTTATGGTATCCTGACCGACGAATTCAATAACCTCTGGATGAGTACCAACCGGGGACTCGCCCAGTTTAACCCGAGAACATTCACGTTTCGCACCTATTCCAAAGCCGATGGCCTCCAGGATGATGAGTTTAACACGGGCTCTTACTTCAAAACGGCATCTGGAGAGTTACTTTTCGGTGGGGTCAATGGGCTGACAGCATTTCGGGCGAAGGATGTAGCGGGTAAAGCGGGGGCTCCTCCGCAAGCCCATCTGGTTAACCTGAAAATCAATAGTGAATCCATAACGGTGGGGGGAGCTGACGGAATTTTAAGTCAAAGTGTCGAAAATACCACCCATATCGACCTGGCGCACAACCAGAATTTAATTACGCTGGAGTTCGCGGTGATGAATTTTACCAATCCGGCCAAGAACCGCTATCGCTATCGGCTTGAGGGCATCGACCAGACCTGGGTGGAGGCCGGTACGAATCGGTTTGCCAATTACGCCCAATTGCCCAGTGGGCAGTACACGCTGCAGATGGTCGGGTCTGCCGATGGGCTGAACTGGAGTAAACCGGTCAAACTTCGCATTCAGGTCCATCCACCGTTCTACCGCACCTGGTGGGCTTATCTAGGTTACCTTAGCCTACTTTCGTTTGTTGGCTGGCAATTGTACCGTTTCCAGAAACAGCGATTGTTACTACATCAACAGGTTAGTTTTGAACAGAAAGAAGCGAGTCGACTGGCTGAGCTCGACGCCCTCAAAACGCAGTTTTTTGCGAATATCTCCCATGAGTTCCGCACACCGTTGACGTTGATTCTGGGCCCTGTAGAGCAAATGGCCCAGGATTACACCCATGACAGCCGTTTTTCGGTGCTCCAACGAAATGCCAACCGGCTACTAAGTTTGATCAACCAACTCCTCGACCTAAGTAAACTCGAAGCCGGACAGCTTCGGGCCGAAACTGAACCGGGTGACATGGCCGCTTTCTTCCGCATGCTGACCAGTTCGTTCAGTTCGCTGGCCGAAAGCCGCCAGATTACATTCACCTTTAGCCAGAATGTATACGAACAATGGACCAGTTTCGACCGCGACAAAGTGGAGAAGATCGTGACTAACCTGCTGGGCAACGCCTTTAAATTCACCCCCGCAGATAAAGCCGTCAGTATGACGGTGCAATATCCGGAGCAGGCGTATACTCCTCTAATTATCAAAATATCTGATACCGGTGTCGGCATTGAGGTTGACAAGCTCCCGCATATTTTCGAGCGGTTCTACCAGGGGTCTTCTGGTGTGGTCGATGGAAAAAACATCCGGCCCTACGAAGGCACGGGCATCGGGCTGGCTCTGGTTCATGAGTTGGTGAAAGTGCTGGATGGCCATATTGACGTTTCCAGTACCAAAGGCGTTGGCACTACGTTTATAGTAACGCTGCCGATAGCGAAAACGACGCCCCCGGCTTCGACCCCTGAGGTGAACATTGCCTCCTCTCCTCGGTCAATATCCTCACAGACGCACCCAACCGCCAACCCTTATCCGCGACCTGTAGAGACACAAGCCGAAGGATTGGAAAACACGGAGACGTCAACGCCCACCACCGACAATATCCTGCTCATCATCGACGATAATGCCGATATCCGGGCTTACATCCACAGCATCTTTGCCGCCGACTACCAGATCCTCGAAGCCCAGGATGGGGAGGAGGGATTGCAAAAAGCCACCGCAAGCCTACCCAATATCGTTATTTGCGACCTGATGATGCCCCGGCTCGATGGCTTCGGTTTTTGTAAAGCCCTGAAAACGCAGGAAGCCACCAGCCATATTCCGGTGGTGATGCTCACGGCCAAAGCGACGCTGGAAGACCGCATTGAAGGCTTTGATTTGGGGGCCGACGACTACCTGACTAAGCCCTTCCACCAGGCCGAAATTCAGGCTCGGGTGCGCAATCTGATTCAGCAGCGGCAACGCCTTTACCAACGGTTTACGACTGGTAAGTCCGGATCAGCCCCCCTTAGCACCGAACCGCTCAGGCCAACTGAACCGGCACTGTTGCAGGTGGAGCAGCAATTTATCGACCGGCTGACGGTCGTGGTGAATCAAAACCTGAGTAACCCGAACTTTGGCGTTGAGGCCCTGGCCGATGCAATTGGCCTGAGCCGGGCGCAGCTTTATCGAAAACTGAAAGCCCTGACCAATACGACCGCCGTTGACTTCATCCGGGATATTCGACTCGCCAAAGCGGCCGAGCTGCTGGCCCTGGGTCAGGAGAGTATCACGCAGATTGCTTACGCCGTGGGCTTCGAACACCTGTCGTATTTTGCCAAAGTGTTCCAGGAACGCTATGGCGTGCTGCCCTCTCAGTACGGTCTGGTCAGGGACGTGCCGACCAGCCGGAAAGACGACTAAATCAGGTACGACTCAGCTGTTTTTGGGGTTGGTATTCGGAGAATGTTCAACTTGATTGGCCTATAGGTTCATAGCAGTCTGAACCTGATTCAGCACGGCGGCAAAAAATGTCCCCCATTGATCGCCTACTTCTGAACCCATTTTTAACGGTTTTTTTGTGCATGCAACAAATAAGCTATTGGATGCAACAAATGGGCTAGCGGCTCAATACGCCCCTTCGCTACTTGCCAGGCAAAGGGGCCAATCCCGAGGAGGTGGTAACACTGCCGGGGATACCCGTCAACCAAACGCTTACCTGTTATGAAAAACGACTACCCATTTTTACTTCTTTTTAGGTTGTTTAGACCTGCCAATCATTTACGTCACCGGTTTAGTTTGCTTCTCCTGCTGTGCTTCAGCACCCAGTTAGCAACCTTTGCTCAGAACGGCCCCACCTGCAGTACGTACACTACCATCGACGTCACCAATAGTAGTCTGGCCAGCAACACCATTTATGGCATTTTTGCCGTAGCCGGTCCCACGAGCGCGAGTGTGTATGCAGCCACTAACTCAGGGCTGGGTATCTCGACCGATGGCGGCAGTACGTTCACCAACCGTCTTATTGGCAACAGTGGCCTGGGAGATAACCGGGTCAACGGCGTATTTGTACTAAACAGCGTTATTTATGCCGCTACCAGCGGTGGCCTGAGCATCTCGACCGACGGGGGCACCTCCTTCACGAATCGAACCAACGGCCTGGGCAGTGTTTCCGTAAACGGCGTATATGCGGTGTCGGGCCCCGGCAGCACGACCGTCTATGCCGCCACAAACGGTGGCCTGAGCGTGTCAACCGACGGTGGGACGACTTTTGTTAACCGGACAACCAGCAACGGCCTGGGTAGTAATGCCGTGAACGGCGTATATGCGGTATCGGGGCCTGGCAGTACGACCGTCTATGCCGCCACGAATAGTGGCGTGAGCATCTCGACTAACGGGGGCACCTCCTTCGTTAACCGGACCAATGGCCTGATCACCACGACCGTAAATGGGGTGTATGCCGTGTCGGGACCCAGTAGCACCACTGTCTACGCGGCCGTGAACGCTGGGTTGGGCATTTCCACCAACGGCGGTACTTCCTTTACCACCCGAACCAAAGATAACAGTGGCCTGGGTCTGGCCAGTGGGAGCAATCCGGCTAACGGCGTGTTTGTGCTGGGAAATACGGTTTACGCAGCCGTACAGGGCGGACTGAGTATCTCTACCGACCGGGGGAATACGTTTACCAATTACACGACTGCCAACGGGTTAGGAAATAACTTCGTGAGTGGGGTATACGTGGCCGGGGATGTTATCTATGCGGCTACCAACGGAGGAGTAGCTTATTGCGATCCGGCGTCGCCAACGCCTGCCATCGCGGACCTGACTGGTAGTCCGAACCTGGTTTGCGCCAGTAGTCCCGTCACCTTCACGGCTACAGTGGGCAACGTCACGAGCAGTTATAACTACACCCTGACCAATGGCAGCAGTCCACTGTCTGGTACAGCTACCGGCAATTTCAGCCAGAGTCTGACCGCCAGCGGCTCCGGTGTACAGACCTATACGCTAACCGTGAGCAATGGTGGCCAGTCAGCCACGGCGATGACCAGCCTGACGGTGGGCCAGCCGGGCGTGGTCCGTCTGTATGTGAAAGCCAATGCCAGTGGGGCCAACACGGGGGTGAGCTGGCAGGATGCCTTTACGGATTTGCAGTCAGCGCTAAAGTACCCCTGCCTGGGTAGTCTGCGCGAGATCTGGATTGCCCGGGGGGCGTATAAGCCAAGATCGAGTCTCAACCTCAATGATGCTTTTTCTATGCTGCCGGATGTGGCCATTTACGGGGGCTTTGACGGCACCGAAACGGACCTAAGTCAACGGCCTCCTATCACCCTGAGCAACCCTTCCTCAACGACCCTTTCAGCAGATGTCGATGGCGATGGTACTTCGGCAAACAATTCCTATTTCCTTATTTACAACACGCGTCGGCTCACCAGCACAGCTATTCTGGATGGAGTTGTTATCACCCCGCCCACCTCGGGTTCATCATTTGGAGCCGTCATGAACAACAGTAATGGCAATACAAATGAAACCTCGCCCGAATTACAATTCGGCAGTGAGAGCAGCCCGCAGTATCGGAACCTGTTGTTTACTGGTAATAATAGCAGTCTTTCTGTAGTTAACACGGCTATAAAAGGGGGAATTACCAGCCCCAGTTTCATAAACTGTGTGTTCCGTGACAACCCAATTGCACTGGTATTCAATCAGGGAAATGATTATTCTTCGGGTGTTTCACCAGTGGTTGCTCCCCAGTTTGTGAATTGTGTCATTGCCAATAACGTGAACAGTCCCGGTTTCCCTTTTCTTATCCTATCTCAGGCTAATTCCACTGATCAGTCCGCATTTATCAACTGTTCGTTTCTGAACCTTCCAACAGGAGTTGTTGCCACGAACACGAATGGGCTTTCTCAGAATGACATCCGGTTTACAAACTGTGTGCTGTGGAATACCGGAGGAGCGAACACCTTTACGAAAGCGAATGCTAATTCGGTGCTCAACGTAACCGTTCAATACAGTCTGCTCGACCAGGCCACCACTGGCTATACCAGCGGACCGGGCAACCAGACCACCACCGGCTCCTCCTTCGTGTCGGCCACCAGTGCCCAACTGCGGGACTGCTCAGTGGCTATCAACACGGGCAGCAATCAGGCCTATACCGCAGTGAATGGGCCAACTACAGATATAGCTGGTAATGCTCGCCAGTACAACGGCGGTGTCATCGATCGGGGCGCCTACGAGTATCAGAATAACCCCAGCAGCCTAACCGTAGGTAACCCCAGCGTCACGACGGCTATGGCCAATCAGCCTTTCAGCCAGAGTTTTACAGCCAGTGGTGGCGGCAGTGGAGTCTACAGTTTTAGTGTGGTCAGTGGCAACTTACCCACCAGCCTGAGTCTGTCGGCTAGTGGGGTGCTGAGTGGCACCCCCACGGTGGCAGGCAGCTACTCAGTGCTGGTGAGTGCCCAGGACCAGAACGGTTGTGTGGGCGTAGCCAGCGCGGCCTACAACCTGACGGTGAACTCTGCGGCTCTGCCCTGCGGGACGGTGGTGTACGTGACCCAAACCGGAGCGGGTTTGCAGGATGGCAGCAGTTGGACCAATGCCTTCAGCGGTACGGCCCTGCAAACGGCCATCAACACAGCCGCTAATTGTGGGGCTCAGGTCTGGGTGGCTCAGGGCATCTACAAACCCACCACCGGAACCGATGTGAATATTAGTTTTGTAATGAAAGAGGGCATAGCCATTTACGGCGGCTTTACAGGGGTTGAAACAGCGGTAAGTCAGCGACCGGCGGTCAACCCCGTCACGGGGCAACCCTCCAGCAGCACCCTCTCGGGCGATATTGGCACACCCGGCGATTCGGGGTATACCAGTGACAACAGCGCTCATGTGGTGCGAAGTGAGCCGGGCCTCACGGCCAGTGCTGTGCTGGATGGCTTTGTCGTCACGCGGGGTAATGCCTCCAATGCCCTCCCCATTGGGAGTAACCAAGGGGGAGGGCTTTACAATGTAGGGAGTAGCCCTGCCATTCGCAACTGCTACTTTGTGGAGAACAATGGCAGCAATGCAGGGGGGGGCATCTACAACCAAAACGGTAACCTCAGCATCACCAACTGCCGCTTTGGCGATGGCGGGACAAGTAATAACGGTACTGCGTTGGGCAACACAGGTACCTGTAGCGTGACCATAGCCAGTAGCTTGTTTGATGGCAAGATAACCGATTCTGGAGGGGGCATTATCCAAAATTATCAGGGCAACATTCGGCTTACGATTACGGGTAGTACCTTCCGGGATAACACTATTTCTAACTACGGGTGTATTTATAACGTAAGTGGTGCCACTGTTCAACTGGAGATGACAGACTGTGTGGTGCAGAACAATACATCGGGTGCAGCTGCTGGGATTTTCCATTTCACCGCGGGTTCAATCGTCCTTACCCGCTGCCAGTTTGTGGGCAACTCCGTCACTGATGACGATGGCGGGGCAATTTACTTCGCCAGTGGCGCTAGCCTGGTGGCCCATGACTGCTCCTTTACGGGTAACTCGGCTTCAGGTGATGGGGGCGCGATCTATCTGGGCGGTAGTGGTAGTCAAGCCTTGACGCTCGATCTGACCGGCTGCGTTTTTAGCGGTAACCGTAGTGGCGGCTATGAGGGTGGAGCCGTATTTGTGGACAACTTGAATGCCTCACCCACCCTGATTAATACGTCCTTTGTGAGTAATACGGCTACCAATGGTCGTGCGGGAGCTTTAGGGTTAAATACGAACAGTACCCGTCTAATCAACTGTTCGTTTATAGACAATCGGGCGGCTGTGCAGGGCGGAGCTATCTATGCCGAGGGTAATCTGCTGGTGACTAACAGTTCGTTCCAGGGCAACCAGGCTCCCCAGGGGCGCGTGGTGTATGCGGATGGGGCGAGGAGTCAACTGGTCAACTCGGTGCTGTTCAACAACGGGGGTGCCAACACCTTTGTGCTGACAAACGGAGCCAGCCTGTCGGCCAGCTACAGTGTGTTCGAGCCCGGCGTGACGGGCTACACCGATGGGGGCAACAACCTGACCACCACCGTCTCGCCCTTTGCCTCCACGACGTCCACTCAACTGGCGGCTTGCTCACCAGCTATCAACACGGGCAGCAATCAGGCCTATAGTGGGGTGAGTGGTCCGGCTACGGATTTGGCCGGTAACGCCCGTCAGTACAACAACGGAGTCATTGACCGGGGTGCCTATGAGTACCAGGGCAACCCCACCACGCTAACGGTGGCCAACCCGGCTGTCAGCACGGCTACCGCAGGGCAGGGCTTTAGTCAGTCGTTCACGGCCAGTGGTGGCAGTGGGGCCTACAGCTTCAGTGTAGTGAGCAGTAACCTGCCAGCCAGCCTGAGTGTGTCGGGCACGGGCGTGTTGAGTGGCACCCCCACGGTAGCGGGCAGCTACTCGGTGCTGGTGAGTGCCCAGGACCAGAACGGCTGTGTGGGAGTAGCCAGCACAGCTTACAACCTGACGGTTAATCCGGCTGCGTCACTAACTCCCACCATTACGGGTTTTATGGCTAGTTCTCAGTCGGTTTGCGCGGGTAGCCCCATCACCTTTACGGCTACGATAGGCAACATAACGAACAATTATGACTGGTCGCTTTCCAATGGGGGAACTCCGGTTGTCAGTCCAGGCCCGACGACAGCAACCGCCTTTAGTGTCGTACAAACAGCCCTTGGTTCGGGTGTACAAACCTTTACGCTCACGGTGACCAGCGGAGGACAGGTAGTGACGGCCACTACGAGTCTGATCGTAAATAGCTTACCTACCGCAAGTCTGATCAACAACGGCCCCCTGACCTGCACACAGACCAGCGTGACGCTGACGGCTTCGGGCGGGGCCAGCTATAGCTTTACCAATAGTAGTGGCCAGCTAGTGCCGGGAAGTGGCAACACGCGCACGGTGAGCAGTCCAGGCACCTACTCAGTTACCGTGGGTGATGCAAATGGCTGTGTGAGCACTACTAGCACGACGGTGGGCCAAAACGTTATAGCGGCCTCGGTGAGCATCAGCCCATCCAGTGCCACACTGACCAACTCCACCCCTTTAGTGAGTCTGACAGCCGTAGGAAGTGGGACGTTTCTTTGGTCAACCGGTGCCACTACCCAGGTAATCTCGGTAACAACCAGTGGCGTCTACTCCGTAACACTAACCAATCCAACAGGCTGTACTGCTACGGCCAGCGTGGCGGTGAGTGGGGCGGACCTGACGGTGACTCTGGAGTTACCCCAGGCCAACTTTGCTGCCCCAGGCAGCGTGGGTAACTTTCTGGTCAATGTGTTTGAAGTGGGGGGCTTGCCCACCTCATCAGGCAATGTGACCATTACCATCACCGCCCCTATCGGCTATACGCTTTCGTTTGCCTCAAGTCTAACCAGTATCCAGGTATCAGGGGGAAGTATCGTCCCAGTCGATAACAGCCAGTGGACAATAACCAATTCACTGTCGGCCCGGCAAATGACTCTGACAATGAATTCAGGAGCCTTTATTAACGGTGGGGGCGAATCGAGCCTAGGCTTTAGCATCACCCGAACGAGTGCGAATTCAGGCAGTACGGCCAGCATCTCGGTCAATGTGGCCGATGATCTGACCATGACGTATGATGGCAATTTAGCCAACAATGTGTACGCTCGCATTATAACGGGCTTGTGAGATGTTCTATAAAAGAGGACTAGTGAGAGGGTTTATTGAGGTGGCACAAAGTGGGGCCTCTCAATAAACCCTCCCATAAGTGAGACGGCTTTCACAAAGGTGGGTTGGGAATCATCTACTAATAAGGCATAACAAACCCATGTGACGAATTTGGTTCGTTTTTTTAGATTTACTCAGCAGTACGGGTAAGACATCAACCGTTAATAGGTCGAGTTGATTTTGACAATAAGCGCGCAACGATGGCGACGATCAAAATGCAAATTGACAACTCTGCCCCAGTAACGAGGATGGGAAAAAGGCACTGAAGCAGTTATTGGAGCAAAAGGAATGAACTAGTGTTCTGTAGATTTATCATTCTTGCCGGGTTAAAATCCGGCGCAAAAACACAGAATGGATGAGCTGCGCTGGGTTTTACCCGGCGAGAATGATAAATACTAAGCCACTCTTTTGATAGAACGAACGCAGTGAAAGCTTATACCCGAATTCGCTTTACTAGTAAAATGACTAGCGAATTTTTTCCATTCCTGTTCACTGGGAAGACGATAGGTAACCAGCGTCTTGGCAGATGCATTTGCCATCTGCATGGTTTGATAAGGAGCTATTTTTGCGTGCGTGAGTAAATAGGTAGCCGTTACGCTACGCCATTCGCAGTACGCTAAAGCTTGATGCCAACTTACGCCCACCACAGGAGCGTCCTGATTTTTAGGGCTGGTTTGCTGCTTACCCCACTGATCAGGTGTCATTGACTGACCTAGCTTTTTAGACAAAGCTGGATCGTTGTGAATAGCTTGAAGAAAAATTGACCAGTTTTTATTTGATACTGGTTGTTGATCAACGATGGGTTGAGCACTCGTAACTGAGTAATAGAAGAAGCTTAAGGCAAGGAGGGCTGATGGCATGATATAATTCGATTTAGTTCTACTGGCAGAACGGATCATCGAAATTTTAATTGTTTGACATCCAGTGATCTAATCCTTGGTCTGGGTCCTCAACTATCTTTGTGATTAGAATGAAATTTTATAATCGCAGAACAGGTTCTTCTGAAAACAAACTGAATACGCGTTAACTCATGGTGGAGATCGAGAGATTCCGGGAAATGGCCCTGTCGTTTCCCCAAATGACCGAAGGGCCTCACTTCGACAAAACGTCGTTTAAAGTAGGAAAGAAGGTTGTTGTAACGCTCAATGCCAAAGAAAATCGGTGTTGTCTGAAATTATCAGAAATTGATCAGGACCTTTTCTCAACATTTGATCGGACGGTTATCTATCCAGTGCCTAATAAATGGGGAAAACAGGGATGGACATTGGTCAGTTTACAGAAGGTAAACGAAGAAACGCTGCTCGACGCTCTAATGGCTGCTTATTGTGAAGTCGCACCGAAGAAGTTGGCAGACCTAGTCCGACCAAATTATGACGACCAACTCTGATAAGACGCGCCCTGAACCGTCATTTCAACACAATCAAGTAACCGTAGATGGCGTGTCTATACATGTGATTTCGGCTGGGCAAGCAACCAAACCCGCTGTATTGTTTTTACATGGCTTTCCCCAAAGTTGGCTGGCATTCCGAAATGTGATGACATCTCTGGCTGATGAATTCTACACGCTGGCTATTGATTTGCCGGGGATTGGCGAGTCTGAAAAAATTCCGACTAATGACACACTCACCATTGCTCATTATGTAAAGGGTGTACTTGCCGAACTAGGACTGACGAACGTAACCTTAGTTGGGCATGATCTCGGAGGTATGGTTACTTATGCTTTTTTGCGGGCATACCCAACCGATCTCGCCAGGGCGGTCATTATGAATGTCGTTGTTCCAGGAGTTGATCCCTGGAATTTAGTGAAACAGAATCCGCACATCTGGCACTTTCCCTTTCACTCCATTCCCGATTTGCCCGAAGCGTTGGTAATGGGGAAACAACGCATCTATTTCGATTATTTCTTCAACACCATCTCCGCGAAGCCCGATAAGATCGACGAGCAGGCCCGGAATGCGTATGCCGAAGCCTATGCCAGTTATGATGCGCTTCATACTGGTTTTGAGTGGTATCGAGCCTTTGGACAGGATGAAAAGGAGAATATTGCTGCTAAAGGAGAACTCGTTCAAACACCCCTGCTGTACCTGCGAGGAGAGCATGAATACGGAACTATTGAAGACTATCTGACGGGTTTTCGAGAAAGTGGGTTAGTCAATGTTAGCGGGCAAATTATTCCGGGTAGCGGTCACTACGCACCTGAAGAGGCTCCTGACGAGGTGGCTAATCGACTACGAGCGTTTGTTCAATAGCTTTTGGCAAATAGTACGATTATCAGCTCAGTAAGTTTCTGCATTAGATTCTCCTAATGATTCCCTTATGTGGGTCAAAACGGAGACGATTTATGAAGCTACGGCTATTGATTTTAGCAGGGCTGATTTGCCAGGTTGCTCACGCACAACTGCCGGTAGATTTGTCTGGTTACCAGAAAAAGAGTGGTACGAGTGTAACGAGTCAGGGAAACAGTTTGGTGATAAGCTGGCCTGCCAAGGGGAAAGAAACGGCTAAACTTGTCCTCAATCTCAACCAGGCAAAACCACTCTTCAGCAGCATTCAGTTAACCCAGCAAGGCAAAGTTCATGAGATTGTGAAAGAGCTGGACCCTGCCTTCGTGCTGACTATTGGTAAGCGGGATTTAGTCTCTCAAAATGGCTGGAATATCTTTTTCGACAAGACCAATAAGTTGCCCCATAAATCCTACGCGGTTGAGTTGACCAAGCGGGCTGCCAGCGTCAAAACCATCGGCACACGGACGGTAGTGCGGCTCTCAGAAGTAAAAGCGGCTACCTTTAGTGGGGCACTTGAAATTACAGTGTATGCAGGTAGCCCATTGATTAATGTGGCTGCCGTAATGGCCACCGAAGTGGACTCAACGGCCATTCTGTACGACGCAGGATTAGTGACGAAGCAGCCTGTGTGGAACACATTGGCCTGGGCCGATACGGACAACAATATGCAGAGTATTGCCGCTGACCTGAATCTGCCTAATAAAGCCCAGGCGGTTAAATACCGAACAATTATTGGCGTTACCAAGAGCGGAAGTCTGGCCGTTTTTCCCGCACCACACCAGTATTTCTATCCGCTGGATGAAGCCTACAACCTTGATTTTACGTGGTATGGGACCAAGTATCGGAGCCTGATTCCTGATTTTGGTATTGGTATCCGGCAGGATTTAATGGGTGATAGACGTTGGGTTCCCTGGGTCAACGCCCCTCCAGGAACCCAGCAACGACTAAACTTTTTCTGCCTGCTGAGCGCCGATACCCCCGCTAAAGCTCTTGACGAAGTCAAGCGATTCACGCACAACGACAAGTACCCGGTGGTGTCAGGATACAAAACGATGTCGAGCCACTTTCACAACGAGCATACCATGAACACGGTGCTGGCGGGAAAGCCGGTGCCCGAAGTGCCTAACTTTGTGAAGGTGTTCAAAAACGCTGGTGTCAATATTGTGCATCTGGCCGAGTTTCATGGACCGGGACACCCCAAAGGGCCTGATGATCAGCGATTACTTGAACTCAAAACGCTTTTCGGTGAGTGCAAACGACTCTCTGACAGTGATTTTCTGCTGCTTCCGGGAGAAGAACCTAACAATTTTTTCGGAGGGCACTGGCTGGACTTCTTTCCAAAGCCGGTGTACTGGATTATGTCCCGAAAGCCTGATATGCCATTTGTAACAGACGATCCAACCTACGGAAAAGTATATCGCATTGCCGATAAAAACGATATGCTGAAGCTTCTGCAGGTCGAAAATGGCCTTGCCTGGACAGCCCACGCCCGAACGAAAGGATCAACAGGTTTCCCGGATCAATACAGAGACGAAGAATTCTATAAATCCGACCACTTTTTTGGGGCCGCCTGGAAAAATATTCCCGCCGATTTGTCGGAGCCAAGATTGAGTCGACGGGTGTTAGACCTGATGGACGATATGGCCAATTGGGGCTTGAAAAAACACGTCATCGCTGAGTCGGACATTTTTTCGATGGAGCCAGAGAACGAAACCTACGCCCACCTGAATGTCAATTACCTACAACTGGATAAACTACCCGAATACAGTAAAGGCTGGCAACCCGTTCTGGATGTGATGAAGCAGGGGAAATTCTTCGTAACAACGGGTGAAATTATGCTACCCAAATTCACGGTCAACGGCAAAGGGGCGGGGGAGACACTGCAACTGCCTGCCGATGGAAAAGCAACGATCAATCTGAATGTTAACTGGACATTTCCGCTAACGTTTGCTGAAATTATATCCGGTGATGGCAAGCAGGTATTTCGTGAACGGATTGATTTAACGAATACGTTACCCTTTGGCAAACAGGCATTTAACTTTACAACGAATCTCAAAAATAGAACCTGGGTACGAGTTGAGTTTTGGGATGCGGCCGTCAATGGTGCTTTCACGCAGCAGGTTTGGCTAACACATTAACTAGTCGCGCGGATTTTAACCACCAAGGGACAGAGTAAAGAAAATCTAGATTGTTTTTTGTCATTCCGACGCCAGGATGAAGCTTAAAGCAGCTTATTTGTCAATGAACCTGTTTAGGATTTTGAAAAAGGATAAGAGTTGAGTGATTTTTGTCATCCCGACGCAGGACCGGGCCGCCGGAGCGGGGATATTCGGATTAGACTGAAAAACTTCCGGCTACAGAATATCCCCGCTCCGGCGGCCCGGTCCTGCGTCGGGATGACAAAAATGCTCTCGAACTGAAATCCTAAACAGGCTCATTCCTAAGCTTCCTCCCGGCGTCGGAATGACAAAAATGATGAACAGTTCCTTTTTAAGAATTAGCCAGAAAGCGATGACGGTATTTGTTCCATTTGCCTTTAAGCTTCCATGACTTCCGATGCATAGCTTTCCAGATGGCATCGTAGGCTTCGGTGTTGATCTGAGGATTAGTCTGATGCTGGCTAACTAACCGGTCTTTTAACACGTTGAGCGTGTACAAACTGAGGCAGTTTTCAACATCATTCAGAAAGTTTTCTGGACTTGGTAAGAATGGACTTTCTGGGGCTATTGGCTGCGTTTGCATACGGTGTAATTGATTGATTTTCTATATTAAATATACGAGTTTTATCGCACTTTATCAAGCAAATTGACTGGTGATTATTATGATTTTTAAGCGTGAAATGATAGCTTATATTGCTGAAAATCAGTGGTCTATTTCATCGCCCGATTTGACGGTAACCGCTGACCCATCGGCCAGAAATACCGAAACGGGTGGATGCTCAAAAAACGGTACAAAGTCAGTTCCGTAGAGAGTGGCTACATCGCAGCGAACGTCGTAGGTCTTTACTGGGTAGATGTTCCAGGGCGGGTGAACAACTTCATATTCTGATGTACGTTCATCACCCCGTCGTGTATAACCCCAGTAATGTTCGGTGATAAAGGCTTCCTCACTTTCGGCCACAAGCGTATGTCCGATTCGGTCGGCACTGACCCGAATACGGTTCCAGTGAGAGTCAACTTCCCACTCATACTCAATATGTTGGACATGTTCCTGAATATCCCAACGATGGCGCATGGGGTGCGTTTCATAAGGTTCGCCATATAGTGTATTGGCTACCAGAGAAATGGCGAATTTGGGGACCAACTCTTTCACAAATACGACACCGCGTCTCCAGCCAGTGGGCGATTTCCGTCGGACATAAAACCGTAAGTTGAACTCTTCAAACTCCCGATGGAAGGGCACTGGCACACGACCCAGCAGTTTTACATTCTGGAAATAAAACCCTACCAGACTCGCGTAGCATACGCCGTTAAACTCGTCGAGTTCGGTGCCGTATGGAACAAGGGGCGCCAGTACCCGACGATCGAGGGCATAGTTGGCAAAGATTAGATTTCGCCATTCGGCGTTGAGAAAAGTAGTTGCCATAGGGGTCAGGAAGGCCAGTTTTCCATGAGCCAAAGGTAAACATTTGTATGGTTTACAGTTAGTTAGGACTTTCTCAAAAGTGGATGGGAAGCCGTGCCACGGTTTATTTAAACATCATGAAAGAACCGTGGCACGGTTTTCCATCCACTTTTGCCTATAAGTTATTCGCCTTCAAGAATATCAAGGATGATTTTACCAATGTGTTCACCAGTTGCCATCAACGCTTGTGCCTGAGCGGCTTCTGCCAGCGGAAAAGTCCGGTAAACAATAGGCTTCAGGCGACCATCGATTACTAATAGCCAAACTCTCTCTTGGACATCCGCAACCAGATCGGCTTTAAACTGGGCGTCGCGTGGTTTGAGCATACTGCCGCTAAGCGTAATCCGTTTTTGCATCAGGGTTGGAATATGGATCTGACTATCGGCACCTTTCATGGCATTGATAAACATCAGTCGTCCATCGGTAGCGAGTAGCCGGAGATTTTTAGGGGTATAATCGCCCCCAACCATGTCGAGCACAACGTTGATGCCCACGTCCGCAAGCGCTTTTTCAAAGTCTTCTTCTTTATAATTGACGCATTTAGTGGCCCCTAACTGTTCGCAGGTAGCACATTTTTCTTTACTGCCTGCCGTTGCATAGACAGTTGCTCCGAATGCTTTCGCCAGCTGAATGGCCGTGACGCCAATTCCACTGCTTCCACCATGAATAAGAAAGTTTTCACCCGTTGTCAGATGTGCCCACTGGAAAACCGTTGACCAGACAGTCAGAACAGTTTCGGGTAAGGAAGCTGCTTCAACAAAGGATAAACCTGCCGGAATAGGCAGGCAATGCCGCTCATCGACAGCGACATAGTCCGCATAGCCACCGCCAGCAATGAGCGCACAAACCCGATCCCCAATTTGCCATCGACTGGTGTTAGGCCCACATTGCTCAATAATTCCAGCAACTTCAAGTCCCGGAATCTGACCGATCGGGTCTGTTCCATAACCCCCTTCCCGTAAGAGAATATCGCTTCTATTGACGCCAGCCGCCCGAACTCGAATCAATACCTGTCCAGGTTCGAGTGGTGGAATAGGGCATTCCTGTAGTTGAAGTATGTTGCTATCGTCTTGTCGGATTATACGAACTGCTTTCATACATCGATAACCTGAAAACCACTCATTTTGTCTGATAAAACGTTTGCTATTATGTGGATGTCCTAGGTGATTAGATTGTACCTACGGGCTTCAGCCCGTATTGCATGATCCAAAACACCGGCCGAAGCCTGTAGGTACAACCGAATCCCCCAATTCACGTAGAGGATAACTTGAATAGCTTGCTACTAAGCAAGGTTTGTTTAAGAGCGGTGTAAATATGAGTAACTAAAAAAAACAATAAACGGGACTAGGTATTTTTATTATTACTATTTGGGTATTTGATAAACAAAATATTTAAGTATTTTTATAATTAGTTTCAATAAAACAAAATATAATACCGTTTAATATACAATTAACCTTCAATTATACTATATGAAGACTATTTGCTTTATAGGTGTATCTGCTCTACTGTGGGCTTCTGTATCGTGCCAATCGGATCGGGAAACTACGCAAACGCCAGCGCCTGTTTCATCGTCGGTTTACAAGGAGAATGGCTCCGACATTGGTACTTCAGCGGTCACTCCAGATCTGGCAGGGGCACGCGCTGCGGCTGCTACAACGGATCAGCAACAACAAGTATTAAACTACATTAATGCGGCTCGTTCTAAACCCTGCAAATGTGGCACAACAACTTATCCGGCTGTTCCAGCTTTGACTTTAGATACTCAATTGAACACTGCTTCCGACAAATTTGCGGTTGATCTGGCTACCTATAACTACTTCAGTCATACCGGTCGGGATGGCTCAATGCCCTGGGACCGTATGACCCGCGAAGGTTATATCTGGAGAGCAGCGGGCGAAAACATTGCCGCTGGCTATTCTACACCACAAGCCGTTGTGGCAGGCTGGCTAGCGTCAACGGGGCACTGCCAAAATATTATGAGCGCCAATTTTAAAAATGTAGGCGTAGGCTATGGCTATTCGGCAAGTAGTACCTACAAACACTATTGGGTAACCGATTTCGGTACCCGTAGGTAATAGTAACCTAACCGCAGAGAACGCAAAGGTCTCAAAGGAATTTGATTAATTCCTTTGAGACCTTTGCGTTCTCTGCGGTTAAATAAAAAATAGCTGTATAGTCTCGCATCTAATCAAAGTCGCCGGATTGTCGTTTCTTGCTCCGCCCTTCTTTCCGAATACCAATAAAAAAGCCGACACTGTTATCATACAGATCGCCAATGTCAGTAGCTACCGATGCATTCGCTGTTACCCCGTTGAGGATGGCAAGTGGAGCGGCTATTGACAGAACCGACGAGAATTGATGTACCGGTTTGTCGAACGGAACCTCATAGGTGCCGAGATTCGTACTGTAAGAGGCTTTTACCTGAAACTGAAAAAAGTCGAGCATCTGCCCTGAAAGTCCCAAATGCATGACTGATACCCGATTATTATTTGTAAAACTGTAGCGGGGAAGATTACTACGACTGTCGGTCGATGGACTGATAAAGGGAGTACCCATGGTGAGGCCATAGCGCGACCAGCCATCCTGATATTGTGAATGATTGAAATAATTATCGCGGCCTCGATGGGCGTCATTTTCCAGAAATAAATTTCCCCCCTGACTTTCGGTGTACAGATATTCGAACAGGATGTCCTGAATTTGTAAACCGTTGGGATTCCGGGGACGCCGATTGCGAATCCGTAGTCCGTTTAAGCCATCCTGAATATTAGTAAGATAGAATAGAGAACCATCCTCGTAGATATTTTGCCGATAAGCGAAGATCGAAAACGAACGAGCCGTGTATTCAAACGCTAGGTCGACTGTGCCGAGGTGATTCCCGATCCGATTTTTTCGATCAAATTCACTGACCCGATTCGTGTCGATATCGGTTCGGTTTCCCAGTGTGACGGCTGTGACAACATTGATATAATCACTGAATTGATTAGGTAACTGATTGTTTTTAATAACCGATCCTGGCAAACGTTCGGTATTCCCTCCCCACATAACCTCGTGATTGATCCCCGCGAAAAGTTTGAGCCGCCAGTGCGGTTTGCCAAACCGACCGTAGAGGGCTTTTTGGTGGAGCATCGTATTATTGACAAAGCGATCTTCCTCAAACCAGCCATGTGCGTAAAAGCCCTTGAAGCCAAATAAACTATTGCGGGGAAGGTAGTCGTTAATCGCAATCTGGATTTTAGCCATGGGTAGCGTATTGCCCGACCAGGCGTACGAACCCGATGTGAGCGTGGAGTCGACTAATCCGATTAGTTCACGGCGTCGGCCTGCCCAGACTTCAAAATTTTTACCAAACCTCACTTTTACGTAGGCCTCCGGAATTAATAATTTATAGTTGTAGCCAGCATTAAATACCGCTTCGGCTCCCCAGCCCCAGTCGATACGTCGATTGGCCGCCCGAAGACTGTCGAGTTTAGTTTTTGGTGATTCATGATAATCGACGCGTAGGCCTTGCCGAACAGTCATAAATGCCTGATCTTTTGCGACGATTCCATATTGATTGGCTCGTAGCCAAAACGGAGTTTGGCCCGATGTGGCAAAATAAGTATCGACTTCAGTATGGTAATGAAGTTGTTTATCAGTCTGCCCAAAACACAAAACCGACCACAAAAAACAAGGGAGAAGTAGAAGTATATTACCAAATTGACTCATAATTATCGTTATTCTCCACTTAAGTTTTTACTTTTTGATTTCGTTATACTATGTATACGAAAACATACAATTAGTTTCATGCATAAAACATGCCACTCTATTAGTAGTTGTTAGTCATAGTGTTATGAAGATTGTTGAGGCCATGTCGATGATGTGTTTAACGTGTTTGTTTCGCAAGGCGATCAATATTGGCTACCTTTGTGAGGCCGCTCAGAAAATAAGATTTTATTGGTAAGCTTTGATATTATTGGTTACAAATAGAGTAGACCAACGTAGGTCAGGATTATTAGTACTGAGTGTAGCCCAAATTTTTTAAACCAACGAACTGATTTAAGGGAAGAGTCCCTGTTTGCGAGGATGAAACGTGCACCTGAGAAGGTCATTATCTGCAGCATTAACTAACTCAACCATTCATTGACTATGGTACCAAACGACGAATTGATCCGCATCATCGACCTCTTAAACACGACATATGAAGGCGAAGAAGCCTGGCATGGCCCATCGGTAGTTGATGTATTGCGGGGCGTTACGCCCGAAATGGCTGGAAAACGGATTGCTCCCAATACACATAGCATTGCCGAACTGGTCTTCCACATGACGAGCTGGCGCATATTCTGTGTCAAAAAGATGCAGGGCGATGAGACGTTTGATATTACAACCCCTGACAAAAACTTTGGGGCTCTGCCCGACAAAATTGATGATTTCGAGTGGGAAGCCCTTGAAATGGAGTTGAGCCTCAGCCAGGAGGAGCTTATCAATGAACTCGACAAACGCGATGACGATGAGTTCCTGGAAGATATCGTTCCCGGTCGTGACTACACCTATTACGACATGCTACACGGCATTATCAACCATGATATGTACCATACCGGGCAGATTATGATTCTGTATAAGGCACTCTCTTTCAAAGGAGGAGGCTCACGTTTTAACGACGATGATATAGATGAATACGGGTCTCCTTTTGGTAGCAGCCAGGAGCACGACGATTATTATTGATAAAGAGCGAAAGAGTGAATGAGCGAAAGAGTGAAAAACTCCGCCTTCCCACTCTTTCGCTCATTCACTCCGCTTCGGCGGTCACCCTATCATTCAAAATTGAATTACTGGCTTGTTAAGTCCGAACCCGATGTATACGGGTGGACTCATTTTATTGAACAAGGAAAGGCCGTGTGGGACGGCGTTCGTAACTATCAGGCACGAAACAACCTGAAAGCCATGCAACTAGGCGATCAGGTATTGTTTTATCATAGCGTCACCAACATAGGCGTGGTTGGTCTGGCCAAAGTGAGTAAGGAGGCCTATCCTGATCCAACCTCACCCGACGATTTACGCTGGGTTGTTGTGGAGCTAGAGCCCGTTATGGCGTTAGACAAACTTGTACCACTCTCGCAAATCAAAGCTGAACCATTACTGGAAAATCTGAGCCTCATCAGACAATCTCGCCTGTCGGTAATGCCCGTTCGGGCCGACGAGTTTGAATTAATTTTAAAAATGGGGCAGATTTCTAATGGATAATGTACAATGAAGAATGGAGAGTCCGGTTACTAGATTCATCTTCATACATTATCCATTCTTCATTGTACATTATCCATTGTACATTTAATCAATGACAAACATCCAACTTATCACCCCCAAACCCTGGGCTGAATACGAACTGATCGACTCGGGTAATTTTCAGAAACTCGAACGATTTGGCGATTTTATATTGTCGCGCCCTGAGCCGCAGGCCATTTGGGATAAGTCGTTGTCTGATCAGGATTGGGAACGTCAGGCCCAGGCTGTTTTCCGTCGTGACCGACAATCGCCGGAACGGGGTGACTGGCAAACCAAGCCCAGCATGCGTGACCCCTGGTATGTCACGTTTCGGCAAAGTGGATTGAATCTGAAGTTTAAACTGGCCCTAACTACCTTCAAACACGTTGGACTATTTCCCGAGCAGGCCGATAACTGGGTGTATATCTACGAAAAGGTAAAGGCCATTTCGGCCAATACCCCCCGCCCTAAGGTGCTGAATTTGTTTGCCTATACGGGGGGCGCTTCGCTGGCGGCTCGCCAGGCTGGAGCCGACGTTACTCATGTCGATGCCGTGAAACCGGTTATTAGTTGGGCTCGCGAGAACATGGATCACAGTGAGTTAGATAATATTCGCTGGGTAGTTGAGGATGCGGTGAAGTATGTTCGGCGGGAGGTTCGACGGGGAAACAAGTATAATGGCATTATTCTTGACCCACCTGCCTATGGGCGTGGACCCGATGGCGAAAAATGGGTGCTTGAAGAACAACTCAATGACTTGCTAAAATCCTGCGCTGATCTGCTCGATCGTGACGATTTTTTCTTTATTATTAATCTATATTCGCTCGGGTTCTCATCCTTGATTCTGGAAAATCTAATGCAGCCCTTATTCGGTGATGTTCCTAATCTGGAATGGGGTGAATTAGCCTTGGCCGACCAGGCGCAGAAACGGTTACCTTTAGGGGTATTTTATCGATTTTCGTCATGAAAATGGTTCAAGAGCGAAAGAGTGAAAGACCGGGCCGCCGGAGCGGTGAAGAGCGACAGGTTAGTGCCGGATGGTATTCACGCATTCGCACATTCGCACTTTCACTCTTTATGGTATCTTTTCTAGTTTCCTGTAGCGACGATAATCGGCAAACGACGCACATTCCCGATTATCCAAAACCGGGCGATAGTAGTCGGGTTGAAGGCGCTCTGCGTGCCCTAACAAACGCTATTAATCAGTCGTCATCGTCATCAGCCTATGCCAAACGCGCTGTTCTTTTGCTAGCTATGGGTCGTGTGAGCGACGCCTTGTCGGATATCGATGAAGCCATCAACCGGGATGATAATATTGGGTCGTTTTACCTGACCCGTGCCCAGATTCTACGGGCATTGCAACAGCCTGATAAAGCACTTCAGAACGCTCAACGAGCCGAAATCCTCGGGATCGACACGCCTGAATTGTATGCCTTGCAGGGTGATTTGTTACAACAGCAAAACCAGTTCGATAAGGCGAAACTCTACGTTGCTAAAGCTCTGCAGATGGCTCCTTACGATGGTGAAGCTTATTTTTTTAATGGACTCATGGCCGCTCGGCAGGGCGATACGGCGCAGGCCTTGGTTCTGTATGAACAGTCGTTGCGGCTGAAACCCCGGTATCTGGAAACCTATAATCAACTGTCGTCCATATACCGGACATTAGGCGATTTGAACTCCGCTCTTGTTTATAATGAACAGGCGCTACGCTACTTCCCAAATAATGCTAAACTGTATTATGGCCGTGGGATGATTTACCATACCGAGGGAAAGCTTGATAGTGCCATGATTTATTATCAGCAGACTGTGAAGGTGCAGCCCAATTACTATCAGTCCTATTTTCAGATGGGATTGATCAGTCAGAAATATCGAAATTATTATTCGGCGTTGGCAAATTATCAGCGAGTTCTGCAACTACGCCCTCAGTTTCCACGTATTGATACATACATTGGTTATTGTCATGAACAAATGGGGCAATATGAATTAGCGATAGCCGCCTACACTAAAGCAACCTCGCAAAATGCAACAGATCAACAGGCTGTTGCAGGTTTATGGCGATCTCAGCGAAGACAATACGCACAAAGTTCGTATAACTCCTTATTTTTGCCCGATACGGTGGCTAAACCAATAACGCCGACGAGAAGCCGGGCTGTGCTTGATACAACCCGCGTTAATATTTCGACGATTCAGCCGAAGCAACGCGTAACAACTAATTCCAGCGATTCGCTAAAACGAACCGTAAAACCGTTAAATTGATTTATGATGTAAGATATATGATGTATAACTTCTCGTGAGAAAATCATACATCATATATCTTACATCATACATAAAAAGTAAGTGGCTTACAGTTGTAGGTAAGCTGCGGGTGCCCACAAATAAATTAGTGTAAAGTATGATTGCGCAGGACGAACAAATCCGCGTGACGCTGCCAGACGGTAGCGTTCGACAGTATCCCAAAGGAAGCTCTGGGTTGGATATTGCCGCTCAAATTAGTGAAGGGCTGGCTCGTAACGTATTGGCCGCCAAAGTAAACGGTGTGGTGCAGGATGCCACGCGCCCCATTGATCAGGATGCGAACGTTCAGCTTTTGACGTGGAACGACGCTGAAGGGAAAGCAACCTTCTGGCACTCATCGGCGCACTTACTGGCCGAAGCGCTCGAAGCGTTGTATCCAGGTACGAAATTTGGAATTGGTCCTGCCATCGAAACGGGATTCTACTATGATGTTGACCTCGGTGGAAAGCCGTTTTCTCAGGAGGACTTCAAGAAGGTAGAAGATAAAATGCTGGAGCTGGCTCGCCAGAAACAACAGTACATCCGCAAGCCGATGAGCAAAGCTGATGCTATTGCTTATTTTGAGGAGAAAGGAGACCCCTACAAACTCGACTTGCTCGAGGGCTTGGAGGACGGAAGCATTACGTTCTACACACAGGGGGATTTTACGGATTTATGCCGTGGCCCGCACATTCCAAATACGGGCTTTATCAAAGCAGCTAAACTCATGAACGTGGCTGGTGCTTACTGGCGCGGCAATGAGAAAAATAAACAGTTAACCCGAATTTACGCGGTTACCTATCCGAAACAGAAAGAACTGGACGACTACCTGTTCTTACTTGAGGAGGCTAAAAAGCGTGACCACCGTAAGTTAGGGAAAGAGTTGGAATTGTTTGCTTTTTCGGAGAAAGTGGGAGCGGGGCTTCCATTATGGTTGCCGAAAGGTACCATGTTGCGGGAACGTCTGGAGAATTTTCTACGGAAAGCACAATCGCGGGCAGGTTATCTACAGGTAGTAACGCCCCACATTGGCAGCAAGCAATTGTACGTGACTTCGGGTCACTGGGAGAAATACGGTGAAGATTCGTTCCAGCCGATTAAAACTCCCGATCCCAACGAAGAGTTCTTGCTGAAGCCCATGAACTGCCCGCACCACTGCGAGATTTATAAAACCAAACCACGTTCTTACCGTGACTTACCATTGCGATTAGCCGAATTTGGTACTGTATATCGCTATGAGCAATCGGGTGAATTACACGGACTGACACGGGTTCGTGGATTCACACAGGACGACGCGCACATCTTCTGTCGCCCCGATCAGGTGAAAGAAGAGTTCATGAAGGTGATTGATTTGGTGTTGTACGTCTTTAAATCACTCGGATTTTCGGATTACAGCGCTCAGATTTCGTTACGTGACCCAGAAAACAGTACGAAGTATATCGGTTCGGATGACCTGTGGGAAAAAGCTGAATCGGCTATTATCGAAGCTGCTGCTGAAAAAGGGCTTCCAACCGTAACCGAGTTGGGCGAAGCGGCCTTCTATGGTCCTAAGCTTGATTTCATGGTACGTGATGCGCTTGGTCGTAAGTGGCAGTTGGGTACAATCCAGGTTGATTACAACCTGCCGAATCGATTTGAGCTGGAATACATCGGCGCTGATAACCAAAAGCACCGTCCGGTTATGATTCACCGGGCGCCATTCGGTTCGATGGAGCGGTTTATTGCGATTCTGATTGAGAACTCAGGGGGGAATTTCCCACTTTGGCTCTCGCCCGATCAAATTGCTATTCTACCGATTTCGGAAAAATACGAAGACTACGCTAACGACTTGTATTTCAGCTTACAGGAGCAGGATATTCGTGGTTTCGTTGATTTACGTGACGAAAAAATTGGCCGTAAAATTCGCGATGCGGAAGTGAACAAGGTTCCGTATATGCTCGTTGTTGGCGAGAAAGAAGCAGCCGATGGTAAAGTATCCGTCCGGCGGAAAGGCCAGGGCGATCTCGGCAGCATGAGCATAGAAGAGTTTGTCAAGACGTTCCAGGCAGAAGTGAAGCTTTGAGTTTAAAGTTAGTAGTTTGTGGTTCGTAGTTGGCTGACGTGTCTAAAATTGATTTGTCAGCCAACTACGAACCACAAACTATAAACCTCAAACTTGTTTCCCATTCGTATTTTCAATAGCTTCCCGAACTTTTTAGAAATCACAATGTTATCCAAGCGACTTTTACCTAAATCAGTGTAAAAGCCCATTTCAATCTAATTCGTTACCCTAAACACAATTTATGGCATTACCCCAACGCAGACCACCCCGTCGCGTGGTTGAAGAACCCTACAAAGTCAATGAACGCATACTTGCCCGTGAAGTTCGGGTGGTCGGTGAAAATGTAGAGCAGGGAATCTACGAAATAAATAAAGCTCAGGCGATGGCCAAAGCACAAAACCTCGACCTGGTTGAGGTGTCGCCTAATGCCGTGCCGCCTGTTTGTCGTATCGTTGACTACTCTAAGTTCAAGTACGAGCAAAAGAAAAAGCAGAAAGAAATCAAGGCCAATGCGACGAAAGTTGTTATTAAAGAAATTCGATTCGGTCCTAACACCGACGATCACGACTTTGATTTTAAGCTAAAACACGCCATTAACTTCCTTAAAGAAGGCGCAAAAGTAAAAGCCTATGTTCAGTTTGTAGGCCGGGCTATTGTTTTCAAAGATCGGGGATTTCAACTGCTGGAACGTTTCTCTAAAGGTTTGGAAGACTACGGCAAAATTGAAGCAGAGCCCAAACTTGAAGGCAAGCGCATGAGCATGTTTCTGTCGCCCAAAGTAGTAGTTCCTAAGAAATAATGTAGCGGCTTTTTTATCTGAAAAGCACGCTTACCATTTCTCATAACGCACAAAAGCCCCATGCCGCTAGTTCAATTGAACTAGCGGCATGGGGCTTTTGTGCATATCCCAGCCTCAGTGTCTTGTTTGCTAAGGGGCCAAAGTCGTTTATCGATACTAGTAATTGAATGTCTACTGCTAACCAAAACCATCTGATTCAATTCATATTGATAATAGGCGAGTTGCTATGGACTTTTTTCGTATCTTTGCGGCCTGTTTACTTATTTTTTCCATAAAGCGGGTTACTGCAATGCCAAAAGTAAAAACCAATTCGGCCGCCAAAAAGCGTTTCAAGCTGACCGGCACCGGAAAAATCAAACGGAAGCATGCCTTCCACAGTCATATTTTGACGAAAAAAACAACCAAACAGAAGCGCAATTTAGTGCACGCTGCCTTGGTTGATGGTCCAGATGAGCGTCGCATTAAAGCGTTGCTGAACGTCTAAGGGACAAAAAAGGACGCGGTTGCGTCCTGGTTTCACGTTTCACCCGATGCCGGGCCTTACAAGAGGAATGAATAATGGATAATGCAAAATGAATATTGAAATGGTCTCGGCCATTATACTTTATTCATTACACATTATGCGTTCATCTTCCCGCCTGTCGTCAAAAAACAACTAACATACAATGCCACGTTCCGTCAATCACGTTGCCTCACGGGCGCGTCGGAAAAAAGTAATGAAGCTGGCCAAAGGTTATTATGGTCGGCGTAAAAATGTTTGGACAGTTGCTAAGAACGCTGTCGAAAAAGGTTTAGGATACGCTTACCGCGACCGTAAAACGAAGAAGCGCAATTTCCGTTCACTCTGGATTCAGCGTATCAACGCTGGTGCCCGGATTCACGGATTGTCGTACTCGGCTCTGATGGGTGCTCTGAATAAATCAGGCATCGAACTCAACCGTAAAGTATTGGCTGATCTGGCCATGAACCACCCAGAAGCATTTTCTGCTGTTGTGGAACAAGTGAAGTAAACAGAGAATCTAGTAATAGGAGCGAGGAGTGAGTAATAGGAGAAACGCTGTATATGCGTCAACCCTCCTATTACTCACTCCTCGCTCCTATTACTACCCCTAGGTTTGAACAATTTTAGTCTTGATACCCGCCCGTTCTCCGTTTTTCTGAAGACCAAGTAAATAAACATCCATTTCGGACTCGCCTACCCGAAATACCTGCCGAACGGTCAATTCATTTTCGGCCAATTTTTTCAGCTGCTGAAATTTGGCAGTACGAGCTTTTTCTTCATCGCCGTACCAATCCTGATCGGTACTAACAGGTTTCCAAAAATCGGTTTCTGGCGTCTCTTCAACATATACTGATGGAGGTAGCATTTGCCAATCTTTGATCTGGCTAACCGTAAGAGGCTCGGCCTGTTTTAAATAACACGTCACCGTCTCGATCGGCTCATCCGACTCGCTAGGATAAAGTAAATCAGTAAGTAATGGATTTGCCTGTTCGGTAAACAATTTATTTTCTGATGTAGGCTCGCTACTTTTCGGCTCTTCGTTCGTCATAAGCGTGAAAATGGATTCGGGACAAATTAACCGATTCAGGTTGAAGTATCCAGTAGAATCTATCTAATTTTAACGCGGGGTATTAACTAAACCTATTCCGTTTAACAGTTTAAAAACAAACTAGTCATGTTCGAAACATTGATGAATCTGGTTCAGCAACAAGCAGGCCAGGCGGTTATTAACAACCCGGCCATTCCAAATAGCCAAAACGACAGCGTAATGCAGACCGTGACCAGTAGCATCCTGAGTGGCCTGGGCCAACAAGCACAGGGCGGTGGTCTGGGTAATTTGTTGGGTATGGTTGTTAATGGCGGTGGCAATATTCACCAAAGTCCGGTTACACAAGGTGTTCAGAGCCATGTTGAGCAAAACCTGATGGAGAAATTAGGAATTTCTCCCCAAGTTGCGATGTCTGTAGCCAGTACATTGGTTCCGATTGTACTGAGCAAATTGATGAACAAAGCAGCAGATCCGAACGATTCAACCGTTGATGGTAACAGTATTTTAGGTGCTGCTACAGGTCAACAAGGTATTGACTGGATGGGTATGGCTGGTTCGGCTATGGCTGATGGTAAACTCGATATGAACGATCTGTTGCGCGTAGCTACACAAGGTGGTGGCGGTAATAGCAGTGGTGGTGGTCTGGGCGGTATGCTGGGTGGTCTGGGCAGTCTGTTCGGTAAATAATTTCTAAACCATACAAGCAGGTATATACAAAATCCTCCTGAGGTAATTCGACTCATATCGGATTCCTCCAGGAGGATTTATTGTTTCTTAATGCCGTTGCATCAATACTCGGAATAGGGCTTACTATCAGGATGTTACATTTGAATATACCTTATGCTTATTCTCATGCAGACTTCTGAAGATATAATTCGCGAGCAACAACGGGCGGTATGGAACCAGTTTGCCCCTGGCTGGAAAAAATGGGATGATTTTACGATGCGGTTTTTACAACCGATGGGCGATGCAATTATAAGAGCGATCGATCTTAACGAGCGAGATACTGTTCTGGATGTTGCTACCGGAACCGGTGAACCAGGCCTGACGATTGCGTCCATCGTAACAAAAGGCAGCGTAATTGGGACAGACTTATCTGAAAACATGCTGTCGATTGCTGCGGAAAAAGCCCAGCAGTCAGGGCTGACTAATTATACAACTCAAGTTGCGGATGTCAGTAAGCTACCGTTTGCGGATACTAGTTTCGATGCAGTTAGCTGTCGGATGGGCTTTATGTTTTTTCCCGATATGGCTCAGGCAGCTCGAGAACTGGTTCGAGTACTTAGGCCCAATGGCCGATTGGCAACGTCGGTCTGGGCGGGGCCAGCGGATAATGCCTGGATAGGTTTGCTGATGGGCGTTATCAATCGAGCATTGCAATTGCCGCCCCCTCCGCAGGGAGCGCCAGGTATGTTCCGTTGCGCTCAACCAGGTATAATTTCAGGGTTGCTGGAAGCGGCTGGTTTATCCGGAGTAACGGAAACGGTTTTATCTGGTCAGGTGATTTATTCGAGTCCTGACGAATATTGGACTAATATGAATGAAGTTGCAGCGCCGGTGGTCGCAGCGTTGAAACAGACAGATTCAGAAACAATCAATCGAATAAAAGAAGAGGTTTGGGCTCTACTGAAGGAAAAGTATGGGAATGGCGAGTTGGCTCTGCCGTTTAGTACGCTTATTATTCAGGGGAGCAAATAAGGTCTGCCATGTTTTTCATTCATGCTTCGCTCGACGCGTCAATATGACCCCATTTAGTCAATTATTCTGCCAATCTGACAGCAAATCAAACAATTTTCCTGGCTGGCATTTGTATTGATAGATAGGTTATGTCTGTCAGAATACACACAGCATATTAAAGAAACTAAACCAGTTATGGGAAAAATTATTGGTATTGACTTAGGCACCACGAACTCGTGCGTGGCCGTGATGGAAGGCAACGAGCCGGTTGTTATCCCCAACTCCGAAGGCGCACGGACAACTCCGTCGGTAGTTGCGTTTATGGACAACGGCAACGGCGAACGCAAAGTAGGCGCTCCCGCCAAACGCCAGGCCATCACCAACCCGAAACATACAATTTCCTCGATCAAGCGTTTCATGGGAAAACGCTACAGTGAGGTTACGAATGAAATTAAAAACGTTGCTTACGACGTTGAAAACGGCCCAAATGGTACGCCCCGCGTTAAAATTGGTGATCGTCAATATACACCACAGGAACTTTCGGCGCTGATTCTGCAAAAAATGAAGCAGACAGCCGAAGATTACCTCGGCCAAACCGTAACAGAAGCCGTTATTACGGTTCCTGCTTACTTTAACGATGCTGAACGTCAGGCTACAAAAGAAGCTGGTGCGATTGCTGGTCTGGATGTAAAACGGATCATCAACGAGCCAACTGCAGCTGCGCTGGCGTATGGTCTGGATAAAACCAACCACGATCAGAAAATCGCTGTATTTGACCTTGGTGGCGGTACATTCGATATCTCGATTCTGGAACTGGGTGATGGCGTGTTTGAAGTAAAATCGACCGATGGTGATACACACCTTGGTGGTGACGACTTCGATCAGGTAATCATCAACTGGCTCGCCGATGAGTTCAAGAAAGATGAAGGCATCGACTTGCGTCAGGACCCAATGGCCCTGCAACGGTTGAAAGAAGCCGCTGAAAAAGCGAAAGTTGAACTGTCTAGCTCAAACTCGACGGAAATCAACCTACCTTATATCATGCCAGTGAATGGTATCCCCAAACACTTGGTACGTACGCTGAGCCGGGCGAAATTCGAGCAATTAGCTGATTCGCTAATTCAACGTAGCCTGGAGCCTTGCCGTCGTGCCCTGAAAAACTCGGGTCTATCGGCTAGTCAGATCGACGAAGTTATTCTGGTAGGTGGTTCGACACGGATTCCTAAAGTGCAGGAAGAAGTTGAAAAACTATTCGGTAAGAAACCTTCGAAAGCCGTTAACCCCGATGAAGCTGTAGCGATTGGTGCTGCTATTCAGGGTGGTGTATTGACGGGTGAAGTGAAAGATGTTCTATTGCTCGACGTGATTCCGCTTTCGCTGGGTATTGAAACGATGGGTGGCGTATTCACCAAAATGGTGGACGCTAACACAACGATTCCAAGCAAGAAAGTAGAAACCTATTCGACAGCATCGGACAACCAGCCAAGCGTTGAAATCAATATCCTTCAGGGTGAGCGTCCAATGGCTGCTCAAAACCGCCAGTTAGGCCGGTTTATCCTGTCCGATATTCCACCAGCACCTCGTGGTGTGCCTCAAATTGAAGTGACCTTCGACGTAGATGCCAACGGTATTCTGCACGTAACGGCCAAAGATAAAGGCACAGGTAAGGAGCAGAAAATCCGGATTGAAGCGTCGAGCGGTCTGACCGAAACAGAAATCAACCGGATGCGCGAAGAAGCCAAAGCGAACGAAGCAGCCGATAAAGCAGAACGTGAGAAAATTGAGAAAGTCAACGCGGCTGACTCGATGATCTTCCAAACCGAGAAGCAACTGAAAGAGTACGGTGATAAATTGTCGGAAGGCAATAAATCGGGTATCGAAGCTGCGCTGACAACGCTCCGCACGGCTCACGCTTCTCGTGACGCTGCTGCTATCGACAGCGCCCTGGAAGGTCTGAACGCTGCTTGGGCAACGGCTTCACAGGAAATGTACAACGCTACTAATGGGGCTAACCCTGCTGATGGCGCTGGTTTCGCTGGAAACGCCGATGGCGCCGGACAGGGTCAACCTGCTGGTGACAATGTCTCGGATGTTCCTTACGAAGAAGTGAAATAGTTAGAACCGGGATTTATTGGATTTTATCTGATTGATCTGATTTTTGAAAAGCTCTGCTGAGGAAACTTGGCAGAGCTTTTTGTTATTCCCTAGTTCGGCGTAGTCTTTGACCACGTCGTGGCGTTTTCCGGTCTCTGACCGGTGTGATATAGTAAACTTTTATATTTAGTAAATAAACTGGAGCTTGATAGAGGGAGAGATGAAAAAGTATCCATCAATTATTTCACCATAGCCTATCCAGTTTCCCCTTCATACAAATCCCAGGTTGGGTAAATGATCTCCCAATCTTCTCCCCAAACTAAGTTGCCATTGTCGATTGTGAATTTTTGAAATAAAGCAGGCAGGCGGTACTGAGCATAGTAGCCTTGTAATTTGCTAAAGGCATCTTCGAAATCCACAATTCGTTGCTTACCATCTGAGAAGTGAATGTCAATACGATAATCACCGAGGAAGTTTGCGTATAGTACCTTACATAACTTGGCAAGAAAATACAGAGAAAAAGAATGTTTAGAGGTCACCAGACAAGTCATCCTAAATTGGAAAGAGGAATCATATTGCTGTTTAATTGTTCAATAGATGACATTGGGCAAGTTTAATGCCTAACTAACCTGTATTTGCCTAATTCAGCGCGTACCTTTATAGCATGACACCAGTATCCGTTCCCCCAATTTCTGATGCCAACCCTAAAGCGGCTCGCCCTCGGTTCGATGATATTTTCATGGATCTAGCCGTAAATCTGGCGAAACGTTCACACTGTATTAAGGCGCAAGTAGGTGCTGTATTGACCCGTGATACCCGTATTATTTCGATTGGCTATAATGGACCTCCAGCCGGTACACACAACTGCGATGAGGAATTTCCAGGTGTAGGTTGCCCCCGCGACTCAAAAGGTTCGTGCTCATTAGCGCTACATGCCGAGCAGAATGCAATCTTGTATGCCGCTAAAAATGGCTCAGAAATTGAAGGGTCAACAATCTATGTGACACTGTCGCCCTGTATTGCCTGTGCCCGAATTATTTATAGTATGAAAATTGCCCGAGTTGTTTACCTGAACTCCTACGCCGAATATAAGGGTATTCCTTCCGACGAAGGCGTTGATTTCCTGCGTCGGTTTGGGGTTACGGTGGAGCGATACGTATCAGGCGTAGTTCCAGCTATGGAGCAGGTGGCGTCATGAATATTCTGGCACACGCTTATTTATCGAACCGACACACGGAGCTACTCATTGGTAATTTTATTGGCGATTTTATAAAAGGAGATCCCAGCAGTTTTCGCCATCACCTGACGCCCGGTGTGGTGGCTGGTGTTCGATTGCATCGGGCCATTGATAGCTTTACAGATGCGCATCCCAATGTGGCCGCTGTGCGGGATATTCTTCATCCTCGTTGTCATAAATACGCAGGTGCCGCTGTCGATATTTTTTTTGATCACTTCCTCGCTGTTAATTTTCAAGCGCTAACGGGGGAGCCCCTGACAGACTTTGTTTCTTATTTTTACCAAACGCTGACGGGAAATCGGGCTTTATTACCGTCTGCACCTGCCCGAATGGCCGACTATATGATTCGGCAGGACTGGCTTACAAATTATCAGTTTACCGAAGGGATTGATCGCTCGTTGAAAGGCGTTGCCAGCCGGACGGCTTACCCATCGGGATTAGATACGGCCATTGAGGATTTTACGGCTTATTACGATCAGATTGCCATGCATTTCAAGTATTTTTGGCCTGCTTTAGTTGAACATTGTAACGAAACACGAGCATCGTTGCTCGCCAGCTTATGAAGTCAAAAACAATTCGTTTCTCCCTTGCGCTCGCTGCGTTGCTAATAGGAGTATTACTTGTGCAGGTCGGTTGGAAAAAAGCTGAACCCTGGACACCCGCACAACTACTGGAGCCATCTGATCTGGCGGCTACTATCAATGACACAAAAGCTGCCCAGCCGCTTATCATCAGCATTGGACCAGCAGCTACCATTAAAACATCGATCGGAGTTGGGCCGGGTAGTGAAGTCGAAAATCTGGCTAAACTGGAGAAGCTACTGAGTAAAGAATCCAAGAGCCGTCAGATTGTTATTTACTGCGGTTGCTGCCCATTTGCGAAATGCCCCAATGTGCGTCCAGCGTTTACGAAACTCAATGAATTGGGGTTCAAAAATCATAAACTGTTGAATATAAGCAAAAATCTCAAAACCGACTGGATCGATAAAGACTATCCGGTAATTGATTAGACGGGGTTTTTGATTAAAATAAACACGATTGCAATTCGGTCAGGATCAGTTCAATGAGTGATCCTGACCGAATTATTGTTTTGGCGGAAACAGCTCGAATTCGCGGATGCCAATACTGCCAACAGACTCTTGAATAATGAGCCGGAAGCGTTGGGCTGTAATTGGTGAAATGGTTTGCTGCCAATTGGCGCCAGGTTGCTGCCCCTGCGCTACAGTCACCCAGTCGTTCCCTTTCTGATACTGAATCGCAAACCGACTAATTTGGGCGACTGGTTCTGAATTTGGCGTCGAAGAGAAATCACGAACAAGCACTTCGCCAACCCGTTGCGGTTTCCCCAAGTCTACTTCTAGCCAGCCAGTCGGATTGTATAGCGCTTGTAAGGCAGGCGATTGAAACGAGAGGTCCTGTCCATAATAGGTATCGAAGTCAACATCTGTCCGTCGCCCCAACTTCCAATAGGTTTTCGGATCATCGTCTACAGCGGCAGCCGCATTGTGCAAAAAATGGCTAAGTTGACTGGAGGCCGTAGCTACCTTCCCATACGCCAATGAACCTGTTTTTGTGAAGGGTCGAATAAGAGGAACCGTAGCCGCTGGTCGATCAAGTGTGAGAGCGATGATGGTTGCAATAGAGTCACGCATCGCCAACGGAACAGTTAAGAGTAGCTTGTTTTTCTCTTGCCTAAAAGCGACTGGACGGCCGTCTAGTAAGGTGGCCTGTTTGATCGTAGCGGGAAGAGATGGCAATGTGACAGTCACTTCTGTACCTGACAATACGTGTACGTAAATGGTGTTGCCCTTTTGCGTACAAACGTAGGAATCGGTTGGGGTATAAGGACCACCCAAGGTGCCATAAATAGCTTCTGATCGGGGAGAAATCCAGTTTCCGAGTTCGCGAAGACGGTTGGCGAAAAGAGGAGGGAACTGCCCCAGGCTATCGGGACCAACATTGAGCAGTAAATTGCCGTTGCTGCCAACACAACGAAGGAGCGTATGGACGGTTTCTCGCAGACTACGGGGCGTATCGCCAAATTTCCAGGCCCACTGATGTCCCAGATTCGTACAGGTTTCCCAGGGTGTTTGGCCAAAGCCAGCCACAAACCCTTCGGGAGTTGTGTAATCACCATACTTGCCGGGTTGGCTGTGAGACTCGTCGGGAGTGAACGCTTCCAGTCGATTGTTCAGAATGATACCTGGCTGGAGTCGATGAGCGAGTTCATAAATGGGTTTCGGGTTGGCGGGAGAAGGAGATCCCTCGTAATCGAACCACAACAAACTTACCTTCCCATAATTGGTCAACAATTCGGTGAGCTGGGCCTTCATCCGGTCGGTAAATGCGCTATTGCTGACAGGATTGCGGCAGTCCGGGTCTTTCCAATCGGCTAACGAGAAATACCAGCCGAGTTTAAGACCTGCTTCATGAACGGCATCGGCCAGTTCTTTACAAACGTCCCGCCCGAAGGGAGCTGACATGATGTTATACGGCGACGTTTGTGTATTCCACAGACAGAAACCATCATGATGTTTGGCTGTCAGGACAACGTATTTCATACCCCCTGCTTTCGCCTGCGCTACCCATTCCTTTGCGTTGAAGCGGGTGGGGTTGAATCGGCGATAAAGCGAATCATACCGGCTTTTGCCATACTCATTCCGCGACCAGCTTATTTCTTTTCCCGTCAGCGTCACTGGACCCCAGTGAATAAACAGGCCAAAGCGGGCAGCCTTCCACCAGGCTAACCGCTCTTTTTGCGGCAAAACTGGCTGAGCCAGTGCGGTGATTGTGAACAACAACGCCAGTAGTGCAGGATAAAGTCGGCGGGAGTTAGTTAGGGTAAAGGGCATGAACTCGAAACTGGTTGTTTGTAAACGCCTGTTTGCTAGTAAAGGAGACAGGTACCTTTAGCTAATTATGGAGCCAATAAATTGTGGAATCATGCAGTTCAAATTGTATCTACAGCATCCACACGATCTGATTCGATTACCGGCGGTTTGGATTTCCAGAACCAGTAAAAGGGTAACCCTGTTGAAATCAATCCCAGTCCCGTTAATGCTTCACGTGGTTGGTTGATGAGGGTCATAATGACCAGCAAGGCGCAGCAGCCACAGAAAAAGGCCGGTACAACTGGGTATCCAATAACTCGATAAGGCCGATGCAGGTCCGGTTGTTTATAGCGAAGTAAAAGTACGCCGAAAGCGGTGGCTCCGTAGAAAATAAACGAGGCAAAGACCAGCATATCTGTTAACTGATCGAAACTCCCAGACCACACCAGAATTACAGCCCACAGGGACTGTAGCAAAATAGCGACTGATGGCGTTTTGAAGCGGGGGTGGATAACGGCTGCGGCTTTAAAAAACAGCCCATCTCTGGCCATCGCATAAAAAACACGGGCCGGCATCAGGATTGACGCATTGGTCGAGTTCGACGTTGTTACCAGGATTAGAATTGAAATAAAGAGCGCTCCAGCCCAACCTGCTGCTTCCCGAACAACCTCAACAGCCGCAATTTTGCCGGGTGAACTAGCGAGTCCAGCTAGTTGACCGATGGGCAGTACGTATACATAGACAATATTCAGCAATACATAAATCAGGACGACGATAGCCGTTCCAACGCCAAGAGCAATGGGTAGATTTCGTTGCGGATTTTTGACTTCTTCCCCAATGTAAGCAATCTGATTCCAGCCGTCATACCCCCAGAATGCACCCAGCGACGCCACAACGAGTGAGCCTAGTAAACTCCCGTGCGCAGCTGTAGCGCTTACCGGAATGGATTGGGTAAGATGATCAATACTACCCGTTTTTGCTGTGAACCCCAGAAACGCAATAACCGCAACGGCCGTGAACGTCAGGTAGATAAGGCCACGACTTAGCCCTTCGGCAAACGTAACACCCCGGTAATTAAGTAGACTTAAAAAGGTAATAAGGCCAGTAGCTACACATTTAACCGCCAGTTCGACAGAATCGCCCTGTAGACTTGTTAAGGAAATTAATGATTGGCCAAAAATGTGCGCGAGGGCGGCAATTGTAGCCGTTCGCATGACGGTAAATGCGCCCCAGCCATACAGGAAGGCAAATAAACGCCCATACACTTTCTTGAAATAGGCATACTCGCCACCCGATTGAGGAAACATACCCGCCATTTCAGCATAGGTGAGTGCTCCCGTCAGACTAACAACACCGGCGGCTATCCAACAAGCCAGCACCAGCAACGGTGAACCTAATTCAGCCGCCATCGGTGCGACTTTCTTGAAAACTCCCGATCCAACAATGCCGCTGACAACTAATAAAATGGCTGGTCGCAACTCGATCGAGCGTGAAAGTTTACTCATGAACGTTGTTTGGTTCTTTAGGTAAAAAGCACACAAAGATTCTATAGGATCGTAATAATACGGAATAAATACTTGTTTTAAGGCGGGAAAATAGATTTGATTTGCCGATGGGCTTAGTTTATTTCTGACTGTCTGGTTAAATAGGCGAGTAGCTCGGGCATAAAATGGGTCATGCTTTTATAAGCAAGCAAAGCCGGGGGAGTCGTACTGAAAACCTGTGCCATTCGGGCCGCACGTTCTGGATCACTGGCTTCATTGGCGAGCAGATTTTGATAGGTATGAATGCTAAATAGAATAGCTCCTGAACGGGGCAATCGGGTGAGTGTTTGTCGCTCAACGCGGATATAAAGCTGATTACCAATCGTGTCGGGGGGTAAGAAGGGTAGACGGTTGGTGAGTAGTTGGTGTATCGTCGCCGTATGGCGGCTGGTCATATCCAGTTGATCACTCACTTTTACACTCCAATTCAGTCGCCAAATCGGGCGTCCGATGGGCAGTCGTTCCATAAGCATTTGTGCAGCCCGCATCATAGGCTCAACAATGGAAACAATAGGCGCATGGATTTGCGAGAACGGTAAGCCTAGTTTCTCGTCAAGACTCCAATCATTCGCAAAACAAAGCTGGCCCGAAACTAATTGGGCGTCATTACCTGCGAGAAGAAGTAGATCTTCCTGAACCTGACGACCTACCCAATCAAGCGGATTGATAGGTAGAGACTCTGAATCACCGAAGGTAAATACTGTTTCTTCATTTAGGAGATGATTTTGCCATACCCAGTTTGCTCCATTCTGATGAAGCGTAAATGAATCAGGGGCAAATCGGACCAGATTTTCCAGAACTAACGCTAATACCTCCCAATGCGCGGTTTCATAGCCGGACTGCGTCTGGAAATAATAAGCGGGTAATTCGGTCAATAGCGTTCGCTTGAGCCCAATTTGACCTGAATAATGCTCATCCACGTCAATCAGCCGATCGCTTTCGAGCAATGGGCGAGTTCCCATTTTATCGTTAAACTGTTGGCCAAAAGGGAAATAGGGGAGCATTTTTGGGATGTATGATGTATGATATATGAGGTTGTACCCACGGGCTTATTGAATCGATTTAAATAAGCGCCTAAATAGGTCTCTCTTTATTTTTGATTCTCGCTGGGTTAAAACCCGGCGCAAAACACAGAATAAATAAGATGCGCTGGGTTTTAACCCGGCGAGAATCAAAAAGTAAATTACAAACGATTCAGCCCTAATCCCGCTCCTGCACTTGGGCGCATGAGACCGTTTTCGAGAGTAAATCCGCCGGAAACAATGTCTTCGGCGAGATCTAAACTGCCATCGAGGTCGATATAGCGGGTATTTGGACAGGCAAATGCCGCATGTAAGGCCGCCGTTATACTTACTCGACTTTCGTCGTTGCAACCCCAAAATAGGGAGATTTTAGCGGGCTTCGCAATGGTCGCAATGTCGAGGGCCGCCCGAATGCCTCCGCATTTCATGAGCTTGATGTTGAAAATGCCAAAGGGTTGGGGTTGTTGTGCCAATCCGAGAGCTGCCTCCGGGCCTTTTAGGGATTCGTCGGCAGCAAGTAGGCTTCTCGTTGCAGCGGGTAAGGCTAAAAGGTCCTGTTCCAGTCCCACAGGCAACGGTTGCTCAATCAATTCGATCGCAGCAGATTGGGTTGCTGTCAGAAATTGCTGTAAATCAGCAAGGGAATACCCTTGATTGGCGTCGACCCGTATAGTGAATTTACTCCCGAACTTCTCGCGTAGTTTGTGAATACGCTCCACGTCTTCGGCTACATCAAGGCCCGTTTTGACTTTTAAAACCCGAAATCCCTGTTCATAAAAAGTAGTAGCTTCAGCCAATGTATCGGCTACATTCATGATGCCAATGGTAACCGAAGTAGGTAGCGCGTGAATCTGCTGACCATAAAATTGAACAATCGGAATGCCCAGAAACTGACCAAAGGTATCGTGCAACGCAATATCCAGTGCAGCCAGCGTGCCGGGAGCATTGGCAAAGTGGTCAGCAGCTTCGTTAAGGAGGGTATTGAACAGACGAATGTCGCGCCCAACCAGACTGGTTACCCATTCACTTTGCAAGTTTTGTAGCGCCTGATCGGGAGATTCGCCCACGACCTCGGGCGAGGGATTGGCGGCCCCAATACCAATAATTCCATTAGCCAGTTCGATTTCCAGAAAGACGTTTTCGACCGCCGAAATCGTTTGGTAAGCGATAGTATATGGTTTGGTTAGCGTAAGGTCCCGGCAATAAGCACGGACGGCGTTAATGCGCATGAGTGGTAGCGGTTAAGGTTTGAATGACAGGCACAATCGCGTCGACACCTTCTTCAAGTGGTAACAAAACAGGAATACCGAGTTGAGTCGCATACTGCTTTTGATACGCAAACGCTTCCTCTCGACTGCACCCTTCTGTATTCAAGGCTAATGCGATGACTTTTGAGCCATACGCCTTGATAAGGTTGATCTCCGACTCGACGGGCGGAATACGACCCCAATGTTCTTCATGGTCATAGAACGTTCGGGTGGGGGCATGCACCAGCACAACATGTCGGGCATTGCCGGATACCAGAAACTCAGAACCACAAGGCCCGCTTGGATTTCGGAGAGAAGCCTGCCCTTCAATCAGCAGAACATCGGCACTGGTTTCGCGCCAGCAGGATACGAGTGCGTGTTCGAGTTCGCCCGATACAAAATCATTCAGCGTCGAATCGAAAATAAACCCGTATTTGACACCCTGCAACCAACCCGTCTGGCCGGTATAAATCATTTGCGCATTGAGTCCCTGTCGACCGCAGGCTTCCCGGATCAGTCGGGTGGTGGTGCGCTTTCCGAGTGCACAGTCGGTACCCATAACGGCGATGATAGGCGCTGTAATCTGATTTATTTCGCCCGTCCAGAAGTGCAGTTCCTGACGGGATTTCGGTCGTCGAACGTCAATAAGTTGGCCGCCATACTGCCGCGCTAACGCTACCAGGTCAGGTTTCTCACTTAGAAATTCATGTAAGCCATTGACGATTGATAGACCTCGCTCCAGGCTATGGCGAATATCGGTTAACATGGTTGGTGGAAGCACTCCACCACTCGTAGCCACCGAAACAATGGCAAAAGAAACATCGCCAAGTTGCGCCAGCGCTTCATCGACCGATGCAAAGACTGGAATGTTACGAGCTGTGCCGTCAAGCACAACACCAGCATCCTGTCCGGCGGTAGGGGCGTCGATAACGCCTACTACCGTATAGCGATCCGTACCACGAATCAGACCGTGAGCGGTTTTGGCATTAGGGGTACTTAATATGCCATCGGTAAGCAGAATAGCCCGATTACTCATTTGCTTAATTGTTCTATATTTTTTCTTAAATCTATGAGTTTGTTCTTATAATCAGTAAATTGTCTGAATAAAATAATAGCTTTTTTAACTGGTTAGAATATTATTCTTTTAGAGAGTAAGATTCCAGTCTTGAAAAGAATAGCATGCTACGCAGACTATGCTCGATGATATTGATTTACGCTTGCTGACTTTATTACAGCAGAATGCCAAACTGACCATCAAGGATTTGGCAGAGCAGTTAGGCATGACCACCACGCCTATTTTTGAACGAATCAAGCGGATGGAGCGCGACGGGGTGATAGCCAATTATGTGGCTTTGGTCGATGCTGAAAAAGTGGGTCGATCGTTGGTTGTCTTTTGTAATGTATCGATGCCGGATTATACGCCCGAAAATATTAATGAATTCGAAGAGAGTGTTCGCCAGATGCCCGATGTGCTGGAAGCCTACCATCTAGCCGGAACGATTGATTATCAGCTGAAAGTGTTGATGCACGACATTAAAGAGTATGCTCAGTTTCTGCAACAACTGGCCCGGCTTTCAATGATTCGTGTCCATAGCAGTGCCATTGCCCTTTACACGGTTAAACAGTCAACAGTAGTGCCGACTCCCACTAAATCAAGTCATTCATGAACCGAATTTTACACCTTCCTCTCCTTGCTTTCCTGATTAGCTTTTCCTATGCGTTTGGCCAAAAGGGAACGCCATTGCTGGCACCCAATCTCAAAACGCTTGATTCAACTCTAACCGTGCTCTATAACCGGGCCATGTTCAATGGGGTTGTGCTGGTTGCCGAAAAGGGTAAAGTGCTTTATACGAAAGCATTAGGTACGGGTAATAGTACGACGAATGAACCACTGACAACCAACTCAGCCTTTAACCTGGCGTCTGTATCGAAGCAGTTTATTGCGATGATGATCATGCAGTTACAGGAGCGGGGTAAATTGAGCTATGAGGAGCCTGTGCAAACCTATTTGCCTGATTTTCCTTACGCCACGATTACTGTACGTGATTTGCTCAACCACACCTCCGGACTTCCCGAATATTTCGATCTGGCGCAGAAATATACTGGCCCACTCGATACGCTAACCAACGATAGTATGCTTCAATTGCTGCATCAACACCAACCCGAAGTCATCTTTCAGCCCGGCGATCGGTGGGAGTATTGCAACACGGGTTATGTGTTACTCGGTTCGATCATTACGAAGGTTGGCAGTATGCCCATCGAAACATTTTTCGATAAAAATATTGTGAAGCCGCTCAAGCTCAAGAATACCTATATCTATTACCACAAAAGCAGTACCATGCCTCGTAACCGGGTTTATGGGTTCCGACGAGAGAATGGAAAAAATGTGCCGGATGACCTGATCCGGCTTGATGGTGTTATTGGGGATGGAAATGTCTATTCGTCGGCCAACGATTTATTGACCTGGAGCCAGGCGCTTTATACAGAAAAACTAGTGAAAGCGGCTACACTTAAGGAAGCGTTTACCCCGGTTAAACTGAATGATGCAACCACCTATCCATATGGTTTTGGCTGGATGATAGACGATAGTGCTAAGGTGCTCATGCATACGGGCAGCTGGGTGGGCTTTCGGACCATGATTATTCGGTATACCGACAAAAAGCAGACGCTGATTCTGTTGACCAATGGAGGCAATGCTGCTGGGAGAATTGTTCGGGAAGCATTTGAAGGAAAAGCGCCACAATTGCCACAAACACACTTGATTACGAATGTTCAACTTATCGATGGAACAGGCGCAACTCCTCGAAAAGCTGCCGTTCGCCTTCGAAACGATAGAATCTGGGAGATTGGCGAATTAACAGCCTTTCCGAATGAATCGGTCACGGATGGGAAAGGCTTTGTGCTGGCACCCGGTTTTATCGATAGCCACAGCCACCATGTGGGTGGACTGAACAAGCAACCAGATGCGCTGGCCGTTGTTAATCAGGGGATTACAACTATCGTGTCTGGGCAGGATGGCGGTAGCTACTGGATTGATTCGTTGCAGGCTCAATTGAAGCGGAATCCTGTTGCCGTTAACATTGCAACCTACACGGGGCACGCTACGCTGCGGCAGAAAGCCCTGGGAGCCAATGGACTCTTCCGAACAGCCAAACCGGAGGAGGTTGACAAGATGAAGGCTTTGTTACGAACTGAAATGAGTAAAGGCTCGCTGGGCTTATCGACGGGGTTGGAGTATGAAGAAGCGTTTTTCTCGAATCGCGATGAGGTCATTCAACTGGCGCAGGCCGCTGCCGATTCGGGTGGTCGTTATATCAGCCACATACGTAGTGAGGACGTACTGATTGATGATGCCATCGACGAAATCATTGAGATTGGCCGGGCAACGAAAATGCCTGTTCAGATTTCGCACCTGAAAATTGCCCTGCGCGACAAATGGGGGCAATCATCGCAAGTACTTGCCCAACTGGAACGGGCGCGTGCTCAGGGAGTAAACATCACCGCCGATTGCTATCCGTATGATTACTGGATGTCGACGATACGCGTGTTGTTCCCCAAACGTGATTATACCAATGCTACAAGCGCTGAATTTGCGGTCAATCAACTGTTCGACCCAACCCAATCGGTACTGGTTAGGTTTGCTGCTAACCCCGCTTATGCTGGAAAAACCGTTGGCAACATTGCTCAACTTCGAAATGAAAAACCGGCTCAAACGCTGATGGGTTTAGTAGCCGAAGCGTCGGCATTTGCGCAGAAAAATCCAGACGCCGAAGGTGTAGAGGGTATTATGGGAAAGTCTATGGATGAGCCGGATGTGAAAAATTTTCTAGCCTGGTCGCATACCAATATCTGTTCCGACGGTGCCTACGGAGGGCATCCGCGCGGCTATGGCGCCTTTACGCGGGTATTAGGTCGATACGTCCGCGACCAGAAATTGATGCCACTCGAAACAGCCATTTATAAAATGACGGGCCTAACGGCGGAACACCTTGGCCTTAAAAATCGGGGACTAATTACGCCGGGTTATTTTGCGGATTTGGTGCTACTTAATCCAGACACCGTGCAGGACAATGCTCGCATTGGCGAGAGCAGTGCGCTCTCAACCGGCATTGAAGCCGTTTGGGTAGCTGGAAAGCTGGTGTATCAGGATCAGAAAGCGACTGGTGCGCATCCTGGGGTATTTATTCGGCGATAATGGCGCGAACGTCTACGTTCGTGCCGACTATTCTCCGGCCTCTGGCCGATAGAATTATGATTACCAGCCCCCGTTGAACGTAGTCAATACTACGTTCGGGTGTTATCCGGTCTCCGACCGGTTCTTCTAACTCACTCCGGTCGGAGACCGGATAACGCCTTGGCGTAGTCCAGAGACTACGCCGAACAAAGGAATAGATGGTGCAAACGTCTACGTTCCCACCATCATTAATTAAACGATTGCCTGAATTCGAGTGGAGAAAGCTGCGTCTTGCTTTTGAAGAGTTTGTTGAATGACTGAGGGTATTCAAAGCCGAGCTGGTATGCTATTTCACTGACAGACAGAGAGGTTGTGGTCAGTGTTTCCTTCGCTTTCTCAATCAGTTTATTCTGGATATGCTGCTGGGTGCTTTGCCCCGTTAGTTTCCTCAATAAATCGCTCAGATAATTCGGAGAGACATTGAGAGCATCGGAAATATAGTGAACTGTTGGCAACCCCATTTCCTGTACTTTCGTGCTATTAAAATAATCGGTTAACAAGCCTTCCAGGTTAGTCAACAGATCATGACTGGCGTGCTTACGGGTAATAAATTGGCGGTTGTAAAACCGATTAGCATAATTGAGCAGCAAATCAAGATGGGCCACCATAACATCCTGACTATAACTGTCGATAGACGAATGATATTCCTGTTCAATATTTCGGATTAACGATTCGATCAGGGCGTCTTCTTTATCCGACAGGTGCAAGGCCTCGGTAACCTCATAGGAAAAGAAACCATAGGTCTTGATCGTCTTTTCTAATGGATAACCTCTGATGAAGTCAGGGTGAATGAGAAGAGACCAACCGGAACAATCTCGACTATCGTCTTCTTCAACGGCGAGCACTTGACCCGGCGAAAGAAACGTCATGGTGCCTTCATCAAAGTCGTAGTAATTTTTGCCGTATTTCAGCTTGCCTTTGAAGTCCTTCTTAATCGAAATGATGTAAAGGTTAATAACATTGCCTTTCCAGTATTGGTCTGAAACAACTGGTACATCGGCATGATGAATCAGACTGATCAATGGATGCTCTGGCTTTGGTAAGGCAGCTATGCCATGCCATTCAGAGATAGAATTGATAATATGGGGCTGATTCATTTCCTTTTTCATGACTACAAGATTATCTGATTTTGAGCATTTTTCATTCCCAGCGTTTCACCCCTCTCCTGAAAACAGGAGAGGGGCCGGGGGTGAGGTGAACTACAAACCCACCATCGACATACCAGCGGCATCATACCGGTCGCCGGTTGATACACCGAGTGGTACGATTGCTTCCAGTTTCTCCAGTTCTTCGGCAGTCAGCGTAATGTCCGTTGCGGCAATATTTTCGGCTACATACGTTCTCCGTTTTGTTCCTGGAATGGGCACATATCCTTTCGAGATGATCCAGGCTATGGCCAATTGCGAAGGCGTAATTCCTTTTGTTTCAGCCAGCGCTTTAATGGCGTTGACCAAGTCAATGTTCTTATAAAACTGTTCGCCCTGAAAACGGGGAATTCCTCGTCTGAAATCATTCTCTGGGAAATCGTCCGGACTTTGGATCGATCCGGTTAAAAACCCACGACCCACTGGTGAATAAGCGACAAAACCAATTCCGAGTTCGTGAAGTGTAGCCAAAATACCCTCTTCTTCCACGCTCCGTTCAAAAAATGAATACTCCGTTTGCACTGCGGTCAGTGGATGGACCTGGTGGGCTTTTTTTATCGTAGCTGCCGATACTTCAGAGAGACCGATGTAGCCAATCTTACCTTCTTTAATGAGATCGGCCATGGCACCAACCGTGTCTTCGATGGGCGTATTAGGGTCTAGCCGATGCAGATAATACAAGTCAATGTAATCGGTGCCCAAGTTTTTAAGGGATCGCTCGATGGCTTTTTTTACGTAGGCTGGTTGGCCGTTTATACGCCAGGTAAGCTGTTCATTATCATCAATTTCGTAGCCGAATTTGGTGGCGATGATGTATTTGTCGCGGCTTCCTTTGATGGCTTTGGCAATGAGTCGTTCGTTAGCCAGCGGACCATATAAATCAGCTGTATCCAGGAAATTTCCCCCTAGTTCCAGCGAGCGGTGAATGGTCGCAATCGATTCCGCTTCGTCGGCTTTCCCATAAATATCCATACCTGCAATCTTGGTCATGCCCATGCATCCCAGGCCAATGGCTGGAACAACAAGTCCCTGACTGCCTAATTCAATTTGTTTGAGACTGCTCATGTTTACGTTTTACGTTTGAGTTTTACGGAAACAAATGTCAGCGTCCTCGCCCTGAAAAAAGTAGCCCAATCTCTTGTTGTTGTATCCAGAACGGGGCAGTGCCGATTTGGATACAGAAAACCCTCATTTTCGGATCATCGGGATCTGCAAATTGGTTGGTCGGTTTGCTTCTGTATCGAAACCGCGCCCATCTACATTCCGTGCCCCCCAGAATAATAGATCGTTCAATACATAAATCAAGTCAAATTCGGCGAAGATTTGCCCGTCGATGAGCCCAAATGGAGGAAAGGCTTTCCCCAGAATACTTTGTGTTCCGTTTACTTCCCATTGGACAAATCCATGACTGGCGAGTTGGTGCATGGCGTCGGCAAACCCTTGTAGTAAGGGTGTTACTTCATAGGCCTCGTCGGCAATAAAGTCTATTTTTTGGGCACCTTCCGCAATCGGGTGCGGGCCTTGCCAAAGTACGTGTCCTTTAATGGTCATTCTTACCAAGGGCACTTTGCCATAGGCATCGGCAGAATTAACTACGACAAGCTCAAATTTGTCATCGGCTAAATAGGTGAAATCCCGCGTGAGGTAAAACGGCTTCATGCTGCCGTCGGTGCTTTTGCTGATGCTTGGTCGGATTTCAGGAGCGATGCTTTTCCAACTGCCCAGAATAGATTGTTTAACTTGATCGACTGTCATTTCCTTGTATTGTTAGAAGTCTCGTTTTGGACGTGCATAGGGTGCCTGGAGGTCTTTTGGGTACCAATAGTCAACTGCCCGTTTTAGCGCAAGCAAAGTTGTTACCTTTGTCTATAAGTGACAAGTAGTCAAGATAACCGGTACTAGTACATTTTTTTAGACTAATGGAAAATTCGAGAAAGAACAAGGATTTTAACCCGAACAATTGTCCGGTTACCCATTGTCTGAACCGGATAGGCGGCAAGTGGAAACCGTTACTGATTTATGCCATCAGTAAAAATTGCAATCGGTTTAGCCGGCTACAAAAAGCGGTGCCCGCTATCAGCAAGCAAATGCTGGTTAATCAATTGCGGGAGCTGGAAGAAGATGGTATTCTTGAGCGGATCATTTATCCCGAAATTCCACCACGCGTCGAATACAAGGTTACGGAATACGGTCAATCGCTAATTCCTATTTTGTATGTGATGCAGGACTGGGGTCTGAACGATTTGAAAAGAATGGCAAATGAAAAGGAGCAGGCTTCAGATCGTGTTTAATGGCGATTCCATACACCTATCATCCGTAACGGCGGACTGCTATAACAGAAGTGCTGTCCACTTCTTACTGCGGAAGAAGTTACTGACTTAGTGTTGGGCTTTGGTCGCTAAAAAGGTCGTGGCTGATGACTTTGGAGGAAAAATCTCCTTTTTATCGCTGGTATGTCTTGGGCATAAAAAGACCTCCGATCTGGTTTTGATGTTGCCCAAAACGAAGAAAGGAGGTTCTTTTATTACCATCCCCACAAAATTTGGGATGACTGCTGTTTCAAGTACAGGCCACTGATAGCCCTGTTTTAAAAGCTGATCTACTGACTAATAGAATTTTTTAGACCCCTTCTGCTTCCACAAGTTTCACCTCAGGCACCAGACGAGTGAGTAGGTTTTCGATACCAGCTTTCAGCGTAAGCGTGGAAGAAGGGCAACCGCTACATGAACCTTGCAGCAATACCTTAACCGTACCACTGGGTTCGTCGAACGAATAAAAATTAATAGCCCCACCGTCTGACTCAACAGCTGGTTTGATGTATTGATCCAGGACAGCTTTTATTTTCTGTACCGTTTCGGAATCCATATCAAGTTTGGTGCTATTCACATCCATAGTCCGTTGAGCAAATACGGGCTTCTGGTCACCAAAATACTCTTTCAGGAATAACTTAATCTCAAATAAAACTTCATCCCAATCGGTTTCGTCGTCTTTCGTGACGGTCACGAAATTTCCCGAAATAAACACCCGACGGACAAACTCAAAGCCAAAAAGAGCGACAGCCAAAGGCGATGCTTTTCCTTCGAGGAGCGTGTCACCCGGTGTTGCGTAGTCGAATGAAAGTCCAGAGGGTACAAGCTCAAAATTAACGACGAACTTCATCGAGTTCGGATTGGGACTTCCTTCCGTAAAAATGGATACGGGACGGTTTAGCGTAGAATTCATTGTCAGGAAAGTTTCAGTTCACCGGTACAAGGGCCGGTAGTAGTAGGAAAGTAACAGCTTGACTGATTTTTTAGTTTTTACAAATGAAAAAACCCGCTTAACGATTGTTAAACGGGTTCTTGCTTTCAAACCTATAAGGTTTTCAAAACCTTATAGGTTTTTAGAATTTAAGCAGCTGCTTCAGCAACAGGAACTGTTTCAACAGCTGATGGTCCTTCTGGGATGATATCCACGTACGAGCGGCTATCGCGGCCTGGACGGAATTTCACAGTACCAGCTACCAGAGCGAAGAGCGTATAATCTTTACCTAAACCGACGTTTTTGCCGGGATGGTGTTTCGTACCGCGTTGGCGAACGATGATATTGCCGGCAATAGCCGACTGACCGCCGAATAATTTTACACCCAGGCGCTTGCTGTGGGAATCGCGACCGTTTTTGGAACTACCTACACCTTTCTTGTGTGCCATTGTCTTTAAAAGAGTTCTAAAGTTATAGGGTTATATAGTTTTAACGTTTTTGTGCTAAATCACTTTATCACTTGTTGACTATACAACTTTACAACTGTTTATAGAGTGATGTCTTCGATCAGGACTTTCGTCAGATACTGACGGTGGCCATTTTTCTTTTTGTAACCTTTCCGACGCTTCTTCTTGAAGACGATAACTTTTTCGCCTTTCAGGTGTTCAACGATTTTAGCGGATACCGACGCTCCAGCGACGGTCGGAGCACCGATGCTAATGCTCCCTTCGTTGTCAACAAGGAGAACCTTCACCTTGTCGGAGGCAAGAGCAGCGTCCACATCGCCTTCTAACCGGTGGGTATAGATAGTGCGACCTTTCTGGATCTTGAATTGCTGTCCTGCGATCTCTACGATTGCGTACATGTGTTGTGTATGAAATTGGAAATGAGGGTGCAAAGGTAGTAGTTATTTCCTGAAAATCCAATACACCACTTAATGTACGCGTATTTTTTGTCCAGGCCGAAGCCGTGAGCCTGATATGTGGTTTTTACGCTTCAGTGTCGATAACGACATTCCATAACGCTCGGCTATGGAGCTAAGCGTCTCACCCGATCGAACCTTATGCAAGACAGTCCGTTTAAAGCGCGGCCGGGAGCTAGATTCGGATGATGACGACGATCGACCTCCTCGCAGATAATCCCAAACTGAACCTGTTAACAGAAAATGATCCGAGTTAATCGTGTTTTCCGGAAACGAGAAGATATTGAGCGGGCTGAACGGGTTGCCTTCATAGCGGGTCTCAAAGTGTAGGTGAGGGCCAGAACTACGACCTGTACTGCCTCCCAAACCGAGTTGGTCTCCAGCTTTAACGAGTTGACCTGTCTCAACGGTTTGCTTCGACATGTGCCCGTAAAGTGTTTCCAGTCCGTTGTAATGCCGGACCAATACATAGCGACCATATCCATTCCCATCCCAGCCCACTACGCGCACAATACCGTCGAAAGCAGAATAAACCGGATTTCCGGTTTCAAGGTCAAGATCGGTACCTGTATGCCAACGTCCCCAGCGAAACCCAAAATTCGACGTCATTTTACCTTCGTCCAGCGGGGCCGACCAGTAGCGGTTGGCAGGTGGGTCGTACAGCTTAATATCAATCGTTTCGTCGAATTCGAGCGGATTAATATTATACGGATCAACCGTTCGGGAATCCCAGACAGCGTAGTAATCGGCAATTTTCACCCATTCGTTACCGACCAGAACCGAATCAATTACTTCGACAACGCTGGTTTCGCCCTGATCGAGCTGGCTGGTATCTTCACTAACAACCGGGTTTAATTCTTTTTTCGGCTCAAACTGGTTGTTAAAGCGCAGTTGAGTTGGTTCCTGATCAAATTGGTCGTCCGCTTTTTGCGGCTGTTCGACGACCGGGGCATTCGGATTAGCTCCGTTTTTGGGCGTGATACGCAGGTTATTTTTAAATCGCCCGCGCTCCTGAGCCTGTGCCGTTACGGTAATGCACAAACACCCAATGGCCAATAGCCACTGTGTAGCGGTTCTTCTCATCGATAAGTAGATGAGTTTACCGTTTTCTGTTTACGGTTGGCTGACGCGAGCAAGGTGATGCATCAGCCAACCGTAAACAGAAAACGGTAAACTAGTTTTGTTAATGAACAATTTCTTCGCCCTGCATTTCCAGCGTGACTAAATAACGTTCTGCGTCAAGGGCGGCCATACAGCCTGTACCCGCTGCCGTGACAGCCTGACGATAGATGTTATCCTGGGCGTCTCCGCAGGCAAATACACCAGGTATATTAGTTCGGGTGCTTCCTTTCTCAGTCAGAATGTATCCGTTGTCATCCAGCTCGATATAGTCCCGGAAAATGTCTGTATTGGGTTTGTGACCAATTGCCACGAAAAAGCCAGTCACGTCTAAAACGCGCGTTTCTCCGGTCACGGTATTTTTTACCAGTACTCCAGTTACGTCTTCATCACCCAGAACCTCTTCCGTTGCTGAGTTATAAAGAATTTCGATATTATGGGCCGATTTAACTCGTTGTTGCATAAAATGCGACGCCCGCATTTCATCACGACGAACCAGCATATATACTTTGCGACAGAGGTTAGCTAAGTAGCTGGCTTCTTCGGCAGCGGTATCGCCCGCACCAACAATGGCCACATCCTGGCCTCTGAAGAAGAAACCATCACAGACCGCACAAGCCGATACACCACGGCCATTCAACCGCATTTCGGAAGGGAGACCGAGCCATTTAGCCGATGCACCCGTCGAAATAATAACCGAGTCGGCGGTGATTTCGTGTTTGTCGTCAACAATAGCCCGGTGAGGGTTCCCTGGTCCGGGTTGCTCGGCGAAAATAACTTTTGTTACCAGGCCATAGCGAATGTCGCTACCAAAGCGACGTGCCTGTGCTTCCAGATCCTGCATCATTTGCGGACCATTGACGCCGTTAGGATAGCCTGGGAAATTATCTACTTCATTTGTGATGGTAAGCTGCCCACCAGGTTGTTCGCCCTGATACAGAACGGGTTTCATATTAGCCCGTGAGGCATAAATAGCAGCTGTATATCCGGCAGGGCCGGAACCTATAATTAAGCACTTAACGTGTTCGGGAGTCATTGCAATGGAAATGAGTTGCCTGGTAACTAAAAATACGACTCCCTAAATAGGGAGCGCATTGTGACAACGTACACAAAATTGAAAAAAATCCCGCAAACAGCAATGATTTACGCGCTTCGATTTGCGAATTACGATTTATAGAAGGCGAGTCGTATTGGCGTCAGCCAAATCATAATTCGTAAATCGAACATCGTAAATCACTGTATTTTCCACTCGATGCGCCGGTTAAGTCGCCGGTTCTCATCTGTTGTGTTCGGAACAAGCGGGTGCGCTTTGCCATAACCCACCGCCCGAATACGACCCGCATCAATGCCTGCTTTGGCGAGGTAAGTGACAACGGCCTGGGCTCGTTTTTGGGAGAGTCCCAGGTTGGCAGCCGCATCGCCTTTGTCATCTGTATGCCCCGAAATCTCAACTTTGAGGGTTGGATTGGCCTGCAAAAACGTCGATAATCGGTCAAGTTCTGTTTTGGATTTTTCGGCAAGGTCATAGCGCCCTGACTCGAAAAATAAATTATTTAGCGTTTCATTGGCCGACGTGCCCGATACGGCTGGTTCCAACGGTACAGTTAATGACAAACCATCACCTTTCGTTTTCTGGGTAAAATCAAAGGAAAGGCTTTTGAAAAGGTAGCCCGGCTGACTTACGTACAAGGCATATTCACCGCCACTTGGTAATACGGCTGTATACTGCCCGGTCTGACTGTCTGTTTGCACACGGGAAACAACTTGATTCGTTTTTAAGTCGATTAACTCAAGGCTGGCATTGAGGGGTTTCTTGGTTTTTGCATCGGTGACCACGCCTTTCAGGTATGTTACCGGCTTGACCCGTTCGCGCAATGACTCTGGTAAGTCGAATGCATAAAGCCTTGATTTCTGCGAAACGCCATCTTTCTGTTCTTCGTACGAGTAATAGGCGCGAGTTCCATTGGCCGAGACAAACAACGATGCCTGATCTTCTGAATTGTTGATCGGATAGCCTAAGTTCGCAGGGGCCGACCAGCCCGATGCGCTATTGTCGGCGACAAACAGATCATAGCCACCCATGCCAACATGCCCTTCTGAGGCAAAAAACAAACTCTGCCCGTTCGGATGAATGAAAGGCGATGCCTCATTGAACGGTGTGTTGACGGGTTCCCCCAAGTTAACGGGCTCGTTCCAGTCGCCAGTGGCACTCCGTTCGCTTCGCCAGATGTCGCGACGCCCTTTGCCTCCAGGACGATCTGATACGAAATAAAGCTGTCGTCCATCAGCCGACAAAGCTGGCTGTGACTCATAATAACGCGAATTGATGGGCGTGCCCAGATTTTCAGGATTCGACCAGTCGTTGCCCGTTTTGTGGCTCATATACAAGTCACAACTGCCGAATCCTTTGCGCCCCTGACAAGCTGTAAACACAATGGTACGCCCATCGGCCGACAAACTGGCTGTGCCTTCGTTTTCGGGTGTATTGATATTGGTGGCAAGTGAGGTAGGGGGTGACCAGGTTTCTCCGTTGAAGGTCGACGTCATTAAGTCTTCATCACCTTCTGGTTTCAACGCTGTAAAAACCAATGTTTGTTCATCGGCTGTGAGCACCGGAAAGTACTGAGAGGGTGTTGTTTGTAAAACAGACGATAGGGGTTTGGGTTCGACAGCCTGCGGATGTTGCATGGCTTCCTGCGCAAAACGTGCGGTTTCAATTTGGCGGGCAATTCGCTTGGCCTGCGTCGATTGCGGGGCAAACATCGTCTGATATTTTTCGAGATAGGGGAGTGCTTCGCTGTATCGCCCCAATCGAAGTAAAGTATTGCTCAATGACTGATAAGCGGCTCCAGAAGCAGGGTTATCGGGTTGAAGTTTTATGGCGCTCCGATAAGACGCCAGAGCAGGGTCGTACCGTTTCTTGAATTCGTAAAGCTGACCGAGTTTTAGATAGGCATCTGTAAAGTTGGGGTCTTGCTTGATCGCCTGCTCCATAAACGGAATGGCTTCATCGGCTTTCCGTTCACCAAATAGCTTGATCGACTGTGCGTAGAATTCCTGGGCTTTAGGAGTTTGGGCGGAAGAATAATGGATAATGACTAATGTGAAATGAATAATGAACAGGAGTTTCCAATACTTTAATTCCATTATCCATTGTACATTAGTCATTATCCATTTCCTTACGGAATATCCATGTACTTGTGCGTTTGCAACGAAATTTGCCATTGCGGGTGATCTTTTACGTATTCAACGATACGAGGTAGCATTTCATTGGAACGCCCCCATTCAGTTTGCAAAAAGAGCCTGCAATCGGGACGTAAATGTGGCACAAACGACTCGGCAAATGCAAAGTCAGATTGATTGTAGATAATAACTTTTAGCTCGTCCGCTTTATTGTAAATGTCGGGGTTGGGGGCTTTAAATTTCTTTGGCGAAAAACAAATCCAATCCCAGGAACCCGTAACAGCCTGACATACGCCCGAGGTTTCAATGTTCGTTTGAAATCCTGCTGCCTGCAAAGCGGAAGTTAACCCTGTCAGGTCGTGCATGAGGGGTTCTCCGCCTGTAATGACGGCCATTCGTCCGGGATATTGTAGGGCACTATCAACGATAGACTGAATCGATAATTTCGGATGCAGGTCGGCATCCCAGGATTCTTTGACGTCGCACCAGAAGCAGCCTACATCGCACCCGCCAAGCCGGATAAAATAAGCGGCCCGTCCTGAATGGGCACCTTCGCCCTGAAGCGTGTAAAAAGCTTCCATGACGGGCAGGGAGGTAGTTGTCGATTCGATTGTTGTTTGTTGATTCTGTTCTAAAAGCATATACAAAGATACAGAAGGTTCACTGGAATGCTTCGTTGTGTCTATCGGGCCCACTGCTTTTCTGCCTGCATAAATAGACCCATTGCCGAGGATTTTAGTTTCAGGAATGAGAAGTGACAGGCGTTTTTTTGCAGAAAGTCCTGAAATTCTTTTTTACCTTTGCGCCATGATTTCCCAACGGGCTACACATTCTCCCTTCCGACATCGTCGCCATCATCGCGGCTACTAAGCCCGTGCGACTACGTGTTGCCTCGTCAAAATATCGAAAAACCTGTCCATTTTCCTGTACTTTTGCCCCCTGATTGCATAAATCATCGCGAACCATGTGGGTTGCTAGTGATTTTTTGCTGACAATCAATCGAGTACGTAGTGTATGGACGCTATCATACATCCTATATCATACCTCAGTTAATGTCTTCTGTATTACGCATTGCCCTGCAAAAAAACGGTCGTTTAAGCGAAGATTCATACCAGCTTTTCAAAGAATGTGGTATCAGATTCGATTACGGAACCGGTAAACTCAAGTCCATTTCGTCGAACTTCCCCGCTGAATTCCTATTCCTGCGTGACGACGATATTCCTGGTTACGTTGAAGATGGCGTAGCCGATCTAGGCATCGTTGGCGAAAATGTAGCCGTCGAAACCGGTCGGCCGGTGACAACGATTCACAAGCTGGGCTTTTCCAAATGCCGCCTGTCCATTGCAGTTCCACGCGGTATTGAATGGACTGGAATTCAACATTTGGATGGTAAAAACATCGCCACGTCCTACCCAAATTTATTAGGTAAATATCTGGCTGAACAAGGCGTGAAAGCCGAGATTCATGAGATTAGTGGCTCGGTTGAAATTGCGCCAAGCATTGGCCTCGCCGAAGCGGTCTGTGATATTGTCAGTTCGGGGAGTACGTTGTTGAGCAATGGATTGAAAGAGGTGGAAACGATTTTCCGTTCCGAAGCCATTCTTATTGCCCGCCCCGAACTGGATGCCGACAAACAATCGTTAGTCGATAAGCTCCTGTTCCGGATCAAGTCGGTTCAGGCTGCCAAAAACAATAAGTACATTGTACTGAATGCCCCAAACCATGCCCTTGGGCAGATAACATCATTGCTGCCCGGCATGAAAAGCCCAACGGTAACGCCATTGGCTACCGAAGGCTGGAGTTCGGTTCATTCAGTATTGAACGAAAACGATTTCTGGGAAAATATAGAAGCCATCCGCGCTGCTGGTGCCGAAGGTATTCTGGTGATCCCGATTGAGAAAATGATCTATTAAAAAGGAGGGAGGGGAGAAAAGGTGGAGAGGGAGGAAGGGTATTGCCCGCTTATTAACCCTCTCCTCCCGCTCTTCCCCTTCTTCCCTTCCTCCTTTATTATATGAACATCATCCCGTTTCCTGCCCGCGCTGAATGGCCTGCTTTACTAGCCCGGCCTGTTCAATCGACCGAACAGATTGAAGCTGCTGTAGCTCCCATCCTGGCACAGGTTCGTTCTGGTGGCGACGCTGCCTTGGTTGAACTAGCGAAGAAATTTGACAAGATAGACCTGGAAAGCAGCCAACTGCAGGTTAACCCTGACGAACTTGATGCCGCTGAAGCGCAACTAAGCGATGAACTGAAAGCCGCTATTCGGCAGGCGTACCAGAACATTCGGTTGTTTCACGAGCGACAAAAACAGCCTGTTGAGAAAATCGAAACAATGCCAGGGGTTATTTGCTGGCGCAAAAGCGTAGGTATCGAAAAGGTTGGGTTATACATTCCAGGGGGAACGGCACCACTTTTCAGCACCGTACTGATGTTGGGAATTCCTGCGCAATTAGCTGGTTGTCGTGAAGTTGTTCTCTGTACGCCCAGCAATCACCCTGCCATTTACTTTGCTGCCAAATTAGTGGGTGTAACCAAGGTATTTCGCATTGGTGGCGCACAAGCTATAGGGGCTATGGCGTATGGAACGGAGTCAGTGCCAAAGGTTTATAAAATTTTCGGTCCAGGTAACCAATACGTGACAGCGGCAAAAATGCTGGTAGCCAAAGAGGGCATGGCCATCGATATGCCAGCCGGACCCAGTGAAGTTGCGGTATATGCCGATGACTCAGCTATCCCGGCCTTTGTTGCGGCAGATCTACTATCACAGGCTGAGCATGGAGCCGATAGTCAGGTGTTGCTGGTTTCGACCAGTAAAAAGCTGCTGAGCAGTGTTAATCTGACGTTGAGCACACAGCTAAGCCGACTCCCTCGTCAAGAGTTCGCTGGTAAGGCGCTGGAAAACAGCAAGATGATTTTGCTCGATAACCAGACGGATGCTATCGATCTGCTGAACGACTACGCTGCCGAGCATTTAATCCTGAGTATTGAAAACGCAGAAGAAGTTGCCGATAAAATCATTAATGCAGGTTCTATTTTCCTGGGGAACTATACCCCCGAATCGGCCGGTGATTATGCATCGGGGACCAATCATACGTTGCCAACCAATGGGTTTGCGCGGGCTTATAGCGGTGTGTCGTTAGACAGCTTTGTTAAGAAAATTACGGTTCAACACATAACTGCAGAAGGTTTGCAAAACGTTGGCCCTGTAGTTGAAGCGATGGCCGAAGCCGAATCCTTGGAAGCCCACAAGCGGGCTGTGAGTTTACGACTGGCAAGCCTTGCGGAAGTAAATCCGGCCTGATTTTGTTATCTTGCTGAACATAATAAGATAAAATTATGAGCCAGTTATTGATTGAAATAGATTCGGAAGAAAACGTAGCCATACTGCTTTCTTTGCTTCCTAAGCTAGGTGGACATTTGATTGAAAAAAAGGTAGTATCAAAAAAGCCAACTCTGGCAGAGGTGTTAGAGGAAATTATTCAATCGGGCGGAGCTGGAGAATCTTTCGGTGATGCGTCGGAGTGGCAACGGGAAATTCGCAGTTGGGATAGAGTGCTTCATGGTCGGGAAGAATGATTTTAGACAGTAATATCATTATCTATTCCGTACAGCCAGAGTACTTATCGCTGGCTCGATATCTACAGGCCAATCAGGAAATTGTGCAGGTTTCGCTAATTTCTACACTTGAGGTTTTAGGTTTCAGTCGCTTAGACCCTATTGACAAACGTAAGTTTGAAGCATATTTAGGTAGTGCTAAGCTATTGCCAATTACCGATGAGATTATTAATAAAGCTATTCGATTACGCCAGCAACGCAAGCGCTCACTAGGTGATTCAATCATTGCGGCTACAGGGCTGATTTATAATCAGCCAATTCTGACAAATAATGTGGCTGATTTTGCCGATGTTGATGGCTTAGCGGTTATTTCGCTGGCATCGGTTTTATTGTAATTTTTATGCTTGATCTCCTTTCCCTTCGTGCCGATACCCCCGGCACTCAGCATGTCGTTCATGTGAACAACGCGGGCGCAGCGCTGATGCCAAAACCAGTAATTGATGCCATAACGCAACATATTGCTTTAGAAGCCGAGATTGGTGGCTATGAGGCTGCCGGAGCTCGTCAAGAAGCCATTCAGGAATTTTATACCTCGACAGCTGACTTACTGAACACTACCGCGAATCATATTGCTGCAACAGCCAGTGCGACTGATGCCTATGCCAAAGCACTATCGTCAATTCCGTTTCAGCGAGGTGATGTAATCCTGACCACAACGAACGATTATGTTTCCAATCAGATTGCGTTTTTATCGCTGCAAAAAAGGTTTGGAATTGAACTAGTTCGGGCAGAGGACGAACCTACGGGTGGTGTATCGGTGGCCGATATGGCCGAAAAAATTAAGACGCTTCGGCCACGTCTTGTGGCGGTTACCCATGTGCCAACAAACTCTGGACTGGTGCAGTCGGTTGAAGCGATTGGGAAAATCTGCCGGGAATACGACCTGTTATATCTGGTAGATGCCTGCCAATCAGTAGGGCAGCTACCCGTTGATGTAACCCAGATTCACTGCGATTTTCTGTCCGCTACCTGTCGGAAGTTTCTTCGGGGGCCGCGTGGTATGGGGTTTCTGTATGTATCAGATAAGGTTCTGACGGCCAATATGGCTCCGCTCTTTGTCGACCTTCATGGCGCTTCGTGGGAATCGGCCAACAGCTATCAGTTGGAGCCGACTGCTAAACGGTTTGAGGATTGGGAGTTTCCGTATGCACTAGTCTTGGGTGCTGTCGAAGCGAATCGCTATGCTCTATCTGTCGGCATTGACGCCATCGCACAACGAAATGCTCAGCTTTGTACAATACTCCGAACGCAACTGAGTCAATTGCCGGGTGTTCGTCTGTACGATGAAGGTGAGCGATTATCAAGCATAATCACCTTGTTCAGCGAAACCAAGTCGGCGGCTGAATTGAAGGCAGCTTTATCAGCCCGGCATATCAATACCTCTATCAGTCCTTATGGAGGGGCTATCCTGGATTTTGGCCGGAAAGGCATGTTGACCGCTACACTTCGGATTTCGCCACACTACTACAACACCGAGGATGAAATGAAGACGTTTGTTGATGCACTAAACGATATACTCAGATGAAATTAGCGCGAGCAACAGCAGGTGCCATACAGTCTACGCTCTCTGCTACAACATGGTTTATAACCAGTTGTCTTGTTCTGCTACAAACAAGTTTGGTACAAAGCCAGGATCTGTCTGGGAAACAGATTTTTGAGCGGATGTTACGGGTTTATGCTGAGGCAAATACGTATCAGGATCAGGGAAGTGTACAAACCGATTTTTATGAGTTAGGCCAGAAGGAACCAAAAATTACAAACACCCTGAACTTCACAACGGCCTACAATCGGCAAGCAGCCCGATTCCGTTTTCAATATGAAGTTCAAGATAGTTTTGAGTACAAAGGGAAAAAAATAGGGCGTGCTACCCCGCCTGAAAAGATGGTGATCTGGAGCCAAGGGAATAATGTGCAACGATGGTGGACTATAGACGATTCGACGAGTCGAGAAGCGTCCTTGGGAGATGCCTTAGCTGTAGCTACCGGCGTTTCGGGCACGTCGTCCCGCAAAGTTCCTTACTTACTTATGCCTAAAGCTACAGATGCTGGCTGGGGTATCGATTCGCTGCAAAATGTGAAATTACTTGGTACCGATGTACTGGACAAAGCATCCTGCTATCGACTTACGGGGCATCTTGCCAATGATTATTGGAAAAATAAGGAGATTTTGCTCTGGGTTGATCAGAAAACCTTCCTGTTGCGCCGGGTTGATGAAGCCGATTCATCAATTAGCAAGCCAAAGCAACTGGTAAAAAAGAGTCTGACCTATCAACCTATTCTTAACCAGCCTGTTTCCGAAGAGGCACTCACGTTCGAGCCTCCTCGGCCTGTCGGTAAGTCAAGTATCAAGTCTACTGTACGCGATATGCTTTACCCAGTAATTAGCTTAGTGGGAGTAAGTTGCCTGATCTACTTATTGTCGAAAAGGAAAAAGCAGCGCTTATAAATTGATTGCTCATGAAACACCTCGCTGACCTCCTGCTTTTGGGTGATCCACGTCTGTACGAAACCTGCGAGCCAGTTTTGGAATCAGAGCTTCCGTTGGTGATAGGCTGGGCGGCCGATTTGCACAACGTGATGGAAGAAATCAGAGCGAAGTACCAGTTTGGACGAGGCATTGCCGCTCCACAGCTCGGTATTATGAAACGGCTGATTTATCTGAATGTAGATCGTCCCCAGATTATTATCAACCCCGAATTGGTTACCGTTAGCGACGAGACCGATGAACTCTGGGACGATTGCATGAGTTTCCCAAATTTACTCGTGCGTGTCCGGCGACATTGCCGTCTGACACTGGCCTATCGGGATGAGCACTGGCAACCGCATACCTGGGCGATCACAGACTGGAAACTGGCCGAGCTGATCCAGCACGAATACGACCACCTGAACGGCATACTTTGTACCATGCGGGCAATCGACGAACGATCATTTCAGTGGCGACCAACACCAACTAGTAGTTAAGTAGCCCTTTATTAGTTAATCTCTGTGCATCAATTTGGGGTCATAGAAAAGTGTCCGTATTTTTAAGGAAATAATTCCTCATTATGACAATCATAGCCATCGCCAATCGCCTGGGCGGCAATGAAATACTCGGACGAGTTATTCGTAGTGAAGCCGACTTGATGCAGCTTATTGAGCAGGGGGTGCCTAAAGCAACGATTCGATATCTGGCTGATTCATTGGGTATTGAACCAAAAGAATTAGTGGAGTATTTGCCCGTTACACCCCGTAATCTACAACGTTACCAGGACAGTGACCGCTTGAGCGACATTGTTTCGGATCATATTGTTGCGTTAGCCGAACTGTTCGAACACGGCGAAGATGCCTTGGGTAAAGCGTATTTTCGGGATTGGCTTCATGGTTCAATTTTATCGTTAGGGAATCGACGTCCGGTTGAATTTCTCAAAACGCACAAAGGAATTGGTATCGTTGACCGCGAGTTGGGTCGGATTGAACACGGAATTTTTGCCTGATGGAGTTATTTCGGGTTACTCGCCAGATATACGCCAATGACCTGTCGGGTAATGGGGCCGCTGTATACGGAGGTCGATGGAACGAAGTTGGTAAACCCGCTCTTTATACGACTAGCAGTCGATCGCTGGCAATTTTAGAGACATTGGTTCATTTACGCCAATCGCAGCCTCCAACCGATTACCGGGTTTTGGTTTTGTACGTACCAGATCATATTCCCGCTGTAAACAGTGGGCAGTTGCTTGAAAACTGGCAAATCGACGAAGCCTATACACAACAAGTTGGAAGTAAATGGCTGGCTTCCAATGACTCACTTCTGTTACGAGTACCTTCCGTAATCGTTCGGTCAGAGTATAATTATCTGCTCAATCCAGCACATGTTTTTTTTGCTGACGTAAAACTAATTGCCGTGGAGTCCATTGAATTTGACCCACGATTTTTTCAGAAATTAAGCTAATGCAACCATTCAATCTCAATAATCTCCTTCGCCCCCACATTCTATCGTTGACACCCTATTCTTCGGCTCGTGACGAGTATACGGGTAAGGTGGGCGTGTTTCTGGATGCCAATGAAAATCCGATTGGGTCAACTACAGATACGGGCGATTACAACCGTTACCCTGACCCACACCAGTGGGCCATCAAGCAGAAACTGGCACCCATCAAAGGGGTTCGGCCTGAGCAGATTTTTCTGGGAAATGGTTCGGACGAACCCATTGACTTACTCGTTCGGGCTACCTGTGTGCCGGGCAAGGACAATTTGTTGATTATGCCGCCAACCTATGGCATGTATGAAGTGTCGGCGGCTGTGAATGATGTTGAGTTGGTCAAAGTGCCACTAACGCCCGATTTTCAGGTAGATACCGAGGCTGTGCTGGCTGCTATCACGCCCAACACAAAACTGATCTGGCTGTGCTCGCCCAATAATCCGTCGGGCAATCTGCTCCAGGCCGATGCCATTCGGACGATTCTCGAAGCTGCCGATCATTCGTTAGTGATTGTAGATGAAGCCTATATTGATTTTGCTGATACGCCTTCCTGGACGAGCGAGTTGGATAAGTACCCAAATCTGGTCGTATTACAAACCTTCTCGAAGGCGTGGGGATTGGCTGCGTTACGGTTAGGAATGTGTTTTGCGTCGGAAGAGCTTATTGGGATACTCAATAAAATCAAACCACCCTATAACATTTCGGCACCTACGCAGGTACTTGCTCTGGATGCGCTTTCGCACGAAGACGAGAAGAATGACATGGTTCGGCAAATTTTGACGGAACGGCAGTTTTTGGCCGATAATCTACGTTCTTTGCCATCTGTGCAGGTTATTCACCCCTCCGACGCTAATTTTTTACTCGTTCAATTTGCCGATGCCAAAGGGATGTTTGAGCACTTGATTGACCAGCAAGTGATTGTTCGGGACCGATCAAAAGTGAAACTATGTGGTGGTTGTTTACGTATTTCGGTGGGAATACGCGCTGAAAATGAACGACTGTTGGCCGTGATGAATACAATAGAAAACGCAACGGAAAGTATAGATTTACCCCTCGGAACGGGCGACGATGCCACAAAACCAGAGGCTGTTTCAAATGCCTGAGTTTTTGTGCTGGCATTTAGGGGAAAATGACCTGTTACGAGATACGAACCCTGTAGTCTAAGGGAGATTAATTACTTACTCTATGAAAAAATCGTTTTTAATAACCGTATTGGCCCTCGCTGGCTGGGTAGTATCGACAAACGATGCACAGGCGCAGTATAATAACTGGGCGATCGGCGCTCGTATTGGAGAGCCGTCAGGCGTGAATATTCGAAAATACTTCGGCACGAACCATGCCTTCGATCTAAACATCGGGACCTATGGCGGTATTTACGGCACCAAGCGGAGTTATCGTTCCGGTGATTATAAAAGCGTTGGTCTGGCTATCCAGGGCCACTACTTATGGCATACAGCCCTAACGAAAAGCGAAAGTGTACGGGCGTATTATGGATTTGGTGGACAACTCAACAATCGTCGCTATTATCCCGATTATTTGGCTGGGCAATCCGTTGACTACGTAAAAGGGAATCTTTCGCTTGGTGGTTCGGGTATTGCCGGACTAGAGTTTTTTCCGGTTGGCAAACCCTACTCGTTTTTCCTGGAAACCGGTGCTTACGTCGAGCTTTTCCAGGCCCCATTCTTCCTGAACTTAAATACAGGTGTGGGGCTACGGTATAATTTTTAAAAGAGGGAGAATGGAAGAAAGGGAGGAGAGGGAGGAAAGGGAAAAGAGGGAGGAAGAGGAATACAAGGACTCTATATTCTCCATTTCTTCCATTCTCCCTCTTTCCCCTTCCTCCCTCTCCTCCCTTTCCTTCCATGTTCAAAATCTACAGTTCTTCGGCGGGGTCGGGTAAGACGTATACGCTTACCAAAGAGTACCTGAAACTGGCACTTCGGCCAGCTGCGAAGGACGATTATTTCCGGCATATTCTGGCCGTAACGTTTACAAACGCTGCCGCTAACGAGATGAAGAACCGGATTCTCGAACGGCTCTCTGATATTGCCGGTACAAAAGAACTTCCCTTGCTGGATGAATTGGTCGTCGAACTCTACGGCACACCGCTAAACACCGATTCATTCGCCATTGCCAAGACTGAATTACGCAAAAAAGCCTCATCAGTTTTTAGAACAATTCTCCATCGCTACGCCGATTTCAGTGTCACAACGATTGACTCGTTTACGCAGCGTGTCGTGATGGCTTTTACCGATGAACTTGGGTTGCCCTATTCGTTTGAGGTAGAAATGGAAACCGACGAAGTCCTCGAGCTGGCCATAGATAACCTGATTGAAAAGGCGGGCACAGAGGAGATGGAGGAGATTACGGCAATTCTGAGCGAGTATTATACGAATACTGCTGCGGAAGGAAAAAGCTGGAACCAACTACCCGAACTGCTTAAGGAGTTTGGCCGAAATCTTACCTCCGATCAGTTCTACGATGCTGTAAATGCGGCTCAGGAGCTATCGCCAGGGGCACTGCGAACTATCCGGCTTCAATTGATGGAGCATAATCGGCAGGTTGAAACCTCAATTGTTGATCAGGGCCAACGAGCCTGGTCGTTGATCACCAGCAAAGGACTTAGTGAAGAGGATTTTAAAGGCAAGAAGAACAGCGTAGCCGCTTATTTTAAGACGATTGCCTTTTCTAATTTCGAGAAAGAACCAACTGCTACACACCGGAAGCAGATTGAAGGTGACTGGTATGTTCCCAAGTCTCCGCTTACCATAACAGGTCCTATAGACAGTATTAAAGAAGAACTGTGCAACTGTTTTGACCAGATTGAGGTCATCCGAAGCGAAAGTAGTCGGGAAGTAACGTTGTTCGATTGTTTGTTGCCGCATTTGCAGAAACTGGCGCTATTGAAGCAAATGCGCGTAGAATTCGATGATTTGCTTCAGAAAGATGGTCGGGTGCATATTTCAGAATTCAACAAGAAAATTCTGAGTATTGTAGCAACGGAGCCTGTGCCGTTTTTGTATGAACGACTGGGTACGAAGTACAACCACATCCTGATCGATGAATTTCAGGATACCTCGCGACTCCAGTTTGCCAACCTACTGCCACTCATTGAAAACTCCCTTGGGGCCGCTCATTTCAACCTGGCTGTAGGCGACGGCAAACAGGCAATTTACCGCTTCCGGGGGGGCGATATGGATCAGATTGTTGCCTTGCATCGGCAGGATCTGGAAAGTCTGAAAGTGGCGCACAATCCGGCGTCCTGGACCGCCGACCGCATCGGTATGCTCGACGGGCAGCTGGAACCCGAAATACTGGATACCAATTGGCGGAGCGCGGAGCCAATTGTCCGATTCAATAATGATTTTTTTGAGTTCGTGGCCCGTCAATTCGAGTATCAGCATCCGAAACTGACGGATGTGTTTGATGCCGAACGGCAGTTTCATCAGAAAGCGCAACCCAAAGCCAACAAGGCAGGGCATGTTCAGATTGATTTCGTTGATAAAGATGACGAACTCGGTAAAGACCTCACGACACAAATGCTCGAAACGACCATTGCGCATCTGGAAAAATCGTTGCTAGAAGGGTATCAGTATGGCGATATAGCGATTCTGTGTCGGAAGAAATCGCACGCCAGAATCCTGGCCAATGAATTGAACATACGCCAGATTCCATTGGTCTCGGCCGATTCGTTATCGTTGGAATTTTCAGATCCGGTAAAATGGTTGATTACGGTCATGCAGGTGTTGCAGCGTCCCGATCTGCGGATGCTTCGCTATGAATTGCTCTATCTATTTCATCGGGTTGTACAGGGTATTTTTCCTGATGATGCGTTGACCGAGAAACTTCGTAACGTGGCCGAAGACGACATTTCGGCAGTCTATGATTACCTGGCCGTAGAAGGCTATCCACTCGATCCGTATGTATTAGGACAACTAAATCCATACGAGTTAGCTGAGCGCCTGATCGCCCAGTTTGATCTATTCAATCAGGCGGAACACAATCCATTTTTGTTTCGATTCCTGGATGAAGTGCTGACGTTCAACCAGAAACGAAGCGGCCATCTGAGTGATTTTCTGGTGTATTGGGAAAGTGTTCGGCAGAAGATTTCGGTGGAGGGGAACGCCCGTAATGCGGTGAGTATTCAAACAATTCACAAGTCGAAGGGGCTGGAGTTTCCAGTGGTCATTATTCCGTTCGCCAACTGGCGGGTTGAGCCGATAAACGACAGTACGATCTGGCTCGATCTGGCCGAGATTCGTACCGATGCCCTGTCGCACGCAACCGAACTGGGGAAATTTGCCCGACTCACATCTGCTCCATCGAACACGACCAGCAAACTACGCAGTGCCCCTGCGTCGATAGCAGCTCAATATGAAGAGGAGTTGACGCGGACCTTTATCGAGAATATGAACCTGCTGTATGTCGCGTTTACCCGACCAACGGATCGGTTATATATCATTACCAAAGGAGGTGATTTTGAGAAGGTTGGCAATCAGAAAGACGTTAGCTATTGGCTGCATGCGTTCCTGCGCGATAGCGAAGTGGCCCGAAATTGCGGCTGTGCCTGGGAGAAAGGCCGATCGAGTTATGAAATAAGTCTGTGTTCGGATGCGGTACCGCATTATCGGCCAGAGGAAGAGATCGATGAGATTTATCTGGACACGATCGTCAGTGGCAATCGGGGGCAGGATATGCAACTTCGTCGGCTGGCCGATCGTATGTTTGACGTGGCCACCTTTGAGCGTACGCGCGAACGAGACCGTAAGTTGTGTGCAGCGTTGAGCCTGATAAAAGGCCCAGAGGTTATTGACACCGTCCTTCGTCAACTCGTTAGCGAAGGGCTTATCCGAAAAATCGAATGCGAAGTATTAAAATTAAGTTTGCTGGCGATTGTCTCTCACCCAGACCTGGCTGCCTTGTTCGATTCATCCCTTCGCGTTGATACCGATCGAACTATTCTGAGCAGCAAACGGATGCATGGTGCGCCCCATCGGGTGGTGCATTACCCGAATGGACAGGTCGTTTTAGTTCAATATGAATCAAGGCCAGTAGAAAAAGAAGATCAGAACGACAAACCAGTGACTACCTTACGCTATTTCGCAAATTTGTATCGGGAAATGGGGTATCCTGAAGTTGAGGCACGATTGGTGTACTTGTCTGATGAGCCAGAGGTGGTGCGGGTGGTTTGAAAATGTATGATGATTAATGAAAAATGTATAATGGGTAAGACAATAATAGATTCGCTTAAATTAAATAGACAAACATTGAGACTCATCGCATTACTCATCATCCATTGTTCATTAGTCATTAATTACTCCTTTGCGCAGTCGCCGTATGCATTAAAGACTGGCCGGGAAGTTACGTTATTGGGGGCCGGTGCAGTGGCTCTGGGGGCATCAGTCGCGCTCAGTCATACGATTGATCCGCTCACCCAGACTGAAATTAATGCCCTCAATCCCAACGATATTAATGCCTTTGATCGGAAGGCGGTTTATCGCTGGTCTACAACTGCCGACCGTTTGAGCGATGTTACGTTGGTAGGCAATGTGGCATTGGCAGGATTACTAACGGTTGGCACAAAGCCCATGCGGCAGGATATCAAAACAGTGGCTGTCATGTATCTGGAGACAATATTGCTGGCGAGTGGAATTGAACGGACGATAAAAGGCGTTACGCAGCGAACCCGGCCCTATGTCTATAATCCCGCAGCTCCTTTGGATGAAAAGCTGACGCGCGATGCTCGCGAGTCGTTTTTTTCGGGTCATGCAACCAATGCTTTTGCTACTGCCGTGTTTACCAGTGAGGTATTTCGCCATTATTTCCCGCATTCGAAGCTGAAGCCTGTTGTCTGGATTGGTTCACTCGGCTTGGCTTCTGCTACAGCGGTGTTACGATACGAGGGCGGCTTACATTATCCGACTGATCTACTGGCTGGCGCTGCGTTCGGATCGCTGGTAGGGTGGGGTATCCCAAAGCTCCACGAAGTAAAGGATAAAACAAAGCTTGGACGTCGGCTAGATATACAGCCCTGGAGCAATGGCCCTGCGAATGGAATTTACATGCGGCTTGCGATGTTTTCGCGGTAAAAATGTTAGCCTACTATGGGAGGTGTCTATTTCATATTAGGAGGGTTTATCTCTCTTTTAGGCATCCTGATCTGGCGCTTTGAATGGGTTGGCTTACTTTCCAATGTAGATCAAACCACTGTTATTAATAAAAAAGGACTGGCTAGATGGGCGGGGGGCTGCATCCTGGCTTTGTCAGGTGTTGCTTATAGTACGAGTGTTATCCTTCAATATGTTGTGACCGAACGAGGGGAGCTAATTGCCTGCATGGGCTTTATGATCACCTCACATCTTTTAATGGTCGTATATCTGAGTGGCTTACACCGGTATACAAAATAGATTTTCTAGCATTGACGAATGACTAAAATTACCGATCACATTAAGGCCGCGAACGGCAAACCCATTTTTTCGATTGAAGTAATTCCGCCTATCAAAGGAGATAACCTGAAAAATCTGCTCGACAACATTGAGCCATTGATGGAGTTCAAGCCGCCGTTTATCGACGTCACTTACCATCGCGAAGAATACATTGAGCGCCCGTTACCTGATGGGACTATTCAGAAAATTGTGACCCGGAAACGGCCCGGAACAGTAGGGATTTGTTCCGCCATTATGCATCGGTTTGGAGTCGATCCGGTTCCTCACGTGCTCTGTGGGGGATTCACACGGGAAGAAACAGAAGATTTCCTGATCGATCTACATTATCTGGGCATTGATAACGCGTTAGTTCTTCGGGGCGATCCTGCCAAGCCGTTCAGCACCTTCAAGGCGAAAGAGAACGGTTATTCCTATGCGAGTGAATTAGTGGAGCAGGTTGCCAATATGAATCGGGGAATTTATCTGCACGAAGAAGATACACCGCTGGCTCCCAGTAACTTCTGTATTGGCGTGGCGGCCTATCCCGAAAAACATTTTGAAGCCATCGATCACGACATTGATTTTCATTACCTCAGACAGAAAGTCGAGAAGGGAGCCGATTACATTGTAACTCAAATGTTTTTCGATAATCAAAAATACCTGGCCTTTGTAAATCGCTGTCGGCAGGAAGGTATTACAGTGCCCATTATTCCGGGGCTGAAACCGCTCAGTACGCGTAAGCAACTTCAGATATTACCAAAGCTCTTTCATCTAGAACTACCCGAAGATTTGGTTAAGGCAGTTGAAGCCTGTGAAAACGACCAGCAGGCCCGGCAGGTAGGGGTGGAGTGGTGTATTCAACAATGCCGTGAACTGACAGCCGCTGGGGCACCTGTCTTGCACTTTTACACGATGGGTAAGGCGGATAACGTAATGAAAATTGCCCGAGAGGTATTCTAATAAATAACGTGAATAATGGATAGAATCTAAAATTATCAACTGATTTTCAATTATTTATAATATCATTTTTTGTCATCCCGACGCCAGGAGGGATCTTCGGCAACTGGTTATTTACCGAAGATCCCTCCTGACGTCGGGATTGTAAGTTTGCTCTGAACAAATAATCTTTGGTTCTCCAGGTCATACCTACGTCGGGATGGTCTAAAAGACCGGTTGTCATGATCGGTAGCCTGGAGAGCCAATCTCATGGAACCCGGACAGTTCAGTGGGCATATAGCCCGTTTCACAATGATGTCGAGAGCATGAGTAGTATCCCGCTTTTTTCGTTTTTAGCATGAACCAACCAGCTATCTATTACGGGGTTGATGTCAGTAAAGAGACCTTACACATCAGCTACCAAATCGGAATCGATGCCAATGGGCAACCCCAATGGGCCTATCAAACCCTGCCCAACCAAGCGGACTCCATTGAGCAATGGGCTGCTGAACTGCCCGCCAATAGCCACCTCATTTTCGAGCATACAGGTACCTATTCGGCTCGATTAGCTTGGGTATTAGCCCTGCAAAATCGCCCCTTTAGCCTCCTTACGCCCAACCAAAGCAAAGGCTTTGCCGCCACTCTGAAGTCTATCAGCAAGACCGACCGGAGCGATGCGGCACTATTGGCGCGCTACGGACAAGTCTTTCAGCCCCAGCCTTCGCAACTGGCCGATGAGTCTCTACATCAGCTTCGCCAACAGCACAAACACCTCAACGACCTGCGAATCAGTCAGCAAGCGGTGGCTAATCAGCTTCATGCGCTGTCGTTCGACCCCCGGGCCAGTCAGAAAGTCAAGGCTAGCCTGCTGGTTCTCCAACAGAGCTACCTGACTCAGATTGCGCTCTTTGAAGAGGAACTGGATCAGCTGAGTCAACAGGAGTTGCAGGCCATTTCGGAGCGGATGCAGCGGGTCAAGGGGATTGGGCCGGCTTCCTCTCAAGCCTTGTGCACGGCCACCAATGGGCTGGCTGGATTCGAGTCAGCCAAAGCGGTAGCTAAGTTCGTGGGCATTGCCCCCAGTCAAACTCAATCGGGCAGTTCGGTTCGTCGGCGTGGTCGGATGGCCCGCACGGGTTTAGGGTATGTACGGGGCCTTTTATACATGGCAGCTCGTTCGGCCCGTAAATACAATTTGGGCTGTAAAGCGCTTTATGATCGGCTACGGGCCAAGGGTAAATGCCACAAAGTGGCGATGGTGGCGGTGATGAATAAGTTGTTGCATCAGGTGTTTGTGGTGGTGAAGAAGAATATTGAATTCGTCAATGGGTTCAGCCTATCCAAACAAAATTTGGCTTAAAACTTGTTTTTTGACACAGTTCATGACAAAAAACTAGTATAATTCTATTCGTAAATCCTCCATTAGTCATAGTAAATAATAAGGGGATAGTCACTCTGACTATCCCCTTATTATTTACTATGACTTTGTTTCTGCCTGTTTATCAAGCCTGTCTCAATCGAGACGATAAATTTCTTTGATGTTTTCTAACAGCTTTATAAAGTCAATTTGCAGGTCGATTAACTGACCTGAGTGTACATCAAAAACCCATCCATGAACAGTAAGACCTCGATCCAGTTGGGCTTTTTGCACCTCTGCCGTTTTTAGAACATTGATACATTGTTCTTCAACATTCAACTCCACTAATCGTTTATAGCGTTGTTCCTCGTCGGCAATAGCATTTAATTCATCCCTGTGCGTTCGATACACGTCACGGATATTTCTCAGCCATGGATTCAATATCCCCATATCGGCTGATTTCATAGCTGCCTGGACGCCACCACAATTGTAATGCCCACAAACTACTATGTGATTTACTTTAAGGTGTACTACGGCATAGTTAATAACAGACATTACACCCAGATCCGTATTGGGAACCATGTTCGCAATGTTTCTAAGTACAAACACTTCGCCGGGTGATACGCCCATCAGCTCTTCGGCTGTTACACGGCTATCTGAACAACCAATGTAGAGGATATCTGGAGTCTGTCCTTTGGAGAGATCACTGAAGTAACCTGGTTCTACGCTCAGCTTCTTTTGAACCCAACTTTGATTGTTTTTAAAGATTCGTGTAATATCCATTGTGTTTGCTTAGTGTTAGTTTTTACTCTATTAGGTAAATTAACCAACCGATTTTGCGATCGATAAATGTTGGCAATTTAATGACTTTTTAATCTTCTGCCTTTGTTTTCTAGCTTTTGGCCCGCAATATAGGCAAGGCGATAAACGAATAGAAGCCGGTCAACGCAAATTTACTCATTGCGTTGACCGGCTTCCTGTTTATTAAGTCGCTTTACACGGCCAGATATTTCCCTTTTATGCGTTCAGCCTCTGCTCAAAGGGAATTGCCGATTCCTACCAAGACGATTGCAATAAGAATAACAACAATACCGGTGACGAAGGTACGAAAGGTAGCAACCGACACCCCCGACCACTCCTTCAGATACAAGCCCCATATATTCGCGGTCAGAATGATAGTGGCCATGTGCGTAATCCAGGAACTGGCACCATTGCCCAGCTTGCTTTCACCCATTCCGTAGAAGAAAAACTGGAGAAACCACATAGTACCAGCAGTTGCCGAAAAAAGAACATTGGCCAGAATGGGTGTCCGGGTATCGGTATAATTGCCGAAGGTTTTATTCTTGGCATTTAAGTACATGCACCACAAAAAGTTGGTGGTCAGCCCGCCCCATAGTACCACCACGTAGGTTACGTTATTCTGAAACAGGGGATTGCAACCTTGCACAACAGCCTGATCGGCCAGGGGTTTGCCTGCTTCGATTCCATAGTTGAAGAAGGCACTTAGAATACCGGAGATTACGGCAATGATTAGCCCCTTTACAAGGCTGAACTCTTTGACAGACGCTTTCTTCTCGGCTTCCGAAAGTTCAGCTTCTTTCATCATGCCAGCCTTACCTGAGATGGCAATTCCGATGAGGCAAACCAGTACGCCCAGTAATACCAACTGCCCCCCGCTTGAGCCCAGCATATCAGTAAACGAGACTTTGCCTTTAACGGGGTTGAGATTATAATAGATAGAAGGTACCAGTGCCCCGAACGCCGAGCTGAATCCTAATACGACTGAATTACCGAGCGACATGCCCAGATAGCGAACGCCCAGACCATACGTCAGCCCACCGATGCCCCATAGCAAACCAAAGACGAACGTGAGCAGCTTAACATTCATATCAGCCGAGGCAATAATGGCTGGAAAATCGGGGATGGTTAAGTAGGCGGCTAAGGGAGGTACAATGAGCCAGGAAAAAATACCGCCAACAATCCAGTAGCTTTCCCAGGCCCAGCCTTTCACTTTATTAAAAGGCATGTAAAAACTGCCCGAAAAACCGCCACCAATCGTGTGGTAAATGATACCAATCAGAACTTGCATAAAAAATTAAGAACAATACTGGTTTAAAAACGTTGGCCACCGGTTAATGCGTGAAATAAAACACCCCAGATTACAGCCATGGTTATCTAATTATGAAATATAAATTCGATTGAGCAGGATAAGCAATAGTATACGGATATTGCTGTCATGATTTCCAACAAATTTATCCTCGTTTGTTACAGAAACTTACCTGTTCTCTCCTGTATATTCGCCCAATTGGAAGTGAAAAAACGGTTTACGTTTTCTCTCATTATAATGTGATTATAACAGGAGAGTACATGAAGCAGGAGAAAGTGAGGGTAACGTACTTTGTCTAAAACAAGATTACTGTCGGATATACTTATTTAACTATTTATGAATACAACGCAAGCGTTCAACTACGTTAGCTACCTCTGGGATGAGAAAAAGGCCGCAGAACTGGCTGGTGATGAAGTGGCTTTGTTTATTTACCGCTCTAACCTACTCGGGGCTGATCTGCGCCTGACCAATTATGCCGGTGGAAATACATCAGTTAAGTTAATGGAAACCAACCCACTGACCGGCGAACCCGTTGAAGTAATGTGGGTAAAAGGATCTGGTGGTGATATTGGTACCCTAACGAAGAAAGGCTGCGCTAACCTCTACGTAGAGCGCCTACATGCACTAAAAAGCCGGTATCGTGGTCTTGAATTTGAAGATGAAATGGTTGGCCTTTTCGACCATTGCCTCTTCGATCCTAAGTGCGCTGCGCCTTCTATCGATACGCCTTTACACGGCTTGCTGCCGTATAAACATATTGATCACCTACACCCCGATGCACTGATTGCTATTGCTGCCAGCCGCGACGGCGAAGCCATCATGCATCAGATCTGGGGCGATAAAATGGCCTGGATCCCCTGGCAACGTCCTGGTTTCGATCTTGGTCTGAAACTGGAAGAAGCCGTTCAGAAAAACCCTAACCTGCGTGGTATTATCCTGGGTGGTCACGGTTTGTTTACCTGGGGCGAAACCTCCTACGAGTCGTATATGAATACGCTCGAAGTTATCGAGCAGGCGTCCGAATTCCTGAATCAAAACTATGGCAAAAAACGCCCTGTATTCGGTGGTCAGGCACTGGAAAATACCGACGCCGATACCCGGAAAAAACAGGCCGCTTCATTGATGCCGGTTCTGCGGGGGTTGGCTTCAGGCCATCGCCAGATGATTGGCCATTTCACCGACGACGCGCGCGTACTTGAGTTCGTAAACTCGAACGACCTGCCTCGTTTGGCCCGCTTAGGAACAAGTTGCCCTGACCACTTCCTGCGCACCAAAATACGCCCGCTAGTATTAGACCCTGCTCAATTAGCTGGTGAGGGTAGCATTGCTTATCTGGAAAAGGCGTTTGAAGATTACCGCGCCGACTACACTGCGTACTACGAACGCTGCAAACATGACAATAGCCCGGCCATCCGTGACCCAAATCCAGTCGTGTTGTTATGGCCAGCTGTAGGTATGTTCACCTTTGCCAAAGACAAGCAAACGGCGCGGGTAGCGGCTGAGTTTTATACCAACGCCATCAATGTAATGAAAGGCGCCGAAGCGGTGTCAGATTATGTGGGATTGCCAGAACAGGAAGCGTTCGATATTGAATACTGGCTGCTCGAAGAAGCTAAACTTCAGCGGATGCCGAAGCCCAAGCCGTTGTCGGGTAAAATTGCCCTGATTACAGGAAGCGCAGGGGGGATCGGAAAAGCGATCGCCAAGAAATTCCTGGCCGAAGGAGCTGTTGTGGTCATCAATGATAACGATGCCGATCGACTGGCTGGCGCGAAAGATGAGTTTCAGCAGCAATACGGTAAAGATGCCTACGCGGCTGATCAACTGGACGTAACGAAAGCTGATACGATTGCGTCAACGTTCGAAACGGCTACGCTGGCCTTTGGTGGTGTCGATATCGTGGTTAACTGCGCTGGGTTAAGCATCTCCAAGCCTATTGAAGAACATACCGAGAAAGATTGGGATTTACTGTACGACGTATTGGTAAAAGGTCAGTTCCTGGTGACGCAGCAAGCCGTTGAGGTGATGCGGAAGCAGAAACTCGGTGGGGATGTTATTAACATCGTCAGCAAAAACGCCTTGGTGTCAGGCCCGAACAACGCGGGTTATGGATCGGCCAAAGCAGCACAACTACACCTGAGCCGTTTGAACGCAGCGGAGTTGGGTAAAGATCATATCCGGGTGAATGTCGTGAATCCAGACGCCGTCATTTCAGATTCGAAAATCTGGGCGGGTGCCTGGGCCGAAGGTCGCGCTAAAGCCTATGGCATCACCGTTCCCGAACTCCCGGCTTATTACGCGAAACGGACATTATTGAACGAAATCATCTTGCCTGAGGATATCGCCAATGCCTGCCTTGCCCTCACCAACGGCTTACTCGCTAAATCAACCGGCAACGTCCTGAACGTAGACGGCGGTGTCGCGATGGCGTTTGTGCGGTAGAATAGATATATGGTTTACGGTTTGAAGTTTACGGTTGGCTGACGCGCTAGTGTTTCTCGCATCAGCCAACCGTAAACCTCAAACCTCAAACCGTAAACCTCAAACCCAGACACCTTTATGCAACTCGAACCCGAACATATTGCAGATTATAACCAGACGCTGTTGGAAGGCCACCAACGGAAGCTGTCATACTGGACACAGGAAGTCGCTACGGCGGAACCGATCATCCAGAAACTGATTGATTTTCAGATTGCTATACCAAGCTGGGCGCTAGGTACAGGCGGTACTCGCTTTGGGCGTTTTCCGGGTGGGGGGAGAACCTCGTTCACTCGAAGAAAAAATTGCCGACGTGGGCCTGCTCCACGCATTGAATCGGGCCAGTGGGGCTATTTCGCTTCATATCCCCTGGGATATCCCAACCGATCCACAGGCGATCAAACAACTTGCTGCCAAACATGGTCTGCGCTTCGATGCTGTGAACTCGAATACCTTTCAGGACCAACCAGATCAGCCGTTGAGTTATAAATTCGGCTCACTGCAACATACCGATCCGGCCATTCGACAACAGGCTATCGATCATAATATCGAAGTGATTCGGCATGGGGTGGCACTGGGTTCAGATGCCTTGACGGTTTGGTTATCCGATGGCTCCTGCTTTCCTGGTCAGCTTAATTTCCGAAAAGCTTTCGACCGCACACTGTCGAGTCTTGAAGAAATCTATGCAGCACTCCCCGACGACTGGAAGTTGTTCGTTGAATACAAAGCCTTCGAGCCGAATTTCTATTCAATGACCGTGGGCGATTGGGGCAGTAGCTTTCTGTATGCCAACAAATTAGGGCCAAAAGCTTACACGCTCGTTGATCTCGGTCACCACCTTCCCAATGCCAATATCGAGCAGATTGTAGCGATCCTCTTGCATCAGGGCAAACTGGGGGGCTTCCATTTCAATGACTCTAAATACGGCGACGATGACCTGACGGCAGGCAGCGTTAAGCCTTATCAGTTGTTCCTGATCTTCACCGAATTAGTCGATGGTCTGGACGCTCGGGGAATGAATCACGCCAAAGATTTGGGTTGGATGATTGACGCGAGCCATAACGTGAAAGACCCGCTCGAAGATTTACTACAGTCCGTGGAGGCTATTCAACTCGCTTATGCACAGGCGCTTTTAGTTGATCGTGCTGCGCTTGAAGAAGCCCGCGAAGCCAACGACCCTGTTCGCGCTCAGGAAATCCTTCAGGATGCGTTCCGGACCGATGTTCGCCCACTGGTAGCCGAAGCTCGTCGCCGGGCCGGGGCCGCCTTGAATCCGCTGGGTTTATATCGCCAACTCAATGTTCGCCAGCAACTCATCGGCGAGCGGGGTGCCAAAACAGTAGCAACGGGACTATAAATAATTTTGAATGAGTGAATGATAGAATGAGTGAATAATTTTCTACTAGCCATTCACTCATTCTATCATTCACTCATTCTATCATTAAATTATGCCTACGCCTGTCATTGCCATTTTCGATATTGGTAAGACCAATAAAAAGTTGTTTCTCTTTGATGAACATTATCGAATCGTTCTGGAGAAATCGGAGCAGTTTGACGAGATTCAGGATGAAGATGGTGACTCATGCGACGACCTAAATCGGCTCACTAACTGGGTTACGACTTCACTTACTGAGGTGATGACCATGCCGGAATTTACGGTGAAGGCCGTAAACTTTTCGACATATGGAGCTAGTTTGGTTTATATCGATCAGACGGGCCAACCGCTTACGCCTTTATATAATTACCTGAAAGCTTACCCCAGCCAATTATTACAGCAACTTTTCGATGGGTACGGTGGCGAATCGACCTTAACCCGACAAACGGCGTCGCCTTCGCTGGGGAGCTTGAACTCTGGCCTTCAGTTATATAGGCTTAAATACGAACAGCCTGACTTGTATGCGAAACTGGCGTTTGCTTTGCATTTGCCTCAGTACGTTAGTCATCTCATTAGCGGCTGGCCAGTTTCTGACCTGACCAGTATTGGGTGCCATACCATGCTTTGGGATTTTGATCGGCAGGACTATCATAAATGGGTTATCGACGAACAACTGGAAACCCGTCTGGCCCCTATTGTTGCCTCTGATTCTGCTCGTTCGACTGCTTTCGGTGAGGATGTGCTTCAAGTAGGCGTTGGGTTGCACGATAGTTCGTCGGCGTTGATTCCGTATCTGGCGTCTTTTCAGGAACCCTTCGTTTTGATTTCGACCGGAACCTGGTGCGTGAGTATGAACCCGTTCAACAACCGACCACTGACACCGGAAGAATTGCAGTACGATTGTTTGAATTACATGCATTACAAAGGCCAGCCTGTAAAGTCGGCCCGGTTGTTTGCTGGCTATGAACATGAACAGCAGGTGAAGCGACTGGCAGAACATTTTCAGGTGCCCGTCGACCAGTATAAACAGGTTGCCTATAATCCGGAGACGATTGACCAGTTGCGGCAGCATGTAAGTCAGGTAACTACTGGCGAAGATGCAAAAGGAAATCAACTGTTATCGATGAAGGGGTCACTGTTTGGACAACGAAATCTGGATGATTTTGACACCTACAATGTGGCCTATCACCAGCTTATCCTCGATATTGTTTCGCAGCAGTTGATTTCGACAAACCTCGTTCTGGCTGGTTCACCCGTGAAGCGTATTTTTGTGGATGGTGGCTTCGGAAAAAATCCAATTTACATGAATCTGCTGGCTACGGCCTTTCCGGGTATTGAAATTTACGCGGCATCGGTGGCGCAGGCGTCGGCGTTAGGAGCCGCCCTGGCTATACACCAACACTGGAATCCGTATCCACTTCCTGGCGACTGTGTCGAGCTGAAGAAATACACCGCTCACGCTGTAGCGCATTAATTTGTACCCACGGGCTTTAGCCTGTGTTTTTAATGGATACACGGGCTGAAGCCCGTGGGTACAAATCAATCGCTTTAAAGCTTTCGGTAAATTATTTCGGCTCACCATGAATATCCCCACCTCTGTAATCAAAATCAGTCTTTTGTGCTTTGCGCTCGCGTTTACCGCGCAGGCACAGAAACTTCCGGATAGAAAAGAGATTATCGCCAAAATGACGTTGGCGAATGAGTATTTCATGAAAACCTGGCCCGACCCCGGCAAGGAAATCGTGACCAATAAAACACGGCCCAGCAACATCTGGACACGAGCCGTGTATTATGAGGGGTTGATGGCTTTATACGAACTCGACAAGAAAAAAGCCTATTACGACTACGCTGTTGACTGGGGCGAAAAACATCATTGGGGACTCCGAAGTGGCATTAATACACGCAACGCCGACGACCAATGTTGTGGCCAGACCTACATTGACCTATACCTGATTGACCGCAAACCTGAACGCCTACGCGACATCAAAGCATCGATCGATGCGATGGTGCAAAGCGATAAAATTGAGGATTGGAGCTGGGTCGATGCGTTGCAGATGGCTATGCCGGTGTTTGCGAAATTGGGCGTGTTAGAAAAAGACCAAGCCTACTTCGAGAAGATGTACGAGATATATAAGTACTCGAAAACCAGACACGGCGGCAACGGGCTTTATAATCCAAAAGACGGGTTGTGGTGGCGAGATAAAGATTTCGTGCCACCTTACAAAGAACCCAATGGAAAGGATTGTTACTGGTCGCGGGGAAATGGCTGGGTGGTGGCGGCTCTGGTTCGAGTCCTGGACATTATGCCCAAAAATGCACCACACCGGGAAGAGTATGAAAAGACATACCTGGAGATGATGAAGTCGTTACCCCCGATCCAACGTATGGATGGCTACTGGAATGTGAGTTTGCATGATCCAACGAATTTTGGTGGTAAAGAGCTTACCGGAACAGCACTTTTTGTGTACGGGATGGCCTGGGGTATCAATCAGGGTTTACTCGATAGTAAAACGTATCGACCCATCATTACCAAAGCCTGGAATGCAATGGCCACCGACTCTGTACATCCGAATGGATTTTTGGGTTATGTACAGGGAACGGGTAAGGAACCCAAAGACGGTCAGCCTGTTACCTACGACAGCAAGCCTGATTTTGAAGACTATGGCCTCGGTTGTTTCTTGTTGGCCGGAGTGGAGCTGTGTAAACTGAAACGATAAAATAGTTTTTGGTTTACAGTATTAGGTTTGTGGTAGGCTGACGCCTAAATGTGTACGCGTCAGCCTACCACAAACCTAATACTGTAAACCTAATACCTAAACAGATGGAAGAAGTCGCTTTTACTATGAAATTGAAGCCGGGCGTCGAGGCTGAATATCAACGCCGTCACGACGAAATCTGGCCGGAGTTGTCGGTAGCTTTGACCAATGCGGGCGTTCGGGATTATTCCATTTTCCTCGACCGATCTACCGGGACACTGTTTGCCGTTCAGAAACGATTGCCGAACCACACAACAGCGACTTTGCCAGGACTGCCCATCATGAAGAAATGGTGGGCTTATATGGCCGATTTAATGGATACCAATCCAGACAACTCGCCAGTAGCCGTAACGCTGGAACGGGTGTTCCATATGAAATAAAGTTGGTTGAACACTAACGGGCTTTGCCCGTTAGCATAGTTTTTAAAACAACAGGTAAGACTGACGGTTCCGGGAGTATAAACTACTCAACCGAACCGTTATGACTCTTTTGGCTGAATCTCCTCCTGAGGTCGGGCAGTATCCTTCGCTGCCATCTGCCCATACGATTACACTGACCGTTAATGGAACCCCAGTTCAGCTACAACTAGCTCCCTGGACTAGTTTGCTTGATGCATTGCGAGAGTATTTGCACCTGACTGGTACAAAAAAAGGGTGCGATCATGGGCAATGCGGAGCTTGTACAGTGTTGGTAAATGGCAAACGGATCAATTCCTGTCTGACACTAGCCATTATGCAGGATGGCAATCAAATCACGACTATTGAAGGATTAGCACAGAAAGATGTGTTGGGGCAGGAGGGGCTACATCCGCTTCAGAAAGCCTTCATCGAGCATGATGCTTTTCAGTGTGGCTACTGCACTCCCGGTCAAATTTGTTCGGCAGTAGGTATGTTGAACGAAGGCCATGCTAAAACAGCCGACGACATTCGCGAGTTGATGAGCGGCAACATTTGCCGTTGTGGAGCTTACACCAACATAGTCGATGCCATTCAATCGGTTATATCCTCTCAACCAGATACGCTATGACTTCCTTTGATTACATCCGGGCCGATGGCGTAGCCGATGCGGTTGACGGACGAGCTTCGGCACTCACGACCAAATTTATCGCAGGTGGCACTAATCTCATTGACCTGATGAAGGAAAATGTGGAACGCCCAACACGCCTAATTGATATAAATCGACTGCCATTAGCCACCATCACTGAGACTGAAGACGGTGGCTTACGGTTAGGCGCTTTAATGACTAATGCCGATACGGCCTATGACCCAAAGGTTTCTGAACGATACCCTTTATTAACCCAGGCAATTCTGGCAGGTGCATCGGCTCAATTGCGAAACATGGCAACGGATGGTGGTAACCTGATGCAACGCACCCGTTGCTACTATTTCTACGATGTAGCGACACCTTGCAATAAGCGTGAACCAGGTTCCGGCTGTTCGGCCCTTGTTGGATTCAATCGAATTCATGCCATTCTTGGAACCGAAGCGGTTGATCGATCGATCCATTGCATTGCTACGCATCCTTCAGATATGTGTGTGGCATTAGCGGCTTTGGGTGCAACTGTTCGGGTAACAGGCTTATATGGTGACCGCACGATTCCCTTTGCCGAATTTCATAGGCTGCCGGGCAATACTCCACATATTGATAATACGCTTCAGGATGACGAACTGATTACGGCCATTGACCTGCCTGCCAAAGGATTTTCAACGAATTACGCGTACATAAAACTTCGTGATCGAACTTCTTATGCATTTGCCCTGGTGTCGGTGGCAGCAGCCCTGGACATGGAAAATGGCCGAATTGCCGATGCCCGGATTGCGCTCGGGGGAGTATCGCACAAACCCTGGCGACGTCCTGAAATTGAAGCGATCTTAGCTGGCAGGGAACCATCAAAGGATAATTTTCAACTGGTTGCGGATGGCCTTCTGGAGGGGGCTCAGGGCTTTGGGCATAATACATTCAAAATTGAATTGGCTAAACGTGCCATCGTACGTGCATTATCACAAGCCGCTAAACTGAAACCAGCATCATGACTCAATACATTGGAAAACCTCTGAACCGAATTGACGGACTGGATAAAGTAACGGGCAATGCTAAATATGCCGCCGAATTTGATACACCAGATCTGCTCTATGGATATATCGTAAACAGTACGATTGCCAAAGGGAAAATTAAGCGGATCGACTCTAGCAAGGCACTAGCTCTCGATGGCGTTTTGCAGGTTTTTACCCACGAGAATCGTCCTAAGATCGCGTGGTTAGATATGAAGTACTCCGATCAGGATGCCCCACCCGGTTCTCCATTTCGACCTCTGCGTGATGCTAAAATTAAGTATAATACACAACCAATTGCCTTAGTCGTTGCCGAAACATTCGAGTTGGCTCGTTATGCGGCTTCGCTGATTCAGGTTGATTATGAGGAAGATGCGCACCAAACCGATCTGCAGGTCAATCGGCATAAAGCGCGGAAGCCGTCTCTCGGCATGGCTTCGTTGCTGAAGCCACCACCACCAAAACCGCGGGGCAACTTTGAGGAAGCTTTTAATGCAGCCCCGGTGCAGATGACAGGTGAATATGTCCATAGTATGGAGCATCATAATCCGATGGAGATGTTTGCCAGTACAGTGGTGTATGAAAAAGGCCGGAACAAATCTGGGGCTCGTTATACCATCTATGACAAGACGCAGGGCGTGACAAATAGTATTTTGTATGTCGCTCAGGTGTTTGATATTCCGTTCAAGAACTTACGGGTTCTGTCTCCCTATGTAGGGGGCGGATTTGGGTCTGGTCTACGCCCACAACACCAGTTGTTTCTGGCTGTGATGGCCGCTCGGGAGTTGAAACGCTCAGTGCGGGTCACGCTCACCCGGCAGCAGATGTTCACGTTTGGACACCGCCCAGCTACGGTGCAGACGATTGCCCTGGGCGCATCGACCGACGGGACAATGACAGCCATGTATCATGATACCGTTGGCGAAACGTCGCAATTTGAAGACTATACCGAGATTGTATCCAGTTGGGGCGGAATGCTCTACCCGGCAGAGAACGTAAAGTTTGACTACAAACTCGTACCGCTCGATGTAGCTACACCCCTTGATATGCGTGCACCGGGTGGTGTAACAGGCATCTCAGCACTCGAATGCGCTGTAGATGAATTAGCTTACAAACTAGGCATGGACCCCGTTGAGTTTCGACTCCGAAACTATACCGAGCGGGATATGAATGCCGATCTACCCTATTCCAGTAAAGAGCTTCGGGAATGTTTCCGGCAGGGGGCTGAACGATTTGGCTGGGTGAAACGGAATCCAGAGCCGCGTTCTATGCGAAATGGACATACCCTAATTGGTTGGGGTATGGCTACTGGAATCTGGGATGCCAACCAGATGCCTGCTCGGGCCGAGGCTGTGATGATGGTGAACGGAAAACTTCGCGTAAGTAGCGCCACGGCTGATATAGGTACGGGTACTTATACCATTATGACGCAGATTGCCGCCGATACCCTTGGTATGCCAATAGAGGATGTACTCTTTAAGCTTGGTGACAGTGATATGCCTGCTGCACCAATTGAGGGTGGTTCCTGGACGGCAGCCACGGTGGGAACGGCAGTGAAAACAGTTTGTGAGGATTTAGCCGAAAAACTCTTCAAACTGGCCAGAAAGATGCCAAACTCGCCTTTTGCTAAGGTTGATTTTAACGAAGTCGTTTTTGCGAATAAAAGCATTCAGTTGAAAAAAGATCCGTCCGTGTCGGTGTCGTTAGAGGCTGTTGTTGACTCCAACGGAGGAGCCGCTGTTCGGGAAACATCGTCGGGGCTACCCAAGATGCTGAAACAACGAAAGTACGCCCGCACGGCGCATTCGGCGGTATTTGCGGAAGTTGAGGTCGATGAAGACTTTGGTACAGTTCGGGTTACAAGGATAGTCAGTGCCATTGCGGGTGGCCGAATCCTAAATCCAAAAACCGCCCGGAGTCAGATTTTAGGCGGCATGGTGTGGGGAATTAGTAAAGCGCTTGAGGAAGAAACTATGATGGACCATAACCTCGGTCGTATTATGAATCATTCTCTGGCTGAATACCACGTAGCTGTCAACGCTGACGTTCACGACCTCGACGTAATCTTCGTGGAAGAACACGACGAAATCGTTAATCCGCTGGGTGTAAAAGGATTGGGTGAAATAGGATTAGTGGGTGTTCCGGCAGCCATTGCCAACGCCGTATTCCACGCAACGGGCAAGCGGGTTCGTGATTTGCCGATTACGCTGGACAAGTTGCTTTGATTAAGTACCCTCACCCCGGCCCTCCCCTGAAAACAGGGGAGGGCCGGGGGTGAGGGTAATCTTTACGCCACGGCTTTTCCTTCCAATACTGGGCGTTTGTCTTTTCCTTTAGTAAGGATACTTATGCTGTTTTGAAATTCCACCTGAACACCGTCGGCACCAAATCGGCAGGTTACGGTTTCGTAGTGAGCCGTTTCTATGAATCGCCAGGTCATGACAAATGTATTCTCGTCCTGCCAGCCACCACTACCGGCTACTTTTCGGTTCGGACCATTTGGTACAACCGTTGGCGTCAGGGATAGGGGTGCCACTGAGAACGTGGTTGTACTGTCTCGCCACCTACCAACACCGCACAATACCTGATGGTCACCTTCATTATCTTGAAGTTTGAATATACAGCCATCTTTACCGAAGGTCAGTGAAACATCTTTTACATGCAATGAATTGTCAGCAACGGCATACGTCTTGCCACTTATTTTGGCTTGTACCGACGAAGCGGTCTGCGAAACACTTGGCGTTAAGGTCAGCGTAGCCAATTTTTGGGTTAAAGCCGCCTGTTTCATTTTATCGGCCGATAAACCTGTTCCTCGAAGGGCGGGCAGAATGTGATTCCAGATCGCGTCGAGAATACCCTGCGTGTTCGCTGATTCAGCGGTGATAGCAACCAGCGCATCTTCCTTGGGAAGAACAACGCAGAACTGACCGAACGCGCCATCGGCCCGATAAGCGTCGTTACGACACCGCCAGAATTGATAACCGTAACCCTGAATCCAGTCGTTTACACTAGCATCGCCTTTGCCACCCTTCGAGTCGACTTCTTTCCTTGTGGCGTCATGAATCCACGCTTCAGAGATCAGGCGCTTACCATTCCAGACGCCCTTTTGTAAATAAAGCTGCCCGAATTTGGCAATATCTTCCGTCTTTATTCGCAGACCCCAGCCACCCGTATTGATGCCATTGGGGTCAACTTCCCAATCCATGCCTTCGATGCCCAGCGGCCCGAACAAACGAGGTTTTAAATAATCGAGCAGGGTTTGGTTCGTCAGCTTCTGGATAATGGCCGAAAGCATATAGGTAGCACCACTGTTGTACATATAAAATGTACCTGGTTCATGATCAACAGGTTGTGCCAGGAATGATTTGACCCAGTTGTTATCCGTACCACCCCGTAATGCCGGTGTTGTATCCTTATCATGCCCCGTCGACATGGTCAGCAAATCCTTCACGCGCATGGCAGCCAGATTCGCGCTGATAGTGGCCGGAACATCTTTGGGGAAAAATGAAACCACTTTATCCTCAACGGTTAACCGCTTTTCATCGACCGCCATCCCGATTGCCGATGAGGTAAAGCTCTTGCTCAGTGAGTAAAGCGTGTGAATGTATTGAGGTGCATACGGTGCCCACCAACCTTCGGCCACAACCTGGCCATGCCGAAGCACCATCATGCTGTGAATATTGAGCTTTTGGGATTCTACCGTGTTCAGAAAGTCAAGCAGACCTCCGGGTGCAACGCCCTGGGTTTCAGGTAAAGCACGGGGGAGTTTGCCCGTTTTAGTAGGTAGCGCCCAACTGGTATCGGGTAGAGTAGAAGCAATGGCCAGGCCAGCAGCACCGAAGCCAAGTTGCCGGAGAAAATCTCTGCGATTGAGGTTCATGGTTTTAAGGTATCAGGTTTAAGCGTTTCAACCGGGTCGCCGGTACGATTCAACGTTTCAGGGGGTAATGTCCAGCGATAGAGGCTGATCTGTTACAAAACTTGGCCTGAGATGTTGCACAAACCTATGCAAGTACGGGATTTGTTTGGGGAAGGTCAAACGACAAACGCACTTTAAATGATTAAACGTAATGGATTTAAAATTGCACTTTTTGGTGTACATGGCAATTCTTCTGGGTTTGGGTTTATTTTTATGATGAAAAATTGGTCAAATCGTTTTGTGCCAATAAATTATTCTGTCACTTCTCAATATAAAGTAACCAATCATTCGTACACAGCCTAAAATGAAGAACTCTGTACTTCCTCTTTTAATCTCTTTGCTGCTTTTGGTCAATGCAGTAAAGGCCCAGTCGTTCAAGCCAAAACAGTTGCGTGAGGCTACTGTCGACCAGCTTCATCAGGCCATGCAATCAGGTAAACTGACGGCTGAGCAACTGGTGCAACTTTATCTCGACCGAATTGAGGCTTACGACAAACAGGGACCTTTTCTGAATACCATCATCATGGGCAATCCGAAAGCCTTAACCGAAGCCCGTCGGCTTGATTCGCTTTATAAGGCGACCGGAAAGTTTGTTGGCCCACTGCATGGGATTCCGGTGATTGTGAAAGACAATTACAACACCTTCGACATGCCAACGACCAACGGAACGCTGGCGATGAAAAAATCTATTCCGCCTGCGGATGCCTTTGTCGTTCAGCGAATTCGGGCAGCCGGTGCCATTATTATTGCCAAGTCAAATCTGGCTGAATTTGCCACATCGGGCAACGTTTCAGTAAGCTCTATTTTACCCGGTTACTCCCGGAACCCCTATGATACAAAGCGGACAACCGCGGGGTCGAGTGGGGGAACAGCCGCTGCAGTGGCTGCTGATTTTGGAACCATTGGATTAGGGACTGATACGGGAAGTTCGATACGAGGACCATCGTCGCACCAGAGTCTGGTTGGTTTTCGACCTACACTAGGTCTGGTTAGTCGGAGTGGGATTGCTCCGCTGGCAATGACGAATGATACAGGTGGGCCAATCTGCCGAACAGTGGAAGATGCGGTTCGGGTATTAGATGTCATTGCGGGTTATGACAAGGCCGATTCGGTAACCCGGCGGAGCGAGGGTAAAATTCCGCAGTCGTATCGTCAATTTCTGGACAAAGATGGCCTAAAAGGGGCGCGTATTGGGGTATTTCGTCAATTATGTACGGCGAAAAATTCTGATCCTCAGGTATATGCCTTATTCAATAAAGCGCTGGATGAACTTCGGGCGGCTGGTGCCATAGTTGTCGATTCGGTTCGAGTGCCAGAGTTGGATACAATCAATAAATCGTTCGACACCATTCCGCAGCTACGGCGCGATTTCAATCTGTATCTGGCCAATCTGGGGCCTAATGCACCGCATAAATCGCTAACATCCATTATTAAGTCGCGACAATTTCATCCTAGTATCGAAAAAACGCTCCTTGATTCGGACAAGGATACTTTAGCGCCCGAAGCCCATAAAGGTTGGGGGAAAAACCTGGCACTTCGCGAACGGCTTCGGCAATTACTCCTTCGGGCAATGGATTCAACGGGAGTGGATGTGCTGGTGTACCCGTCATTTAGTTATCCGCCCCGGCTCATTGGCGATTTGAATACGCCGTCGGGCACAAACAACAATGCCCTCTCCCCGCCAACGGGTTTCCCGGCTTTTTCTGTACCGATGGGTTTTACGTACGATAACTTACCGGCCGGGCTGCAATTTTTCGGTCGACCGTTTAGCGAGCCAACGCTTGTCAAGCTGTGCTATGCCTACGAACAGGCTACTCATCACCGAATACCACCAGCCAGTACGCCTGTTTTACCAAAAAAGAAGCGTAAAGTCGCTATATGATATACGATAGCGCGAACGTCAACGTTCGTGCTGACTATTCTTCGGCCTCTGGCCGATTGACGATTACTAGATTTTAACCAGAGGTTGGAAAATTGGGGACCTCGTTACCATGTTTGGTTCGACCCCTTCAGGGTCGTATGTTTATAGAAAAAGGATGCCACTATAAACATACGACCCTGAAGGGGTCGAACTGAATTTATCAACCAGGTTCATTCATTTTCAAGAAACCACATTTGATCCTCTGCGATACAAAAAATACCTTTCATGAAACCAGCCTTTCCGTTCATCAACCAGCATTATCTGCGGCTTATCGTTATTACTTGTTTGCTGTTGCAACTGGCGTCGACACATCTGTTCGCGCAGTCAAAGCCATCAGACCTCACCCCTTATGAGCGCAATACAAACCAAACAGCAACCTATGCCCAGATTATAAGCTGGTACCAGCAGTTGGATAAACAGTATGATCAGGCGAAGCTCATAGAAGTTGGTAAAACCGATATTGGGAAACCGCTCCATGTGTTTCTGTTAGCTGCCGATAAACAATTTGCGTCGCGACCTGACCGTGTAACGCTGCTCATCAACAATGGGATTCATCCCGGCGAACCCGAAGGAATCGATGCCTGCATGATGATGGCACGGGATCTATTGAAAGCCAATAAACTGCCTAAGAATGTACTACTGGCTATTGTGCCCGTGTATAATATCGATGGGGCACTGAACCGGGGCCTTTCGCGGGTAAATCAGAATGGTCCGGAATCGTACGGATTTCGGGGAAATGCGCGTAATCTGAATCTAAATCGCGATTTTATCAAAGCCGAAGCTGAAAATACGAAAGCGTTTCAGGCGATGTACCAATCTTTGAAGCCACAGGTGTTTATTGATAATCATACCAGTGATGGCGCTGACTATCAGCATGTACTGACGTATTTTGCAACCCAGAAAGACAAGCTCCATCCAACTGTGTCGGGCTACATGCAGAAAACATTTCAGCCGGAACTGGATAAAGCCCTGACGGCTCAAGGTTTTCCGCCAGCACCTTATATTAACAGTTTTTCGGAGACGCCTGAAAGTGGCTTATTGGGTTATAACGACTCTCCGCGCTATTCGACAGGGTATGCCGCTTTATTCAATTGCTTTGGCTTTACACTGGAGACGCACATGTGGAAAGATTATCCGGCACGGGTTAAGGCATCTTACGCGTTCGACGAATCGGTACTACGATTATGTGAACGTGATGCGCAAACCATTCTGGCCAATCAGAAAAAGGCGAACGAGGTGGTTAGCCAACAAACGAACTTTCCTCTGAGTTATAAACTGGACCGGACTAAAACGGATTCGATTACATTTCTGGGCTATGCAGCTGCTTACAAACCTAGTGAGGTATCAGGGTTGAAACGACTCTACTACGACCGCTCCAAGCCGTTTACCAAGCGCATACCTTACTGGAATACATTCGCTGTTGATGCGCAGGTTGATAAACCTCGTGCTTATGTTATTCCGCAAGCCTGGAGTGAGGTTATTGGGTTGCTGAAACGGAATGGCGTGAAACTTCAAACGCTGCCGAAAGATACCTTGATGAGCGTTTCGGCCTATTACATCACCGATTTTAAAACGGGGCAGCGCCCTTACGAAGGGCATTACATCCATTCAGGGGTGAAAGTACGGTCGGAGACGCAACCGATTCAATTCTACAAAGGCGATTACCTCATTCAGGCGAATCAACCCACGAACCGATACATCGTTGAAACGCTTGAGCCACAGGGCGTCGATTCGTTTTTTGCCTGGAATTTCTTTGATAGTGTGCTCGACCAGAAAGAGTATTTTTCGGACTATATTTTCGAAGACACAGCCGCTGAAATCCTGAAGAAAGATCCGGCGTTGCGTAAAAAACTGGATGAGAAGCGGGCGTCTGATAAAGCGTTCGCCGAAAATGCCGACGCTCAGTTGGATTTCATTTATCGTCAGACACCCTATTACGAAAAAACGCATAATCGATATCCGGTGTATCGGTTGAATTAATTTTTTTCTGTGGTGTCGGCTTCTTAAAGCCGACATGCTAGGTTTCTCAAAACCTACTGTTCGCACCGATAGGTTTCTCAAAACCTATCGTGTCAGGTGTTAGCACCTGACATCACAGACAGGATAAAAAACCTGTCGAAAGAAAAATCTGTCATAATGAATCGCACGCAAATCACTTGCCTGTTAATCGGCCTTTTTCTGCTTTCATTTGGCTCGTTCGCGCAAACGAAGCCTGTTGAAAGTACTGATATCGTTGCTATTAAGTCGTTACGAACACAGTCAAACCAGGCTATTCAAGCCCGTGACCTGACGGCTTTTGGGCAAACGATGCTGCCGGATATTGAAGTGACACGGGGAAGTGGCTCGCATGTATCGGGCCGGGATTCGGTATTAGCGTCCGTATCGGTTCAGTTTAAAGATCCCAATTTTCTGGGTTACGTGCGTAATACGGATCAAATTCAGGTGAGTACAACGAGTCCATTGGCCGCCGAAAATGGCCATTGGACAGGGCGTTTTCAGCGGCCCGATGGTATTCAGACAATTACTGGTGTTTATCTGGCCATGTGGCGCAAAACGGAATCCGGCTGGAAAATCCGCTCTGAGCTATTTGTCAGTCTGGCTTGTACCGGAAGTGCGGCTTGTGGGAAGTAAACGAAACCTGGAGCGACAAAAAACGAAGTTTAACCACTGTTCTTTGTCGCTCCAGACTTAATCTAGGCAGTGGTAGCAGACTGATAAATGCGTTCGACGATTTCCTGCAAAATGGCTCCCTGTTCCGCCGTACAGACATTTGAGGGTTTACCCTGGCAGGCATCCAGAAAAGCCGCTGTATTTTTTAGCTGAATGTCAACTTCTTCCAGGTAAGGGAACTGAATGTCGGCAAGTTCGCCAGCTACTTCGGTATGTAGACTAAACGGGAACAGCTTAACTCCTCCCTTGCTGCCAAATAATTCCAGATTACGATCTTTATCGACCTGCGTATTCAACGCAAACGAAGCGGATAGCATAATTGACGCTTTATCTGGAAATGAGAGATACGCGGTAGCTGCATCTTCAACCTCAAAAGTCGCTGGATTCCATGCGCCTAGTAAACCTTTGCCACCCGCCTTACCAATAAAATCGTAGGTATTGCCCAATACCTGATCGGGTGTGGGGTAGCCGAGTGCGCACAGGGCTAAATCAAGAACGTGAACACCAATATCCATTAGAGCACCACCACCCTGCATGGCTTTATTGGTGAAATAACCCCAGCCCGGTATGCCCCGCCGACGCAGAAAGTGCGCCTTAATGTGGTAAATATCGCCAAGCAAACCATCGGCTTTGCAACGCATAAGCAGTGCCCATTCGCTGGTTTGTCGGAGTTGAAAATTATACGCCAGTATCCGGCCTTTTTGGGCTGCGAGATCGGCCATTTCGCGAGCGTTTTTGGCGTTCAACGCGGGTGGTTTCTCGCAGAAAACGTGGCAGTTATGGTTAAGAGCCTCCATCGTTTGCGGATAGTGGAGGTTGTTCGGTGTACAAATAACCACAACATCCGGTGCGCACTGACGATACAGTTCACTCGTGTCATCGAATGCATGAGGAATGCCGTGCTTGTCGGCCAGGGCACGGGCTTTCGTCAGGTCGCGACTACAAACAGCCACTAGTTCGACTTGCTCAAATAGCTGTTTGAGTGCGGGAATATGATTATTATCGGCAATATTGCCACCCCCAATGATGGCTGCTTTAAGTAGGGACATAGTTTTGAATAGCCAGTAAATCGAATTGGTGGCCAACTTACTCACTTAGCAAAGGATACACAATTATTAACAATGAAGATTTTATTGGCACCCGATAAGTTCAAAGGTTCATTGACTGCTTCTGAGGTTTGTGCGGCAATGACCGACGGCATTTTAAGGGCTAGTCCAACAGCCGAAGTTGTAGCTGTTCCGATGGCCGATGGCGGTGAAGGTACCTCCGACGTATTAACACAGGCTACTCAGGGCACCTGGCATACGGTTAAGGTTCAGGGACCATTGGGGCATCCGGTCGAAGCAGGGTATGGCATTTCGGGTGATGGCAAAACGGCTTTTATTGAAATGGCCCAGGCCTCGGGGTTACGGTTGCTTAAACTCGCGGAACTCGACCCATTTCAGGCCAATACGTTCGGAACTGGCGAGCTAATTGCACACGCTATTGAGCAGGGTATCGAGCACCTTGTTCTGGGCATTGGTGGTAGTGCAACCAATGATGCTGGAACAGGTATGGCTGCCGCACTGGGTTGGCAATTTCTTGATGCGTCCGGAGCGGTTTTACGGCCCTGTGGAGGCAATCTTGACCAAATTAAAACAATAATCCCACCCAAAACGGCCTGGGAAGGAACCGTAGAAGTCGCCTGCGATGTCACGAACCCGCTGGTGGGTCCACAAGGGGCAACTTATGTATACGGCCCGCAAAAAGGCGCGAAACCGGACGATCTGCCAGTTCTGGATGCAGGTATGAAGCATTGGGCTAAGGTCGTTGAGACAACGTTTGCTATGAATCTGTCAGCTATGCCCGGTGCTGGTGCAGCAGGAGGGCTAGGGGCTGGTGCTGTTTTGTTCCTGAAGGGGCAACTTACTGAAGGCGTTAACCTGCTCATGAAACACACCCAATTGGCCGACAAAATGGCGGGAGCAGATCTTGTATTTACAGGCGAAGGGCGAATTGATAATCAGACATTGCAGGGCAAACTTATTGCCGGCATTACCCGGTTGGCGAAAGCGAAAGGTATTCCGGTGGTGGCGCTTTGTGGGTCGTTAAAACTGGCGCCTGACGAGCTGGATACGCTAGGATTGGCCAGCGCCTTTTCTATCATGCCGGGACCGGCAAGTTTAGACGATGCGCTGGCCAATGCACCTGACTACTTAAAACGAACTGCGTTTCAGGTAATGCGGCTATTAGTTTAAGCTGGGCTTACTTCGTAACACGTTTGTATTTTTCAATAATGATGCGGTCAACACCGAGTTTCTCAACTTTTTCAATACCCTTTTGAATAAGGGTATCACCGCTAAATTTAACAACAAACTCAAATTTATTATTCTCCCAGGCCTTGTCGATAAAATAATCCAGATGCTCGGTATAGTTGCTATCGACTAAGGTGTAGGTGCCACCTCCGCCAGAGAAAGCATTTGACGAATCTTTCGGCGGGGCCACTGCATGATTTAAGAACGCAAAGTGAGTGTCATTGATGATTTTGATCATCTTGTGCGTCGAGTCAAACGTAGAGAACGTTGTATCCTTTTCTATGGTCGTTGCCGAGACTAATTCCCAGGTTCCAACGAGTGGGACAGACTCTTTTTTTTGAAGAACAGCCATACAGCAGTGTTATTGACGTAACTAAAACGAGTACACTTTTTAATTTCATAGTTGCTTAATTTCTGATAGGTAGCGATAGACAACTGTCGCAATAAGAGTATAAAGTTTACTTTAGGCTTTGCCTACTATACAGAGAGAAACTCAACATTTTAAGACTTTTGACATCTATGAAGCTTACCTGGACATTTTACCCAAAAGGTGAAACGGAGTCTGTTACGCTAACGGTTGTATATATACCCGAGCTAGATGCCGAAAAGCTTTCATCTGGCGGATTTCTTCACGAGAATACAAATACCGCTTATGTAGACTGGCAAACCTATAAGCGCTTCGACATGTCGGATGTGGACGGCCGGAAAGATGCATTTCGGCGGTTAACGACTATCGACAAAAACCGAACAGCCAGCGATAAATTGCCCTGGCTATTGTAAATGAAGAGAGAATATAGAAGGTTTTACCGTTTTAGTTTCTAGGTGTTTTTTTGTCATGAACTGTGTCAAAAAACAAGTTTTAAGCCAAATTTTGTTTGGATAGGCTGAACCCATTGACGAATTCAATATTCTTCTTCACCACCACAAACACCTGATGCAACAACTTATTCATCACCGCCACCATCGCCACTTTGTGGCATTTACCCTTGGCCCGTAGCCGATCATAAAGCGCTTTACAGCCCAAATTGTATTTACGGGCCGAACGAGCTGCCATGTATAAAAGGCCCCGTACATACCCTAAACCCGTGCGGGCCATCCGACCACGCCGACGAACCGAACTGCCCGATTGAGTTTGACTGGGGGCAATGCCCACGAACTTAGCTACCGCTTTGGCTGACTCGAATCCAGCCAGCCCATTGGTGGCCGTGCACAAGGCTTGAGAGGAAGCCGGCCCAATCCCCTTGACCCGCTGCATCCGCTCCGAAATGGCCTGCAACTCCTGTTGACTCAGCTGATCCAGTTCCTCTTCAAAGAGCGCAATCTGAGTCAGGTAGCTCTGTTGGAGAACCAGCAGGCTAGCCTTGACTTTCTGACTGGCCCGGGGGTCGAACGACAGCGCATGAAGCTGATTAGCCACCGCTTGCTGACTGATTCGCAGGTCGTTGAGGTGTTTGTGCTGTTGGCGAAGCTGATGTAGAGACTCATCGGCCAGTTGCGAAGGCTGGGGCTGAAAGACTTGTCCGTAGCGCGCCAATAGTGCCGCATCGCTCCGGTCGGTCTTGCTGATAGACTTCAGAGTGGCGGCAAAGCCTTTGCTTTGGTTGGGCGTAAGGAGGCTAAAGGGGCGATTTTGCAGGGCTAATACCCAAGCTAATCGAGCCGAATAGGTACCTGTATGCTCGAAAATGAGGTGGCTATTGGCGGGCAGTTCAGCAGCCCATTGCTCAATGGAGTCCGCTTGGTTGGGCAGGGTTTGATAGGCCCATTGGGGTTGCCCATTGGCATCGATTCCGATTTGGTAGCTGATGTGTAAGGTCTCTTTACTGACATCAACCCCGTAATAGATAGCTGGTTGGTTCATGCTAAAAACGAAAAAAGCGGGATACTACTCATGCTCTCGACATCATTGTGAAACGGGCTATATGCCCACTGAACTGTCCGGGTTCCATGAGATTGGCTCTCCAGGCTACCGATCATGACAACCGGTCTTTTAGACCATCCCGACGTAGGTATGACCTGGAGAACCAAAGATTATTTGTTCAGAGCAAACTTACAATCCCGACGTCAGGAGGGATCTCAAACTTCCGTGTCAGTCAAGCTTGAGATCCCTCCTAAAGTCGGGATGACAAAAAAACGCCGAGGGTTATAACGCTGTGTTTGCGGATCGATATGGGCCCAAATGGTATTGTCGGTAATGTCAATCAGGAAGTTAGCCAAACTTCATACAGACAAAAGGCACTAAAAACACGTGTTTTAGCCATTCAAACAAAATAATCGATCCTCGATTTTCGCGCCCATTACCTTAGCGAGCAGAAATAAACTCCTAAACTAATGAGCACACAACGAATCTTTTTAATGCTGACCTGGGCAGTCTGTTTTTTTCTGTCTGCTGATGTAGGCTTCAATTTCCTCAACCAGAAAGACACTTTTCAGAATATTCTCGGGCTATTCTTTCTGACCGGATTACTCGTCATTTCGTTTAAAACCAAAGCCTTCACTAAGAACCCTTTTAACTAAAAATCACATGAGTAAGCTACGTATTGCCATTTGGAGTGTTGGACTCCTGTTGGGATTTATTTTATTAACCAAAAGCTGCACCACTGTCGATGCATCACACGAAGGAATTAAAGTCAGTAAAATTGGCTCCGATCGAGGAGCCAATGATATCGAAAACGTGACGGGCTGGATATTTTATAATCCGCTTACGTCGTTCATCGAGCAATATCCAACCTTCACCCAGACCAAAGATTTTGAGCCATTTACCGTCAGCGCGAAAGGAGGGACGCTTTTTAAAATTGACCCCACACTGAACTATCATTTAGTAAAAGGGCAGGGGGCGAATGTGTATCGCAAATACCGGAAAGAGCTTCCCGAAATTGAGGATAATATTTTACGTACAATCGTTTATAACTCCTATCGCGATGTGGCCAACACGTTTACACCCGATTCGCTTGTCAATAACCGCGTTGGTTTTGAAGAGTTGGTCGAATCGAAATTGCGTAAGGCGCTAACAGATGATGGGTTTGCCTTCGAAAACATAACCTCGAATCTTACTCCGCCCGAATCGTTACAGGCGATGATTGATGCCAAGAACACGGCTGTACAAAACGCATTGCGATTGAACAATCAGGTGGCAGCCGAAAAAGCGAGTGCCGAAATTGCGGTCACAAAAGCCAGCGGTCTTGCCAGAGCTAAAATTATTGAGGCAGAGGCCGAAGCCAGAGCTAATGAGTTGAAACAGAAAACATTGACGCCTTTGTTGATTCAGCAACAGTGGATTGCAAAATGGAATGGTAGCCTGCCAACTACGCAATTGGGTACAAGTAGTTCGACGATGATCCAACTACCCATTAAATAGTCAAATTTTTTTTGCTGACTTGCGATGATTCTACCTTCTGATTGTACAGTGATTAGGCAATCTCGGTTAGAGTATAAATACTTATAGCTGTAAGAGAAACCTATTTTTCAGATCGCCGTACAATTAATTAAGTTACCAATTTTTGGATTGATATAACTAAATTTGCGACAGTTTACGTATATCACATATATGTCGTAAGCACTTATGGGTTAGATTAAACGTTGGTGCCACTGGTGCCAACGTTTTTTTGTGTCCAGATGACGTTTTTCAAGTCTAAAAAATACTTCCCAACCTAACCCATAGGTCTAGAAGTATCATGAAGATTGGAAACAGCTTCGTCTTAGTTGGCGAGGCTGTTTTTCTTGTAAGCATTGGTTGACCATGCTATTATCGAAATTGGTAGATTGCAGCCATGAATCGAATTGTAGAACTTCAGAATCAACTCCCTCGTCATGGCATAGAATTTCTGTCTGAAACAGACTGTAATCGTATCCTGACGGATTACGCAACCCTCTGTGATACCTATGTTGCCTGTCCTTACAAGCCTGATGTATTACTGACAGAAGCACGGGGTCGGGCAGGAAAATCCAATGTGCATATCGTAGGGGTTGGGGCCGTATCGTACGGAGATACCCCGTTTGAAGCGAAATTAACCGCCGTCACTGCTTTTTTAGATCGAGGGTATTTTAAGCTTGATAGCGATCTTCGCGTAATCCGGCTTCTGTGAACAAAAAGCCGCAACAATTGTCGCGGCTTTTCGTAATCTTCTTTATCGTTGCTAATTACAGAGACAGGCTCTTAATTACTTTTCTTCGCCTTCACGGCTTCAACATTCTTTTTACGGCTGTCCAGCTCGGTAAGTGCAGCGGCCTGATCAGATTTATTGGTTTCGATATCTTTATTGAGTTGGTCCAATTCTTTGGCGTTATCGTCAATTCGCTTCAGGAGTTTCTCTTTTTCTTTGGCATTTTGCTCAATTGCGCGTTGCAGTTGTTCGCCTTTCTTGACCATTTTCTGATGAGTACTTTGGGCATCAGCAAAGCCACCTTCAGCCGTTTTCACTTCCTGACCATACAAAGAGCTGTCTGCAAAGCTTTTTAACAGCGCTTCAGCTGCTGAATAACCCGTGCTGCCGGGCGTAACGAAGTTGCCATTTCCGAGATCGAAAGCTACAAAAACGGTAGCCGATGTGCGCGACGATTTTACGGTACTCACCAGGTTGATCGGTTCCGATGAAATTGCCGAAATGTCGGCGTTCGGAATGCGATAAGTTCCGCGTGAGGAGCTAAGCCGACCATACTTCTGAAGTTGGGCCTCCCAGTCTTTTTCAATTTGTTTGCCGTCTCCCTGAAGCGTTAAATACAGGCCCGAAACTTTGACTTTGTCGATTGTACTTTCGCTGGCATAAACGGTTTGCGCATTGGCTGAGATCGAAAATGAAACCATTCCGATGATCAGAATAAAACGTGCTAGGGTAGTCATGATGTAGTTAATTTGCCCGGCTCATTAACCGGAATAGAGTGAATTTATTGAAACTGATTTTGATCAATTTTTTGAGTTACTAACAATCGTTTATCGCCATTCAGCAGTGTCGTTGCCAAAATATAAACAGAACCTCCGTCTCGCAATGACAATTTTTTTCGCAATTCGGCCACTGTTTGCGGGAAGTTGCGCACAGTCAGGTTCGCTTTTAGATCAGGTACGGCAAGTTTCAAGGCTTTGCCATCGGGTTTAATGATGGTCTGAATCTCAAATACTCGACCCGGGAAATCGCCTTTTAGTTCGTCGCTTGTGTATAAATGGCTATTAGGTGCTAGCTTGGTCAGGCCAAATCGAGTGGCCATCAGCCGAAATGCGCCCGCCTTTAACACCGCAGCATTTGGCTCATAAACATAACGCTGCGGGTTCCCTAGTTTAACATCGGCTGTACGTTCCCCCTGCCATTGGAAGTTAAACCGAATAGCTGCCTGATGAGTAAGGTTAACAGTGTTAAATATAATGTTATCTTTTGCAATGGTCTGATTACTAAGGGTGAATAAAATTTCCTTTACTTCGCCTTGAACAGCCACAATGTGTACAGATTCTACGGTTCCAGACAATTGTCTGACGGTCGCATCAATGTCAAGTAACGGGGAAGCTTTTATTAAAATTTTTCGGGTCTTACTGAACAACCCTGAAACCAGATCGGGTTGGGTAATATCGGGCTCACAGTTTTCCAGCTTGACAACACGCCCTCCCAGTTCATCACGCCGATGCGGGTCAAGGTAAATCCAGTCGGCAGGCTGTTTCGCCAGCGAGCTTAGGCTGGTAAAGTTGGTTTCGTTTTGGTCGATAATGGCTAGCCCATCTCCAACCTCGACAGTTACGTTCGAAATTCCTAATAAGGGCAAATTGTGCGCGGCTAATTCGGCCAGATCGGGTCGATGCTCCACATATACTACCTGCGCTACCTGTTGCGCAAATGCCCAGGTATCTACCCCCATACCACCCGTAAGATCGAGCAGTAAGTCCCCCTGAACTAAGGAGGCTTTATAGATGGCAGTCGACTCTGAAGACGCCTGTTCTACTGATAGAGCAGGCGGAAAAATCAGTTGATCGTTTACATACCAGCTAGGTAGTTTTTCCCGCGCTTTTTGGCGGGCTGAAATTTGAGAAGCCAGCTTTTTTAAATCCAGTCCAGCCGGATTGGGACGCAGTAATAATGCCCGAACATCATCAGTAAGATGGGCCTGGATGAACGTCTGTTCGGTGTGGGAAAGATGAGTATGCAAAATAATTTAACCGAATTTTAATCAATTTTTAATTATTCTTTAATTTAACACAACGATGAACGTTATTGCGCGTTACGAACCCGAATCTAAGCCCGAAAAACCACTTTTATGAAACTAGTTAGTCCGTTTCAAACCCTTATTCACTATAAATCCGACTACTTCCGGCGGGATGTTCCTGCCAGTTTATCTGTTTTTTTAGTGGCCTTACCCCTTTGTCTGGGTATTGCCCTGGCATCGGGAGCTCCTTTATTTTCGGGCCTGGTATCTGGAATGATTGGTGGTATTATAATTGGGTTGTTTTCGGGTTCCGAAGTAAGCGTTAGTGGTCCAGCGGCTGGTTTGGCTGTCATTGTCGCCGATTCAATTGCAAAAATAGGTTCATACGAGGCATTTCTGGTAGCGGTGGTGCTGGCAGGTCTGATGCAATTGGTGTTGGGCCTGATCAAAGCAGGTCGTTTTAGCAGCTTTTTCCCCGATAGTGTTATTAAAGGGATGCTCGTTGCTATCGGTATTGTAATTATTCTGAAGCAGATTCCCCATGCACTTGGTCGGGATAATGACTACGAAGGCGAATTTGAATTCCAGCAGTTGGCCGATGGAGAAAATACAATTTCAGAAATATACAGGGCGATTGAAACCGCCAGTCCCGGAGCTGTAGTCATTAGTTTAGTTTCACTCACTTTTTTAATTAGCTGGGATCGGCTGGCTGGGCGTAGTAAACGGACGATCTTTAAAAGCTTTCCGGTGGCCCTGGTTGTTGTTTGTGGTGGAGTTGCTTTAAATGAATTTTTTCGGGTGGCGGTACCGGCCTGGTATCTGGGCGATACCGCTCATCAGCACATGGTGCAGATTCCAACAATTGCAGCTGGAAAAAGTCTGTTTTCCATATTTTATTTCCCCGACATACGTATTCTGGGCAATCCGCAGGTGTACGGTATTGCAGCCACAATTGCGCTGGTTGCCAGCCTGGAAACGCTATTGAATCTAGAAGCCTCTGATCGGCTTGATTCCGCGAAACGCATATCGTCTACCAATCAGGAGTTAATTGCGCAGGGTATTGGCAATATGTTGTCGGGGGTGATTGGTGGATTGCCCGTAACATCGGTAGTTGTCCGAACATCGGCCAACATTTACGGAGGAGCCAGAACCCGCGTGTCGACAATCCTGCATGGTCTTTTTCTGATGCTGGCCGTGTTTCTGGGCGGGGCATTGCTTAATCTGATACCGCTGTCCTGTCTGGCAACGGTCTTGATTATGGTTGGTTATAAGTTGGCAAAGCCCTCAATCTTCAAAAGCACATTTCGGGATGGCTGGAGTCAGTTTGTGCCGTTTATCGTAACGGTTATTGGTATTGTCTTCACCGATCTGCTGATTGGTATCGCCCTGGGCTCGGTGGTTGGAATTATTTTTGTTCTGTATACCAATTTCCAATCGACCTTTCAATTGGTCCGCGTGGGTAATAAAGTGACGATTGCGTTTGAAAAGGATCTTTACTTTCTGAGTAAACCACAATTGAAGGAAGCCTTAAACTCGCTCAAATCGGGTGACGAGGTTCTCATTGATGGCACCAAAGCTCCCTTCATCGATCACGATATTTTTAATATGCTCCACGATTATCGGGAAACCGCGAAAATGCAGGGAATTCAGTACGAGCTAAAGAATGTCCACCTGAATCGGCGAGTCCTGAAACCGCGACGGACTCTTTTGGTGAACAAGCCAGTTTCGGAAGCAAATCAGTAGCTTTTGCTAAAAAGTGGTTTACATTCGCAAGGAGTCTCAAGGATTATGTGAGCTCTAAAAATGCGTATGTACAAGATACTGTCAATTAGTTTTTTGATAAGCTCGCTCGCGGCCTTTGCGACTGTTAGTTTCGGACAGACTGGCTCAAAACAAGCAAACACCAGCCGGGCTGGTATCGGCCTAAAGTCGTCCGTTCACTCTAATTCGGGTGGTGTTGAGTTTTGGCTGACGGACCCTAGTCGATCAATTCTGTTTGCAAAACAACCTTCACTAGCCTTCAAAAGTGAGCAAAAGGATGTCCCGGCAATTCATGTTGATCCGGCGCAGACGTACCAAACTATTGATGGCTTTGGCTATACGTTAACAGGAGGAAGTGCCATGCTACTCAGCCGAATGGAAGCTACGGCGCGGGCTAAACTGTTGAAAGAGCTTTTTTCCACCGAGGGTAAGGGGATAGGTGTGAGTTACCTGCGCGTGAGTATTGGGGCATCTGACCTCGATGAGCAGGTATTTTCGTACGATGATCTGCCCGCTGGTGAAACCGATCCGACAGTAGCCAAATTCAGCCTAGCCCCCGATCAGCAGTATTTAATTCCGATCCTCAAAGAGATTCTGGCGATAAACCCGACGATCAAAATTATGGGTTCGCCCTGGTCGCCACCGGCCTGGATGAAATCGAATGGAGAGACGAAGGGGGGAAGTCTGAAAATGGAATTTTATGATGCGTACGCCCGCTATTTTGTGAAATACATTCAGGGCATGACAAAAGCCGGGATTCATATTGATGCCGTTACAATTCAGAATGAGCCCTTGCATCCGGGGAATAACCCCAGTTTGCTGATGCTTCCCGCCGAGCAGGCTTTGTTCATCAAAAAAAGCCTGGGGCCAGCTTTTAAAGCCGCTAAGCTCAAAACGAAACTAATTATCTACGATCATAATGCTGACCGACCAGATTATCCAATAACGGTCCTGAATGACCCCGACGCCCGAAAGTTCATCGACGGATCGGCTTTTCATTTGTATGGAGGATCAATCAGCGCCCTATCGGACGTGCACAAGGCGTATCCTGATAAAAATCTGTATTTCACGGAACAATGGATAGGAGCACCTGGTAACCTCAAAGGCGATTTAGCCTGGCATGTGCGCGAACTTATCATTGGGGCCACCCGCAACTGGAGCCGAACGGTATTGCAATGGAACCTGGCTGCCGATCCGAAACAAAACCCACACACGCCAGGCGGTTGTGATCAATGTTTAGGGGCGCTAACGATCAATGGGAACACGGTTAAACGAAATCCGGCCTACTATAATGTAGCTGTGGCTTCCAAATTTGTACGGCCCGGATCAGTGCGTATTGCGTCTGATGAAGTGAAGAACTTACCCAATGTTGCATTTAAAACACCCGATGGCCACACCGTATTAATTGTTCTGAACGATAGCCCATCCAGGCAGACATTCAGTATTGATAGTGCCGGTAATCAGACCACCGCTACGCTTTCGGGCGGGGCTGTAGGTACATATATCTGGTAATTCCTCCCTTTAACAACCATAAACTGTTATGATTGACCTGCTAAAATCCATGAAATCAATGGACTTAACGTCTGGCTTTTCACGCCTGATTCGAAACGCTGGACTTCCTGTTCTCTTCGTGGTCAGTACTGTGTCGGGCGGATGGGTTTTACTGGATAAATCATCGTTGCTAACCGTTGCGGAACCTGAATTCCCTAAAGAGCTTACCACGTTTACCCCTTATTCGGGCAACCCTGTATTTAGCGGAACAGGGGCGGATACCTGGGATCAGAAAATCCGGGAAAGAGGGTATATCCTGCACGAAGATGGGCAGTACTATATGTGGTACACTGGTTACCGGGAAGGGAAAAATCAAACTCGCTTTCTGGGTTATGCCACCTCGAAAGATGGACTGACCTGGACCCGCTATCCGGGCAATCCTATTCATCAGGCAGACTGGGTCGAGGATATGTCCGTGATCAAATCGGATGGTACGTATTATATGTTTGCCGAGGGCAAGGATGATGTCGCGCATATATTAACCTCTAAAGATGGGATTAACTGGCAGGAGCAAGGGCCGATCGATATCCGGTATACCAATCATCAACCCATTAGCAAAGGGCCCTATGGAACCCCAGCGATCTGGAAAGAGAAGAATGTCTGGTATCTTTTTTACGAACGTAATGATCGGGCGGTCTGGCTGGCAACGTCGAACGATCTGAAGGTCTGGACGAATGTGCAGGATGAACCCGTTCTGGAAAAAGGGCCAGCAGAGTATGACTTACACGCTGTTGCTATGAATCAGGTGATTCGGTACAAAGGGCTGTATTACGCCTATTACCACGCGTCGGCCTTTGCCGACTGGCATGAGTGGTCAACCAATGTAGCCGTGTCGAAAGACCTTATACACTGGACAAAATACGCTGGAAATCCCATTATGAAAGGCAATACATCCAGTGGCATTGTGGTCAATGACGGGAAGCAATTCCGACTCTACACAATGCACCCAGCTGTGAATGTCTTTTTGCCAGTAAGTCGGAAATAAGTCGAACAGATCGCTACCGTAAACTATCCGGCCCAACGGCTTCAATATCGGGTGGGCCATCGGGGTAGTAGCGGAAAGTCGTTTTCTCAATTAAATACGGGTAGGGCTTGAACGTAATCCAGCGTAAGGGCCATTTGCGTAACCACAACGCACCCGTTGTTAGGCCGATAAACCAACCGGGTGGACGCTGATAACCAAAAGCCATTCGTAATTTAGTATTGATGAGGGCCGAGAAAGTGGGTTGAACAAGCGGACGCAGAAAGCGGGGAAACCAGCCCTGAACAATCCGTACTGTCGCATCGGCAATTTTACGGTTGCTGTCTGTATAGCGAAAATAACTATCCTCGTAGGCATCGGTAAAGGCGCGTAACTCGGCCAGATTATCGGGTAGATCGCGTAAGTTCATGCGTATGCCTACTTCCCGAAAAAAGTAAAATAAGGCCTGTTCTTCTGATGCGGTCAGTTTTCGCCAGCCGTAGCGATTTGTCCAATCGATCGGGTAAAAAACAAACGTGGCCAGTACAAACACAAAATCGGCATTGTCGATCTGATAGTGTCCGTGAATCTTATTCATGTGGGCAATGGCCCGTTGCCCTTTCTCACTATCGTATCCCGATTCCATAAATTCCGAAATCAGACGACTGGTGTCGTCGTACCGCTTTTGACCGTGACGTTCAAATTCGCCAGTTCGAGCCAATAAACCCGATACTCTTGGACTGGCGTAGGTATGGAACAACGCTAACTCAAGCGCGCGGGTTATATCGAAGGGGAATTCGTAGGCTGTCAGCAAATGCACCATGCGCTGGTGATCGCGGATAGGATCGAGGGAGTTTAGTTCGCGCTGGACAGCCGGATTACGAAACAGACCAAGCCGTTTTCTGTAGGTCGCAGTCATGGGTGAATTGAATTAGCAAGCCGTTGCAGGCCTTTACAAGTATAGCGAAAATACGAGAAACTCATCCGATGAGGAGGCCGTTTTAACGTAGCTTGATGTGTAGAAGAATGCCTAATTCATTTCCAAATCCTAGACTATACCTTTTCATTTTGAAAATGAACCTTACCAAAATGGAAAACTGCCCGTTTCTTCTGATCTGCATGCTTTTTTAATTTGTATTTTAATTTACTCATTATTAGTAATTTGTAAGTGAATAGTAGGGCTACTGCTTAATTTGGCACAAGTTTGGCTGCTTAAATTGATCCGACGGCCAGAAGACCGTACCGCATCCTGTCTATACAACCTGAGCAGGGTTTCCGGTACGTAACCACCAGGCCTATTTTTATGAGTGATAAACGGAATATTGACACAGTTACGGCGGCTGGCTTGCTGGTTGCCATGGGTATTATTTACGGAGATATCGGTACGTCTCCACTTTATACACTACGTGCCATCATTGGGCCATCTGCCCCGATCAAAGCAGAGGTTGTACTTGGGGCGCTTTCCTGTGTTTTCTGGACACTCACGTTACAAACAACGGTCAAATATGTTGTACTGATTCTCCGCGCCGACAACCGGGGGGAGGGCGGTATTTTTGCGTTGTATGCGCTTATTCGCCGGCATGCCCGCTGGTTAACGTTGCCGGCCATCATTGGTGGCTCTGCACTATTGGCCGATGGGATTATTACCCCCCCGATTTCAGTCTCCTCGGCGGTTGAGGGCTTGCGGCTACTGTATCCTACCATTACCGACACGATGATTATTCAGATTGTCATCGTCATTTTAACCATTCTATTTCTGATTCAGGCCTTCGGCACGAGTGTAGTGGGGACTGCTTTTGGGCCTATTATGCTGGTCTGGTTTATCATGCTAGGTACGTTAGGCGCCTTGCAGATTATGCAGGCCCCCGGTGTTCTGGCAGCCCTTAATCCGTACTATGCTTGGTGGTTATTATCAGAGTACCCCGGTGGATTCTGGCTATTAGGTTCTGTATTTCTATGCACAACTGGAGCCGAAGCGTTATATTCTGACATGGGTCACTGCGGGCGGGCCAATATTCGAGTTAGCTGGATATTTGTGAAAACTGCTTTGATCCTGAATTACTTAGGTCAGGGTGCCTGGTTGCTGAGTGTAAGAGGCCAGGCGCTAAACGAACGTATTCCATTCTATGAATTAATGCCCCCCTGGTTTCTTACACTGGGCATTATTATCGCTACGGCAGCCACCGTCATTGCGAGCCAGGCGCTGATTAGTGGTTCGTTTACCCTGATTAGTGAAGCCATTCGGCTTAACTTCTGGCCCAAGGTTCAGCTGCGCTATCCTAGTGCCCAGAAGGGGCAATTGTATGTTCCCAGTGTCAACCTGTTGCTCTGGGCAGGGTGTGTTGGCGTGGTGCTTTATTTCCAAAAATCGTCTAATATGGAGGCTGCTTATGGGCTGGCAATTACGCTGACCATGCTGATGACAACCCTCCTGATGTCCTATTATCTTTATACCCACAGGTATCAGGCCTGGTGGGTCGTTTTGTTTCTGACGGTCTATCTGGGTCTCGAAGGTAGTTTCTTGGTGGCCAACCTTATTAAATTCCCGCATGGTGGTTGGGTTTCGGTGTTAATTGGAGCTGCCATTGCCTCGGTAATGTATATCTGGCTGCAAGCCTTCCAGATTAAGTTACGCCTGACCGAGTACGTTCGCATTGATCATTATATCAATGCACTCAAAGAGCTTAGTCGGGATATCAGTATTCCCAAATACGCGACTCACTTGGTGTTTATGAGTAACGCGGGCCGTCAGTCGGAAATTGAGTCGAAAATCATTTATTCTATTTTCCAAAAGCGCCCCAAACGGGCGGATATTTATTGGTTCGTGCACGTCGATATAACGGATGATCCTTATACGATGGAGTATAAAGTAAACACCATTGCACCCGACGATGCCTATAAAGTGACGTTTAAGCTGGGTTTTCGGGTTGAGCAGCGGATCAATTTATTCTTCCGAAAGGTGATTGAAGATATGGTTCGGAATAAAGAAGTGGATATTACGAGTCGCTATGAATCACTCAGTAGACAGAATGTGATTGGCGATTTTCGCTTTGTAGTTCTGGAGAAATTTCTGTCCTTCGAGAATGAACTGCCCTTCCGCGAGCGGTTAATCATGAATATCTATTTTACCATTAAAGGGTACACAACATCGGAAGACCGTTGGTTCGGCCTGGACAGTAGCTCTATCAAAATTGAAAAAGTACCCCTGGTGATTCGTCCTGTCGATAACGTTCAGTTGAAGCGCATTGCTTCCTAACGATATAGGAAAAATAAAGTAATTGCCGTAATGGCTGTCAACTAAAGATCATTATAGCATCTTACTGAACTGTACATAGTCCTGCTAGTCAGGACTATTTTTTTGCTATTTCGTTTAGGGTTTCAATCCGAAAATACGAGCGTTGCAAAGTGGCCTTAAGCTGGAATTTATGTACGAAAAATCATATTTGTAAACATTAAAGTGATGGTTAAGGTTGACTCGTATAAGACAATAATTATATGTCACTTTATACCAGCGTTTTATGATAACTATCTACAAATCAGTTGCGAACTGTATTGATCGCTACCTGCCAAAGTCGATCGATACTGAGGCACATCAGTTGCTCTTTATCATAGCTCTATTATTTGTTACTGGAACGGCACAAGGTCAAACATACCCCACCAGTTTTAGCCAGGTTCAAATTGCGAGTGGCTTGAATGGGGGTACTGCTATGGCAGTGGCGCCCGATGGACGAATCTTTGTAGCAGAACAGACGGGTGCGTTGCGAGTTGTGAAAAATGGCGCGATGCTGTCTACACCGTTTATATCACTGACTGTCGATTCTAATGGTGAGCGAGGTCTTATTGGTATAGCCCTGGACCCGGCTTTTGCCACCAACCATTACATTTATCTATATCATACTGTCCCGGGTACTACTGCCCACAATCGGATCAGCCGGTATACTGCCAATGGAGATGTTGTTTTATCGGGAAGTGAAGTGGTAATTCTGGATTTAGACCCGCTAAGTACTGCTACAAATCATAATGGTGGGGGCATGATTTTTGGGAAAGATGGCAAGCTTTACGTAGGCGTTGGTGAAAATGCGAATCGGGTGAATGCCCAAAATCTGAACAACTATCTAGGCAAAGTGCTTCGCATCAACCCTGATGGTAGCGCCCCAGCCGACAATCCATTTCCAACAGGGTCAGCATCAGCCCAACGCATATGGGCGTATGGTCTGCGTAATCCGTATACGCTTGCGGTTCAACCGGGAACGGGCCGGATATTTGTTGATGATGTAGGGGAGGGCTCGTGGGAGGAAATTAATGATGCAACTACCGGCGGGCAGAACTTTGGCTGGCCGGATGCAGAAGGGATGACTTGTACGGGCCCATCCTGCGCAACGAATACCTCGTACAGCTACCCAGTTTATACCTATGCGCATGGCACAGGAGATGGCCTTGGATGCTCTATCACGGGCGGAACCTTTTTCAACCCTACAACGACTAACTACCCAGCCAGCTACATAGGCCGATATTTCTTTCCTGATTATTGTGGTGACTGGGTCAACAATATTAACTTAACGGCAAACCCCGCGACCCGATCGTCCTTTGCTACTGGAGTGTCGGGTGGGCCAGTAGGCTTGGCTACAGGCAATGATGGTAACCTCTATCTGTTAAGCCGGGGTGGACTTTATAAACTAATCTTCGCCGTTCCCGATTTGTCACCTTCACTTTCACTCCCCCAGGCTAATTTTGGTACATCGGGCACCGCCACCGTGGGAAATTTTGCGATGAGTATTTCCGAAGTCAGTGGTTATTCTACAACGGCAGGTAGTGTGATTGTTACCGCCACGGCTCCTGCAGGCTATACACTTGCTTTCCCCGCTACCATTAGTACTATTAATGTGACAGGTGGCACTGCAGTAGCAGTTAGTAATAATAACTGGACAGTGACGGGTACCGTGGATAATAGACAGATTTCCTTAAAGATGAAGACTGGCCAGTCTATTGGAGCAAATAGTACGATTAATCTAGGCTTCACTATCACCCGTACTACGGCAAATTCCGGAAGTACAGCCAGCATCACGGTCAACGTGACAAACGATGGCACAAATAGCTATGATAGTAATACGACAAACAACGGCTATGCCCGGATCATTTCAGGATTGTAGCTGAAAAGGGCCTGATAAACAGGTATTTATTAGGGTAGATTCTGTATTCATCAATGGGTTCTGCGGTGTCGGAAATGATCAACCGACACCACAGAACCCATTATTGCTGGGGGAATAAATTCTAGTCGCGCTTTTGCAGAAACAGGCGAAGTCGCTCTACTTCTATATCAAATTCGGTAAAAAAGTCATCATCAAGCGATACGTCTTTTTTTAAGCCGGGTTCTACCACCAGATTACCTTCTGATTGAGAAACTGTTACCCATCCAACCATGTCGTCTCGCCAAAGGATGGGTAACGCATAATAGCCTAACTCGCGTTTGGCGGGTGGAGTATAGGCTTCAAAACGATAGGCCCATCCCCACAAATGTTCGAAACGCTGGCGATCCCAAACCAAAGGGTCAAACGGAGCTAGAAAACGAACGGTTTCGTTCATCGGGTTATTGGCTGATGTCAACGTGGGCCAAATATATCGAATACCATCAACCACTTCTTGTGTTAAATCACCCGTATTAACCAGCTGCTTAATAATGGATTTCTGCACATTGAGCGCGGGGGCAGCATGGGCCAGATGCCATAGAGCCGCCCGTAAATTGCGATCGGTGATTGGATTTAAAATATTCGTAATCAGTAATACTAGCTGGCGCAAACGTTCCGCTGATTCTATCGAGGGATACTTCTGGCTGGCAAGTTCATAGAGTTTAACGCCATTTTCTCGACGGGCTACCCGCAAAAATCCTCGATAATGGAGCGCCTGAAGCGATCGTGTTGTTCCAGCTGAAAACCCACCCCAATCATTACGTTCGCGGGTGCGCCCCAGATACGCTTCTACCTGACGAGGGTGACTATGCGGGTTGTTTGAAACAAAATCAAGCACGCGTTTATCGGCCATACTTAATTCAATTTCGGGGCGTGGGTGCACGAGTTGCCAGGTAGATTTAGGCATAAAGCCATAGGCATACAGAAAATCTTCTTCCAGATCGAGGGCAGGATAATCGCGCTCAAGGTCGCCAACTCGATAATCCTGAACCCGATGGCGGAGAATAAGATCCTGAGCCCGCGCTGGTGCCCGAATCGGATCGGCCTGCACAAAGCCAAGCTGATTCATGGCTTCCAGTAAGCTGGCGGCTGGAAAAAGAGAACCCGCGATAGCTTGTTGTCGTAGGGTATGGAGAGCATGTTTCACGTTGTAATTTACGGGAATCTGTTATGTACAAACCTATAAGGTTTCAAAAACCTTATAGGTTTGTAATCATTTCTAGCAGACCCGATCTACTAATCGGCTAGTTCGGTGGGCGAATAACCAAACCGTTTTTTAAACGCGTGGCCGAAATGAGAGAGATTTTCAAAACCAACTTCTAAATAAACATCGGAAGGTCTTCGTCTTTTTTCTCTAATCTGATAATGAGCAAGTTCCAGCCGTTTGTTTGTCAGCCATTTCTGAGGAGTTGTCTGGAAAGTTCGTTTAAAGTCACGTTTAAAAGTCGTCAGACTACGACCCGTCAGGTAGCCGAACTTATCGATTGACATGTTGAACATGTAATGCTGCTCCATAAAATCGGTTAGCCCAATCTTGCCCGGTTCATCGAAATTGGCCAGTATGTGATCAATATCGGCATCAATCGTTCGAAGAATGGTAATGGCTTCGTCGATTTTTAGTGCAGCAATGACATCGGGCAACGTTTCGTTCAGATCAAAATAGGGAACTAAGGAGGCCAGACAACTTTGTAGAAGTGGGTGTTGATTAAAGCTTTGAAATTTAGGCGTTTGGATACGCTTCACGTCAACCTTATTTCTGGAATAAAAATCGGTTAGGCGTTTGGGCGTCAGATGCATGACGGCCGACTGGTGCGGGAGGCCGTCTTTGGGGTAATTGATAACGGTCACGAGCTGATTCCTGGGAAATAATAAGGTATCACCCGCCCCGAACAAATAAGTAGTATCGCCCTGAACGATCTTCGTTTCTCCCGAAATAAACCACACCAATAAATGATGTTCAAACAGAACATCAGCCTTATAGAATTTATCGTCAAAGCGCGACAGCTTCAAGTCGGGATGTATGTATTGTGCCTGGTAGCCCATACGTGAAATTTCAACTAACTATAACTGACGCTATTCTGCGGCAAATATCACACCGGTCAACTGCTCACTCAATGTCCATAATCGCTTCGCATTTTCCGCATCGACCGAGTAGGGCTGTACTCCCCGGAGAGTTAAGGGCTCATCATATCGATGCTCAATAGTTCCTAAATCTAATTCAGCAACATCGGCATTTTCGCAATAGACACCGCCAATATCTGTTAGTTGCGGGTTGGTAGCACACCAGACGGTTGTGGAAGCCCCTTGTGGTATGGTTTTTAGTTTCCGGGCAACCTCCGGGAATAAATTCCCCTCTGCATCATGCGTACCCATTCGTTTAAATAAATCCATCGGGGCAACTCGTCCGAGATCAGTTCCATTGACTGAGCCGGGGTGAAGTGAATAAGCACGCACGCCTACGTTTTTGCCTCGATGGTCCAATTCTACCGCAAACAGGTTATTCGCTGTTTTGGACTGCCCATAACCCACCAGCGTTTCATAATCATGGTGTTCAAAGTTCGGGTCCTCAAAATTGAACGGAGCTATTTGGTGACCGAACGAAGATACATTGACAACTCTAGCGCCAGCGGCCTTTTTTAGGGCTGGCCAAAGTCGGGCTGTGAGCTGAAAATGCCCAAGGTGATTGGTGGCTAACTGCGATTCGTACCCCCGCGCATCTCGTTGTAGGGGCACCCACATAATCCCCGCATTGTTGACCAGAATATGAAGCGGTTTATCAGTTGTGAGGAATTTTTGGGCAAAAGCGTCAATCGAAGCAGGGTTCATTAAATCCATCTCTTCAATCACGACCTGCGGAATGCCCTGCAGGTTTTTGGTTGCTTTAGCTAGATCACGGGCCGGAACGATAACATGGGCGCCTGCTTCGATAAATGTCTTTACAGTTTCGACCCCAATACCAGCATACCCGCCGGTTACGATGATTGTCTTCCCGCTAAGGTCGATTCCATTGATGACATCGGAAGTGGTTGAAGTAGCGCTAAAACCTGAGTTAATTGGCTTTTGGAGGGCGCCATTGTAATTGTCTACGTTTGCTAATTGTTCCATTGGTTGATTGTTAACTTGTTGGAACAAAGGTAGACTGGGCGGATTTTGAGGATTTTGTTTTAAAGGCCGAATTTATTGGTTTTAAGGACCACTCATAATGACTCGCTCGTCTCCATGTTCGGGTTAACTCAACCTAGCCCATCTTTTTATTCGTCGCCCGAGAGCAAGCCCGCTACGCCGAAAAGCACAGTCCCAATAATTTTCGGCCCAAATTTCTTACCCGCAAATCGGCCAAATTCACTCATCCACTTGGTCGTTTCCAGGGCTTTGGTACCAATTTCCCGTAACGCTTCTGGCGCTTCTTTACCAGCAACCCTTTTTTTGAAATAGAAAACAGGGGCACTAAGGCCCGCTACTGATGCACCTACCAGAGCGCCCGTTACCGCACCGATCGTTCCAGAAACCTCTTTACTCGATTCCTCTAATTTCTTCCATTTCTCTTCGAAATTGTAGTCGGTTGTATCCATGGCTTATGTCTGCTTGGGGCGAATGAAGGAAAGTAAGACTAAAGATAATTATTGACAGGATTCATTCAATGGGGTTGTTTGACCGCGACCTTATTGCGAGGGGTCTTGTTGATACGTTATTGCGGTGATGACTATAGGCCAATCCTGAAGATCAGAGTTATATAACAAAAAAGACAACCCATTTGAGTTGTCTTTTTTGCTATGTATAAATGCTGTTTCTAATTCTTTAAAATCCAGGATTCAGCTTGAGTCAGTTCATTGATAGCTGCCATCTTGGCAACGGCTTCATCCCGAACGGCAGAACCTACTGCTGCTACTTTATATAACTCTTTCTCATCCTGAGCTGGCATGATAACAAAGGCATCTTCATAACCTGCTTTGCGTAATTGGCGACGTAGTTTCAACGCATTGTGTTTGCTTAAAAACACGCCGGCGATTACCGTAAAATGTGGTCCTGTTCGAGCAGGCTTACTGACAACCTCAGCAACTTTTTCAACAGTTTTTGCTTTTGCAGCGGTTGAGGCTTCAACTTTCGCTTTAACGTCGGTAGGTACAACAGTCGCTACAGCTACAGTAGGGGCAGGAGCCACAGGTTTTACTGGGGTAACGGCTGCTGGTTTTACCTCTGTAACTGGCGTAGAAGTGACTTTGGGAAGAACAGCAGCTTTTACGGGTTCTTTTGCGTCCGCAGGACCCTTGAAGAAATTAGCCGAAACCCGGAACAGATTGGCCGGATCGAGGCTACTCTGAAAGGGCTGATCTGGCTGCATCACGGAAAAATAGCTAATAAACCCTAGTGAGCCAACCAGCAAGGCAATAGCCGCTACGCGCCAGTAAGGACGAGCTGGACGATAAGGAGTTAGCGATACTTCTTCTTCCTGAGAAAGAACCGGACCCAGGGCTGTTACAGGTACGGCTTCAAGCGCTGGTTCAAGTTGAGGTTTACGATTAACCGCTTGTACCGATAGGGCACTCATACCATACGCTTCACCAAAAAAGTTGTGCCGAAGGCTTGGTAAAAACTGTAGGCGACTTTCATCATTATGGGTAAACGTGCCAATACCTTCTAGTTCAAATCGTCCTGTTTTTTCTACTTGTTGTCGTAACTCAGCTACAAATGAACTCACGTACCGTTGCGCACCTTCGCGAGTGACAGGCTCATGGAGCATAATATAGTTGGTCAGAATACCATCGTCGAAACGAAGTGCTTCGTTGAACGCAACGCGTTTGCGAGGGGGCAGATACTGACCAGAAGTTTCCGTGAAACTTGCTGATTGGTAGTGCGTTAGAAAGGCCCCTAGCTCAGATACGACTACGCAATCGTACTGATACAGCAACTTTTTAATATAATCGTTTACGGATGCCATAGCGTGCGTCGGTGGAGCGGTTAGAACGAATAACTGATTCCTCCGAGAAAGTTAAGACCTTGTGTTTGATAATACAAATAACGCTGGTAATTCTGGCTAAAGATATTATTTAACGCAACAAATGCCGATACCTGTTTTCCAAGGAAATAGTCAATTTTCAGGTTAGCATCGTAAATGGGTTTCAGCGTGTACGTGATGCCGGAAGTAAAGTTCTTGTTTTGAATGCCTTCATAAAAATACAGGTCGGCAGTTACAAATAGTTTTTTATTCAGAATGTATGAGTTGGTCCAGGTGGCCGATGTACGTGGACGACCCCAGGCTGCTTCGAGCCGATCAAGCCCGTAATTGAAAAAGTCTGCTTTAAGGGTCGAACGGAATTTGTCTTTCTGGGCATATGCCAATTGTCCCGAGACTGTCAACACATTCGTGATGCCGCCATCATAGAGAACAAAGAATTTTGTTGAGTCGGGCGTGCTATTGTTGAAGGTTGAGAAGTTTCGGTAGCGAGCGTAGGAAACTTTGCCCTCGTAAGAAAAACCTCCGCCTAAAGCTCCTTTCGTACCGCCGTAAATATCAATGGACTTAACAGTGTTAGCCAATAAAACTTGTGGGGCAAGCCACTTATTCTCACCGAGTAACGAGCGGAGGGTATTTCGGTTAATATCGCCGTCGACACCGGCAAAAATATGGATGTTACCCACCGGAGCTACATCTACATCAATGACTGGAAACGCTCGCGTGTCGTTGATACCCTGTCGCTGATCGGTTTGGTTCACGGCATTGATACCCGCCGTTACCGTGAATAAAGACGTTGCGTATTTAAAGGTTGGCTTTACCCGAAACAGATTCCGGTTATCAAGTATTGAGCCGTCTGTTCGTTGAGTGACATAAGCATCGGCCGCTATAAGTGCATATACATTATCGGTAATACCGAGCGACGCATTGAAGTTGGTTCCCCAATCCGTTTCAGACGCATTGAACCGGTCGCTCAGCGAGGTGATGCCTGTGCGTAACGAATAGTCAATGGTATTATCTGAATTCGCGTTTTCAATGCCAATTTTGAAGTTGATTGTATTGAGCCGTTGTTTGATCAGATCAGGACTGAACGTGGGTTGTGCCGCATATTCGCGACTATACCCGTAAAAATTATAGGCATTCCGGTCATAACCTAGGTCGGCCTGGAGTTTGAATGCATCGGTTAGGTATTTTCCTGTTACCCGAACACGAGTATCGCTTTGGGCTGAATTCTTGCCATCCACGGGGCCAAGGCCAGACGATAAATGTCGAACAGATCCCTCCAAGGCAAGATTCGAAAGCGCATTAATACCTACAAAACCTTCCCCTAAAAATGAACTGTAATTTCCAGCTCCTAGCTTAACGTAATTGCTGTAGGCTGGCGTTTCATCGGCCTGGCCAAGGGCAGGATTCAGCACACCTGGCGTAATTTTAGGGTCGCCGATGGTTAGTTTTCGGTCTTCAAACTCATAAGTTAGTTTCCGTTGTTCAGCCGATGGCTTTACGGATGGAATCTTATTGAAAATTCGGTTAGCAGGAGGCAGTTCAATCTTCCGGCTTTTTTCGACCGTAATTTCCTGATTATCTACTTCGCCTTCTTTCACAGGACGCGTTGGCTTCGGCTGTTGTGCATACAGCGTTGCCGACAGAGAAAGGAGAGAGAGGGTGAGTAAGGGGCGGGTTGAATGAATCATACGTTTGATGTATGATATATGATGTATGATGTGTGATATAGGATGTGGGATGTAGGAGATACGAAAGCAAAGAGCAATTTGTACGTCATACACTATACATCATACATCATACATTATACATCATACATCTAATTTTTAGATTCCAGCGTAGCGAGCTTTTGTTTGGCTTCGGCAACGATGGTTTCGTCAGATGAGTTTTCGATGATGGAATTCAGAACGGCTTTGGCCTGGGCGGGCTCGTCGAGGGCAACGTTGTTATCAGCTACCAGAATGAACGCTTTGCCTTTCCAGTATTCGAAATCGCTGAACTGCTCGTTGAATTTTAACAGCAGAGCTACCGACTCCTTGTACTTTTTCTGCTTGTAAAGAATCTCGCCGAGGTGATATTGGGCTTCGGCTCCGTTTACATCTTTAGCAAGTGCGATGGTTTTTTCAAAATCAGCCTGAGCCGTTTTGTAATCCCCTTTACCTTGTGCCACTTTACCCAGCATCAGTTGTGCCCGGTTCTGGGCTCCCGATACGACATTTCCTGCCGTTAAAACGTCACGCGCAACAGCAGCGGCTGAGTCAGGTTTCGGATACGCGAAATAGGTGTCCATCAAGCCAAGCTGAGCCGCTACCTGTTCGGCTTTACCATTGGCTTTGCTCATGATAATCTGATAATTCCGGATGGCACGTGGGTAATTTTTCTGCTTCGCTTCTAACTCAGCCGCACGGGTAGCCGCCCGAACCAGGTAATCTGATTTGTTATCGGCCACCACTAAATTGTAATACCGCAGCGCGCTGGAAGGATCATTCGTTTGTCGATACGATTCCGCCAGATAATAGCGGGCTTCATTTGTGCTAGGGCTATTGGGGTATTCCTGCATAAACGACAGTAGCGACTGAATGGCCTGAGAATACTTTTCGTTGGCATAAATATTCTTGGCGTTTTCGAATTGAACCCGCTCCACATCGGTACTAGCCGGATTGGTTTTCTTATACTGCCCCAGTACCTGAGAAAACTCTTCGGGCCGACCAGCATCATTAAGCGTATTCTGAATACCGAGTAACGCACTTTGAGCCTGCTCCGAATTGCCGTAATTATCTAAAATGCGTTTGTAATCGGCAACGGCAGGGTCATATTGTTGAATGTTCCCATAAGCAATGGCCCGCTTTAACAGAGCCGCTGGAACGAGTGTGCTGTTAGGCTTGTCCTGAATTAACTTCGTATAACCTTGAATTGCAGTCTGATAAGCACCTTTCTCGAAATCGACATTCGCTTTTTGTAAGAGCGCTTCATCGACAAAACGAGAGTTCGGGAACTGGCGTTGTACCTGATCGAATTGGGCTTTGGCTTCAGAATCACGGCCAACATAGCTTAAGATCATGGCTTTCTGATAAGCAGCATAATCTTTATCGGCAGCATTTTGCGCAATAGCCTGATCATAATAACGCATAGCGTTTTCGTATTGCTTCGACGAAAAATAAGTGTCGGCTAACCGAATGGTCGCATCCTGAAGCTGAGCCCGATCATCGGATGCGCCACCACGACTGACGAAATCGCGGAAGTAGGGGAGTGCACGCGCGTAATCTTTCTTGTTGTAATACGCATAGCCGAGCGCATACAAACTCTTGGTCGCGTACTCACCTGAGCCTGATTTCGAGATGCTGGCATAAAGCGGGATGGCGGTATCGTATTGCTTTCCTGCCGAATACGATTCGGCTTTCCAGAATTGCGCGGCTTGTTGCAGATTATTGTCAACCGGGAATTTCAGCGATTTATCCAGATTGGCTACCGCCTGAGGATAGCGTTCTGCGTTGAAATCATTGACGCCCTGATTGTACGTTAAGCGTTGGTAGGTCGCATTGATTTTAGACGTCCGGCGTTTCAGCCCTTCAATGTAAGCAATGGCAGCCGGGTAGTTATTAGAGGCATAATAGGCTTCCCCAACCAATTCGTTGGCTTCATTTTCAAACTTACTATCAGGATATTGCTTCAGAAAGGCCGTCAATTCTTTTACCGCGTCGGCGCCGTTGTTTTGATCCAGTTGGAGTTTTGCGTGCGTGAATTTCGCTTCTTCCTGAATTTCACGATTAAACGATAATCGTCCGGCCTGATCGAAGGCGGTCAGCGCATAGGTTGGGTTTTGTGTCTGTAAGTAGCTGACCCCTAATGTATATGCTGCATATTGAGCAGTGGTATCTTTCCCGCCTGCGAGTGGTTTAAGCTGGGTAATCGCATCATTATACGCACCGGTACGGAACAGCGATTGACCATAACGGAACTTCACGGCACTAGGTGCTTTGGCCCCTGCGGCATTAATGTATTGTTTGTAATACGGAATGGCTCGGGCAAACTGGTTTTGCTGGTAAAAAACTTCGGCTGTAAATAAGGCTACTTCGTTCAGGCTACCTCCATTATTCCGGCGGAGTAGCGGTTCGGTGTAGGCCAATAAGTCATCAAATCGCTGTTGTTTATAGAGCGCCTGAGCAATCCAGTTCGGTACCTGGTTCTGATAGGTTGGGTTGGTTTCAATCCGCTTGAAATCGGCAACGGCTTCGTTATAATTCCGGTTGCGGAAGTTGATTACCCCGGCATAATACGAAGCCGCAGGAGCGTCGGTAGAGGTAGGGTCTAGTTTGACCTCGTTTAAAAGCGGCAACGCATGCTGTAAATCCTGCGTACTGTAATAGGAGAGAGCCAACTGGTATTTATAGGTCGTTTGCTGAGCGCTATTTCCCCCCTGATCAACAGCTTTTTCCAGGAAACCAATAGCTTTCGTATAATCCTGACGATTATAGTAATACGTACCTAAATCACCGTACAATTGTCCCGCTTTGGGGTGCTGGCTGTGGTTTTTAACAAACCGATCAACAAGCAACTCGGCGCCTGGCTCGTCGATGTAGAGGCTGGTTAGGGCGATGTAATATTCGGCTTCAACCGCATTTTGGTCGCCCGTATTGAGTAACGTTTGCGAGCCATCACCCCGGCGCGGTTCGAGGTATTGGCGGAATTCGTAGCGGGAAGCGGCATAGTTAGCTCTTTCGAAAAGTTCAAGCCCGTTTCGATAATGGTAGTCGGGTTCGGCGTTGCTTTGTGTTCGTTGAGCTAAGGTCGATACTGAAGTAAATAGCCCAATAGTCAGAAAAAATAGCAACCGAAACGAAGTCTGGCAGTGCGATTGGTGTTGACCTGATTGGGTGGTTGAATAGGGCATAAATAAAATAAAAGTTTCAGGTTTCAGGTTTATCATTTCAAGTTTGCCGTTGATGAAGACCGCTTTGACGGTTCGGTTGAAACCTGAAACTTTGAACCCGAAACTACCATATGAGAAGATTGCGTCGTAGTTTCGCTGGTAATTGACAAATATCAGGTCAATTCTGGACAAAAAACGAAGGTATTCCTGTTTCCGTATGAAAAAAAACGCCCGGCTTCTGTATTTACTTACTGTCTGGACATTTTTTACTCCATTTTCATCAACTGCGACCGTCTTTCCTGCCGATGACGAAACGCTCCCGGCGGCATCACCCAGCGTGACCTATGTGCTTTCGATGCCCGAACCTCAGACGCATTATTTCGAGGTAGAAATGCAGCTCAAAAATATAGCTGCTTCAACAAATGCCAAGAAAAATGGGTACATCGATATCAAAATGCCCGTCTGGACACCGGGATCTTACCTGATTCGGGAATATGCCAAGAACGTAGATGGGTTTACGGCTTCTGTAGGGGATAAGAAGATTTCAAGTGAAAAGATTCGCAAAAACGCCTGGCGAGTATACACGAACGAAGATAATCTGACGATTCGGTATAAAGTATATGCCAACGAACTCACCGTCCGGACGAGTTTCGTAGACATTGATCATGGCTATGTGACGCCCGCTGGTGTATTTATGTACCACGACGCTCTAAAGAACATTCCGTTGCGAGTGGTTGTGCAGCCTTACAAAACCTGGAAAAGTGTGGCTACCGCTCTGGAACCCGTAGCTGGTCAGGATTTTACCTACGAAGCTGCCGATTTTGACTTGCTGGTTGATTCACCCATCGAGATCGGCAACCACAAAACATTCAGCTTCACCGCGTCGGATATACCACATACCGTGTCTATGTTTGGCGACGTTGACTACAACGAAAAGCGCCTGGCTGAAGATTACAAGCGGGTTTGTGAGGCTGCCGCCACCGTAGTGGGCGAGCATCCGTGCAAACATTACACCTTTATTGTTCACCATATTCCGCCGGGTGGAGGAGGCCTGGAACACCTCAACTCGACTACGCTCGAAACCACGCGGAATGCCTATGCTACTGAGGCCAATTATAAACGATTCCTGTCGCTGGTAGCGCATGAGTATTTTCACCTCTGGAATGTGAAGCGTATCCGGCCCGTAGCGTTGGGACCGTTCGATTATGAGAATGAGAACTACACGCACATGCTTTGGTTATCAGAAGGCTGTACGTCGTTCTATCAGGAGTATATTTTGCGTCGGGCGGGTTTTCATACACCAGATGCCTATTTGACCCTCGTCGCCAGTGGCATTACCGAGATTGAAAATCAGCCTGGTACGCGCATACAATCGGCGGCTGAGTCAAGCTGGGACGCCTGGATTAAGGGCTACCGGCCTAATGAAAACTCGGCCAACACCCAAATATCGTATTATAGCAAAGGGAGTGTTTTAGGCACGCTGCTGAATTTGGCCATACTGGCGGGCAGCAGTGGTCAGCGCAACATGGATGATTTGATGCGGCTCCTGTATAACGAATATTACAAAAAACAGAAGCGGGGGTTCACTGACAACGAATTCCGGCAGGCTGCTGAACAAGTGGCGGGGCGGAAGCTCGATGATTTCTTTAACATCGGGGTAAACACGGCTGAGCCCATTAACTACGATGCTTATTTTGCGCCCGTTGGGATGCAGTTAGTGAATCTGGCCAGTAAAGTTCAAGACGGTTTTCTGGGCGCTGCCACGACGATTGCCAATGGAAAATCAACCATTTCAAGCGTCCGTCGCGGATCAGCAGCGTACAACGATGGCCTAAACGTGGGCGATGAAATTATTTCGGTCGATAAAGTTCGGGTGGGTGATGATCTGCTTCGAGTCATTAGTGGCCGAAAGATGGGTGAAACCTTGAAAGTACTTGTCAATCGGGGCGGGTTTGTTCGCGAAATTCCAGTTACGCTTACTCAAAACCCATTGGTAAGTTATCGTCTGGAGCCACTACCTAATCAGACGGCAGAGCAAAAAGCACTCTACAACAAGTGGTTGTATATCAAGTAGCTGGTTTTTAAACGGAGAGGCACGCAAAGCACAGGGTTTTACATTTTTAGTGTAAATAATCCTGTGCTTCTATGTTTAAGTGGCTACCTGAATTTTACAAAAACAGGCTCGATTTTACCCCCACCCCCTGAAGGGGGCTTAGTTCATCGTGGGAATAAGCCCCCTTCAGGGGGGTGGGGGTAAGTTATTAAAAATCTGATTTTTGCGCAGGTTCTAAGTCATCAACGTTTCAGATACTTATTATCGATCGAAGATTTATTAGTAAGAGTGGTTATTGCCAATCAGGATTTACTTCAATGTTGGACGGAGCGTAATTAATGTATTGTACAAACCGGGGTTCTCTCGACCTATTTGGAGAACTACCATGCGGTAAAGCCTGATGCCAGATAATAAAGTCACCCGCATTGGCAGCGATCGATAGGCGTAGTGCCGAAAGCATGAAGGTTCTGCGTTCTGGGATTGGCCTGAGGAGGCAGTTGGGTAATCCAGTCGGCGATTCGATGCTGGAATCCAGGCACTAAGGTAAAGGCTCCCTGATTAGGCTGGGTATCGGACAAGTAAAGCAGACCCTGCAGCCCAAACGGAATTGGGAGAGTTAAGCTGACATCCCAATGTAGATTAGGTCCAGGAAATTGCCAGCTTTCTGTTTCGGGTGGATTAAAGCCGACTCGGTCGGTAGATACCCACAAATCCGTTCGATTCCGCAACTGTTCGTAGGCTTTTCGGATACGAATCGACGAGCGGTTCCTGGCCAAAAGTGGATGTTGAAACAATTGAACCATGATTCCCTGTTGCATTGGGCTGGGCCGGTACCATGTTTCGGACTTATAGCGGTCAATATCAATGGAATCACAGATCAGCTGAATGGTTTGATCGCAATCCTTGCGAGAAACTGCATTTCGTACAATCACATAGCCATATGTATCCCAGTGCGTAATATCCTCAAACGTAGCGCATGACCTAACGATGAGTTATGATGTGAATTTGGCCAACAATGGCTACGCCCGAATAATTAGTGGGTTATAGGGGTTTCATTGAATCTTCCACAATAGCCAAAGGCGACCAAGCGGTCGCCTTTGGCTATTGTGGAAGATTGCCAGATTCAGAAAGCTCGGTTGCTGTTGATCCAAATTCCTTTTTAAACGCAAATGAAAAATGCGATAAATCTTCGAATCCTAGATCCTGGTAAATATCTGTGACTTTTTGCCCTTTTTCTTCAATCAGGAAACGGGCTTCCTGTAACCGTCGTTTCACCAGCCAGCGATTGGGTGTTTCATCAAAAATGGTTTTGAAGTCTCTTTTGAAGGCCGACAAACTTCGCCCGGTAAGGAAGGCAAAGCGCTTCATGTTCACGTTGAACTTATAATTCTTTTGCATAAACGCTTCCAGATCTACTCGGCCGGGAACGCCATAATCAAATAACACATCCGATAATTCTGGCTGTAATGCCAGGAGGATCAGCAATAATTCCTCCCGTTTTAAGTCAGAAAAAGTAGTGCTGATAATGCCGGAACCATTGTAGTAAGGTTCCAGCGAGAGTAGAAAGCTGTTGATTAACTTATCTTTTTTGATCCGAATGAACGCATCTTTTGACGTGTGCTTTTTTAACGTTATGGTGTGCTTTTGCTGGAAATTTTTCAAAAATGGTTCATCAAAAAAGATAATGACTTTTTCGAACTCGTTGTTCGATTTTATTTTGTTGTAACGGGCCAGTCTGTTTTTACGAACCAGGCAGCTTTCGCCGGGGCTGAGTATATAGTGCTTGTTGCCGTCATAACCGTTCATGGTTCCCTTTGCCAGAAACAAAAAGAAATGCTCGGCAATGAATTGCTCCGGCGATATAGCCGGGCCTACGAAACACGATTTTATTTCCGTTATCTTCATTGCTTTGCCTGCAATTTTATATCCTGTACTTCCAAAATAGATTTGCTATATCCTTTGGCTACGCAGTTAATCATGGCCAGTCCTACTTCCCGCATGGTACAGGTCCAGTTAGGGAGAATGGATAGCCATAATGGATAAAAAGCTTCGAAAACACGGTAAATCAGCCGCACGTTCTGTTGCCCTTTTACCGGTTTCATAAATCCAGGGCGAAAAGCATACACGGCTTTAAATGGTAATTTCAGCAACGCATTTTCGGTTCGCCCCTTTACTCTTGCCCACATAACTTTTCCCTGCTCGGTACTGTCGGTACGATTTCCTGAGACATAGATGAAGGTCATTGCTGGGTTGATTTCTGAAAGAGTTTTGGCAAATGGAACGACAAAATCATACGTCTTTTTGGTAAACGATGCTTCATTTTCGCCAATACTACTGGCGCCCGCGCAAAAAAAGCAGGCATCATATTTTTTTAGTTGCGCACTGTACTTGTTGATGTCTGAAAAATCGTTTACAATCAACTCGCTTAGTTTTGCGTGTTTACGGGCCAGTGACCGTCTATTAATGATAAGCACTTCTGTTACTACGGGGTTTTCTAGGCAGACCAGCAAAACGCCTTCGCCTACTAATCCTGTTGCACCGGTGATGATTAGTTTCATGGCTATTTCGTTTTTACAATACCTAAGTTGATTAAACTAGTGGCAGTCGCTAAAATTGCCTCTTCGGTAGAACGTGGTTTCCAGCCTAGTTGCGATATGGCTTTTTCACTGCTTGCTCTTTTTACCATGCCTAAATACGGCTCAACCGCTTTGAGTTTCGGATTGAATAGGGCCAGTAATTTAATGAGCCAATTTGGTAATTCTCTGGTTGGGACATTTGCGGCTTTTTCGCCCAGATTTTTTCGGAGCACATTAGCTACATCCAATAGCGAAAAACCGTCTCCGGCAACGGCAATAAAGCGTTGTCCGTTAGCCTGAGGCATGGTCATCGCTTTCAAATGCAAGTCGGCAACGTCACGGACATCCACGTAGCCCGAAATTAGTTTAGGGCAGGCTGTCATATCACCATTCAGCATTTGTTTAATATTTTGAATGGAATGCGAAAAATCGTCCGACAAAATGGGCCCCAGCACACCTGTAGGATTTACTACGGCAAGTTCCATTCCGTCGCCTTCCGTTTCGATAAAATTCCAGGCTGCTTTTTCCGAAATGGTTTTCGATTTTTGATAAGGAGCCACGGTTTCGTTCAGTACTGTCCAGTCTTCTTCCGTGTAAGGGGTAGTTTTTACGGTACCCATACCCACTGCTCCGAAAGCCGACGTAAGTACTACTCGTTTCACGCCTGCTTTCCTGGCTGCCCGAAGCACAAACAGTACCCCGTTTTCGGCCGGGATAACGAAATCATCCTCTGTTTTGGCGTCTGTATGAGGTGTAGGCGACGCTACGTGAATAACATACTGGCAGCCTTCCGTTGCTTTTTCCCAACTCGATTCGTTTTCTAAATCAGCTTCCGCAAAAGATAACCCCTCAACTGAACGCAAGCCGCCTTCTTTCAGCATTTGTTTTACCAGTTCAGATTTGTTGAGTGACCGCAGGGTAGCTTTTACCTTATACCCACTCTTGAGCAACGCAATGATGCAATAAGAGGCAATAAATCCTGAACCTCCAGTTACTAATACGGTTTGTTGAGTTTCCATGTCATGATTGAACGTTTGATACTGCAAAGTTCAGCCATGCTATGGAATTGTGATTTGTTGAAAAGTCCAAACTAGTTTGTTGAAAAGTTCAGATTTTTCTAACGAAGACCTATGGGGTAGCGGGTAATCACAGTTTACTGACCAATGTTGCCAACCCAAAGAGTGTATTTCTTATTCGATTTGGCTGGTTTCTGAAAGCCTCGGAGATCGTTGCCTACTACTACAAGGTCAGTCTGTGGAATTGTTTCCAACTGCAGAAACATAGAACCTGTCGACTGAAGCCGGGGCTGACAATTCGCAATACGCACTTTCTTGCTGGCGGTTACGCGGATATAAGCTTCACTTTTGGCCGAGTGCATCGCTGTAACGCCATCCACTATTGCCTGATCCACATCGTTGAGCACAACGGCTGGTCGATCATCCGATTTTTGATAGGACAAGTGTAGGTTATGCATCGAAAAGTTGCGGACATGGCGTACCTGAAAACCATAGGCATTGTTTAAACCAAATTGCTCCGCATCTGGATATTTTTTCTCATTCTCCGGCAGAGCTCGCTGAGCATCCTCCAAGGTGCCACCTCCAGCAAACGAAATGGAAATATTCGACAAATGCACATTGTCGAGTTCATGACCAGGTAATCCAGCCACTAAACACCCCAGCTTAGACGCGCCAGTAGCCACGATATTCGATAATTGCACATTCCGGAACGTACCAACCGGAACCTCACCCTGATCTTTTTTATACGGCCTTGCCCGGTTGCCTAGTCTCAGAAAAATGGGTACCTGTGGCCCATCGATTCGGATATTGTCGATGACAATGCCATCCAGTTGACCGCCATCTACACTGGCCAGTGTTATACCACTATTGCCCCGAGGATTGCCGTAGATAGCCTTATCTGAAATGACAGAGGGCCGTACTACACAATTGGTAATGGCAATATTCCGAAACCCACCCGACGACTCGGTACCGCATTTAATGGCATTGCAGTGGCTACTGAGGATACAATTGCTGATCACGACATTGTCGACGGGCTTTTCATTCATGCTCTTCAAGGTAATGCCATCGTCGTCGCTATCGCCAAGGCAATTCACAATCCGTACGTTTTTGCAACCGTCGATGTCCATCATATCATTGTTTTTATTGCTATGATTAAACACCTCAATGCCATCGATCAGCAGGTCTTCGCAGTTTAAGTAATGTTGCATCCAAAACCCTGAATTCCGTAGATGCAGTCCGCTGACCGTTAATCCTTTCACGTTAACAAACCAAAGTAGAAATGGTCGGCAGTTGTAGTTTTTAGGGAAGAACTGTGAACTGTCAACAAACGCGCTTCCCTGCCCATCAATCGTACCTTGCCCTTTCAGGGTAATATTTTTTTGACCCTCGGCATAAAAAAGGGCAAAATGAATATGTTCACTACCGTAGTAGGAAATAGCTGGCGTAATAACAGGATACTGCTGTATATCGGTGGCGCCTACCAGGGTGGTACTGGCAGGTATCTCCAGCGTTATGTTGTCTTTCAGAAAAATGGTAGCCGTTACGTACTTTCCTGCCGGAAAGAAAACCGTTCCCCCTCCCTGAGCAGCGCATTCGTCGACAGTTTTCTGAATGGCTTCGGTATCCAGCGTATGGCCATCCCCTTTAGCGCCCCGGCTTTTAACCGTAAAAACGTCGGATTGCTGGGCGAATGCAGGGGTACTCAGCCAGATTAAGGCAAGGAAAAATAACCGTTTATACATACACGACATTCTACAATGATAAGCGCAGCCATCTCAATAGTTTTGTCGTTGTCTATTGTCCGGCCACTGTGTATACATACTGGTTTGTGGCTCAATCGTACCTGTTTTAGAATGAGAATTTTCGTGAGGTGTGAAACAGAAAAAGGCGACCAGTTGGTCGCCTTTTTCTGAAGTATAATGGGCTGATGTTTAGAAAAATACACCCAGAGATAGCATAAGGTTTGTGCTGCGATTACTGGTAGCAACCGTCGGTGTATCAGCACTGCTGGGTAACTCAAAAGGAGAGTAACCCGATTTATAAGTTAGGTAAGAACCCGATACGTCAGCAAAAAAACGATCGTTTCGGACGCCCAGCCCGGCAGTAAGGAGCAGTTTAGAGCGGTCGGCTTTGGCTACTCGATCCAGGTCGATTTTATAAGCGCTTGGCATATAGGCTACTCCGCCCCGTAAACGAAGAATGCCCGCCCGAATTTCGGCACCCGCCCGAATGTTGATCACATTCTGATAGGTATCCTGAACAAAGCGCTTCACATCGTTTTTGAAGTCGGTGTTGTCCTGTGCGTTCGTGAAGGATGAGGTACGTACCCGCATTCCCTGGTAATTCACATACTCTGCCGTTGCGGTCAGGAAGCCAATTTTGCCATTACCGATAAAGTAGGTAGCACCACCTGATGCCCGTAATGGGGTTTGTAGCGAATACGTAAAGTCATTCGACGGATCAACCACATCGACATAGTTCGTCTTCAGTTGCAGATTAGGATCTTTGGCGACTGCCGTCAGGGTTTGGCTAAATGTTTCGTTGGCGCTACTGAAAGTAGGAGTAACGATTGTTGCACCTACCTGAAGTTGCGGAATTAGTTTATAGATAAGGCCAAACGTAGCGTTGATCCCGTTGCCTCTTACACTTAAGCCATTCGTTTGGCCATAGTTCGCAAAGGTTTTCCCATTTACAGGCGTTTCCAGAAAGACGACCTGCGAATCATATTTCAGGTGGGTTAAGGCAATTGAGCCACCAATGTACAGCTTGTCGTCCAGGTTTCCCGAATAGGCGAATGTCCATTGGGAGTGCGCACCCGAGCGAGTAATGGTCGAGCGTTGATCTTTCTGCGTAGTAGCATCATACCGCGTATAAGGCGGTCCTGAATAACTTGGTGTTGTGGTTGTAGTCGGGTTAATCAGAAACAAACCATAGGCCGCAGCCTCTTTAAAATCGGCCTGACGATTATTGGGGTCAAACCCGTTGATCAGTTCCGTTTCGCTATACTGCGCTGCATTGGCCGAATTGACATAAGTCTGCGCAATAGACGAGTTTGGATTGTTATTTAAACCACGGGCATCAACATAATCAAAGAAATTCGCTGACTGCGAGTAGCCTACACCAAACGAACTTCGGCGCCAGCGGCCACTGCCGTTGTTGTTTTTTCCGGGTAAAATAAGGCTCAATTGCCCAATGCTCACTTTGCCGCTGCTACCGGTTGTCTGTTGACCTAAAAACGTGCTCTGATTGTTAGCTGATGTAAACATCGGGCTAATGCTAAGTTCCGAACGGTTATAGAAGGCTAAACCGGCCGGGTTGCCTCCTAGGTTACTGGCATCACCACCCAATGCTGAATGGTTACCGCCAATGCCCCGGAAACGAGCGGTGCCATTCTGATTAAAATCGGAGTAGCGAAAAGCATCATCGGCGTAATCAAAAGCAGCTCCCTGACTAAAAGCCAGATGCGATGCGACCATGAAAGCTACTGTAAAAAAGGAATGTTTATTCATATTCATAAAGCTTTATAAAGCGAATAGGTGGAGTGTAAATGGCTTCAAATCTACGCTACGAGCTTGTTCTTAGAACAGATTACTCTATAAACGTTTAATTACCCCGTTACAAATATGTGAGCTCCACAACACATACAAAACGAAAATCCCCGCTAATTGTCTAATCAGCGGGGATTTTTATTTATAATTTAATTCCTGTTAGCGTGGACCACGTCCGCCACCGCCTGAGTGACCACCGCCACCACCAGAGAATCCACCACCTCCCGAAGGAGCGCTGTAGCTTGGTGCGCTGTAACTACGGCTTGGTTGGCTGTAGTTTGGCTGGCTGTAACTCTGTTGAGGTTGGCTATAGCTACCTCGGCTGCTTTGGCTCTGATAAGACGAAGATGGCTGCTGGTAGCTTGGTTGATAACTGCTTCGGCCGCTACCGCTGCTATAGGTAGAACCACTGGTCGAAGGTGTGTAGCTACCCCGATTGCTCTCACGTGGCCGAGCATAGTATTCGCTATTGCCATTGCTGGAGCCGCTATTGTAAGAAGGAGCTACTGTGTTGGTGCTAGTCCGTCCGTTACTGCTCGAACTGTTGTCGTAGTAGTAACTTCCGCGATTGCTACCACCGCTAGGACGGGCATAATATCCATCGCTTCTCGATGTTGAGCCTGAGTTAGCACTCGTACGGCCACCTGCTGGATTATACGTCCGAGCCGAGTTATCAAAAGGAGCTGAATAGCGCCCTGCCGAACGATCGGCTGTTCGGGCATAGGTCCGGGTGCGATATGGGTCAGCACCAACTACATAAGCGTTGTTGACGTATGAGCCACCGTAATATCCTCCGCCATAGTACGACGAATAGAATGGGCTATAATAACCACCGTATCCATACGCATAGGAGCTATAGAACGGATCATAAAATGAGCCATAGCCGAATGGGCTATAAGCAAAAGCACTGCCGTAGAAAGGAGAGTAGAACGGCGAATAGAATGGACTGCCGAAGCCAAATCCAAAGCTGTTGTAGCCATAACCACCCAAACCCATCCCCATGCCCATTCCTAAACCGAGACCGCTATAGAAGCCTGTATTGTTGTAGCCCCAACGGTTCCAGCTGTAAGCCGATGTTGTAGCGGCATTGTAGCCATTTACAAAGCCTGAATTGTAAGCGTTTGAACCATTGTCGTTCCAGCCTGGATCGGGCGAGAGACCCCGATTTAGTTTACGGGCACTTAACTCGGTGTAATACTCATCGGTGTTGTTCGTGCCCATTGCGCCATACTGCTGATCGTCTGCGTAATCAGGATTGGCATTTCGGAGGGAACGTTGCTGCTGGCGGTCGTAGCGTTGGAGTGAACGACTCGACTGCTGGCCACTGTACCCATCCGACTGTCGATTGCTGGCATAGACTGGTGCATTACCAGAAACACCATACAGATCATCCGCTTCGCTGGTGTTCTGCGCAGTCTGGCGGCTGGAGGTACAACTCCAGATACTAAACAGAGCAGCCAACGTCAGATAAGAATATAGTCGTTGCGTTTTCATTTGGCAAGGGAATTAAAGTAACAAAAACTCGTAAAAACTGCCATTTTAATCTATAACACTAGAATGACAGGTTTGATTACAAAAATAGAGTAAAAACCTATCTTTGCAAGTTATCTTTTAGTTAGATTCCATTTTGTACATAAAGGTTTAATCCGTCTTAAAAAAAAAGTTAAGAATAGTTAAATATAGTCAAGAATAGTCAAGTGTGGTCAAGTATGGTCAAGGGTTGTGAGGAATAGTCAGGTATGGTCAGGAGTTGTCAGGAATGCTAAGCATTTTTTGATTAACCTTGACCAATCTCGACAAAACCTGGCCACTCTTCACTACTCCTGACCACTTCTGACAAACCCTGACTACCCTTAACCATTCCTGACGAGTGAAAACATGGCAAAAGCAATTCCATCCCGTAGTGAAAATTATTCCGAGTGGTATAATGAGTTAATTAAAAAGGCTGATCTGGCCGAAAATTCGGCCGTTCGGGGCTGTATGGTTATTAAACCCTATGGATTTTCGATCTGGGAAAAGATGCAGCGTGCCCTGGATGATATGTTTAAGGAAACAGGGCATTCCAATGCTTACTTTCCTTTGTTTATCCCCAAGTCATTTCTGAGCAAGGAGGCCTCACACGTAGAGGGCTTTGCTAAGGAGTGCGCCGTTGTTACACACTATCGGCTTAAAAATGCGGAAGATGGCTCGGGGGTGATTGTTGACCCAGAAGCGAAACTGGAAGAAGAACTGATCGTGCGGCCTACATCGGAGACGGTGATCTGGAGTACCTACAAAAACTGGATTCAGTCGTATCGGGATCTGCCCTTGCTGATTAATCAGTGGGCCAATGTAGTTCGCTGGGAGATGCGGACGCGGATTTTCCTGCGTACAACTGAATTCCTCTGGCAGGAGGGACATACTGCTCATGCGACCTCCGAGGAAGCACAGGCTGAAACCCAGCAGATGCTGGATGTGTATGCACAGTTTGCCGAAGAGTGGATGGCCGTACCGGTGATCAAAGGGGCTAAAACGGCTAACGAGCGTTTTGCTGGTGCCGAAGATACGCTTTGTATTGAAGCTATGATGCAGGACGGGAAAGCGCTGCAAGCAGGCACATCGCACTTTCTGGGTCAGAATTTTGCAAAGGCGTTTGATGTGCAGTTCCTGAATAAGCAGAACCAGCTAGATTACGTCTGGGGAACGTCCTGGGGTGTTTCAACCCGTTTAATGGGCGCGCTGATTATGGCTCACTCCGACGATGATGGTTTAGTGTTGCCACCAAAACTGGCACCTATTCAGGTGGTTATCGTGCCAATTTATCGTACTGAAGAACAACTGGAGTTGCTGACCGCCAAAATCAAACCGCTGATTCAGGAACTGAAAAAGGCAGGCGTTTCGGTGAAATACGACGATTCGGATGCTAACAAACCAGGCTGGAAGTTTGCTGAATACGAATTGCGTGGGGTGCCCGTTCGGTTAGCGATGGGTGGTCGTGATCTGGAAAATGGCACAGTCGAAATAGCCCGTCGGGATCTGAAAACGAAAGAAACGGTACCGTTCGACGGACTGACCGAGCGGATAAAAGCGTTACTTGACGATATTCAGGAGACGATTTACGCGAAAGCCAAGACCTTCCGGCAATATAATACCTTCCGGGTCGATACGTTCGAGCAGTTTCAGGAGCAGATCGAGAAAGGCGGCTTTTTGATGGCTCACTGGGATGGTACTTCCGAAACCGAAGAAGCCATTAAAGAGGCTACCAAAGCAACCATTCGTTGTATTCCATTTGATCAGGAAGCGGAAGAAGGAGTTTGCGTTTATTCGGGTAAGCCATCTAAAGGACGCGTTGTGTTTGCCAGAGCTTATTAAGTCTGGTCAGGTATAGTCAGTAAATAGTCTAGGGTGGTCAGGAATTGCCAGGTGTAGTCAAAAGCGACTTACCTAAACGGGCAATTTCTGACCACCTTTAACTAGTTCCGGGCTATACCTGACCAGTAACCTGTTCATCGGCTGAAACGGGTGATCTGCCGATATTTTCCGGGCTTCGGTCTATTGCGTTTTTGGTAGTGAACGAACTGCAGTTGTTTTGATACAAAAACTGTAGTCTTAGTAAACTCCAAAACTTTTACCTATGCGTACCAGACGTTCGTTTCTTCGCGATGCCGGAGCTTTAACCCTGGGTGGCCTTGTATTGCCCGAATTGACTAAGGCCGATTCCTTGTTTTCTTCTGTTGCTTCCCGCCCCATTGGGCTTCAGTTATTTACGCTGTTTCGCCCCATGAGCGACGATCCGAAAGGGACGCTCGAAAAAGTAGCGGCTGTGGGTTATAAGGAAATAGAATCCGCATTTAGCTTACGGGAAGGGTATTACGGTTATAAAGCGAAAGAATTTAAAGCATTGGTGGAAGGACTAGGCATGACCTGGCGGGCTCACCATGCCATGGGCGCACCGTTTAAACCACGGCCAACACCACCCGCCAGCACAACGGGAGCTGCCGGTGGGGCTGCTCCAAGGCCAGCTATGGATTTTTCCAAGATACCCCCCATGCTCAGCCTGCGTGATAATTACCAGCAGCTTGTTGACCAGGCGGCTGAAGGTGGATTGAGTTATCTGGTTTGTGCCAGTACACCCGTTGCCACGCTCGACGAGATTCAAAAGTCGATTGAGGTATTTCAGAAAACGGGTGAAGCGTGTAAAAAAGCAGGGATTGGGTTTGCCTACCATAATCACGCGACTGAATTTGACCCAGTTGAAGGAGGAAAAACGCCCTATGACTTGATTCTGTCACAAACCGATAAGGAACTGGTGAAGATGGAATTAGACTTGGCCTGGGCAGTCAAAGCGGGTAAAGATCCCGTTAAACTATTCAAGGAACACCCTGGCCGTTTCCCCTTATGGCATACCAAAGATATTAAGGCCGACCTGAAAACAATCACGGAAGTTGGCAATGGAGTTGTCGATTTTAAGAGCGCGTTTGCTGCGGCTAAAACGGCTGGTCTAAAGTATTTCTTTGTGGAGCAAGATATGGCGGCTGAGCCAATCGAGAGCATCACGACCAGTTACAATTACCTAAAAAAACTGCAAGCCTGATAGCCTACCGCGATGAAAAATCTACAGTTTAACGCTAAAAAATGGCGTCCGCGTTTGGTTGGCCCGCTAGCCATTTCTTTACAGGCGGTACTTGTTCTTGGGTTGGCGTCTTTTGTTGTGCAGGACGATTCTCCCTCTCAAAAGCCTGACGATAGTCGCTTTACGCCTGTACTCGTGGCCGATGACCTGGACGAACCTATGACGTTTGAGGTGTTGAAAGATGGCACCGCTTACATCATTGAGCGAAAAGGCGGCTTGAAAAAATACGATCCGATCACAAAAACCGTCGATTTGATTGCCACGATACCCGTTAATACGAAATACACCTCGGCAGAAGGTAAGGTATCGGAAGCCGAAGAGGGATTGATGGGTTTGAGTCTTGATCCCAATTTCTCGACCAATCACTGGCTATATCTATACTACGCGCATCCAACGGAGAAAAAACACCTGTTGACTCGCTGGGAGGTGAAGGATGATAAATTGGTGAATAACTCCGAAAAAATCCTGATCGAAGTACCTACGCAACGGGAGGTATGCTGTCATACCGGTGGAGGGATGACCTGGGATCGGGCCGGAAATCTTTACTTAACCGTGGGAAACAATACGGGCAATCAGCAGGCGGCTCAAACCGACGAACGCCCTGGGCGCAGTAGTTGGGACGATCAGGGACATGCGGGTAATACAGATGATCTTCGGGGTAAAATTTTGCGCATTCACCCGGAAGCCAATGGCACCTATACGATCCCGGATGGCAACCTCTTTCCAAAAGGGACAGCTAAAACCCGCCCTGAAATTTATTCGATGGGGCATCGGAATCCCTGGCGGATTTCAATCGATAGCAAAACCGGTTATGTGTATTGGGGCGAAGTGGGTCCTGATGCTACCGCCGATTCTGAAATTGGCCCTCGTGGCTATGATGAACTGAATCAGGCCCGAAAACCGGGTAATTTTGGCTGGCCGTGGTTTGTTGGTAATCGGCAGGCGTTTCCTGTTTATGACTATGCCGAGAAAAAGCCGCTGGAGAAAAAAGACCCCGACCATGTTGTCAATAATTCGCCCAATAATACGGGTCTGAAAGAATTGCCTCCCGTTGCCCCGTCTTTTATTTACTACCCGTATGGTGTCTCGGAAGAGTTTCCGCTAGTCGGAACTGGCTCGCGTTCGGCCACGGGCGGACCGGTTTATCATCAGGCTGATTTTAAAGGAGCAAAACGCCCCTGGCCCGCTTATTATGAGAACAAGTGGATCATCACCGACTTCTCCCGTGGCTGGATCATGGCCGTGACGATGGATGCTGAAGGTAATTACAAATCGATGGAGCGGGTAGTGCCCAACTACCATCCTGTTGAGCCGATCGATATGAAGTTTGGCCCCGATGGCGATTTGTACACCCTTGAATATGGTAGTAACTGGTTTCGTAAAAGTGATAATGCGCGGCTGGTTCGAATCGAGTACAATGGCGGAAACCGCAGACCCGTCGTCGAAGCATCAGCTAGTAAGAAAGGCGGGGCTATCCCCTTAAATCTAACACTGTTAACCAACGGTACGAAAGACTTTGATGGGGATAAGCTAAGCTATCAGTGGAAAGTAACAGGGCCTGGCATGACCCCTAAGGTTTTCAATGTCGCTGAGCCAACTGTTACGTTCGATAAAGCAGGTGTTTATACGGCCACGTTGACTGTAACTGATTCAAAAGGAGCGGCTAATAGTAAATCTGTGAAGATCATTGCCGGAAATGAGCCACCTGCTGTAGCCGTTAACCTGGCTAGTAATAAGACGTTTTTCTTTCCGGGTCAACCCATTCGGTACGCGGTTAGTGTAGACGATAAGGAAGACGGGGACTTAACCAACGGAAAAATTACCCCCGACAAAGTAGCCATGAGTATTGACTACACATCAGAAGGGTTTGATTATGCCGAAGTCATGCAAAGTCAGCGGAGTGTCGATGCCTCTACACAATATGCCGTTGCGCAAACACTGATTAGTCAAAGCGATTGCAAAGTATGCCATCAGGTCAATACTAAATCGGTTGGGCCCATGTTTACCGCAATTGCAACGAAGTACAAAGGTAACGCTGGCGCAACCGATCAGCTGGTGAAGAAAATTCGGAGTGGTGGAGTAGGCGTGTGGGGCGATGTCGCGATGCCCGGTCACCCAGCTATGTCGGTGGCAGATGCAGAAGTCATCGTAAAATACATTCTGAATATAAACGATAAAACGTTCAGCTCGCTGCCGATGCAGGGAAACTACAGTGTCAAAATACCCGAAGGAGATAATGGGAAGGGTTCGGTGCTGGTACGCGCAGCGTATACGGATCGGGGTGGCAAAGCCGTTCCCATGCAAACTTCCGAGCGGATGATTGTATTGCATAGTCCGAAAATGAATGCGTCGGACGCCCCGATCGTTCATGGTGCCGATTTAAAAGCAAAGGGAATGGGCAAGGGTATGAACGTGATTCCCTACACTAATAGCTACATTGGCTACTATCGTATCGATCTGACAGGCATAAAACAATTAGATTTTGAAGCTTCTGCTCAACGACGCGAAGGCAGTTCGGGGGGCGCTATTGAAGCGCATCTGAACTCGCCAACAGGGCCACTAATTGGGGAAGCTAACGTTGAACTGGCTCCCGAAGTCGATATGGCAAAACTAATGGCTCAGATGGAGTCGGGGGCGGCAACAAAACCCGGAAGCACAACGGGAGCCGCCCCGGCAGCTAATCCTTTTCGGCGTCCGGTTCCTTCGGTTAAAATGGCGTTGAAAGACACCGAAGGAATTCACGACATCTATTTCGTCTTCAAAAACGACCAGGCCAAGTCGATTCAACCGCTCATGACGCTGTCCGGTATCAAGTTTATGGAAGCCGTGGGACAGTAGAGTAGTAGTTTGATGTTCGAAGTCCGATGTTTGACGTTAGTCTGCTTGCTTAACGTCAAACATCGGACTTCAAACATCAAACCCCAATCCTGAGTTGGTAAAAATTGATGAGAAAGTAAACTCTTGTCGGAAGTTCCGGTATTTTTGCCGCAGTGTTTACAACAAACCATTTGTATTATGGCACAAGCAAAATCTGGTGACACCGTTCAGGTGCATTACACAGGCACTTTAACTGATGGAACTATATTTGATTCATCGGCAGGGCGCACACCGCTGGAATTTACAGTTGGTAGCGGTCAGGTGATCAAAGGATTCGATGAAGGTGTAGCAGGCATGAACCCAGGCGAAAAGAAAACCATCAACATTCCTGTCGAGGATGCGTATGGAGCCGCTAATGAAGAAATGATTTTTACCCTGAATCGTTCTGATATTCCGGATGATATTCCACTCGAAGTAGGCATGACCCTCAATATGCACGAAGATGGCAATCCCCGGCCCATCCCGGTTATTGTTCGTGATTTGACAGAAACGAATGTTACACTCGACGCAAACCATCCGCTGGCAGGGCAGGAGTTAACATTCGAGGTGGAGCTGGTTGGTGTAAAATCGCCTTCAGGGTTGATTCTGTAGGAATTTACTAAGTTGATTTGTGGAGTAATTGGACCGTTCAGGATGGTCCAATTACTCCACTTTGTTTTCAAGCATCAGTAAATCGCCCAGTTCACGTAGGGCCGTTTGTATCCCCCGCAAATTTGCTCGGGCAACATAGGCCGCCAGCGCAACCGTGATGGCTCCCACATTAAGCGCAAGAGTAAGGTTCCGAATACGCCTTAGACTGGCTTGTGCATCGGCAGTAGCCTGTTGAACATTGGTCGCCATAACCGATGCATTGACAAAAGCAGGGCGAGATGCCTGCGTTTCAAGATCCTGTGCCCGATTTAGTAAGCTATTCTGGTAAGCATTCAGATCCAGATGTTGTTCGTGCGAAAGCTCGGGCCAATGTATTACCTGATACTCGTTCAGAGCCTGGGCCATGGTACAGTAGCCTCGTATTATACCAATACGTTGATCAGGGGTAAAATCTTCCATAGACAGATAATGCAGCATATATCCTCCATCAGGGAAATGGTTGGACTTTAATAGTAAAATAAGTCACTATCGATTAATTACCGGGCTAAGTTTTGAACGAACGGTCAAAATAAACTTAACCCAAAACCTAAACTTTGGGTTAAGTGGTCATGGATTTGACAACACATGCTACTGGCTATGCCTGTATTAATTTAACCCTGCAGGCCAATAAGGTTACCACAAATAGGGGAATGATCAAAAAGACATTTTCCGAGAAAGGCATTGCTTATGCGTCGGAACTGGCCTTGAAAAATGTACAGGATTTACTAAAGATTGTAGACTGGAACCTTGAAAATGGCTTTGGCCTGTTCCGTATATCATCTGATATATTTCCTTGGGCTTCTGAGTATCGGCTCGTTGATCTTCCTGATTTTCCAGACATTTGGGCTACGCTTAAGAAAATTGGTAGCCGCCCAATCCGGCTGACGATTCATCCCGGTCCATTTAATCAACTTGCTGGACAAGGAAAGACACTTGACAATACCATTAAAGACCTTGAAACACACTCAGAATTGTTTGATCTAATGGGGCTGAAGCCATCGCATTGGAATAAAATAAATATTCATGTAGGAGGCACATATGGTGATAAAGCGGCTACATTGACCCGTTTTGCCCAAAATTTCAACTTACTTTCTGACAACCTTCGAGCTCGTTTGACGGTTGAAAACGACGACCGACTGAGTTTATATACCGTTACAGATTTGGTTTCGCTTTACGAACGTACGGGTATCCCAATTGTCTTTGATTACTTCCATCATCACCTTAACCCAGGCTACCAAACAGAAAAGGAGGCTTTTATGACCGCTTATAATACCTGGGATGTACGACCTGTATTTCACTACTCTGATTCCAGACAGCTACATGAGGACCCTCAGGCCCGACGAGAAGCCCATGCCGACTGGCTCTATTCAACCGTAAATACATATGGTAAAGAGGTAGATATCATCTTTGAATGTAAAATGAAAGAATTAGCTGTTCAAAAATTGATTCATCAATAAGCTGTAGTTGTATAACCTGTTGACTATTAAAGCGTTGTTAGTCAGTGTAAAGGAGTAAAGTCTATGAGCAACGAGTTCCTTTACGTGACTTTTTAGGATTCGAATTGTCTGAGCATTATAAGTTTCTAATACATCATGAAACGTAAAACAATGCTTCCGATTCCTGGTCCCTGGACAGTCATTCTTTTGATTGCTGCAGCACTGGTTTGCTTGGTAATCAGGGCAATTTTAACGTAGTGGTTGTAAGTAGAGTGTAGTTGACTTCTAATATTTAGTAGCGTATAGGTAATTTTAATGCTACACATTCCATCAAATGTTAATTTGTAGCATGAAAAACAAGCTGTTAAGATTCCTATCTCTTATTTTTCTGCTTTTTGCCATTTCGCTTCTCGGCCTTTCTGGCTATGCGCTTTATAGCGGCAATCTATTACTTGCTTCTCTTTGCTTTGTTTCGTCAATCAGTTGTACACTCATCGGAACGGCCTTATCAATGAAGTCGGCTTAAGTTCGACTTTTACATAATATAATTATTTTGACTTTTTATTGTGATGTAATTTTTCCGAGAATTAGTTGATAATCGGGACAAACTAATACGAGTCAACGAACAGGAATGTGCTTGCTTTTTCTTGATAAAGTTATATTTAATAAAAGCTCTTTAAATTCGCTCACAACATCGTTATTGGTACTGTCTGCCCTAATATCGTACTAAAAAAAGCCCCGTACTTTGTGAAAAGTACGGGGCGGAATCAGTGGTTTGGCCAGGCTTGTCCGAAAAGACTGACCATACGTGTTGAGAATGGGTAATGAACTAGTTTGACAGGATTCGCTGTCTATTTCAGCTTAGTGCTGAATATCGACACGAGTTGTAAACTGCTTCTGATTTGGGCCAACTACGAATGTATAGGCACCAGCAGGTAAGCTCGACAAATCGAAACGGCGAGTAGAACCTTTGAACGAATCAACTTGAACCAGAACGTTCTGTGGATCGTAGATAGCCACCATAGATTCGTCTACGTTTTTAGAAGGCAACACCACTTCGAATTTGTTTTTTTCGTAGGCAGTTAGCGTTGGTTCAGCCACTTGCTGTAAATTACGCTCATCGATGCTAACAGCGTTTGCTTTGATAGTCACCCCTTGCGACATCCACCAGGCGTTGTTGCCAGCCGTCAGAAAATACTGACCATCGGGTAAACTGTTCAGATTGAACGAGGTTGCCTTTTGGTTGTTTTTAGAAATGATTCCCCGATAGAGAACGTTGCCATCAGCATCAATAAGTGCCAAGTCAACCGCTGCTCCCGGCTTTGTATAAACACGTAATTTCTTTTGTTCGGACTTCTCAACTTTCACACCACCCATTCCTGAACCATTGTCTGCATTGGCAACTCCTGTGCCGGCTAGACTCCATACTGACAAAAGTACAGCGATTGATAAACGGATCTTTTTCATTGGTTTGAAATTTTGTTTTAACCGATACAAAGGTGTGGGGTAAACACGATTTAATGCAATAGTATAATTCGTTTAAAGCCTTTTTTGGGTGAATATTCATTTAAAAATACAATTTGATATAAGTTTAGTGGGCCGATTATTGAAAAAGTACAACAAGTCCCTATAAATAACGTATGAATTGTATTTTTCTAATAATTTTAAATTATAGGACTATCTTGATTTGCAGGAATAGAATTTATTGTTATAATACAAATCGTGGATTTTTGACTAAAAGTAGTGTGTTATAGAACCGTGCGTTTTCTGGTTAAAAGCGCTTGAAATCGGATGATAAAAATGAAAATTGGATGATTCTTATCGGACCACTAGCTGGATCGTCTACTTTGTAGCGCAATTAATCATTGAAATAGTGATATTTAACGTTCGATTAATTGACAAATAGATGCGGGCTTTAGAGTGGCAACGGAAGATTTATCTAGACGGATTTGCGGGGCGGGTTTCTAAAATTCCGGCCAGTATGCTTCAGTTGAAGCAGGCGGCTATCCAGAAAATGACACCGGTGGCAAGTGCCTATATTGTAGGCGGGGCTGGGAATGAACAAACCGTTCGGGCGAATCGGCAGGGGTTTGAACGGTGGCAACTAGTCCCGAAAATGCTTCGTAATGTTGAAAATCCCGATCTGAGTATTGAGCTATTCGGACAGAAACTACCCTCGCCGATTTTATTAGCTCCCATTGGGGTTTTGGAAATGGCCCACCCCGAGGCCGATCTGGCGGTGGCCAGGGCTGCTGAGGCAACAGGCATACCCTATATCTTTTCCAATCAGGCGTCAGTGTCGATGGAAGACTGTTCGGCCGTAATGGGTAATTCGATGCGTTTGTTTCAGCTTTATTGGAGCCGTTCCCGCGAGTTGGTCAGTAGTTTCGTTCAGCGGGCTGAAGCCTGTAAGTGCAGCGCCATTGTACTGACGCTCGATACCACCATGCTCGGTTGGCGGACCCAGGATTTGTCGTTGGGACACTTACCTTTTTTGCACGGAAAGGGCCTCGCACAGTACACCTCTGATCCCGTTTTTCAGCAACTTTTAGATGAGTACATCCAACAACCGCCCAAGGCTCGCCCAACGATTACAACGACAACCATTCGCCATCTACTAGGTGCCGTTCGGCGTTATCCAAGTGGATCGTTCCTACATAAATTACGCTCTGGACGGGCAATGGGGGCGGTTTCGTTGTTTTCGGGTATTTATAGCAATCCAACCATTACCTGGGATGACCTCGCCTTTCTGCGGGAACAGACCAAGTTGCCAATTCTCCTCAAGGGAATTTTACATCCCGACGATGCGCGCCGAGCCGTTGATTACGGTATGGATGGCGTTATTGTCTCGAACCACGGGGGAAGGCAGGTCGATGGATCTATTAGCACCATTGAAGCGTTGCCTGCTGTTGTTTCTGCTATTAATGGACAGATTCCGGTACTGTTGGATAGCGGTATCCGAGGGGGGGGGCGATGTAATAAAAGCTATAGCCCTAGGCGCAAAAGCCGTATGTGTTGGACGCCCTTACGTGTATGGACTTGCCCTGGATGGGCAGGCTGGGGTAGAAACAGTTATTCGGAATCTGCTTGCTGATCTTGAACTAACACTGGGCTTAATCGGGTGTAAAGGCTTGTCAGAGATTACTGCCGATAGCCTTCGCTTTAGCTAACGCAAGCTTTAACTGCACGCTGAGTCTGTGTATCTGGGCATATTAAATTCATTTAATATGCCCAGATACACAGACTCATTTCGGGTAATAATCCATAAATCGTTTGTAGTTTGCCGCTGATAAGTCTTGTTCAGGCAGATTAAAGGTTACTAAACAGGAATAACTTTTAAACCAAATGTATCGGCTGCGACTTACACTTAACAAATACAGCTTTACAAGATATGGATCAAGTATTGAAGGGACAAATTGCCATTATAACCGGGGCAAGCAGCGGTATTGGAGCCGGTGTGGCCAAGTCGATGGCGGCTGCTGGGGCTACTGTTGTTGTAAACTATCCTGTTGAGGCCACGAAGCCGGCCGCTGATGCCGTATTAAAAGAAATTACAGATGCGGGTGGCAACGGCATCGTAGCTCAATGCGATGTTAGTAAAGAAGATCAGGTCATCAAGCTATTTGCCGATGTGGTGGCTCAATTCGGCACTGTCGATATTCTGATTAATAATGCGGGTTTGCAACGCGATTCGAAGTTCGACGAAATGACCCTCGATCAATGGAATACAGTCATTAGTGTCAATCTGACGGGACAGTTTTTATGTGCTCGTGAGGCAATCCGGGAGTTTTTACGCCGTGGTCCTCGTCCTGAAGTGTCCGCAGCCACCGGAAAAATTATCTGTATGAGCTCTGTTCACGAACTCATTCCCTGGGGTGGCCATGTCAACTACGCCACCTCAAAAGGTGGGATTAAAATGCTGATGCAATCATTGGCGCAGGAATACGGTGATCGTAAAATTCGGGTCAACAGCATTTGCCCAGGAGCCATTCAGACGCCAATTAATAAAGCTGCCTGGGAAACCCCGCAGGCGCTGAACAGTCTGATGTCGTTGATTCCCTATAACCGAATTGGTCAGCCTCAGGACATTGGCAATTTGGCCGTATTTCTTTCGTCCGATCAATCAGATTACATCACTGGAGCCAGCATCTTCATCGACGGCGGCATGACCGTTTTTGAAGGCTTTTCTACCGGCGGATGATTTTTTATATAGGATGTATGATGTAGGATATATCTTACCTCATAGATCCTACATCATACATTCAGTAACGTGACAATTGAACAGCAACGTTTAGACGATACAATTTGGCGGCTGTGGGGTCCATATGTTTCCGACCGCCAGTGGGGAACCGTACGTGAGGATTACAGCTCTAATGGTGATGCCTGGAGGTATACAACGCACGATATTGCCCGGAGCTATACCTATAGGTGGGGCGAAGAAGGCATTGCAGGCATCTCCGATGATCGGCAACAGCTTTGTCTTGCCCTAGCGCTTTGGAATGGGAAAGATCCCATTCTGAAAGAGCGCTATTTCGGTCTGACGAATAGTGAAGGTAATCATGGCGAAGACGTTAAAGAACTCTACTATTACCTCGATAATATTCCAACGCATTCGTACCAGCGAATGCTTTACAAATACCCGCAGACTGCCTATCCGTATCAATGGCTTTTAGACGAAAACCGTAAACGCACCCGTCTGGACCCCGAATTTGAGCTGCTCGATACGGGAATATTTGATGAAGATCGCTATTTCGACGTGTTTGTGGAGTATGCCAAAGCGGGTCCGAAAGATATACTGATGACGGTGACGGCGCATAATCGTGGTCCCGAAGCGGCTGAACTTCATTTGCTACCTACGCTTTGGTTTCGGAATACCTGGATATTTGGCGATGACTCAGATGGAGTGCCCAATTATCGACCGTCGTTGGTATTGCAACCCAACGGAACGGTATCGGTCGAAGATTCTGATCTGGGGCATTACGTACTGCATGCCGAAGGACAGCCTGACTGGTTATTTTGTGAAAATGAAACCAATCAGGCCCGCCTGTACGATACCCATTCCGGATCAACTTACCCGAAGGACGGCATCAACGATCATGTGGTGCAGGGAGCGAATACCGTCAACCCAGATCATACGGGTACTAAAGCGGCCGCTCATTATCAGTTCACGATTGAAGCGGGTGGCTCCGCTCAGATACGGCTTCGGCTTGAAGCGCCGGGAACGGCAGTGGCTGATCTAATCGCGCCTTTCACCGAATTTGATCAGATCATTGCGCAGCGTAAGGAGGAAGCCGATGAGTTTTACGCCCATATTCAGCCCGAGGAAGCAACACCTGATGAAAAATTAGTACAGCGTCAGGCATTTGCCGGGATGCTGTGGAGCAAACAATACTATTACTACGATGTATCGCGCTGGCTGGCTGGCGATCCGAATAACCCACCGCCACCGCCCGAACGGGCCTTAGGGCGTAATCATACGTGGCTTCAGCTCATTAATGCGGCAGTTATTTCAATGCCCGACAAATGGGAATATCCCTGGTATGCGGCCTGGGACTGGGCGTTTCACTGTGTAAATCTGGCCATAATCGATCCGGGTTTTGCCAAGCAACAGCTTATGATGTTGACCAACGAATGGTTCATGCATCCGAATGGCCAGTTGCCTGCTTATGAATGGAATTTCTCGGATGTGAACCCGCCCGTGCAGGCGTGGGCAGCCTGGCGAATTTACCATTCTGAACTTGAGCGAAAACCACCAGGCGAAGAAGATCGAACATTTTTACGGGGTATTTTTCATAAACTGATGCTCAACTTTACCTGGTGGGTAAACCGGAAAGATGAAGCGGGCAATAATATTTTTGAAGGCGGATTCCTGGGCTTAGATAACATTGGCGTTTTTGACCGAAATACCGTTTTCCCGGATGGCAGTCATCTGGAGCAGGCCGATGGAACCAGTTGGATGGCCATGTATTCCCTCAACATGATGCGCATTGCGCTCGAATTGGCTAAGCATGACCTGGTATACGATGAAATGGCGACGAAATTCTTCGACCATTTTCTGTACATCGCAGGCGCTATTACCAATATTGGAGACACGCACGTAGGCTTGTGGGACGAAAACGAAGGGTTTTTCTACGACCAACTTCGAATGAATGACGGCAGTGTGCAACGGATGCGCGTTCGAACATTGGTGGGCCTTATCCCCATGTTTGCTGTTGAGGTATTGGAGGATGAATTGATGAAGGCAAACCCGGCCTTTCTGAAACGAATGGTTTGGTTCCAGAGTCACCGGCCGGATCTGTACAATCAGGTGTCACGATATACGGAAAAAGGGGTCGATGAAAAGCGGCTGCTCAGTCTACTTCGGGGTTTTCGGTTGAAGGCCATCTTATCGAAGATGCTCGACGAGAATGAGTTTCTAAGTCCACATGGCATTCGGGCCGTGTCAAAGGTTTACCGGGATCATCCTTACGAGTTCACGCTGGATAACACCACCTTCCGATTAACTTATACCCCCGCCGAAAGCGATAGCGGTATGTTTGGGGGGAACAGCAACTGGCGCGGGCCTGTCTGGATGCCGACTAACTACCTGATTGTAGAGAGTTTGTATCGGTTTTATGGCTATTTCGGGGATAGTTTTACGGTTGAGTACCCAGTCGGGTCAGGTCAACAGGTTACCCTTAAAGAGGTGGCAAGTGGCCTCGCCAATCGACTCATCAGTCTGTTTACCAAAGATGAAGCTGGCAAACGCCCCGCCTTTGGACAGCATTCGAAATATCAGGACCCCCATTTTCGCGATTACGTACTGTTTTACGAGTATTTTGATGGCGACAATGGGCGGGGTGTAGGCGCCAGTCATCAAACAGGATGGACAGGTTTGGTCGCCGAATTAATCAGCCGAAAATATGCGAACTTAAAGTGAGAATAGACTTAGGTATAAACATAAAACGAGAGCAGCTCAATCAGAACTGCTCTCGTTTTATGTTTATGGTATGATTGAAAATCTGCTCAATTAAGCGCGTGCCGGGCGAAGCACCATGAAGCGTTGTTTAAGCAGGTAATAACCGCCAAACAAGAGGCCACTAAAAAATAGATCACCCATAACGCCATTTAAGAAAAAAGAAGTGCCGTTATAAAAAGCTAGACCAGCCGCATAGCATGTCATCAGGCCAGCCGCTGTTTGTGGGTAATAAGAGCTACCGTACCAAACGGCGAAATTGGTAACCAGAAAAAATAAAATCGACGATGTGAGCGAGGCAATGGCAATCCGACCAGCCGTTGGACGCTGTAAAGCCCATAAACCCAGTAACCAGGTTAAACCAAAGCTGATATACACAGCGCCCATACTGCCATGAAAGCCAATCAGCGCATCGCTCAAGAGCATAGCCGCAAATGGGGCTACTAAACCGATCCACTTGCGTTCGAAGGTAGCTGCGCCAAATAAAGCCAGAGCCGCTACTGGCGTGAAATTCGGCCAGTGGGGTACCAGGCGGAACAAAGCAGTAGCAAGTACTAAGGTCGAAAGGGTAAGTAAGCGAATTTGGAGTGGCTTCATGGTAAAATCAGCGGTTAATAGATTGACTCGTGTATAACAATGCCCTCGGCAGAATCGGTTCAACTAGGCGATAACCTGGGAAATGTACGTATGTATGGCAAAGGTAACTCCATAAATAGATACAGCCAAGCCCATTTGTATCAGAAGAAAGATGAAACCCATCAAACCACTGATGCTGAAATGAGTTCATAGGAGCGTACTAGCCATCTCTACCTTATGTATAGTTTACTCCTTGCCACGATTGATTGGGATAAAATGTTTACGCCTTCTATGTCTCTTTGGGAAATAGGGGTTCGGGGTACGATTACGTATTGGTTCTGCTTTGCCTACATTCGGTTTTTTAGGCGTGGCGCTGGTCAGCTTGGTATCAGCGATTTATTGTTGATTACGCTTATTTCAGATGCATCGCAGAATTCAATGGCAGGAGAATATACCTCTGTTACAGAAGGTTTTGTTCTGGTGGGTATTCTGGTTTTCTGGGATTATGCTATTAACTGGCTTGGGTATCGGTCGGTTTTCTTTAGTAAGATAGGGGAGCCCGAACCAGTTCTGCTCATTAAAAATGGAGTCATGCAGCGCCAGAATATGAAAAAAGAGCTGATTACCCCAACCGAGCTAACCGGCATGTTACGCGAACAGGGAGTCGATGATATGGCCAGCGTAAAAGCATGTTACATCGAAGGTAGTGGAAATATCAGCGTTATCTCCAACTAAATTCCATTCATCCTGAGTATCGACCATTCATCCCTAAAAATAGATTTTTCTTAATAATTAGATAGTTGTCTAAATAATTAATTAGATATTTGTCTAACAGTTTAATCATATAGCGATGAATAACCTCTTCAAGGCCTTAAACGATCCCACCCGTCGGCAGATACTGGACCTGCTGCGGGAGGGAGATCTGAACGCTGGCGACATTGCCGAGCGATTCGATATGACGAAGCCCAGTATTTCGCACCACCTCGATTTGTTACGTCAGGCTGGGTTAGTCGAAGCCACCAAGCAGGGGCAGTTTGTCAATTACTCCCTGAATACGACCGTTCTTGACGAGCTGCTGGCCTGGCTGATGAGCTTTCAGAAAACAGAAACATCAATAACTGAGAAAATTCCTGAACAGAAGAACTAAACCGATCAAGTATGAAAACTAATTCAACACCAACCGAACTGCTGATGATTGCCGTTATGTTGGCTCCATTGGCTTATATGGGCATTATCTGGAGTGAATTGCCCGCCGAAATAGCCATTCATTATGATTTGAAGGGTAATCCGAATGACTGGCAACGAAAAGAAACCGCTGCTTTATTGATAGGAGGTATCTCGTTATTTCTTTACCTGATGCTTCGATTTTTGCCTGCTCTCGATCCTAAAGGTCAATTGCAGAGCGCAAACTATCAAAAATTACGCTTTGCCGTTACGCTCCTGTTTGCCGCTATTATGGGCTGGTTATTTTACATAGCTGGCCACCCAACAGAAGGTAAGGCGACAACGGAAGTCGTTCTGGCACTGGTTGGATTGCTGATTGCAGGTATGGGAAATTACATGACTACCGTAAAACCCAACTGGTTTGTGGGCATTCGTACTCCCTGGACATTAGACAGTGATACTGTCTGGCGTAAAACACACCGACTGGGTGGCTGGCTAATGGTAGGAGGTGGCCTATTGAGTGTCGTATTGGCATTGGGGTTGCCCTTGCCTTATAAAGTAGGGGGCGTGATGAGCGTTTTTTGCTTGATTACCCTGATTCCGGTTGTCTATTCGTACATACTGCACAAACAGGAAAAAGAGCATCAGCTTAATTGATTCCATCATAGCCATTTGTTCAATTAAATTCTCCCACTTATGAATCGTCTGCTTACCGCTGCACTATTTCTGATAGCTAGTTGCCGCATTGCCCTGGCTCAAACCGAAGAGCCAATTCACTACAAAATAACGGAGCCCGCTGGTGCCGATCTCACGCTCGATGGGACATTGACAGTGCCTGACAATGCAACCAAAGGGGTACCTGTGGTGCTATTGATTGCTGGTTCTGGACCGACAGATCGTGACTGCAACAGCACCTATGGGTTTAAATCGAATGCCTTTAAAATGCTGGCCGACAGTTTAGTTCGGCAGGGGATCGCCGTAGCCCGTTATGATAAACGCTACTCGGGTACCAATTTGAAAGCCGCTGTAGCCGCCGTTGGCACCGACAAACATCGGTTTGATTATTATGTAAGTGATGCCGTTGGATTCATTCACCAGCTACAGGTCGACAAGCGGTTTTCGAAAGTGATCGTAGCCGGTCATTCCGAAGGGTCGCTGGTAGGTATGCTGGCGGCAAGGCAGACAAAAGCGGATAAATATATTTCCATTGCGGGGGCGGGTCAGAATATTGCCGATGTCATGAAAGTGCAGTTTCAAACGGCGCTTCCCGACACGCTTCGCTCATTGGCAACGGTTATATTGGACTCGCTAAAGGAAGGGTATCCAGTTAAACGGGTGAATCCTTTTTTAGCGACTATGTTCAACGCTAAAATGCAACCCGGTCTGATTTCCTGGATGAAGTATGACCCGGCTGTCGAGATTAAAAAATATGCGGGGCCAGTCTTGTTGATCAATGGGAAGCACGATATTCAAGTTGCTACCAGTGAGGCCGAACGATTAAAAGCGGCTCGTCCAGATGCTACTCTGGTGCTCATTGATCGGATGAACCACGTGCTGAAGAATGCCCCCCTTGATCGGGCTGCGAATATAGAAACGTATAATCAACCCCATTTACCACTCACGCCCGGTTTAGTCGAAACCATTGCGCGATTTGTGAAAAAGTAACAGCCAGGAACAACACTTAATTGGCCGAGTAATGTTGCAAATACGCAATCAGTCGCTCAAAATGCACTTGCTCGTACGGATTTTGGGTTAGCCGGAGCAGTAATTGCCGATAGGTGTCTACTAAGTCGTCGAAGTATGGGTTATGATTTAATCGGGCGGCAATCAGGCCTTTATAGCAACGATGCGTCTGATTATACACATACGTACAGGGCTGATTGGGCTGTTCGTTCAACAACTGATCAATTGTGGACAGGATAGAGGCCGAATCCAGAAAATTGAAGCCGTATTTATTGAAGAACAATTCAATTTTTCCACAAACATCGGTAAGCGCTTCGCCCGAGTGAATCTTGTAGCGAGGAAACTGAGCGCCACTAAAGCGATTAATCGACAATAGGAATGTATTGGCATCGAGCCGACAATCGGGCTGATTATTCAGGAATTGCTGCGCAATTTGTTCAACCTGCTCATTCCGGCAGCCAAAATTTACGTCCAGCATGGTATCATCGACATAAAACACCGACGATAAAATGATATTTTGAAATCCGCCGGTACTAATTCGCCGAAACTGTTTTTTTTCGGGCAACAGCGCAAACTCATGCTCCGCAAAAAACGGAGTCAGGTGCTGGTAGAGGTTCGTTTCGAAAGGAGTAATGGTCATCTTAGGAGAGGAATCAAGATCAAGATTAGGCTATACCCATATAACTACTAGAATAAAATTAAGTTGATAAATTTTCCTGAAATAATGTAATTAAAGTGACCTTTTGGCCAAAAACTTAGTAAATGCACGGATTGGCGAACTAAACGAGCCGGGAGTAAGTTAACCAGAACACATATCGAAAGAAAAGCTGAGTAAATCGTCTTTTTTGAGGTATGGTCAATATGGGGGCGACTGGAATTGACAGCTTGCTGAGGTCGCGTGTAAGCATGCCGGGAGTTGACGGTATTTCCCGCCCAAACAAATCGTCAAAACAATAACTGGCGAATATAACTACGCCATGGCTGCCTAATCCGGAGGATTAAGCAATAGCCATTGTCTCCCCGGCCTACGTGCTGCTGGCTGGATCAGGAGGCATCGACTCGCAGCGCTGGTCTGGATAATGGTGTTGACAACAGACGAGACAAAAGCACCTACGGATGAAGCTTGGTCTGGTACACACCGGGCCGATTCCCGACAATCCTAAGTGTACCTAAGCATGTAGAAAGCGCGTTGGTTTCCTTGACTGGACGAGGGTTCAAATCCCTCCGTCTCCACAAAAAGAACAAAAAACCCCGAAATCAGCCTGATTTCGGGGTTTTTTATAGTTGACAAATAGGAGACAATGTCTAAAGTGAAAAAGTGCCAAAGAGCTTTGAATATATTCTTATGTCGTAATAATTTATGTTATTAATTAGATATATTTTGTAGATAATAGATAAAATGATGTAGGGCTTACTGTAAAATAATAGGTAAAGTAGAGAAATAAGGTCAAATAATTTGCTGGCCAACTAAAATATTTTTATTTTTAGATTAAGTCGTTAAAGTAACAGAAATTTTAAATTAGGTCTATTCTATTAATAACTGTTAAAACTGTGAGATTCGAGGTCATAGAAATAATAGAAAAAGCAATAAATGACAAATCAATTATGCTGGATTTGTCGGCATTAAATTTACGTGATATTGAGCTCCCCGTCGAAGAACTTAGTAGGATTTCCTTCGTGAATTTAGATGATAATTTCCTTAATTCTATACCAAAAGATTTGTATAGAATGGAATTGACCTCTCTCTCAATTTCAAACAACGAAATAGGAGAATTATCTGATGATTTTAATAGTCTTAGTCATTTGAATTTTCTTTATTTAAATGGAAATAAACTTAAACGCCTTCCGAAAAGCTTTGCTGAATTAGAATTTTTAACTATTTTGAACTTGAGCGATAATCAATTTGTAAAATTTCCTAGAGTTATATCAAAACTTAAGAATTTAGAGGATTTGTATATTAGTAGGAATAGATTGCATATTTTTCCTAAAAATTTTTTTAATAAAAAAATGCAAATTGAAACTCTTGATATTTCTGAAAATGAATTTAAAAGTATTCCAAATGAAATTGAGCACTTTTCAGAAATGACTAAACTGCTGGCTTCTAGGAATAATATAAGCAAATTGCCGCCAAATATTGGTCTGAATTATTCATTAAAAGAATTAAATATTTCAGAGAATAAATTAACTGATATACCACTGAGTCTATGCTACCTACCTAGGCTTGAAACACTTAGTCTAAGTTATAATAAATTAATAGATATACCTTCAGAGATTTCTAAACTAGTAAACTTAGAAAATTTAGATATAAGTAATAATGAAATTTCTGATTTGCCAAATAATATACAATTATTGCCAAAATTAAAAACATTGAATATTCGAAATAATAAAATAGAAGAATTTTCTAAAGAACTTAAAGGCTTAGAACGCTCTGATTTAATATTGGATTACCGAGATAATCCTTTTCTAGAACGGGCCTTCTTTCGTTCACAAAGTTTTACCAAAATTTGGCAAGGTGTGCCAATTCAATTGCGCGAGATACTTAAGATTTACTTTAGTGGATTTAATACATTTTACTATCAGCGAACCCAAAAAGTAATCACCTTAAATGTAAATAACGAAAGTGATGGCTTGGTATTCGAGGTTATCCCTGACGAGAATATAGATCCTGAATTGGTGGACAAACTACTGAAAGAATTCTTCGATATTCTTAAAACAAAGATACATGAAGGTGCCGAAACGGGTATGGTATATCCTAGTCCCACAGGAGACCCAGCTATTATATTTGCCCAAACTTTGGCTACTAATTTTACTCAAAATGCCAGCTTAGTTCGGTTTTCTACAGAAAAATACATTTCCAATCAAGATATACTGGCTGGAATTTATGGCGCTATAAATGAAATGGAAAGTGGCTTAGATCAACTTATGCAAATTAGCCAGAAGTTGACACTAGAAGTACAACAACAAAAGCAAAAGTTTGCTCGCTTAGAAGGTAAATCTGAGGCCCAGCAAGAAGAGATAATCCGACGTCAACAAGAATCTATCTTAGCTATCACAAAACCCATACATGTAATTACTAACGTTACTACTAATGTTATAATTAAGCAGCAGATTGGTAACGATTTTAGTAACTTAAGGGAAGTGGTTGATCCTTATTTAAAGGAATTTCAGCGACGTGAAGGAGCTGATTTGCAGAAGGAAATTGATAGTGCCTCCCAAAAGCCAGAGTTGAAGAATGAAGAAAAAAATACCCTAGGAAAACGAATCGGTCGCTGGATTGAAAATACAAAGGGAGCTGTCAAGATGGCCAAAGACGCCGGCGAAGTTATCCCGGAGGTTGTTAAGTATTATGATAAGATAAAAGACTTTGCTGAAGGAGTACTTAATAATCCTGAATTAGCTGAATCGATTAAGCAGATTATGGATAACTTCATGAGGCCCTAATTAAAGTAAAATCGAAAAAGTAATAACAGAACTTTTACATAATCAATAAAATATTAGACAAAATGAATGAATTAGAAATTATTGAATCAATAGTTACTAAATTAAAGAAGGCAAACATAGAGGTAGAAATACTAGAGAAAGACGTATCTTTTGTTGAGGATGAAATTGAAATTGCAAAATTTATAATAGCTAAATTTGCGAAAGAAAGAGAAATAGTTAATATAACATTTTTGCCTGCTTACTCTAAAGAGAAGATTTTAAATAGTAATATTGAAAATTATAAATTTATTAAAGGTTATGAAGCGATTTGGTCTTCAAATAAAGACACTATTGAGTGTGAATTAAATCCCGTTCAGAGGAAAGCTATGATAGGGATTGGGTTTAATTTTAAACTTCGTAGACTATTTAATACAATAAAACCGATAGAAGAAACTGGTCTAATTAACGATAGATACTATTTCCCACCTTCAAACGATGGTATTAAAATTTCGATTGGAACATCAAGTGTCGATTTTAGTATCTTGACCTCGTCTCGATATAAAGAGCACCGTATAAAAGATCGCCTTACTATCCAGATAGAAAATGTAAAAATTAATACTCATGATGAAGCGAAAGATTACCTAGAAAAAATTGGAAATTCTTTTTTATTTAAACTTGATTTTTCAATAAACTTTGGCCACTACCTCGCTCAGGATAAAGAACCTAAGAATAGAGCATCTAGAGTTAAGATTGATTATGATATTGATATAAGTTTCCCGATGTATGAATATGATAAAGAGCCTATATCTTTTTTTTGGTATGCAAGATCATCCGGTGAACTACCACTACTCCAATTTCTCGCTTTTTATCAGATATTAGAATTTTATTTTCCTGTTTTTTCTGAAAATGAAGCACATTATAGAATAAAAAATATTTTAAAAAACCCTGGTTTTAACGCTAACAAAGATTCAGATATTGCCAAAGTGCTTTCTACTGTCAAAATAAGTAAAGGTCAAAAGGGATTTGGCTCAGAATTGGAGCAATTAAAAGCAACAGTAAAGAGCTGTATCAACGATAAAGAATTGAAAGAATTTATTGAATTAGATAATGAGTGTAAAGATTATTTTTTGGATAAAAGCTCAATTAGCCTTTCAAAAAAAAAAGATATTAACAACTACCAAAGAAGACATCTTAATGGATGTTTGCGAACGTATATATGATATTAGATGTAGAATAGTTCATACAAAAACTACCGATGGGTCATATGACCTTTTAACTCCAACTTCACCTGAAGTTAAATATTTACGTCATGATATTACTTTAATTGAGTTTTTAGCTAAAAAGATTCTTGTGGCAACTAGTAGGCCGATATGACCAAATGAATATAGCATAAATTTCACTTATGCTATATTTATCCTATTTCTAGATTCTATTTCCAAATTTTTTCTGAAAAAATAATAATAAACCTGTATTCGTTATAGTCTAAGTTTCCTTTTCTTGTTTGGATATTAGCGCTCGATAGCTTTTAGTGAAGCTTCTTCTGCGTTTTCATTTTCTAGTTCTTCATTGTTTTTATTATCGGATGGGGCCGATTCTGTTTTATTCGACTTAGTTTCAATGAATTTAATTAGACCCTCAAAGTTATTCTTTTTTGTAATATCGATAATGCCTGTTCCTGGGTTGCTATTCACCTCTGTTACATAGGTCTGGCCCATTTTTTCACGAATTAGATCTACTCCAGCAAACTCTAATCCTACCGCTTTTGCAGCTTTAATACACATGGCTGTTTCTGCTTCGCTTAGATTGATGGCGCGGCCATAACCACCTTTGGATAAATTCGCCCTAAAATCGCCTTGGCTGGCTGTTCGCTCCATTGCAGATACTACTTCATTTTCAATCACAATAGAACGTATATTGTAGGCCGTTAAGAGGGTGGGAGCGCCATTGTAAGAAAAGGCTTGACAAGTCCAGCTATTGCCTTCTTTGGCTAAAATAACTTAGATTACCCAATAGGAATGAATGCGCTTCACTGTGACCGTTGTGGTTTCGATATTGTTGTACCAGACCTGAGTACTGATCAGAAAGCTGATCTGTCACTTCTGTATAGAGAAGGAAAAAGCTTGGCTGTAGTGGAGCAACTACGAAAGATCAGCCATTTGAGCTTTTCTCAAGCCAAAGCTGTACTGCTTCATATGACACCCATACCAGGGCATTGCCATCGATGCAATTTTAGCGTCTTACTGGAAGGGAGCAGCTTATGCCCAAAATGTAAATCCGTAAATCTGAACTGGTAAGATTGATATAGCTTTTACGTATATAAATAGGTCGACTAAACTACTGTAGATTATTTTTTGTCATGTTTCCTTCGTCAGCAGGACAAAAACGCCCTTTCAAAATAACCTAAGCTATTAATACTTGGGTACTTAGTCTAACCTTACTCTAACCAGCCAACCGGTTTGTTAGGCGTACGACCATCACTTGGCACACAGGTCGCCGTCGGGTAATCCTTGGAGCCATAGCCCCCCTGGTTAAAAGGTTGGGAGGGCGGGCGGTTATTCAAGGCGATAAATAGGCCCGGCGGGATACCTGTCGCGTCACGTCGGTCAATCCAGTCCAGCGAGGTGGCCACTGCCGAGGCCGTAAAATAGCCAATCACGCTTTCATGTTCATTGGCCAGATTGCGCACGTTACCCACTAACGCTGTGGGAGGAGTAGCGGCCACACCCCCGTTATTCTGGGTCTGCTCTTCCACAGTCCGGTAGTACTGATAGGCCTGCCGCGTAAGCGAAGATTGCCGAAGTTGCACTAAGCAGGCATTCTTTTGGTAAAACGGAATCTGGGCCACTGAGCGGCCCAAAATCAGTCCCCCGTTACTGTAGACATCATCGAACACGTTGGTGGTGTAATTGTGCAAAATCTCCCAGCATTGGGTGCGACAGTTGTAATCGTAAACATAGTACCCATTATCATACTTCTGTCCATAGCAGTCTTCGACCAGAAATGGCGGGGTTGTCAGTGAGTAGATCGCATACTCATTATTCACACACGTTCGGCACCAGTCCTGTTTCTCCCACAGCAGCCAGTCCCAGCGGTAATAGTTGTGTTGATCGGCGGGGTCCTGAAAATCAATGGTTATATCATGCGCTCCCCGGTATTGATTAATGGAACCATCGCCAAGGATAGCGGGTAAACTCGTGGGGTTGAATTTGGTATGGATGCGGTCAATAGGAGGGACCGTGGCCATCACTTCGGTTGTTGACTGATAGTGTGTACCATCCTTAAGGGTAAAGCGCAGTTGGTACGCGTGACCCGGTTGGGCTCGAAAGCCTGCTGGAGAGCGGTAGGCCCCAGCTGTGTCGGTCTCGGTGAAAACGAGCACCTGGGCAGAATCAACCAGAACCTCCACCAGTGCACCTGTGATGGGCAGGCTGCCAAAGCGGCCCGTCAGCGAGTCGGACTTGGAGCGATTAATGTGAATCTTTTGATCCTCGTTGAGATTGGTCAGCGTAGCGTCAACCACAATCACGTTGACCCGCTGGCTCATGGGAGTCTCCAGCATATCCACGCAGGCGGTCGGCAAGATGAGCGTCGTCAGAACAAGGAGCAAAAATAGACTAGTAGCACGCATAAACAGGTTGGGGTGGAGTAGGTAACAGGTAAAATACAGTGAGTTGTGAGTTCTACTTTACGAATTCCAGGCTTCGGTTAGTACAGGCAACCTGGTTGCCCAAAGGCACGTCCAAAGTGCCCGTCAACGAACTGTATTCAATCTGTTTGGTGAGTAAGCGTTTCCAATCCTAACAATCAGTTCTACTAAGTGGTTAACCCTCTGTTCGTCGTGATGATACATACATAATACGGCTGGCAAGGGATTGCGAACAATCAATTAATGATGAAGGAAGGTATGATGGACGAAAACGAATCATCGGAATTGACGGAGGACGAAAAGCGGTTGTTTGCTGATCTGATGCCCGAAGACCTCAGCGAAATTCTTGATACCGGTGTCAACCGGCGGCATTTCCTCAAATTGATGACACTGGCGGGTGGCGGTATCCTGGCTGCCCAGTCGGCAGTAGCCGAACAGTTAATGACCCGGCCCTTTAACGAAGCTGCTCCGGCAGACTATGCATTGGAGAGTATTGAAAATGGGGTGAACGTTTCGTTCAAGGTCAATGGTACGGCCCGCAAACTAACCGTCGATTCCCGGATGACATTACTCGATACCCTGCGGGAACGACTTGATCTGACGGGCTCCAAAAAAGGGTGTGATCATGGTCAGTGTGGTGCCTGCACGGTCATCATAAATGGTCACCGGGTGTTGTCGTGCCTGACATTGGCTGCGAGTTGCGAAGGAAAAACGGTGCAGACGATTGAAGGACTGGCGCAGGGCAATTCGCTCCACCCCGTGCAGGAGGCTTTTCTGAAACACGACGGATTCCAGTGCGGCTTCTGTACACCCGGCCAGATTTGCTCGGCGGTGGCGATGCTCGACGAAGCGAAAAAAGGTCATCTGAGCTACGTTAGCGAGACTGTCCGTCAGCCTGCGGGGCCAGCAAAGCTTTCTAATGAAGAGATTCGGGAGCGTATGTCCGGAAATATTTGCCGGTGTGGCGCCTACCCTAATATTGTCGCTGCCATTCAGGAGGTTCATAGTGGCAAGCCTGTCGAACAGGTTTTTCGTTCGGTTTAATTTGTTAGCAACTGTATCTTATGAGACCGTTTACCTACAGCCGAGCTACCGACCCGTCGTCGGCGATCAAAATGCTGGCCCAGAACCCAACCGCCAAATTTCTTGCGGGCGGTACCAATCTACTCGACCTGATGAAGGAGGACGTTGAACGACCGGGCGCCCTCATCGACATTTCCGAACTAGGTTTGACTGATATTAAGCCACTAACCACCGGAACGAACCAGGGCGGTATTTCACTGGGTGGCCTTAGCAAAAACACCGAAACGGCAAACCACCCGCTGGTCCGGCAGAACTACCCCTTGCTCACGCAGGCCATCCTGGCGGGCGCATCGGGACAACTGCGGAACATGGCGACCAATGGCGGGAATCTACTGCAACGGACCCGCTGCCCGTATTTCTACGAAGTAGCTATGCCCTGCAATAAACGTGAACCCGGGACTGGTTGTGGTGCCCGCGAAGGTATCAACCGGATGCACGCCATCTTTGGCTGGTCGGAACAATGCGTAGCCGTCTATCCATCCGATATGGCCGTTGCCCTGGCAGCATTGGATGCGGTCGTTAAGGTTCGTAACGCCAGCGGGCAGGAACGATCGATTCCGCTGGGCGATTTTCACCGGCTCCCAGGTGATAAGCCAGAGCAGGACACCAACTTACCGCATGGCGAACTGATTACGGCCATTGAACTGCCGAAGAACCGATTTGCCGATAAGTCGTACTACCTCAAAGTCCGCGACCGAGCTTCGTATGCCTTTGCGCTGGTATCGGTGGCAGCTGCTTTGGAGATGGATGGAGCGAGCAACCGAATTAAAGCTGTTCGTATTGCGATGGGGGGCGTTGCCCACAAACCCTGGCGGGCGTTGAAAGCCGAGCAGCTACTGGTTGGCAAAGAAGCCACCGAAGCCAATTTCAAACTGGCCGCTACCGCTGAAATGGCTGAGGCCAAACCGCTGGCACACAATGCATTTAAAGTTGAACTGGGTAATCGAAGCATCGTTCTGGCCTTGCAAATGGCCATGAACGGCGGCAAAGCATAAGCGCAATACATCCCATGAAGGAAACAACGAAAACAATCGGCACGCCCATCAGTCGGATCGACGGGATTGCCAAGGTAACGGGTAAGGCCGCTTATTCAATGGATCATCCGGTCAAGAACCCAGCCTATGCGATTCTGTTTAAAAGCACCATTGCCGCCGGGACGATTCAGAACATCGACACCGAAGCCGCAGAGAAAGCCCCTGGCGTGCTGGCCGTAATTACGCATCAAAATGCGCCTAAACTGAACGTTAAAGGTGGTTTGCGCGGGGGAGCACTCCTCCAAAGTCCCGAGATCGAATTTTTTGGACAGAACATCGGCATCGTAGTGGCTGAAACTTTCGAACAGGCCCGCTATGCATCGCGGCTGATCCATGTTACGTACGATAAAAAAGAGCCTAAGGTCGATTTTGATAAGCTGGCCAGTCAGGCCCGTTTGCCAAAGGATAAAGAGAAAGCTGACGCCAAACGGGGAGATGCCAAAGCCGCACTCAGTCAGGCAACAATTAAAGTGGAGGAAGTGTACGAAACACCCATTGAACACCACCATCCGCTGGAACCTCATGCCGCTATTGCCGAATGGAATGGCGACAAAGTGACGCTGTATAGTAGTGCCCAAATCGTGAATGGGGCGCAAAGTGCAGCAGCCGCAACCTTGAATCTGAAGCCCGAACAGGTGCGTATCGTATCGCCCTATGTTGGGGGCGGGTTTGGTTCGAAAGGTGGGCAATGGGCTAATCTGGCGCTGACGGCTGTAGCTGCCAAACAGGTGAATCGCCCCGTTAAGCTCGCCCTTACCCGCCAGCAGATGGTCAATTCGGTGGGTTTGCGGCAGCACAACCATCAAAAAGTAAGTCTGGCCGCTACGACCGATGGAAAACTGACAGCACTGGCCCACGAGATTACGACCCACTGTGCCATCAACGATGAGTTTGTTGAGCCTTGTGGCGATTGCTCAAAAATCATGTACGACACGCCTAACTCGCTCATTACGTATCGGGTGGTGCCCATGAACCTGATTCTGCCGACCTATGCGCGCGGTCCCGGCAAATCGACGGGCAGCTTTGCCCTCGAATCGGCGATGGACGAGCTAGCCTACAAGCTAAAGATGGACCCGATTGCGTTTCGAATCAAAAACGAACCCGAACGCGACCCCTCGAATGGCAAGCCCTGGTCGTCGCGCGCAACGGTGCAGTGCCTGCAGGAAGGTGCCAAAGCCTTTGGGTGGGACAAGCGAAACCTTGAACCACGTCAGAACCAGCAGGGTAATTACTGGATTGGCTATGGTGTTTCGGCCGGAACGTACCCCGCTCACCAGCGACCGACTTCAGCTTCGGTGAAGCTGAAACGTACAGGCGATGAGGTGATTGCTACCGTTGAACTGGCCGCTGCGGACCTGGGTACAGGAACCTACACCATCCTGACGCAAACGGCTGCCGATGCTCTGGGATTACCCATCCAGCAGGTCAAGGTGAAAATTGGTGATTCGGATCTTCCCCCGGCCGCTGGTGCGGTGGGTTCAGTAGGAGCTGCCAGTTATGCCAATGCCGTGAACGATGCTTGCCGGAAGATTACGGACGAATTAGTGACGAAATCGGGCAAGCAATTTTTTGTTCCGCCAACGGCTGCGCAATTGATGCGCTCCGAAAAACTAACCGACTATCAGGTCCGGGTAGACTCCAAGGCACCTGAAAGTGCTGAAGATTATTCGGCTCATAGCTTCAACGCCAATTTTGCCGAAGTAGCCGTCAATAAATCGACAGGCATGATTCGGGTTAATCGTTTTCTGGCAGTGACCGGAGCAGGCCAGATTTTGAATCCTAAAACTGCCCGTTCACAGATCATTGGTGGAAATGTCTGGGGCATCGGCATGGCCTTGACCGAAGAGTCGGTTGTGGACCCACGCTGGGGTAATTTCGTTACCCGCTCTTTCGCTGATTATCACGTTCCGGCAAACCTGGACATCGGCCAGCTGGATGCTATTTTCATTCGTGAGAATGACACCCATGTTAATACACTGGGAGTAAAAGGAATTGGCGAAGTGGGTATTGTGGGCGTAGCAGCCGCCGTGGCCAACGCTGTCTTCAATGCGACTGGCAAACGGGTTCGTGAACTGCCAATTACGCCAGATAAGGTGTTGTAAGCGATTGAACTTCATTTAGCGTTGTACGGAATTTTTAGCCCTGGATTTGCAATCCTAGGGCTATTTTTTTTGCCAGTTCAATCTCGTTTCCAGCTGTAGAGAGCTTCGCTTGGGTGGAGTAGACTATTACTGTGTAGACGATTTTCTTAGGCCAAAAATTAGGAATTTCAACTGATTCCTGTTTTGTAATGATAGTAAAAGTGATACAAGTGAAGCCACCTGAATTAGTATAAAACATACGTTGGAGAAAATAATCGATTCGAGAACTCACTAAGTCGATGCGGGAATTAATAAGGTCAAACATGTAATTTTCTCTGCGGATTTATATCTGTTTTAAAAACAGCTCAGTAGAGTTTTTCTAGTCTCCATCGTAGTGAAAGAGCCGTCTTTAGATGCCCTATTTACAGGTTTGTTTTATAAAATGGAGAAAATTGGGTACTAAAAATGGCAGTTCTGTCTAAGAATATATCGAAAAAAGGCTACTTAAAATGGAATTATAATTTGCCGACCAATTGTGAATCGGGGAGAAATCCACAAAATTATTTTCTTAAATTATCCCGATGGTTAACAAAAATTAATGAGTAGGTATTTGCTATTTGTTAATCACGTAATTTATTCAGGCACATAGGACTTGCAGTAAATCCTGAAAGATGGTTTATAAATTGGAAATAATAAGTATTGTCAATAAACTTGACTTTTTCGTAAGAAGACTTACTATATTTGCGCTTGAGGAACTCCGTTAACGATAACTAAATTGTCGAATGAAAGCAAAACAAATTCGCTTCTTTTCTCTTGACGAGAACAGTGAAGCTAAAAAACAAAAAAAGAAAAGTACAGCTAAAGCCGCTCCCGTTACAGGCTATATTTCGTCTGCTGGCAAAGTCGTATTCCCTGACAAATCGATTGCTCAATTAGGTCTTGATCCATCAAATAACCTATTTCAGGTAGGAACCCAGGAGGGCAAACGCAAAATAAAGTCGCTCTACTTAATTCCTAGTACAAGCGAAAATCAAGAGGCATTTGAATTAGAAAAAGCGGCTAAAAGCCACAGCATTTCGTTGCCATTCATCCTGCAGAAAGGCGGCATTGACTTTGCGAATGTAAAATATACGTTCACGGTTAAGCCTTTCGACTACGATAACGATGTTGTTGGGTATGAATTGAAGTTAACAAACGATAGCCCAAAACCTGAATATACAGGAAAACCACGGGGCCGTAAACGTTTGACTCCTGCCGCTGAATAAGATTTTTGTAAACATAAATTGGGAAACCAATTAGCAATACAGACGAAAAAAGCGGACACATCGTCCGCTTTTTTCGTCTAAGCCATTTATAAAATTAGGTATTGAAAACAATATCTTAGCGCCTAAATCCATATCATTTTCGCCGATTAGAAGCCAATTATAGCAGCGTTTAATTTTAGTTTAATCTGCTCCAAAAACAAACAACAGACTATGAACAAAGTTTCCTGATTATGACCCGCGATCAACTCGATAATCTTATTTTACAGGGAGAACATACCCGTTTAGAATTCAAACGTCAATTGTCATCACCGGATCGAATTGCCCGTACACTAGCTGCTTTTGCGAACACATCAGGGGGAATTTTATTAATTGGCGTGGCCGATAATAGCAAAATTGTGGGCGTCACATCTGAGTTTCGGGAGATTGAAAAGATTGAATATGCAACCAATAAACTCATTGAGCCTGAGTTAAGTATTAGCTACGAAACAATAGCGCCTGATGGTCGACTGGTTTTAGTTATCAGTGTTACCGAGAGCGACGAAAAACCTCATTACGTGCTGGATGATTCCGGAAAACGCACCATTTATGTCCGGGCGAAAGATAAATCCGTTCCCACGAGTAAACTGATTATTACGCCGGATATGGCCAACCGCGAACTACTCAAATCGCCAATGGCCAGGACGCTGATCCAATATCTACGGAAAAATGATCACATCACGGCCGATAAATTCGCTAAGCTTATTAATATCTCCGATTACCGGGCTGGTAAATTGTTGCGCCAACTTGCCGAGCGTGGCTTGCTTATTTTGATCGATAAACCCAGGCCGGTTCGTTATGCACTTAAACTGGCAGAGTAATCAAATCGTATCTTTGCCCTTATGATGACCTCGGAGCAAGAAATTACAAAAGAGATAATTACTGATTTTTTTAAAAGTTTACAGGATCGCATCTGTCAGTCGCTTGAAGAAGTCGATGAGGCAGGGCGATTTCACGAAGATAATTGGGAGCGCCCTGGTGGAGGGGGAGGCCGTTCTCGGACAATAACGGGAGGCAATGTTATTGAAAAAGGGGGCGTTGGGTTTTCAGCTGTTTATGGTGAAGCGACAGAAGCTACTTTACGCACGCTGCAACTCACGGAGCCCGCTGATTTTTATGCTACTGGCGTTTCCATCGTATTGCATCCGCGTAGCCCCATGGTCCCTATTATTCACATGAATGTTCGGTATTTTGAGATGAGTACCGGTCACTGCTGGTTTGGTGGTGGTATCGACCTTACGCCCCATTATGTAGTTGAAGATGATGCTCGCTGGTTTCATCAACAGCTTAAAAATGTCTGTAACGATCATGACGCAGGTTATTACGATAAATTTAAAGCCTGGGCTGATGATTATTTTTACATTCCTCATCGGCAGGAAACGCGAGGAATTGGCGGTATTTTCTTTGATTATCTCAAACCGACAGATGCTTCGCACAAAGCTGATTTGTTCTCCTTTGTACAGGGTGTAGGTAATTCTTTTGCGCCTATATACACCCATTTTATGAAGCAGAATCGTGATTTGCCATTTGGTGAGCACGAAAAAAACTGGCAGTTATTACGTCGGGGCCGATACGTTGAATTTAATCTGGTATGGGATCGGGGCACTAAGTTTGGCCTCGAAACAAATGGGCGTACGGAGTCAATTTTAATGAGTATGCCCCCGCAAGCCAATTGGATTTACGATTTCAAACCAGAGGCAGGTAGCAAAGAAGAGCAGACAGGACAATTCCTTAAAAAAGGGATTAACTGGCTTTAAGTTGGTATCGGAATTTCACTTTTTATCGACCTTTACCAGAGGTGAGATAGAGCCAGGTAAATAAGTCTGTTGGCTGTTTGCTCTATCCCTGCTAACGCTTTGTGAGTCTACTGTTCGAAGGCCCAAGTGATGGTTCCCCGAACAGTAGCTAGTTGTTCTGAAAATAGTGCTTTATTGGCTCAAAACAACTTACCTGTATGAATCTATTCTGGATTTTATGGGCAATTGATGCGTTGATTGCTCTGGTATTTTTCTACTTCTTTTTTGTTGGTATCGCCGACGGTAGTATAGCCTCGTTCAATGGAGCCATGTGGTTTTTTATACTGGCTGCATTAGGGGCTGTTCTGGGAGGTAGCTATTGGTTATATACGCATCAGCATATAACAGGAGCTAAAATTTTGCTGGCTATCTTGGTAGTACCGGGCTTATTAGGCGGGCTTTTCTTCTTGATACTTATCCTGACCAATCCTCGCTGGAACTAGAAAATCTTGTAAGTGCAATTAATCAACTGTTGTAGGCAGCAACAGATAATGCGCCCTGTCGCGGATTTTGGTGAATTTTTTCGGGTAAATAGCCTCAGCCAGGAAATGGTTAATCCATTTACGTATACCTATATGGCAGATGGCTTGCTTCGGGAATAGACTGATATAATTTAGCTATATAAAGCTTAAAGAAGAAATCAATTGCCCAAGTAAAAGGCAAATCAATAGGATGCTTGATCAGATAAGCGTTAGTAAGAGCAAACGCTGACAAATAACAGGAGTCAAGTCTCGGTAAGGGATAGCCTAAAGTATAAGGTGCATAATCCCAGCCCAGCAGGCAATAGAAAAAGCCAGCATACCTAACCAAATAGCAGCACTAATAATGTTAGAATAAGTAATGCGTATGCGAATAGTCATGATAAAGCAAGATCGATATCATGAGATCAGAGCAATTCTAATGCCAACAACTTTGGTTTAGCTAATAATGCTTGGTTATATACGCCAGAAGATGCCTTGGTAGGAGATTAGTCTATTGATAGTCAATGGCTAATATGCTGGTTCAGACTTTCAGAAAAAGTGAAAAATAAAGAAATCATGCTTAAAAAACAGCTTCAATAGCCTGCTAAACACGCAAAGATCTTTTATTCTCAGTCGATGGATAGGCTCAGTATCGGGAGTGGCGAATAAGATGTCTGGTGAATGGGTATAAAAGACGGGTGTTAGAAAATAGGCTTATTGGTTGAATTAAGCACGGATGTGCAGGGGCAGAAGGATATGTACGATCTATATAGTTAATAGCATGCTGGATGATCAAACAGACTGTACGGACCAATTTTTTTCGATCTTTCCTGACGTGACGTTTATAGCTACTCAAGGTGAGTACACGAAAAAGCCAGCCGCCAAATCCATTCCATAACGAACCAGAACAACTAACCGGTACTGAGTAACAATAACGCCTTACAGACAGGTGTGGGTACATTTTTTTTATAATCATGGCAGTAATTGCACAAGAAGATTAGTGCATTTACGCCAAAGATTATCCGTTTGGATTGGCCGAATAATAAATAGGGAAGAACTTAGAAAAGAAGCCGGATAATGACACTCCAGAACAGGAGCGAAATGCCTAGCATACTTAACCAGATGAACACCTTGGGCAGGTTAAGCGATGTGATGCAAAATCGAAAAGCCATAGCAGTATATGTCCAGTTCTATAACAAACGAAAAATACGATGAGTTGGCTTTAGAATTAATATAATGGTATTCTGTGGGACAATATAGAGCCATTTTGTAAAAAAAAGTTAGCTTAAAAGAACGTTAAACGATTAATTCGGGTACCATTAAAAATAAATTGCCGACTGGGCCTCTCTTGATGAAAAAAATTAAAATCGCGTTGCTTGCATTGTCCGTACTTGTTGGTAGCTGCCAATCAGCTGATAAGCAGCCTTGTACTCAAACAGCTGTTGACACAAAAGCACCTCTGGAAGAGTCCACAGCTTTAAAACGATATATCGAAGGGAATAAAATTTCTGCCAAAGCCGATACCCGCGGATTTTATTATAGTATCCAGAAGGCAGGCTCGGGGAATAAACCAACCATTTGCGATAATGTGACGGTTAATTATACAGGTACGTTAACTAATGGAAAAGTATTTGATAGTGGAGAGGGAATAAGCTTTGGCCTAAACCAGCTTATCCTTGGTTGGCAGGAAGGCATTCCTTTAGTAGCACCTGGTGGCACTATTACGCTCTATTTACCCCCAAGTCTGGCCTATGGTTCTCAAGAGCAGAACGATATTCCTGCTAATTCCATACTGGTCTTTAAAATTGATCTGGTTGGAATCAATTAACTAATGCTTTAACAATTTAGATTCTAGAGATTCTCGGGTTCGCCCGCGCGGTTGATTCTAATTGATGGCTTAGACATTGATTAGCAGTAGAATACCGTCAATAGAATCCGAGAGAATCAACCGTGCGGGCGAACCCGAAAATCTACTTTGGTAAAGCACTTGTTTGTTTCTCTTGTTGCTATTGTGTTGATAACCAATGGATGATATTCAGTCAGAATCTAAAGAAACTAATTTTCATCCACAAGGATATAGCACGGTTACAGCAATAACACTAAAAGGCCATAGGCATAAAGCAGGCAAAGGGTGACAGCGAACAGCCAGGTTAAGAAGTTTACTAAATCGAAAGGGGTTGAACGTTGCAGGCGATTCATGGTTCGTTAGGAAGGTAGAAGTTACATATAGTTCTGTAAAAACAGAAATAGGTCTATATCTACTTATCTTAATCCAATCCTAAACGTACTCGGGCTTATATAAATTGTTCTGCCTGGAACTGGTTGAAGTACTCACCTATGGATATGAAATGTACCCCTGGTTGAATAATCTGGCAAACTGATTGAGATTGTTTGGGCCGTCGGTGTAGGGATGGAGTCAGCGCAAACGAACAGGTACGGTAATGCCAACCGCCAAATCCAGACCAGAGTGAGCCAGTTGCACTAACGGGTAGAGTATAACAGTTACGACCCGGGCCAAATTTGAAAATTTTAGGATAGAATCTCATGGAATGTAAGCTTATAGGTGGAAGAGGAGGGAAACAACACCCATTAAACAGATAAGGCTAATTCCTAAAACAACCGACCAGGTAATCGTCTTAACAAGGTCAAGAGAACCTAAACAAACGCGACTCGTAACCATACAAGTAATGATTGGTGAACAGTAATAATTCGATTATGAGTATGGATTAGATTCGCTTTACTTACGATAAATCGCAGTAGTCAGATTTTAAGACAAAAAAAAAATTGTAAAGTCACATTTTGGTCAGAATATCTTGTGTGTTGCCTGAGAATAGTAGAGGCTAGGAGAAGCGGCAAGGAATAACTTTATTGTAGCACCAGGAGAGGGAGCTAGGCTTTAAGCGATATATAGCCAATTGAACTGAGTGCCCACTAACGGGCTAGCCATAAACGTTTGCTGGAGTGAGAACGGGAAACGCGTTACAAAGAGACACTATTTTATGCCGAATTGATGTGCAGGGACAATCACTACCATTGGTCGAAATTATAAGCAGTAAGTAGCTGAGCAGCTACAATTGACCGGCTTGCTCCGTAGTTCACAAAGCAAGCCGGTCCTTATGCCGCGATGATTAAAAGTTACTGCCAACTCGCCTTTGGCCTAGGCCAGCTTAGCTTGGGGCGAAATATACGTACTCCAGTCGGGTTGAATCTGGTAAGACCCCGCGTAAGTGTTTTTAGGTATGTTGATACCTAATTGATCGATAACCGGACTGATTCGCCTTCTGCTAATAGGTAGGCGGGCTCCGTTACGCATGATCAAATGGGCAACAATAGAAGAAACCACAATACAGCTATGAATATGCAACGGGTTAATCAGATGAGCCTTATGAATACGAATGAAATGGGGCCACCGATCGTTGTACCATTTTAAAGTTCTGCTTGATAAAATAGCTTTACCATTGATCAAGTGAACATAGCAGTAGTTAACATCCCCAGTTAAATAAATAACTTGAGTTGGGTCGAACTTATGCTGAAGTTGAGCAGCAGCTAATCGCTTCATAACATAAATGGCTTAAGTGGATGGGAAATTTTTTACAAAGAGATCAATACGGAATGGATAAAAATGAACTAGAACTCAAGTAAAATTCAAACTATTAATTTTTAGGTGTTAAATTTCTGTAATTCAGTGTGTTATGATCTGTTATTCCAACAGGCAAGGCTAAATAAATGTCAAATTAGGCACAATTAATAAGAAATGTAATTCATGTGTAAGTTACCGTTTACTTAAAACGATCAATATTAAGTACCGTGTTGCGAATATAATAAACATTAAGAAATAGAAAAGAAAGTAGTCAGGGAAATTGAAGTGATTTATGGGACACCTAACGTTACTTAGCTAGTCTGGTGACTTTCTGCTAGCGTATCAATCCTGTAGGTAATGCGTAAGGCGGAGGAGAGAGCTAAGGAAATTTCGGGCAATATAATTACAGCCCTATCTTATAAAGTAGGAGAGGCCCAAAACTCAGCAGAATAACCAGGGCTAGATTAGATGATTGCTAAAAAAGTAATCATGAAATTGCCCATAACAGAAGCGCTCCAGCGCCAAGAATGAGCAGTAGAATAAGCAATACACCAATAAACTGTACAAAGTCAAACTTGGGAAACTTCATTCGGTAATGGATTCTGTGAATAATCTCCTTACCAACAGTAGCATGATTAACCCAGCTATGACTAACACCAGCACCCAAGTGACTGCATTGAGCCACGAATTTTTATTGTCAGACATATCCAAAGTCGTAAAGTTGGCAGGATAACGAATACCCTATTATACGTAACAACTCTCCCTTTGGTTGCCTGAATAGAAAAAATAGGATGCAGATAATATTTAGTTGTAGAAAGATTAGGCAGATTTAAAGGATACGACAATCCCTACGATTGTAGAGATGAGCGAAGAGAGAAACGCAAGCACGGCCCAAAGGGTATTATGCTGATATAGATAAAAAACACTACCCACAAACAAGAACAGACCGGTTAGTAATAATAAAAAAGATAGAGATCGAGCCATCACTTTTTTCATGAATATAGATAAATAAGGCTGTATGAAATAGCCAGGATAGGTTTAACGGTACTAAGTGAAAATAACTAAACAACCATTTTGTTGATTTGTACGATATGGGGCTGAATCGCAAAAAGGAAAAAATATTTGATAAATGCTCAACAGTAAAAATACGTAGCTTACTTTAAGCAGATAATGATCGTGTCGATTCAAACAAACTTATATGATAATAACGTTTTCGGCAGGATGTACATTGGTAAGCCTTACTCGGAATTAGCTTCATTGGCTTAGGCCGAGCTACGCGATCGGGGTGCTCATTTCCACAAGCGGGGCAAGTTTTAGAAAAACGAAATGTTTTATATACGTAAATCAGGGACAAGATAGAGGCAATACTAGCGACGGCGATGAAAGTTATGTATTTGAGTTGCATGTTAATAGGGAGTTACTGGACGAATTAGCTTATTAACTACAATATTATCAAGCAAACTATTTAGATAACTATGAAGACTGAAACGGAATCCTTTCAAAATTCTATCTTTTGCCAAATTTTAGATGATTGGGCAACGTATAACAACCGATTAGTTTTATTGATTTACGGTAGAAATAAACATGTTATCATTGATCTGTCAACACCTACTGACAAATTAGGCTCTGCATAATCCACGTCAACCTCGCAGGAACGGTCGTCCCTATATGTTAGGACTGGTAATGGGTGACCAGGAGGCTAGTTGGGGAAAAATCACTAAAAAGCCCCAACAGACAATTGTCCTTTGGGGCTTTTTAATAATAATAGGTCGATGATTCTTTAGAAAATAAGTGTCAAAAGTTCTTCAGCTACCAGCCAGAAAAGCGAGGTGGCTATAAACAGTATAAGTGTCCAGGGACCAGGAATGGGTAGTGATCTGCGATTCATTACGGTAGGTATTTATGCTTAGATGCAGAGCTGCTAAAAAAGTCACAATACCTATCTAGTTGGTGGCAAAAATTGTAGTATTTACCACAACGTTAAAATAACGCCCACAAAATATAAGTAGCCAGTAAAGCGCTGATGAGAAATACGCTTAGCCAAGTAATCGCATTAACTGCCTTAAACAAAGAAGGACGTGGCATACGAAAAATATATAGATAAGAGACCGTAAAAACACCTATAAGTTTGCAACCATAACGGTTATGCTGCAACACTTATATTGCTTTTAAGACAATAAATAACTGAAATAGTTATAATTTTTGCAAGCGTATAATCAGAAAGTTATCAGGCCGATTTTGTCGAGAGGAAAATAGCAAGCCCTGTGCAGCTAATGGCAGAACCAAAGGAGAGTAAGGCCGTAGATAGTTTGCTCTGATAAAGAGCGAAGCCTGCCAGAAACAAAAAGGCTATGGCAGCTAGCAAAAAAAGTAGACTTAATAAGCGTAAGAAGTTTTTTTGCATGGTGTAAACAGCAACTAACTATATGTCTTGGAACTAGTGATTAACGGTTGAGTTTAGGCTAACCCATCTGAATTTATTAATTGGCGTAATAAATCCAGCACCACACAATGGGTAAATTATTTTTTTAAACAACGTATTTCCTGAAAAATCCCGATCAGTAATCACCGACCGGGATACATAGTTTGTTTACTAATTAGGCTCGAAAAGGATGTTGGGGACTTTGCCATCCTAGTTGATAAAAACGTTTTCCGCAGGCTGAGCACTGGTAAGCCTTACATGGAATTAATTTCATCACCCTAGAACGAGCTTTTCGGTCTGGATGTGGATTTCCGCAAAGCGGGCAGTCCGGTTTCAGACGGAAAGTTCGAAATAGATAAAGAAGGAAGAGGCCGAAAGCGAGGCTGCCTCCGCCAAGGAAAATAAGTTTGAGTGTCATGAGTTAGAGGGAGTTTGCTGTTTGGAATGACAGAGTTAAAAAAAGTCACGTAAAAACAGAGCCGTAGAATCACAATCTCAAACACTAATTTATTAACCGGATAATCGATGTAATTGTCTGATTTTAAAGCCTCAAGGTCGCTACTAGAATCGGCCAGCTAAGGTGCTAATCCTCTACGTTATCTAAAGATTACATGCCCACTAGATTGAGCCCTGAAGCTCACAAGACTACTACATTGATGGTTCTTTTTTCTACTGACCCAATCCACAAATTTTGGGATTGATCCCTGATCCATCCATCGCCCTCCGCAATTTTTAGAACTAGTAGGGAAAACAAAAATCCCTCAAATCAAGAACAGATTTGAGGGATTTTTTGTGTCACCGCAGTGACTTGTTAGTGACCGATACGGGAATCGAACCCGTGTTACCGCCGTGAAAGGGCGATGTCCTAACCGCTAGACGAATCGGCCGTCTTGTTTAAAAGACCCATCAGGTTTGTTTGTGGCTGCCCTGGTGGCGAATCGTGGTGCAAAGGTAAGGCGTTTTTTTTTACATGCAATACCTGCCCCTAAAATTTTTTCAAAAAAAAGGTTTGTGGCCGATTTACTGCTATTTTTGAAGAGGTTAGCTTTTTCATTTTTTTTTTTCATCGCATACATGAAACACCTTTTATTGCTGGCTGGTCTGACGGTTGCATCGCTGTCAGTTCAGACTAGGTCAGTTCAGGCGCAAGCGCCTTCCTCCTCATCAACTACGCCATTATCTCCCGCTCAGTTTCTTGGTTACAAGATTGGCGATCGATTTACTCCCCACCATCGTGTATTGGCGTATGCCGAACAGGTAGCCCGTCAACTTCCCAATCGGATTAAACTGATTCCGTATGGAACCTCCTACGAAGGTCGACAGCTTATGGTTGTTGCGCTTGGCTCAGAAGCCAACATGGCCCGACTGGAGGAAATCCGAACCAACAACTTAAAACGGATAGGCCTGATGGAAGGTAGCCCAACATCGGCTACCCAACCGCCAATTGCCTGGCTTAGCTACAACGTTCACGGTAATGAGGCTGTCAGTTCCGAAGCGTTTATGGACGTCTTGTATCGATTATTAAATACCTCAGATGCCGTTTCACAGAAGATTATGAACTCAACCGTGGTTATTCTTGATCCCGGTCTGAATCCTGATGGCCATGATCGGTATGTGAACTGGTATAATCAGATGCTGGGACGTAATCCGAATCCAACTCCATCGGCTCGTGAACACAGCGAACCCTGGCCCGGTGGTCGTTATACGCACTATCTGTTCGATCCAAACCGCGACTGGGCCTGGCAAACACAGGAAATTACCCAACAGCGAATGGCACTTTACCAACAGTGGATGCCTCAACTGCACGGTGATTTCCATGAAATGGGTGTAGAGAGTCCCTATTATTTTGCCCCATCGGCCAAACCTTATCACGAAGATATTACACCGTATCAGCGGAAATTCCAGCAAACGATTGGCGAATATTGCAGCCGTTATTTCGACAAAAATGGCTGGCTTTATTACACCCGCGAACGCTTTGATTTGTTCTACCCAAGTTATGGCGATACGTACCCAACCTACAATGGGGCAATTGGGATGACGTATGAGCAGGGTGGCAATAGTCGGGCAGGTCTGGCTATTGAAAAAGCGGATGGCGATACGCTTACGTTACGCCAACGAATCGATCACCACTATACAGCTAGTATTGCAACCCTGGAATCGGTTGCTGACCGCCCTGCGGAAATTGTGAAAGAGTTTGGGCAGTTCTTCGACAAATCGCGAAATACGCCCATAGGAGCTTACAAGAGCTACGTGATCAAATCAAATGGCGATGCTGGACGGTCGAAGGCTTTGCTACAATTGCTGGAGCGTAATAAAATCAGTTTCGGTTATGCTGGTAAAGCCCAGACGGTGGCTAGTGGATTCAATTATACCACCCAGAAAACGGATAAAACGGTTTCGATAGCGGCCGAAGATATCGTAATTAGCGCCTATCAGCCTAAATCTACGCTTCTCAAAATCCTGTTTGAGCAAAATTCTGCATTAGAAGATTCCGCGACTTACGACATTACGGCCTGGTCATTGCCCTATGCGTTTGGATTGCAAACCTATGGTCTAACGACTAAACTAACGCCAACATCAACGGCTCCCGCAGCTTCTGCTGCCGCCCCTGTGCCAGCCTCGGCCTACGCATATCTGGTTCGCTGGCAGTCGGTGCCAGCGGTGCAAACACTGGCGGCTCTGCTCAAACAGAAAGTCCGGGTCCGCGCGGCTGAAAAGCAGTTTGAAGTAGAAGGTAAAACGTATCCATCTGGCACGTTAATCATTACCCGAACAGGAAATGAACGTCTTGGCGACCGATTGGGTAGTGTGGTCATGCAGGCCGTTTCACAAGCGGGTGCCGAAGTTGTAGCGGTGCAAACGGGCTTTGTAACGACAGGGTCTGATTTTGGCTCTGATTATGTGACTGGCCTGAAAGCTCCACGCGTAGCGGTTGTGCTTGGCGATGGAACACCACCTCCATCGGCTGGTGAAGTCTGGCATTTCTTCGATCAGGAGTTGAATTACCCGATCACATTGCTGGATATGAATACGCTTGGCAATGTTGAATGGAACAAACTGGATGTACTCATTCTGCCAACCAACTACAACTATGGTCGCTTCCTGAATGAGCGAGTTCTGACTGCCATCAAAGAATGGGTTCGGACAGGAGGGAAGCTGATTGCCATGGAACGGGCAGCTGCATTTTTGGCAGGTAAGGATGGTTTTGCGCTGAAAGAGAAGGAAGATAAACCGGCTGACAAAGACAAGGCTAAAAAGGACAACACAACCGATTCAATCAAGCTCTATGCTGATCGGGAACGGACAGCTATTTCCGACGATATCCCCGGTAGTATTTATCGAGTGAATATTGATACGAGCCACCCACTGGGATTTGGCTTGACCGGCGGATATTACGCGCTGATTCAGAATGCGTTCAACTTCGATTTTCTGAAAGATGGCTGGAATGTAGGTTATCTGAAAGGCGACAATTACGTAGCTGGTTTCTCGGGTAAAAACGCCAAAGAGAAATTAAAAAATACCCTGCTCATGGGCGTTCAGAATTATGGCCGGGGAAGTATCGTGTATCTGGCCGACGATCCACTTTTCCGGGGTTTCTGGTATAACGGCAAATTGTTGTTTAGCAATGCTGTGTTCATGGTGGGTAATTAAAAATTACTCCCATTTTTGTTAAGTTAGTTTAGGGCTTTTGTTCGGTGCTGCGATAATCCAGATAGTTCAATTGAACCATGGGGTCGCGCCGAGCGAAAGCCCTTTTTTTGTAAATAGGCATAGAATAACAGATATAACCTGAAAAAACCATGAAACACATACTACTCGCTTGCCTCTGTTTAACATTTGCCAACGTAACGGCTCAGCTAAAGGGGAGCAGTTTGAAAATCAACCAACAACGAATTCAGGCCCGGTTGTTGGAATTGTCAAAGTTTGGTGAATTACCCAATGGTGGAATAGGGCGAGTGGCGTACAGCAAAGCCGATCAGGATGGGCGTGCTTACTTCATCGACCTCATGAAAAAGGCTAAACTTGACGTATCCATTGATTTTGCCGGGAATATTATTGGCCGACGAAAAGGCAAAAATCCAGCGTTGAAGCCCATCGCTTTTGGATCGCACATTGATAGCGTGCCGAATGGGGGCAATTATGATGGCCCTGTCGGTTCTATAAGTGCGCTGGAACTAATCGAGACTCTCAATGAAAATAATATAATTACCGAACACCCGTTGGAGTTGATCATTTTTGCCAATGAAGAAGGTGGGACGGTTGGCAGTGGAGCTTTGATTGGTAAAATCAGCCCGGCAGCGTTAAAATCGGTCACGCAAAGTGGGCTGACAATTGCCGATGGTATTCGGGCCATTGGTGGAAATCCCGATAGCCTTAGCAAGGTAGTCAGAAAAAAAGGCGATGTGGCTGCGTTTATCGAGTTACACATTGAGCAGGGTGGTATCCTGATGACCGAAAACCTCCAGATTGGCGTGGTGGAAGGGATTGTTGGCATTGAACACTGGGATGCAACGATTGAGGGAGCTGCCAATCATGCAGGAACTACTCCCATGAACGTGCGACGCGACGCGCTGTTAGCCGCTGCCAAAGTGATTGTTGCGTTGAATGAAGTGATTACGAGCCATGAAGGTCGGCAAGTGGGCACCATTGGAAAAATTGCTGCTGAGCCCGGTGCGTACAATGTAATTCTTGGTAAGGTAGTGTTGGGCGTTGAAATCCGGGATTTGTCGCATGATAAGATCTGGCAACTGTTTCGGGAGTTCGACGCGAAAGCTCAAGGAATTGCCAAAGCCTCCGAAACGACCATCACATTTACGCAATCGTCTATTGGGGTCACGCCGGCGCTTACGGCCAAACCAATTCAGGATAAAATTATCAATGCCGCTAAAATGTTGGGCTTATCCTATCGATATATGCAAAGTGGTGCCGGACACGATTCGCAGGAGATGGCTCAAATTGCACCTGTAGGCATGATTTTTATTCCGAGTGTAGGAGGCATTAGCCATTCACCCAAAGAGTTTTCGAAAGGAGTGGATCTTGGCAATGGTGCCAATGTGTTACTGCAAACGATGTTGGCGCTGGATCAGGAGAAATAAGCAGTTTGACTCCATACGGGCCTGATTGGGTAGGTTGAAAAACCTAGGGGCAAAACTAGTGTTTGCTGTTCTTCACGCGAATAATCTCACCGGCAATGCTAATGGCGATTTCTTCGGGTGTTTGACTATGTATGGGTAAACCGATAGGGGCATGAATCCGACTCAACGTTTCATCGTCAATGCCTTCTGTCCGATAGTCGTTAAACAGTTTTTCGATTTTGGTCTTGCTGCCCAGTACTCCGATATACGTAAGCTGTTTATCCAGTAACGCTCGTATCGCCAGATCATCGGTACGGTAGCCAAAGGTCATGATAACGACATAATGGTGTTCGCCAGGCTGTATCAGATTGGTTAGGTCATTATAACTACTGACCTCGATTTTTTCGTGTGCTGCGTCATTTAATCCAGCAGTATACAAATCTGGGCGGTCATCAAACAGGCGTATATAGAAGTCCATCGTTCCCATTATGCGCGATAAAGCCAGCGCACAATGTCCGCCACCAATGATAGAAAGCTGGTTTTTGTAGCCTAATCGTTCCTGATACGACCAGTTCTCCTCCGATTCCATTGTGAATCGGTAATTGGTTTCGGGCACCTGATCAGCGAAGAAATGAATACCCGAAGGCGATAACTCAATCAGTCCGTTTCGGTTCTGTTCAAGACAAGTTATAATGGCGTTAATGGCAGTCACATCAACCGCCTGGACACGATACAACAGAATCGTTTGGTCACCAGAGCAGATCATGCCACTTTGGTTATGAGCTGCGGTTTTGTCGTGGTATTGCGTCCGAATGGAAAGCTCAGAAGTTGAATAGTTCAGTTTCTCCTTCGCCATTTCCACAAACTTATGCTCCATGATACCCCCACCGATAGAACCCTCCATCTCACCCAGTGTATTAACGGCCATCAGGAAACCCTGACGTCCGGGGCTGCTTCCGTGACTTTCGAGTACATACAGCAGCATGACCGGCAGGTTCTGTTGCCCACTTTTATGGATTAACTGCCAGGTCGTTAGCTGTTTGGGTTTGGGCATAAGATGAAGTCTGGGCAGGGTTCACATGATACAAAGCCAGCAGGACTTTTTCCGGAGTCATGGGGGCATCAAACGGAATCGTGGCCGATGGGTTGAATGCCAGCACCGCATTCCGTAAGGCAAAATAAGCGCCAATGCCGTACATTAACGGGGGTTCCCCAACGGCTTTCGACCGAAATAGGGCTAAGTTTTCGGTCTCTGTCTGGAGAGGTTCAATCGTAATTTCTTTCGGAACGGAATAAATATCCGGGACTTTGTACGTCGATAAGGCGTTCGAACGTAGTCGACCGGCTTTATCGAACACAACTTCTTCCATCGTCATCCAACCAATGCCCTGTACAATGCCGCCTTCAATTTGACCCCGATCAATGAGCGGATTCATGCTAGACCCAAAATCATGCACCACCTTAACGGCATCGATTTCGTAGGTTCCCCGCAGACAGTCGACCGTTACTTCCACGATGGCCGTGCCGTAAACATGGTAGGCAAATGGATGTCCTTTCTCCAACGATTTATCATAATGAATGTCTGGCGTGGCATAATGGGCATGCTCGGATAAGCTCACCCGTTGCGCATAGGCCGCAATCAAAAGTCGGTTCCAATCCCAGTCTGTTTGCTGACCATTTACATAAACCCATTCGTCTTTCAGGCTGACGCTGGTTACGTCGACGTTTAATTCTTCAGCTGCAACAGCTTTCAATCGACGCATAATTTCGATACAGGCAATCTCGACCGCTTTCCCGTTTAAATCGGCAGTGGCGCTGGCGGCAGAAGGGGATGTATTGGCAATACGATAGGTGCTAGTCGATTGAATTTTGACCCGCTTACTATCGATGGAAAATATGTGTGCCGCTACCTGGAGCATTTTGGTATTTACGCCCTGGCCCATCTCTACCGCACCCGTACTGACGCCTACGCTACCATCGGTATAGACATGCACCAGGGCGCGAGCCTGATTCATTCGGGTGTTTGTGAACGAGATTCCGAAGCAAATGGGCATTAATGCCATGCCCTTCTTATACAGTTGGTTAACACTGTTAAATGAGGCTATTTTTTGCCGAATTTCGCTCACTGCATATAGCTCATCTGTTTTGTGCCAGCAAGCGTGCGCTTCGCTCTGGGCCTTCTGGCCAAAGGGGAATTCGTCGCCCGTTTGTTGCAGATTTTTCTCCTGAATGACCGATGCATGGACGCCTAATTCTTCGGCGGCTTTGGCAATAGCGGCTTCAATTACGAACATACCCTGCGGCCCACCGAATCCCCGAAATGCCGTGTTGGGCGGTAAATGCGTTCGGCAACTATATGCTGTTGCGGTTACGTTCGGAATGAAATAAGTGTTCGTGCAATGGAACAATGTCCGCTCCATGACCGCCGGAGATAAGTCGGCGGCCGCACCGGCGTTCTGATAAAAGGTTACTTCGTAAGCAACCATCTTCAGGTCTTTATCGAGCCCCAGTTTAAAGTCGGACGAGTAGGGGTGACGTTTGCCCGTCATGGCCATATCCTCCATTCGATGCAGCGAGTATTTGATGGGCTTATTCAAAATATGAGCGGCTAAGGCGCACAAGGCGGCCCACATATTGGCCTGATCTTCTTTCCCGCCAAATCCACCACCTAGCCGGGTTACGTCGACATCAATCTGGTGCATCGGAAGCCCCGATGATTTCGAAACGGCACGTTGAACCGCCGTTGGTCCCTGCGTTGACGAATAGAGTTTGATCCCGTTATTCTCCTGGGGAATAGCATAAGCGCCCTGCGTTTCAATGTAAAGATGCTCCTGGCCATTCGTATCAGCGGTTCCTTCCACGATATAGTCGCACGCTGTCCAGGCAGTGGCTGAGTCGCCCAAACGGAATGTTCGCGGAGGAACAATTAACTGGCCAACGGCCTGCGCTTCTCGCGGGTCGGTGATGACGAGCAATGGCTCAATATCGATCGTAATGCGTTTAACCGCGGCTCGAGCTTCATCATCAGTTTCAGCAATCACAAAAGCAACGGGCATGCCGCAATAATCGACATGGTGCTCGGCCAGTAACGGTTCGTCGGGAATAATGCCGCCAATCTGATTCTCACCAGTTACGTCTTTATAGGTTAAAATACGAACCACTCCCGGCATGGCTTCGGCCGCTGCCAGATTGAGGTTCTTGATGAGTCCATGTGCTACTGGCGAACCAAAAGCGGCTCCGAACAACGTACCCTGAATAACCGGAATATCGTCCAGATAAACCGACTCGCCCCGTACGTGTGTCCTGGAATCTATGTTTTTCATTGCGTTTATGCCGATTTTCAAATGATTCAAGTGATGTCAGATTCTTAAATCTGACATTGCGAGGTTTCTTAAAACCTCGTGTTAGAGTAGGTTTTGAGAAACCTCTCTCGTCAGTTTTGAGAAACTGACGCCACAGATTGATCGCGTTCTATACTTTGAGTGTTAGCAACTGTTCTACCTTCAATTCAGGAAACAGTTTGATAAAATGTGCTTTGATTAATTGTCCAAGCAACAAACGTTTGTAGGCTTCGGTACCTCGGGCATCACTGATAGGCGCGCTTTCGGTTTGTGCAACGGCTATAGCGTCCAGAATCAACGCTTCAGTCAGGTGCTTTCTGGTTAGAAATTCCGCTGTGTTGATTAGTTGCTTTGGAATAGGAGCGATGCCACCTGCCGATAGTCGAACGTGGGTAATCACATCGTTTTCGACTGTAATCGCAATAGCTGAATTAACGCTGGCAATGTCGAGGTGTGTTCGTTTGCTGACTTTCTCGAAATTGAATCGGGCTTGTTTGTTCGGTAGCGAAAAGCGTATCTGTTCCAGCTGCTCTTCGGGATGTTTGTCGAGGGTTTTATACCCCAGATACAAGTTGCGAAGCGGGATTTCTCTTACGGAATCGCCTTCACGAAAGGTTAATTCGGCATCCAGAGCCAGAAAAAAAATGGTGAAATCGCCAATGGGTGATGCGTTGATGAAGTTGCCCCCAATGGTCGCCATATTTCGGATAGGCGTTGAAGATACCAGCGTTGTATACTGCTTGAAATCAGGGAAATACTGCTGAATTAAAGGAGATTCGATGAGATCCGTGACCGTTGTCGCCGAACCGATCACGCATTGATCGCCTTGCTGTCTGATTCCTTTTAAGTCCGTATTGTCGGCTAGAAAGCGAATCGAGGCATCCTTGATTTCATCGTGTTTCTGTACGTACAGATCTGTTCCACCGCCCACGCGTTGAGCCGTTGGGACTTCATTCGCCAATTCGCCATTTGGAGTTGAGGACAATGACTGTAAGCGAGCCTGAATAGTGGCAAAATAGGCGGGTAGAATAGCGTGACTGGCAGCAAATTGTACCGGGTTTTGATCGTGTCGGTTTTCCAATAAATACGCCACCCGAGTAGCCGCCCGTTCGATGGATTTGTAACCTGTGCATCGACAGATATTCCCGTCGACAGCAGCGATGGCGTTTTGCGGGGTCGGTGATTTCTTACTCAGACAAAAGCCCGCCATTGATACCACAAACCCTGGCGTACAAAACCCACATTGCGTCGCCGATTCGTCGGCCATTGCCTGCTGAATTGGGTTCAGATCGGCCATGTTGAGCCCTTCGATGGTTACGATGTGTTTGCCGTGAGCGTTGCCGAGCGGCATCAGGCAAGAGGTTGCAGTTCGATAACGTAACTCATTGGTTGATAGATCACCAACGAGTACCGTGCAAGCTCCACAATCGCCTTCCCGACAGCCAATTTTAGTGCCAGTTAAGTATTGATTATAGCGCACAAAGTCGAGCACCGGTGTGCCTGGGGGCATCGATGTACTGACTTCTTTATTATTGAGGATGAAGGTTATCAATAGAGTTGAACCGCACCGGCGGACCGGCTGATTTTTATGATCAGTATGACTTAATAATGAGCTTGTTTATACTTCCCTTTTTACAGAAAATACTAGCTTTTTTGTTATTTCGACGTCAGGAGAAATCTTGAAAATTCTCATTAGGCAAGCTTGAGATTTCTTCTGACGTCGAAATGACAAAAAATATCTGAGAAATCATGATAATCAGTGTTCTATGAAGATCTGATTGTTAGATTACTTTCGGCTGGTTTCTCTTCCAGCTTCTTTTCTTTGTCGCCAGTTGGTAAGAAGAGATTGAGCAATAAAGCTGCTAATCCACCTGCCGAGACCCCCGATTCCAGAAACGTTTGCACAACGTTAGGAAGCGTTTTCAACCAGTCTTCCTGCGAAGGAACCCCGATGCCAACCCCTAATGAAATCGCTGCAATTAACGCGTCCCGTTGGGATAAGCCACCCGGTACTATCAGGCGTAAGCCTGATACGGCGACTAGACCAAAGAGCATGATGGCTAACGCGCCCAGAACACAGGGTGGCATGACCGTAATCCAGCGTCCAACGGGCGGAAATAGCCCCAGGCAAAGCAGAATGATCGCCATGAGCCACCCAATCCGGCGGGCTGCAACGCCTGTCATTTGAATGACCCCGTTATTTTGGGCGTAGGTAGCACTTGGAAAACCGCCAATCAAGGTGGAGCCAATACAGGTTATCCCATCGGCCAAAATGCCCCCACGAATACGTGCCCAGTGTTCGGGACCGTCTGTGGGCAAACCTGATAATTGAGACGTTGCTGTGATATCGCCCATTGCTTCCAGCACGCAAACGAGGTAGATAAACGCGAATGGAAACAGCAATTCCCACTTAAAGGCCAGGCCATACGGAAATAACTGAGGAACTGTGAGCCAGGTGCCATTGCTGGGAGCGGGAAGTTGAAGCCAGCCCATTACGCCACAAATGGTATAGCCAGTAACCACGCCGACAAGCACAGCTGCCATTCGTGCCCACGCTTTGCCAATCGATTGAGCAATGATCATCACCAGAATAACAATCAGCGCAACCAGACCACCGCTCCACGCAGGAGCACCTTCTGTCGGTAATCGGGCGATACTTCGCATACCGGTTGGAATTAACGAAAGTCCAATCAGTAACACTACAATACCCGAAACTAGTGGTGTAAATAAGCGTTTCAGTTTAGGTAAAAATGGGGCCAACACGAGTTGAACGGGTGTTGCCGCCAGCGACATACCGACCATGAGTGATAGTCCACCAATGGTGCCTGCCTGAATAAGTGGGGCCAGAAAGGCAAAACTTGTGCCGGTAATACTGAGTAGTCCAGAACCAATGATACCAAACCGCATGGTTTGTAGAAACGTACCTAGGGCCGATGCCACCAATGCCATACTTACCAGATAAGCAGTCTCTTCTGGTTTGAAATGCAGAATGCCCGACAAAATCAGCGCTGGCGTGATGGTGCCTACGACCATAGCGCCAACCTGTTGTAAACTCACCAGGAGCGCCGGAACCAAAGGGACTTTGTCTTCCAGGCCGTAAACGAGACGAGTGGGTTGTGCGCTAACGGGTTCGCTCATAGGTTAGTTGAAATGTAAAATGGATAATGAGTAATGTAAAATTGATAATGAATAACTGAGAAGTCTGGGCCTCATTATTCATTTCACATTATTCATTATACATTAATTAGTGATCATTCAAGGGCAGTCCGCGCCGTTGAAACTCTTTCCAGTTCAGGTATTCGTCACCCTTGCGCTGCTCCACCATCGTGATGCAACTATCGACCGGGCAGACTAATTTACACAAATTGCACCCAACACACTCATCTTCTTTAATCGAATACGTGTTGTAAGGGTTGCCAAATGTCAGATTAATCGATTGGTGCGAAGTGTCTTCGCAGGCGATGTAGCACAAGCCGCAGTGAATACACTTGTCCTGATTGATGTTGGCAACAATATGGTAATTGATGTCGAGGTCTTCCCAATGGGTGATCGTAGGTACCGATTTGCCGATGAAATCGTCGAGGGTTTTAAAGCCTTTTTCGTCCATCCAGTTGTTCATGCCATCGCACATGTCTTCCACAATGCGGAAGCCGTGCTTCATAACGGCGGTACAAACCTGCACATTCGAGGCTCCTAGCAGCATGAACTCAACGGCATCTTTCCAGGTGCTCACTCCGCCAATGCCAGAAATCGGCAGTGGGGCCGTAACCGGGTCCTGCGCAATAGTTGTCAGCATTTTTAGGGCGATTGGCTTAACGGCCGGGCCGCAGTAACCGCCATAAACCGACTTGCCCGCGACATATGGATTGGGAACAAACGTATCCAGATCGACTCCCGTTACCGACTGAATCGTATTAATCAACGACAGCGCATTCGTACCCCCTTCAACCGCAGCCCGACCCGTCGGTACCACCGAGTGAACATTAGGCGTGAGCTTGGTAATAACCGGAAGCGTTGCCTTTTCCATGACCCATTCGACTACCATTTTGGCAATTTCCGGGTCTTGCCCAACGGCTGCACCCATACCGCGCTCGGTCATGCCGTGGGGACAGCCAAAATTTAGTTCGAGGCCATGGGCACCTGTATCCTCAACCTGAGCGATTAATTCATGCCACTTCTCACGGGTATTATCGGCCATGAGTGAGACGATCATCGCCCGATCAGGAAAGAGACGTACGCACTCGGCAATCTCGCGCAGGTTGATGTCGAGCGGACGATCCGAAATGAGTTCGATGTTGTTGAACCCCATCATTTTCGTGCCACCATAATCAATGGACGAATAGCGGGAGGATACATTTTTTACCTGACTCCCCAAGGTTTTCCAGACGACACCGCCCCAACCGGCTTCGAAGGCCCGGAGCACGTTATATTGTTTATCCGTCGGGGGGGCACTCGCCAGCCAGAACGGATTTGGCGATTTGATGCCGAGGAAGTTTGCGCGTAAATCTGCCATGTATTTAAAGAGTGAATGAGTGAATGAGTGAATGAGTGAAAAGACGGGTCAAATAGCACATTAGAGTGCCAACCCGCTCTTTCATTCTTTCGCTCATTCACTCTTTATAAAATTCAATATCGCCCTCGCACCATCTTTTCCCGCTTGTACGGCATCAACGACTTCTTTGCCGCCGTTTACGCAGTCGCCACCGGCAAAGACTGCGGGGATGTTTGTAGCACAGTTACTATCGATGGCTATTTTGCCGCTCCAGTGATTGAGCTGATTACTGCTGACCAGTGCCTCGTATGGAACCTGCCCGGCAGCTTTGATCACCATATCGACGTTCAACGTAATCGTCTCTCCCGTTTCTACTGGCGAACGCCGGCCACTGGCATCGGGTACGCCCAATTCCATGACGTTGCAAATCAGTTGCGTAACCTGACCGTTCTCGCCAAGGATTTCTTTGGGCGACGCCAGCCAGATGATGTTGCATCCGTCTAATTTAGCCAGATTCAGCTCAACTTCGGTGCTTGGCATCTCGGCCTGAGTACGCCGGTAAACGATGGTTACTTCTTTGGCACCGAGTCGTTTGGCTTGCGTGGCAGCATCAATGGCAGTCATACCAAGGCCGATTACGGCTACTTTGTCGCCAACGGGAATGGATGGATAGCCTTTTTCGCGGATGTCGTAAATGAATCGAATGGCGTCTTCAACACCAGCAAGGTCTTCGCCAGGAATGTCCAGTTGCCGGGCTACACCCACGCCAATACCTAAGTAAACTGCATCGTAATTAGCCTGTAAATCAGCTAGAGAAACATCTTTCCCCAATTCCTGCCCATATTTGATGTCGATGCCGCCTAAGGAAGTGATAAAATTGACTTCATCTTCACAGAATTCGGGGGTCACTTTATAGGCCGCAATGCCGTAGGTCATCAGCCCACCGCCTTTGGCTTCCTTTTCATAGATCGTTACATCGACACCTTCCCGACTCAGAACATGCGCACAGCTCAAACCCGCTGGACCAGCCCCTACAATTGCCACTTTTCGACCCGTTTCTGGTTTTCGCTGGAACAGGGGCCACTTATGCGCAATTGCTTTCTCGGTAGAATAACGCTGGAGTTTGGCAATTGGAATGGGCGGTTCCTCTAACAGATTATAGACGCAGGAGCCTTCGCATAATTTCTCGACTGGGCATACTTTCGAGCACCCCCCACCCATAATGTTGGCATCGAAAATAGTATAGGCCGAGCCTTTAACATTATCGGTAGTAATCTGCTTGATAAACTTGGGTATGTTGATGCTCGTCGGGCAGCGCTTTGTACACGGTGCATCATAGCAGAACAAACAGCGATTCGCTTCCACCAAAGCCGCTTCCCGTGACTCGAACGGCGGGTGGATGTCGCTGAAGTTTTGCTCGTACTGTTCAGCCGTTAAGCGATTGTTGAGGATAGGCATGTTAATGAATAATGGACAATGAATAATGTACAATGAACTGTGAGGACCAAAGAATGGGGACGAATTCCCGAACTGACATTATCCATTATTCATTGTCCATTATTCATTCAGTTATAACTCTACCAATTTACCATACGTCTCGGGACGGCGGTCGCGGAAGAACTGCCAGACACTGCGGACTTCGTCGATCATATCGAGATCGAACTCGGAAATCAACAGCTCATCTTTGTCTTCTGAAGCCGTGGCGAAAATCTGACCGCGCGGATCAACAAAATAAGAGGAGCCGTAGAACCGACCCAGGTTCCAGGGTTTTTCTTCACCAACCCGGTTGATGCATCCCATAAAATAGCCATTGGCTGCTGCATGGGCGGGTTGTTCCAGTTTCCAGAGATATTGCGATAGACCGGCTACGGTAGCCGATGGATTATAGACGATTTCGGCGCCATTCAGGCCAAGGCAACGCGCACCATCGGGGAAGTGTCGATCGTAACAGATGTAGACTCCGACTTTGGCATACATCGTTTGGAAGACTGGATACCCCAGATTACCGGGCTTAAAGAAAAATTTCTCCCAGAAACCGGATGTGTGCGGAATATGATTCTTGCGGTATTTGCCTAGATACGTTCCGTCGGCATTCATGACTGCTGCGGTGTTGTAGAGAACACCTGCCTGCTCTTTTTCGTAGACAGGCACAATCATCACCATTTTGTATTTTTTTGCGTATTCCGCCATCCGGTCGGTGGTTGGGCCCGGAACGGATTCTGCCGACGCATACCAGGCACTATTCTGACCTGGACAGAAATAGGGGGTACTGAAAATTTCCTGTAAGCACAGAATCTGCACACCTTTCTCCCCCGCTTCTTCGATGAGCGGAATGTGCTTTTGGATCATGGCTTCTTTAATTTCTTCCATCGTGCCTTCCCCTTCGGTCATCGGCAGACTCATTTGTATCAATCCAGATTTGATAATTCGTGGCATAATTTAGTTTTTGGTTTACGGTTTATGGTTTACGGTTGGCTGACGGGTCGGCCGTTCATGCGCCAACCACCTGTAAACCATAAACCGTAAACTATAAACCAATTTTATATCTTCCCGCTTACCTTATTTCGCTTAATAAACTGGCCGTAGCCCTTGTCGACCAAGCATTTATTATCATTGATGGCTACCTGACCACGTAATAGAACCGTTTTAACTTTACCGGTTAACTCCCAACCTTCGTAGCCTGAATAATCGACGTTCATGTGGTGAGTTTGGGCTGAAATCGTGTGTGTTTCGGTAGGATCGAAAATGACGATGTCGGCATCGCTACCTATGGCAATCGTTCCTTTGCGGGGAAACATGCCGAAAATTTTAGCCGGATTCGTACAGGCGACTTCGACGTATTTGTTCAGCGTGATGTTGCCTTTGTGAACCCCTTCACTATACAGCAATTCCATCCGGTTTTCGATGGCCGGGTGTCCGTTAGGAATTTTCGAGAAATCATCTTTCCCCATCAGCTTTTGCTCCCACATGAACGGACAGTGATCCGTTGCGACCACCTGCACTAATCCCTGATTAATGCCCGCCCATAGGGATTGCTGGTCTTTTTTCTCCCGCAATGGCGGACTCATGACCCACTTCGCTCCCTCAAAATTTTGTTCGTACAGAGAGGCATCAAGAACCAGGTATTGAATACAGGTTTCAACGAATACCTTCTGATTGCGTCGGGTTGCATTGCGTACGGCATTCAAGGCACCTTCGCAAGTCATGTGAACGATATAGCCGGGACAACCCGTATAGTCGGCCATGTCGGAGAAACGACCACTAGCTTCAGCCTCAGTGACCTCAGGCTGAGAAAGATAATGGTAAAGCGGAGACAAGTTACCTTCCGTCCGGTGCTTAGCGATCAGGTAATCGATCATATCACCGTTGGTTGCATGAACTGTTACCATACCACCCTGTTTCTTCACTTCCTGCATCAAGCCGACCATCTGGCTGTCGTTTATCATTAACGCGCCTTTGTAAGCCATAAAGGTTTTGAACGAGGTAATGCCTTCGTTCTCAACCATCTCCTGGATTTCCGCTTTCGTATTTTCGTTGAAATCCGTCACGGCCATGTGGAAACTGTAGTCGCCAACGGTGGTTCCTTGGGCGCGGGAGTTCCAGTCGTCCAGCGCTTCTTTCAACGAATGCCCCTGTTTTTGGAGGACGAAATCAATGACGGTCGTTGTCCCACCAAACAAGGCCGCGCGGGTGCCCGTTTCGTGCGTATCGCTCGAAAACGTACCCATAAACGGCATGGCTAAGTGCACGTGTGGGTCGATACCACCCGGAAATACCAGTTTCCCCGTAGCGTCGATAACCGTATCGGCCTGAACAGGCAGGTTCTTTCCGATAGCGCTTATGGTTTCACCTTCTATGAAAATATCAGCAACGTAATCGTCGGCCGCTGTTATGATTCGACCGTTTTTAATTAGTATAGACATAATTAACTCGTCATTTATGGGGGTCCATCGATTTTTTAACGAACTCTTCAACGGAGTGCCAAACTGTTCAATCTCACCGGGTTAAAACCCGGTGCAGTTCATCCATTCTATGTTTTTGCGCCGGGTTTTAACCCGGTGAGATTGGAAAAATAAATCACGTTTAATTAGTAGACCCAATCCGGGCTTTAATTCCGATTAATTTACTTTAGCTATAGGTTGCTGAATGCTTGAAACTGAATGCTGACTCTTCATCAACCCCAAATAAACGCCCCCACTGACAAAAAAGCCAACAAACCAGGCATAGTTGTACAATTGCGAAATCCAGCCAGGAACGCTTTCTGTTGGAATTACCTGAATAGTTGTCAGAAAGCCGGGAATGTTGGGGAGAATACCGGCGAGTAAGGCGATTATCGCTGCGTTGTTAAACCCGCTTTTATAACGATAAATACCCGTTTCACTGTACAGATCGGCCAGGACCAGCTTCTGTTTACGAAGGAAGAAATAGTCGGCTATCATAATGCCACCGACTGGGCCTAGTAGACTGGAATAGCCAACCAACCAGGTGAAAATGAAACCCGTTGGGTCGGCGATTAGCTTCCAGGGGAAAATCAGGATGCCGATGATCCCTGTGATATAGCCACCTTTCCGGAAATCGATTTTCGAGGGAGCCAGATTGGCGAAATCATTGGCTGGGCTGACAATGTTAGCAGCAATATTAGTGGCCAGCGTTGAAATCGCCACTGCAATCATGGCAACACTAACCAGGATTTTGCTATCGAATCGTCCGGCTAGTACGAGCGGGTCCCAAATGGTGGTGCCGTAGATAATCGTGGTAGCCGAGGTAACGACAACGCCAATAAACGAGAAGAGCGTCATGGCAGGAGGGAGGCCAATAACTTGCCCGCGTACCTGCGCCTGTTGACTGGTCGCGTAGCGCGTAAAATCGGGAATGTTGAGTGATAAGGTCGCCCAGAAACCAACCATACCGGTTAAGGCTGGAAAGAAGAACGCAAAGAAAGCACCCGAATCAGCAAATTTAGCGGGTTGTTCCAGAATAGGGCCGAGGCCGTTTCCGGCTGAAATCGCCCACCAGAGCAACGCCAAAGCGGCTATCGGTAAAAAGAACGCCTTGAAAACCAGTAGTTTCTTGATACTCTCAACGCCTAGATACACGACGTACATATTCAACAGCCAGAACAGAAAAAAGCAAATGGCTGGTCCTGTTTGCAGTCCAAACGAAGCCGGGAATACCTGTGGTAATGTCTCTAGCGACGGAATCCACAACCGAAGCATCTGATAGATCGAAAAACCACCAATCCAGGTCTGAATCCCAAACCAGCCACAGGCCACAATGGCGCGTAATAAGGCTGGAATATTGGCCCCGCTAGTGCCGAAACTGGACCGAACTAAAACCGGAAATGGAATACCGTATTTGGCTCCGGCGTGCCCGTTTAACACCATAGGAATCAGCACGATGGTGTTCCCCAGAAAAATGGTAAAAATAGCCTGCCACCAATTCATTCCGCCCTGAATCAGCGAACTAGCCATCATATACGTGGGAATGCACAGGCTCATGCTGATCCATAAGGCTGCATAATTCCAGGTATTCCACGTTCGCTTCGACGCTGGGATGGGGGCTAAATCTTCGCTGTAGAGAGCCGAGGACTCATCTACAGTTGCTTCTGGGGCTAGTTGCATTGGTGATATTCGATTTTTGGGATGAGGTATAAGGTTTACAGTATTCGGTTTACGGTAGGCTGGCGCGTCAGCTTTTTCTTACATGCGGTCAGCCCACTGTAAACCGAATACCGTAAACCTTGTACCACAAACTACAAACATATCAACTCAATTTCAAGGTATCAAAAACCATTTTCTTGAACTTGGCTTCATCTGCCTCAACACTAATCGTTGTATTCGGCGCTTTTTTCCAGACTCCCAGTTCATCAATGGCCAAGGCACCGACGGTTAATTCGCCCCGCGTTTCGACATCAACATAGCGGGTTACGCTTTGTGAAATGATGCTCGGGTCGATAACAGCTGCCACGGTAATGGCATCTGGATGATTGGAGCCGTTCATTTTCTGATGCTCTTTGCAATACTTCCGACGAATTCGATTGATCTTCATGAAAAAGTCGGCATGTTTAGTCCCCAACTTTTCCACGTTGGCATAATCTTCATCGGTAAATACCGAACTCTTGACACTCACATCAAAGCCAACTGTCCGGATTGGAATACCCGACTGAAAAACTAGTCGAGCTGCTTCTGGATCAACCCAGGCATTATACGTTGCTGATGGATTAACATTGCCATAAAACTTGTAGAATCCACCCATGAAATACAGCTCCTTAATCTGTTTCGCAATGGATGGCTTCCGCAGAAGTGCTAACGCAATATTGGTAAGCGGCCCAATAGCAACAATCGTTATCTCATTCGGGTATTTCTCGACCAGTCGGATAATCGCATCGACAGCGTGCTCTTTTTCAGGCTTTTGCTCCGGATCGGGGAAAAACGAATCGCTCATGCCATCGCTCCCATGTACATAGGTGGCATTGCCAAAAACTTCCCGAGCCAGCGGCCGAGCAGAGCCCTGATAAACAGGGATTTGCCCTTTTTTACCTGCAACCTGAAGCGTGTACAGCGCATTTTTCGTTTGCTGTTCGAACCCAACGTTGCCGCAAGTAATGGTAATGGCTTCAACTTTCAATTTTGGCGACGTTACGGCCATCAGAATAGCCAGGGCATCGTCTGTAGCCGTATCGCTGTCGAGAATAATTCGTTTGGCCGAGTCTGCCCTGGCATACGCTTTCCCGATGGGGGCAAGCGAGATGGCCGGATGCAGAACCGTGGCCGTTCCTAAAGACAGTACCCGAATAAACTTGCGTCTAGATGTGCGCATATGGTTGTTGAGCAGAGGTTGATTTGTGGTGTTCGATCACCATGTCGATAGACTATCGTATCTACCCAAAAAAGCCGCGAAAATCGTGCCCAATCCACTTTTTTATGCTACATACTCGTCCGCAATTTTAAGCGCTTCGCTAATAATGGCCAATCCTTCATCTATTTGCTCTTTTGTAACACATAGGGGAGGGGCCACAAACACATAACTCCAGCGCACAAAGGTGTACATGCCTAACTCCTTAATCTTGGCAGCTACCTTGCCCATTACAGCCATTTCGTCGGGTTTGGCGTTGAACGGAGCCATTGGTTCTTTCGTAGTTCGATTCTTGACGATCTCAAAACAACCCAACAGACCTGTATTTCTAAAATCGCCAATGCACGGGTGTTTTTCCATCATCAGAGCCGCTTGCTCATCCATGTACTTGCCCATTTCGACCGTATTCTCGATCAGATTTTCATCTTCGTACACTTTCAGCGTTTCCAGGGCGGCTGCGCAACCAACGGGGTGGGCCGCATAGGTCATACCCGTTGCCAAAACGGTGTCGTCATAACGCGAGGCAATTTTATCGGTTACCATCAGGCATCCGAACGGAATATAGCCACTGGTAATGCCTTTCGCCATCGTGACCATATCGGGCACAATGCCGTGATTCTCAAAGCCAAACCATTTGCCGGTCCGCCCGAAACCGCTCATAACTTCGTCGATGATCAGCAGAATGCCATGTTTATCGCAGATTTCGCGGACAGCGGCTAAATAACCTACCGGATATTTCAGGCAACCTGATGTTCCAGATTCACCTTCCAGCATAATCGCGGCAATATTTCCCGGCCCTTCGTAGGCAATCATCCGCTCCAACTGAGCCACCGAATCCGTGAGCATGCTGGCTTCATCGTGGTTCCAGCGATACTTGTACGGAATATCGAGGTGCACGAAGTTGGGGGCCTGCTGCGAATCGTCAGGAAGTTTACGCGGGTCGCCACCAACGGATAACGTGCCGTATGTAGCCCCATGATAGGACTGATAGCGACTCAGAATCTTGTGCCGTCCCGTATACAAACGAGCTAGTTTGATAGCGGCCTCGTTCGAGGTTGCTCCACATAAGGTAAAGAACGCTTTATTGAGATCACCGGGGCAGATTTCGGCCAGTTTCTTGCCCAACTCGCCCCGAACCTTAGTGACGCAATAGGGTGTCACATAGCTCACTTCCTGCATTTGCCGTACAACAGCTTCGGTAATGCGCTGATTACCATGTCCGATGTTAACGTTCATCAGACCCGATGAGAAGTCGATATAGCGTTTGTCATCGTAGTCATACAGGTAAACGCCCTTAGCGTATTTCACCGCAATGGGCGAAATATTTTTCTGTTTGCTCCAGGCAAACACGGTGTAATCGAAGCTGTCCTGAAGGACTTCCTGCGTTTCGGAAAGCGTTGCTGTGTCAAGCATGTCAGTTTATGGTTTGATGTTTATGGTATTCAGTTTACGGTTTATGGTAGGCTGGTGAGTCAGTTACTCATGCGTCAGCCCATCGTAAACCGTAAACTGAATACCGTAAACTGTTTTCTAACTCATCCAATTTATCCCCGCTTCGGGGTTCCACTTTGTGGTACTTTTCTTCAATTTAGTCCAGAATTCAATGGAGCTTTTGCCCGTTATATCACCCACGCCAAAGCGGCTTTCGTTCCAGCCACCAAACGAAAAGGGTTCGCGGGGAACGGGTACGCCTACATTCACGCCGACCATGCCCGCGCTGGCTTTGTCGATTACGTAGCGCGCCATGCCGCCATTTTGGGTAAAGACTGAGGCTGCATTGCCGTATGGATTTGCGTTTTCAATAGCCAGAGCTTCATCGACGGTGTTGGTGCGCATGATGCTGATGACTGGCCCAAAAATCTCTTCCTTCGCGATGGCCATATCGGGCGTTACATAGTCAATGACCGTTGCCCCAACGTAGGTACCCTGCTCTTTCCCTTCGACTGTTGGTTTTCGGCCATCAACAAGCACTTTGGCTCCCTGACTTTCAGCTTCGGTAATGTAGCGTTCAATACGCTCTTTGGATTCTCGATTGATAACAGCGCCTAAATTCTTGCCAGGAATCATCTTTTGAGCTTCTTCGCAAAGTTTTTCGATGATATGATCGACTGGACCAACGGCAACCATCGCCGAAGCCGCCATGCATCGCTGACCAGCGCAGCCTGCCATCGATGCCGTAATGTTCTGTGCCGTCATACCCGGAATAGCGTCTGGCAATACAATAAGGTGATTTTTGGCTCCACCCATCGCCAGACAGCGTTTATAATTACTGGTTGCCCGTTTGTAGACCGCTTTCGCGATCTTGGTCGAACCAACAAACGAAACAGCTTCGATGTCTGGATGATCGCAGATCGCTTCAACAACCTCCCGGTCGCCCTGAACGATGTTAAAGACACCTGCGGGCAAACCGGCTTCCTGTAATAATTCTGCCAAGCGACCGACACTTAAGGGGACTTTTTCCGATGGCTTGATAATCATGCAGTTGCCGAGCGCAATCGCGTTGGGGATGGTCCAGTTAGGAACCATGCTCGGAAAGTTGAAGGGTACAATGCTGGCTACTACGCCTAAAGGTACATGCTCGGTCCGGCACTCAACTCCACGACTCACTTCCAGAATTTCACCGGTCACAATTTGGGGTAATGAGCAGGCGAACTCACTTAATTCGGCCCCTTTTTCAATTTCAGCGACAGCTTCGTCGTAGGTTTTACCATTCTCCTCCTGAACTAATAAAGCCAACTCCTTTAAATTCTTCTCTAACAGGGCTTTGTATCGGAAAAATACCTGAACCCTCTCTTTAATTGTTGTTCGACTCCAGGCAGGAAAAGCAGCTTTGGCGGCCTGTACGGCCGTATCTAAATCAGCAGTAGTCGATAGTGGCACCGTCGACAGTAAGGTGCCATCTATGGGGGAGATTACGGCTAACGTTCGATCCGTCGATGGTTCGACAAACTGCCCGTTTATATAGTTCTGAATAGGAGAATACTTCATGGTTTTGTTGTGATTCTGCATATTTTGCAGAAATAGGAAGTGCAAACTAAAAATTATATAGATACGAGTCAACTATTTGTATTATTTTTAACCCAACAAAATCACAGGAATGGAGAAGAATCACACAACGTTGGATGATCTAGACTTTGCCATCCTATCGTGTCTTCAGAAAGATGGCCGAATGTCGTTTACCGAAATTGCCGAGCACTTGAATGTATCCGTCGGCACTGCGCGAACCCGGTTGAATCGTTTATTGGAAGAGGGAATAATTAGCATTGTGGGGCGGGTCGACCCCGATAAGGTCGGCTTTCGGGCTTACGCCCATATTGCCATTTACATTCGTCCGGCTACGTTGAAGGAGTCTGTAGCGCAGGAAATTGCTCGAAAGCCCGAAGTTAGCTTTTTAGCCAGCACATCAGGCGATTACGATCTTGAAGTCGATGTAATGTGCCAGAGCAACAATCACTTAGTGGAATTCGTGAATGAAATATCAACCATTGAGGGCGTTTATCAAACCAAAACAACGCTCTATTTTAAAGTCTACAAATACGCCCAACCTGATTTAAATTTACTGAAATAGGTTGATGGAACGCAGATAGCGCGGATGATTATGATTTTCACAGATTTAATTTTTGATCAGCGAAAATCATAATCATCCGCGCTATCTGCGTTCTATTTCACCGCACTTCGCCGTTGACTGCGCCAGCGTAGGAATAGCCAGATGACACCGGTTGCAATGATCCCAATAGGCAGGAAGTAAAAAAAGCCAACCAACACATCGCCCACTAGCCGGAAGCCGTCGGTAAAGTTGTGCCAGATTTGCGTATAAAAAGGCTCTTCGGGATTCAGGGCAGCTTCGGTTTGCTGATAATACGACAGGTTGATAGTGCTTAGAGCAACTTCATCTTTAAGCTGCCGCAGTTCCGCTTCCTGTACTTCACGCTCTTCCCGAATCTGACCAAGCTGTTCCTCTACCTTGAGCACATCGCCCACATTTCGAGCTTGTTTTAACAATTTCAAATAAGTCTCTTCAACCGCTTTCTTGCTTCGAATCCGGGCTTCAACATCAACATACCGGCGCGTTACATCTTCCGAAGTAATGGTTTTCGTATCGGTAAAAATCGACTCTTTTAAAAGCAACGTCAGTAAGGTGTCGAAGCGGGCGGCAGGAACCCGAATAATGAGAGCATTTTCGATTTCGTTGCCGGTTTTTGTTTCGTTCGAGCTGGCAATCTGGCCACCGGCCTGTTGAACAACTTTTTCAATAACCTGCCCCGATTTCTTAAAATCATTTACTCGAATACGTACCTGTGCATTTCGGATTATTTTCCGGCTGACACTAGTCGATAGCTCTGGCTGTATGGTTGGCGACGGTGTGGGCTGTTCTGGCTCTGTTTCTTCCTGTTTACTGTATTCGTCTTGAGCCTGTGTTTGAGGAGGCAGCTTGAGCGCAGCCATACTACGGGGAGTCAGGTTGATCTCGGTCTCAACTTGTCCTGATTCTGGCTTCGACTGGCAGCCCGTAACTGTCAGGAGCACTAGGAGCGTCAAAAAATAATTCATACCCATAAGATGCAGATCAAAGCGGATTTTCACACGAACGTACTGTTTTTTTAATAACCCTCAAAATTGGCCTTATTGGCTCATTTATAAGGATTTTGTCCAGTAATTTCGAACGATGCGCCAGTACATGTTGTTATATAAATATCACTGATCTCCAGACTTTCGTTTGCTGTCTATAACTTATGTATTTGCATAAGTCAGTGCTTTTGCGTCTATATTTGGCACGAGCCATGTAGGCAAATGTGCAGAAGGCAGTGGGGACAGTTTCAACCTGAACACCGATTATGTCGAAAAACTTAGTCATAGTAGAGTCGCCAGCGAAGGCGAAAACCATCGAAGGCTACCTCGGTAATGACTTTACAGTGAAGTCTAGCTTTGGTCATGTACGCGATCTGCCCAAAGATGGTTTGGCCGTGGACGTTACCAATGGATTCCAGCCCTCGTACGAAATTTCACCCGATAAAAAGAAGCTTGTCAGTGAATTAAAGGCGCTTGCAAAGTCGGCTGATGAGGTCTGGCTGGCAACGGATGATGACCGCGAGGGAGAAGCTATTTCGTGGCACCTTAAGGAAGCCCTTGGCCTTCGGGATAATACCAAACGAATCGTCTTTCGGGAAATTACCAAAAATGCGATTCAGAATGCGATTAAATCGCCCCGCACCATTGACGTAGACTTAGTTAATGCCCAACAGGCCCGGCGCGTACTCGACCGCTTAGTCGGTTACGAACTGTCGCCGGTGTTATGGCGCAAAATTAAAGGTGGTAGCACGGGCTTATCGGCTGGTCGTGTGCAATCGGTAGCGTTGCGGCTCGTGGTAGAGCGCGAGCGGGAAATTGATAAGCACTCCGCCAAATCTTCCTTTAAAGTTACGGCTCAGTTTATCGTTGATGGAACGAAGGTCCTGAACGCTGAACTACCAAAGAATTTTGCGACTTCGGGTCAGGCTCGGGCGTTTCTGGAAGCGTGTATTGGGGCGACTTTTACGATTAAGAATCTGGAAGTTAAGCCCGCTAAAAAATCCCCTGCACCGCCCTTTACGACCTCAACGCTGCAACAGGAAGCCTCTCGGAAGCTGAGTTATTCGGTGGATCGGACGATGCGGATTGCCCAGAATCTGTACGAAGCAGGTAAGATTTCGTACATGCGTACCGACTCCACCAACCTTTCGACCGAAGCTATCGATAAAGCGGTTGCTGAGATTGGGTCTGAATTTGGTCAGAAATATATCCAGACCCGCCAGTTCAAGACCAAGAACGAGTCGGCACAGGAAGCGCACGAAGCCATTCGCCCAACGAATTTCAACGACCGAAACGCTGGTGCTGATCGCGATCAGAAACGGCTGTATGAATTGATCTGGAAACGGGCTATTGCTTCGCAAATGGCTGATGCTCAATTGGAGCGCACGACCGTAACAATCAGCATTCGATTCGCTAATGGAGCAACGACTACCGTTCAGGCGCATGTCGATGATAGCCCATTTGTCGATACTCCTCCAGCAACCCAAACGCAGCAGTTTCCGAATGAACTGGTTGCGCAGGGTGAAGTCATTAAGTTCGATGGCTTCCTGCGGGTTTACCTCGAATCGAAGGATGACGAGGATGATGAAGATGCCAAAGGCATGTTACCACCTCTGACGATTGGGCAAAGTCTGAATCTTGGTCAGATGAAAGCCACCGAGAAATTTACGCGTCCGCAGCCTCGCTATGCGGAAGCCTCGCTGGTGAAAAAACTGGAAGAAATGGGCATAGGTCGTCCATCGACCTATGCACCGACCATTTCGACCATCATTAACCGAGGTTACGTCGTTAAGCAGGATAAGCCGGGGCAGGAGCGGAAATACATCGAGTACACTCTCCAGCAAAACAACATCAGCGAAACCAGCGGTAAGGAAACCTTCGGCTCCGAAAAAGCTAAGCTATTTCCAACCAATACGGGTATCGTCGTCAATGATTTTCTGGTTGAATATTTCCCGGACATCGTAGATTATCAGTTCACGGCAACCGTAGAGAAAGAGTTTGACGAAATTGCTGATGGCAAAATGAACTGGAAGGCGATGCTCGAAGGGTTCTACGGCGATTTCCATAAAAACATCGAAGATATTCAGGGTTCGTCGATCGTTTCGTTTAAAACGGGTGCTAAAGAGTTAGGACTCGATCCTCGAACGGGCAAGAAAGTATCGGCCCGATTGGGTAAATACGGTGCTTATGCCCAGATCGGTGAATCGACTGACGACGAGAAACCACAATACGCTAACCTACGTGATGGTCAACTAATTGAAACCATCACCTTACAGGAAGCACTGGATTTATTTACACTTCCCCGTGAGGTTGGCTTCTTTGAGGATAAACCGATGGTCATCGGTATTGGTAAGTTTGGCCCCTACGTGAAGCACGATGATAAATATGTGTCGCTGACGAAAGAAGACGATCCATATTCGATTGATGCAGACCGGACTATTCAGCTTATTCAACAGAAACGTGCCGAAGCAGTTAGTGAAGCCATTGGTGAATACGAGGGCAAGCCTGTTACAACTGGGAAAGGACGTTTTGGGCCGTATGTGAAATACGAAGACAAGTACATTTCGATACCCCGGAATGAATCACTGGCTGGCATGACGCTGGATCGAGCTATCGAGTTGATTCTGGCCAAGCGGCAAGCCGAAGCCAATAAATACATCAAAGAGTTTCCGGAGAATCCGGCGGTGAAAGTTGTAAATGGGCAATACGGGCCGTATCTGGCCGTTGGCAAGCGAAACGTCAAAATTCCCAAAGACGTTGACCCGGCTTCGTTAACGCTCGAAGACTGTCTGAAACTCGCGGGCGATGAACCCGCTCCTGCGAAAAAAGCAGCCCCGGCTAAAGCAACAAAGGCAGCTGCAACACCTGCCAAGAAGCCCGCGGCCAAAGCGCCGGCGAAGAAGGCAGCCGCAAAAAAGTAACTAGCAATCGCTTAAAACAAAAGACCTTCTGATACCGGAAGGTCTTTTGTTTTAATACCCTTTGAAATTTCCTGACTATTTTGCCACCTGAACCAACCGCTACCAAACTGGCCGCATGAAACATCTGCTTATTTGTTTGCTACTTTCCTCTTCATTATTTGCCCAAACTCCCGATAATCAATATAACCTGATTCCGTTCCCAGCTCGTTTCTCTGGGCAGAATGGTCAATTTTCAGTAACCTCCAGTACCCGTGTTGTCATTGCGCCTGCTACCGATGCCAGCGTAAAGGCGTTAGCCCAGCTTTTTGCCAGTCAGGTTAAAACGGCGAATGGGTTGGCGTTGACGGTTGCCCCGACAAGCCCTGCGCTGGCAAAAGGCGCTCACATCTTTTTTACGTTAAATAAAAAGCTGGTTCTTGGCGATGAAGGCTACAAATTGACCGTAACGCCGACGAAAGTATTAGCCGAGGCTTCGACCGCCAAAGGCTTATTTTATGCAGCACAAACCATGCGGCAGTTGCTGCCTGCTGGCCAGACTACCACGCCTGCCATGCCCGCCTGTGCCATCACCGACAAACCTCGTTATGGATATCGGGGGCTGATGCTCGATGCAGGACGCTATTTTATGCCGGTGCCCTTCGTTAAGAAATTTATCGACATCATGGCGATGCACAAGCAGAATACGTTTCATTGGCACCTGACTGAAGATCAGGGCTGGCGAATTGAAATCAAAAAATACCCGAAACTAACGCAAGTCGGCAGTAAACGAGCCGAATCGATCGTTGGTCAATACAGTCAGAATTACCCGCAGCAATTTGACGGAAAACCCTCTGGTGGTTTTTATACACAGGAAGAAATCAAAGATGTTGTCCGGTATGCGCAGAGTCGGTTTGTGACCATCATCCCCGAAATTGAAATGCCCGGTCACGCCCAGGCGGCATTGGCATCTTATCCTGAGTTGGGTTGCGATCCGGCTAAAGGCTATCAGGTGGCCACTAAATGGGGTGTTTCAGACCAAGTGTATTGCCCATCCGAGAAGACGTTTACCTTTTTACAGGATGTTTTGACGGAAGTAATTGCCTTATTCCCTGGTAAATACATTCACATTGGGGGCGACGAATGTCCCAAAACGGCCTGGAAAAACAGTGCTTTCTGTCAGGATCTGATGAAGAAAAACAACCTGAAAGATGAACACGAACTGCAAAGCTATTTTATCCGGCGCATCGAGAAATTCCTGAACAGTAAAGGCCGTTCGATCATCGGTTGGGACGAAATTCTGGAAGGTGGACTGGCTCCAAACGCTACCGTCATGAGCTGGCGCGGTACGGAAGGCGGAATTGCTGCGGCTAAACAAAAACATAATGTGGTGATGTCGCCCAACGGCACCTGTTACCTCGATTATTATCAGAGCAACCCGGCTACCGAACCGCTGGCTATTGGTGGCTATCTGCCACTGGATCAGGTATATGCTTACGAACCGCTGCCTACTGAATTGTCGGCTGATGAGCAAAAGTACATTGTTGGAGTTCAGGGCAACATCTGGACGGAGTACCTGCCTACGCCAGAATCGGTTGAGTATATGGCTTTCCCAAGAGCTATTGCACTGGCCGAAATTGGCTGGATGCAAACGGGGCCGCATAATTTCGAGGATTTTGCCCAACGTCTGAAAAATCACTTGCCCAAACTCGACGTTATGTCCGTTAATTACGCGAAGCGGTTGTTCGATATTTCGGCTACAACTCAGGCCAACGATCAAGGCCAGATTCAGGTTCGGCTAAGTAAACTGGATTCCGACAGTCGTATTTTCTATACACTCAACGGGAAAGAGCCGAACGAGAAAAGTACGGAATACATTGGGCCAATAACGCTCACGAAGACGACGACCATTCGGGCCATGACCCAGACTGGAGGAAGGCTTACCCAAACGTTCACGCTTCATAAGGGTAAAAACAAGCCTTACACCTACGCCATCGCACCCGATTCGAACAGTGATCCCAAGACCACTAAACTAACGGATGGCGTACGGGGAGAAACCCCACGGGACCGTCGTCAGTGGACTAGCTTCTCCGGCGATATGGATGTGTTGGTGGATTTAGGCGATGTAACGAGCGTTACGAAAGTCTCATTGAATTTCCTGAAGATCATTATGAATAGGAGCTTTCCGCCTGCCTCGGTCGATATTGCGATTTCGAAAGATGGGAAAGACTTTAAAGAAGCTATTTCTCAGCCCGTTACCTATGATCTAAATGGGCCCTGGGATATTCTGCCTGTTGTTGCCGACTTTAAAACGGCTCGGGCGCGTTATGTACGTATCCGGGCGAAAAACGCAGGTGTTTGCCCCGCTGGCCACCCTAACGCAGGTGAGAAAACCTGGTTTGCCACCGATGAAATTGTTGTAGAGTAACTTTAAATTAGGGGAGGAACGGGAGTAGGGGGAAGAGAGGGAGAAAAGGGTAAGAGGCTATGCAGTCGTCTTTTCCTTTCTCCCTTTCCTCCCTCTCTTCCCCCTACTCCCGTTCCTCCTTTTATGAAAAAAATCGTTGTTTTATCCGGTGCAGGCATTAGTGCCGAAAGTGGAATTCCGACTTTTCGGGCTTCGGATGGCCTTTGGGAAAACCACCGTATTGAGGATGTGGCCACGCCCGAAGCCTGGCATCGTAATCCGGCTTTGGTTCAGGATTTTTATAATCAGCGTCGGAAACAGGCGCTCAGCGTGAAACCTAATGCTGGGCATCTGGCTTTGGTGAAATTAGAGGAAAAGTATGACGTAACGGTCATTACACAGAATGTCGATAATCTCCACGAAAAAGCGGGGTCATCGAAGGTAGTTCATTTGCACGGTGAACTGTTTAAGTCACGCTCAACCATCGATGAGTCATTGATTTATGATATAGAAGGTTGGGAAATTAAACAGGGGGATCTTTGTAAAAAAGGCTCCCAACTTCGTCCACACATTGTTTGGTTTGGCGAAGCAGTACCCATGATGGATGTTGCGGTAGATATCACTCAGGAGGCCGATATTTTTATCGTTGTAGGTACTTCGCTGAATGTGTACCCGGCAGCAGGGTTGGTTTATGCTGTTCAGTCGGGCGTTCCAATTTACGTGGTTGACCCTAACATCCCAACCATGCAGAAACGCCCGAACGTAACCTTCATCGCCGAACCCGCCACCATTGGCCTGACCGAACTGGCCGATCGGTTATTGGCAGAGGCCGACGCTGAATAATACGCTTTTGATTCTAGTGATTCTTTATACTCATCATGATTGTTAAACTTGCAGAGGGAAACCTGAAAACTAAATTCGGAGAATACCGTGAAGTTCTTTTTTATAATGGCCAGAAAGAAGCGATTGCCTTGCTGATGGGCGATGTAGCCGGGGCCGAGAACGTATTATGCAGGGTTCACTCGTCCTGTTTATTTGGCCATGCTTTTAACAGCATTGAATGCGATTGTCGGGAGCAGATGGAGATTTCGCAGCAACTCATTCAGCAGGAAGGCAAAGGCATTGTGATCTGGCTGGATCAGGAAGGGAAAGGGAATGGTCATTTCGCTTTGTTGAAAAGCGTTGAATACAAGCGACTTGGCTTGGCGCCAGCGGATGCCTACGAAGCGGTTGGCTTTAAACGAGATGCCCGAGACTACACAATAGCTGCCGATATATTAAATGAGTTAGGGGTGAAGTCAATCCGAATGTTAACCAACAACCCTCGCAAAGTGGAGCCACTGACAAAGCATGGTGTTGAGGTAGTTGGGATCAGATCAACTGAATTGTAAATCATACATCATACATCATACATCATATTACTCCCTCGTCACCGTCCCTGTTATATAGCCATAAGGCTCGTCAGTGGCGATGAAAATCTCATTCTTATTGTCCATACCAAACTGATCCAGATTGAATGGAATGTGGTGTTTGTTGGGCATAATCAGGCTAATCTCGCTTACTTCCTGCGTTCCTTCCAGTATCGCCGAGCCCATTGCCAGCAGCGTTTGTTGAACTGATAGACTTTTGTGGTGGGCAAAAGTTTTCAGCAGCGTTTCGCGTAAAGCGCTAAAAAGAGCCGTGAAGTCAAGTTCTGTAGATGTGTACACCCAGTTCGCTTCACATTGGGTGGCGAAGATGCGATCCGCCGTTTCTTTCAGAGTGGTGTATTGGTCTTTGATGTAGCCTTCAAAACCCGAGTCAGTTGTTTTTAAAATCAACAGGTCTTTGATGCCTGAAGTTATACTGACGCCATCGGTCGTTTGTACAATCGTAGTGGTGTGTTTTTCGGAGCCACCACCTACATAAGCATGATGATGTGGTTCGCCATCGAAGGCCATGCGCGTCCAGGGGTGTTCGATAATGTGAACGGTTGCCTGCGAAACTTGCGGATTAGTGATGATAAAATAATTGGCTAAATACAATCCGAAGTTCTCGATTGAATCGACAAAATGCTCTTTTGCCAATGCATATACTGTGTTTTTCTGCGTATCGGTCGGTAATATTTTGGAATTGTCGCCCAACGTATGTGCGGTTTCGAAGTCTCCTTCCAGCGAAATAGCAACCGATATCTGTCTGAATTCGTGGTAATTAGGGTGCCGAATGATTTTTGACAGATTCACTGCATTCTTGCCGTATGCATTTTTTTTCAAGCTGATCTTCATGGTTGTTTCGGCCGTTTTGGGTAGTATTGACCTCTAGTATAGAAATTAATTTTCTATTTTTTAGTATGATCGACCTGGCTATCAACGGAAATAAAATCTGTACTCCACACGGAATCAGACAGGCTGTTGTCATTCTGAAAAACGGTCTGATTGCGGATGTTTGCTCAGAAGTGCCGGTAGATTTTGCTGGTGATGTAATCGCTATTGGCGATAGTGTGCTGATGGCGGGTGTTATCGACCCGCACGTCCACATCAACGAACCCGGCCGGACCGATTGGGAGGGTTTTAATACAGCTACTCGTGCCGCTATTGCTGGCGGTTTGACCACGCTGGTCGATATGCCGCTGAATTCGTCACCCGTAACGACAACGGCGGAGGCTTTTGATCAGAAACTGGCGGCTACGCAGGGGCAACTCCATACCAATTGCGGTTTCTGGGGTGGTCTGATACCAGGCAACACCGATGATATCGAGCTGCTCATTGAGAAAGGCGTAGTAGGCTTCAAAGCGTTTCTGACGCATTCTGGTATCGACGATTTTCCAAACGTAACGGAAGAGGACCTGCGAAAAGCGATGCCTCTTATTGCCCGACACGGTTTGCCGTTACTCGTCCATTGCGAATTATCGACAGATGGGCAACTGGCAACGGGTGATCCTCAGTCGTATCAAAACTACCTGTCGTCCCGACCGAAAAAATGGGAAGATGAAGCCATTGCGCTGATGATCAGGCTGTGCGAAGAATACAATTGCCGAACGCACATTGTCCATTTATCGTCGGCGAACTCCATTGAACCCATTGCTATTGCGAAGCGAAACGGCTTGCCACTTACGGTCGAAACGGCCCAGCATTATCTGTATTTTACGGCCGAAACCATTCCAGATGGGCAAACGCAATTTAAATGTGCGCCACCCATTCGGGAAAAAGAAAACAATGATCAGCTGTGGGAAGCGTTACGGGCTGGCATCATTGATTTTGTGGCTACCGATCATTCGCCCGCACCGCCCGATTTGAAACAACTACAAAGTGGCGATTTCATGAAAGCCTGGGGAGGTATCGCTTCACTTCAACTGGCTTTGCCTATACTCTGGACAGCCGCAAAGGAGCGGGGTTTTGCCGTAACAGATATAGCCAGGTGGTTAAGTGAAAAACCAGCTCAATTAGCAGGAGTATCTAATCGAAAAGGCCAGATTGTCAAAGGTTTCGACGCCGATTTAGTGGTCTGGAATCCAGATAAATCCTTCGTTGTTTCAGCGGATTCACTACAGCATAAACATAAAATGACGCCCTATCTGAACGAAGAGCTATATGGCGTTGTCGAGCAAACGTACCTGGCTGGCGAGCTGGTTTTTAAGAATGGCGACTTTATAAAATTGAACGCAGGTAGACTTATTAACTACAGAGACGCGGAGACACAGAGTTAAGGAAATTATAATGAACTTGTTTAAACTTTATGGATTACACCCAAACAAAGAGTAGTTTTTTTGTCATTCCGACGACAGGAGGAATCTCAAAGTTGCGTGTTAGTCAAGCTTGAGATTCCTCCTGTCGTCGGAATGACAAAAACAGGCTAGTATTTTCTGTAAAAGGGGAAATTTAAACAGGTTCAATAACTTTATGTTCTTTGAGTTTCTGTGGTTAAATTATTTTTAGCCATAGGAGATATGACTGACTATTTGCAACGGGCAGAGAACGTACTGGACAAAATAAACCAACTGGCGGGCATCAGTGATGATCCGACATTCGTTACCCGCACCTTCGGAACGAAGGCATTTTTGCAGGGAAGTCGACTGATTCAGACGTGGATGCAGGAGGCTGGTTTGCAAACGCGGGTCGATGCGATTGGTAACGTTCGAGGTCGTTTCGTAAGTCCAATGGCTGGTGCTAAAACGTTTGTGATAGCCTCGCACATGGACACGGTTGTGAACGCCGGGAAGTTCGATGGACCGATGGGCGTAATTATGGGGCTGGATCTGATTGAAAATCTTCGTCAGTTTGGTAAAGCGCTGCCGTTTAATCTGGAACTGATTGCTTTCAGTGATGAAGAGGGTGTTCGATTTCATACAACCTACCTCGGTAGTAAAGTTGTGGCTGGTTCGTTTGATCCGAGTTTGCTGGTAAAAAAAGATGAATCGGGTACGTCACTTAGCGAAGTTATTCAGGCTATGGGAGAGACGACCGACCAATTGCCATCGGATGCGATTGCACCCGATGACTGGCTGGGTTATTTTGAAATCCACATCGAGCAGGGGCCAGTTCTATACGAACGACAGGTGCCCGTAGCAGTTGTTACAGCCATTGCGGGCCAAAAACGGATAGAAGTTACGTTTACGGGAATGGCTGGTCATGCCGGAACCGTACCAATGGATATGCGGCAGGATGCCCTGTGTGCTGCGGCAGAGTTTATTCTGGAGGTTGAGAAATTTGGCTTTGCCAACAGACATAATCTGGTTTCGACGGTTGGCAAACTGAACGTGATAAATGCTGCCAGTAATGTTATTCCGGGCGACGTAAGCTGTAGTCTGGATCTGCGCAGTAATGACCCAGCTTTCCTGGAGTACGCCTATCGGAACATGCAAAAGCAATGTGCCAGTCTATGCGCCGAACGATCGATTACGTTCCAATGGAAACTGATTCAGGAAACAGTCCCCGTAACGTGCGATACTAAACTGAACGAAATGCTCGGTCAGGCAATACAGGCATCTGGTTATGAGCGAATTGATTTGGTAAGTGGTGCTGGACATGATGGCGTTCCAATTTCGCAGGTTTCGCCAATTGCCATGCTATTCGTGCGCTGCTTTCAGGGAATCAGCCATAATCCGTTGGAAAACGTTGAATTGACAGATATGGCCGCTACGCTACAGGTTGCAGATAGATTTTTAAATTATCTTATTGATGGTTTTTGTCATTCCGACGATAGGAGGAATCTCAAAATCTCTTAGTAGCCAACTTTGAGATTCCTCCTATCGTCGAAATGACAAAAACCATAGTGTAAACTAACTTATGCCTATGGAAATTTCAGCACTTACCCGGTCGGTTGTCAAGCGCAATCATGCCGTTATTAGCCCCGATGGGTATATCAATAGTCACGTGCCGGGTTGGGACAACTGCACAGTAAATGTCATTATCAATGAGCAAATGGGAGCCAATCTGTGCCAAACGCTCATTACATTAACAGATAAAGGCAAACTTGTTGGTACCACAAAACAGTCTCAATTATTCTTCTATGTTATTGAAGGACAATGTACTGCAACTGTAAGCGGGGACACAAAGTCATTGAAAACAGGCCAATTTGTGTATATCCCTATCGGGAACGACTATCTGATTGAAGAGCCGGAAGCAGGAACGCAATTGCTTACCTTCCACAAACTCTATGAAAAACTGGAAGGCTATGCTGTACCACCTGTGATTTTCGGTGATGCCGCCAACGTAGCAGGCCCAAGCTATATGGGTGATCCAGCTTTGCGGTTGCAGGTGCTGTTGCCCGATGAATTGTCGTTCGATATGGCTGTCAATATTTTTACCTATGATCCTGGTGGACATTTACCGCTGGTTGAAACGCATATTATGGAGCACGGCCTGATTTATTTGCAAGGGCAGGGGGTGTACATGCTCGATCAAAACTGGTATCCGATCAAAAAAGGTGATTCAATCTGGATGGCGCCCTATTGCCAACAGTGGTTCACAGCTATGGGCAAAGAACCTGCGGTCTATATTTACTACAAGAACGTCAACCGCTTTCCAACTACGGTATAATAGAACGCAGATGATTATGATTGCTAGGATTGATTATGATCAAGATTTTAATAAGCTCCATTCTATACACCTATCGAAAGTGTGAATCTATAAAGTTAGGATATCATCCTTAAATCGTATCAATCATAGTTATCAGCGTTCTATATGACACTACCCGAATTAAATCAACTACCTGCCTCTGACCTCAAAACCGCCCTTTCTACCTGTTGTGGATCAACGACATGGGTTGATGAAATGGCTAAAATTTTTCCCGTTGAGAGTAAGGAAAGCCTGTTTGAACAGGCCGAAGTTATCTGGTTTGGGCTGACTGAAAACGATTGGCGGGAAGCATTTACGCATCACCCTAAAATTGGAGATATTGAGTCGCTGAGGAAAAAGTTCGCATCGACCGCAGCCTGGGCTGAAGGAGAGCAAGCAGGAGTTTCAACCGCGTCGCTCAGTGTGTTGGAAATGCTGTCGGAAGGAAATCAGCTTTACGAAGAGAAGTTTGGCTATATTTTCATCGTATGCGCTACGGGTAAATCGGCGGAAGAAATGCTGGAAATTCTGGAAGTACGGTTACTAAATTCGCCAGAAGAAGAACTTCAGATTGCCATGCAGGAACAGAATAAAATCACGAAAATTCGCCTGGAAAAACTCCTGATCGCATGAGCGTTATAACCACCCACATCCTCGATACAACCCGTGGCAAACCGGCTGAAGCCGTAAGTATCGTCCTGTATCACCAGCAACGCGAATGGATCGAGATCGCACGGGGAATGACCAATACCGATGGCCGAATTGGCGATCTGTTGCCTAAGGAAACCATTTTGCCGACGGGTACCTACAAATTACGCTTTGAAACCGGCGCTTATTTTGAACAGCTTGGCGTCGCTTCATTCTATCCCTTCGTTGAAATCACATTCGCCATCACCACTGGCGAGCATTACCACGTTCCTTTACTACTGAACCCATTTGGGTATTCAACCTATCGGGGGTCTTGACTTAAATAAACAATGGATAATGTAGAATGTACAATGGATAATGATCCAGACAGCCCCATTATTCATTGCACATTCTACATTATTCATTATTACAGGGCTTATGAATATAAACGCAGCACGTCTTCAGCATTACTTTGAAGTTTCGAGTGAGATCGGAAAAATTGGCGAAACCGGAATGTGCCGGCCTGCTCATTCGGCTTTGGAGAAACAGATGTTTGAGCATGCCAAAGGCTGGATGGAAGCTGCCGGACTGACGGTTCGAATAGATAGCTTCGGAAATTTAATCGGCCGACTGACAGGCAAAAATCCAGATGCACCTATTTTAATGACGGGTTCGCACCTAGATACGCAGCCGTATGGAGGCCGATTCGATGGCATCGCGGGCGTGTTATGCGCAATTGAGGCCGTGTGTACCATTGCCGAAAAAGGCATTGTGCCAGAGACGAGTATTGATGTGATTGCCTTTGCCGATGAGGAAAGCTGGCGATTCAACAAAGGCCTTTTTGGCTCGAGAGGCATTCTTGGAAAACTGGAAGAGGGGGAGTTGCAACGGAAAGACAAAGACGGCATCACCCGCGAACAGGCACTGCTCGATTTTGGCTGCGACATCACTAAATTCAACGACGACAAATATGCTCCGGGAAGTATTCGGTGCTTTATCGAGCTGCATATCGAACAGGGGCCAGTCTTAGATAAAACGAACAAACCTATTGGGATTGTTAGCGGTATTGCCGGGCCGCTTTTGCTTAGCTTAACCCTGAAAGGTATGGCTGGTCACGCCGGTTCGGTACCGATGCCGCTTCGGAAAGATGCATTGCTGGGAGCTGCCAAAGTGGTTGTCGCCGTCAATGAGATTGCGTCGCAGTTTACCCCAGCACCTACAGTGGGTACAGTCGGGACGCTCAACGTTTTCCCATCATCCCGAAACATCATTCCCGAAGCCGTTAGCATGACGATGGAGTTCCGGGATATCGATATGGAACGGCGTAATACCTGCGAACGTCAGCTTAAGGAGGCAATTGCTGAAATTACTCAAACCCACGCACTCACCTACGAACTGACCGTGGATACTGATATTAAATCGAGCTACTGTGCCGACTGGATAAAGGATACTATTCGAGCTAGCTGCACCGATTTAGGTCTGGATGCCCCGGAATTGGTGAGCGGGCCTTTTCACGATGCCCTGGTGATGTCGGAAGCTTGTGATTATGGAATGATCTTTGTTCGTTGTAAAGATGGAATCAGCCACAATCCACTAGAGTACGCATCCTATGAAGATCTGGCTTTAGGAAGTGAAGTGTTGTATCAGACAATCCTGAAAATTGTTGGCTGAGACGAGTATAGAAAAGCTTGGTTTTTAGACCCAAAAGCACCTTTAGGCTATGTTGCCGGGGTGCTTTTTGTTTTCGCACCTACTCGAAAGGAGAAAAATGTCTGCCGAAAGTTGAGCAACGGCGTGGATTTTGTATCTAGAATTGATACAGCGTTTTACAAAATCCACGAAAATGAAAACTATTCCATGCTTTAATTTTAAAAAAATAATTAATGGCTTATGCTGGATCGTTTTTCTGCTTGGAATAGGATTTACGAGCAAAGCCCAGCAGCTGTATATCAATGAAATTATGGCTTCGAACGCCCGGACTATTACCGATGGTTCGGGGTCTTACGAAGACTGGTTTGAGATTTATAATCCAAATTCTACCACCGTTAATATTGGTGGTTATTACTTATCGGATAACAGCACATTAACAAAATATCGGCTGCCGACGGGTTCATCCCAAACGATCATTCCGGCCAATGGGTACCTGTTAATTTGGGCAAGCGATGTTACCAGCCGGGGACCACTCCACGTTGGTTTCAAACTCTCGGCGGACGGAGAGATGGTTAGCCTTGTACAGCCAAATGGTACGACCATAGTAGATCAGGTAACATTTGGTCCACAGCGGACTGATGTTTCGTGGGGCCGGCAACCCGACGGATCGACTACCTGGCTCTATTTTCAGCGCACGAATGCGATTAACAACACGAGTCCAGGAGCCAGTAACAATGCTAAAACAGGCTATGCCACCGTTTTGAGTGCGCCGATTTTTTCGCAGGCAGGTGGTTTCTCCACCGCTGGTTTTAGCCTGACAATTACCTCGCCCGATCCGACCGCTACCATTTACTACACACTGGACGGTTCAGAACCAGATCCGATAAATCCGGGCCCCAATACTTTTCAGTATAAAAACAACTACGTCGAACAGCCCGGTCAGGGCAATGGATCGCTGTTGACGGAGAGTTACCGGAGTCTGACCTACACGGCCCCACTTACAATCAGCGACCAGACTAGTTCGCCAAACAAACTGTCGATTAAATCATCGACATTCAACTCATCACCTTATTACGCACCAACGACCCCCATTTTTAAAGGAACCGTGGTGCGGGCAGTGGCTTACAAGCCCAATACACTAATTAGTGACATTGTTACCGAGTCGTATTTTATTGCCCCTACCACGCGCTTTGGAAGCGTTCCTGTTATTTCGATTGCCACCAATGAGGGTTCCTTATTTGACTACTCGAACGGTATTTATACGGCAGGTGCAACATTCGATGGCTGGCGACAAGCGAATCCAACCGCCGAAAGTATTTTCTGTTCGCCCGGTAATTTTTCGAATAAGAGCGATAACTGGCAGCGACCGGCTCATGTACAGTTTTTCATGAATGGCACTTCGCTCTTAAAGCAGCGTATCGATATTGCCATCAATGGGGGTTGCTCGCGGTCCGTTCCTCGTAAAGCGGTGCGGCTGTATGGCGATGACGACTTCACCTATTCGTTTTTCGATAACCGACCTATCAATCAGTTTTACAATCGATTGTTGCTCCGTAGCGGTGGTAACGACTGGGATTTCACAACTATTATTGATGCGTATATGCAAACAATGGTGCGTCACCTGCCCTTCGAGACGCAGTCGAACCGGCCCAGTGTTGTCTTTATGAATGGCGAATATTGGGGCGTTCATAACCTGATAGAGCGGTATGATCAGTATTATCTGAATCGAAACTATGCGGTTGACCCGGATAGTGTCGATGTGATTAAATTCGATTATGGTGCTTACGTGGCTGATAACGGGGACCTGGTGAAATTCTATTCCCTTAAGGATTACTTTGTTGGCTCTCAAACAATTGACTATAATTATGTTAATCAGCAAATGGACGTGGAGAGCTTTTCGGACTACCAGATAGCCGAAATCTATTCCGGGAATTTCGATTGGCCGTATAATAACCAGCAACTCTGGCGTAAACGGACCAGCCAGTATCTGCCGAATGCCCCCAAAGGGCAAGACGGTCGATTCCGCTGGATGATGAACGACATGGACTGGACACTTGGAGCGGGTAATGACTACACATCCAATTCGCTTGACCGAGCTACTTCTGTGGGGAACTATGGCACCGATGTTACCGAGTATACCCGTTTTTTACGTCGATTGCTGGAAGTAAACAGTTATAAATCGTACTTTATCAATCGCTTTGCCGACCTGCTCAATACAACCTTCATCACGAGCCGCACGGTTGACTTGCTCAATACCTTCCAACAGGATTACCAGCCGTTGATGACCGAGCATTTCAGTCGATGGAAAACCAACAATTCGCTAACCAAATGGCTTAGTAATGTCAATATTGTCCGTACATATTTGCAACAACGTCCTGCTTATGTGCGCGATCATATTCGCTCCCGCTTTAGCTTGAGTAACAACCGAAACATTACATTGACTGTGTCTGATGCTACGCAGGGCTATGTAAAAGTAAATACCATCGATATTTTGCCGACTACGACTGGGGTAGCTGCAAATCCGTATCCCTGGACAGGAGTTTATTTCCAGGGCAATGCGATACGAATTGTAGCTAAGCCGTTGGTTGGGTACCGATTTATCGCCTGGAAGGAAAACGGAACTGTCGTTTCAACCGATACGGCCTATAGTTTCGATCCTACTGCTAACCGAACGCTTACGGCTTTCTTCGATATCGATAATTCGTTTGGTGGCAAACCGGCTGCCTATCTCCTAAGTAGCTGCGAATACCGCTTTGAGAGTTTCTCGGCCACGACTCCAGCAGGCACTTACCCACCAAACATGCATTTTGTGAGCATGAATCAGGAAGATCCTCCTTTGTCGGCCACGTATGCGGTGGCCGATACGGTGAAAGGAAGCTATAACCTCACCAGCGCCACCCGTATAAATGGACTTGGAGTCGATGGTATGTCGTTCATTAATACGGGTAGCGGACCTGCTGGTTACATTTCTACGGCTTTGGGGGGCATGGTATTAGCGTTGCGAACAACCAATCTTACTGAGGCTTCGATACAATGGACAGGGGGCACGGTGGTTCCTAATCCGCGTCAATACAATATTCGACTTCGCTACCGGCTAGGGAATTCTGGCCCATTTACTGATTTGTTAGACGCGGCCAATAATCCGGTTGAATACGTTCGGAATGCTACAGCAGGGCATAGTCAGGTAATTGGGCCAGTGGCACTACCGGCAACGCTGCTCAACAAACCTTACATTCAATTCTTGTGGCAATACTATTATACCGGTGTAGGTACCTCTGGAGCACGCGATCAGCTTCGCATCGACGATATTATTATAAAACGAGGTGGTTGCCAGAGCGTATCGTCGGGAAGTTGGCATACGGCCAGTACCTGGGGCTGTGGGCGCGTGCCCAGTGTGTGTGATGATGTCGTGATTAGTGACGGACACATAGTTACCGTAGAAGCGAATACTGCATTAGCCCACAGCATTCGCTTTGAACCGACAGGGCAGCTGCAATATGTGAACACCGATGCGTCGGTATTTATCAAAAATCAGTAATGAATTGAATTTTAAGGTGCCGAACCCCGATCAAGACCGAATCGGAACGATTGTAAAATGGCCCGATAATAGGTATCATAAACCTGCGACTGGCTGTTAGGGCAGGCTAATTCGACCGAAAGCAGGTAGTTGGGATGGCCTGATACGATAAACCGGTCCAGTTCAATCTCGCTGATATTTTCATTTCGACCAATGGCGGTGTAGAGCCGGGCTGGAATCTGATCAAGCGTAATGACCGACGAATCCGTAAAGGCAAAACCGTTATTGGCTTCCAGTGTTCGTCGCTTAAAGGCCGCTGGCCAACGGTTCAGAATGCCGGCCCAGACCCGACCGCTGGGTGGCTGATAGAAAACCACCCGAATGCCACCGGCCAGATAACCTGTTTCTGGATTGTAGGCTCCATCCGGCGCAAACACGCAGGTGTACACATAACTGGTGTCGGGATCGACACCATAGCGCCAGCGGCTTCCCTGATACGTTTGCCAACCACGTGGATATAGCATGGAGAATAGTTTCTGTGGATGTTCGTAGGTAGTGAATAGTTTTTCAAACTGCTCGGCATCCCGTTTTTTCTGCATCGCCAGTACGTCACTAACAGTGTAGCGAACAGCGTGCCCTTGTTTATCAAGCGCATCTTTTATGTACTGCACCGATAGCGCAAAATTTAGGTTTTGTCCACGCTCATCGCCAAGCGTATTGATGCCAACCACCTCACCATAAAGATTGAGTAATGGCCCACCACTATTTCCGTGCGAGATAGGAGCGGTTATTTGTAGATAAGCCACACTGTCGAGCTGCCGACGCTGAGCGAAATTCCCAACCGATGGCGTGTGGGCGTAAGCAATTGGGTTGCCAATCGTCACAACCGTTTCGCCCGATTTTAATTCATCATCATTACCCAGCGGGAGGGCGGCCAGATCGATTTCCGCATCGATTTTGAGTATAGCAAAATCAGGATAGCCCGGATCGCTAAAATTGTAGTCCACAACCCCCAACACTGGATACGTTCGGCCATTCGATAGGGTAACCTCAATTCGTTCTGCATCGCGGATAACGTGGTAGTTGGTTACGATCAGACCTTTTGAGTCGATGACGAACCCGGTGCCGAGCATAGTCCGGTTGTTTGCCTGATAGCCCTTGACTTCCACCACTGAAGAGTCGGCCTGAGCGATGACATCTTCAACAGGCATTTTTCGTTTCCAGCAGGCAACAAGTTCAACTGACAAACAGAGTACTAATAAAACCGCCGATAATTTCATAGTGGGTTGACTAGATTGGGGAGTTCGCGTTTAGATGTTTTATGCCCTAAAAGTCCACCGATCCCGCGCTAACCTCAATAGTTACCACTAACTATTTTTGACTTTTTCTACTCAATATAATTAGATTGTTTTGGTTTTAAGTGTCTGGAAATAAGGTTCTTGTATTTGAAAATGGTTGGCTGATAACTCGCTGAAGTCTAAGCTCTGAAAAAAAGTTTACGATTTTTTAAAGTAAAACAATTCGCTTCTCCGTCATCCCTACTAAAGCCGCAAAGCTAGAAGTTGGCGTCTCGAAAAAATCGGCCGTCAATGTTCGTCTCTACCAACTTCAGGCAAAAAGGCTTTTCTGAAACCATTTAAACATAAACAACATGAACATCATTTGGAGAGTAGCTGGTGTAGCACTGGCGGTCGGGTTGGTCCTGTTTCTACTTACCCTTATTGTAAAAGTATTGCTGGTTGGTTTGGGGTTATTCCTGGTGGTTCGCGTAGCAGGCGCCCGGTTAGCCGGCCGATCATTCGGACGATTTGAACGGGGTGGCTGGCAGTCATCGAATATTATATCCATCGACAATCCAACCTATCGTTCACCCATAAGTGTACAACGTTATGAACGGGTCATCCCAATCAACTAAGCCAGAACAAGTAAACACACAAAAACAAAATCAGTAAACACAAGACTAAAACACACACAACCATGTATAATAAACAAGCATTTCAATCAGAACATAAAGGTAATTGTGGTCCCTGGGGACGAGGTAAATTTGGCGGAAACTGGGGTGGTCCCATGTTTGGCCGCGGTAAATTCGGTAAATTCTGGGAAGGTCGTCACGCCGGTGGTTTCCAGCACGTACCTGTCAATATTGAAGAAACCGATGCCGAATATACCATCTCGCTCTATGCGGCAGGGCTGGTAAAAGAGAACGTTAAGCTAACGGTTAAAGACGATGTCCTGACGATTTCGTATCAGAGCACTGATCAGCCGAATGCAGAGGAACAGTCAGCATCGAGCAAGTATACGTATCAGGAGTACGGCAACCAGTCGTTCGAACGGTCGTTCCAGCTCAACGACAAAGTCCTCACCGAAAGCATCTCGGCTAGTTATGCCGATGGCGTGCTGAAAGTGGTTCTTCCCAAGAATCCAGCTACCAATAAGCCTGCGCAGACGATCTCTGTGGCCTAGTAAATTGAGTAATAAATAACAAAAATGCCAGACCGTAAAATACAGTCTGGCATTTTTGTTTGCAGCTAGTTGTAAACTATTGCTTTTTGATATCGCCACGAATTTCACCGGCCGGGTAGACCGTCGTATGTAGGTTGGCGTAATAAAAACCATTCTTAAGACTATCTACCCGATTCTGATTCGCTAATTGAAATGTGCCAATAATCGGGCTGGTTAAACTCGTGAAAGGTATTTCAACACCACCTGTCAAGGCTGTTGTATTCGTAACACGGTGTAAATGACCGGCTGTTAATGACGAGGTGAAGGGACCCGTGTACGTTACCGTGTAGCTTAATACACGGGTTGATTCATCAACTACACCTGTAAACGTGCCTGTAGCTGCCGACGAGGTAGAGGTTGGTTTTTCGCTGGCACCGTTGAGCGTTGCTGTTAACTTGGTTGTAGTGGAAGTGATCGTTGGGTTGTCGTCGTTTTTACACGATGAAAAAGCAAAGGCTAAAGCCAGTAGTGCAGTGATTGATAGGATTGTGTTTTTCTTATTCATACGAGTTAGTAGCTATGCATTAACCGTTTTCGTTTGATGAATTGTACCTTCCAACGGGTTAATGCGATTTTAATCAACAAGGTACTCGTTAAATGACTATTTCGTGCAAAATGTGACTAATAAACAGAGCGAACGGTAAGGTATATAGTATAGGTGCCTATATCACTGGTTCGCATTCATGATCAGAACAGTTCCAAATTATCAGAATATTTCTAAAACGAGCCAGAAACTTCTACTTTTAAGCCACGTATTTGAATCCATTTACCGAGTTCTGTGGTTGTCTTTATAGAATATATTTTCAGTAACCTGTTATCCTACTTACTATGGCTTTTGACTTAGATATGATTCAGCGCGTGTACGCTAACCTCGGTAAACGCGTCGAAGCAGCCCGGAAGGCAGTGGGCAAACCGCTGACCTTGTCGGAGAAAATTTTATACAGTCACCTTTTTGCTGGCGAAACAACCCAGGCGTTTGAGCGGGGAAAAGCCTATGTGGATTTCGCCCCAGACCGTGTGGCTATGCAGGATGCAACGGCCCAAATGGCGTTATTGCAGTTTATGCAGGCAGGTCGGCCTCAAGTAGCTGTTCCCTCTACCGTTCACTGCGACCACTTGATTCAGGCCGAAGTAGGAGCCGTTCAGGATTTAGATATTGCGAAGAGCAAAAACAAAGAAGTATACGACTTCCTGGCGTCTATTTCCAATAAATATGGTATTGGTTTCTGGAAACCAGGTGCTGGTATCATTCACCAGGTTGTACTTGAAAACTACGCCTTTCCGGGTGGTATGATGATCGGTACCGATTCGCACACACCAAACGCGGGTGGTCTGGGTATGATCGCCATTGGCGTGGGTGGAGCTGATGCCTGCGACGTTATGGCGGGCTTAGCCTGGGAATTGAAAATGCCCAAACTGATCGGTGTGAAACTGACTGGTAAACTGAGCGGTTGGGCATCAGCTAAAGACGTTATTCTGCGTGTAGCGGGTATCCTGACCGTAAAAGGCGGAACGGGTTGTATTGTTGAATACTTCGGCGAAGGTGCCGAAAGTCTGTCGGCTACGGGTAAAGGCACGATTTGTAACATGGGTGCTGAAATTGGGGCAACTACCTCGATTTTCGCCTATGACGAGAAAATGGCCGATTACCTGAAAGCGACCAGCCGGGCTGATATTGCTGCCGCAGCCGACGCTGTGAAAGCTGATTTGCGGTCGGATGACGAAGTGTATGCAGACCCTGCTTCGTACTACGACCAACTCATCGAAATCGACCTGTCGACGCTGGAACCACACATCAATGGTCCATTTACGCCAGATTTAGCGTGGCCGCTGTCGAATTTTGCTAAAGCGGTGAAAGAAAATAACTGGCCTGCCAAACTAGAAGTCGGTTTGATTGGTTCCTGCACCAACTCCAGCTACGAAGACATGACTCGTTCGGCTTCGGTAGCGGCTCAGGCCACGGCGAAGAATCTGAAAACCAAGGCCGAATTTACGGTAACGCCGGGTTCTGAACTGGTTCGGTTCACGGCTGAGCGCGATGGTTTGCTCGATACGTTCGAAGAGATCGGTGGCGTGGTTCTGGCCAATGCCTGCGGTCCTTGTATCGGACAGTGGGCGCGTCACATGGATGACCCAACCCGTAAAAACTCGATCATCACGTCGTTCAACCGGAACTTCGCTAAACGGAATGACGGTAACGCCAGCACCCACGCTTTCGTGGCATCACCCGAAATCGTGACAGCACTCGTTATTGCGGGTGACCTGACGTTCAACCCAATGACCGATACACTGACCAACGAAGCAGGTGAGCAGGTCATGCTCGACGAGCCACAGGGTATTGAGCAACCCGTTAAAGGCTATGCTGTTGATGATGCTGGTTATCAGGCTCCCGCCGAAGACGGATCGGATGTGCAGGTAATCGTTTCGCCAACGTCGGACCGTTTGCAATTGCTGGCTCCATTTGCGGCCTGGGAGGGTACTGATCTGAAAGGATTGAAACTGCTGATCAAAGCGAAAGGCAAGTGTACCACCGACCATATTTCGATGGCGGGTCCCTGGTTGAAATTCCGTGGTCACCTCGACAACATTTCGAACAATATGCTGATTGGCGCGGTGAACTTCTACAATGAGAAGACCAACAGCGTTAAAAACCAACTGACCGGCGAGTATGGTGAAGTGCCTGCTGTTCAACGCGCTTACAAAGCTGCGGGCATCGGTTCGATTGTCGTTGGTGACGAAAACTACGGCGAAGGTTCGTCTCGTGAGCACGCAGCTATGGAGCCTCGTTTCCTAGGTGTTCGTGCTATTCTGGTGCGTTCATTCGCTCGTATTCACGAAACCAACCTGAAAAAACAGGGTATGCTGGCGTTAACATTTGCTAACCCTGCTGATTACGACAAAATTCAGGAAGATGATGTGATCGACATCGATGGCCTGACCGAGTTTTCGCCAGGTCGTCCGCTCGAAATCGTTCTGCATCACGCTGATGGCACCACAGATGAGTTCCCTGTGAACCATACCTACAACGAAGGCCAAATCGAGTGGTTCAAAGCGGGTGCCGCTCTGAACATCATTCGGATGAAGCAAAATGCCTAATTAATAGGCACATAACTAGTTAACAAGCTGGCCCGGTCGATTGCTAATCACAATTGACCGGGCCAGCTTGTTGATGGCGCAAGGCTCCAGCCTTGCGCCATCTTAGCGTATTACTACGCATAGTTTACCGTTTACTAAAGATCAGATACAAAACGTTCGCTTAGCGCCCAACATTTGCGGTGAGGATTATTGTTAACCATAAACGACTAAGCAAATGAAGTTAGCAAAATTTGAAAAGAACAGAATCAATTTCGATGACTTTCAGGCGGAAACCTCTTTAGAAAAATTATTGGGCACGTTTGCGTCGCCCGGTTTGGGCCCTAGCTTTCCCTTGCCCAGTTTTTTCTCAATCGATACGTTGAGCGTAACGAGAACGGTGGGGAAAGGGCGCACCAATCTTACATTTATCCAGCCCGATATTGTTCAGGCTGATGCGATGACACCTTACGCTAGTTTCGATAGACGAAATTCGCCTATTCGTAATCCGACTATCCAGATGCATTTTGAGCCAGTCGCCTATGGAATAACCTCGGTTTCCAATTACGTAATGGTCTTTCTTATTGAGAATTCCAGTCAGAATCAGTTTAGTCTTCAAGGGAATGCTGGACTCGGCACAGTTGGGAACGCAGGAACAAAAGTGTTGAATGGCAAACAGGCAGTTGCGTTAACGTTTAGTAATGTACCTCCTTCGCAACAGATATATGGGTATTTGGAGCAAACGGCAGGGAGTAGCTGGAATTATTATTCAACAACAATTCGATTTCCCCTGCCAGTAGTGCACTCGTGACTTACCAACCGGGAAAAGATAGTAACCACAGAGGCACCGAGAATACGGAGAGAAATGGAACAAAATTCATTTTGAAACTCAGTTTTCTCTCTGTATTCTTGGTGCCTCTGTGATTACCAGATTGCTGTACAACGGTAGCTCGGCTATCGTTTGCTCTTTCTGAGTTATGAACGGCCTACGAAACTCCTAAATCCATCCGACTACTCCCATTGATTTATCCGACCTGATCAACCTCTTTGATTTTGAAAAAAAAGCATTGGGAGTAATGACAACACTGGCTTATGAATACGTGGCCAGCGGAGCCGCCGATGAACTGACCGTCCGTTAGAATCGGGAGTCGCTGGACAACCTGAAACTTAACCCAAGTATACTGAGAGATGTTAACCAGCACCACCACTTTAAACGTGTTCTCAATTATCACGTCGATTTCGATGCACTACGGCTTTTGCCCTTGAGCGGCTGTTTGACGAAAGCGTCCAGGAGTTAGGCCATAGTGCTTTTTGAAGAGCTTTGTCAAATGGCTACTATCGGTAAAGCCAAATTCAGTGGTAATCTGCGTAATACTTTGATTACTGAATCGCAACCGATTCTCGATCATCCTGAGCTTATACTTAAGGATGTAAACTTGCAGCGATTCCCCCATTTGCTTTTTAAATAACACGCTTAAATAGCTGGCCGACCGATTAAAGCGTCCTACTAATCGTTCAATTCGCAAGGCGTTTGGGTCCTGAATATGTTGGCAGATATACAGCAAGAGTTCCTCCATTAGTTTTGGGCTTGGACGCTGTTGGGATTCATGTGTTCGTTGCCGAACCAACGTACGAGATAGCATCACCAAAAGTGCTTTCATGATTCCATTAATGATCAGCATGTCATAGCCTTCTTCCCGATCATATTCATGCACTAGTACAATCAGCAAATGCTCCAAAAGCTCTTTTTCGCCTGGATCTTTCACCAAACTTCCGTTGGCCTGGTAAGGGGTTTGAAGTAAATACTCGACCATAGGTAGCCACTGGGTGGATTGGGCCAACGCAGGGTCCCGAATAAACAACTCCGTGAAACGGATATAACAAAATGTAGTCGGTTCTTGAATCTCAAAGAAATGGTAATCTTCCGGGCCTAATAAAAACACGTCCCCCGTTGCGTAAGAAAAGGTATGACCATTTATAAAATGCCGCCCAAGACCGTTACGGATAAAAATAATTTCAAAATAGCTATGCTTGTGAACCGGGTGCGGCCAGCGATCTACGGTAAAGTGATAGACATTAAAGGGCTCATGCTGAATATAACGTTTCATATAATCAATATACAACTGTCAATAGGAATATACTAGCAAATAACTGATTTATACCAAAATCGAACTAGGCCGCTTGTCTACTTTTGAAGGTAATTTCCTGTTTGGCTATATGCGTTCAGTAATCATCATTCTATTGATTTGCCTAAGCAGTTGCTTAGGACTCGTTAGGTGTGTTGACCCCAGGCCAGCAACCATTAACAGCTCGCTTAATGTGCTGATTGTTGATGGCACCCTTACCGATAAGGCGGAGACTCAGGTGATTCGGCTTAATCGCTCCCAGGCGGACCCCCTCAGCGGTCGATTAGGGTATCTACCCGTCACTAAGGCTAACGTACAGCTCGTCGTTGATTCAGGAAACGTGGTGATCGCTCAGGAAACTACCGATGGCCGCTATCAGCTACCCGCTGACTTTCAGGGTCAAGCTGGCCATACGTATCAACTCAAGTTCACGCTATCGGATGGCACGCACTATGAATCAACCCCCGAGTTACTTCAGCCCGTGGCGCCCATCGGGCAAGTTCGCGCTCAGTTTAATCCCACAAGTTTAAGCGGAACGGAGCGATTAAATAATATTTATACGGCCGCTCATGATTTCTACGTAGACTTTACCGACCCGGCTAATCAAACCAATTATTACCGGTGGGAATGGACGGATTGGGAACGCCAGGAATGGTGCCGTAGTTGCCAGCGAGGACTCTACCAAATTCTTGATGCGCAAGGAGCCTTATTGGAAGATTGTGTCAATAATACGTTAAATTCTTCCTTCCCTAATTATGATTATAATTGTCGAACAGCCTGTTGGGAAATTATTTACAGCAATAACCTGATCTTGTTCAGCGATCAGTACAGCAATGGGAATCCAGTCAAAGGCCTGCTTGTTGGCCGCATTCCACTCTACTCGAAAGAGCATTGCCTGGTTGACATTAGACAAAGCTCCTTAACCAAATCGGCTTACGAGTACCTGAAGCGATTGAGTGACCAGACTCAGACGACAGGTGGTGTGGACGGTGGGCAGCCGGCTCTGCTGGTCGGCAACATACACAATGTGGCGCAGTACAATGAAGCGGTGGTTGGGTATTTTACCGTATCCAGCGTTTCTTCGTTTCGCTATTGGCTAACCCGTAGTGATGCGAGTGGTTTCACGCCTGGCTTATTTCAAGCCCTGAACGGTCATGACCCGACCCGGGAGCCAGCTATCGGTAACCGCCCTCCACTAGCCGTTTGTGTCTCCAGTGATACCCGAACGCCGTATAAACCCGAAGGCTGGCGTGACTGAACCTTATAACGCCCAATGGGCCTAAGCGCTTATACCTACTGCCTGATGTTGTTTTTATCAGTTTTCCAAGCTCAGTCGTTGCCCAAACCACCTACCCAGTATAGTCCACGTCACAGGGCTACAATCGAACCGGAAGAATAGCGAATGACAAACCCAGTTAAACTCGTGATGAACTATACCGTATTCGTTCTAGGGTTAAATCTGCTTGCCAGCCACCTCGTCCAGGCGCAGTTCGTGAATCAACCGCCTGGCAACAAAGCCCTTGATTCCATTAATCGTACCAACGCCGAAGGTATACGACCAGGCAGTCTGCTGGAAAATAACGTGTTGAGGATAACGACTTCCTCAAAACTGGCGGTTTTTTTGCCAGACTCAGTGCTGGCAACGGGCACTGCCGTGCTTATTTTTCCGAAGGTTAGATTGACCACGCAGGCATTGGACCCGGAAAGTAGGACCCTGGTCTCTCGACTAACCGCACGAGGCATAACGGTTTTTGTAATACCCTACCGATTGGCTCAAGGCTCCGTGTTCCCCACAACGGGGCAGGCTCCAACGTTAAGCCCGCAAGATTCGCTGAATGTACGAGCCATGGCCCTTGCTGATGGCAGCAATGCCCTTAGCTACCTGCGCCAACACGCCCTCGAACTGGGTATCAAACCGGATCAGATTGGTGTATTGGGCGTATCTACGGGCGGAACGCTGGCACTACAACTAGTTTACAACTCGACTAAAGCAACCCGCCCTAATTTTGTGAGCCTTATTCAGGCTGAAATAGGTGCCCTAGCCGCCGACTCGGTTCCGGCCGATGCGCCAGGTCTGTTTATTGTCGCCCTGTCAGGGGCGACAATAAACCATGCCCGCCAGAAGGCTATCCAGACCGCCCAGTTATACCAGCAGTGGCTACAGGCTGGCCGGTCAGTAGAGTTGCATAGCTATGAATTGGGAAGTCAACGGGTTGGTAGTACTCCGCTCGATTCGGTACCTGATACCTGGCTGGACCAATGGACCGATTGGTTAAGCCGGCAAGGCTATTGGCAAAAGCGGATTGTGACTCAGCGCCATCAACCTGTTGCCCCGAATACGGCGATCATACCCAATGAACCACCAGTCGTTCTACCGACGTCTCCGCTGTCCAAAACGACGACCATTGTAGAAGCGCCGGCCGGAAGTCAGCAGCCCCCCGCACCAAGCCGGTCTGGCGACCTGATAACGGCGTATAAAACACCTGGAGCGTCGAGCGACCGCAATTGGCTCCTGTCGGTTAATGGCACTGTTCGCGATTCGGCTACGGGTCGAGTGCTGGCTCGTGCTACCGTGCTGATCGATTATGAAAAAATCGGTAAAGGTACCGCTACCAATGAACAGGGGCAGTTTTTGGTTCGCCTGTCACCGGGAAAGCACGCCGTCGTCATTCGAAGCGTGGGCTACCTGCCCTTCCGAACCACGCTCTATCTGCGGGAAAACACAACCCTAGCGGTGAACCTGGCTTCTGTCGCCAGCCAGTTGGAGGAGGTTGTCGTTACCAGTAAAGGCTACGATCGTACGGTTCGTCAGCCCCTGTTGGGGGTTAGTCAGATCAATATCGCGACGTTGAAGAAGATGCCTGCCGCTCTGGGCGAGGTAGACATTTTACGCAGCCTGCAAATGCTGCCCGGCGTGACAAGTGTGGGCGAAGCCGCTAATGGACTCAACATTCGGGGGGGGACTACGGATCAAAACCTTATCCTGCTCGATGATACGCCCATTTTCAACCCCACCCATATGTTTGGGCTGTTTTCGGTCTTTCCACCAGATGCGGTTAGTGGGCTTGATCTCTACAAGGGTAATGTGCCGGCCCGGTATGGGGGCCGAGCCGCTTCCGTACTGGACATTAGCCTGCGTAACCCTGATCTTAAACAACTTCATCTGAGGGGCGGAGTGAGTCTGGTGGCTAACCGATTGACCCTTGAGACCCCGATCATCAAAGACAAACTGGCGCTGATGGTCTCCGGTCGAGGGGCGTTTAATGACTTTCTGCTGCGCGCGGTTTCGCCCCGCTTTGACAACATTCGGGCCAAGTTCGGTGATGGTACGGCTAAGTTGTTCTGGCGCGTCAATGACCGTAATACAGTGACCGCCACCAGTTACTACAGCCAGGATTTGTTTCAAACTAATTTAGTGGGGAGTCTCTCTAATGTCAATGCGATCAATACGCAGTACGCTCAACAAACCGCTAACGGCATGGTCCGCTGGTTTCACGCCATCAATAACCGGGTGAATGTGCAAACCACAGCGCTGGTGGCTCAGTACATTCCCCGCATCCTGTCTACCGAAGACAGTACGGCCAACAAAGTCGAGTTGAAACAGTCGCTCTTACAACGACAGATTAAATCAAATCTAAACTATCAGTTAGCGAATCAGAAGATCGAGATTGGCATCAGTGGCTTACATTATCGACTCAATCCGGGCGAACTGATTCCCGGCAGCAGTCGGACCGTCAATTACCAGAAAACACCGATTGAGAACGCACTGGAACTAGCCATCCATGTCGAAGATGAGATCAGTTTGTCCGATAAACTAGCGGTTTCGGCCGGACTGCGGTACTCCCATTTTCTGAATTTTGGACCGTCAATCGTGCGTCGGTATGCAAACAGTGACGTGGCCGATGCGTCGGCGGTCGTGGATTCTACAGTTTACCGGGCCGGACAGCTAAGCAAACAGTATGGGGGTTTTGAACCCCGGCTGGGCCTGCGGTATACGCTAACCCCTACCTCTTCCATCAAGATTGGCTATAATCTGATGCGGCAATACGTACAGGTGATTACCAACACGATTACGCCCCTGCCTACTTCCCGATGGAAAACATCCGATGCGCATATCCAGCCGCAGGTGAGCCAATTGTGGTCAGCGGGGTATTTTAGGAACTCAAAAAATAACCTCTTCGAACTATCGGCAGAGGTGTACTGGCGAAGTACGCAGCATATTCTGGACTACAAACCAGGGGCTAATTTTTTGTTAGAGCCCTACCCCGAAACCCAGTTGCTGCCGGGCCGCAGTAAAGCCTATGGCCTGGAGGTGATGGTGTCCAAGAAAAAAGGCGAACTAACGGGCTGGGTCAACTATACCTTTGCCCGTACGCTGAATCAGGTGAATCAAGGGGTTGAATTCCAGCAACAGATCAACGGGGGGAACTGGTACCGAGCTAACTATGACCGGCCCCATAGTCTAAACATGAGCCTGACTATCAACCAGGGCAAAACCCATAGTTTCTCCTTCAACTTTTCGTACAGTACGGGGCGGCCTTACACGGCACCGGAGGGATTAATTCGCTACCAGGGCCGGACGTACCCGTATTACGACGAGCGCAACCAGTATCGGTTACCGGACTATCATCGGCTGGATTTTGCCTGGAACATCTACAACCCCAGTATGAAAAACCGGCGCTGGCAGGGTCACTGGACGTTTACGGTGTATAACCTGTACGGTCGTAAGAATGTGTATTCAATTTTCTACCGAACGGAAGGGCAAGCGACAAACCCTTATCAACTGAGTATCTTCGGCGCACCCATTCCAAGTTTGACCTATAATTTTGAATTCAACTAAATTGGTCTTGCCTGAGGATGAGATGGGATACGTGATATGGTCCTGAAAATCCGGACATGAAACTTTTTTAATAAATCGATTTTGTTAGATCAGGGCTCTCAAGAGCTTAAACTGAATTAATTACTTTAATCTTTTATCTGCTCACTTCTTCTATGCAAACTCTTTTTAGCACGCTAGTTGCCTTCTGGATGACGTTAACGAGCTTAAAGGCTCAGGAGAACATATTAATAAAGGCGAAGCCGTTCCAGTTCGGTGTGTTTGCAGGGTTTAACTATTCAAGTACTATTTTGACTACTCCAGAAATCAAGTCTCTAGCTGGCTTTCTTATTGGTGTTGATTTGCAGTACGCTATGACAACTAAATCATCTTTACATCTCCAACCATCCTGGACGCGGGCCAAGTCTCAATCTTACGATGTCAATTTAAAAATTGGCACGTTCAAACTACCGTTTATATATCGATATAATGTCTCCCTTAATCAAAAGCTGTTTTTTGTTCAAGCGGGAGTTAGTTATAACCATCTCACAGGTAGTGGTTTAAGTAGACGAACTGATATTGTCTGTATAGCTGCGCCCTGTCCATATATGGGACCGGAAACCTCCTCTTCAATCAAATCTGTTGTGAGTGGAATGGCTGGTATTGGTTATACCATCGAACTGGGAAAAATCAGTATTCCTATTACGTTGCAATACGACCGGAATTTAAGTAATTATGTATTCCTTGCTACTAGCTCAAGTCCATTTCAAACTGATACAGAACCAATACGGGTCAAATTTGAGAGTTTTGCCCTAACAACTGGCATTAGCTTTTGATATTGCCAATTTAATATACAGGCTAAACCGTGCTTTTGCTCCTAGGCTCAAACGTCGATATATATCGACGTTTGAGCCTTTTTATTGTTCCAACTAGTGCTTTTCCAATTTAGATTCTATAGTTTCTATAGATTCTATCGATTCTGATAATCAAGCATCTAGTGTCAAAAGAATCTAATAGAATCAAAAAAATCTAGTTTGGAAGACTACTAGCCTCCGTAGCCGCACTGGTTAGCTTTGCCATGGAGCTATTAATACCAATCTTTGATACGTAAAAAAGGTACAAAGAGCGTAATGAATCAAAATCGGCGTCTCAGGTGGGAGCTTTTTGTGAGAATAAGTAAACGTGGTTTTACTCACTTTAAGCAGACAAGGCACTTGTCCTAAACCGTATTTCAGGGAGCTGTTTAAGTAATGACTCTATAGTTTTCGATTTATGATGGTGTAAGGTAGTAGTTGTATCCGTAAGCACATGCGCTCACTACCTACTGTCTATCCGATACCATTGCTGGATTGATTCTGCTACAAGTATTCGCTTCCCCAGAAGCAAATTTTTATTCTATTAATTGTATATATAATTTTCTTATATATTTTTGTTTGGAAATTAAATTAACGATCAACTATACAATGGAATCAGGTAATCAGGAATTTTTACGAGGAACACTGAAAACCCTTGTTCTTCAATTGCTGGCTCAACAGGGGAAGATGTATGGGTATGAAATTACGCAGGCTGTAGAAGAGCGGACAGGCGGGGAAATCACGCTTACGTTTGGCGCACTTTATCCATTACTCCATAAGTTGGAAGATGAAGGGTTACTGATAACACAAAGTCTGGAGGTGGACGGGCGACTGCGGAAATACTATCAGCTCACACCAGTAGGGAGTGAAACTGCCGTCCGGAAGGCGGGCGAATTTGAGCGATTTATCCAACTTATGCGATTGATCATTAACCCCACGCCCGATGTAGCCTTTGGCCAATAACAAAACTCTATTCCCCTTTAGACCTCCACTGATTTATGAACAAACTGTCACGCACCCAACTCGACCAAATCACCCAGCAGTTTCAGCGAACCGGCCCTCATCAGGCGTTAGAAGCTGAACTCCTGGATCATATAGCCTCCCTAATTGAACAGCGAATGGATCAGGGACAAACGTTCGCCGTTGCGTCGGAACAGGTTATGCAGCAGGCTAATTCGCGGGTGATAGCTCAGTTGAAACAAGTGTATCACCAGGAACTGGGCCCAAAGCATTTATTAGGAATGCCTAAAACATCGAGAGCCAGGCTCCGGATGAAACGGCGTCCGGCGACCAGGCCCTTTCAGTTTATGCAACTCTCCAGCATCCTCACGTTTCTGCTGCTGATCGGTTTTCTGATTGTCGTTAGTCGCCCCTTGGCCATCCCGATGGCTGCTTTTCGAACGGCCTGGGGTGCAGCAGGATTAGCGGGTATACTATTCCTGCGAGGGTGGCTGACCAATAAGCTTCGCAAATCAAAACGACCGCTAACTGCCTAATCCGTCGCTTAGCTGTCAGCTAGCTACTCATTTTCAAAACCCTTTTCTGATGATTATTCACTACCTCACAGTGGCCAGGCGTCACCTGTGGCAGCATTGGCATGTCAATTTGATTAGCCTACTAGGGTTGTCGGTAGGATTAACGAGTGGTTTAGTCATTTTTCTGGTCGTCAATTACCTGTTCAGTTTTGACCGTTACCACCCCCATTTAGAGCGTACCTATTGGCTAGTGACCGATATTAAAGGGGAGAGGACTATGCCCACCGATGCAGCCCCTCGTCCGTTGGCCGAAGTGCTTCGGCGCGATTATGCGTTTGTTGAGAATGCGGTACGGCTGGAGACTTTTTTCGGTCGTACGTTGAGTGTCTCGAATGGGAAAGGCGGCTGGATTAAAAAATTCGCTGAAGCCCGTAACGTCTGTTTTACTGAGCCTCAGTATTTTGATCTATTTGGCGTAGAATGGGTTAGCGGCAATCGTAAAACAGCTTTGGCAGCTCCTAACACGATTGTACTTAGTGAACGATACGCGCGTAAATTTTTCGACTCAGCCTCGGCCATAGGGCGTACGATACGACTGGATAACCGCACCGACCTGACCGTAATGGGTATTGTTAAAGATCCACCCACGAACACCCAACTTCGGTATGATGCCTTTGTGTCCTACTCTACCATTCCCGTATTGGAAGGCCCAACCGCTTTAGCCGACTGGAAAGGCTTACAGGCCATGTGCTTTGTGCGACTTCGGGAAGGAACCGACCCAATCCGTCTCCATCAAAGTTTACCCCTCATTCGACGTAAGAATCTACCGGCCAAAGAAGCCCAACATTTCGACTACCAGGTTTTACCGCTGGCCGAACTCAATCACGAACGCAGTGGTATGGCGCCCCGGCCAGTCCTCTATGCCTTACTGGGGGTCGGTGTGCTACTCGTGCTGGCAGGTTGTATCAACTTTATTAATCTGGCAACCGCCAGAGCCTTAAGACGAGTCCGGGAAGTCGGGGTTCGCAAAGTGATGGGGAGCACGCAGGGGCAATTGATTGGTCAGTTTATGCTGGAAACGGCCCTTCTGGTAATTGGGGCGATGCTGGTTGCCCTGCTGTTCACTCAACTGTGTTTACCGTTCATTAACCGTACACTAGCCGCGAGCGCCGATATGCTCCGACCAAATCTGTCTATTCTGGATGTAACTCAGCCTCGGGCAGTAGGCTGGTTCCTGGGATTACTCAGTGGGGTTGTTTTGCTCTCTGGTTTATATCCAGCATTCGTTCTGGCCCGTTTCAATCCAGCTAACGCATTGGCTAGCCAATCGACTACGCGACTGGCCGGTAAATTGACGGTTCGTCAGGGGCTTATTTGGGGACAATTCGTGTTGATGCAATTTTTCATTCTGAGTGTGCTCGTCATCACCTCGCAACTTCGACACATGCAGCAAGTTACGTGGGGTTTTCAATCGGCATCGACAGTCGCCGTTTTTTTACCCCAACACAGTCCTGCCCCCCTCTCGACCCTACGCGAGCAGTGGGGGCAAATTCCAGGTGTCGAGCAGGTGGCTTTCGGCAGTGACCCGCCCGCTTCCCCTTATAATCGGCCCAGTCCGTTCAGCTATCATTCGGCTACCGAGCCGGAACCGTTTGAAACGCGCGTTCGGGCAATTGATGCGCATTACCTGTCGGTTTTTGATTTATCACTGGTGGCTGGTCGAAACGTCCGCTCTACGGATACAACTGGCCGCGATGTGCTGGTAAATGAAACCATGGTCAGGCAGTTAGGGGTTTCCTCGCCAGCTGCGATCATCGGAAAATCCATTCGGGTGAAAGATGCCGAACGGGTTATTGTCGGCGTGGTGCGGGATTTTCGCAGTGGCGATTTACACCAGCCCATTTTGCCCATCACCTTAATCAATGACGGTCCTCATAGCCGGGTAGCCATGCTTCGGTTGACTCCAACTCATTCCGATCAGACTCGCCGGGCCATTCAACAGGTCTGGGATCAGGTGCTACCGGATCAGGTTTACCATGCCGAGACCGTTACCGATCTCCTGGAAAGCTTTACCGAACTTGAGCGATTATTGGCCGCTTTTGTCCAGGCCTTTGCGCTGGTTGCCATTGGATTAAGTTGCCTGGGCTTATATGGGCTGGTTACCTTCCTCACAGAGACGAAAGCCAAAGAAATTGGCGTTCGTCGGGTACTAGGCGCTCGGACCGGACAACTGCTTTGGCTACTGGGGCAAGAATTCGGTAAGTTATTAGGGCTGGGCTTTTTAGTAGCAGCACCCGTGGGAGCCTGGCTACTATCGAATTGGTTACAGCAATACACCTACCGAATCTCGGTCAATGGCTGGTTGCTAGCCGGTACGCTCCTGTTAACCAGTCTTATCACCGGCCTGACCGTCTCGCGGCAAGCGCTGAAAGGGGCTTGGGCCAACCCCATTCGCTATCTAAAAAGCGACTGATCCCGTTTGTTTCAATTGTTGAGTATTGATCATCAACCTCCCTTCGGCTTCTTATGTATCCATTCCCTTTCCTGTATATGAACTGTAGTATCGTTTGCTTTTTGCTGATGAGCCTGATGGCTACGGCTCAGCCGACCACGTATAAGACGGTAAAGACAGGCCATTCTGCCGCTTCGACCGTCGAGATTTTATGGGATACGGCGGGCGTGCCTCACGTATATGGGCAAACGGTAGAAGCCATGTATTATGGCTTTGGCTACGCCCAAATGGAGAATCACGCCAACCTGCTGCTTCGGCTCTACGGTCAGGCCAGAGGGCGGGCTGCCGAATATTGGGGACCTTCTTTTCTGGATTCGGATAAGATCGTGACCTTATTTGGTGTCGCTGAACAAGCGAAGAAACATTATACTCAACAGCCAGCTGATTATAAACCCTGTCTGGACAGTTTCGTCAGGGGGTTAAATGCCTATGCCAAAGCGCACCCCGAAGCTATCGGGAACGAGTTCAAACAAGTGTTACCCATAACGCCCCAGGATGTCCTGGCGCATATTACTCGCGTGATTTGTCTGGAATTTATCGGCGGATCAGAAGCGGGAGCAGCGCGGGTAATGCTGCCCGGTTCAAACGCCTACGCGATTGCTCCCACCAAGTCAGCTTCGAAAAAAGCGATGCTGATGGCCAATCCGCACCTGCCCTGGGAGAACTTCTTTCTGTTTTTTGAAGCCCATCTGAACGGCCCTGGTTTTATGGCCTACGGAGCATCCTTAGTGGGTCAGCCCGTGCTCAACATTGCCTTTAATGAGCGGCTAGGTTGGACACATACCGTCAATACCATTGATGCGGCAGACCGGTACGCGCTCACGTTGCAGGATGATGGTTATATGCTGGACGGTGCGAAGCAAGCCTTTGAGACAAAAGTCGTTACGCTCCAGGTTCGCCAACCCGATGGACAACTAAAACCTCAGTCAATTACCTACCGCTACAGCCAACATGGGCCGGTAATGCAGACCAAAGACGGCAAAACATATGCCTTCCGATTTGCTGGGCTAACGAATCCAGGCATCGCTGCCCAGCATCATGCGATGGCGCAAGCGAAAAATCTGGCGGAGTTTGAAACGGCGGTTCAGCGCATGCAGCTGCCCATGTTTAACATCATTTATGCCGATAAAGCCGGAAACATTCTTTATCTGTTTAATGGGAATGTTCCTGTCCGTAGTGAAGGCGACTGGCCTTTCTGGCAGGGAGCTATCGACGGGGCTAGCTCGAAATACATCTGGACGAAAACACATCCCTATCAGGATCTACCCCGCGTTTTAAACCCAGCATCAGGTTTTGTACAGAATGCCAATGATGCCCCCTGGAGCTGCACGTTTCCTGGTGTAGTAAATCCTGGGTCCTTCCCCTCGTATATGTCGCCACTGATTCCTTTACGGCTCCGCCCTCAGCGGTCAATTAATTTAGTGAAGGACGATGCGTCGATTAGCTTCGAAAATTGGCGGGTTACAAACTGAACACGGGCCTGGAAGCCGCTGATCGATTCTTGGATGAATTACTGGCGGCCACGGAGCAATACCCTGATTCTTTAATCCAGAATGCGGCTTCGGTGCTGAAAGTCTGGGACAAAACGACCAATGGGGATAGCCGGGGGGCTGTTTTATTTACGGCCTGGTTTGATCAGTTCAATCCGGGAATGGTTGCCGTTAGCTGGGATGCCGGGCGTCCAGTCAGTACACCCGATGGCTTAAAAGACACTAAAAAAGCGGTTGACCTACTGCGTAATGCCGCCAATCAGGTGCTTAAAAAATACGGTCGCCTGGATATTGCCTGGGGAGCCGTAAACCGATTCGGACCAGCTGGAAAAGATTACTCAGCCAATGGTGGCTCCGAACAATACGGCATCTACCGAACCATTCATTTTGTCCCGGACCAGAGCCAACCCCAAGTCAATCGAGCTGTTGCTGGCGATACGTATGTTGCTATTACTGAATTTGGTGAAAAGCCGCGAGCGCAGGTATCATTGAGCTATGGAAATGCCAGCCAGCCTGGTCATAAGCACAATGGTGATAGCTGGAAACGCATGTCCGAGAAGAAACTTCGGAAGGCTTTGCTCGAAAAGCCAGCTATCCTCCAGCAACTGGAAAAGCAGGAAACGCTACGGCTTACTCTAACCCCTTAATCGGTCTAAACCGGCTCGGTAGGGTGTCTGAAATGATCACGAGTCCGGAAATGCAACTTGAAACTTAGTGTACGCTACGTTCTGGTCACAGATACGATTGCTATAGAAATCTGTTTATGAAACCACTCCTAATTCATGGGTATATGCTGCTTAGCCTGCTGGCACAACAGGCATGGGCTCAGTCAGGATTGAGAGGTGATTACTATATCGGAACGAATTTTGAGCAGAAAGCTTTCTCCCGAATTGATCCGGCCATCAGTTTCAACTGGGACAGACGTAGTCCGGGAAAGGGTCTTTCCCGCTCCTATTATTCGATTCGCTGGACAGGCAAACTGCTGGCTCCTGCAACAGGGGAGTATCTGTTTTTTGCCAAAGTGAATGACGGGATTCGGGTTTGGGTAAGCAGCAAAAAAGTGCTGGATTCCTGGCAACTGAACTCGTATAAACATTATAGTGGTACCATCGTACTGGAAGCAGGGCATTATTACGATCTCCGGGTTGATTATTTTAATGCCATTGAGTGGGGCGAAATCGAGCTTTACTGGAAGCCACCACCAACCGCCAACTCCGCTTTGAATCCGTTTGCCGAAAGCGGGGAACCAATCACTGCCCAGTATTTTTTTGAGAAAGCTCCACTAGTTCCTAAACCGATTAGCCCAGCTGTTACCAAGCTATCAACCGTTGTTGCAACGCCCCCCAAACCAGCACAACCTAAAAAACTAAAATCCGCCAAACCAAAACCGATCCTGGCGCCAGTACTCCCGAAAATAATAACGGCTACGGATACGTTAGCCGCTGTGTCTACACCCATCGCACGACCGGATGCGGAACCGCCACCGGCGATCACGGCCGGCGTTACCTTGATTTTACCAACGGTGCAGTTTGAGCAGAGCAGCTATGTATTGCTGCCCGAAGCATCGGCTGAGCTGGACAAATTGGTTCAATCGATGCACGCCAATCCACAGTGGCACATCCATATTGCTGGCCACACAGACAATGTCGGTGATCCCAGGCTGAATCTGGCGTTATCCGAGCATCGGGCGAGGGTAGTGGCTGCCTACCTAACCCGTCGGGGCATAGCTGATGAGCGAATCACTACGGAGGGGCTTGGCAATAAACAGCCCCTTGGCGACAACACGACGGAAAGCGAACGGAGTAAAAATCGTCGCGTAGCGATTACCATTCGTTGATCTTTGTTAACTCTTCGATCGAACGATACCGACTGGAATCAACTCTTCTTAACTTGATTGAAGCCAACGCCTTTTTAAGCGGAAGAAGGGGTTTGCTTATGGTATGATGATGTTGATTCACTAAACCCTCATTTCTTGAAGCAGATGCATGAAGATTCTATCGTCTCAGATAGGAGTGTTGTAGGAGTTTAAAAACTCAAGATCATTAATCCTGAAGTTTCGTACTTTGACTACTATTTCGTTGTCGTTAGATTATAAAATTCCTTTTACATGAAATTGATAATCACTTTGCTGCTTTTGAGTTGGACGCTTGTATTAGTTGACTATAGGAAGTTTAAGGTGAGTTATTCTATAGAAGATAGTAGATCACTAATTTTTTAGAACTAACAGCATCTTTATTGAAGTAGCCAGCTTGTTGCTTCGGCGACTACCTTTTCAGCAGCTATTACTTCATCGACCGGAATGGAGGAGCCGTAAGCTTGTTTAGACCGGTTGGCCATCGTAGACTGGGTCAAATTTAAGAGTGCACCATCACTCAACCTATTGGTTACATTGGCAGTTGATAGACCACACGTGGCTTTACCAAAACTACGGGTATTGGGTCGCCCCTTGAAAGCTATTGCTACTGCCTCACCCGAACTGGCGGTAGCTTGATCGGTCAATACAGCCACTTTAGAATTTGCTTTTCGAATCGTGTAAGCCGACTCCACTTTAGTTAATTCAGCCTGATTCAGTAAGGCACTACCTTTTTGATAGGACCAAGCCGAAGCATTACCATCCGGGTCAAGAAAATAACCGCAAATGCCCTCACCTAAGAGGGGGCCTACACCAGCAATCATCGGCCACATGTTACCCCCTAAATTACCTCTGAGATCAACAATCCACCCTTTAAGGGAGTCATTATCGGCTGCTTTGATGGCACCTTGGATCGATTGGGCGAACTTGCTGGCATCACTACCTCCCCCGTCAAAACTGCTAACTTTGACATAGCCTACCCCTTTGTATATTGTTCCCGTTACGATATTGGCATCTGTACAGGCTACTGTTTTAGTACCATAAATGACTGTTCCTGTAGTCGGGTAGTACATACTATGATTGTCACCAAGTAGCGTCAAGCCTAGCTGAATCGCTGGATACGTATCCGCTATAGTCTGTGCACCTTGAGCCTGAGCATCTACTTTCGCTTTGAACACTGTCCAGTCAATCGTTTTTCGATTGATTGAATTAGCCTTCATTAACCCAACCACTTCGTCCAGGTAGCTTTGAGCAGTAGCAGAGGTTACCGTTGGTCCTTTCTCTTGATGACAACTGACCACACTGATCAGACAAAGTAGTAAAATCTTGAGTGGGGCAGATGATTTAAACTTAGTCATCGATTGGAAAGCAGGTTAGGAGACAAAAGCAGCGGGTAGCTAGACTATACCTATAATTTTATATAAGCAATCACGCAGAATTGTACATAACCGAAAGATAATGACTAAAGCTAATTCTGCGTGATTGCTTAATAGATTAGTCTCCTTATTGTAGAATCAAGACTAATTATAGCCATATTGTTGGTAACCTTTCTAGCTAGTCAGCGCCTGTAAAAACGTTCATAGACCTGTGTTTTTATCAATTGACTGAATCGCTCAAAATCTTCATGATTCGTAATGGCCGGAGTCGACATCAATCGCATGGGGATGGGAGTATTTCCCAGTTGATAAGGTGGTTGGAAGTAATCAAACAGATTTAGCGTAAAGCCCTGTCGTTCGTAAAACCGTACTCGCCGTTGGCTCAACTCGTCTTCTGGTCGTTCGACTTCCAAAATCAGATACGTATAAGCCATACGCACTAATTGCTCCAGCGCCTGCTGCCCAAATTGTTGCCCGCGTTTTGTTGGGTCAATGGCAAAGTGTTCCACAAAAAGAATGTCTGACCACTGCCAATAAATGATAAAGCCTACCAGCTGATGAGGGGTATCCAGCAACGCACAAAGATGCATATCCGGGCAGGGGAGGAGTGTTACCAAATCAGCAAAATCACGCCGTTCATCCACCGGAAATGAGTCTTCATACCAGGTTTGGATCGTATTTAGATAGGGGTGAGGCTCCGTTATAGGTAGGAAATGCATGCGTAGATTAGAAAATTTTAATTAAAATTTAATCTATCTTTGAATCAATTAGCTTTATCTAAGTTTTATAACTAACTGATAAGTAATCAGTTGAGTTTATATTGCTTTCGGACTATATTTGATTTCCGAACGATATGAAACGGCAATATTATAATTTTTTGATTTATCGGCTGCTTGGTTTATTGATGGCGTTGAACGTTATCAATCTGAGCATTGGTGTCCGGAATACGGAAAAGCTGACGAGTCGAGCCGTTGCCTATCATGAAGATTTGTCGGTGAATAAAATTGAAAGTATTGGTGAGTTTCTGCTGGAAGAATGTTTCGGATTGTACGATGCGGTTCCCGAACATGACGACTCCGATGATGAATCGGAACTGACCGTACTTGAACTCGATTACGATTTCATTCCACTATTTGTTTTTACTCCCATTGTTTCTTCCGTTCAATACCTATTGACGGAGGATGTTCCTTTTCGGCTTACGTCTATTCCTACCCATATACAGGAAATTGTGGCTCCGCCCCCACAACTAGTAGTTTAAATCAGGGAGTTAGTCTCTGGTTTGCTGTTTGGCTCACTTAGGATTGGTGAGCTGTTGCTATACGAATTCATTATTCATTTTCTGGAAACCGCTTAGCCGGATAGGTATGCCCATATCGTCTGGTTAGGGATTCCGTATACTCGATTCAATTATGGAAAATTTGGTAAGATGGACGAAAGTCCTGCTGATCGGCGCCCTTGTTGCTGGCTGTTCTGCGCATGGTACTAAAACAGAGGAGCCCGAAAAGCTGACCTTGCCCGTCGTTCAATTAGCCCGCCAGACAACTACACTCCAACGCGATTACGTAACTACACTAGAAGCCGTTCGAAACGTGGAAATCCGCGCTCGGGTATCCGGCTTTCTGGAAAAAATATATGTTGATGAAGGTCAGACGGTTAAACAGGGACAACTGCTGTTTAGCCTGAATGCCGCTGAATATAAAGTCGGACTCGATAAAGCTCGGGCTAGCTTGAGAAGTGCGCTGGCCGGGGCGAAAACGGCAGAAGTTGAAGTTGATCGGGTAAAGTTACTAGTCGATAAAAAGATTGTTTCCCCCTCCGAACTGGAATTAGCCAAGGCTAAACTCGATGCGGCCCGTGCTCAGATTGAAGAAGCGCAGTCAGCGCAGTCAACAGCTTCGCTTCGACTGGCTCACGCCAACATACGAGCCCCCTTCGATGGCGTTATCAATCGCATTCCCTTCAAAATGGGCAGTTTGATCGAAGAAGGAGCCTTGCTGACAGAGGTTTCTGACATCCATGAAGTATTCGCCTATTTCGATGTTTCGGAGAAGGAGTATCTCGGTTTTTTGAAAAAACATCGGGACCTCATCGGTAAAAATGGGCAGGAGGTCGAGATGATGCTGGCCGACGAAACACCGTATCCCCAAAAGGGTCGGATCGAAACGATGGAAAGCGTCTTTGAAGAAGAGTCTGGCACTATTGCCTTCCGGGCGCGGTTTCCAAATCCTCAAAAAATGCTGAAACACGGTTCGTCGGGTAAAATTCGGTTGCCAAATGTGGTAAGCGATGCCTTGCTGGTTCCTCAAAAAGCGGTGTTTGAGGTACAGGACAAAAACTATGTATACGTAGTCGACAAGGCGAATAAGGTGAAATCACGGAGTTTCGTCCCTCAGGCGCGTGTTGGTCAGAACTACATCGTTCGGTCAGGGCTGCAACCCGGCGATCGGGTAGTATATGAAGGTATTCAAAATGTTCGGGATGGCGATCAGATCATTCCCGAAGTCGTTTCGACGGATAGCCTATCCACTCAAAACACGCTTGCTCAACAGTAAAGACGATTTTGGGTATTTGGTTTTAGGTATACGGTGGGCTGACGCGCCAATAAATCATGCGTCAGCTCACCGTATACCTAAAACCAAATACCGTAATTCTTTTCCTCATGTTCGATTTATTTATAAAACGCCCACTTTTATCGGCGGTTATTTCGGTGTTGATAACGTTGCTGGGTTTTCTAGCACTAATGGGACTGCCGGTAACGCAGTTTCCTGATATTGTGCCACCTTCCGTAACCGTAACGGCCAAGTACACAGGAGCTAATGCCGAAGTTGCTACCAAGGCTGTAGCCATGCCACTCGAGCGGGCTATTAACGGGGTGCCAGGTATGGTGTATATGAACTCTGTTTCGGGTAACGATGGGTCGACCCTGATTCAAGTGTTCTTTAATGTCGGTACTGATCCTGATCTGGCAGCGATGAGTGTCCAGAACCGCGTAACAACTGTTCTGGACGAACTCCCCGAAGAAGTAATCAAAGCGGGTGTCTCAACCGAAAAAGAGGTAAACAGTATGCTGTTATACCTCAATATTTTCAGCGATGACCCTAGCGTCGACGAAAAATTCATTTACAACTTTGCCGATATCAATGTATTAGCTGAGTTAAAACGGATTGATGGGGTAGGATTCGCCGACATCATGGGCTCACGGGAGTATTCGATGCGAATCTGGCTTAAACCCGATCGTATGGCTTCCTATGGTGTCTCGCCCGATGAGATTATCAATGCCATCCGTGAGCAGAATGTAGAAGCTGCCCCAGGTAAGGCGGGAGAAAGTGCCGACCGCGCTCCGCAAATGCTGCAATACGTGCTTCGCTACAGTGGTAAATTCTTCGATCCCAAACAGTACGAAAACCTGGTGCTTCGGGCCGAAGGGAATGGATCAATTTTGCGTCTGAAAGACGTGGCAGAAATTGAATTCGGTTCCCTCGATTATGACGTTTTGTCGAAAACAGACGGGCGACCATCGGCTTCGATTATGCTTAAACAACGGCCCGGTTCCAATGCCAGCGATGTCATTAATAACGTGAAAACCCGGATGGCCGAGTTGAAGAAAACCAACTTCCCATCTGGCATGACCTACAACTTCGCCTACGATGTGTCGCGCTTTCTGGATGCGTCTATTCATGAAGTAATCCGTACTCTGATCGAGGCTTTCATCCTGGTTTTCCTGGTAGTGTTCCTGTTCCTTCAGGACTGGCGTTCAACGCTGATCTGCGCATTGGCCGTGCCGGTCGCGTTGGTCGGAGCCTTTGCGTTCATGAGCATGATCGGCTTCTCGATCAATCTGCTCACACTCTTTGCCTTAGTTCTGGCCATCGGTATTGTGGTCGATAATGCCATTGTGGTGGTAGAAGCCGTGCATGCGAAAATGAGTGAAGACCACCTGCCGCCCCGAGAAGCTACGTTTGCCGCCATGAAAGAGATTAGTGGAGCACTGGTGGCGATTACGCTGGTTATGTCGGCGGTGTTCGTACCAGTTGCATTCATGTCGGGACCGGTGGGTATTTTCTACCGGCAGTTTTCACTCACACTGGCGGTGGCCATTGTTATTTCTGGTGTTAACGCGGTTACGCTTACCCCGGCCTTATGTGCCCTGTTGTTACGCCCAGCGCACGACCATCAGGCAACGGGGATATTGAGTCGTTTCTTCGCCTGGTTTAATCGCGGCTTCGATGCGTTAACTGGTCGTTACCAGCGAGTTCTGAAACGGGTTGCCAGTCGGACGGTGATTACGCTGGGCATGCTGGCCCTGTTTGCGGGAGGTACCTGGGGAATTGCTTCGTTGTTACCGAGCGGTTTTATTCCGACCGAAGATCAAGGCATGATTTACGTGAGTGTAACCACGCCCGTTGGCGCAACCCTGAAACGAACCGAAGATGTGCTGGACAAAATTCAGCAGGTAGCTTCGACGATGGAAGCGGTTGAAAACGTGTCGACACTGGCTGGGTTTAGTTTAATGACCGATGGCGTTGGTGCTTCTTACGGCATGGGCATGATCAACCTCAAAAACTGGGACGAACGCAAACAGTCGCTGGACGAAGTTATTGCTGCTCTGGAAGCAAAAACGAAGGGTGTACAGGACGCCAGCATTCAGTTTTTTCCACCGCCAACGGTTCCAGGTTTTGGTAATTCCAGCGGTTTTGAATTACGCTTGCTCGACCGTACGGGTTCTGGTGACCTGCAGAAGACCAAAAAAGTGGTGGATGCCTTCATTGCCGCCTTGAAAAAACGTCCCGAAATAGGCAATGCTTTTACGAGTTTCGACCCAAGTTTTCCGCAGTATCTGCTACAGGTCGATCAGGACAAAGCAGCGCAGAAAGGCGTATCTATCGACAATGCTATGAGTACACTGCAAACGCTGATGGGGAGCTACTATGCGTCTAATTTCATCCGGTTTGGCCAGATGTATAAAGTGATGGTGCAGGCCTCTCCCGAATACCGGGCAAAACCGGAAGATATCTTGAACCTTCGGGTTAAGAATAAAGCGGGGGAAATGGTGCCGTATTCCAATTTCATTCGCCTGGAACGAGTGTATGGCCCGGAGCAGATTACCCGCTACAACATGTACATGTCGGCGATGATCAACGGCGATCCGGCATCAGGTTATAGTAGTGGCGATGCGTTACGAACTGTTCAGGAAGTAGCTGATAAAGAGCTGCCTAAGGGGTATTCGTTTGCCTGGTCGGGCATGTCTCGCGAAGAAGTGCTATCTGGCGACCAGGCTATTATGATCTTTTTGCTTTGTCTTGTCTTCGTGTATTTGCTGCTGGTAGCGCAGTATGAGAGCCTGTTTTTGCCATTACCGGTTTTGTTGTCCTTGCCTGCCGGGCTATTGGGCTCGTTTCTATGTCTGCAATTGGCAGGTCTGCAAAACAACATCTACGCACAGGTGTCGCTGGTGATGCTCATTGGCTTGCTTGGTAAAAACGCCATTTTGATTGTTGAGTTCGCCAACCAACGGCAACAGGAAGGACTACCTATCGTTAAGGCAGCTATTGAAGGAGCGGTAACGCGATTACGGCCTATTCTGATGACGTCGCTGGCCTTCATTGCCGGGTTAATTCCGCTCTGTATTGCCTCGGGTGCAGGAGCATTGGGTAACCGATCAATCGGTACGGCAGCAGCGGGCGGCATGTTTATCGGAACGGTATTTGGCCTGGTGCTCGTCCCTGGTCTGTATGTGCTGTTTGCGAAACTAGCCCAACGATTTGGACCGAAACAAACGCCCAACGACAACGTAAAATCAGTATCCACCAAAACGAATACCAATGGTGCCGTTCTTCAAGAATCTTAATATCGCTTCTTTTTTATTGAGCTTGCCTTTTGCCGTTTACCTGAGCAGTTGCCGGATTCAACATACACCTGCTCCGGTGCCTAAAATGGCTGTACCTGAGTCGTTTGTTCGGAGTTCTACTGCAGAGCGGGTTGATTCAAGTAGTATTGGTGAGTGGCCCCACCGAACGTTGTTTACGGATACGAAGCTGGTGGCGCTGATCGATACCGCACTCGCCCGGAATCCCGATTTGAAAATTGCCCTTCAGCGAATTGATATTGCCAGGGCCAGCTATGGGATCAGCCAGGGGGCTTTGTTGCCGCGAGTCGATGCCGTTGCTACAGCGGGTGTCGATCGCTATGGTCGTTACACCCTGAACGGAGTTGGTAATTACGACACGAACTTATCCGATAATATTTCGGGATCAAGTCGTATTCCAAACCCAACACCCGACTACTTCGTGGGGCTACGTAGTTCGTGGGAGATTGATATCTGGGGAAAACTCCGCAATGGCCGACGGGCTGCCTACACACGCGTTCTGGCGTCCGAAGAAGGTCGAAATCTGGTCGTTACCGCACTAACGGCCGATGTGGCCCGATTATATTACTCACTGTTAGCCCTGGATGCCGAGCTGGAAATCATTGGCGAAAACGTTGAGCTACAACAGAAGGCCCTTGAATTAGTAGAAGTACAGAAAGCCGCTGGTCGGGTGACGGAACTGGCCGTACAGCAGTTCAGAGCGCAGCTGCTTAATACGCGTGGTCTGGAGGGTCGGGTACAGCAGGAGATTGTTGAAGCTGAAAATCAATTGAATACGCTATTGGGCCGCTACCCGCAGGCCGTAGCTAGGGGTGCATCGATTGAAAAACAGCTACTGCCAAACGCGGTCTCGGTGGGCTTGCCTACTCAATTAGTATACCGTCGTCCTGATATTCGTCAGGCTGAGCGGGAGCTGGAAGCCGCTAATGTCGATGTGGCGGTCGCGCGGGCTGAGTTTTGGCCTTCCCTTAACCTATCGCCCTATTTGGGATTCAACGCGTTTCGTCCCAATGTGTTGTTGAACCCACAATCGGTGGCATTAGGGGTGTTGGGTGGACTTTCTGCTCCGCTCATCAATCGAAAACAGGTTAAGGGAAATCTGGTGATTAAGACAGCACAAAGCCGGGAAGCCTATTTTTCGTACCAACGCGCTATACTGACGGGGGTTTCGGAAGTGGTAAGCAGCATGAAGGGGCTAGACAATTACCGAAACGTGGCCAATGTACAGCGCCAGGAGGTCGATGTGTTACGTCAGGCCGCTGCCACGTCGAATGAGTTGTTCGCCAATGGATACGCCACCTATCTGGAAGTTATCACTGCTCAACGGAACGTACTCGATGCCGAATTGGCCTTGATCACGACCAAACGAGCCCAGTTCTTGGCCTTGGTCGGTCTGTATCGGGCCTTGGGAGGAGGAACAAGGTAATGTATGATATTCTGATGTATGATATAGGATGTATGATGTATTATCTGGCTATTACATCATACATCCTATATCATACATCAGAATATCATTTCAGTTTTTCCATTGCCTTTTTAGTGGCTTCGAAATGACGCTTCTTTTGGAGTACGGTTGGAGCCGCTACGCGCTCCCGGCAGTCGAATATGCCGCAGCGTTCGCAGGTTTGATTGACGACCCGAAAGGGGATATCCGTTAATGATTTAATTCCATTGGGCGCATTGAGGAATTTCATCTTGCTTTTTAAGGCATCGTTGACCGCAAAACACATGGATACGCTCATGTTTTGCTGAAACTCTGGCTGAAAAGGGTGCGCCACTGAAATAATCAGGTATTGAAGGCCGGAATCGGCGTATTCGGAGAGTTGTGCCCGACAAAGGGTATCGTCGAATCCTTTGTGCTGTTGTAAAAACTGGAGTTCCTGTAAAATGGTCCAGGCAATCCACCGACGGCAAAAATGCTCATCGACAATACCACGCGGCCCTTGTTGACGGGAGAGGTGCATCTCTTTGGTCAATTTAAACGTCGTCTGGCCGGGTACATGGTTAAATCGGTAAAAGAACAGTTGATCAATGCCAAAATGGCTTGGCAGAATATTGCTGAGTCGGTAAAAGAATCGCTCCGGTGTCGAGCCGAACTCTGTTATGAGTTGAAGGAAATCTTCACTACTCCAGGTATCTCGGGCAAAAAGCTGGGTAATTTTTGTAATCAGGGCTTCTCTACGAATCAGAATAGCCCCGGCAAAATAAGAGGCTTTGTAATTATTCAGAATTTGCTCAAACGATTCGGCTTCGACCCAGGAATACGTATAAGGTCGGTTTTTGAGCTGTAAAAATTGAAATCCGACTTCCCTTGCCAGAATGAAAACGCGTTGTTCCTGAGATAGTCCGGCATTCAGGTGTAACGTTTGCTGCTCGGGCCGAAAAACGGATCGCAGGGAGACTAACTCAGGATTGGTAAGCGTATCGAACTGCACAATCCGAATATCGTAGCGGGTTTTCAGCAGATTGACTAGCAAGACTTCTTCAACCGGTCGATCATTCGCGGCAAATTCAGTCAGAAACTGATCGGCCTCGGCTTCAATCTCCGGGAAATAGTTGTCGTGCATTTCCTGATACGACCGAAGCATCGTAAGGTATAGCCGCTCCACGCTCATGTTATAGCTCAGGGCAATATCCATGAACGTCCGAATCATGGCACTGACTTTTGCCGGGGCTTCGGCCAGTAGCTCCAGCAAATCGGATGGGTCGATCCCGAACAATTCAAGCGGAATTTCCGTCAGAAACTTCGAGCGCAGCAGGTCTGAAATGGGTTCTAATTTCTTGCTGAGTTTAAGCGAAACCAGGGAATCATAATCAACCTGCATCGCATTGGCCAGAGCCGAAATCTTATCCGCTTTGGGATATTTACGCCCTTTTTCTATTTCCGTTACATACGAAATCGATAAGCCTGATTTTTGGGCCAATTCGCTAACCGACAGGCCTTTGTCGAGTCGGAGCTGGCGTAATTTCAGGCCAAACAGTAAGCGGATATGATCGGCAGGTAAGTTCAACGGATACGGTTTGTTAAGTAGTGCAGTGCTGGATTAATCAGCCGAAAGAGAGCTGAAATCCCAGGGTTGAGCCGGGTTGTAATGGAGGAAACCCTGTGACGTAAACAGCGGACTACCGATATTGTTATGGTATAATTGTCCCGTGCCTAGCCCCTGAGGTAGCAAGTGTTTGAACTGTGCGGTGTATTGAGCAATGGCATTTAACCCAATGTTCGATTCCAGCGCCGACGTAATCCACCAACCAATATTTAATCGACCGGCCAGTTCAATCCACTCATCACAATGACGTAATCCGCCCAATAACGTTGGTTTCAGGATAATAAACTGCGGCTGAATTTTTTTCAGTAATCTAAATTTATGCACGTATTCCATTTGGCCAATGAGTTCTTCATCAAGGGCAATCGGAATAGGCGTGTGGCGGCATAAATCGGCCATTAACTCGGGTTGACCAGCGCGTATGGGCTGTTCAATCGAATGCAGGTTATAAGTGGCCAACCGTTCTAGTTTTGCCATCGCTTCATCGGGCTTAAACGCCCCGTTCGCATCGACCCGAAGTGTGATCTGGTCGGCTGTAAACCGATCCCGTAGCATAGCCAATAAGTCACATTCCTGATTAAAATCGAGAGCGCCAATTTTTAATTTCAGCGTTGTATAACCCGCCTGCAACTTTTCTTCGATTTGCTGGCGCATGAAATCCGGGCTTCCCATCCAGACCAGTCCATTGATTGGAATGGTGCGTTGCCCCGTCGTAAACTCTGATGCTTTGATGATACGTTGCCCACCTGCCAGAAAATCGAGCATAGCCGTTTCGAAGCCAAATAAAATGCTCGGAAACTTAGGGCTGATCACCTGATTGAGCACAATCGGCAGATTCCAGCTAAACAGTTGAAGGTCTAATTCGTTGAACTCCAGGCAATAATTATGTAGGCATTCCTCAAAATCAGGCCGATCATCGTAGCTGAGGCCAGCAAGAGGGCCGCATTCACCATAGCCAACAATAGCCGGGTTCTCATCATCAAAGAGCCGGATAATGTAGGATTTTTTTTTTCGTTAGGGTGCCGCGCGACGTACCCGCTTCGAAGCGAAAATGCAACGTGTATGGTAGGAAGTCGGCTTTTAAACTCATTGTAAGGATGGCGAGGACGAGGATTCCCAGTCCTAAAAGTACTACTTTTGGCTGCTCAACCGGGCAATATTACGAAAATATTAATGAAACGTTTGGTCGGCAAATGGCTACTCATGCCACTCAGTGGACTGTATAGTCTGCTTATAGGTATCCGTAATTGGCTCTTTGATAGACACTTATTGAAGTCAATTCGACCTTCTGTCTACTCCATAAGCGTAGGTAATTTAACAGTTGGCGGTACTGGAAAAACGCCGATGATCGAATTTTTGATTAAACGGTATGCTTTTTTAGTGACAAGTCAGCCCGGAGAGACAGCTACGTTGAGCCGGGGCTATGGTCGACGGACGCGCGGCTTTCGGATTGCTACCGATACAGATACGGCCGATACCCTTGGCGACGAGCCCCTACAGCTTTACCGAAAGTTTAGCCCGCAGGTTAGGGTGTGTGTGGGGGAGCGCCGGGTCGATGCCATCCAGTCCTTACTAACTCTTCATCCCGAAACGAAACGGGTGTTGCTCGACGATGCTTTTCAACATCGGGCTGTTAAACCGCACCTTAGCATCTTGTTAATGGACTACAATCGCCCTTTTTATGACGACTACCCGTTTCCCGCCGGTCGGTTGCGTGAACCCAGGAGGGGCGCCCGTCGGGCCGATGGTATAGTAGTGACCAAATGCCCGACAGATCTATGGGCAACAGAGCAACAACGGATTGCCAATCGAATTAGGAAGTATACCCAGCCAGATACACCGATCTTTTTTGCCGGGTTGGCCTACAGTGCTCCAATGGCGTTTGCCACGCACCAGCCAACGCCTGACTTGAGAGACGTAATCCTGATTTCAGGGCTGGCAAATGCCGACCCGCTCGAACAATACGTCAGACGGACATTCAACCTGACTAAACATTACCGTTTTGCCGATCATTATGTATATACGAGAACTGTGCTGGATGAAATTCTGGCTGCCCTGCCGCCAGCTACAGCCGTGCTGACAACAGAGAAAGATTGGGTGAAGCTCGATGCACTGCTCAGCCCGGAAGAACGGGCAAAGCTGCCGCTCTTCTATCTGCCTGTTGCCGTGCAGTTTTTGTCGGGACAGGAAAGTGGTTTTGCGCAATTTCTGGATGCCAATGCCTTTAAAAATCCTTAAATACCGAGCGTAATGTTTAGTTGAGTTTTCGGCTGTGCCGCGTTTTGGCGTACTTTTGACCTAATGAATCGGAGTTTTCTTGTTTTAGTTTTTATACTGGCTCTATCGTTCAAGGGCCGGGCACAGATCGGGCAAATGCCGGGTGGGGTTCCGAATAGCTTCGGGGGACGGCAGAGTATGCCTGCTTCCACGACGGGTAATAAAGGCACTGGTATTATCGACGACTCGACAAAAGTTATCTATGGTCCTAAGTCAACACGATACGTACTGGAGGACGATGTTCTAAACAATCGGAAGAAGCTCTACACGCTGGATACCACGATGGATGAAGTTCATCGGTTTACGTATGTGCAACGCAGTCAGAATCAATTGCAGGATCTAGGAACACTGGGTACGCCTATACGTCCGGTATTTTTGCAGGTTCCTCAGCAGTTGGGAGCGCAGTCAGGTTACTATGTATTTAACCCCTATGCATATCAGACTAAAGACGTAAAATACTATAATACAAAGTCGCCTTTTACGGATATGTATATTGCGTTGGGCGGGAACAGTCAGAATATTTTGCGCTTCGATATGGCCCAAAATATTAATCCCCGCTGGAATGTGGGGTTCAATGTCCAGCGATTTACGTCTCAGAAGATTTTTGGTACCAGCGGAAGTGCCGACCCGCATAAGTTACTGGCGCAGAACTGGGCGGTCGTATTGCACACAAATTATCGCTCGAAAAACGATAAATATACCCTGTTGGCCCATTTCAACAACATGAACCATAGCCTCGATGAGCAGGGTGGGGTGTTGCCGGGTCTGGAAGCCGATGGTGTCACGCCTATCATCTATAACTATGAGGGTGATGCGCGACTACGGAGTGGTAGTACAACCGTGCAGGGGCCGCACGGTTGGGAGATTCATAACGATTGGCATGCCTACCATCAATATGTACTTGATAAAGGCTTTCAACTCTATCATAAATTTGACTATCAGTCGCACAAGAATTTTTACCAGGACGATACACTGAGCTTGAACCAGGCCGTTACGCCACCCGGCTCGACAACGCCAATCCGGTTTTACCCCGCCATCCTGGGCGATACGTCGCGTATATTTCAGCTAAACCGCTATAATTTGCTGGAAAACCAGTTTGGGATCAAGGGAAGTGCACAGTATAAAGGGTCATCTTTCAATTACCGGGCTTATCTCCGCATTCGGAATTATAGCCAGACTACGCATTACAATGAGTCCAGAACGACGTTTAACGATTATAAAACGTCCCGGCTTGAAACGTTTTTAGGCGGTTGGTTAGGCTATTATTTCCCGGATAGCTTATCCAGATTGACGGCTGAGGCTGAGTTTGGTGCGAATACCAAAGGGAATGTTCTATATCGAATTAAAGGAGAACTTGAAAGTAAGTTTCTAACGGCGGGTTATTCGTCAATTTCGACTAACCCAACCCTGATGCAGGAGCGCTATCAGAGCATGATTTTTTTCTGGCGTAATAATTTCTCACTGCCCATCTACAATCATGCGTATGGTAAATTAAATCTGCATTATAAACAGCTGCGTCTCGAACCTAGCCTGGATTACTACCTATTGTCGAACTATATTTACTTTGATAATAAAGCTACTCCCCAACAGGTAGATGGTTCGTTTAGTGTAGTGCGAACGGGCTTAGGGTATCATTTTCAATTCGGCAAGTTTTTGATTTCAGGACAAGGGTATTACACCGTTCAGTCGAATACCGACGTGTTGCATACTCCTCCGTTTTTTATGAATACCCGCATTCAGTATGAATTCCTATATTCAAAGGTATTATATATTCAGACGGGGGTCGATCTGCACTACAAATCACCCTATTATGCCGATGCCTATATGCCCGTTACCCAACAGTTTTATCTTCAGAATACCGAGAAGGTAGAGGGGGCTATTCTCGCTGACATTTATGCGAATCTGCGCATCAACCGAACGAGATTGTTTGTAAAATTGACTCATGCCAATCAGGGGCTTCCCCAGGCAGGCTATTTTGTTTCACCCGGCTTCCTGCAAATGCGCCGAGGTTTCTCGTTTGGAGTCGATTGGTACTTGTTTGACTGACAGTTTCGTTTGAACAGAGTTGGCCATTTCCGAAAGATGGAGGTGCGCCTTACAGAATAAAAAGAATCTAAATTGGGAAAATACTAGCCCAAACTAGGGGCTTCTTCGTAATACTTAGGGTAATTTTATTCTTTAGTTGCTTTTAATATAATAATCGGGTTATTTGTCGCAGCATAATCAATTATTCTTTATAAATTCTGCATGGATCCATTTCAGATTCAAAAAGCACCCACCCAATATGATGTAGTCATTGTTGGCTCAGGGGCTGGGGGTGGCATGGCGGCTTATACACTGGCGAAAGCGGGTGCAAAAGTCGCGTTGTTAGAAGCGGGTGGTTATTTTGACCCAGCTGATCCCAAATACATTACCCAATTGAAATGGCCCTGGGAGTCACCTCGCCGTGGCGCTGGTACAACGCGTGCATTTGGTGATTTTGACGCTGCCTGGGGTGGTTGGGATATTGAAGGCGAGCCTTATTCGGCGAAACAAGGTACCGAATTCTACTGGTTCCGGTCTCGAATGCTGGGTGGACGTACCAATCACTGGGGACGTATTTCCATGCGTTTTGGTCCCGACGATTTCCGCCGTCGTTCACTGACGGGTATCGGCGATGACTGGCCAATTGCGTATGAAGATCTGAAACCGTTCTACGACCGGGTTGATAAGATGATTGGGGTATTTGGTTCGATAGAGACCGACTTCCCAAATGAACCGAACGGTCACTTCCTGCCACCGCCTAAACCCCGCTTGCATGAACTGATGCTTCGGAAAGGGGCGAGGAGTATTGGGGTTCCGGTAATTCCGTCGCGCTTGAGCATCCTGACCAAGCCCATCAACAAAGAACGTGGCTCTTGCTTCTATTGCAGCCAGTGCGGACGGGCCTGTCAGGCTTATGCCGACTTCTCGTCGTCGTCGGTACTTTGTATTCCAGCGGTTAAAACGGGTAATGTAACGCTCATTAATGGCGCAATGGCTCGGGAAGTACTGACTGATCCTAAAACGGGTCTGGCAACGGGCGTAAGCTACGTAGATACCCGCACGCTCGAAGAAGTGACGATTAAAGCAAAGTCCGTTATTCTGAGCGCCAGCACCTGCGAAACAGCCCGGCTTTTACTGAACTCTAAATCCTCTCGTTTCCCGAATGGATTGGCGAACAGCAGTGGGGTAATCGGTAAATACCTGAACGATTCAACCGGTGCCAGCCGCTCGGGCTTTGTTCCAGCGCTGATGGATCGTAAACGCTATAATGAAGATGGCGTAGGTGGTATGCACGTATTTACACCCTGGTGGCTCGATAACAAGAAACTAGACTTTCCACGTGGTTACCACATTGAATATGGCGGTGGCATGGGAATGCCTGGCTATGGATTTGGTGGCGGCATGGAAAACATGAACGGTCGGTTCCCTGGTCGGGATGGTAAAATGAAGCCCGGCGGAGGTTATGGCGCTGGCTTGAAAGACGATTATCGCCGGTTCTATGGTGCTTATATTGGTATGGCTGGCCGGGGTGAACCCATTCCGCTCGAAAGCAACTACTGTGAAATTGACCCTAACACCGTCGATAAATACGGTATCCCAACTCTACGGTTCCATTACAAATGGTCGGAGAATGAGGTGAAACAAGCCAAACACATGCAGGATACCTTCGAGGAGATCATCCATGCAATGGGCGGTACTCCACTGGGGAATAAACCAGGTCCTGAGAATAATTATGGACTTGAAGCTCCGGGAAAAATCATTCACGAAGTAGGTACAGTTCGGATGGGTAACGACCCTCAGAAATCGGCGTTAAACAAATGGCAGCAGGCTCACGATGTGAAAAACCTGTTTGTGGTTGATGCCGCTCCATTTGTATCGCAGGGCGACAAAAACGTAACCTGGACTATTCTGGCCAGCTCCATGCGTACCAGTGAATATTTGATTGACGAAGTCAAAAAGAAAAATTTATAATGTTTTCGGTATTCGGTTTGTGGTTTTCGGGAGGATGTCGCTAAAGGATACATGAGTGCATGGCTAAGATCAATCGATTCGAAGATCTAGATGTTTGGCAATTTGCTCGTCAATTGTCAAATGATATCTATTGGCTAACTCAAAAAGGGACTTTTGCCAAAGACTTCGAGTTGAAAAATCAAATTAACCGAGCAAGTGGTTCAATTATGGATAATATAGCCGAAGGGTTTGGACGAGCAAACCGAGCTGAATTCATTGTTTTTCTTGGTTACTCAATGGGCTCAGGCACTGAAGTGAAATCTCAACTGTATCGTGCCTTCGATAGGCACCATGTTGATTTAGAGTGCTTCAATGAACTTTATGGACGTGCTGACCGAGTTGGAAAAATGCTGTTTGGCTTAATTCAAGCTCTGAAGAAGTCGCCTGTTCGGGGACTTAAATACAAAGTTTCTGAACCTGAAGAACCCTATGAATTAGCAGACTATCCCGATTGATGCCACAGTGACGGCCTACCGTAAACCAAATACCGTAAACCATAAACCTTAGATTTATGAAACGCAGAGATTCCTTAAAAACGCTATCGCTCGCCAGCTTTGGTTTAGCTGTTAATCCTGTCGAAGCCGCTGTTCCAGCACCACCCGATCCGAAACCTCTGAAAATTCCGGGTGGACGGCAGAAGCATGAAGCTGAGCGTGACGCAAAACTTCACGCGGAAAAATTCTTTACTCCCCACGAGCTACAAACTGTCACCGTTCTGTGCGATATTATCATACCCGCCGATGAACGGTCGGGGAGTGCCTCGCAGGCCGGTGTACCAGCGTTTATCGAATTTATGATGAAAGATCAGCCGCGCAACCAGACGCCGATGCGGGGTGGTATTCGCTGGCTGGACAACACTTGCGTGAAACGCTATGGCAAGCAGTTTGTACTTTGCACCAAGACGCAGCAGATTGACATGGTTGATCAGATTGCTTATCCTGGTAAAGCCACTCCCGACATGACGCAGGGTGTTTCGTTTTTCAATATGATGCGTAACATGACTGCTTCAGGCTTTTATACCAGCCAGATCGGCATCAAAGACCTTGGTTACGTTGGGAACGTACCGAACCAGTGGAACGGTGTGCCTGACGACGTCCTGAAGCAATACGGCCTTGCGTATGAACAACGCGAGATCGATGCCTGGAAAGAATAGCAAGATGAATGTAATCAGGAATGCCTCAACTTAATCAAGTTGGGGCATTTCCGTTTCAAGATTATAGCTTCAGCTTCATGAGTGGTTATAAAACCCAGCGTTTTATTCCCTTGTAATGGTATACAGCTGGCTTGGTTAAGCCATAACTGAGCTTGGATATAGTTACCCTATTGTCAATTGACATTGACTTTTGGGCTGACGATGTAAAGCAAACGGCAAAAAGAATCGATAAAAGAAAGATTTTGCCAACAGTCGGCTGATGGCCAATTGATTACCCACCGCATACTAACTTTTTGCCTTTGCCATTCATCGATTCCGCCTTTTTTCTAGTACTTTTACATCCCGTAACGACCTAAACAGGTTTCAATCATGGCGGCTACGGGACCAAAATCTGCAAAATACATCTTTGTTACTGGCGGAGTAACTTCATCATTAGGCAAGGGCATTATTGCCTCTTCGCTAGCTAAATTGCTTCAATCCAGGGGCCTAACAGTAACGATCCAGAAATTCGATCCTTACATTAATATTGACCCCGGTACACTCAATCCATACGAACACGGCGAATGCTACGTCACCGACGACGGTGCCGAAACGGATCTTGATTTAGGCCACTACGAGCGCTTCCTGAATCGGCCAACTTCGCAGGCGAATAACATCACTACCGGGCGAATTTATAACAACGTGATCACCCGCGAACGCCGGGGCGATTTCTTAGGAAAAACGGTACAGGTTGTGCCCCATATCACCGACGAAATCAAACGGAACATCCGGCTTCTGGGCGAAACGGGCGACTATGACATCGTCATTACCGAGATCGGCGGTTGCGTGGGTGACATCGAATCGCTGCCATTTGTGGAAGCTGTTCGGCAGTTAAAGTTTGAACTTGGCGAAAAAGATACGCTGGTTATTCACCTGACATTAGTGCCCTATCTGCAATCGGCAGGTGAGTTAAAGACCAAGCCAACCCAACACTCGGTGCGGATGCTGCTTGAGAACGGTGTTCAGCCCGATATTATCGCCTGTCGTACCGAACACCCACTGCCACAGGATATTCGCCGGAAAATCGCGCAGTTCTGTAACGTTCAGGTAAGTTCCGTAATCGAAGCCATCGATGCCGAGACGATCTACGACGTACCGTTACTGATGCAGAAAGAGCGGCTTGATCAGCGCGCTTTATACATGCTCGACCTGTATAATGATAAAGATGCCGATCTGGATGTCTGGAAAGCATTTTTGGGGCGGCTTAAAAATCCGGGAGATACCGTCCGGATCGGTTTAGTTGGTAAATATGTCGAATTGCACGACGCCTATAAATCCATTGCCGAGGCATTTATTCATGCAGGCGCTACCAACGAGTGTAAAGTGCAGCTGGAGTGGATTCAGTCGGAAACGCTGGTGGATGAACATCATTGCGCTGAGGTATTGAGCCAACTGGATGGCGTACTGGTTGCTCCAGGTTTCGGAGAGCGCGGTATTGATGGAAAAATCAATGCCGTACGTTTTGTGCGCGAAAAAGGAATTCCATTTCTGGGTATTTGTTTAGGTATGCAGATGGCGGTGATCGAATACGCCCGGAATGTGATGGGTATTGAAGACGCTCACTCAACCGAGATGGAGCCTCATACGGCTAATCCGGTCATCAGCATGATGGAAGCCCAGAAAAGCATTACCGACAAAGGCGGTACCATGCGATTGGGTGCCTATGCCTGCAAACTCAAACGGGATTCGCTGGCTCACCAGATTTACGGAAAAACGCAGATTAGCGAACGGCACCGTCATCGGTACGAATTTAATAATGACTACTTGCAGGCTTTTGAAAAAGCGGGCCTTCGCCCGACGGGCGTTAACCCCGATACAGGCTTGGTAGAGATTGTTGAGTTGGCTAAAGAAATTCACCCCTGGTACGTAGGCGTGCAGTTTCACCCAGAGCTTAAAAGCACCGTATTAAATCCACATCCGCTGTTTGTTAAGTTTGTGAAAGCTGCGCTTACCTATAGTCAACAAAAACGGGCCGAGTCGTCGTCTATAACGACCGCCCATGTAGAAACTGTCGATGCGGTTGATTAAGCAGCCAGATTGACGTAATTTTGCCTGAAATTCAGTTTGAGGTTTGTGGTTTGAGGTTTGTGGTTTCCCAATAGTCGATACTTGGTGAATACCGCAACTACAAACCACAAACTACAAACATCAAACTTAAAAAATGGATCGTAATCAAATAATTGGCATTGTCCTGATTCTGGCGATGCTGGTCGGTTACCAACTGCTGGTACCGAAACCTGCGCCCGATAAACAGCCGGCTCAAAAAACAATAACCACAAAACCGAATTCTGCATCCGGTGCGGAAGCGGCTATTAGTAAGGCTGAGCAACCACTCGATTCAGCTGCCGCTAAGGCCCAGTTTGGTGATTTTGCCTCAGCGGCTACTGGTACAGCCCGGGATATTGTTGTTGAAAACAAAGATATCAAAGTAACCTTCAGTACAGAAGGAGGACAGGTGAAGGAAGTAGTGCTGAAAAACTACAAAACCTACGACCAGAAACCACTGGTGTTGATCGATGAACAAAGCAGCAAGTCTGTCCTGGAATTACCGACCAATCGGGGTAAGATTGATTTGCATAAACTGTATTATCAGACAACCGCTCAGAACAGTACCGTAAGCGGACAAGCCCAGCAAATTGTGTTCCGGGCAGAAGTGGCACCGGGTCAATCCATCGAGCAGGTTTATACCGTGCCTGCCGAAGGCTATGTTCTGGACTATGACCTGAAATTGAATGGTCTGGGCAATGCCGTTGGGAATGACAACATCCGGTTCCTCTGGGAAGACAAGATGCGTCAGTATGAGAATGACTTGAGCAATAACCGCCGGGCGGCTACGATCAATTACCTCACCGCCGACGAGAATTTTCAGAATCTGACCGAAGGCGAAAGCAATCAGGAAACAACGGTTGAAGAACCTGTACAGTGGTTTACCATTAAGCACAAATATTTCCTGGCGGGTTTGGTGGCCAAAAATGCGCCATTGACTAAGGCGAATTTTAAAACCCTGGTAGACCCAACGGATAGCAGTGTCGTAAAAACGGCCATTGCGGATGTAAGCCTGTCGATGGCTGATGTTAAAGCGGGCAAAGGGCAATACAAGCTCTTTTATGGCCCGAACGATTTTCAGTTACTGGGAAGTGTGGCCCCGGAGTTTGATCGTAACGTGTACCTGGGCTACTCGGTGTTGAAGCCGATTAACAAGTATTTCTTTGTACCCGTCTTTAACTACTTTGGGAAGTTCATCTCGAACTATGGGCTGCTGATTATCGCCCTGGTGGTGTTCGTAAAGCTCATTCTAACACCGTTAACCTACAAGTCGTACGTCAGTATGGCTAAAATGCGGGTGTTGCAGCCAGAATTGAATGAGATGAAGGAGCGTGTTGGCGACGACATGACCAAGCAACAAGCTGAGCAGATGAAACTATATCAGGAGGTGGGCGTTAGTCCGTTGAGTGGTTGTGTTCCGGTGTTGGCTACCATGCCCATCCTGTTCGCCCTGTTCATGTTGTTCCCGAACCTAATTGAGCTGCGGCAAAAGTCGTTCCTGTGGGCGAGTGACCTGTCTACCTACGATGCGTTCCTTAAATTCCCGACGCTTCCGTTTATTGGTAGCCATTTGAGTTTGTTTACTGTTCTGATGACTGCATCGTCGATCGCATACGCGTATTACAATAACCAGACGACGCCAACGCAACCGGGGCCGGTGAATATGAAAGCGCTTAGCTATGTATTCCCGCTGATGTTTATGTTCGTGCTGAACTCTTACCCAGCTGGTCTTACATTCTATTACTTTGTATCGAACATTGTTACGATCACGCAGCAACAACTCATTCGCCGATTTGTTGATGAGGATAAAATAAAAGCGGTACTGGACGAAAACCGCCGGAAAAATGCAGCTGGTCAGGGTAAGAAACCCGGTGGATTCCAGGCTTTGCTGCAACGCCAACTCGCAGCGGCCGATGAAGCCCGTAAACAGGCTGAAGAAGCGCAGAAGAAAGCGAAGTCTAAAAAATCATAAGTTGTTAGTGGCAAGTTAATAGTCTGGTAAGCCAACATTTCTGGCGGACAACTATCGGCTAAAGACTGAGGATTATAAAAATAAAAGCAACGCGAAGGCGTTGCTTTTTGCCTTAACCCAAAAAAAATGAACACCAAATCGTGTTGGTTTACAGTGTGGGTGTTATGCCTTTGCTCGTTTCTGAACCAACAGACAGCAAAGGCTCAGATTGCGCCTGAGGCTCAGCGACGCTATAATGCCGCCGTTAAGCTGGTTCAGGCGGGCGATTACGAGCGGGCTAAAACAGACCTGAATGTGCTGATTCAGCAACGTGGTCCATTAGCTCCCTATGCCAGTTATCATTTTGCCATTGCTGCATTTCGGCAGAAAAACTTCGCCCAATCCCGGCTGATGTTGAAACAGTTGCTGGAGTATTTTCCAGATTGGCGTAAGCTCAATGATGCCTATTATCTGCTCGCTGCCGCTTCGATGGAGCTGGGTCAGTATGAAGAAGCGATCGGCGTTATTCAGCAAATTAGTGACCCCGCTTTCCGGACGGATATTACGAAGCTTGAGCAAACGTTCGTGCCGCGCATTAACGACTTGAATCGGCTGAAGCAACTCAATAAGGACTATCCAGGTGATCGGGTTGTTGGATTGACACTGATCGATCTAATTCAGCGAACAGCAAGTGATAAAGATGATCTGGAACTGTCGGATCGGCTGACGAATCGGTTTGGGGTGCCCACTGTAGCTACTCAATCCAGTACAACAACGGGTGCTGGAGCGTCTAACCAGCCAACATCTACCGTGATGAACCCATCACGAAACTCCCGTGCGAAAGGGTACTATAACATTGCCGTGATGTTCCCATTCCGGGTTGATGAATTTGATGCCGACAAACGGGCGCGCTCCAATCAATACGTTTACGATCTCTACAATGGTATCAAACTGGCTAAGTCCAAATTGCAGGAAGAGGGTATAACCGTCAATCTGTTTGCCTATGATCTGGATAACGACGCGAATAAAACACTGGAGCTAGTCAATAGCCCTGCCTTTGCGCAAACCGATTTAATCATTGGACCACTGTATATTGAGCCTAACCGGATTGCCTCGGCCTATGCCAATCAAAATAATATCGTGCTGTTGAATCCGATTGCCACCAGTAATGAACTAGTCGCCAATCAGCCAATGTCGTTTCTGGCACAGCCTTCCATGAATCAGCAGGCTAAGAAAGTGGTCGAACATATTCAGAGCCTGAATGGGCTTCGTCGGGCGGCAATTTACTTTGGAGCATCCCGAAAAGATTCGCTAATGGCACTGGCTTATCAAAATGAACTCAGGCAACAGAATTATTCAATTGTCGATTTTCGGAAAGTAAGTGGTACCGCACAGTCAATGGCGGATGCGATGAAACTGACTGAAAAGCCAACGAGTACGCGCCCAGTAAATACAACGGCTACCATTAGTTTGGGGCATGTGTTCTTTGCCAGTAGCAATGACGAAGATGGAGCCCGTATGCTTGATGCCTTGAGCCGTCGAAAAGTGAGTGCTCCGCTGGTAATAACTGCTTCGGCTTTTGATTTATACCGGACTGCATCGCCCACGTTTAATCGTCGGGACTTGTACCTACTTTATCCCGATTTTATCGACACATCAAGGGAGCCTGTCATTTCCTTTCAGGAACAGTATGTGGCCAAGCGCAATACGATTCCATCGGTTTTCGCCAGCGAAGGCTACGATATGATGTTATTCTTTGGGCGACAATTGGCTAAAAATGGATTACAGGCCCGTAATCGCAGTAACCTTCGCTCCGATACCGATGACTATTTACTGTCAGGCTTTGATTATACACAAACCAACGAAAACCAAATCGTCCCAATCGTAAAATACGAAGACGGGCGGTTGGTGAAAATTAATTAGTGATTGAATGATTGAGTGAGTGATTGAATGATTGAGTAATTAGAAAAGCTACACCAGCTATTCAACCACTCAATCATTCAATCACTCACTCACTCAATCATTCAATCGCTCAATGACAAATGAACACGAGCGAACAATTATTCGAAAAGGCTAAAACGCTGATTCCGGGCGGAGTGAACTCACCTGTACGGGCATTTCGGTCGGTAGGTGGTACACCACTTTTTATAAAATCGGCCAAAGGGCCTTATCTCTACGATGAGGACGGCCGTCAATACATTGAACTGATTAATTCGTGGGGCCCCATGATTTTAGGGCACGCCTTCGAACCGGTCGAAAAAGCCGTTCGGGATGCGATACAGCATTCGTTCTCTTTTGGCGCACCTACGCGCAAGGAAGTTGAAATGGCCGAGTTGATTCATTCAATGGTGCCTTCAATCGAAAAAGTCCGGATGGTTAATTCGGGTACAGAAGCCACTATGGCGGCTATCCGGGTAGCGCGAGGATTTACCAATCGGGATAAAATCATCAAGTTTGAAGGCTGCTATCACGGCCACGGCGACTCGTTTTTGATCGCTGCCGGAAGTGGTGCCATGACGATGGGCGTACCTGATAGTCCGGGCGTAACAAAAGCTACGGCTGCCGATACCTTAACCGCGCCTTATAATGATTTGGCAGCTGTAGAAGCCTTATTGGATAACAACCATAATCAGGTAGCTGCTGTTATTCTGGAGCCTGTTGTAGGAAATATGGGCTGTGTTTTGCCTGAGCCCGGCTTTCTGGAAGGTATTCGCTCGCTGTGCGACAAACATGGGGTTGTCCTGATTTTCGATGAAGTCATGACTGGGTTCCGATTGGCAAAAGGTGGGGCGCAGGAACGATTCGGGATCACGCCCGATCTGACGACGATGGGGAAAATCATTGGCGGTGGTATGCCTGTTGGCGCCTACGGTGGTCGCGCGGATATTATGAATATGGTGTCGCCGGCAGGGCCAGTTTATCAGGCGGGTACATTGTCGGGTAATCCCATTGCCATGTCGGCTGGTCTGGCAATGCTGAATTACCTGAATGAAAACCCTGACGTGTATACGCGTCTGGAAGCAATTGGCGAAAAATTAACGACGGGCTTCCGAGCTGGTTTGCTAAAGGCAGGCCTGAACTACACGATCAACCATATTGGTTCGATGTTCACGCTGTTTATGACGGAACAGCCCGTAGCAAATTTTATCGAAGCTAAGACCTGTGACGTACCATTGTTTGGCCGATATTTCCACGCGATGCTCAAGCGGGGTGTTTACCTGGCACCCTCTCAATTCGAGAGCCTTTTCCTGTCTGTTGCACTGACTGATGAGCTGGTGGAGCAGGTTATTCAGGCGAACGAAGAAAGTTTGCTGGAAGTAATGCATAATGAGTAATGGATAATGCAGGCGGATAATGGCGTCGTAGGGTTACCAGCAACTGACCCCTTTATCCCATTGGCATAGCTGATTATTCATTCTACATTTTTCATTATGCATTGTTATGTTTTTCTCCATCATCATCCCCGTCTTCAATCGACCCGACGAACTGCGCGAATTACTGAGTAGTTTGACGAAACAGACGTATACAAACTTTGAGGTAATCATTGTTGAGGATGGGTCTACACTCAAGGCGGATGGAGTTGTAGCGGAGTTTGCGGCCAGCCTTACTATTCGGTACTTTTTCAAAGAAAATTCGGGGCAGGGATTTACGCGTAACTATGGTTTCGAGCAAGCGAAGGGCGATTACTTCGTCATTTTTGACTCGGATGCATTAATTCCTGCTCACTATTTTTCGGCTGTTAACGACCAACTGAGTCAAGCCTGGTTAGATGCGTACGGTGGTCCCGACGCGGCCCATCCCGATTTTACACCCATTCAGAAAGCCATTAGTTACTCCATGACCTCCGTTTTTACAACAGGTGGCATTCGGGGTAGTAAGAAAAACCTGGGAGGAACCTATCATCCTCGTAGCTTCAACATGGGCTTGTCGCGGAAAGTATGGGAAACGATTGGCGGGTATAAACTGAGTCGGATGGGGGAGGACATCGAATTCGCCATTCGAATTATTGAAAATGGATTCAAGACGGGGCTCATTCAAGACGCGTTTATTTACCATAAACGCCGAACGAATTTTGGTCAATTTTATCGACAACTCCGCTTTTTTGGTCGTGCCCGAATTAACATCTCCCGTTATTATCCCAGCGAGCTAAAACTTGTGCATACATTTCCAGCCGTGTTTACGCTATTTCTCGTATCCATTCCGGTCTGGGCGCTGATAAGCCCCATACTCTTTGGGTTGGCTATCGGTTTTGTACTTCTCCTGGCGGTTCTGATTTTGATCGACGCCACGCAAAAGGAAAAAAGTATCAAAGTTGGGTTGTTGAGTGTCGAAGCGGCTTTTGTCCAGTTAACGGGCTACGGAATCGGCTTTATTTCAGAAGGTTGGAAGCGCTTTTGGGAACCGAAACAGTTTCGGGAAACAGGGGCCAGTATTGAGTACCCATCCTGAAAAGTACTTTAACTAATTCTTTTTCGCTTATATTAGGCCAACGCTCAGCTAGTTATAACGAAACAGGCCTCTAAAGCGTTACCTATTAAACTCCCCTGAACGAATCCATATGGCCAAGCTTGCTAAACCACCCGGTCAACGCTTAGTGAAACGAATGAGTACGCGAACCAAGGGCTTAATTATTGCCCCGCTTGGTTTGCTGTTATTTAGCGCGGGTTTATGTGTGTTTAGTGTAGCGGCTGAGGCCCATAAAGCGGAAGCTCCGTTTCGACAATGGTTTTTATGGGGAGCGTATAGCCTGATTCTGATCAACGGCGGACTGTTGTTGTTTGGGCAGGCCGTTCGTTACCGGGCTCAATTAGATTATCGGCGGTTTGTTCGTCGAGAGCTTAAAAAACGGGATCGCGAGCTAACCCGAATTCTCCAGAAACGCAAAACCTCGCCTAGTAAGGGCGAGGTTAGATAATGTACGCTTGGCGGATAATAATCGCTTAAGCGGCTTTTTTCTCAGCGAACGATGCCTTGATCGCTTCTACGTCAACATTTTTGATCGTAGGCTTACGCAGCAATTGTTTGATGGCGTTGGTTTTATTGTTGGCAATAGCGCGGTTCCGGCGGCCCTTACGCTTTAATTCAGTAACTCCCATGATTGTATCTTTTTAACGTATCGGTTCAAAATCAAGGTGCAAAAATACGGTTTTTTCTGACAGGATTAACAGGATTAACAGGATTTTTATGGGGCTAGCTTAGGATTACGAGCACAAATGTGCAGTAAACCGGATAAGATTAGGTGGATTTCTGCAAATCTGTACGCGTGTCTGCATAATTTTGCGCTATGCAAAAACCAAGCTTACCTAAAGGCACTCGTGATTTCGGCCCGGAGCAGATGCGCAAACGGCTTTTTATATTCGATACAATCCGTCAAACATTTCAACGCTTTGGCTTTCAGCCACTCGAAACTCCGTCTATGGAGAACCTGTCGACGCTGACAGGCAAGTATGGCGATGAAGGCGATCAACTGCTATTCAAAATACTTAATTCTGGCGATTTTGCCGCTGGTTTGACGGAAACCGACCTGCAAACCGGTTCGAAGAAACTGACGCCAAAAATTGCAGAAAAAGGGCTTCGGTACGATCTGACGGTTCCGTTTGCCCGCTATGTGGTCATGAATCGGAATGCATTGACGATGCCGTTTAAGCGGTATCAGATGCAACCCGTCTGGCGGGCTGATCGGCCACAAAAGGGACGTTACCGTGAATTTTATCAGTGCGACGCCGATGTTGTCGGAACCGACTCCCTGATTTGTGAAGCAGAAATTGTTCTGATGATTCACGAGGTGTTTCGCAACCTGGGTATTCAGGATTTCACGCTGAAACTTAACAATCGAAAAATTCTGGCAGGTATTGCTGAGGTTATTAGTGCACCAGGGCAGGAGGGGTTATTGTCTGTCGCGATTGACAAACTAGATAAAATCGGCAAAGAGAAAGTACTGGATGAGTTGCGAGAGCGTGGATTTTCAGAAACGGCCGTCGCTAATCTGGACCCCATCTTTACGTTCAGTAATCAGGCTCCCGCTCAAGTTTTAGACCAGCTTGAAACCTGGCTGTCGACTTCTGAAACCGCTCAACAAGGCATTGCTGAACTTAAAGAAACACTTCAGCTAGTGGGCCAATATGGTCTATCAGACAGTCAGATTGAACTCGATCCAACGCTGGCTCGTGGGCTTTCTTATTATACCGGCGCTATTTTCGAAGTCAAAGCGAATGGTGTTAGCATCGGCAGTGTCAGTGGTGGTGGCCGTTATGATAACCTGACGGGGGCTTTTGGCATGCCCGGTTTGTCGGGCGTGGGGATTTCGTTCGGGGTAGACCGTATTTATGACGTGATGGACGAATTGAACCTATTTCCGGCCGGAGCAGGGCAGGGAACTCAGGTGCTTATCGTCCCCTTTGATGCAGAAGCCCGCACTGTTGCTTTGCCTTTATTAAGTAAGCTACGGACTGCCAATATCGCTTCAGAAGTTTACCCGGACCTGGCCAAAGTGAAGAAGATGCTCGATTTTGCCAATGCCAAAGCGATTCCGTATGTCGTGTTGATTGGCTCAGAAGAAGTGCAAACGGGAATGTTATCGCTGAAAAATATGATAACGGGCGAACAGAAAAGAGCGACTGCGGAAGAGATTCTGCAACTGGTGAAGTAATTTTTGTCAAGACCTATAAGGTTTTAAAAACCTTATAGGTCTGAAGTAGATGCGTTCAGAACACTCTGGAGATCCGTTTGCGTTAATGCCGCTACTTCGCCCACCACAATAATCGCCGGGTTGCCGATTCCCGATTCGGTAACTTTCTCATTAATAGTCGCTACATTTCCAACCACAAGCTGCTGATCCGTTAGTGTACCATTCTGAATAATGGCAACGGGAGTATTGGTTTTACCACAATTGGCAAAAACGGCCATGATTTCAGGCAGTTTGTGCATACCCATCAAGATAACAACGGTTGCAGTCGATTGAGCGGCCAAGTGTAAATCGGACGAAAGCTGACCGGCTTTGGTTGTTCCGGTAACGACCCAAAAACTTTCCGAAATTCCCCGTGTGGTTAGGGGGATTCCAGCTGAAGCGGGTACGGCATAGCTACTGGACAGACCCGGTATAACCTGTGTGTCAATCCCGTGCTGCCTAGCATAGTCAACTTCTTCGTACCCGCGCCCGAATATGAACGAGTCGCCCCCTTTGAGCCGGACCACATGCCCGTATTGCTGGGCATAATGGACGATGAGTGGGTTAATATCTTCCTGAACGCACGAGTAAGCACCCCGGCGTTTGCCGACATAAACTTTCAAGGCATCAGGCTGGCAATATTCCAGTAAGTCAGGGTGGACCAGCGCATCGTACATGACCACGTTGGCCTGTTGTAAGGCTTTAATTCCTTTTACTGTAATTAAGTCAGGGTCGCCAGGACCAGCCCCTACGAGCGTAAGCTTCATAATGATGTAGGATATAGGATGTATGATATAGGCGAACTATCCCCTATATCATACATCATACATAAATTTAACTATCCAGCGCCTGGGTCAAGGCTTGTAACTCAGGTAAACCTTCCTGTTCGATTTGCACTTCCCGGTAAGCTTGAACAGCCTGAAGAAAGGCTTCGCCCTGTGCAATGAACCGACGAGCAAACTCTTCAGAGGGTTCCTGTTTGTTAATGCTGAACACCAACGCTTTAAATTCGCCTTCTGCCTGATGGAAATCGGGCGTGCCGACAAAGGTTTTATCGAAATCACTTACGATGCCGTGTTGTGTGTTGGTTGGCACATCGCGGCTCATTAAAGCGGCTCTGGCACCTGTAATAAACACATTGTAGGTATGGTACAAAGCATCTGACCAGCGGCTTTCAGAAAGCGCTTCGCGTGCCCAGCCTAATTTTTCGCTGGCTTCGGTCAACGTTGTGGCTACCAGATCGATGAGTACACTGGCGCATTCGCCGATACCCACTTCAGTAACGTATTGTTCGGTATGATCCCAGTCGATGTAATCGCTGTTGACGAGTGTTTTCAGGTCGGCCAGTGGTTTCAGCAACTGATAAAAATAGTTTTTGCCCTGACGAGCATAGTAGTCGCTGTAGTATTCGCCATCGAACGTATTGGCTTCAAAATCACGGAGTAAATACCGCAGCGAATCAGGACCACGTTTAGCGGGAATTTTAATAACCTTATCAGCTATTAGTCCTTCGCCTTTTCCATTAAAACCACCACCCAGCAACACCTGTAGGGCAGGAAGTACGTAGGCTCCGTTTTTGAGCGATGAACCATGATAACCGATGTTGGCCACTGAATGCTGACCACATCCATTCATACAGCCCGAAATCTTGATTTTGATGTCGTCGTTGAATACCAGATCCGGAAATTCATCGTGCATCATCTGTTCGAGAGCCCGTGTAATACCGTAGCTGCTCGAAATGGCCAGATTACAGGTATCCGTGCCGGGGCAGGTTGTAATATCGGCAGTCGTATCGAAACCAGGCTCAGCCAACCCAAGCGCATTGAGGGCCTGATAAATAGCTGGCAAATCCTCAGGTTTCACGAAACGAAGTAAATAGCCCTGATTGACCGTCACCCGGATATCATCGGCGGCATATTGTTTCACAATCTGGGCCAACGCACGTGCGGTATCAGAATGCATATCACCCAGCAAGACGCGCAGTTGAACCGAATACCAGCCCGCCTGTTTTTGTTCGAAAACGTTGGTTTTAAGCCAGCGATCAAATTGATCATCGCCCTCAATGATACTCGGAGCGGGCGCATCAAGACGTTCGGCAGGTGGTGTTTCGAAAAGCGAATTGCCCGCGTTGTTGTCAACTTCATACGATTTCACACGTAAAGCAGGCGTTTCGTCGGCAATGCGTTGCAGCAATTCTTCCAGACCAATATCGTTAAGCAAGTATTTCATGCGGGCTTTGTGCCGCTTCTGGCGTTCACCGTAGCGATCAAATACCCGAATGACACCCTCGATGAATGGAATCACCTGGTCTTCTTCCAGAAATTCAAACGCCGTTTGTGCTGAAAAAGGTTGAGCTCCCAGACCACCACCCAGCATGACTTTGAATCCCCGTTTGCCATCCTGTATACGAGCAATAAGCCCTACGTCATGCATATAACCATACGCAGAGTCTTTTTCGCTGGATGAAACCGAAATCTTAAACTTACGACCCATATCCTGACAAATCGGATTGCGCAGGAAATAGTCGAAAATAGTATGCGCGTAGGGAGTAATATCGAATGGCTCCAGTGGATCAATACCTGCTCTGGCTGAGCCAGTTACGTTTCGTACCGTGTTCCCGCAGGCTTCTTTTAGCGTAATGTTGGCATCCTCGAGGTCGGCCCAGAGCTGGGGCGAATCGGCCAGCTTGACAAAGTGCAGTTGGATATCCTGCCGGGTTGTAGCGTGCAGATTGCCCGTCGCGTATTTATCCGACAGATCGGCAATCCGAATTAGTTGATCGGCCGTGATGCGCCCGTGGGGCAGCTTGATCCGAATCATCTGTACGCCGGGTTGCCGTTGACCATACACCCCACGTGTGAGCCGGAATTTCCGGAACGCTTCATCGGCTATATCACCTTGTTGAAACGAACCAATCTTCTGGGCTAGATCGAGGATGTCGCGCTTGGCGGCTGTACTTATATTGTCAGTGAACTGGATAGACATAGTGAGTATTGTCTATAGGTTTAATAGCTTAATTAATTAAAACGAAACGCCGGATTGGTCCGGCGTCTTGTTTATGTACAAATATAAAACCATTCAAGGCCAGTTAGGTTCAACCGTTGCCCAACTTCTGGTTATGGTCGATAAATAATGGTTATTAAGTGCTGTGCTGTTTTCATCTTTCTAGATTACGTCAAGACAAAACCTCTTTCTTCTCCATTCCCTGCGGTTGCCCTTTTAGCACCGCTTTTGCCTGCTTGACCACGTTTTCGACCGTGAATCCAAAGTAGGCCATTAACTCTTCGGCTGGTCCTGATAGACCAAAGCGATTCATACTAATGGTGGTGCCTTCGTCGGTCACGTATTTGTGCCAGCCTATCGGCGAGCCTACTTCAACGGCCAATCGTTTGCGGATGGCAGGAGGTAATACCTGATGCTGGTAGGTAATATCCTGCTGTTCGAACAATTCCCAGGAGGGCATGCTAACCACCCGTGCCCGAATACCCTGTTTTTTTAGCTCTTGCTGGGCTTCCATTACCAGCGATACTTCTGACCCTGTAGCTAGTAGAATGAGTTGAGGAATACCTTCACATTCACTGAGGATATAGGCTCCTTTTTCGACACCCCTTGCCGAACCGTATTTGGTCTGATCGATCACGGGTAGTTTCTGTCGGGAGAGGAGTAGTAGCACCGGCGTTTTCGGTTGTTTCATGGCTACCCGCCAGGCTTCGATTGTTTCGTTGGCATCGGCAGGGCGCAGAACAATGATGTTCGGAATGGCGCGTAAGGCAACGTATTGCTCAACCGGTTGGTGTGTTGGGCCATCTTCGCCTAAACCGATGCTATCGTGGGTAAAGACGAACGTGACGGCCGACTCAGCCAGTGCGGTTAGTCGAATGGCCCCACGCATGTAATCGGAGAAATTGAGGAAAGTGCCGCCGTAGGGGTGAATACCCCCGTGTTGTGCCATGCCGTTGAGGGCAGCTCCCATAGCATGTTCGCGCACGCCAAACCAGATATTCGAATTTTCGTAATGGCCCGGCTGAAAGCTTACATCGCCTTTAGTGGGCATCTCGTTTGACGAAGCCAGATCGGCCGATCCACCAAAAATGTACGGAACCCGCTTTTTCAGGGCTTCCAGCGCTTTGCCGGATGCCTGTCGGGTAGCCAATGGGCCGTCTTCAGGGGCAAACTGAGGCAGATCCGCTTCCCAATCGGTGGGAAGCTTACCCGAAAAAGATCGGCTGAAGTCGTTTGCCTGGTCGGAAAACGTTTTCTTGTAATCCTTAAATCGTTTCTCCCAATCAGCTTGTAACTCGGCACCCCGGCTTCCGGTTTCGAGCAGGTACTCTTTCACTTCGTTGGGAATCACGAACGATTTATCGGGGTCCCAGCCAAAGAATTCTTTCGTTTTTCGGACATTTTCTTCCCCCAACGGACTACCATGCGCTTTGCTGGTTCCGGCTAATGGGCTTCCATAGCCAATAACAGTACGAACCGCAATAATGGATGGACGTTCGGTTTCGGCCTGAGCGAGTCGAATGGCGGCTTCAATGGCATCGAGGTTATTGCCATCCGATACGTGTTGGGTGTGCCAGCCGTAGGCGTCAAAGCGCGACATTCGGTCTTCGGTAAACGCCAGATCGGTAGGACCGTCCAGTGAAATCAGGTTGTCGTCGTAGAGGTAAATGAGCTTGCCGAGTTTCAGATGGCCTGCCAATGACGCGGCTTCCGATGCGATTCCTTCCATCAAATCGCCATCACTGACAATGGAATACGTATAATGATCCACAACTGAATGACCTTCCCGATTGTAGGTAGCGGCCAGGAAGGCCTCGGCCATAGCCATGCCGACTCCGTTGGCGAAACCCTGACCGAGCGGACCGGTGGTTACTTCAACCCCAGGCGTCAGATTTGATTCGGGGTGGCCGGGGGTTTTGGAATGGATCTGCCGGAAATGCTTCAGATCATTGAGGGAAAGATCATAGCCGTATAAATGCAACAGGCTATAAAGCAGGGCAGAGCCGTGACCTGCCGATAAGACGAATCGATCCCGATCGGGCCAATGGGGATCTTTCGGATTGAAACGCAAAAAGCGGGACCAGAGTACATAGGCCATTGGAGCGGCTCCCAGCGGCAAGCCAGGGTGACCGGAATTTGCTTTCTGAACAGCATCGACCGACAATAGTCGGATTGTATTGATGCTAAGTTGGTCGAGGTCAACCGAATTGTTTGTCATAACGAACGCGAATCAGATGATAAACGATAGCCTGGGTGAACGGATATAAGCTCCCCCTGATAGACTGTTTATCAACTAACTCGCGAACTGCCCGGAAGGATTGAAAAAACGAGTGATTTTCCCGGAATCTTTCCGTATACGGCCAAATCGTTACTTATCGTCCTTAATCGCTTTCATGCCTTTGGTCCAGCGCACCAACTGATGGAGCATCTGGGTGGCAGAGGCCGTCAACTGATCGGTGGGTGTGAATACCCCATCTTCATTAATAAGCCCATTGACAAGTGGGATGGTGACACCTTCAGCCAGGGCCACATTGCGGAAACCGATCAAATCGCCTTTCAGGCTGATGACTGCTCTGACGCCCGCAAATGGCCCGGCCGAGTAGCTCACAATACCCGACGGTTTGTAAGCCCATTCGTGAACCAGGTATTCTAAGGCATTTTTTAAGGATGCAGGATAGCTGTAGTCGTATTCGGCGGTTACGAAAATAAAGGCGTCGGCTTCCTCTATTTTAGCACTCCACTGTTTGGTGTGGTCGTGCTCGTACTGTTTCATGATGGGGTGGACGGCTTCATTCATGAGCGGTAGTGCAATCTCCCCCAAATCGAGGACTTCGACCTCGAAGCTGCCTTGCTTTTTGGCTTCTTCGGCAATCCACTGGGCAACAAGTGGCCCTTTCCGCCCCGGCCGAACGGTGGACGAAATGATTTTTAGTTTGTACATCTTGTGTTGGCGATAAAAATGGAGTAACTCCCAACCGGATTTACTCAGGTCACAAAAGTAGACATGAGAGGCCCCTCAAGCGAGCGAGTTACCTAAAGGAAACCACGAAAACGACGAGAAATTAGGTTTAAAAGCTGTGTCAGTCCTTAAAATGCGTTATTACGATCGCCTGTAGCCTGCCAGTCGGCATCCATATCCTGAAACCGTTGGCTTACCTTTGTCAGAAACTCCTGATCTAGTAGGCTCGGAACGGCTGCCGGGTCAATAAGGTCCATTTCGCTGACTTTGTAGGTCTGCTCATAGGGACCGGCTTCGATTTTGACAATATATTTGCTATTCCAGGCGTAAAGGCCAATGCGGAATTGCGGGTTTGGGATATCCTGAACGAAACGCACGTGGGAATGATGAATTATAAATGATGAATGATGAATGATGACTAATTTTTGGGTACTTGATTATGGTTTTACAAAGGTAAGCAACTTAGTCCGTCGCCTATTTGTCTGGGTATTCATCATTCATCATTCATCATTCATCATTGTAGGCTGTACGAACGATTCCGATGAAGCGGCTCAGTTTTTTTTGAAAGGGAATTTGCAGCTCCAGAAGCGCGAATACAAAGAAGCGATCCGGTACTATTCGGAGGCCATTGCCAAAAAGCCCGATTTTGCGGATGCGTACAATAATCGGGGCCTGGCTAAATTCCGGAACGATGATCGGGAGGGGGCATTAGCTGATTATAACCGGGCACTGGATGCTGATCGGGATTTTGGAACGGCTTATTTCAACCGGGCAGAAGTGAAGCTGGAAATGGGCGATGCCGCGGGCAGCTTAAGCGATCTCGAACGCATTGAGAAACAATACCAGGATTCTACGTTTTACCAAACCCGGTTGGGCGATACCTACGTTCGACTCAATAAAGTAGCTCAGGCGCAAACGGCATACGATCTTGCCCTTCAACTCAAGCCCAATAACGTAGAGGCCCTAACCAATCGTGGAGCACTGTATTATAGCCAGAAAGACTACAAAACAGCCGAAGCCGATATCCGTCAGGCCCTGAAACTAAATCCCAATCAGGATGCGGCTCTCAATAACCAGAGTTTATTGCTGGCACATGCCGGAAACTATGCCGAGGCTCTGACCTATGTGGAACGGGCATTGGCCCGGCAGCCGCGTCAACCGTATTACCTGAATAACAAAGCCTATTTGCTGATCAGGCTAAATCGTCCGGCTGAGGCCCTACCGCTGGTCGAAGAGTCGCTGCAACGGGATAACCAGAATGCCTGGGCGCACTACACCTTAGGACTCTATTGGCTTGGTCAGCGGCAAGCTGCCAAAGCGCTGGACGAATTCCGAACCGCTGAAAAGCTGGATGCTTCTGTCGATGCCCTTTACTATTCCATCGGGACCGCTGAATTTGCCTTAGGGAACAAAGCGAAAGCCTGCGAAGCCTGGCAACGGGGCGAATCGATCAACGATGAGCAGGCCCGTCGGGAACGAGCCAGTCGTTGTCGGTAGGCGAAGTGCTTCACTAGCCGTCCAGATATGGACAGCTTCCCGTCCGTTTTCGGACGCTAATCAGCCATGAAACGTATAAAAATAACCCTTTTTTAGGCGCGTAGCCCTTTTTAGGTGATTGGCCTTTGATTTGCTATGCAAAGAGGAAAGATAAACGTTGCTTCGGTAAGCAGGTATACCAACAGATGAAAGGTACCCAACTTGGTGAGTTTGAAGAGATCGTTCTGCTGACGATTGCCCGTCTCTACGATGATGCCTACGGCGTAGCCGTTCTGGAAGAATTAAGTGAGCGTTTGGAGCGGCATATGAGCTTAGGTGTTGTTCATCGAACCTTGCAGCGATTAGAAGAGAAAGGGCTCGTTCATTCCCGCTTTAGCGAGCCAATTGCTGAACGGGGAGGACGGAGTAAACGCCTGTTTACCGTAACCATGACAGGCGAACAAGCCTTACGGGAAGCCCGGCGTATTCGAAATGAATTGTGGGATGGTATTCCGAAAACTGCTTTTGATCATCAGCCATGAATCGAAAAAATAAAACCCAGCCGGACCAACAACCCGAACCGCCACGCTGGGCGGAATGGCTCATGACACGCATTACCGCTCCGCATCTCCGGAACGAAGTGTTGGGGGATATGTATGAATTGTTCCAGACGAGAAGCCAGCAATATGGCCATACGCCAGCCCAACTACTCTATGTGCTCGAAATGCTACTACTGTTGCATCCCCGGCTCTGGCGTCGCCAACCTCAGGTAACTCCTTTTTTCCCGCAATCAACTTATTATTCGCCACCAAACCCAATGACTATGTTAAGTAATTATGTTCGAATCGCCTGGAGAAAACTGAATAGACACAAATCCTACACGCTGATCAATGTCGTGAGCCTAAGTCTGGGTATTGCCTGTGCCATCCTAATCTTTACACTGGTTAACTACCACCTGAGTTTTGACACCTTCCATGCCCACCAGGACCGGATCTATCGGATTTATACAGAGCTTCATACCGATAAAATAACTTATAGCACGGGGGTGCCAAATCCGATGGGAGAGGCATTCCGTAAAGGATATAGTGTCGCAGATAAAGTGGGGCGAATTGCTTTTTTGAAAAAACGAGTCGTGTCTCTATCCCCGGAGAAAAAGTTTGAGCAGGATGTGGCCTTTGCCGACTCGGAATTCCTCGACATTTTTAATTTTCCATTAGTACAAGGTAATCCCAAAACGGCATTACAGGATCGGAATACCGCCCTGATTACAGAGCGAGTTGCGAAACAGTATTTTGGGGATAAAGACCCAATTGGCCAAATCCTGCACATTGATGGGTCGTTGATTGTTAAGGTGACCGGCGTTCTTAAGGACCTGCCTGCTACAACAGACTTTCGTTCGGAGGTCTACCTGCCATATGACAATTTGCAGGAGCATAGTCCCTGGCTGGTTGAAAAAGACTGGTGGGTCGGTTTTAATAAAGAGATGCAATGTTTTATCCGGCTCAAACCGGATGTATCGGCAGAAGTAGTCGATGCAAAAATTCTTCCGGCTATTACGGATAAATACTACGACAAAGCGAATGCGAAGCTGTTTCATTTCAACTTACAACCGCTTTCCGATGTTCATTTTAATCCAAAACTGCGGGGATACACCGAGAAAAAGAACCTCTGGACGTTTGCCCTGATCGGTTTATTTCTGGTTGTGACGGCCTGTGTGAATTTTATTAATCTGGCAACGGCGCAGGCGTTGGGACGCTCCAAAGAGGTCGGGGTTCGGAAGGCGCTGGGAAGTGAGCGGGGTGCTTTGTTCTGGCAATTCATTACAGAGACCGCGCTTATTGCCGGATTGGCTATGATTATTGCGGTGGCACTGGCCTATCTGCTGCTGCCGTTTGTGAATCAATGGTTCGACATACAACTGGTGCTCAATCCGTTGGCCGATGCGCAGCTACTCGCCTTTTTAGTCGGTCTGCTGTTGATCGTGGTTTTTTGTTCGGGGGCTTACCCTGGTTTGATTCTGGCCCGTTTTCAGCCCGTGTTGGCGCTGAAAGGGAAACTATCGCAACGGGCAGTTGGTGGGTTTTCGTTGCGTAAGGGACTCGTCGTTACACAGTTTGCCATCTCGCAGTTGTTGATTATCGGGACGCTGATCATTACCAATCAATTGCGTTATTCGCAACAGGCCGACATGGGCTTTCAGAAAGATGCCATCGTTATTTTGCCCGTGCCTGACAATAAAACATCGAAAATCAACACGCTGGGCACGCAGCTTTCCGAACAGGCTGGGGTAGAAAACGTAACGTTTTTTGATTCCCCGCCCGCCACCGAATTCCTGGCTAGCACGTCGTTTCGTTTTGATACCCGTCCGGAAAATGAAAAATTCAATATTTCCATGAAAGCTGGCGATCATCGGTATATCCCTACGTTCAAAATTCCCATTCTGGCGGGCCGTAACCTGGCTCCGTCGGATACCATCGGGGAATACCTGCTGAACGAAACGGCCGTGAAAGCCCTTGGGCTAGCGTCTTTACAGGATGTAATCGGCAAAGCCGCGACGATCAATGGGCGAAAGGGAACGATCGTTGGCGTGATGAAGGATTTTCACTTTAAGTCGTTTCGGGTTGCTGTTGAGCCATTATGTCTCACAACCTGGGGCGAGCTTTATAACAGTTGTGGGGTAAAAATAAATCCGGCAAACCTGCGAACAACCCTGGCTGGTTTTGAAAAGGCCTGGACGGCCATGTATCCATCATCCATTTACACTTACCGCTTTCTGGATGAGGATATTGAGCGATTCTATAAGCTCGATACCATGTTACTTCGGCTCATTCAGGCGTTTGCGGCCATTGCTATTTTTGTTGGTTGTCTGGGCCTGTACGGACTGGTATCGTTCATGGCCGCTCAGAAAACGAAGGAAATCGGAGTGCGCAAAGTATTGGGCGCCAGTACGACCAGTATCCTTTGGCTATTTGGTAAAGAGTTTTCTCGCCTGTTGTTGATTGCGTTTCTGTTGGCGGCTCCGCTAGCGTGGTGGGTCATGAGCAATTGGTTGAATAGTTTCGTGTATCGGATTGAGCTTGGTGCAGGCATTTTTGTCCTTGCCATTCTGATTACGGTACTGGTTGCCCTGCTAACGGTGAGCTTCCGTAGCGTGAAAGCTGCGCTGATGAATCCGGTAAAGACGTTACGGACAGAGTAGAATGGGCATAGCCAAACAAAAAGGGCAAATCTTTCATTCGTCACCCAATTATCATCAAAAGTAAATCTGTTGATCTAATAAAAGTCCGCTCGGGCGACCCAGTCACAAACTCAGCAATGTGAGATTGTAAATTTGATTTGTGACTGGGCCGCCGACTACAACAGGTTGAAGCAGCAACGGTCTATCGACTAATGATCTTGATCAACGTGCCTCTTGTAATGCGGTCGTCCGCTTTTAACCCATTTAAGATACCAGCCTCTTCTACCCGATTAGCAGGCATCCCTAACTGGGTTACCACGTCACGAAATGACCCATCACGTGGCGTTGCTTTTACCACAATTCGTTCGGCTTTGCGATTGAGTTTATCGGGGTCACTGAGCGAGCGAAAATTTTCGGCCACCTGCTTGAATGTGCTGAAATTAGCCGTAAAGTCGGCATTGGTCGCTAGCCCATGCAGGGCATAGATGGCATTGTTATACTGAATCAGCCAGGTGCCAATCTGGAGAGCCGATTTAGGGTCCTGTTGTTGACCTTGTTGTTGTTGCTGACGGGAAATAAGGACATAGGCCGGATTGCCGTTGATGGTTGTTTTCCCGTTCTCCAGTACGTTCAGACTCAATTCTTTCACCAAATTCTGGGCCGCTTCATCCAGTGAATTCCCTTTGGCCAGCATCAGAATCATCGCTGCTTTCCCATCTTTAGCGGCCATCTGGAACTGGCTAGGTGAGTTTTGCGACTGCCAGCCGGCCGGTACCGGAAATTGAAAACGTAGTTCAGGGTGATAGAAATAGTTGTTTTCAACAAAACCCTGCTTAGGATCTTCACCATACATAATGCCGTCAATCAACCGTAGGTATTGATCGCGATTTACCTGGTAGGAGGCTGGATTTTTGGTTTGATAATCTTTGGCCAGTTCATGCACGCGCGTAAAGCGATTACCCGGATCGGGGTGAGTCGACATAAACTGGGGTATAGCCTGTCCGGACCGGTCGGAAATACGTTTGAGTGTCCCGAAAAAATCACCCATCTGGCGAGCATCGTAGCCAATCTTACTGGAATATTCGACGCCTAGCTTGTCTGACTCTGATTCGTGATCACGACTGTATTTGAGAGATAAAAGGCCCAGTCCTTGCTGAAGCGTTTCGATATTTTGACCGACAGCCTGAGGGGCTAGCACGGCTCCGCCAATGAGGGCAATTGTACTGAGCAACTGACTTTTCTGAGAGCGGGCGGCATGCTTGGCCGTAATATGACCTATTTCGTGACCCAGTACCCCGGAAAATTCAGCTTCATTATTAAAGTGGGCCAAAATACCACGCGTGAAATAAACGTAGCCTCCCGGTACGGCAAAGGCATTGACGATGGGCGAATCAACAATGTAGAATTGATAAGGAAGGTCGGGCCGATGCGAAATGCTGGCCATTGCTTTTCCTTTCTGGTTCATAAAAGCCTGAAGATTTTTATCTTCATACAGGCCCATGGTGGCAACAACAGACGGATGTGATTCTTTACCTATGACAATTTCCTGCTCGGTCGACATTAGGTTAATTTCGCGCTTACCGGTCACCGGATTGCGGGCGCAGGCCAAAACAAGTAGAGGTGTTATGACAAGGATAAGAAGTCTGAAGTAAGCGCGTGTATACATGGTAGGAGAAATAAAACGTGTGAAGCCTTTTTCAGCCAAAAAAATTTACCAGTATAAACACTCAATTACCGATTATTTGTTTAATGTAATTTTAATCTCAGTAAAACTAGTGGTTAAGAAGGGCAATTCTTGTAGCAGCATTACGACATAAAATAGTCATAGAAAATGCTCCCTCCTGATAGAATACGCGTTCCGACATGCACGCCGACTTAGTGCCTACTGATTAAACCCACAGTACACATTGACATCTATAGTACGATACCTGGTAGGTGTGGCCCACTAAGAATGCGTTAACGTGTCAACTTGGAGGGTCTGTTATGTGTCGTTTTCTAAATATATACCGTGCATCCTGTTGAATGAATAGAACAGAGCCTAATTCTGCTAGTCAGAAACTTGACTATCATCTTGAGTTGCCTACGCAATTCACCAGTTGGATTCAATTTTATGATGAGTTGACCCGGTTAGGGCTCGTTCAGCCGACCACAACGATCATCCGAATCAAAGTCTTTCGGGCAGCCGATACTATTAGGGAGGGAGATAGTCTTTCTAGCTATCTAACGTATGAGCGTCAGCATATTGAGCGAATGTGTCTGGATGAATTTCGTCTAGAACGATCCAGCCAGTCGAGCTATTGGTTGACCGTTGCGGAATTAGAACAACTGATTCAGATCGTGAGCAACCAAGCCTCCCGGTTAACGGATTGGGATTTATTACTCAAACTCAAGGCGCTATTGCAACATAAACAACAGGAAATAAAACTGAGTGACAGCCATCTGGAGTCTGGGCATTAAGTCGGTAAGCAACGGGAAGTTATAAAGGCGAGTTTCTGTCGATTGCAAAAAAGGCTAACCAACACGGTTAGCCTTTTTTGCAATCGACAGAAGGCTAATCAGACACTCCGACCTTGTATCAATCGCAAAATGATAGCGATCACAGCAATCACCAGCAAAATATGAATGAGGCCGCTACCGGCAATGCCAGCCCCTAAAACTCCTAAAAAGCCCAATAGCCAAATGATGACTAATATGACAGCGATAGTGTACAATAAATTACCCATGAGTTGAATATGTATGGTGAATGCAATGACCAACACGTACTTGCTCAGGAATGTTTTCGCTAAGTATTATTCCGTTAAGCTTTAGCTGCCTGTTATAGTCCAGAATGCACGTTCAAAGGTGCAATCAGTTAATTTCAGTTATAGTCATCAGCTTACTTTATCAATAAAATCATACGATTGATTTGATAAATGGCATATAATCTTGAGAATATATCTATAATCGTTAAATTAGATTAATTTAGGACTTACGCAAAGGCAACTGAAGGATTCGCCAACTCTTGACGAAGGTAAGCATCTAATAAGCCTTGTTTGAGTTGGTAAACCGTTTTCTTAGTCTGATAAGCCAACTGTTTAAAACGTAACCAAGTCAGAGCCGCTAAGCCAATGTGATTGCGTTGACTACGAGCTAATCGACATTGACAACATTCCAGACCCGTGATCTGCTTATCTTCTCGATGAAACTGCTCAATTGTCCAACGAATACCACTTTTTTCTTCAGCGGCACTCGTCTCATTTTGAGCTAAATCGTTGGTGACGATATAGTCCGTCCGGTGGGTAGACACCAGTACGCGGAACAGTTTAAGATAGGTGTTTTGAGGCATCTTGTGTACTTTAACCAGCTTACCCTGCTGCACCTGTTGAGCTGACCAGCTCAGATAGCTGACAGGTTGATACGGTTCTTTGCCACCTGAATCATCGACCTTACGGTTGCTCTTGATAGGACAGTAAAACAGTTTTTCATTGGTAATGAGCCACTTGAAGAGGTCGGTCACAGCATACCAACTGTCCATTAAGACGATTCGATAACTGATCTGGCGGGGTGCTAGTTGGTTAAGCATGTCCAACACATGATCCAACTTGCTTTTTCCATCCTCATCGGGATTAAAAATACGGTAGTCAATGAGCCAGAACTGATTAATTTTAGGATTGAAGTAGACACAATTAACCACACCGATGCCTTTGATGATTCCATGAGCATTTCCACTGTATTGCCGACGAACCAGTTCAATTTTATGACTATGTTCTTTATTGAGCACGGTATCATCAAAGAGGATATAGCCATCGGTATCCAGTTGAATTTGGTGGCGGACATGTTGCCAGACCTGGCGAGGTGCCACTCGGCTAGCTTTGAGAAAGTACTGCACATTGTCATGGGTGATCCCTTCCAGGTGATCAGCCAAGTAGGTAGCCGTATAGTTGATCTGGCTACTCAGTAGAAACTGTCCGTAAAGTTGTGCGGTGACCTTCAAGCTATTTTTTATTTCAATTTACCACTTTTGCGTAAGTCCTATAATTAAAAATGCGCTTCTTTTCAAGTTGCCTATTCTCTTCCTCAACTCTGTAGAATTTATGACCCATGAGTCAAATTACTTAGTTATACAACTATGATATGCTTAATGTATTTCCAAGTCACAATGGTATTGGTAAGTATTGGGAATAATTAACATGGAGGCTATTTCTAGTTTTTTTAAGTATCCGATCCGCCTGGGTCGCATCCATGAAATAACCTGGTGGCAAACATTTTGCCAAGATATCGACTATCCATATCGCCTTCTCGATTGACAGGACCCATATTCATCTAATATGATCCTTTTAGTAGTCAACCCGTTTTACGTCTAATCTATATCCATCTGTGCTGAGCATTGCGATAGACCCAGTCAAAACCAGTCCGATTTTTTGCGCTACTTCTTTGAAACGGAGAGCCGTTCTGGTTGGCCGGAGCCGTCAGGTAGCTATTCAGTTGACTGTATTTCTGGTTAGTCTATTTTACGGGTGCGCTGTACTGGAAATTGATTTAGGCGAGACCGGCGATAGCTTTGGCGATGCTTATGATACGTATGTTCTTGGAACATCGGTCCGATCACCCCAATCTACGGCGGGTGTTAAGCGAAAAATCCTTCCAGCTCAAGCCGTTATTACTCCGATCAATCGGCCGATAGCGCTGTCTGTAGGTTGGTCTTTTGTGTTCGCTTTAGCGCCATTGGTTTTCTTTATAGACAAGCCTCCCAAACGTAGGCGTCTGCAAGTAATGCATGCCATCTGGCGTCTATGAGTCATTCATTTCTTGTTGGTTTACAGTTGCGCTATTCTCGGTAGCGCGCTATGGCTCCTGCTGCCTGTTCAATCGGCGTATCAAGTGCAGCAGAATTCCTTGAACTATCATTAAGTGTTGACCTTAGAGAATTCAATTATGAGAAGATCAAAAATAGTAGCAGGTATCATTCTGGCTAGTAGCGTGTTGTTTGTAGTGTATTGCTGGGTAGTGATTGACTGGTATAATGACATGAAGTTAGGCCGCTATGAACGAGAACCCTTCAACACAGTAATCGAGATAGGAATCATTCTCGGTTATTGTTATCTGGCTTACCGATTCATTCAGTCTAAAATGACCAAAGTCCAACCTCTTACTCCTGGTAAGAGCGAGGATTATAAGACTCGCTCTCTGAGGCATTCGTATAGTCTACTCCGTAAGATGACCAACTCTGCTCCTACGACAAAATCATGGACGGGGTCGGCAGGCTGGCCTCTTACAAGATCGCAGCGCTTTAAGTAAGCAATCTGTTTTACGTGATTGCTTGATCGCTTTTCCCAATCTACCATTCACGACTAGCTTGGCGCTAAGGAGAGATCCGGCGCCAAGCCCAATTATACTTTTAGTTCTTTGATTATCAGTGCCAATAAATTGAGTAAGTAAATTTTATCCTTTCACTAAATTAAACAACGAGTATGAAAAAGATCATTTTAGGTGCTTCGCTGTTAGCGATGCTAACCATAACCCAAACCAGTTTTGGACAGGCGGCTCAAGTAGGCAAGGCCGAGAAAAAAGAAGAGAAAGCTGAAAAGAAAGTGGCCAAAGCCAAGGAGCTACGCTCGAATGCAGCTACAGGCAAAGGTCTTGAAATAGCGGGCATTTCTGACGCCAAGACTCGCGAGGCTAAAGCGGATCGAAAAATGAAACATGCTCGCAAGAAAGCGATTAAAAGTGACGCTAAAGAGTTGAAAGCTGTTGCCAAGGAGAAAACCAAAAAGGCAGCTGGTGTCGACTAATCGGAGCGAGCCAGGTGAATTTATTAAGTAGAGCAAAAGCCCTACAAACGCAGCCAGTTGGTTGCGTTTGTAGGGCTTTAGAGGTTTACTGACAATACCACTTCTTTTTTAGAAAAGCCTAGTTTACGCTTAACCAAGCCATCTTTTGGTCTTGATGCTCTGTTTAGTGACTTACCTGCGGGAGTCTGTTTCTACCGGTAACGGCAAGCCATTCTCTCGTTGTATAGAGAGGCCATTTACCGTCTGTCTTTTTAAGCGAGACCGTTTGACCCATTGGAAAACAAGTCCTAAGCCTATTATAGCTGCCAGTGCATAAAGGGCCATCGTTTCGGAAGGAGGCAGGCTCTCATAAAGCTGGTTAAATCCTTGAACCAGATTGCTGCTTAAAAGAGCCACCACCAACGCCCATACTAAAGCCCCCAGTGCATTGAAGACCATAAACCGGGCCGAAGAGAAGCCAGCCAGCCCCACAGCGGCTGGTACAGCTCCCCGTAACCCATACAGCGCCCGAAAGCCGATTACTAAACCTGTACCATAGCGATTCGTCAATCGCTCAATGCGCTGGTAGCGAAGCTGCCAACGAGGCCGTGTGCGGATAAAGTTACTGCCGTAGCGACAGCCCAGCCAAAAACAGAACTGGGTAATACAAAACGAAGAAAGTGCGGCCAGGGCAATGACGGCGGGCAAGGAAAAATACCCTTGGTTGGCCAAATACACTCCGACCAGTAAAAAGGCTTCACTTTCCAGCAGCACCCCAAGAAACAGGATAGGATAGCCATAAGTGAGCATAAGTTCTTGAAAGTCCATAGTCCATTAGATAACGTTGAGTCTTAATAAAACTCACTAGTGGTCAAATGGTTATCACCAAGTAGCTTTAGCCTTTTATAAATTGTCAGTTTTGTTTAAGGTGATGACAATCATATCATGAGGGCGACGCTGTAGGCTATCAGGGTCGAAACAGACCTTACCGGCGAACCAGGGTCGCCGAGGTTGAAAAGACATAGCAAAACCTACAAAGCTGGTAGGCTAGACTCTACTTTCAGGATACACTTTTTTGTGCTGCGTAACAACGATCTGATACTGCTCAGGCGTTAGGATCGCTTTATAGGCTTTTACTTTTTCGTCTTCTACGCCCAGCGCCAGGGTTCTTAATTTTTTCTGATTCATTCCGGCGGCTTTTAACGTTTTTACGCCCTCGTTAAAGTCGACAACAGCTTTCGTAATAATTTCTTTTGCTTTGGGTAATTGCTGATCGGTTAATTTAAGTCGTTGTTTATCGGCCTTTACTACCGATTTAATAATCATTCCGACGGTAGCCCCATTGTTGAGGAACACAAATTTTTCGTTTTCGGGTGATTTGACAGGCGGTTTCTGGGCAATTAAAACAGGGGATGACCCAAGTAGGATGGCGATGGTAATCAGAAGGTATTTCATCAGGGGGCTCGTTCACGAATTGAACCATGAAATACGATAACTTGTGACAGAAATGCTAGTCTGGGTAGGTTATATACTCTTTTGGGGAAACAGCACTTCCACCGTTGTTCCTTCGCCTACCTGGCTCTGAATCGTAAGCTGGCCCCCATTGGCTGCTACTAACTCCTGGACCAGTTGCAACCCAATACCTGTGCCTCTTTCTCCGCCTGTGCCTGGTCTGGAAATAAAGGAGTTGGCCAGTGAAGCGATCGTTGGTTCGTCCATACCAATCCCCGAATCCGTGAGTGTTAATTTAGTCCCATCGGCCATTGCCTGGGTCTGAAGATAAAGAGAACCGCCCACTGGCGTGAATTTGATGGCATTCTGAAGAATATTTCGGATAATGATCTGGACCTGGTAGCTATCGACAAAGACCTCAGTCGGTTCCATCTTTGTTCGTAAGCTTAGCTCCTTGAGCTGAAGCTGATTGTCGTATAGAGCGAGGGTAGCTTGTAGAAGTTGGGGTAAATCGACATGAACAGGTCTGTTGCCAAGCGCTTCCCGTTGCAGTAGGCTCCATTGTAGTAAATTATCCAGAGTTACATAGGTCCTGTCGACACTATCAACCAATCGGTGATACTCTTCCAGTGAAATCGTAATCCGTTTCGATTTCGGGTTACGATCCCGAAGCTGCTCGAGCTGCATTTTCAGGATCGCGATGGGGATGCGCAGATCATGGGCGATGATATTGAACAACTTATCTTTCAATGTGTTCAGCTCAGAGAGTCGCCGATTTTTGCTTTCAATGGCCGCCTGATTTTCGTCCGTTAGCTTTTTTACCCAATCACTAAAGAAAGCAACGACCATGAAGGGCGCTATAAAACTAATATACTGGCCAAGATTATTAGGCTCGTGCAAATAATAGACGGCTAGACCTCGAATGAGTAAGCCTAATAAACCGGATACAATAGCAAAAAAATAAGCTGGCCTTCCATCCAGTATAAAAATGGAAATACAGACAATATAGAAGTAATTATTTTCAACAAGCGTATCGATGCCTTGACTGATGCGTAAAACAGCGATCCCAAAGGCATCCAGGATGGCTATGCTGATGAAATACAAGGCCGCTATCCGAAAGGGATACCGTTTCAACAGGATGAGAATGGGTAAAAGAGTAAGCGAGGCAAAAACCAGTTCAGGAATCCGGCTATATTGATGAGCGACGAGATGTACGAGACCAGCTAGGCATAATCCAGTGGTAATAATAAGTTGAGCGCCTACAATGATCTTGAATTTAACCTGATCATTGCGGGAGAGGCCAGGTGGTTGGAGCGTGTGGAACGGGTTTTGCCAGACCATAAGAAAAACAAGTAGCTATTATACTATACGCTATATCAAGATAATGTACTACTTTATGATTTACCGATTGGTTTCTGCGGGTACTCGCTTCAGGTCGAGATCCTGAAAATCGAAACTAAAATCGGTGAGAGGGGAAATGGGTTTCATCCGGATCGAGACGGGTTGCTGATTCTCGTCGGTCTGGAACGTGAGGTAAGCGTCGGCATCGAAGCTCCGGTTCGTCCACTTGACAATGAACGTGTTGTTTTTGTAGAAAAACAATTCGCCCGTCAGCTTGGGTGACCGCAGCGACTGGAACCAGGGTTTTCCATTTTTTAAACTGATCAGGACGTCCCCAAACCACAGATCGTGGTAAGTTCCCATATAGGCCGTGACGTTGACAGGGGTCTTATTGCTTTTCTGCTCTTTCTCGATGGTTTCCCAGATGCCTTTGGTGATGGCATCGGCTTCATCCTGTCCCTTTTTCACCCGGTCGCTATACAGCTTGATCCAGTCAGTAGGGGTTACTCCCAGATAACTGTCTTTAATGGTATTGGTAATAGAGCTAAAAGCCGCCCCCGATTGCTGATTGGTAAAAACGATAATCCCCAACTGAAGTTCGGGTAGGAGGGTTACCTGCGTTACCATGCCAGCAAGCCCACCCGTATGCGTTACCTGCTTGTAGCCTTTTACATCACTGAGGCCCCAGCCTAATCCATACGCGGAAAAATGCGTGTTGTAGGGCGGAATGGGGGTAGGGTTTACCGTAAGAATGGTCTGGGCTCCCCACATATCGGCCTGCCGTTTCTCACTGAATACTTGTTGGCTATTGCCGTATTTGCCTTTGTTGAGTTGCATAATGACCCATTTGCTCATATCGGCCACGCTGGAGTTGATACCCCCCGCCGAATACCCAAAGCGAAACATATCCCGGCTAATCACCTGTACTTTCCCATTCACGGGCGCGTGCGCATCAATAACATTGACCTTATCAGCCAGACGGCTATAGCTTCCCGCACTTCGGTTCATGCCTAAGGGTTTCATGATCCGCTCTTCCACAAAAGCTTCCCAGGTTTTTCCGCTTACCCGTTCAACAACTTCACCCGCGACCATGTAGAGGAGGTTGTCATAATCATACTTTGTTCGAAAACCCGAGACGGGTTTCAGGTAACGCAGATTATGAATGATGTCTTTCATGGTGAAGTTACTGGAGTCCGGCCAGAACATCAGATCACCTGCGCCCAGACCCAGCCCGCTTCGGTGCGTGAGTAAATCCCGGATGGTAAAGGCATCGGTTACGTACGGATCATACATCCGAAATTCCGGAATGTAGTCAATCACTTTATCATCCCAGGTCAGTTTTCCTTCGTCCATCAGGATTGCTAAAGCCGCCGAAGTAAACGCCTTGCTGTTGGACGCAATGCCAAAGAGGGTATTTTCGTCGACCTTTTCCCCCGTTTTGAGGGAACGAACGCCATAACCTTTACTGTGAATTACCTTTCCGTCTTTAATAACAGCGACAGCGATACCCGGCACATCGAATGTAGTCAGCGTTTTCTGTACCAGCGCATCGATTTGCGGAGAGGAGATACCCTGGGCAATAGTGGAGGAAAAGGAGATCACCTGCGCCATAAGTATAAAGCAGGTAATGGACAGGCGTAGACGTTGGTTCATGAGCGTAAGGTTCGTAACGGAGGATGGAGTAACAAAGAAAACAGATTTCTACCTATTCCGAGTCGTTTTCCCCTTTAAGTGGTAACAATCTATATACCAGCAACTAAAACTACAGTTTTAGTTGCTGGTATATAGATTGTTGAGCTGCGATTTGTACGCCAAAAACTGTTCCTGGTTGATTCGTTTGTCTGTTTTTATTTCCAGCAGTTTCGCCTGACTGCCGGGGCGAAAGAAATCGGGGAGGAGTGAGGTTAACGTTTCGGCTTTGGCGGCTATCTGATACTGTATCTTCGCATCAGCGGCCGTGTTGCGGGCGGTATACCCGTGAGGGGTCTCAAAATAGGTTTCCAGCTCGGGTTGCCGACTGGGTCCATCAATCAGTCGAAAGATGTGGCCGCCATCGTTGTTGAGGAGTACAATCCGTAAGTTCGGAGGGATAGGGGATGACCAGAGCGCATTCCGGTCATAGAAGAACGCAACGTCGCCAATCAGAAGCGTCACGATCTGATCGGTTGCGAGGGCTGCCCCAACGGCTGTACTTAAACAACCATCGATTCCGCTAACTCCTCGATTCGCGGATACACTCACCGCCTGTTGTTCGGAGAGTCCACAGAGGTTCGCGTACCGAACGGGCATACTGTTGGCCAGGTGGAGGATGGATTGAGGAGGTATCTGTTCGAGCACCAGTTGGACCGCCGACCAGTCCGTGAGGGATTGATTGGGTTTCGACAGGGTTTGCGCCACCAGTCGGGCTGCTTTCCGGTCGGCCTGCTGCCAGTGATGCAGAAACTCGTGCGAATCGTCATCATCATCGCCCTGCAGAAATTGCTGATAGTCGATGTCCGCAAACAACTTATCTAAAAAGGCAAGGGGTTCAGCAGGAATGAGCGTGGTCAGACTCTGAAAGGCATCTGTAATCCGATCGACCGTTGGTTGAATGTGCCAGTGCCGGTGAGCTGGGTATTGGCGAAAAAACGTTTTAAGGTTCCGGGTCAGGAGCGAATTCCCGATGGTGATCAATAAATCGGGGCGGAGTGCTTCGGCCTGCTCATCTGGAATGCCCGATAGAAATGTATCCGTATGGGTAATAAACCGATCATTGACGGGGAGGTTGCTCACGATCTCACCCACTATGGGAACCCCAAGTTCGTCACTAATTTTCGAGAGTAACGCCAACAGGGCCGAGTTTCGGGGTAATTGTCCAACGGCAATGAGCGTACGATCACTCCGTTCCCATTCCGTAAGCAGGGCATGCCAGGTTTCAGGTGCCAGTGTAGGGCTTGCCGAGAGGGTCGTAATCAGTCGTGCCGGTTCTGCCTGGAAGACCTCATTCGCCGTTGGATAAAAGGGCTCACGTAGGGGGACGTTCAGGTGGACCGGACCTTCGGGGGCTAATCGAGCGAGTGAGACAGCCTCGTTGACCGATCGTTCGATGAACCAGCGGGCGTCGGGGTGGGTATAGTCGGCCGGTAGGTCGTACGAGCGTTTAACCTGGTTGCCAAACAGATTGACCTGATCGATGGTCTGCCCGTCCTGCTGGTGAAGCCATTCGTGAGGACGGTCGGCAGTCAGGAGCAGGAGAGGTACCTGCTGAAAATAGGCTTCGGCAACGGCGGGCGACAGGTTATACACCGCGCTTCCTGACGTGCAGATAATCGCGACTGGGTTTCGGGTTTGTTGAGCCAGCCCCAGGGCCACAAACCCGGCCGATCGTTCATCGGCCATTACCCGCACCCGAAGGTGGGGGTGCCGTACGACAGCCAGCGTTAAGGGTGCCGATCGGGAACCAGGAGAGACGACGACATCGGTTATTCCTTTTTGATAAAGCAGTTCGGCAATGTTGACGATTGGCTGAAGAACGGGCATAATTGAACGAGTAAAAGAGCAACAGAATGCAAACATAAGCCCGAAACCGCATGTGCTGTCTGGCTTTCTATGGTAGATTTTCTGTTACTTTGCTTAGCTAGACGGTAGTAATCGTTTCGTATTCATAAACGAAGCGGTGATTGTTAGCGTTATAGTCTCAGAAAATCATACACCCTATGAACCGCATTGCCTACGAGAACGAGGACGAAATTCGGGTTAAATCCTTAGCAGGGACCCTTGTTATTAATGGGATTCTGATCGCTATACTTTTACTGGTTAAGCTATCGCAGACGGTTCCGAACCCACCACCGATTCAGTTCGTGGAGGTAAACTTCGGCACCGATGCCCGGGGCAGTGGCCGGATACAGACGTATAACAAGGCTTCCGATTCACCGAATAAGGAGGATGTCAAAGCCGCCGAAAAGCGTCCTAATCCGAAAATCAATACGACACCCCGTATTGAAAAGACCAGAGCAACCCCAGCGCCTAAAGTAGAGGATGCGAAACCGGCCAAAACCCATACGGAAAAACCACTGATCGTTAGTAAAGCCGAAAGTCCGGTAACTACGCCCGAACGTCCTGAACCCAAACGGGTTGAATCGCCTAAAGCAACGGCACCCGCTGAACGGCCAGCCCCGGTGGCTCCGCCCAAGAAAGTAGAGACCGTCAATAACGATGCGCTTTTCAAAAAATCCTCGGGTGGGGGTGGTTCCAATGGTACAGTTGGGAAAGCAACCGGTGCGGGCGGAAACAACAACGGGGACGATGCCAGCGGTGTAGGGGATAAAGGGAATCCGAATGGTAAGATCAATGCCAAGGAATTTTACGGGACACCAGGGGGGGGCGCCAACCGGCGTAGCCTTCGATGTATCGGGCTGGTCGTTGGCTAGTCGCCCAACGATTAATGATGATTCCGATGAGACGGGTAAAATTGTCTTCCAGATCAAAGTGGATGAGAGTGGCGACATTATCAATGTTCGTCAGTTACAAAGTACCGTAAGCCCTTCGGTTAGTGAAGTATACCGAAAGGCCGTTCAAAAGCTGCGGCTGCGGCCCAAAGGCGGGTCAACGCCACCTACGGCCACAGGCACTATTACATTTATTATAAAGTCTAAAGATTAATGCAGTACCCGGAAGCACTCGACTATTTATACAGTCGGCTCCCCGTTTTTCACCGGATTGGTGCCAAAGCGCTAAAACCCGGATTAGGGAATACCCTTGCCTTATGTGAAGCCCTTGGCAATCCACAAAACCAGTTCCGGACTATTCATGTGGCTGGTACCAATGGTAAAGGGAGCAGCTCGCACATGCTCGCTGCCATTTATCAGTCGGCGGGTTATCGGGTGGGGTTATATACCTCTCCCCATCTTCAATCGTTTACCGAACGCTTTCGCCTGAATGGTCAACCCATGCCCGAAGCGGAGGTCGCTGCGTTTGTCGAACAGCATCAGGCTTTAATTGAATCAGTTGAACCATCCTTTTTTGAGGTGACGGTAGCGATGGCGTTCGATTATTTTGCCCGGCAGCAGGTCGATGTAGCGATTATCGAAGTGGGGTTAGGGGGAAGGCTCGATTCAACGAATGTCATCACGCCTGAAGCGTCGCTGATTACCAATATCGGTTATGATCACACGGATATCCTGGGTGAAACACTGGGCGAAATAGCCGCCGAAAAAGCAGGGATTATTAAGCCCGACGTTCCCGTCGTGATTAGCGAAACCCATCCCGAAACAGAATTTGTATTTCGTAAAAAGGCGGATGAGCTGAACGCCCCGATTTTAGTGGCCGATCAGGTTTATTCGATTCTGGATAAAGGGCTGGTTTCTGGCAAGCGTCAGGTGGAGGTGTTGCGAGAAGGAGAGTCCCCCCTTGCTGTAGAAATCGATTTATTGGGAACCTATCAACTCCGTAATCTGGGTGGCGTGCTGGCTACTGTTTCGGTGCTTCAATCTATCTGGCCAGTATCGGTTGAGGCTATACAAAAAGGTGTGGCTACCGTCACAGCAACAACTGGATTGAAGGGCCGTTTTCAGACCTTACAGGAGCATCCCAGAGTCATCGCAGACACAGCCCACAATCAGCCTGGATTAGTGTCTTTATTCGAAACAATTGAAACGATTCCTTATCAAACGCTACGGATTGTGATCGGGCTGGTGGCCGATAAAGATCGGTCAAAAGTGCTGAGTGTGCTGCCCCAAACGGCGGTTTATTATTTCTGTCAAGCCCAAACGCCCCGCTCACTATCCGCTAGCGATTTACAAGCTGAAGCTGCTCAAACCGGTCGGCTAGGCGATTCGTTTACTGATGTAAATAAAGCTTTAAGAAGCGCAATTTTACAATCATCAATTGATGATTTAATTCTGATAACTGGCAGTAACTATACAATTGCCGAATTAACAATGTTATAACGTGACAAGAAGGAAAACGCATCGCTTTCTGCAAAATGCTGAAAGCCAGAATGTTATTGAAGTAGGTAAACCACTTTACAAAACTATTCGCGGGAATTGGCGGAGTGATTATTTTAAGAATGACAATCCTATTGTGTTAGAATTGGCGTGTGGGAAAGGGGAATATACAGTTGGTTTATCGCAGGCCTTTCCAGCTAAAAACTTTATTGGTGTCGATATTAAAGGGGATCGGATTGCGAGAGGCTCCAAGGCTGCGCAAGATCTTGGATTGACAAATGTTGCTTTCCTACGGACCGATATTAATTTCCTTCACGAGTTTTTTGCGAAGCAGGAGGTCAATGAAATCTGGATTACATTCCCTGATCCCCAGCCACGGCCCCGTCAGGAAAAGCACAGGCTAACTCATCCCCGTTTTTTAGCTATTTACAAAGAGCTATTCGTGCCCGGAGGGACGCTGCATTTAAAGACTGATAATCCAGAATTGTTTGCATATAGCCTGGAACAGGTGCAAGCGATAGGGTGTACCGATTTACAATTTACTACCGATTTATATAACTCACCATTAAACGGGATTCACATTGGTATTAAGACGAAATACGAACAAATGTTCTTCGACAAGGGATTTACAATTAACTATTTACAATGCAAAACGGCCGTAATTTAACTTAATCACGGCCGTTTACAACTATATTAATTTACATTTCATCCTTACGATATAGTCTGGTAAACACTGTATCGTAAGGATGTTTTATTTACAGACTTAAAATAACTTTGCAATTAAGTCTGCAACGCGGCTAGAATAGCCATATTCATTATCGTACCAGCCAACAACTTTCGCTAGCGTTCCGTTTACGGCCGTTAATTTCGAATCGAAAATGCAGGAGTGAGGGTTGCCAACGATGTCAATCGATACGATTTCGTCAGTCGTGTACTCCAAATAGCCTTTCAGAGTCGTTTCAGAAGCCTGTTTGATGGCGTCATTGATTTCCTGAATGGTTGCCGCCTTTTTAAGAACTACAGTCAGATCAGTTAGTGAGCCATCTGGGGTTGGTACGCGTAATGCGTTTCCGTCCAGTTTCCCTTTTAATTGGGGAAGAACCAGACCCACAGCTTTAGCAGCACCCGTTGAGGTTGGAACAATCGATAAAGCGGCTGCTCGTGCACGACGTAGATCGGAGTGAGGAGCATCCTGCAGATTCTGATCGGCTGTGTAGGCGTGGATGGTTGTCATGTAGCCTTTTTCGATACCAAAAACATCATCCAGAACTTTCGCCATTGGGGCTAAGCAGTTGGTTGTGCAGGAAGCGTTCGAGATGATCGTTTCTTCGCCGGTTAGCGTATCATCATTAACACCTAAAACAACTGTTGGAATATTTCCTTTAGCAGGAGCAGAGATGATTACTTTCTTAGCACCGGCAGTTAAGTGTTGACCTGCGCCAGCTTCATCCACGAAACGGCCAGTCGATTCAAGAACTACGTCTACGTTTAGTTCTTTCCAGGGTAGATTTTTAGGATCACGTTCTGCGTAAGCATTGATACGAGCTCCGTTAACAGTTAGGCTTTCGCTGTCAGAAGAAACTGTGCCAGGAAATTTTCCATGAACAGAATCGTATTTTAGTAAGTGGGCGAGTGTTGCATTGTCAGTTAAGTCGTTGATAGCAACTATTTCGATGTTTTCTTTTTCCAGAAGCCGTCTGAACGATAACCGTCCGATACGACCGAAGCCATTAATAGCAACGCGTATTTTTTCCATGTACAGTGAAAATTGGTTTGTTTTCGGGGTCAAATATACTGATTAAATAGGGGGATTCACAGTAAAGGGTATTAGCTATAGTTTTTAGTATTTACAGAAATCCATTTTAGCAAATATAGAGATTTAGCATTAATATTAGTAATATATTGGCATTTTGCTAAATATAAATAGCAATTTTTAGTATTTTTACTAATATTGATTAGTAATTACTAATATTAATGCTAAAATGGATGCTAAGATAGCATGAAAATACTAAAAATGTCATTTACTAAAACAATGCTTTTTATTATAAGTAGGAGGTAGGATTAGCTAATCTTTATTTTTTACCCTATCTATGTCACATTCTACTTATAGAAATATATCTTAGTATATGAGATCCATAAAGGATCCATAACTGCCTATTACTAACAAATCATAAATCATATCCGAGCTTATCGTATAAAGTTATTTCTCAAATGCATCATATCCCTTTACTACAACGTAATAGCAAGTAATCACACTTTATATTCATTATGCTTATTATTCATTGATTTCGTCTGTTTTAGTAACGTAGCATTTGCTTACCATTTACGACAAACAAACTAGTCAGTTAAATAAGAATTGCTTAGCGTTCTTCTCACGCTCATGCATAGTTAACACCACAAACAATTGATGTTCATAATCAACACCTAGTGTCCCATATATTCCTCACTTTATATATTCGTCACTTTAGAAGATATGCTTAGACACACATTATATCGAGTTTTACAAACCCGTGGGTGCACGAGTCTTCGCTTTATCCCTTCGTTCACTCAATTGTATTATGCATCAATCAGAATTATTCAAGTTGAGAGATAGCCTGTCTCATAGCGACAACAACGTGTTTGTAGCTTTCAATAATCTGCGTGGAGTCAGGTACGCTAACTCCACGCCAAAAAGACAGATGTATCTCCTGTCTATAAACATCGCGATGCTTACGCGACTATCTCGCAACTTGAATTAGACTTGAAGAAGCAAGTTTAACTGCCAGAAATTGCTTCTATAAAGACAATTCGCTGGCATCAATTTTGATGTTTATTTATCAGAGGAGAAACAACGATAAAACCATTGAAAACTGTGGTTGCTTCTTCAATTCCTACACTTATACGGTATTGGGACGTTTCTTAATCAAAAAACGAGCTGATTGATCTGAAAGGCCTACAATGCCGCTTCAAACTGCCTACAGAAGTCTGAATAAATAATTTCAGCCCTTATATTACAAGTATACATGTCTTATTATTACCTTTGAAAAACGAGAAGAATATAGCAGTATAATATCGATGTACAACAATATAAAATTTGGCACTAATAGTTAATTATCAGATATTCAGGAAGTTATAGGTATATATATAAATTTTTACTTTACTTACATGACTAACAAAATCGAGGAAATTTGGTCCAACCGAGAGCTACTGGCCAACGATGAATCTATACAAATCATAAAGGAGGTAATTAATAAATTAGATAAGGGGGAACTCCGGGTGGCCACTCCACCTAGTACCGAGGATGGCGAATGGACCGTAAATGAATGGGTCAAAAAAGCAATTCTTCTTTATTTCGTCAGTCAGCAAATGAAGACTGAGGAGGTAGGTATCTTTACCTTTAATGACAAAATTCCCCTAAAAAACAATTTCGCCGAAGCCAAAGTCAGAGCTGTACCACCAGCAGTTGCTCGCTATGGCTCTTACCAGGCACCCGGTGTTATTCTTATGCCATCGTACGTAAATATTGGAGCGTACGTAGATGAGCGTACGATGGTGGATACCTGGGCAACAGTTGGTAGTTGTGCGCAGATTGGTAAAGATGTTCACCTAAGTGGGGGAGTAGGTATTGGTGGAGTACTTGAGCCACCTCAGGCCGCACCCGTTATTATCGAAGATGGCGCATTTATTGGCTCGAGATGCATTGTGGTTGAAGGTGCACACATTGGTAAACGTGCCGTTTTAGGAGCTGGCGTTACTATTACTGGATCATCCAAAATAATCGACGTAACGGGTGACAAGCCTGTTGAATACAAGGGTTATGTTCCTGCTAATTCTGTCGTGATTCCAGGAAGTTATGCTAAACAATTTCCAGCGGGAGAATTTCACGTACCCTGCGCTATTATTATTGGTCAGCGGAAACCGTCTACAGATTTAAAAACGTCCCTGAATGATGCACTCCGGGAAAATAATGTATCAGTTTAAATTTCATCCAATTGTAAATAGTTTAAGATTTCCAATTACACATTTACAATTAACAAAATGATTAATAAACATTAGTGAATTTAAAAAGCTACACTGTGTTAGTGTAGCTTTTTTTTGTAAATCACATACCAAAATAATATATTGTAAATTATTTAGATATATATTTGTAACAACACCTGTAAATAGGCTCGTCATACAGTTTACGTAACTATAATCCATATATGACTATAAATGACAAAATTAAACAGATCCTTCTAGACAAGAATCTGACTCCATCATATTTCGCTGATGAAATTGGTGTGCAACGATCGAGTATTTCTCACATTTTATCGGGCCGTAATCGCCCTAGCTTTGATATTATTCAGAAAATTATTCGTCGTTTTCCTGAGCTAGGTTATGAATGGATTATGGAAGAAGACGGCCAGGTAACTCCACGCGCTGCAACTAATTCTTCAGGCTATAATTTTAACCGAGGAACAGGAGTGGGGCGCCCCACAATTGATCGGGCCGACCCGGTTACTACACAGCCGTCAATGCCATCTTATCCACTTAAACCATCCGGTATTCGTAGTCAACGGACTGAAATTCCGCCCTTGGGTACGCCCAATCAGATGTTGGCTAACGAGTCCAATCTGCCAGAACCAGCCCCTAACGTGGGTATCTCTTCGGAAAAGAAAGTGGAGCGAATCCTTATCTTTTATACAGACGGGTCGTTCAGAGAATATATGCCAACAACTTAATTGAATAACGTCATTCGTACTAACCGATTATTTTTTATCTAACTTTACTGAGTGATTACTCAATCAATATCTTTCGATAAACAGGAAGCCATCTTAGCAGCCGCGTTAGGTTTGTTTATTGAGTATGGCTTTCATGGAACGCCCACCAGCAAAATTGCGCGTGAGGCCGGCGTTGCCCATGGTACCTTATTCCATTATTTCAAAACAAAAGACGAACTCATCGTTACTCTCTATAATTCCATACAGGAGGGATTTACCGTCTATCTATCTGAACAAACGAAACCATCCGCTAGCGTTGTGGATCGATTTAAGGATCTTTTTTATCATTCTGTACAATGGGCTGTAGACTATAAATATGAATTTTACTTCACTCAGCAGTTCCGACATTCTCCATATTTCAAACAATTGGGAGCAGAGCCAATCCTACAGCCAGGTTTATATCAGAGCTTATATATAGAAGCGATAAAAGATAATCTATTCAAACCTTTGCCTGTCGGCTTGATTTCATCACTTTGTGTTAATCAGATTATTGGTACTTATGAATATCTTGTCCAGTCCGATCTATCAGCTGAAAAACAGAAGGAGATAATTAATGAGATTGCTGAATTGACCTGGGCCATGTTTGTTAAATTAGAAACCTTATAGAATCATATTTGCTTTAGCATGGCACTAGGCTAAAGATCTTTGATGATTTGCAGCTAGGACAAGTTATGTATTATTAATATGGACTTTGCAGTTATTGGCTGACGGCTGAGTCGAACTCGGTTATACGTTTGAACCGTTACTAAGCAGGCCTGGGAAAACAGCTAAAGCAGACAACGGAGGGGCCGCCCGCGCGGTCTATCCGGCAAGGTATGGGCATAATAATATCGTTGCTTTGCTAATGGATTTATCAGTCCATTATATGGGTTAGATCAACCTTATAAAGCATACCATATATGACTCTGTTCGGATCTGGTTTCTCCAGAACTGGCTTGCTGGCATTCACCATCAAACCATATTCTCGTTCGTAAACTGACTCACGTTGATCAGCACTATAGTTTTATAAAGTACAGTACTGAATAACTACTTCAACTGGGGTTAATCCGCTATGAGTTTAGATTCTCATTAGCTCTTTTTGAGCTGAAGTAATCCATGATGTGGTGGATTTTTAAAGTTTATATACCAAAAAATGCCCTTTTTGAGCCTATTAAGGGCATTTTTTGACTAAATACAACCTAACTCTCTGTAAAGCAATGCTTTAGTGTTCCACGTGGATAACATGTTGATAACACTGTGGATTAGAGTGATTATTTTGTTGTATAATTTATATTATGTTAAGTAAAGTTTTCATTAAATAGGGTCGGCATCTCTGACACCGACCCTATTCTACTTATTTACTCTCAATACAAACGATCTTCTTCTCTTCGTACTGTTTCAGAATATTTTCCGTATTCGTCAAATTCTCGGTTACCTCAGCTTCATCTTTAATCGATTTTGCTTTCTGGAAGTATGGCAGCGCTTGCTTAAACTTACCACAAACTTTACCATCCAGCTCTTTGCCATTCTTGTTGTACTCAGCCATGTCCATCTTATCGACATTACGCTTCATTTCAACAGCGCGGTTAAAGATCCAAACAGCCATGTTAAAGTTAGCATCGTAGTTATTTGGATCAACGGCCAGTGCTTTGTCCAGATATTGCTTCTCCAGATTATAGTTCTCTGTTTGCATCTGACGGATATCAGCCAGCTTCTTCTCATTGGCGGCTGCTACCGATGCATTGGCTGCAGCTTCTTTAGCAGCGGCTTCTAACGTAGCCATTTCTGTTTTTTGCTCAGCCAGTCTTTTCTGAACATCGGCCAGCTGACGTTTCAGTTCGGCATTCTTTGGCGTTTTTTTGATAGAAGCGCTCAACCGGGCAATTTCGCTGTTGTAGGCATCAATGATACTCTTCGAATCGGCGAGTTGCTTGGCAGTATTACCACCCTTCTTCGTATCCCCTTCCAGTTTCCGAACCTCTTCATCTCTCTTATGGGCAATGTTGTTATAAACAATCGACAGGTTGACCAGATTCTGAACGTTGTTCGGATCTTTTTCAACCATAGCCTTCATGCCCGAAATCGCTTCATCCATCCGGTTCGTCGACAACATAATATTGATCTTCTCATTAGCCAGATCTTTATTCGATGGAGCCAGAGCGATACCTTTATCCAGCGTAGCCAGGGCCTTATCTATTTCGTTATCGCCCCGATACAACATCGCCAGCGAACCGTAGATAGCCACATCCTTACCACCACCGGCAATGTATTTCTCCAGTTGGGTCTTCGCGGTTGCATTATCCTTTACCTGTTGCGCAGCAATAGCCGAATACAGTGGAGCTAAGGTGTCTTTAGGGTTAATGTCACTGGCCATCGTCAGAGATTTCACCGCTTCGCCATAATTCTTAGCCTGGAACTTGGCAACCCCCTGCTGCATGAACGCACTGTAGAGACCTGGGCTCTTTAGGGCATCTTCTGCTTCTTTCGCTAATTTACCTGGACCACCTTTCTTGTCTTTATCCAGTTCAATTACTTTTTTATACGCATCATAAGCCGTTGTAGCAGCCGCTGAGTCAACTTTTACGTTGCCACTGCTGGCAATGTTCTGGTACGTTTTGGCACGGTCCATCCAGGTACTAGCCTTGGCAGCCGCTTTCGCATCCGTTATATCCTTATCGCTTTTTTCCTTTTCCTTTTTAATGGCATCTGTAGCCGCAGCATCTGCGGCTTGTTGTGCGTGTGCACCTACTGCCAGGCAACACGCGACGAGCATTACAAAAACTTGTTTCATGTGTAAATCGGGGTTGTGTTATTAATTCAGAAACGAAATTACGGAATCTGTCTGTATAAGCATGACCTCCTCTAAATTGTTTGAGCCGTCAGGCTGATTATCAATCAATCCTGACGGCTCAAAACGAATACGAATTGGTCTTTTTTATTCGGCAACAGCTTCTGGCTCAGAGGGACTTCCCTCCTCTCCTTCTTCCTGTTTGATTTTAGTCACCGACGAAATCTCATCGCCATCCCGGAGGCTAATCAGACGAACGCCTTGTGTATTCCGGCCAATCACGCTGATTTCGCTAATTGGTGTCCGAATGGCAATGCCCGATTTATTGATAATCATCAGGTCATCCGTATCCGTTACATCCAGCACACCAACAAGGCGACCTACTTTTTCGGTAACTTTTAAGGTACCTACTCCCTTAGCGCCCCGGTTCGTGATTCGGTACTCATCGATATCCGACCGTTTACCATATCCATTCCGCGAAATAACTAACAATTGGGTTTCGGGCGACGATAGGCAAACCATACCCACGACGTGATCAGTCGAATCGTCTTCATCCAGTGAAATACCGCGAACCCCAGCGGCTGTACGTCCCATCGGCCGAACCCGGCTTTCGTGGAAACGAACGGCTTTACCGGCACTTGAGGCAATCACGATTTCATTATCCCCGTTGGTCATACATACACCAATCAGTTGATCCTCTTCATCAATCGTAATGGCGATGATTCCGTTCTGGCGGGGACGAGAATACGCTTCCAGCATCGTTTTCTTAATCGTGCCCTGACGGGTACACATCACAATGTAATTATTGTTGATGTAATCCTCGTTCTTCAGATCGGTCACATTAATGACTGCCCGTACTTTATCATCGGATTCGATATTGATAAAGTTAGCCAAGGGTCGACCTTTCGATGTTCGTGATCCTTCGGGCAGTTCATAGACCGGCAACCAGTACAACCGTCCCTTCTGCGTAAATGCCAGTAAGGTATTGTGCATCGTAGCGGTGAACAGATGCTCCGTAAAATCTTCCTCTTTGGTAGCGGCTGCTTTAGCGCCCACCCCACCCCGGCCCTGCGAGCGGTATTCTGTGGTCGGCGTCCGTTTGATATAACCTTCGTGAGAAATGGTAATGACCATATCTTCATCGGCAATCAACGACAGGTCGCTAATGTTACCATCACCAAGCGGATTGATCTCGGTCCGGCGTTCGTCGCCGTAGCGAGCCCGAATATCGGTCAACTCATCTTTGATCACCTGACGCTTGCGTTCTTCGCTCGCCAGAATTTCGCGCAGATCCGTAATCTCCCGCATCAGCTCGTCATACTCTGCCTGAAGCTTATCCCGCTCCAGACCCGTCAGCCGTTGCAACCGCATTTCCAGAATAGCTTTCGCCTGAAGATCGCTCAACGAAAACTGTTGCATCAGACCCACACGGGCTACTTCGGTATCACGCGACGAACGAATCAGGCTGATTACGGCATCGATATTATCCAGCGCAATCAACAGACCTTCTAAGATATGCGCCCGTTTCTCGGCTTCGCGAAGTTCATACTGAGTCCGCCGTGTTACTACTTCGAATCGGTGCTCGACGTAGTATTTCATCATATCCTTCAGATTCAATATCATCGGACGCCCTTTTACAAGCGCGACGTTATTAATACTGAATGACGATTGAAGAGCGGTATGCTTATACAGGTTATTCAGAACAACGTTTGGAATGGCATCCTTACGCAGATCGTATACAACCCGCAAACCATCCCGATCTGATTCATCCCGGAATGCCGTAATACCCTCGATCTTTTTGTCGTTGATTAACTCAGCCGTTTTCTCCAGCATCACCGCTTTGTTCACCATGTACGGTACATCCGTAACAATGATCTGGGTTTTGCCTTTGTTTTCTTCAATTGTTGCATGCGCCCGCATCACAACACGACCACGGCCGGTTTTGAAGGCCGACTTCACGCCCTCCATCCCATAGATCGTAGCACCCGTTGGAAAATCAGGGGCTTTCACGAACTGCATCAGTTCTTCTACCGTAATATCGTTATTATCCAGATAAGCGATAATACCATCGACCACTTCGGTCAGGTTGTGGGGTGCCATATTCGTGGCCATCCCTACCGCAATACCCGACGATCCGTTGAGCAACAGGTTAGGGAGTTTACCCGGCATAACCGTTGGCTCTTCCAGCGAATCATCGAAGTTGGGTTGAAAATCAACCGTTTCTTTATAGATGTCGTTCAGAACCTCTTCTGCAATCCGCTTCAGTCGCGCTTCGGTATACCGCATCGCAGCGGGTGAGTCACCATCAATAGAACCAAAGTTCCCCTGACCATCGACCAATGGATACCGCAACGACCAGTCCTGGGCCATACGCACCATAGTGTCGTATACCGATGAATCGCCGTGGGGGTGATACTTACCCAATACTTCCCCTACGATACGAGCCGATTTTTTATGGGGTTTATTGTAACTAACGCCCAGTTCAGCCATTCCGAACAACACCCGACGGTGTACCGGCTTCAGCCCGTCGCGAACGTCGGGCAGAGCACGCGAAATGATAACCGACATTGAATAGTCAATGTACGCGCCACGCATTTCGTCCTCAATGTTGATGGGAATGATGTTACTGGGGGCTTCGAGGTCGGGATTTTCGTCCGCCATTTGTTAAAGGAGTTTCGAAGAAAATTACTATTCTGACCTGCACAATCTGCGCAAATCACGTTATAGACAAATATACAAAATTTTCAGGAGAAAACAGAAATAAACCCGTAAAATAGCGCGTAAACAAGCGAAATAAGCCCTGAATTTAGCGTCTACAAATCCGATTTATCCGCTATTTGAGAACGAACATTACCCATCTGAAATACAATTATATTCCAACTGAAATATATCGAGTCAAATCTATTCGATTGGCGCGAAATCAGCTGCTATCCCTTAATCCTTGGATCGAACGTAAACGGCTCAGTCCGTAGTAATTGAATACGGGAGAAATCGGGGTGAGAAGGGCTAATCAGGAAATTCCACTCGTTGGGAATAATGGCCGAGGGCACGCGCAAAACAGCAGACTGGCCCATTCGCAGCCAATCATTTCCAATCCGTTGACAGGCATCATACTGCTGAAAATCAAACCAATTGTCGGGTAAGTTTTCGGGGGCAATCGTCACAACGGGGAGTGTATCCGGAATCTCGATCACCATAACCCGGAAGTTATCCAAAAGCCCCTCCCCGCTTCGGTGAACAACATTTTCGAGACAAGCTAATGCGCGGGTTGCAGCCGTATATATAACAAACTGCCCGCGACTATTCCAGCGGGCAGCTCCCCCGGACGCCACTAATCGATCGGCATAGGTCGCTTTGGTAATTCGGTAAACGAGCATTCGGTTCTTTTAGGCTAAATCACCGTATTCGATACGAATCACCTCATCCATCACCAGGTCAATTCCTCCTGATGTATGAAGCAGTTCGAATGGAATTTGATTGCCTAACCCATAAGCCGGCTTATCCATCCACCGCCGAAAGGAATCCCCGGAGCCGAAAACCGATTCACCGGTCTGAAACAGCGCCATGATCTTGAGGACTTTCTCACTATCCTGTGGATTTAGTTTCTTATGTTCCCGCTCATACCGCTGAAAGGTTTTGAGCGAAGTATCGAACACCTCCGCGAGCTGTTCACGTTTATAGCCGGTTAAGTCCGCTATCTCAAAGAATCGAGTAGCCGGAACTCCTTTGAGAGCCGAAAAGACGAGTGCTGTGCGATCAGATAGTACCATAGGACAAACATAGGAATTTTGTCTTACAAACACAGAAATTTGTCTATAAATTCCAGAATATCATTTTTCAAAACCTAACCAGCCCCAGACAGGTTAAAGCACACAGAACCATAATCATTAATTACGTTATGAAAAAGGTAAGTTTAATTTTACTAGTAGCTGTTAGCACGCTAAGCTTCCAGGCCTGCAGCAGCAAAAAGACAGAGAGTACAGATAGCGTCGAGAACGCTGAGAAATCCAACGAAGCCAAAGAAGAAGCAGGAACCGGTCAGCCTGATGACACCAACGAATTTGCGGTGAAAGCAGCCAATGGGGGTATGCTGGAAGTTGAACTGGGTCGCCTGGCCGAAGAAAAAGCAGCCAGTAAGGATGTAAAAGACTTTGGTGCTATGATGGTAAAAGATCATTCTAAAGCGAATGAAGAATTAAAGACGATAGCAGCCACCCAAAATATCACCTTGCCCTCAACACTCGGCGAGGATGAGCAGAAACATGTCAATGAAATGGCAAAATTGTCAGGGGCTGATTTCGATAAAAAGTACGTTAGCATGATGGTCGATGATCACAAGGACGACATCGAGGAATTTAAGAAAGCAGCTGAAGATGAAAAAACGAATCCAGCCGTTAAGGATTTCGCCACGAAAACACTGCCAACGCTGCAAAAGCATATGGATGCCATTAACGCGATTGACAAAAAAATGAAGTAAGTCAGTTCACGTTTGTTGCTTATCAAACGGCCTTTGTACAGGAATACGGTCTATCCGTGCTGTACAGAGGCCGTTGTTTTTTATAGACCCACGCTTATCGCTGAACCTCCTCGATTTATCTTTGCCCTTAGTTAACTCTAAAAATACCCACCGCTTACCCACTCAACGATGCTAAAAATTGCCATTCTCAGTGATATTCACGGAAATCTACCCGCTTTTAAAGCTGTTCTGAATGATATTGATGCCCAAGGTGTGGATCAGGTTTTTTGTCTGGGCGATTTGGTTGACTTTGCCCCCTGGCCGAATGAAGTAATTGATTTACTCAGAAAAAACCGCATTCCGAGCCTACTGGGTAATCACGACGAACGAATTGCGTTTGATCTCCCGATTATTCCGCTCCAAAAACATAATGCGGCTGAAACGGAGGCTCGGGTAGCGGCTATTACCAATACCCGTCAGGTCATCCATCCTGAAAACAAACGCTTCTTAGCCAGCCTACCCCGGGAATTGATGATCACCTTTTCTTTTCAGGACACCCCAATAAACATTTTACTGGTCCATGCCAGCACACGCTCCATTGACGAATACATCTACGAATCCCACGATCAGGCTGACCTGATAACCATGATGAATGAGCGCAAGGCTGACGTTCTACTAATGGGGCACACACATCAGTCTTATATCCGGAGACTAGAAACGGAGAGCGGTACTAAACCTTCTTCGATTAAGATGGCCATTAATTGTGGGTCGGTTGGTCGCACAAAAGAAGCAACGGCTTCAGCAACCTATCTTCTCCTGACTGTTTCTGACCAGCAAGCTCCCTATAGCGCCAGCTCAATCCAATATGATCTCATTCGGGTAGACTACCCAATTGAGCAGACGATTCAGGCAATTCGGCGCAGTGACATTCCTGATTTTTACGCCGATTTCTTGGCCGAAAAACATAAAGGCCACTTAGCAACTTTCTAAAACGGATGTTTCTTACACTTACTCTAGCTTTGCCATTCCATCAATTTTCCGAAAAGGCGTTTTGAAAAACTCTCCTACGATTTGATTGAATAAATCTTTGTAGCGAACGAGGGTCGAATGGCCGGAATTGGGTAAAATCCAGAGGTAAGCATTCGGAAGAGCTTCGGCAATAGCCAGCGTGTGTTTCGGTAGAATCACGTCATGATCACCCCCGATGACCAGCGTCGGGCAGTTCACTTTTTTCAACGCGGTGGTCGAAATATGGGGATTAAACGCCATCAGGTTAAGCAGCTTTTTCTCCGCCTTTACCGATAGGGTTTGCGTAACCTTACCCAGGCTATCATTACGTGAAACAATCCATTGAAAAAGGCCCGGTTCAATGGCCGTTGTATCGGGCCACAGGTTAGCGCCGGTAATGGCTAGTTTCTTTACTTTTTCGGGATGCCGCATAGCCAACAGCAACCCATTGATGCCGCCATCGCTCCAGCCAATCACGTAGCACGAATCGAGATGAAGCTGATTCAGGAGCGCATTGAAATCGTCGGCCATCATTTCGTACGTAAGCGAATCGCTGGTATCTACCGATTCACCCTGCGCCCGGCTATCAACGGCAATCACTTTGTAGTTTTTGGCGAAATAAGGAATCTGATTACTAAAATTATTGATAGAGCCCCCGTTCCCATGAATCAGAAGCAATGGTTTACCAGTACCATATACTTCATAATACATCCTGAAACCCCGGATAGTAGCGTATTTCCCGGCTTTGACATTGTTACCGAACCCAGCAGTGCCGCCTGAAGAAACAGCTACGGTTGACTGAGCAACGAGCGAATGGCCTATCAGGTGGGCCACAAGAAATATAAATACCGTTTTGCTAATGCTCATGCGTATGTTTTGGTAATTTGGTAATGAGGTACGGTAAATATCAACAAAAACCGTAGTTTATCTTATTCCATTATTTACATTAGATACATGAAAAAAGTAACTGGCATAGGCGGCATCTTCTTCAAATGCGATGATCCGCAGAAAATGAAAGACTGGTACGCTCAAAATCTGGGATTACCTATGGATGCTTATGGCACCACCTTCAACTGGCTCGATGCAGACGACCCCAGCAAAAAAGGATCAACCGTTTGGGGAGCTTTTGACAAAAACACCCAATACTTTGAACCCTCCAAAAAGGACTTCATGATCAATTACCGGGTCGAGAATATTGAAGAACTGGTAGAAGAACTAAAACGTAATGGCGTAACGATACTGGATGAAATAGCCGTTTATGACTATGGCAAGTTTGTCCATATCCTTGACCCGGAAGGAAATAGCCTTGAGCTTTGGGAAGATATCAGTTAATTCTTTAGACCTCCTACAGCCACGCACCTACTCGTCGCAGGATTTCATCTTCGGTTGTTTCGCCCGAAACCGTAATCGTTGCCTGCGCATAAATAGGCAATCGCGTTTCGTATCGTTTTTGCAAAACAGCGAGCAGCTCTGGATCATTCGGGTTATTTAGCGGTCGATCCTCATGCCCATGCGCCAAAATTCGACGAACGAGTACCTCAACGGGTACATCCAGAAAAATAGATACGCCCGTCGATTTGATATAGTCCATATTTTCGTGGAAGCAGGGCATACCGCCCCCGGTTGATACAACCAGACTATCACCCGGCCGTATGGTGCGTAACACCCGGCGTTCAACTTCCCGAAAATACTCTTCGCCCGATTGGGCAAAAATTTCCGGGATAGAACGTCCTTCCTCCCGAACAATAATCTTGTCGGTATCAATAAACCGATAATGCAATACATCGGCAATTCGTTTACCCAGCGTACTCTTGCCCGACGAGGGCATACCAATCAGGAAGATATTTTTCATCCGCAATGAGCGAATGATTGAGTGATTGAGTGATTGAATGATTGAGTGATTGAATAATTTTTGCGTCAGCTATTCAATCACTCAATCATTCAATCACTCAATCACTCAATCATTCAAAATTCTTTTAACCTCAGCCGCATCCGGCGTTGAATTATAATGCCATTTGCCGCGCACGATACCATTGCTCATTAGCCAGGTACCAGGGTTCGATCGCATGATGGTTTTCAGAACGGTGGCGTCGGCTTTATAATAGGGAACGTTTTCTAATTGATACTCTTTACGGAACGCTTTAATCTCATCATCGCTGGTAGAGGTCAGAATATAAGGAGCGATGTTGGTACCCCGTAAACCCTCGATCAAGGCACGAATGGCGGGCAGGCTTCCGGCGTCAATGCCTTTTGTATTTTTTACGATGATAAACAGCTTGTTCCCTTCAAACGTCTGCTGCGTAAAATCGCCCTCATCGTTCCAGACACGGTAGTCTGTAATTTTGGGTTTGGCTTTTTCATTAACCAGCACCATTTCTTTGAACTTATAGCTCTGGTCGGTTGGGTACGTTTCAAACTCCTCCGTCTTTCCATCTTTCTCCATCACATATTTGTAACGCAGGGGTTCAGACGGCTTCATTTGTGCCGGAATACTTTTGCCAACGGCATAAGGCAGCATATCGATTGGGGGCAAAAACTGAACGGCATATACCCCAAGCGCCAGCGTCAGGGCAACGGTAATACCCACCAGCCAACCCGTATTACGCGATCGAAGCCGGTTTCGGTGACCAATAATAAACAGGATCAATACCATCAGGACAATATCTTTCGAAAAGGATGTCCAGGGTTTGAGCTTAATGGCATCACCAAAACAGCCGCAGTCGGTTACCCGATCAAAATAAGCCGAATAGAACGTCAGGAAGGTAAAAAAGGTGATCAGAAAGAACAGCAGCCAGACCGTTACTTTCGGCTTGTAAGACGCTAGTAAAGCCACGCCAAGAATGATCTCTGCCGCGCAGAACAAGACCGACATAAGTAGCGTGAACGGCACTAACGCCATGAAGAAATCGTGCAAAAACGGAACATCCTGCGCGAAAACCTCAAAATATTCTTCGAACTTAATCTGTGTCCCAACGGGGTCGTTGAGTTTGATCAATCCTGAAAAAATAAAGACAATCCCGACCAGAATACGAGCAATACGGGCGGCAATCAGCATGGGTGGCGTGCCGGTTTTGACTTTAGGCTGCGATGTAGTTGGATTCATGTAGGTTAAAATGAATAATTGATAATGGCTAATGAATAATGAATCGATGTCCGTTCATTATCCTTTATTCATTGTGCATTATCCATTAATTAGTAAGCTTTATCAAGCAGAAAACGGCGTAATTAATCATATCCATATAATTAGCTTCTACGCCTTCGGATACCAGCGTAGCACCCCGATTATCTTCAATTTGCTTCGTACGCAGTAGCTTCATCAGAATAATATCCGTCATGGAGCTAACCCGCATCTCACGCCAGGCTTCGCCATAATCGTGGTTCTTGGCAAAAAGCAACTCAATAACCTCGCCAATTTCTTTGTCGTAAAGCTGCTCAAGTTCATCGGTTGGGATATCGGTGCGTTTGTCCTCAGCTAACTGCATCTGGATCAGGGCCATAACGCAGTAGTTAATGATACCCACAAATTCAGGCTCAATGCCCTCCCCTACGCGACTCACCCCCGTTTCCTGCAACGTACGAATCCGTTGCGCCTTAATAAAAATCTGGTCGGTGATGCTCGACAGCCGCAGAATACGCCAGGCGGTGCCATAATCTTTATTCTTTTTCAGGAAAAGGTCTTTGCAGCGTTGGATAACCTGCCGATATTCGGATTCTGTATTGTTCATAGTCGATAGCCAATAGTCATTAGTCGATGGTAAGCTACTGGCAATTATCGACTAATGACTATTGACTCTTTTTATGCCGAAAGTTACGAAAAAAACGCTGAACTGCCGGGGAAGGCTGGTTGATTTGAGTCAACCTGTGGTCATGGGCATTCTAAATGCAACCCCCGATTCGTTCTTTGCCGATAGCCGGATCATACCCGACAAAACGGCTACGTTGATGGCCGTTGAGCTAGCGCAACAAATGCTCGACCAGGGGGCTACCTTTTTAGATATTGGTGGTTACTCAACCCGACCCGGCGCTGCCCCCGTTGGCCCAGCCGAAGAAGCCGACCGAATATTGCCGGTCATCGAATCGATCCGGGCAAACTTCCCGGATGCCCTGATCTCTATAGATACCTTTCGCGCATCAGTAGCCCGACAGGCCGTACAGTCAGGAGCGTCTGTAGTCAACGATGTGGCAGGTGGCACCCTCGATCCGGCCATGTTCGAAACGGTAGCCACGCTCGGCGTTCCGTATATATTGATGCATATGCGCGGCACTCCGCAAACCATGCAGTCGCTGGCAACCTATACCAATGTAACTTCGGAGGTTATCGACGAATTAGCGGTTCGACTAGCCGAGTTGCGGGCCCTGGGCGCTAAAGATATTATTTTAGACCCTGGATTTGGCTTCGCGAAGACCCCCAAACAAAATTTTGAATTACTCAGTAAACTGGACGCTTTTCAGCTATTCGATGAGCCTATTTTAGTGGGTCTTTCCCGCAAAACAACCATCTGGAAAACCCTGAACATCAAAGCCGATGAAGCCCTGAATGGCACTACAGTTTTAAACACGGCAGCCCTCCTAAAAGGGACCTCCATTTTGCGGGTTCATGATGTTCGTGAAGCCGTTGAAGCCATAAAACTGACCCAACAATTAACTTTTTTTTAGGGTGGCTATTGCATTCTTAAAAACAAACCTCTACTTTTGCATTCCCAAACGACGAACGACACCGTTTACCGAAAGGGAAATGATTTGGTAGCTCAGCTGGTAGAGCAATACACTTTTAATGTATGGGTCCTGGGTTCGAATCCCAGCCGAATCACAAAAACTGCAAAGCCGCTCAATTGAGCGGCTTTTTTTATGCTTTTTACAGCTATTCCCTATCTATTTTTTGGCTTACTGGTTAATCCAACTGCCTTGCCTCAGCCTAATCATACGCTCTTTTTTCTCGGAACGAATGATAAAGGTCGCTCTCGGGTATGCCATTCGGCTGATCCTATCTGCGAAAACTTCACTAACTATTATTGATGATCCTATTTTTTGTCCTTTCAACGTCAGGAGAAATCTCGAGTCTTGTTAATATGGAAGTTTGAGATTTCTCCTGACGTCGAAAGGACAAAAAATCAATTTAGTTTCAACAGAAATTAGAAAGTCTAAAACAGCTTCAATAATAATTAAAGGACATTTTTACCAACTGCAACATCCTTACAGGGTGCTGTTAATACAGGCAGCCAGCCTATTAGTATATATAGGTACTATTACTCTATATGCTGCTGGGCTTGGTCGCTATCCGAAAGACAAGTAAATAGACTATTCATTACGCTGTCCGTTTTCCAATCCAGTTATCTCTACCAGATAAACGCGGCCATTTACTCAACCCGTACCCACAAACGGCGCTACATTGTATCTTCGTATGTCTACTTGCCACTATTAAATTGGCATTTTTCAAGAACATTTATGATCAAATTCACAATTAATACCATTTACTATAAAATTCTGGAAAAGGCTGTTTTTGCCAATTTTTTTTGGTAGTATATTGCATGACTTTGTCACAAACGCCCTTCAGCCCGACTACCATCTCCGGATTTAAGAATCGCCGGGCTACTAGTTAATTTAGATTTTCTTAATAATCGCCCTAATTTTTTGCGATTCTGTTAATCAGATGAGCGGGAAACAACGGCCTTATCCAACACTGTTACGACCATGTCTGATCAGGTTGACCAATTGGCGGGACTTTACCGCCCCGAGTTTGAACACGACAATTGCGGTATTGGCTTCGTGGCCCATATTAAAGGTCGCAAGTCTCACCAGATTGTATCGGATGCGCTCCAGATGCTTCGGCGTATGGAACACCGGGGAGCTGTTGGGTCTGAACCCAACTCCGGCGATGGCGCTGGATTACTCATCCAGATTCCGCACGAGTTTTTCGTGGACGAAACCCGTAAGCTGGGCGTTCACCTCCCACCTGCATTCGAATACGGTGTAGGGATGGTGTATTTCCCGAAAGACGTGTGGCTTCGCGAAGAGTGCCGGGCGATCCTGAATCGGAAGATGAAGCGGCTCGGGCTTGAACTCCTGTGTTATCGGGTTGTGCCGGTCAATAACAGTGATTTGGGCAACGGTTCGCGTTCGGCAGAACCGCAAATGGAACAGGTGTTTATAAAACGCCCGGTCGATGTGACGACTGCCGAAGATTTTGAGCGGAAACTCTACATTCTGCGCAACTACAGCACCCGTATCATTAACGAGACCATTGCTGGCGTTGATCACTTCTATTTTTCCTCGCTCTCCTGCCGGACAATTACCTATAAAGGCCAGCTAACAACCTTACAGTTAGAGCCTTATTTCCCTGATTTACAGAACGAGGAAGTCGTTTCGGCACTGGGCGTAGTTCACTCTCGTTTCTCAACGAACACATTCCCATCGTGGAAACTGGCTCAACCATTCCGCTACATTGCCCACAACGGGGAAATCAATACGGTACGCGGTAACGTAAACTGGATCAAAGCGGCTGAAGGTCTGCTCGAATCATCCAAGTTTACGAAGGATGAGATGGATATGTTATTGCCCATCTGCGACCCTAAACAGTCTGACTCAGCCAATCTCGATAATGCGATCGAATTATTGGTGATGAGCGGCCGGTCGCTGCCGCATGTGATGATGATGCTCGTTCCTGAAGCCTGGGACGGTAATCAGCACATGGACCCTGTTCGGAAAGCGTTTTACGAATTCCACGCGGCTCTGATCGAGCCCTGGGATGGCCCGGCGTCCATTTCATTTACAGACGGTCGCATCGTAGGCGCTACCCTCGACCGTAATGGGCTACGTCCATCCCGGTTCTGGGTGACCAATGATGATATTGTCATCATGGCGTCGGAAGTAGGGGTTCTGGACATCGATCCAGCTACGGTGGTTTCGAAAGGCCGTTTGCAACCGGGCAAGATGTTCCTGGTTGATATGGAACAGGGCCGCATTGTATCGGACGAAGAAATTAAGGCCGAGATTTGTGCCCGTCAACCGTATCAGCAATGGCTCGACGACAACAAAATTAGAATTCAGGATTTAGAAGCTCCCGTTCGGACGTATAGCCCTTACGAACCCGCGAAGTTGCTCCGGATGCAACAGGCCTTCGGGTTTACATCGGAAGATCTACGGATGATTCTGGCGCCGATGGTTGAGACTGGTAAAGAAGCGCTTGGCTCAATGGGTATCGATATTCCTCTGGCAATCCTGTCGGAACAGAGCCAGCACATGAGCCACTATTTCAAGCAGCTATTTGCGCAGGTAACCAATCCACCGATTGACTCCATTCGGGAACGGTCTATTATGTCGCTGATTTCGTTTGTTGGCGCAACGTATAACCTCCTGAGTGAATCACCCGTACACTGCCGTCAGGTGGAATTGGATCAGCCGGTTCTGACAACCAAGGAGTTTGATAAACTTCGGTTTATCGATAAGCCTAATTTCCAGGCAAAAACCATTAACTGTCTGTTTACCGCTGATGGGGAAGGTCGCTCACTCGAACGGGCACTGGATCGTATTTGTCGGTACGCGGAAGATGCAATTGAAGACGGATACTCCATTCTGGTTCTGTCTGACCGGGCTATTGATTCGAGCCATGCACCTATTCCATCGTTATTATCAACGGCCGCCATTCACCACTACCTGATTCGTCAGGGACTACGGGGGAAAGTCGGGATTGTGGTCGAAGCAGGTGACGTTTGGGAAACCCACCACGTAGCTACGCTTATTGGCTATGGCGCGTCGGGCGTGAACCCCTACATGGCGTTCGAAACGATTGCCCACATGAAAGCGAAGGGCTTGCTGGCTGTAGATTATGACCTCGACAAACTCTTTAAGAATTATGTAAAGGCGGTCAATGGTGAGTTGCTCAAGATCTTCTCGAAGATGGGTATCTCAACGTTGCAATCGTATCAGGGTGCCATGATCTTCGAATGTCTTGGCTTAAACCAGGATGTGGTTAGCCGCTATTTCACCGGTACGGTGTCTCGCATTGGCGGTATGGGCCTTGACGAAATCGCGAAGGAAATTCTCGTTCGCCATTCGGTTTGCTTCCCCGACATGTCGGTTTCGGCTCCTCGCCTGGAAGTTGGTGGTATCTATCAGTGGAAACAACGGGGTGAAAAACACATTTTCAATCCCGATACGATTCACTTACTGCAACAGTCTACCAAGAAGAACGATTACTCGATCTTCAAGAAATACTCGCAGCTCATTGACGATCAGACCCAGAAGGCAATTACCCTTCGTGGTCTGCTGAAGTTCAAGAAGGGCACACCCGTCCCTATCGACGAAGTTGAACCGATCGAAAGCATCTTCAAACGCTTTGCGACGGGTGCCATGTCGTTTGGGTCGATCTCCTGGGAAGCCCACACTACGCTGGCGATTGCCATGAACCGTATTGGCGGTAAAAGCAACTCGGGCGAAGGTGGTGAAGATGAACTCCGCTATACTCCGCTCGAAAACGGTGACAGCATGAATTCGGGGATTAAGCAGGTAGCTTCGGGTCGTTTCGGCGTAACGAGTTACTACCTGACCAACGCTCAGGAGTTACAGATCAAAATGGCCCAGGGAGCAAAACCTGGCGAAGGTGGCCAGCTTCCTGGTTTCAAGGTCGATGACTGGATTGGCCGGACGCGTCACTCAACACCCGGTGTTGGCCTGATTTCGCCCCCACCTCACCACGATATTTATTCGATCGAGGATTTAGCGCAGTTGATTTCTGACCTTAAAAATGCTAACCGGGCCGCCCGAATCAGCGTTAAGCTCGTGTCGGAAGCCGGGGTTGGTACAATTGCCACTGGGGTTGCCAAAGCCCATGCCGACCACATCCTGATTTCAGGACACGATGGCGGAACGGGAGCCTCTCCCCTTTCGTCGATTCGCCACGCAGGTCTTCCCTGGGAGCTTGGCTTGGCCGAAGCGCACCAGACACTGGTTAAAAACAAACTACGCGGTCGCGTAACGGTACAGGCTGATGGGCAGATGCGTACCGGTCGTGACTTAGCGATTGCTGCTTTGCTCGGTGCCGAAGAATTTGGGGTGGCTACGGCTGCGCTGGTAGCTACGGGTTGTATCATGATGCGGAAGTGTCACCTGAACACCTGCCCGGTGGGCGTGGCCACGCAGAATAAGGAACTCCGCGCGCTGTTTACGGGTAAGCCAGAACACGTCGTGAACATGTTCACCTTCCTGGCGATGGAGTTGCGGGAGATCATGGCTGAACTAGGCTTCCGCACGATCAACGAGATGGTTGGACAGTCGCAAATGCTTGAACTACGGAATAACCTGGCGCACTGGAAATATAAGAAAGTCAACCTCGACGCGCTGATCTATAAAGAGCCAACTAATCTGGACGTGGCCCTGTACAAACAGGAAGAACAAAACCACCACCTGGATGACGTACTCGACCGTAAGTTAATTGAGCTGGCCCAGCCTGCTATAGACGGTACCGTAGAGTCCGTTTACGGAGAATTCACCGTACAGAATATCGACCGGAGTATCGGCACGATGCTGTCGAACGAGATCTCGAAAGTGTACGGTGGTCCGGGACTGCCTGATAGCTCGATTCATATCAAACTCCGCGGCACAGCGGGTCAGAGCTTCGGCGCATTCAGCACGAGTGGTATTAAACTCGAACTCGAAGGCGATGCGAATGACTACTTCGGCAAAGGTCTCTGTGGGGCACAATTGATTGTGTATCCAGATCGCACCGCTCAGTTTAAGCCTGACGAAAACAGCATCGTTGGTAACGTATCGTTCTACGGAGCAACATCGGGCGAAGCGTTCATTCGTGGGATGGCCGGTGAGCGGTTCTGTGTTCGTAACTCAGGCGCTAAAGTCGTTGTTGAAGGCGTGGGTGATCACGGCCTGGAATACATGACGGGTGGCTTGGTAGTCATTCTGGGTCAAACCGGCAAAAACTTCGCGGCTGGTATGTCGGGTGGTGTGGCTTACGTCTATGATCAGGACGGCACATTTGCCTCAAAAGTAAACCCAGAAATGGTAACACTGGAGGCTTTAAACGGCGAAGATCAGGGCATCATCCGCGAGTACATCGATAAGCATTTCCAATACACAACCAGTAACGTTGCCTTGGCCCTGATTCAGGACTGGGACAATCAGATGAGTAAGTTTGTGAAGGTAATGCCAAGTGACTTCCGGCAGGCACTAGCTGGTCGGGGTATCTCGCTCGCTGACCAGATTCGCGACAAAAACATTGTTTATCAGGACATAACCGTAGACGTGACGCAGGGGTAAAATACGATGGGAAAACCTACTGGATTTTTAGAATTTACGCGTGAACTACCCAAAAAGCGCGACCCGCAACAGCGGATTCATGATTACAAGGAAATTGAAATGCCGCACTCTGAGCAGGATTCTCAGCGGCAGGCTGCCCGTTGCATGGACTGCGGTACGCCGTTCTGCCACAGCGGGTGTCCACTTGGCAACATCATTCCTGAATTTAATGATGCCGTATACGAACAGAACTGGGCGTATGCCTATGAGATTCTGAGTTCGACGAACAACTTCCCGGAGTTTACGGGCCGTATTTGCCCTGCTCCCTGCGAAGCTTCGTGTGTATTGGGCATCAACAAGCCGCCCGTTGCCATTGAGTTCATCGAAAAATCAATTATAGAAGCGGCTTTCGAGCATGGCTATGTAACGCCGAAAATACCCAAAGAGCGCACGGGCAAAAAAGTAGCCGTTGTTGGTTCCGGTCCAGCCGGAATGGCCGCTGCTGCTCAATTGAACAAAGCGGGCCATACGGTTACGCTCTTCGAACGGGCCGATCAGATTGGCGGCTTGCTTCGGTACGGTATCCCTGATTTCAAACTCGAAAAATGGACCATCGACCGCCGAATAGCGGTCATGGAAGCAGAAGGGATTACGTTCAAAACGGGGGTTAACGTAGGGGTTGACGTGAAAGCGAAAGACCTACTAAACGATTTCGATTTAGTGATGTTAACGGGCGGTTCCACCGTTCCACGCGATCTGCCAATTCCCGGTCGTAACCTGAAAGGGATTTATCCGGCTATGGAATTCCTGAGCCAGCAGAATAAGCGGAATGCGAACATTCCTGTGCTGGTCGATCATCGGGGTGAAAAATACGGTGATGGTGAACTGCTCGCAACGGATAAAAACGTGGTCGTTATTGGTGGTGGTGACACAGGTTCCGACTGCGTGGGTACCTCGAACCGGCACGGAGCGACCAGTGTGACGCAAATCGAGCTGATGCCGATGCCGCCGAAAGACCGGGCTGAAAATACGCCCTGGCCGAACTGGCCAATGATGCTCCGCACCAGTACCTCGCACGAGGAAGGTTGCGATCGGCATTGGTCCATCAACACCAAAGAATTCATTGGTGACGAGAACGGCAATCTGAAAGCACTCCGTATTGTTGATCTGACCTGGAAAAACGAAAACGGCCGGATGCAGATGGTTGAGCTACCTGGTTCTGAGCGCGACGTTCCCTGCGAACTGGCGTTGCTGGCCGCTGGCTTCCTCCACCCACAACACAACGGTTTGCTAGATGATCTCGGCGTTGAGTACGACGAACGAGGTAACGTAAAAGCGGCCAACTACCAGACAACGACCAATCCGAAAGTATTCGCTGCGGGCGATATGCGTCGGGGACAATCGCTGGTGGTATGGGCCATCTCGGAAGGTCGTGAGGCCGCCCGCGCTGCTGATTGCTACCTGATGGGTGAAAGTCTGCTCGAAGCAAAAGCTGTCTCGTTGATAGCTGTGGAGTAAAATTTAGATTCTTTATTTATATAAAAAGCCTGCCGTTTACTCAACGGCAGGCTTTTTTGTTGGTGACGTTTCTTCAATCACGTTAACTAATATCAAGTCTACAAACATTTGATAATCTCTACTATTCACAGTAATTAAAACTGGCTAAAGTTCTCACTAGAATTTTGAATCACGCGATCTTCCATAGTCTGCACATCGCTATATAACCTACACTGAAATAAGTTATTATGGCACTAACTCTAAAATGATATAATTTTGATTCAGCAGGAAAGTTAGAGTTTGGTATAAAATGCCTTTTAGATAGTGAAGAAGGTTTTACTGTAAGCCAGCACACTTTATGAGAATCGCTAAAAATGGCCAGAATTTATGAGTAATAACGAAACAAATATTAGCAGATTTTTGAGTTTGGTGTTACGACACCAGCCTGAAATAATTGGCATTCAACTAGATCAAAATGGCTGGACAGATGTTAATGAATTAATTGAAAGATCAAATAATTACGGAATTAAGTTTGACAGAGAAATTTTAAACCATATTGTCGCAACCAACTCAAAAAAACGATTTGCCTTTAATGAAACTCTTGACAAGATTAGAGCCAGCCAAGGACATTCTGTAGCAATTGAATTAGGCTATAAAAACCAAAAACCACCAGAGATACTTTTTCACGGAACAGGCGAAAAATCGGTTCAATCAATTTTGGACACAGGACTCGAAAAAGGAAGCAGACAACACGTTCATTTAAGTAGTGATATTAATACAGCCATTAAAGTTGGGCAACGACATGGAAAACCGTTTGTATTTAAAGTATTTGCAGAACAAATGTATAATGACAAATTTGAGTTTTTTATTTCAGACAATGGCGTCTGGTTGACAGACAATGTGCCGATAAATTATTTAAAACGAAATGATGAATGAAAAATAGCAATTTTAAATACAGTACAGTAAATAATGACAGACGAAATAAAAAACGAACTTTTAAGACTTGAACTTCAGCACGACATCAAAATTTTATATGCAGTTGAAAGTGGCAGTCGTGCCTGGGGTTTTGCTTCTACTGATAGCGACTGGGACGTGAGATACATTTATATTCATCGACTTGATTGGTATTTGGAAATTGACGGCAGAAAAGATAATCAAGAAGAAATTTTGCCGAACGAAATTGACCTTGCGGGTTGGGAGCTAAAAAAAGCGCTACGGCTTTTTAGAAAATCTAATCCACCTATGTTAGAGTGGTTAAGAAGTCCGATTGTGTATCTACAACAGTTTTCGATAGCAGACAAACTTCGTGACCTGACAAAAGAATATTTTAATCCAAAATCTTGCCTTCATCATTACTTACATATGGCAGAAGGTAATTACAGAGAGTATTTACAAAAGGACAACGTAAGAGTCAAGAAGTACTTTTATGTTCTACGACCAATACTAGCTTGCGACTGGATTAAACAGACAAATACGATGGCTCCAATGGAGTTTCATAAACTCCTCGACAGCCAAGTAACAGACCCAAAAATAAAGAGTGAAATTCAAAACCTATTAACAAGAAAAATGGCAGGAGAAGAACTTAATGAAGAACCTAAAATAAAAATTCTTAACGACTTCCTTGAACAGAAAATTCAGTTTTACAGCGACTATGTCAAATCATTAGGACAGATATTACAACCAGAAACCGAGAAACTTAACGAACTGTTTAGACAAACAATTTATGAAGCGTGGCCCGAGAACGGCAGCTACTAACTCAGGTTTTATGTCAGGCAGGCTTCGATACAAAACTAAACGGCAGTTATTTGTACTGAAGCCGAAACCCAACCTATGACAATACTTTGTTCGTTAGCTCTCCCCCCCCTCCTACAACGTCACCTGCTCTTCCTTCTCGTCGTAAAACAGATAATTCAATAAGTCGCAGTAGGGTTTGATGATACGGCAACCGCGTACGATTTCATCGGCGAAAGTAGGTTTCAATACCTCTTTATCGGTGTAGCGATGCATGAAGAATAACTCCTTCCGGCGCAGTAAGTCAATTTCAGGATGATCGGCGGGGTAACCTTTGGGCATCACTTTTAACGTTTCGCCATGTGCTTCCGGGAAATACGTTTTGAATTCGTCGGCTTCAATAATGTCTTTCAACTCCTGAACATTGTAATCTACCTCCTGCCGAAACTTGGCTAGATTAGCCGGTGTGGGCTGCCACATACCCGCGCCCAAAAACGATTGGTTGCCCGGTTGAATATGTACGTAATAATCAATACGGCCCGAATGCCGTCCGCCGGGACCAATGGCAAAGGCAAGATTTGATTTATAGGGCGCTTTATCTTTCGAGAAGCGGATGTCGCGGTTGATCCGGAAAATACAATCTTTTACGCTGGTATTCGCCAGTGGTTCAAACGGGCTGAGACCTGCCAACACGCGTTCCACCACCCCACAAAGCTCGGCTTTAGCTGCATCGTAGCGAGGCCGATTCGCCTGAAACCATTCCCGATTGTTGTTTTGAACGAGTTCGCTCATGAACTCTAACGTAGGTGCTGTAAAGACAGCTTTTGCGGCAGTTTTTGCTTTCATCACTAAACACTACATGTAACTAACTATCGACCAGCCACTTACATCAATAAATAATTAAAAAGGCACCAAAAATGATCAAAAAGCAGTAAATCATTTAGTAAGAACGGACTTACTATACTGCTACTCAAAAATACGGCACAATTAGCTGTATTGGTCAAAAATGAAAAATAAATGAACAGGCCGCATTACTCTTACCTTTTTGCTCAACTAGTGCAAATAAGCCCGACCCAATACCTATTCCTAATTTGATGAAACCTCACCGCGGCTACCGATTGAAAATTGGTCGTTGAAACCAATGCTCTCAACAGAGATGTCTCGGGCTCCAGGATGCTCCTCCCGAAAACGTTGACTCGCACTTTCTTCACTACTATTTAAATAGGCTGTCCGCCAAGGTTTGGGTGCAACAGAGCCGTATCCGGTGACAATAACTAATGTGTTCGTGGTCATAAGTAAAAAAAATTAGATTGGTTTAATGTAGACCCTTGCCTATGACTCGTTTACTCTTACATTGTGGAGACCTTATTTTTGACCGAAAGCTCATCCTGATGGGTTAACTTTCCCTTCCTTATCCAGGTATAATAGGCTCTTCCCGCTATCAACGCCTGGTCTTTATCCCCGCTGCGGAGCGCATTCTCATAGGCTAATCGCAACTTATTCGCTCGGTTATGCCGGTTGGAATAGTTGATAAACAGAATGGCGGCCACAACCACAACAATAAGGACAAGGGCTTCCATAGTTGAATAACTTAACCGTAAGTGAACAAGGTGCTTACCCTAGTGTGCCAGTGATAGGGCGTGCTCTGCTGCTAGTTATGTTTACACTTTGGCCAACTCTTTGGCAGGTGTAGCGATTCCTATACCCGTGCCATAATAATCAACAAACACAAAATTCGCATTCAGGCTGGTCACAGTTCCCGTTCCCAGATCTGGGTAGCCGGAACCAGTATAACGCACACGGTCGCCTTTCTTAAAATCGGTTGATTGATTTATAACTCTCATACGTACTAATCTCTGATTTAATCATCTCTAAAGTAACTAAAATCGACCTTTATTACAAATCGATCGTGAGCCCAAACGAACGTTCCATAGAATTGTCGACGTGTATTTTGTCACTATTAGCTATATAAACTGCGATAATATCGGCGCAGGCTCGTTAACCGAATCTGGTTTTTAGCTAGCTTCTCTGTATTTAGGTCTGCTTGTATGGTATTCCATGTCTGGGTTTCTACATCAGAGAGTTTTGTGATGGCTTCCTGCAGAATAAGAATATGGTCTGCCAATAATTGTTTGTGACTTATCATGAGCGTAGTGTATGTATGATAACTATCTTACTCTAGTACTGGCAACTCACATTTGCCAAAAACTATCTGTTTGACACAGAGATATCCTTATCCTGTTAAACAGATAGTTTTTGACTACTCTATTTGTGAATAGCTTATTTATTGGATTTAGTGCTGGGCTTGAGGGGCGTTGGAGCCGAATCTGCTTCGCGCTGGGCATATTTAGGTACTTTAGCTACACCTGCTACTTTAGCTGCCTTGGTTGCTATTTTTTTAGAATTTTTCGAATCGTTAGCCATGAGAAAAATCAGTTAAATGTGTTGTTATTTAGAGGTAAACGTGAATTAAAAAGCGCATCCAACTGGGTCCTAAATCTATTTCAGGACGTAACAGAGAAAGCGTTGGCTCAATACGAAAAAGAGATTGATTAGTCTAATTCGGTAAAGATCAATTATGATTTACTGTGTTTGCCTGCTGGAAAGCAAACGGGGTGCAAGGCTGGTAGTATGATAACACGGCTGGCGCGGAAACGCTTAAAAATAAATCAATTAGTTTTCGGCGAGGTGTCAGTACTAGTTTGACAAGCGCAGAATTATAATTGAACAAATTTCCCTTATAACCGCTTTAACCACTTGTGCAAGTTGACCAGGGAGCAACGAGCCCAATAATTCTTCCATAGTGCATCCAGACCTGGAGTGAATAACTGTAAAGACTTTACGCGCGGATCAAGAACAGGAATTTTCCGTCTCAAATAGGTAAGTAAACTTCGTAGCCTCCTGCCCCCTCAGCGTTCTCCGAAATTCACTAAAAACAGCCAATACGTTTCCGTTGGACATACTTTCCAATGTGTTCAGCTAGTTCTTCCAACCATAGATTTTCAGGTGCTTCTTGGGGTAAACACAGGTGATCAAGGAAGGTATATATCTAGTGAAGGTGAATGAAAAACTGCTCTTGAGACTAGAAAAGTAAATGCTGCCACTTATTCCTTATCAAAGCAAGTGAATTAGTGGCAGCGTATGACAGACAGAAAGTTAGCTAGAAATAAGCAGCTAGTTGGTTGAAATATAGACTGAGAAAAAGGACATGCGAACGGAGATTTTGTGGGTGTTGGGAATCAAGGGAGTCGGGGAGTTTATTCGATGGACGGTCATAGGGATTGCCCTGATGTTAGGTGGCTTTCAGGTCCATAACATACTGGATTATAATGACAAACTGGCGCAGGGACCATTTCAAGTTACCGCGGATTCACTTCATCACTCGGATTCGCTGTTTCTTAAACGGGTAAGAGAGTTGATACTAACCCAACAATAAGTCATCAAGTTATGCACAAGATCAGGACAATTGAGGAGATTGACCATCAGATTGATAAATATGGTCAGATACAGGTGGGGTTTGAGCGAATGCTGGTTAGTGTTACCCAGCCCGGCGAAGAGTCTTCCCAAACGGATAGACTTCTACTGGATATAGCTAATGATAATATATGCAATTGTATTAACAGAATCCATCAACTCAGGCAGCTACGGGATAAGTTGAGATAATGCAGATACACGGTTATCCCTGGATTCTATTTTTTCGCTGTATTACAGCCCTAGCGGCCAGCGTTTGGATACGCTTTTACGTCTTAGTCAGAAAACCTTACTTAACTAAGCATGAAAACGATCCAGGTTATTATCCGACTAATACTCATAGGGGTTGGTCTCAACTGGCTGAGCGCGGGCTGCGGCAAGCAAAAGGATAACGAAGTGACAGCTGCCAATGGCTGCCGCATTCAGCATTCAGCGAGCACTTTCCATAGCCAAGGTAACGATGGGACTATTCAACTCGATTATGCCTACGATGCCCAGGGGAATCTGACTAACAAAACCAAGATTAGTCAGAGCAACTCCTCAACGGTCGCCAGCGACAAAACGACCACCACAGACACTTATACCTACGATGCCGCTGGTTTTCTGACCCGTTCGGTGACGGACCTTCATCAACAATACATGTTTGCCGGAAAGCTATCCGAGTATCATTACGTATCGACTAAGACCTATTCCTACGCCAATGAGCGGTTAACTAACTACATCCAGACGGATGTCATCTATGATTCCCATATCACCAGCGGCCCTCAGCAACAAACGAGTGTCACTACTACTTCGTACACCTATGACGGCTCCGGCCAGCTTACCAAACAAACCAGCAGCAATGGGGAAAGTATTACCTATCAGAATGGTAAGGCCCTTACACTGACCAGTGGTTATGCGTTCGAGCTACAAGATGGCCTGGTGGTTAAAGCGACTTTTCCAGGAACGGATGGCAGTGGAGCAGCCCACACGCTGGTGCAAGTCAACGAGTACGATACGAACCGACGCCTAATCAAGCACCAGGAATACATCAATGATAGCCTAAGCACCTACTACACACAAGAATGGCAAACGGGTCAGCCGGCGGAATCAAGCTTACCGGCTTTTAAAGGACATCCTACTGTGCTTTCACTCTTCGGAGAGTCAGGTTTATTAACGCGCTACCGCGCTTATTCGGTAAATAATCAACACCAAGTCGTCCAGTATACGGATCAGACGTTCGAGAATCAACTCAACGCAGGAGGTTACATTCTGAGCACAAAACAAGCTAACCAAATTTTAACCAATGGGTCGCAACAGCCTGACCTGACTACCATTAGCTATACTTACACGGGTTGTCAATGAAGTATGTATGATGTATGATGTATGATATAGTTGACGCGGAATCAGTACATCCTATATTCTACATCATACATCCTACATACTTCATTCCTAGTTCAGCCCTGAGAGTTGCCGTTTGAATTGGCGGGGGCATATGTTCTCTACGGACCGAAACGCGCTACTGAAATGCGTCACACTGTTAAAGCCCGATTCGTAGCAGGCATCTGTAATGGTTTTAGCTGGATTGCTGAGGATAGTTTTAGCCCGACGAATACGCTCCGTTAGAATGAATTGAGCCGGAGAGACACCCAGTTCGCTTTTGAAAAGTCGGAAAAAGTGAGATTTTGAAAGACAGGCTTTATCGCACAATTCCTCTACCGATAAATTACGCGTGATATTCTCCCGAATATACGTCACGATATACGCCAGCCGATTCGTATTTATATGCTGATTCGTATGCAACAGCAAGCCGGTTCGTACCTGCGTTTGTGAAAGTCGGACAATCAGTTCGCGCAGGGTATTCTTAATAAAAAACGTTTTGAATGGGTTGTTCTCCCGAAATAACCGAATGAGTTTATCCCGTAACGAGCTGATTTCCGGGTCGTTTTGTAATAGATAATTATCCGTACTCAGCTGCCATTGATCCACTGTTTCTACCCGCGGAATGTTCTCATTCAACTCCGCAATGGTTTCCCGGATAAACTCGTCGGATATCGTTAGGGCCAGGCAACGTGTCGGATCGTCGGTGGTTGCATCCGGAAAATCGATCTGCATCAGCCGATCGGAAGGTAACAGCAATGATTCTCCGGGTTGATAATCGAACGGGTCCATTTCGCGCAGATGCATCACTTTCCGGCCGCTCAACATGCTGGTCATTACGGGCGCATTGAACCGTAGTTGAATCAGATCGGCTTGCTGAAATGTCTCGTATAAATGCAGCTCGGCTTCGTCATGACTAAGGGTTAACTTATTCTCTACCAGCGTATCCAACCGTGCTCCCCACGCGCTGACGGCTCCATTCGTACTACCTTTTCCTATACTTTTCATGCGTTTGAGGATGGGACGATTCCGTAAGTATTTGAGATTATAACGCAATTATAATTGTACAATTTCGGCAAAATTTGTGAAGAAGCTAATTAAATCACATAAATCCTTTTAAACCATGCAAACTGTTGAAGCACCGAGCAAAATTATGCCCCGGCCAATGTTCAAGACCCAATATGAAAACTACATTGGCGGTAAATGGGTGCCTCCCGTTGGTGGCGAATATTTCGACAACGAATCGCCGGTGGATGGCAGCCTGATTGCAAAAATGCCTCGTTCAAAAGCAGCTGATGTCGATCTAGCCGTTGATGCGGCTCATAAAGCGTTTGAAACCTGGGGGAAAACGTCGGCTACGGAACGCAGTAAAGTATTGCTCCAGATTGCCGATGTGATTGAACAGAATCTGGAGTTTCTGGCCCGCGTTGAAACGGTTGAAAATGGTAAGGCTCTTCGTGAAACAATGGCGGCTGACCTGCCTTTAGTGGTTGATCACTTCCGTTATTTTGCGGGAGTTATTCGTGCCGAAGAAGGTTCGGCAACTGAACTGAATGCCGACACACTGTCGCTGATTATCAAGGAGCCAGTTGGGGTAGTTGGCCAGATTATTCCCTGGAACTTCCCGTTATTGATGGCAACCTGGAAACTGGCGCCTGCTTTGGCCGCTGGTTGTTGCGTCGTGATTAAACCAGCCGAGCAAACACCTACGTCGCTGGCCATCATGATTGAATTGCTGGAAGGTATCATACCTCCTGGCGTGGTGAACATCATTCAGGGATTTGGCCCCGAAGCGGGTAAGCCATTGGCGCAGCATAAGCGGGTGAACAAAGTGGCGTTCACGGGCGAAACCACCACTGGCCGACTGATTATGCAGTACGCTTCCGAAAACCTGGTTCCTGTTACGATGGAGCTGGGGGGTAAGTCACCGAACATCTTCATGAAATCCATTGCCGATGCCGACGATGAGTTCTTCGATAAATGTGTGGAAGGTGCGGTGATGTTTGCCTTGAACCAGGGCGAAATCTGCACCTGTCCATCACGTCTGCTGGTTCACGAAGACATTTACGACAAGTTTATCGAGCGCGTGATCGAACGGACCAAAGCCATCAAACTAGGCCACCCGCTCGATCCAGAAACCATGATGGGTGCGCAGGCCAGTAACGATCAGTACGAGAAAATTCTGTCGTACATCAACATTGGCAAGCAGGAAGGTGCCGAAGTATTGACAGGTGGCGGCCCAGCCAACAGCGTGGAAGGTGGATTCTATATTCAACCAACCATTTTCAAGGGCAATAACAAGATGCGGATCTTCCAGGAAGAAATCTTCGGACCTGTTTTGTCGGTTACGACGTTTAAAGATGCCGACGAAGCCGTTGCCATTGCCAATGATACACTTTATGGCTTAGGTGCTGGTTTCTGGTCGCGGGATGCGCATGAGCTGTACACCATTCCCCGGCAGATTCAGGCGGGTCGCGTGTGGGTGAACTGCTATCATGATTACCCCGCTCACGCACCGTTTGGTGGCTACAAGAAGTCGGGCTTCGGACGAGAAAACCACCTGATGATGTTAAATCACTATCGTCAGGTCAAAAACCTCCTGATTTCGTACAGCAAAAACAAACTTGGGTTCTTTTGATTAATGACTGAATGACTAAGTGATTGAATGGCTGGCGCATGTGTCTATTCAATCATTCAATCACTTAGTCATTCAATCACTCATTAACTATGAACAGAATAGACCTCACTCCGGCGGCTGCCGAGATTATCAGTAAACTCCGCGCTGAAAATGGACCGCTCATGTTTCATCAGAGTGGCGGTTGTTGCGACGGTTCCTCCCCCATGTGTTATGCCGTGGGCGAATTTATTATTGGTTCGTCGGATGTGTTGCTCGGGCAAATTGATGGTTGCGACTTCTGGATGTCGAGCGACCAGTTTGAGTATTGGCAACATACCCACTTAACCGTCGATGTGACCCGTGGACGGGGAGCAAGTTTTTCGCTCGAAATTCCACTGGGCGTTCGGTTTCTGATTCGGTCAAGACTCTTTGACGACGATGAATATGCGAAGCTGCTGCCCGTTCATGTTGGGCCTTTGGAGGAAGTTTAAAACGGTTTAAGGTATTCGGTTTACGGTGACTACCGTCAGAACTAATTAAGCCGAAACAACTCATTTTATCGTATACCAAAGACCGCAAACCGAATACCTTAAACCACTAACAATCAGCTTGTTTTTCAGTTACCATATCTGTAGATTCGATTAGTTTTCACTAAATGCTTACAGGTATGAATGTTTTAAATCGAATTGAAAACTGGGGTGATACGCATCACCCAGCCTGGACCGACGCCCTACGCATTATGTTGGGCATTATACTGGTGCTGAAAGGCGTCAGTTTTATTAGTGATACGGCCTACCTGACCCGTTTGGTCGGTGGTTTGCACTTTAGCCTCTGGCCAGTTATGCTGGTCCACTATGTAGCGTTTGCCCACCTCATGGGCGGTTTTCTAATTGCACTCGGTTGCCTGACCCGTTTAATGGTCATTCTCCAATTACCCATTCTGGTGGGTGCGCTCTTCTTCGTCAACATTCGTCAGGGGTTCTCTCCCATGAATTCTGAACTTTGGTTGTCCGTTATCGTCTTACTGCTTCTTCTCTTATTCCTCGTCATCGGCTCAGGCCGGTTTTCAATGGATGAATATGTGAAGCAGCATAGTCATTGAACCTGGATTTTTATGATTTTACTGACCGACTATGATTTCTTTGCTTCGCTTTCTTTGAAAGCTTTTTCATGTTATTAAAATCATAGTCGGTCAGTAAAATCACAAAAATCCCGCGGGGCCGCCCGTGCGGTCAGAAAATGTACCGAATTCCACACCACGGAATCTCCTCTTGCACCAACTGCTCAAAAATGGCAATCATTTTCCGTTTCAACTGATGTTGGTAACGGATATTCCACCCGCCAAATTGACTGACTTTACTCTCCTGTAATTCAGGCACCCATAGCAATTCTTCGGCTTTTGGGTTAATGGTTAAATTGGCCTGATGCTGCCATTGGTTATGGGTCAGGAAAATAACCTCGCAGTTGAGCTGCTGCCGGACCTCAGGACGAACAGCCGCGTTGAGCTGGCGAAATAGCTCCCGATAGTCATTCCGCCAGGCCTTTTTGTCGCCGTCGGGGCCACTGTAAACGATAACGGGCGAGAAATTAACGTGAACCTCGTAGCCCGCATCATAAAAGTCATTAATGGCTGAAATCCGCTTTTCGATACTATCTGTCCGAACATCCACGAGCTTACTAACATGGCTGGGCATCAGGCTAAACCGAATCCGTATTTTTCGTTTTGGGTCGAAGTTCAATAGTGCAGGATTGACAAATTTGGTAGCAAAGGTGGCCTTGGCACGCGGATGATCGCGGTAAAAAGCAAATACCTGCTGTATACCATCCATCAGATCATAATCAATCGAGATATCCGAGTTACAACCGATGTCGTACGTCCAGAAAGTTGAATCGGTCTGGTTGGCGGGTTTGGGCCAGGCCAGTGAATGAACATGCTGATCAACGCTGGCCAGATTCTCATGAATGTTGGTAAACAAGGTAATTGGATTGACATTTTTATGCCGATCGACGTAACAGTACGTACAGGCTCCAAAACATCCATTCGCCAGACTCGGCGCAATATAATCGGCACTACGCCCGCTCCATTTAATATCCTGGGCCTTTAACTTACCCAGCACCAGCACATCGGACTTAACCTTAAAATGATTCATACCCAACTCGGGTAGTCGGTTATGCTGCTTCAATTCGAGCGTCTCGGCATTCGGGAATTGGGCCAGCACAGCTTCACCCCGTTCGTTGAGCGAATCGGCTGTATACAGGATAATCGATGGATTGAAATCAGGCATTAATCAGCGGTTGAGTGTCTAGTAACTAAACGCCTTATTGCATGGCTAAGTTCAAAATAAACTAATCTCAACATGCTGATTTACAATCAAATACCAGTTCACCAAAAGCAAAACAGTCGTATTTTATACTTCTCTGGAGTAATCACTCATAGCCTTACCTTCTTACAACCTTGACCGCACGCTCAAAGAGTTGTTAAAGCCAATGCCTGATGTTATATTTTGCTAAAAAACCGGTTATACCGCATGAAGCAGGTTCTATCTATCCTCTTACTAAGCTGTTTATTTCTGGGTATTCTTAGCTACACGACTCAGGAAAAAGGCGATAAAGCCAACTTATCCACTCCCTTCACTCCCGATATTCCACGCACTTGGGACAGTACTGCAATGGCGACCGTTGAACTGCCTTTAGCTACCTCAAAGGCTTCTCCCAAACACGTGTCGAGTGATTATTATTATAAACTGCCCGAACGGGTTATTTATAAAAGCTATCCGGTTTACGCACCAGGGCGTGAACCCAAAGGCTATTGGGAATGGCTGAAGAAACAGGAGCCTCAGGTTGTTTTCGATCCAGCAAAGCTCAAAACCGAAGCGGACTGGATCAAGGCGGGCGAGGTGCTTTTCGATACGCCTATTGACACCGACGGAGCTATCCTATCGAACGAGGACGTTCGCGATCCGGCTTTTTATGCGTATACCAAAATGCCGGTAACGAAAGAGGGCATAATGCCCTATGCACGCTACGTTATTGCAGAAAAAGGGAAAGTCCTCACGGGAAATCTTGCCTGTAGTATGTGCCATACGCGTGTTGAGTCGAACGGTACGGTACTCAAAGGCGCTCAGGGCAATTTCCCTGGCGATCTGGCCACCGCCTGGTTGATCCGTAATCCTAATTTCCCGGAAGCAGGCGCCCAATTTTTAACGGGTGTTTTGTTCGATGCACCCTTTGTCAAAGACGATCCCAATAGTCAACTTAGCCATAGCTCAAAAGCGGCTATTGTTAAAGCTTTCGAAGCCGTACCGCCTGGCGCATTTGGGCGTCAGGGTACCAGTATTTTGTTCCCTCCTTCGGTGCCCGATTTAATTGGCGTTCAGGAACGCACCTATCTGGATCACGGCGGATTATCCCGTCATCGGAATATTGGTGATATGATGCGTTACATTGCTCTCAATCAGGCGCTGGATTTTTTAGGCGATTATGACGGATACATTCCCGTTGGCGATCAGCATAAAACGCGACCCGAAGCCGGCAAAAGTCAGTTTACAGGCACATTCGATCGGCATAGCGAAGCCCAGTTGTATGCCATATCCAGGTACGTTTATTCACTGAAACCACCCGTCAATCCCAATAAATCCAGTGCGCTGTCGAAGCGTGGCGAAACCATTTTCATTGAGCAAGGCTGTGTTAGTTGCCATACGCCACCGCTCTATACGAACAATATGCTAACTCCTGCCGATGGTTTTACCGTGCCGGATGACCATCTGAAAAAATACGACATTTTCGATATTTCGATCGGGACAGATCCGGGTTATACGATGAAAACACGACGTGGAACAGGCTATTATAAAGTGCCATCGTTGAAAGGCGTCTGGTATCGGGGGCCTTTTTTACACGATGGTTCGTTAGCCACCCTACCTGATATGCTCGACCCAAATCGGCTACAGGACAATTATGTACCAACAGGATTTAAAGGAGCCGATGTTAAAACGAGAGCCGTTCGGGGACATGAGTTTGGGCTTGAGCTATCAGCAACCGATCGAAGTGCGTTACTGGCTTTCCTAAAAACGCTTTAACTAGTATGTACTCACGTTCACGGCTTTGTTTGCTGCTTTGCCTGTTTATCGGCGCTACTTTTTCGCGCACCAAAATTGACGAATCGGAAATCCGTTTTCAGATCACCAATGCGGGATTAACTGTAAATGGCTCGTTTACAGGCCTGGAGACAACCATTCAGTTTAATCCTGAACACCCTGAGCAGGCTCAAATTTCAGCATCGGTTCCGGTCAATACCATCAAAACGGGGTTGGCTCTACGAGATAAGCATTTACAGAAACCGGATTATTTCGACGCCGAAAAGAATCCATTGATTACGTTACAGTCGAAGAGCATCCAAAAAATCAGTCCTAACACGTACGAAGGCATTTTTGAACTGACCATGAAAGGCATTCATCGAGAGGTAAAGATGCCATTTTCCGTATCTGCCAAAAACGAATTTGTCGGTAGCCTGAAAGTCAATCGACTGGATTTTAATATCGGCAAATCCAGTCTAGTTTTAGCTGATGATGTAACGGTCAGCATTCGGGTTAAAATGGGCGAGGGATCATAATTCCACCTAAGCTGATTCACGTTGGTCTATTCTCCCCCGATCCGAATTAAATCGCCCACGCGTCGATTTGCCCAGTTCGGATTAGACGATTGAATTTGTGTCGTCGCGGTTTCAACCACCCATTGTTGTCGGACGTCATCATAGACAATATGAAGAATTTCTTCCAGTTCACTTTTGTCAGCAATTCGGTTGGCCATAAACTCATCTAGTTGAATACGACCTTGTACCAGACGAACGACCCGGTCGGCGAGTGTCCGCACATCTACCTCGTGATGGCTCACCAGTAACGTCGTTGTTCCCCACGTCTGATGAAGCGTCAATAATACTTGCCGAAGCGTTTGGCTGGCCTCAGCATCCAACGCGGCAAACGGTTCATCCAGCAGCAAGAGCTGCGGCCGACGCACCAACGCACGGGCCAACGCCACTCGCTGACGTTGCCCTCCCGACAAACGCTCAGGTTTCTGGTTGACCAATGCGTTTAGACCCGTAGCCTCAATCAATTCATACAGTAGCGTTTGCTGGCCTGCTGGGGCAGCGTATTGCATATTTTCCCGAACGGTCATATTTGGGAAGAGGGCTGTGTCCTGAAACACATAGCCAATCGATCGTTGTTGAGGTTTCCAATTTATTCCCTGCTTTTTGTCTAACCAGACCTCATCCCCAAACACAATTCGACCCTGTTTCGGATTCTCCAGACCAGCCAGCAATCGAAGCAAAGTCGTCTTCCCCGAACCAGAAGGCCCAACGATTGCCGTTAAAGTACCCGATGCTATCTCAAGTTGTACGTGAAGGTCACTGGCTCCTTCAACAAACAAGCGCGGCATTACAACGTCGATGTGGATCATACCGTTACGCGTTTATTGATCGCATAGACCAGCAACAAAATAGCAAACGAGAGACCCAGCAAGAGCGCTGCATAGGCATGAGCTGTTTCGAAATGAAGCAATTCGACTTCATCATAGATAGCAATTGACGCGACTCTTGTCTGACCGGGCAGGTTGCCGCCAATCATTAGCACCAGACCAAATTCACCAATGGTATGGGCGAATGTGAGGACAATTCCGGTGAGCAAGGCAGGTTTACAATTGGGTAAAAGTACCCGCCACAAGGTTCGCCTACGCGATTGACCTAGTGTGTAAGACGCTTCTCGCCAGGAAACCGGCAAATTTTCCAATCCGGCCTGAATCGGGTGCACCATAAACGGCAAGCTATACAACAGTGAAGCCACCACTAAGCCCTGAAACGAAAAGACGAGTTGTAGATTGACCGTTTTCAATAGCCAGGCCCCGAACGCACTCGTTGGGCTGAACGCGAGCAGCAAATAGAAACCAACTACCGAAGGAGGCAACACCAGCGGAAGGCTGATGATAGCCTCAATGACTGGTTTTAGTCGAAATTTACTAAGTGCCAGCCACCCCGCCAGCGGAACGCCAATCAGGAGTAGAATGAAGGTCGTGATACCCGCTAAGCGCAACGTTAGCCAGATGGGCTCCCAATCGATGGGCATATATATAAAAGGGATAAGGGGGATGAAAGGGAAGAAGGGGAAGAGAGGAAAGAGCAAAAAACTATCGACTTGCCCTTTCCTCCCCTTCCTCCCTCTCCTCCTTTCTTCCTTTTCAATGATACCCAAACTGTTGCAAAATACGCCGGGCCTGTGGGCTACGCAAAAACGCCATGAACTGCTCAGCCTCTTTAGGGATTGTAGTCCGTTTCAACACGACTACGCCCTGCGCAATGGGCGAATAACCCGTTGTCGGCAAATCAATCCAGTGACCGCGCTTCGTCAAACTAGGGTCGAGCACTACCGATTTGGCCGTGAAGCCTACCTCTGCCGCTCCCGACAGAATGTATTGATTCACTTGCGCAATGCTTTCACCGTATACAACTTTAGGTTGCACCTGATCCAGTAACGCTTTATGTTTCAGCAACGAAACAGCCGCTTCGCCATAGGGAGCCGTGGCTGGATTGGCGATGGCAACATGCCGAACCGCCGGATCGGAGAGTATTTTCAAATTGGTCGATAGCGGTAAATCCGTCAGCGTCCACAACACCAGCGATCCATAGGCGTAGATTACCGGCGCTGCCACCGTGAGTCCGGCTTTGTGGAGTGTTTGCGGATACTCCATATCCGCCGACAAAAAGATATCGTAAGGAGCACCCTGTTGAATTTGGGTTGTCAATTTGCCTGACGAATTGACGATCGATTCTACCTCAATGCCCGTCTTTTTCTGGAACGCCGTTTTCAATTGCACCATCACAAACTGTGCATTAGCCGCCACCGCCACCCGCAGCGGTTGTGCCTGAACGAACAGAGTTATGGGAAGCAGAAGAAGGAGAAGGGTTAGTCTTTTCATATCCATTGTAGCCTGGACGTCCACGTCCGGGTGAAAATTAAGATTACTAAGAACAATTACTCACCCGGACGTGGACGTCCAGGCTACTATAAATAATGGTTTTGGTAGAAGACAACCGGGGTTCATAGAACAATAGTCGCCCCAGATAAACCCCTTCCTGTGTTGTTGGATTATCAGCAGGGATAGTAAACCGCCCACCAAACGACGCAGGGTAATGCAGCATATATGGCCCAGTTGGCACAGGTCCATCGGCAGCCGTCCAGGCCGAAACCCAAACAGCAACAAATGCCAAACCAAGACCGATATACCCCTTTCGCATTATGTGTTTCGCTTGAATAGATAATGTAAAATGGATAATGTAAAATGAATGATTACCAGCAAAATACATTACACATTATCCATTCTTCATTTTACATTATCCATTAATAATTATTTCGCAAACCGCACTTCGATCGATTTCACCTCCCGAATCCAACGAGCTGGCTTTTTCTCACCGGGAACCACTACTCGGTAAGGTCTAACACCCTGAGGCAGTGGCGCTCCATCAACGGCATCGGCTAAGATAATGGTCCGGGTTGCAAATTCAGGATCGATTTCAGCGAGCGCGAAGATGACTTCATAGCCGTCGATGGCTTTTATAGCCACATATTTCGTCAGGTTTTCACCCCGAAGTGCGCTCCCCAGCGTAGCGCCCGCTTGCTTGAGCAATTCGGAAAGAGGTATGCCCGAGTACTTATGTTCTTTGCCATCCCGGTCATTCCCCGTTACTTCGGCATGCGGCATCGCTTTCAAATCAGCCGCCTGGAGAGTCAAAGGTTTTGTTACTTCACCGGAGATAGTCAACACGGTCTGGGCCCGACTAACCAATGTCGAAAAGAAAAAGGAAAGTGTTATGGCAATGAATAAGCGATTGGCAGACTGATTTCGGGATTTCGGTTGGTTCATGACACGTCTTATAAATTGGTGATTACTAGGTGAACAAAGAAATTTCGCCCCGCCCCTGGGAAACCTTCTGCCAGCACATAGTTCCGACCAAAGAGCTACCTATGTAAAGTTGAGCAAAAACCAGGTCGCTATAGTTCAACAAATATAACGCGATAAATCAGCTTAGATAAACCGTTTGATACTATCTATCCTGACTTTGCGCTTTATCTTCGCCGATTGATTTTGTGGTATGGCAACTCTTCACAAATTTCCAGGCCCGGCAGCACGCAGGCAATTCTGGAAGATGCAGGTTATTTATCTGGTAGCAAGTGGTCTTTTTTTGCTGATCTTTCTCCTCTTGCCCAGGAATCAGAAATGGCTGACGACAACCATTGATCGGTTTTATAAACAACGCCAAACGCTTGGGCAGCAAAGCGATATTTCGATTCGAAAACAGGAAGGTTATAAAGACGCCTACACCTATACTGAATTAATCCGAAAACGTTGTCAACCAACTGATTACTTTCTGATTCCTCCACAACGCTATCTTATTCGGAACGCCTGGCAGCAAGGCAAAGCGAATGGCTATAACTGGCTGTACCCCAGCGTGCTCTATTATCTCTTGGGCAAGTCGGTTCACCTGCTGGAAATGACGGCACCCGATTCGCTGTTACAGCGGGCAACGCATACGTTTTGGGTGTACGAGAACAAGGTTTTCCTACTGACATTCAAGGATCATAATCGTCCTTTAGTGATGGCTGAATTCAAAAAATACGACCCTCATTTTTTTGCCTATACCCCTGAACAGGCACGGGCCTACTACCAATCGAAGCCATGAGTTCAGCTACCATATTTGTTGTGCTAACCCAATTCCTAATTGGTTTCGGGCCAATAACCCGACTTAGAGCCGTAAAAAGTGGGTATAGTCTGCTGGGGCTGGCGATGCTAACAGGGCTTGGACTTAGTTCGATACTCCCTCTTCTGTTGCAATTTTTACACCTACCCATAGCCACCACGCCCCTATTTATTGGTCTGGGTTTGCTGGCTGCGTTCTCGCTCGTACTGCTACGAGGGCAATGGCTATATCTGTGCGAAGCCTTTAGCTCAGAGCAACTTAAGATACAGCTCTACGAATTGCCTTTTCTGGGATTCTGGGGTTACCTGTTGTTCATAAGCGCCTGGAAATGTGCGTGGTTCTCAAATCTACCCTTCGATACCATTGTCGGGCCCGATCTGGTTGCCACCTACGCCGTTCGTGAACATACCTTGGTATCATCTGTCTTTACGCAACACCTCTCCTCGGTGTCGACCTTTAGCAACCAGCCATTTTATGCGCCGTTTACGGCGATGCAACAGATAATCTATTTACTGGCTGCCGACGGTGTGGGACCTTTTGCATTCGGGAAAAGCTGGCTTACGATATTGGTCGTTTCCTTTGGTCTGTTTTTCTACGCCGAGCTACGCGAGCGTATTCATCCAATTCTGGCAGGTATACTTCTCACAATTCTGGCCTGCTCCCCAGAGTTATTTGCCTACACATTTCTGGTTCAAACCGATTGGGCGAATGCAGCCTTCTTTGCGACGGGGGTTATTTTACTACAACGCTATTGTGAATCAGGGCAGCGAGGTCCATTTATAGGGAGTGCACTATTTCTGGCCTTTGCCTGCTGGACACGCACCGAAACGATTTTCTTCGTGCCAATTGGGGCGTTATTAGTACTAATCCAATCCCCCGGCATTCCCAGAAACAAAGCTATTCTTCGGGCAATTGCTTTATCAATTGCCTGTTTGCTGCCAGTCATTTTCTGGAATTATATCTTTTTACGCGGGTATCTTCCCCTACCCGCCAATGCAAAGCCGGGTTTACTTCATGGCATCACCGACGACTATCTAGCTCAACTTATGCGAACATACGCCAACATGGGTAAGGAGGTGGTCTTCCACAATGTATATTGGGGCTACGCAGTATGGTTTTTTCTACTAGTAAGCGTGGTTAATATCCTGGTTTTCAGAGATAAGCAGGGTCTTTTCACGCTTATCTGGATTGTAAGCATTTACCTACTCTTTGGCCTGATTATTCAGCATGTCGATGGCGCGAATGTCCCCTTTACGTTCCGGCGTGGTTTCTTCAAGCTCCTTTTTCTAATGTATTTCTATCTCGGCACGACCAGCCTATTTCACTGGTTGTCAGACCGGATTAAGGTTTTTTCGACAGGATTTACAGAATTAACAGGATCATAATTGCAGAAAAAAATCCTGTTTTATCCTGTAAATCCTGTCAGAAAAAACTATTGGGCCCATACTGGTTTAGCCTCCACTACCTTGCCATAAATCGCACAGTCTTCGGTATGGGCACCGGGCAGGTAGCCAATGCTCATTAAGAACTCGTTCACAATTTCACCGCCTGTAAACCGGAACGTCTTTTTAAACAGCTTCACCCACTCGGCCTTGGTTTTTGGGTGATTCGATTCCAGCCATTTTTCAAACGATCCGTACTCTTCTTGCAGCCGCAGGATGGTTTTGGCATTGTCAATGGCAGCATTCACTTTCAGTCGATTACGTATGATACCCGGATCAGCCAGCAGACGTTCCCGGTCAGCATCGGTGTAGGCGGCTACAGTTGGCAGGTCAAAATTATCATAGGCTTTCCGGAAGGTGACTTCCTTTTTCAGAATGGTTTCCCAACTCAAACCAGCCTGGTTGATTTCCAATACCAGACGACAGAACAATTCATTGTCATCATGGATGGGGAAACCATAGAGGTGATCGTGGTAGGCTTTGTGTAAAGCTTTACGCTCTTCGGGCATAAAGTCGATGGCACGGCAGTAAGACATAGAATGGGTGAGTTTGGGCTTAAAAATACCGCAAAACTCGAACATCATCCCCAGAAAAATGTATCCAAATCGAGGTTCGTTGTAGGAAAACTAAACTTTAAGTGAAGGCATTTCTAGTCTAAATTGAGAACAAGTCGCGTTAGCGACGTGATGTTTATAGGAACATGCTAAATTGGGTGCTGAGCGTGCCGTTAGGTACGCAACTTGAGGTGAACATTGCGTACCTGACGGCGCGCGAACCAGTTCTCTTCACAAATTTCTATAAACATTTCGTCGCTACGCGACTATCGATCATTACTCAATTTGGATTAATCATAAGTCCAATCACTTACTAATCAATCTAATAAACAGCCACTTGCTATAAGGCTACTGGGTTCATCAATCGATCAATATTTTTAAGTAGAGCCGTTTTAACAGTGATTGAATCAGTCAAAGTTAAGGCTGTTTCAAAATGACGTACTGCCTTTGTACTGTCAATATCAGTGTATAGATAGCCTAGCAAGGCGTAGTAATAGTGGTTATCGGTGAGTTTTAGCTTTTCGGCTTCGCGAATGGCTTCCTGCTTTCCGTTTGCTTTGGCCAATGCAAACGTTCGGTTTAATGCCGCTAACGGTGAATAGTCCAGCATAAGCAATTGGTTATAAAGCTGCAAAATACTCTCCCATTTTTCGGGGGTATCTTCTTTATGCGTATGCCAATAGGCGATGCCCGCTTCCAAATGAAATTTGGTCAGTCTAGTACCGGTTGACGCCTGGTTTAAATAATAGGTACCCTGTTCAATCAACTCCTGATTCCAGCGTGTTTCATCCTGATCCTGATACAGAATAATGTCGCCCTGGTCGTCCGTCCGGGTATCAAATCGAGACGCATGAAAACTCATCAGCGCAAACAGGGCATTAACAGAGGGCTTGTTGGTCGCTTCATTCTCGATCAACAAATAGGTCAGGCGCATGGCTTCGGCACACAGATCTTTACGAAGAAGTATGTTTTGAGCCGTCGAAAAATAGCCCTCAGAAAACAGTAAGTATAGGGTTGTCAGAACAGTATCCAGCCGATTGCTGATTTCCGTTACTGTAGGTTGCTCAATTTTTATCTGAGCTTCTTTTAGCGCTGATTTCGCCCGATTTATTCGTTTATAAATGACGTCTTTACTGGTCAAAAAGGCATCTGCTATTTCCTGAATACCAAAGCCACAAAGCAAATTTAAGGCTAAGGCAATTTGCGATTCGCCCGAAATGCATGGGTTACAGACAGTAAAAATCATGGCTAACTGACTGTCAGCGATGTTCTTTGTCGATAAATCCAGATCCAGTTCTTCGCCTTTGTGCGCATTGTATGTTAGATCGGTCGAAAGTTTCTGATCAAAAAGGGCATTCCGTTTTAAGTAATTTTTGGTCTTGTTTTTCGCAACCGTATACAGCCAGCCGGTTGGATTTTCGGGCACTTTATTGAAACTCCATAGTTCAGTTGCCGACAGAAACGTATCGCTGACAATATCTTCTGCAATTTCAATATGCTCAATCCCAAACAAATAACAGAGTACCGAAACCAGCTTTCGGTACTCTGTTCTGAATAAATGTGGCAACAGGTCACTGTTTTCCATAGCGTTGATAAAACGACCTCCACCAGTTGGCAGAGGCCATTTGGGTAAAATTTACGGCATAGTTCATAAAGCCATACGCACTTCCACAACGGCTCCCCATTCCAGAACGGGGCAGCCCTTGGCTATTTCGACGGCTTCATCGTAGTCGGCGGCCCGAATCAGGAACAAACCGCCTACTGATTCCTTAATTTCGGCATATGGCCCGTTGATAACTGTATTATTTTGTTTGATAACCCGACCACCGCCGTCCCAGCGTTTAGGTTGACTGACTAGTTTGTTTTGGGCAGCAATACCGCCAATCCAATCCTGGAAAGGCTTGATGGAAGCCTGCATTTGTTCGGGCGACGGGCTGGCATCTTTGCTGATCAGGTCCCGATGGATCACTAACAAGAATTCGTTCATGGCGTGTTTTAATTTAGAAATTTAAATGACCGAAATGATGATACAAAGCGATAACGATAAAACCGGCAGGTACAACAATGGCAAATCCCCTGCCTAGTTTGCTTAAGGCTCGTGCATACTGATTGTTAAACCCAATCGATTGCAGGGATGAAACAACGCCGTGCCATAAATGAACCCCTAATAGCACGAAGGCCACACAATACAAGCCTGTACGTATCGGACTTTTAAACTTATGGACGAGTTCATCATAGTACCTCGTGGCATTGGGTGCCTGCTGTTCCAGAAACTTGTAATCGAGTTCCCTGAACCAGAAGTCGTACCAGTGCAGGCCGAAATATGCCAGAATCACCAACCCCGAAACAATCATATTCCGGGAGGCCCAGGTTGAATTGGCGGAACCGTTATTGACGACATAACCGATTGGTCTGGCACGCCTATTTTTCAACTCGAGGGCTATTCCGGCGATGAAGTGAAAAAACACGCCAAAGGCGAGGATGGGTTGCAACAGGTACTGAACAACAGGATTATACCCCATGAAATGAGAGACGCTATTGAACGTATCCCTGTCGATTACCGATGTCATATTCAGCGAGACATGTAGCGCCAAAAACGAGATCAGGAAAACACCCGAGAGTGCCATAGTCACTTTTCGACCAATGGATGAGTTTAGGAGTGTTGATGCTGCCATTGTCTGTCACAAGCGCATCAAAATTGGCCGACCTGATAGCTTCCAGGCGTGTTTTCAAACGCATGATTCATTCGATTCCAGGTATTAATGGTCGTAACGGCCAGCGTCAGGTCAATTAATTCTTCGTCGGAAAATTGGCTTTTTGCCAGACTATACACGTCATCCGGCACATGACAGGCCGTGACTGCTTCGGCCCAGGCGAAAGCGGCCCGTTCCCGGTCGGTATAATAGGGAGATTCCCGCCAGGCACTCAGGCCATATAATCGCTGCTCGGTTTCGCCGTTAGCGCGGGCGTCTTTGTAATGCATATCCAGGCAATACGCGCAACTATTGATCTGCGATACCCGAAAATAAATCAAATGCTGAAGGGCCGGTTCAACCGAAGATTTCCTCAGATAGCCTCCGATTCCAAAAAGTGTTTTCAGGGCAGCCTGCCCTTTTTCGTGGACGTTCAGTCGTTGTTCCATGGTTTACGTTTTTGTTTTACGCCCCATTGACAATCGAACTTCCCAGATTGGACAAACTGACAAAACTTTTTTAAATTTTATTTAGGAAATCGGACTCCCGTCGCATGTTCGGCAAATTCCCAGAGCTGTTTAGCAGCCTCTACAGTTCGGGCCGCATCACTGATCTTGACTAATGCTGGATAACCGTGCAGCTCACTTTCGCCATCAGGTCCGTAATAGTCACCACCGTTTACGGTTGGGGACGTCGCGGCAAACAGCGTTGGCAAAGCGCCCTGCCAGGCAGGCATTAGTTCACCAAATTGGGTAATGGCTGCCTGATAAACAGCATCGGGCATATGGCGTGATAAGGCTGTTCGGGTTACACCAGGGTGGGCAGCTACCGAAATAAGTTTATCGCCTACCCGCTCAAATCGCCGTTGTAATTCGAGGGTAAATTGTAAATCGGCGAGTTTACTGACTGCGTACTCCCGATTCGGATTATACGATTTTTCGGATCGTACATTAGCAAAGTCGATCGCAGCCACAAACCGGTGGGCGCCACTGCTTAAGGTCACAATTCGGGCACCGGCCGTTTGTTTTAGTACTGGATACAAATGACCCGTCAGCGCAAAATGACCCAGGAAATTAACTCCAAACTGAAGTTCAAAACCATCCTCGGTCTTACTGGCGGGTGGCACCATCACCCCGGCATTATTAATGAGAATCTGGAGCTGATCATGCTTTTTCCGGATCGACTCCGCGAATTGGTTTATTTGACGAAGGCTGGCTAAATCCAGAACACCGACTTCAAGTGTACCCTTTCCTCCTTTTGCCTGAATCGTGGAAGCCGCCTGTTCGGCTTTGATGGCATCTCTGGCAGCCAGGATGACATGTGCTCCGGCAGTATATAAAGCCTGTGCTGTTTCATACCCTATTCCACTTGTTGCCCCCGTTACGAGCGCCGTTTTTCCCGTTTGGCCGGGGATGTTTTCGATTGTCCACATAGCGTTTTTTTATGGGACAAATTTCAGTGTATGCGTCAGGAATACGCTACCAAAACGAAACCAGTAAGTACAAAAATCAATCAATAGTTAAAACGCGAAACTGTTTGGCTGTTAGGCCGGTATTATGCTTGTAAAAGCTCGAAAAATGATTGGGTTCATCGAAGCCCAGGCTCCAGGCTATTTCATTAACCGACCAATTTGTGGTTTTGAGAAGACTCTTTGCCTCCTGAATCATTCGTCGGTTGATTAACTGCGACGTGGTTTGCCCCGTAATTTCTTTAAGCGCTTTATTGAGGTGGTTGACATGAATGTTTAATTGATTGGCAAAGGCTGAAGGCGAACTCAGTTTCAACCGTTGCGTAGCTACCTCAATCGGGAATTGACGTTCCAGTAGTTCCGTAAACAGAAGTACAATTCGCTCATAGGCAGTTGAGCCAATGGAGGGTTTCCCAGCAGCAGGCTGTTTCTTCTGCGATTCGAGAATGATTTCCAGCAAAAGACACCGTAAGAGGTCATATTTGAACGTATACTGACCATTAAGTTCAGCAATCATTCGTAAAAAGAGGACATGAAACTGGCCAGCTTCGTGTGTATTTAACGGAACGACCGCGCTGGCTGCCGATGTAAAAACCGGGTAGTCGCTGACTTTCCCAAATCGGCTGAAAAAGTCCTCGGTAAATAGACAGATAAAACCTGTTTGCTCTTCGCTAATCCGTTCCCAACTATATGGAATCATCGGGTTAGTAAAGACCAATGCGCTTTCCTTAATCTCCATACACTGATCGGCGTAATGAATTTTACTCTGGCCAAAAACAAGGCTCACCTTGAAATACGACCGGCGGCTATAGCTAACCGGTTTATGCCTGGGAAGCGCCAGCTCTTCAACTTTAATGATATTAAAATGGCCAGTTTCCGTTGCAGGCGGTTCAATAATACCACCTGTATTAGCATAAAATGAGCGAAGATCGAGTACAGAAGTCATTCAGTAAAAGTATAAAAATCAATACGCAATGCGATAAGGTCTTAGCTAATGACAATAATCCCGGTATGCCTCTATCCGGGGCGTATAGGTATAGAAATCGCAATTTCTGTGGGCTTATGACTTCGATGGAGTCATACCGAGATGAGCTTTCGTATTGTACTCTACCTTATTAGGGGGTAAAAGGTTTTTCTTTTCTGTTAAATGGTATCCTACCCTTTCCTGGATCTTGACTTCGCGATCTTTCCCAACACAATCCTGGCGTTTTCGCCCATAATTTTATCAACCTCCTGACTGGTAAACCCTTTCGATGCCAAGGTTTCGGCTACCTGAGGATATTGCATATAATTAGTCAGTACCGGCTGAAAATTAGCCGACATGTCGGTCCCAATCCCGACGTGATCGATACCTACCACATCGACCAGGCGCTTAATATTATCGACGTATTCATCGAAGCTTTTATTGAATCCTGACGGCCAGGCCCCGATAACGCCACCCGTATCGGCCACAACTTTCGCATGCTCTTTTGAGATAGCTCTGAGCGCAATGGGTCGATCGGCCTCCATTTGCAGAATACTATGTGATAAAATGATCGGCGCTTTGGTCAGATTGGCCACATCTTTCGCCGTTTGAAATGAAGCATGGGCCAAGTCAATTGCCATACCCAGTTCATTCATCTTCCTGACCACATCTTTCCCAAAAGGCGATAAACCATTAAAGGTTGCTTCGGCCGTCTGAAGATCGCCCAGGTTATTGGGTGCGTAGTGAACCAACTGAATGGAACGAACGCCATCCTGATACGCTTCTTCGATTCGGCTCAGCTGGTCATCTAAAAAATCGCCCCCTTCCACAGCCAGGTAGCCAATTGGTCCGCTGGCTTTGGTACTCAGATCATTCAGATCGGTAGAAAACGGCATACCTACCTGCGTAAAAACCTCTTTAAGTCGCTGAAGCTGGCGTTTATATTCCGTCCAGCCGTCACCCGGCGAATATTTGCGAGTAATAATGATTCCTTTGGGGCCTGGTTTTATCAAAGGAGCATCGGCTACCAACGCCAGAAACCCGCTCGTCAAATGGCCTTCTTTCATCTCGCTTACCGTCTCGGGCAACTTTGTTTCCGCATTATTGGCAAAGTTGCGCTCGGTCATCGACCATCCCGGATGACAATGAAAATCAAAATAGATTGATTTTTTGGGGGCAGGCATGGAAAAGGCGGCCAGTTTATCGACGGATAGCCAGGATGCCCCAGCCGCGATGGTGCAGGCATTTTTCAAAAACTGCTTTCGTGTTTGCATAGGAAGATTTTTAGCGGTTGCATTCGCAACTGTAAGATAAGCACGAATGAACCAAGCGCCTTCACTTCCTCTCAAAAACCTTTTTCAGCTTATCGCTAAGGCTATACTCTTTCTTTGACCCAACTCTACCGATCAGAAAGCCATACGGTTTTAACGGCTCTACATGATCGCAGATGATCTTTACGATTCCCAGTGCTGGCAGCTGACCTATTCAGGAAAGAGTCATTTGCTTATCATCCAACTCCACATTAAAATTCACTTTTGCCCCCAAAGCAGAAAACACTTTTAGAATTGTTTCAAACCGGGCGTTCGTTACGCTGTTTTCTAATTTCGATATCTGTGCTTTCTGAACGCCAACCAACTCACCCAGTTGCTCTTGTGTTAAATGACGCTCTTTTCTTGCCTGTCTAATGGCATTCCCAACTAATTCAATTTTCAATTCATGCTCAAAAGCATCGCGCCGTTCCGAACCGACTTTACCGATGTGTTTATCAATCATTGTGTCAAGCGACACCGTCTTTAGCTTTTTTTTTGTGTCTTTCATTATTTTTCGTTCAAATATTGTCTTCGGATATTTTCGGCTTTTTCAATTTCTTTCGATGGCGTCTTGTTTGTCTTTTTTAGTATTCCATGCGTGGCCAAAACTAACGTATCTACATTGCCAGTCTTATCCCAAAACGCAAAAAGCCGATAAGCTTTACCTTGGTATAAAGTTCTGAACTCCCATATATGGTCGTTTAGTTTTTTGAAGAGCTCATTATCATTAATATGCTGGGCTTTTCTGATGTTGTAATAGATTTTCTCCCGCGCTTTATCATCAAGGTTTTCCAAAAAATCAACTGCATCTGGCAATAACTCAACAACAAATTTTTCGTCCATACTTATTTCTCCAAAGCTAAAAGTTTCCTCATCAAGAAACAACCATTTAAAAATATACTCCTTTAGTCCACAAAAAATCCGCTACATCTACCTTTCACAAGTAGACGTAGCGGACAAATTAGGTCACTCTAGGATCGCTCTACGTTTATTGAGCTTAACTGACTGCGTTAGTTGACGATTAAACCAAGTCAATCACTTCTGCTTCCTGTTTTTGACTACTACTCTTTCGCATCTGCATGATCGCATCATACACACCATCCCAGAGATCGATGCGTTTCTGCAGAGCCTGCCGAATGGCTTGTTCAGCTTCCAGCCAGTTTTGTTCGTTATCCCCGCACAAGTTCGAGGTCATTTGCAAGGCAAGCTGGCTATGGTGATCGCCATCTACTTCAATGTGGCGTTCGAGATAATATTTGAAGATCGATAGGCTGTCGGGGAATTTCTTGTGCAAATCGTTGATGATCGAAATGAACATACCGGGAATCAGGTCTTCACGCCCAAACGTAAATACCGCCGATTGCCGATGTTCCCGATCACTGGAAATCACATCGAATGTAAACTCGACAAAGTCTTTGACGGCTTCAGGAGTCGCTGAGACCGTAAACGCCTGATTGAAATCGCCCGTTTCCTGTAGCACGGCTACAAATGTTTCAATGGCCGACGTATCGGCTCCGCATTGCTGCATGGCATCCAGATACAGCTCGAAGTGGCTTTTCCGAATTCCCTCCCCATCCACATCCGATTCTTCCCCAGCTACGATTTCATTGATCAAATAGCGAGTCTCCGCCGAACCCTTTGGGAACCAGGGAACCGACGTACAGGTCAATTTAAGCTGTAGCGCCTTGAGTAACGACATGAAGTCCCAAACGGCAAACACATGGTATTGCATAAAGACTTTCACGTCCTCAATAGTCTGTATTTCAGCATATACCTTGTGGTTTATAATCTCTTGCCGCAAAGGTTCAATTCCTTTTTTAATCTGTTCAATTCGTGCATTCATCATTGAAAAAAATCACTGTTTACTGACTATGTACGGTTAAAACCTGATCATAGATGGCATGATGGCGCAAGGCCGGGCCACGTTGGCTCTGGCCTTGTGTCTATTATTCTCCGGCCTCTGGCCAGTATCACAAAGATACAGTTGATAACTCAGCCAGAGGCTGATGAATAGTAGACACGAGGCCAGAGCCAACGTGGCCCGGCCTCGCGCCATCATCGTCACGAAAACTCAATTAAGAATTCGGTCCAGCCGTCTTCGTTGGTTTTGAGCGAAAAGGGAAATTGGTGATTGAGGAGAATTTCTCGGGTGAGCGTTAGGCCAATGCCCTGACCTTCAGGTTTGGTGCTGTAAAATGGGTTGAACAGATTGGCTTCAATGTCATGCAGAATCGGCGCTCCATTGTCGCGGATAATCAGATGGCGAGCAGTGCTGATGATCTCCACGCGCTGACCCGATTCGCAGGCTTCGAGGGCATTTTTGACGATATTGACTAGCACCTGCTCCATCTGCTCAACGTCAACTACCTGAACGTTAATCTCCTTCGTGGCAAGTTGCAGACTAACTCCGCGCAGTTCGGCCTGCGGCTGCATCAATCGAACGACACTTTGAGCAATTTCACTAATGTCGACAGCCCGTTTTTGAGGTTGAGGTAATCGTACCACATCGGCAAACCGACGCATAAAGCGATTTAGTCGGTTGTTGCGCTCGATGGCGATACCCACGGCATGCTGAACATCGGGGTCATTTACATAGGTTTTGCTAACGTCGAGAATGGAATTGACGGCTCCGATGGAATTATTCACCTCGTGTGCCATCATCCGAATTACCTTGCTATAGGCTTTCTTTTCGCTGGCTAGAATCTCGGGAGTAAGTTCTTCAATGATCAGAAACGAACGTCGGAAACCCCGATCCATGAAATTCGATCGCAACACCTTGTAGGTTTCGAGCCCATTGGGTTTCATAATCCGGGATTCCCCATCGGCCAGATCAGCAATCTGGGCGAGCAACGAAAACCCAAGCTCCGCCAGTTGTTTCCCTACAACATCACCGGGTTTTATGGTCAACAGCTGACTGGCTCTAGGGTTAACCGACGCCACATTCCCATCGAAATCAAAAATCAGGATCGCAATGGGCGCTGCTTCGATGAGTTTTTCCAGAAAAAACTGCTGCTCAACCTGTCGGGTCCGCTCCTGCCGAAGTTGATCGATCATCAGGTTATAAACCGTTATCAATTCGTCTACTTCCTGATTTCCCGTCGGCACAAATTTGACCGTAAAGTCCTTATCCCGAATGGCTTCGATACCCGACGCTATGAATTCTGACGGTTGCTGAAACGCCCGATAAATGCTGATGGCCATGATAATCGAAATCAGTAACCCAGCTTCGCTAGCGATAAAAACAAGTTTATTCTCCCGTAAAGCCAAAAACAACAAACCAGCCATCGCTATGTGAATAGCGATAATGTAAACTAAGTATCGGGTACGAAAGGTTAGCTTCATCAGGTAGCCTGGACGGCCACGTCCGGGTGAATTTGTGAGATTTGCACTTAGCTCACTTTTGCAAGCAGTGCATCCTGTGAGCGTTTACCCGGACGTGGCCGTCCAGGCTACTCTTCCGCATACGGAATTCCAAATTTCTCTAATCGACGGTAGAGTGCAAAACGGGTGATGCCTAATGCCCTGGCTACTTTGGCAACCCGATTCTGATGAAAAGCCATTGCCCGGTGAATCATCTGGTATTCCATCTCTTCCAGCGTCATCGTGCCTATTTGTGGCAAAGAGGTTTGGGAAGAGGGCATTGGGTTAGGCGCGGAGGTCAGGTTGCGCTCAAAGTCCTCAACCTGTAACTCGTCGTTGGCTGAGAGTAGAACGGTTCGCTCAACCACATTCTTTAACTGACGGATATTACCCGGCAAAGCCAGGTTTTTCAACCACTTCTGCGCCACGGCACCCACTCGCAAGTCTGGGCGATTGTAAATGGTTTTTAAGTTGTCGACAAAGTAATTGACCAGCAACGGGATATCCCCAGGCCGCTCCCGCAAGGCAGGCAGCCGAACCGTAATGAGGTTGATTCGATAAAACAAATCTTCCCGAAACTGACCTTTACTGACCATCTCTTCCAGATTGCGGTTGGTGGCACAAATGACCCGTACATCAACCGTTCGGGATTTGCTGCTTCCGAGTGGCTCAAACGTCCGATCCTGTAAAACACGCAACAGCTTAACCTGGCTGGCAGGGTCAAGGTCGCCAATTTCGTCCAGAAAAATGGAGCCTTTGTTGGCCAGTTCAAAGCGTCCTATCCGATCGGTTTTGGCATCCGTAAATGCCCCGCGTACATGGCCAAACAGTTCACTCTCAAACAAAGTGGATGATATACCGCCCAAATTGACTTTCACGAATGGGTGGCGTTTCCGGCGACTATTTTGGTGAATGGCCTCAGCAATGAGTTCTTTCCCCGTACCACTTTCACCCGTAATCAGTACAGGCGCGTCGGTTGGGGCCACACGCCCGATGGTGGTCAGAATATCCAGTAAATTCGGGTCCTCCCCAACGATATTATCGAACCGGAACTGCTGATCAAGCTTTCGTCGATTGGGCGATGCGGCTACAGACTGGGCCAGATTCAGCGCCGTCCGAACCGATTGCAGCAGGTGGTCATTCTGCCAGGGTTTGGTAATGAAATCTTTCGCTCCCGACTTCATGCCTTCTACCGCCAGGTCGATACTTCCCCAGCCGGTAATCAGAATTACCGGCACGTTAGGCAGCCGCTCCCGAATCCGGCGCAGTAACCGAAGGCCATCATCGCCAGAGGTATCGACCGAGAAATTCATATCCAGCAGTATCAATTCCGGCACTTCTTCATTCAGAACTTCAAAGGCTTCAAACGGCCCATCGGCCAGTCGCACGGTGAATCCTTCTTTCCGAAACAACAAGGAAAGTGAAGTCTGAATAGCAATATCGTCGTCGATGATGAGGAGCATACTTTTTAATGAATAATTTAAAATGAACAATGGATAATGGCGGAGAGCAGTCTATTATTCATTTTCATCATTCGTTATCCATTTTACATTATTCATTATCCATTAATCTTACTCCTCATGCAACGCTACCGCCGGTTGAATCATGGCGGCTTGTCGGCTGGGGAATAGGGCGCAGAGGGTGACGATGCCGTAGATGATCGCCACGGCAATCAGAATAGCCGTAACATAAACGCCTGACGACAAGTCGAATACATTCAGCAACGGAAATTGAGCCGCAAACAGAAGCCCGATCAGCATGGCAAAGGTAGCCAGTACCCAGATTTCGCTGATAAATTGGGTAGAAATTCCGTTCCCAGTAGCTCCTAATGCCCGACGTAGACCAATCTCTCCCCGGCGTTTGGCAATGCTCAGGTTCAGGACCCCAAATAAGCCGAGCGCCACGTTGATCAGCAAAAAGCTACTTACAATCAGCGCAATGATAATGGGAACCAGCACCAGGTTATGCTGATTTTTGCGCGAATCGGTCAGGTAGTCGACTTCAACGCTCCAGCCCGTCATCATCGACGCAACGTCTTTCACAATTTTAGCTTCAAACACCGCGTCGGTGCCGGGCTTCACTTTAATTATCATCGTATCAATCCAGGTCGCATCAACTTTTGCCAACTCAAAGAGAGTTGGTTTATTCGACATAAATTCCCCTTTTGCTTTGAAGTTGTCGATCACGCCAACAACCCGAAACCGCTCACTGATGATCTTTCCCAGTGGATTTTCGTCGCCAAACAACGCTTCTTTCGCCTTTCGATTGATGACTACCGGTGTGAATTTCCCGACACTATCAGCGTTCCGATACCAACGACCAGCGACTACGGGAATGTCGAGTGCTTTGGCATAATTCTCATCAGTTGTGTACGATTCAGCTAGTACCTTATGCTTGTTGTACTCAATGCCGTTATTGGTTTGATTGGCCGAAAACGGGAAATTACTGCCCATTCGGGAAACCGACTCTACTTCAGGGTACGCCCTCAGACGCTGTTGAACCCGTTGTAATTTTTCGGCAATTCCCGTCGTGTCCTGGTTTGCCTTCAGGCTGATGGCCCAAACGTTATCGTAGTGAAAGCCTAACGGCTCCCGATAGTTGCCCACATTCACAACGATCAATGTGGCCAGCCCGAAAAGGACCATAAACGACGCCCAGATTTCGACAATCAATAAAGCATGCGTCTTCTTCTTATTCCAGATTAATTTAAACAGGTGAGAGATCATAATTAAAGAGTGAAAGAGTGAATGAGCGAAAGAGTGGCCAAGTGATCCAGCCTTTTCGCTCTTTCACTCATTCACTCTTTCGCTCTTTAAGATTTGAGCGCTTCAGCAATGCTTAGTTTCGACATGCGGAGAGCGGGTAGTACGCCTGATAAAAGCCCGAAAATCAGGCATACCAGGAGGCTGATCAGGAACACACTCAGGTTGATGGTCAGGTCGGCGTAGGCGATCATGCCACTGGTGTTGATCAGATGAATAACAATCAGTGTCAGGACTAAAGCGATGGCCCCGCCAATGAACGTAATGAAGACGTTCTCGATAATAAACTGCCAGACCAGCGTTCGTACAGGTGCACCAAATGCCTTTCGGATACCGATTTCGGAGGCTCTTTCCATAATGCGACTGACATTGATGTTTACCAGATTGATGGCCGGAAGGCCCATCAGCATAAACAGCACAAACCCAATTACCCCAAAAAAGATAGCCTTTATGCCCGGATTACCGTCCAGAATACTGCCCAGAAAATTCTGCAAATAGGGCTCGCTCTTCACATTCAATGTGGCATACTTAAATCCGTCCTGAATACCGGGTAACGGAATGCGATTAATGTGCCCCTGAAACTCATCCTGAATGGCTTTAAAATCCGATTTATCCTTAGCCAGGATCATTGCCACATAGCCACCCCGCATACTGGTGTTCTGGTAATTGCTTTTGGGAGATGTATACGGAAAGAAAACATCGGCATAGGTAAACGGGCGGGTAACGGGACTGGCCTTTACGACGCCAATTATCTTGTAATGAATGTTTTCGATTTCAACAGTCTTACCAACAACGGGCTCGGTAACATTGCCAAAATAGTGCTTTTTAAAATCATCGGTAATGACGGCCACGTTGTCGCCATTGGCCATATTCTGTTCATTGTAGGGCTTACCTTCCAGAAATTCAAAGTCGGCGACTCGCCAGAAATCGGCATCGGTAAATTTGGTATTGAGTTTGATTTTCTGCGAGCCTACATAGGCGTTCGAACTATTGATCAGTGTACTGATGGCAACCCGCTCCGGCGTTTTCAGTGACTTGGCATGTTCCGTCAGAAACTTAAAACTCATAGGTCCCGAACTGCGGGATGTCATACTGGAATCCCGTTGCTCCATGGTCATGATGTAGAGCGATCGATCCCGCTTCGTTTCAGGATAATGACTGCCAATCAAGTGATCCAGAAACGAGGTCAGCACCATCAACACAGTCAGTGTCAGGCTAATGCCGAAAAGGGTAATAAAGGTGAAGAACGGATGCCGAAGCAACACCTTCCAGGCGATTTTGATGTAGTTGGCTAACATAATTAAAGAGCGAATGAGTGAATGGGCGAAAGAGTGAATGAGTGGTTGGCGCCTGATTTTCGCTCTTTCTCTCATTCATTCTCTCGCTCTTTATAAAACTTGCGTTCCGTCGAACAACCTCACCAGTCGGTGGGTGCGTTTGGCCATTTGTTCATCGTGGGTAACCATTACGATGGTGGCTCCTTCGTCGTTGAGTTGCTGGAGAATGTTCATGATTTCGTTGCCCATTGCACTGTCGAGGTTACCGGTTGGCTCATCGGCCAGAATAATGTCGGGGTTGCCGACTATGGCGCGGGCGATGGCCACCCGTTGCTTCTGCCCACCCGATAGTTGCTTCGGGAAGTGCTTCATCCGGTTACTTAACCCTACTTTCGTTAGCGCTTCTTTCGCATAATCCTGACGCGGCTTGCCATTAGTAGCGCGGTAGAGCAACGGAATCTCCACATTGTCGAGCACCGACAGGTCGTTAATGAGGTGAAAGCTTTGGAAGATGAAGCCGATTTTCTGGTTCCGCAGTCGTGCCAATTCTTTGTCGGTATACTTCGTCACTGGCTGACCATCCAGTTGCACCGTACCTTTAGAGGGTTCATCCAGCAAGCCCATCACGTTCAGGAGCGTACTCTTACCACAACCCGATGGCCCCATAATAGAGACGAACTCACCTTTCTTGATTTCCAGGTTGATGTTGTTCAAAGCCAGCGTCTCAATGGTGCTGGTCCGGTAAACTTTTTCGATGTTTTGGAGAGAGATCATAGTTTTAAAGGAGGAAGGAGAAAAGGGACGAGAGGGAGGAAGAATTAAGGAGATAGGTGAAAGAACATTTTTTTAATCCTCCTCCCTTTCTACCCCTTCCTCCCTTTTCTCCTTCATTTTATTTTCTGGTTTGTGTCAAAATCATATAAGGTTAATAATCGTAGCGTGTAATACGCCTGCCAATAGTCGCGCAGGGCCAGGATGGCATCGCGACGGGCGCGGTCTTTTTCCTGGGTTGCAATGCCTAAATCCGTAACACTCAGGTCACTTAACTTGAAGCGATCCTGGGCAATCTGGTATCGATTCTGGCCAATCTCGTCGGCTTTGGCAGTCAATGTCACTTGCTGGCGAAGCATCTGTAAGAGCGTCACCTGCGTAAAAATCTCCTGTTCGAAAGTTAGCTTGTCCTGCTCAACGGTTTGCTGCGCCAGTTCGCGGTTTGCTCTGGCGGTTTCGACAATGGCCTGTGCCCGCCCCCAGGTCATAATGGGCAGTGTGAACTGGAGCGATACGTACTCGCGGTTCTGCGGCCGGATGTACACATCGATAAGGTTAGGACCTTGATTCGATAAACCAAAGCCTGCGGTGAGTGTCGCATTGAGGCCGTTGTTTTTTCGGGCTTTTTCCAGATCCCGCTCAGCCTCCAATAGTCGTCGTTTAAACGCAATGGCGGCCGCCCGATTGGCAGTGGCTTCGTTGATCGCCCGATTCACATCGACGGTTAAATCGGGAATCTGGTTCGGAATAGCCAGCTCTAGCGGGCGCGTCTGACCAATAACAGCCCGATCGTTCCCTTCATTGCGGTAGCCTATAAACGTTTTCAGTTTTAACGACGCTACGGCTGCTGTTTGCCGGGCCGAGGCCAGATCTTTTTCGGCATTGAGCACGCTCAACTGCAACTGTAACAGGTCGTTCTGCGAAATCTTGCCGAGATCAAGCTTGTGTAAGGCAATTCGGTAAAGCGTATCATTATTGACCCGGTTGGTTTCGGCAATTTGCAGATTGACCTGCGATACCAACAGATCGAAATACAAATTTGTGGCCGTCAGGGAAACCTGTTCCAGTGATTCAATCAGTTGCTGATTTCCTTCGGCATACAAGAGCGGCTGAATTTTCCGATCCCACCGCATTGGATTGAATTGAAAGAGCGGTTGCGACAACCCAATCCCAAACGGAATTCCATTATAAAGTTTTGTATCCTGAATAAAGTTATCGAATCGCTGAAGTTGCTTCTGCACAAAAATGGTCCCACCCGTCGGGGCAATTGTCTGGCTTAGCGACAAATTCAGAATCGAGTTATTATAGGATACAGGTTCAAACTGAATGTTTCCATCAGGTTGAGTTACCTGTACATACGAGCGAGTAAAATTAGGCAGCGACCCATCCAGACTGAGTTGTGGTTTATACTGCGCCAAAAACGATCGAAAAGCCCAGATGTTGGTACGCTGTTGCGTATTAGCCCGTTTTGCCGACACCGACTGCGCCTGCGCCAGTTGCAAAACCTCGTTTAAGGTAGTGGTTTGTGCCGATGTTTGCCCAACGATACCAAGCAAACCAAATATGACTAAATAAAAGCGGTTCATAGCGGTCTGGGTTAGTGTTTTGGCTCGATGGTGAGTTCTTCCAGATGCTCGTATTGACTCAGATCCGTCAGGATTACTTGTTCGCCCGCTTGCACACCTGACTTTATTTCCACAAAGTCGAAGTTCGACAACCCAAGTGCGATCTCGCGACGATGTGCTACCTGGCTTCCTTTTGGCAACACATATATGTACTGCGTCCGCTTGCCTTTGAACGCTGGTCCGTTCGCTACCCGAACCGCCTTTGCTACCCGATCGGTAATGACGAACACTTCCACTTTCATATTAGGACGGAGGGACGCGTGGTGGCTGTTGTCCAGTTGAATCACAAATTGCACGATCCCGTTTTTCACGGCTGGCTTTACCTGTGTAATCAGTCCGCGCAGATTGGTTTCGTTTACTTTAATCGCAACCGGAAGTCCGACTTTAACCTGATCAGCATAAACATCTGAACAGGAACCTTCGACCCGGAAACTAGCCAGATCAGCCAGCTTCGCCAGCATTTCCCCCTCATTGACGGCCGAGCCAATGTTTTCATTTACCCAGGTTAGTACTCCGGGCCGGTCGGCTATGATGTCGGCCTGCTTTAGTTTATGGGTCAACTCTTTCAGGTTTTTCTCTTCGATCTGCGCCTGTAAGGTCGTTTCGCGCAAGCTGGCACTCATCGACTGACGATTGTATGTGAGATCATTTTCGAGTTGCTTCTTCTCCAGCTCGGCAACACGGAGGGAATTTTCGGCGCGGGTTACGTCTTCGCCCGTGCTCCCTCCTACTTTCTGAAGCCGTTTCGCACCTTCCAGGTCAGCCCGTAATCGATTGATGTTGAGCAGCTTTATTTGATCATTCACCTCGGCATCGTACAAGCTCTTATTGAGTTTCATCCGCAACTGATCGATGCCGTTGCGTTTAAGTGCCAGTTGGTCATTGAGTTTTTCGAGTTCAATTTCCGTAATTGACTTATCGAGGTCCATTATGGGCTGACCGGCTTTTACGGCTGTGCCGGGCATAAGCAAAACACGCCGGATACTGGCCCGAATGGGGCTGGTATAAATCTGTTCGTAAGCCGGAATAACTTCACCCGTTGCATTTAACGAGTTTTCGACTGGGCCAATTTCAGCGATTGTGGTTCGGATTCGCTCCCCTTCGACAGAGGTTTTGAGCGCATTTCTCGTCCAGAGAATGACCAAAGCCAGTGCCACAACGACAGTCACCCCAATGAGCAGGTTCCGGTTGCGGCCACGATTGGCAATTTCTGGGGCAAGTTCTTTGTCCATCTTCTATATTGTAATTCACAGATAGAAGGCCAAACAACGTGCCACTAGGTAATACACTAACAGTCAACTCGTTGCTTAAAGTTAACTATAGGAAAACTGTGCGAAATCGCACAGATTATTGCAATTTCGCACGTCTAGTCGCTTAAGTGATGTCGATTACTCATAACCGACACCTTAGGTTTCTTAAAACCTATAGGTATTAACAGTAGGTTTTTAGAAACCTAAAATGTCAGGTGTTAGCACCTGACACCACGTCAAACATCACCAACATGTGCTTCCCGCTTAGCTTTCCGAAAGGTTTTCGTACCTTTTTACCCCAGTATCAGAGTCAATGGATTTTCCTTCAAAAAATGACAAAAGTTAGCTTTACAATCCTCTTCCAATTTCTCGCTTTTCTTTCCTTCGCCCAGCAGAACCTCGTTCCCTATGTCCACCCGTTGATTGGCACCGAAAAAATGGGGCATACCTTTCCTGGTGCTACGGTGCCGTTTGGTTCGGTTCAATTAAGTCCTGATACGGACACCCTCTCGTATGAATTTAACGGTAAGTACAATGGGGATGTCTACCGCTATTGTGCTGGCTACAAATACGAAGACAAAACGATTGTCGGGTTTAGTCACACGCATTTCAGCGGTACCGGCCATTCCGACTTGGGTGATTTTCTGATCATGCCTACGCAGGGCGCGTTGCAATTGAACCCAGGGGTGGCCTTAAATCCCAAAAGCGGCTATCGGTCAGCGTTTTCGCACGCAAACGAAGTTGCCGAAGCCGGATATTACAAAGTCAAACTCGACGATCATGCGATTACGGCTGAGTTGACGGCCTCTAACCGAGTTGGCTTTCACCAGTACACCTTTCCAAAGTCCGACCAGTCGCACATTATTCTGGATTTGATCCATGGTATTTACAATTTCGAGGATAAGGTTGTCTGGACGTATGTGCGCGTTGTAAACGATACCCTGATTACCGGCTACCGGCAAACCAACGGCTGGGCACGCACCAGAACCGTTTATTTCGCACTCTCGTTCTCGAAACCATTTAAATCCTATGGGCAACAGAATCTGGATAAAGCACAGGTGTACAAGGGTTTCTGGCGAAAATTCGATCAGACGAAGAATTTCCCCGAGCTGGCGGGCAAGAAGATGCGGATGTACTTTGATTTCGACACGAACGAAGGCGAAAAGATAAAGCTGAAAATGGCACTGTCGCCGGTAAGTCAGGAGAATGCACTGGCCAATATGCAGGCTGAAATTCCACATTGGGATTTCGACCAAACGAAGGCTCGTGCCCAGGCCGATTGGAACAAAGAGTTAAATAAAATCCAGATCGACGCGTCGGAAACCGACAAGGTGAACTTCTATACGTCGCTATACCACTCGTTTATCAACCCAACGACCTACATGGACGTCAACGGTCAGTATAAAGGACTGGATCAGGGCGTTCACTCGGCAACCGGTTTTACGAATTACACCACCTTCTCGCTCTGGGATACGTACCGAGCACTCCATCCGTTTTTCAATCTGATTCAGCCTGGCCGAAACAACGACATGGTGCAATCCATGATGGCCCACTATGAGCAGAGCACGCTCAAAATGCTGCCGATCTGGTCGCACTATGCGAACGACAACTGGTGTATGAGTGGCTACCACAGCGTTTCGGTGCTGGCCGATGCGGTGATCAAGGGAACCTACAAAGGGGATGCTCAGAAAGCGATGGATGCGTGTATTGCCACTTCCAATCATCGTGATTATGAAGGTATTGGCGAATATATCGATAAAGGTTTTATCCCTTCAACATCCAATAGAACCTCCGTATCGAACACGTTGGAATACGCCTACGACGACTGGTGCATTGCCCAGATGGCGAAAAAACTAAACCGAACCGATGTGTATGCTACCTACCTGAAACGCTCCGAAAACTGGAAAAACGTGTATGATACATCCATTGGGTTCATGCGCCCCCGGTTGGCTGATGGATCGTTCAAAAAAGAATTCGACGTGTATAAAACGGAAGGACAGGGTTTTATTGAAGGTAACTCCTGGAACTTCAGCTTTTTCGTCCCGCAAGATCCAGCCGCTCTGATGCAGGCGATGGGTGGCCCCAAGAAATTTACTGCCCGACTCGATACACTTTTCTCGATGCATTTGCCCGACGAGTTTTTTGCCGAAACCGAAGACATTACTCGCGAAGGCATCATTGGTGGGTACATTCATGGCAACGAGCCCGCCCACCACATTGCCTATCTGTACAACTGGGCCGGGCAACCCTGGAAAACACAGGCGCGTATCCGCATGATTCTCAACATGCAGTATAAATCGGCCCCCGACGGTTTGGGCGGCAATGATGACTGTGGCCAGATGAGTGCCTGGTATATGTTTTCGTCGATGGGTTTTTATCCAGTTGCTCCGGGTTCAGAAGCGTACTCGTTGGGAAGTCCTTCGGTTAAAAGTGCCCGCCTGAACCTCGAAAATGGTCAGACGTTCACCATCGAAGCCATTAATCAGAGCGACAAAAATGTCTATGTACAAAAGGTGCTGTTGAATGGAAAGGAGTTGACTCAGCCCGTAATTTCCCATTCGGATATTATGAAAGGCGGTAAACTAACGTTTTACATGAGCGCCAAGCCGACGAAAAAGTAGAGCTGCTATTAACTTTGAAATTTGCCACTCATTTTTTGTCATTCCGACGCTAGAAGGAATCTCGAAGCCCTGTATCAGTCAAGCTTGAGATTCCTCCTGGCGTCGGAATGACAAAAAATAAAGATCAATGTCAAACTATTTCCTAAACCAACACTGCTCCACCATCGACCGTAATGATCTGCCCGGTGCTGAACGGCTGACGCAATAAATACAGATAGGTTTGTGCAATATCTTCGGCTTCGCCCACGCGCTTAACGGGCAGCGAATTGCCAATCTGGGAGTACATACCTTCCCGGTCGGCCTCTGACATTCCCGCCCAAAGATTGGTTTTTACAACTCCCGGTGAAACGGCATTCACTCGTACAGGAGCAAGCTCCATTGCCATTGCTCGCGTAAAGCCTTCCATTGCCGCACAGATGCTGGCTCCCAACGACCAGCCTGCATTGGGCCGTTGACTAGCAATACCGCTGGTGAGCACAATGGAACCGGTTTGGCTGATATGCGGATAGCCGTATTTGACCGCCAGAAAGGCACCCCAATACCGGATATTGAAGTACGTTCGAGCCTCGTCGAGCTGTGTATCTGCGAGATTACTTAGCTTAATTCCTTCTCCGGCCGTATACACCAGATGGTCAAATCCGCCAATCTGATTAAAAAAACTGGCTATCTGGTTCTCGTTCGTTAAATCGACCTGATAGCCTTCGCTACCTGTAGGTAGTTCGGTAAGAGCCTGATCGATACGTTGTTGGTTACTGGAAACGATAACGACTTGTGCTCCTTCGGCGGCTGCGGCTTTAGCCGTGGCCAATCCAATGCCTGAACTTCCTCCGAGTAGAATGATTCGTTTCCCGCCTAAAACACCGTTTACTGTTTGCTGATTCATAACTTGATTCATTTGCTTTTTGACGAAGCAAAGTTCCGTCAGCAAACGGAGCTGTCATTTACCAAATGGTAAAAACGGAGGAATAGTTGATACATACGCCATATCTTTGGAGATATGGCGTATGTATCAACTATTCCTCCGAATTCGGCTCAGCGATTGTTGCGTAATTCCTAAATAGGAAGCAATACTTTGCAAGGATACTCGTAAAGCGATCTCTGGCTGACGAATCAAAAACTGTTGGTAACGCGTCATGGCATCTTCACCTAAATAGGCATTCCGGATTTGAATTTTGTAGAGGAGCGTCTGCTGGGTCAGTTTTTCAATTAGTTCTTTCAGGTAGGGAAAGCGTTCGTAGAGGACCAGTAAACTGCGTTTAGGCAGCACAATCACCTGGGTGGGACAAGCCGCCAGAATGCTTTCGTTAGCCGGAACAGCCCGGTTAAAACTATCCAGAATGGTTACCAATTGGTTTTCCTTCAGGAAATAATGCGTTAGTTCCCGCCCCTGTTCATTCTGGGTGACAATACGAACAACGCCATCACAAATAAAAAACAGATTCGTCGCCACAGTCCCCTCTTTCAGTAGATATTCTCCTTCCGCTACGTTGCGATACCCTAACTCTCGTTTAATCACCTCAACATCAGCCGATGGAATAGCCTTAAAGAGACGCAGATAACTGAATAGCGGATTAAACAGGGCAGTATTATCGCCCGCTATGGGAGATTGATTATCCATATTGAAACGTAACGTTTCGTTTACCTTACTGTTTCGAAGAAGTTTGTAGCCACCTGTGGTCTGGGTATTACTGGGGCTGTTCGAAATAATTGCTTTATAAACCATTGGCCAGCCAGGTGTAGGGCTAACAAGCCACCCATCAGACACAAAGTAACTAAATATGACTGAAAAGGGTGAGAAGAATTAGCCAAATGAAATAACAAGGCCACCGCTGGGGGATGAATACAAGGAACAGCCGCCATAATTCCGACCACAAGCAGCGTCATCACAAACAGACAAAACAGATCATTACCCCAAAAAACGCTATTGATCAACCCCAGGTGTCCCACCACTATATAGGCAGTCAGTACAGTTACAGGCCGCGCAAACATTCCCTGCGGATTGGCAGCCAATAAGATGCAGGAAGCTGCTAAAGGCGGCACAATAGCTAAAAGCCCAGCCCGAAAAGCCACTAAAAAAAGGATTTCGATCCCTATGATACATAACGCCCAGCGAATCGCGGTCTGCATAAGAAATGACCATTTGGCCCAATAAATAATTCAGACAACGTCCCAGAATTAGCAGCTATCACAGTTCCAATCAAGCCAAATTCCACGATGGGTAACTTCTTCATAAACTAAGTCTACACTTAATCATAGAGCTATTTTTATGCCAAATCGCCTTTCGCTCAATTTTAGAGACTGTCTAAAAATTAGTTTTTCATTTATTTACCCTACCCTCCCCCCCCCCTGAATGGGGCTTATTTCCACGATGAACTAAGCCCCATTCAGGGGGGAGGGGTAAAACCGAGACTATTTTTATGAAATTTAGGCAGTCTCTTAAACTGAAGGAATACCGTTAAAACATGCCCCAATATCCTCTACGGAATGTTTTACAGGTTCGTACAAAATCCGACAATAGCTGGCCGTTCTGACGCCTTACCCAAGTTACGAATGACAACTAATATCTATAACAGGGGTGTTTTAGACTGTTGGTTCCTCAGAATCTTCTTAATATTTCCATAGGTCGGTGCGTTAAAGCGAGTCAAAGGCGATACTCGAGACTTTTATAGACAAGTGTGCTGGTGACTATTTAATACATTACTCGTCAAAGAACATCTCAATTACTATCCATATTTCCATAATATGAAGAGATAACCAATAAATCTCAAACAAACCGGAGTGGCATTTCAGACCAGATGGCAGTAAAGGCCTCCCTGAAGGATGCCTTGGACAGTATGAAACGTTTCCAGCACTTATGAGCCTATTCCATCGATATATATCTATTCCCTATGCCTACGCACTACTTACCAACTATGAATACCCTAACTGACCGTCGCTCTGTCACCAGCGGCCCACTTCGCACCCTGGTTCTTCTGCTGGGGCTGTTATTGACGCTGTTTCGCCAGACAGCATTGGCCCAGGGTACTACCTGGACTAGCCAAGCCTCAGCCGCTGATAACCAATGGTTTTCAATTACCTATGGTAATGGTCTGTTTGTGGCAGTGGCAGGTAGTGGTACTGGCAACCGGGTGATGACCTCTCCCGATGGCATCACCTGGACTAGCCGGACTCCAGCGACCGATAATAGCTGGAGTGAAATCACCTATGGGAATGGGTTATTTGTAGCTGTGTCGAGTGATGGCAGTGGCAACCGGGTGATGACCTCCCCCGATGGCATCACCTGGACCAGCCGAACGTCAGCGACCAATAATTACTGGGCTTCAATCACCTACGGCAATGGGTTATTTGTGGCGGTGGCTGAGAGTGGCACTGGCAACCGGATAATGACCTCTCCCGATGGAATTACATGGACCAGTCGAACTTCAGCCGCCGATAATCTTTGGCTTTCAATCACCTATGGCAATGGCCTATTTGTAGCGGTGGGCAATTCTGGCACTGGCAACCGGGTGATGACATCCCCCGATGGTATTACATGGACCAGCCGATCCTCGGCCGCCGATAATCAATGGAGATCGGTGACCTACGGCAATGGCCTGTTTGTGGCCGTGGCCAGTTCGGGTACTGGCAACCGGGTAATGACTTCCCCCGATGGCATCACCTGGACTAGCCGATCCTCGGCCGCCAATAATAACTGGAGTTCGATCACCTATGGCAATGGTCTGTTTGTGGCCGTGGCTGATAGTGGTACTGGCAACCGGGTAATGACTTCTCCCGATGGTATCACATGGACCAGTCAATCTTCTGCTGTCAATAATGAGTGGAGATCGGTCACTTATGGCAATTGTCAGTTTGTAGCAGTGGCCGCAACAGGCACTGGAAACCGGGTAATGACCAGCAGCCTGACCACCGCCATCACCGCTACCCCCAGCCTCAGCATTACTCAGGGACAAAGTGCCACCCTCACCGCGACTGCCGGGGCCACTTCCTACACCTGGAGCAACGGGGAGACTACCCCCACCATCTCCACGACTGCCCCTGGCACCTACTCCGTGACGGCCACTACCGGAGCCTGCTCGGTCACCGCGTCTGCCCTGGTCAGTCCAATCAAAAATCCCCTCTCGGTAAACCTGCTCTACTTCAATGGCCGAAACACCCCACTCGGCAACCTGATTGAGTGGAAAACCGCTCAGGAAATCGACAACGCCGGATTCACTATCCTCCGAGGGGCTAACCCCACCAGCCTGGAAGCCATCGGGGAAGTTGCTTCACAAGCCACAAGTGGCAACGCCCACCAGCCCCTGACCTACTCCTTTCTGGATACAGCCCCCCTGCCCGCACTGAGCTACTACCGATTTGTGCAAACCGACTTCGACGGCACAAAAACCCTGAGTGCCATCATCGCCATTCGTTCCAACGACCAAACTCCGGTTCTGTTTCCCAATCCTGCCCCCAGCAATGGTGTGCTCCGGTTAGAGCCACCCCAGGCCTTCGAGCGCTATGAACTCATCGACGGCAGTGGCAAGATCATCCACTCGGTGGAGCAGGCGGGTACGCTGAGTGAGTTGAGCTTGCCCTCAAGTGCTCCGGGCACTTATTGGTTACGGCTACAGAACGGGGCAACTCGACAGGTGTATCGACTTGTTAAATAAGGAAGAATGACAAGACAAGCATGATAATAGGGTCTCTAAATTCATTTAATCGCAACAAAGATGTAACGGTTACAAACCCGGAACCTGCTTGATTATACCTTTGGGCTGATAGCGGATTCGCTTGCCAAAAACCAGCCGTAGATAGCCCATATTGGTGTTGATCAATCCCGACGAAAATGTACGATTCATCAACATCGTTGATCCATATAAACCGCCATAAAAGCTGCTCGAACTATAGCCAATAGTTGCGGATGCGATTCCCTCCCATCCCAATTGTACTCGACTTTCAATACCCGTTAGCTCGTTACTGGTTTGTTGGATCATAACCGTCAAGCCCGGTCGTACGGTAGCGCTGACAAAGTAATGTTTCCGAAAAACGATGGTCTGGCTATAACCCAGATCGATACCAGCAGTCAGCGATTTCAGGTTCAGCAAACGAGCTTCCGGCCGAAAATCATCTTTCAGTGAAGTGGGCACTACTGATGAGTCGGCCCGAATGAGCTGGTAGGTCAATGAGGCTCCGACGTTCCAGGAGCCTGCCCTTTTCCGTTGTTCTTCCCGCTGGAGTAGCGTTGCCGGTGTAGAGAGCTGGAGCGGATTGAACTGGTATAACAATCGACTCGAAACGGTCTGACTCCGAAGGTCGTCGCGATACGGATAAGACGAATGATGATCAAACCAGTTCGACTGTAGGATGTCGGGATTGCTGATATAAAAACCCCGATAAAACTGATACTGGGTCGATAACCAGAAGCGTCGATTGTTTAAGTTGATGGTCAGCCCAAACGGCTTTGTTTTTCCTCGCAGATCATTGTTGTAACCGAAGAGGGGGAGTTTAACCGTTATTTCCGTTCCGAACCATTTGTAGTTGATTCCCGGCCCAAGCGTCCAGGCTAAATTGGGCCTATAAACTAATGTAGTAGGCGACCCAACCACTCGCAAGGTGTAATCCTGTCGATCACTGACTCCATAGAGATGAAGCTGTCTGTAGTAGGTTGTTATATAATTACGATCGACTCGGGGTATCTTGGTTTTCAGTAGGGTATCCAGCGGAATTCCCAGAAAGCTAAGCCCCTGCCCATAACCATCGAAGTGACTCCCGATCAGCAGGATAAGCAGTAACCAGTTGCCCCGTAAAACTTTACCCATGCGCTAAAAACAGGAAATTATCGTAGACCCGCGACGGCGGCCCGGACTGATTTTTATGATTAACGTGAATTTTGGAGGATTTACGAATAGAATTATACTGTATTTTCTGTCATCCCGACGTCAGGAGGGATCTTCGGCAACTGGTTATTTACAAAAGATCCCTCCTGACGTCGGGATGACAGAAAATACAGTATAAATACCTGGAAATCAGTTAATAATTTCAGAATCAATCCATTATTCACGTTATGATTAGTTATGAAAGTTGTTTTTAAACTTTTCTTAAAGGACAAAAAACGCGAAGCGATTAAATCATAACTGATCATAAAATCAGCGTTCTATTGAACATGAGCAAACTAGAGAATGTTTTAGAGGACAACAACGGCTTTGCCAATCACCTTTCGTTCCATCATATCAGCCAACGCCTTCGGAGCTTCGGCCAATGAATAGTGCCGGGAGATATATGGCGAGATTTTGCCCTCCATGGCCCAGGTGGCGATGTCCTGCATGTTTTGACGACTCAAAGCGGCCTCTTTCTGCGTGAACATCCCCCAGAAAACGCCCACCAGCGAGCTTCCTTTCAGCAAAGCCAGATTCAGGGGAATTCGGGGAATTTCACCACCTGCAAAACCGACAACCAAATACCGTCCACGCCAGGCCAATGACCGGATGGCGGGTTCAGCCCACTTGTCGCCCACAGGATCATAAATCACATCGACGCCTTTTCCCTGCGTGATGTCTTTAATCCGTTCGCGAAGGTCTTCTTTGGAGTAGTTAATCATGTAGGTCGCTCCTTTCTCATTGCAGACCGCCAGTTTTTCGTCGGACGACGCTGCCGCGATAACCGTGGCCCCCATCATATCCCCTAATTCTACTGCAGCCAACCCAACGCCCCCAGCAGCGCCCAACACTAAAAGCGTTTCTCCTGGCTGGAGTTGCCCGCGATCTTTCAGCGCATGGTACGAGGTACCATAGGCATACATAGTCGAGGCCCCCGTAATGAAGTCCATGCCATCGGGAAGAGGAATTGTCGTTCGGGCGTCCGAAATGCGCTCTTCGGCTAGTCCACCGTGCGAGCCGAAAGTAAAAACGCGGTCGCCAGGTTTGACGTGTTTGACGCCTTCGCCCACCTGCTTCACAATTCCCGACGACTCGCTCCCCGGCGAAAACGGCAGCGGGGGTTTGAACTGATACATATTACGTATCGTCAGGGTATCTGGGAAATTCAGGCTACAGGCTTTGGTTTCGATCAACACTTCGCCGGGGCCGGGCACAGGCGAAGGGATGTCTTCCAGCGTAAGGGTATCAGGCAGGCCGTACGAGCGGCAGAGAATGGCTTTCATTTTATAACGCAGTTATGATGGTTTAGGATAGCGCGAACGTCTACGTTCGTGCTGATTATTCTCCGGCCTCTGGCCGACTTATGCATTCACTACTCAAGCCAGAGGCCGGAGAATAGTCGGCACGAACGTAGACGTTCGCGCCATCAGCGCTGTTTATTCCCCTGTGCCCCTGTGTTTAAATCCTTTGATGAATCAAAATTATCTTCAAAAGCCATCGTTCCGTCCAATCGCTTAAAACGAACATAATCAACGGAGCCGGTGCCTTCAAATTCGTAGCTGACGCCTACAACATCGGTAAAGGCATTAGGCGCTATAGCTTCATAGGCTTTTTTATCACCCACAAAGAGCTGTACACGCTTGTTTCTGACTTCACACCGAACGTCTACCCATTTCGACAAATCAGCTCCGAAATTAGATAAATCGGTCGTCTTGGCTTCTGCCTCATGACCAGCCAAGTACAGATTCAGATTACCAATGCAGCCTTTTGCCGACAATGGAATGGAGAAATATTGGTTCTTACACAGAACCATTATCCGTATATACTGACAAGCCGAGGAGCCTTTTTCAAAATCATTTCTGACCCGCGTCTCGAATACAAAATTTTTGGCATTAAGCTGTTCAAACTCCCGCACATACCGGTAAAGTACCGTTGGAGGCTGAGGTTGCACCGGAATATTACGTTTCTTCATATCCTCAACCGACAAACCCAGGACTCCTTTTCGAGTCACGTCATCGGGTTTAAAATAGATTGGAACCGGTGTCCAAAAAACAGCCACGTGCCAGCCATCCGATGGAATCAACAGGTTGTGTTGCTTCACAATCTGCTTGCCAATCACCAGCTTGGCCCGATAGTAGCCGGGTGAGTAATAAATTGACGTGTATTCGTGGCCGTTTTTAGGTACCAGGTCGCGTCGGCTAGGGTCCCACGATTGCTGAATAAACACCGAATCGGTGGGCGAAGCGGTGGCATTGTAATGAAAAACGACTGAATTGGGAAGCCCTTTCGCCACTGGTTGACTACTGAATGAAAAGTCTTTGGGGGAGAGCGGTTTAGGAGTAGCATCTTTCAGAAAAAACGCGAGAACACTCAGTAAACCAACAAGCAATCCCGCGCCAATCCACCACCCTTTACCCGATAAACGACGTGTTTTGTCTGCTGATTTAGAGGCTGTCGTTACCCGTTCATCAATATGTTCGGTCAGGCTAACAGGCGGCTGAAATACCTGTGCATCCTGTGGTGCGTCATGGATCGAAACGTCTTTAAAACGCGACCAACTCTCATAGTTGATAAACTGAACCAGCGCATTAAGGGTCGTGGCAGTGGGTGCCGAATCGTACCGCACACGCCCCCACACCCGCTTGAGTGTTGTCACGCTGAGCGAGATCCCCGTTTCATCGGCAATCAGTTCACCCAATCGCTCAAAGTCCTGAGTTGACCAGTTGTCGCTTCTCCCCCAGCCTATTTTCTCCTCAATTAACCGACGACAGCGGGCGAGTTCTTTATCTTCCTGTTGAGCAATCATAAACCTATCCGTCAGCCAGTTAGCTGCTTGTATAAACTTGAACAGAAATTGAACACGGTTGAATAGTCCTTGATCGATCGACTTCGCAAGTTTGTTTCTGTTCGCGATCGATCAACCAAATGTACTCAAACAAACAATGAAAAAACGGTCAGCTATTCCAGCTTTTTTACTCCTGATTCTGACTCACTTCGTTCATGCACAACCCAATGTTCCTTATGGCAACAATCCGCTGGCTGGCCATTACTACAACGTTGGCGATGCTAAAATCTACTATGAGCTTTATGGAAAAGGTAAACCTATTGTGCTCCTGCATGGCGGGTTGTTCGGTTATATCAACGAATACGAGTTTCTAATTCCTAAACTAGCCCAAACGCACCAGGTTATTGCCATCGGCACACGAGGGCACGGCAAATCGGAGATCGGGACCAAGGTCTTTTCGTATCAGCAGCTCGCCAACGATGCGTATGCCGTTATCAGAAGTATAACGCAAGACAGTGTATTGGTGCTGGGGTTCAGCGATGGCGGCATAACGGGTTATAACCTGACTACTACTCACCCTGAACTGGTTCGAAAATTCATCGCAATTGGCTCACCCCGGCGCCCTACGGATCGGGTGTTGAGCAACGAGGCAGAAGGAAAAATGACGGCCGAGCGGCTCGACAAAATGGCGCCCGACTTCGTAAAAGGTAGAAAAGCAATTATGCCCAACCCGGAGCTATGGAGCGAATTTCTGGACAAACTGGATGTTCTGTGGAATCAACCCACCTTCATAACGGACGATGCATTGCGGCAAGTCAACTGTCCAGTTCTGGTCATGGCGGGTGATAAAGACCTGTATTTCAAAACCGAAAAAGTTGTCGAAACGGCTCATCTGTTTCAACATGGCACGCTGTCCATAATTCCCGGCTGTGGGCATGTTATCCTCTATTGCAACTTCCCGGCGGTTTGGGAAGCCATCGTTCCCTTTATCAAATAAACCCTTTTACGCATGAAAACCCTGTTATTCGCTTCAATTATCAGCTTGGTCACGCTGAAGACCACTGCCCAGTCGGTCGAGAATTACGGCGACTTTTCGCCCAAACAATGGACCTTTAGTAGTAAATACACCAAAGAAAACTATCTGGGAAAACCCGCCATTAAACTCATCCGCGAGAAAGAGACCGCAACAGGAGCTTTCATCGCTTATCTCAATGACTATATATTTTCGGATGGAAGCATCGAACTGGATATAGCAACTCCCCTGCCGAAGTCGACGATTTCCTTTCTGGGTTTGCTTTTTCATTTTAACAAAGTCGGCAATGAGCCGCGTTACGAGTGTTTTTACTTCCGGCCGTTCATGTCGGGACAATCAGGAGCGATGCAGTACATGCCCATCAACAACGGCCTCGTCAACTGGCCCGACTATCAGGCCGCTGTTTATCAGGGTGCTCCTATCTGTAAACCTCAGCAATGGTTTCACGTCAAAGTCGAGGTAAAAGGGCCGATGGCTACCGTTTTTGTCGACGGTAAGCAAGTGTACCAGATCAAAAATCTGGCTCGGGGCAGTTCAAAAGGGTCGGTTGGCCTTTGGTTGGGTAATACGCCAGAAGGGTATTTTGCCAATTTCAGGGTTACGAAAGCTTCGGTAATTAAATAGCGTGAATAATAGATAGAACCTGAAATTATCAACTGGTTGTCAGTTATTTATAATGTTATTTTTTGTCATACCGACGTCAGGAGGGATCTTGGGCAACTGGTTATTTACCGAAGATCCCTCCTAATGTCGGGATGACAAAAAACTAGTATAATTCTATTCGTAAATCCTCCAAAATTCACGATAAATAGCGTTTCGTGATTTCCATTGTGGCGTCAGATGTAAGCATCTGCCACGGCGAGGTTTCTTAAAAACTCGTCAGAAGGCAAAAGTAGGTTTTGAGAAACCTCCCTGTGTCGGTTTTAGAAACCGACACCACACTCATTCACAAAAAATCAATAATCAATTGATAATCAACAATGAAAGCATTACTGATTTCTTTATTAGCCGTAATTGGCAGTCAGGCAGTTGCCCAAACTACGGTACCTTTCGATTCTTCAGCCTGGATTTACGAAGGAAAAGTCACGAAAGAGTCATTTCAGGGTAAAGACGGCATTCGGCTAACGGATGGGCGGATTACGCTGAAAGACAACACGTTTAAAAATGGGATTATCGAGTTCGACATGACGCTTTCACCTGATCGTGACTTCCCCGGATTCGGATTTCGGATGCAGGACAAAGATGAGTTCGAACACATTTATCTTCGACCTCACCGGGTAGGCAATCCCGATGCAATCCAATACATCCCGATTTTTAATGGGCAGGATTCCTGGCAATTTTATTATGGCGACGGCTACTCGACAACCGTGAACTACCCTATGAATGAGTGGGTCCACATTAAACTGGTCGTTCGGGAAAGTCAGGCAGAAATCTACATTGGCCAATCGACGGAACCCTCGCTGGTGATTCATCAGCTAAAACGTGAGCCAAAAGCTGGGCGGATCAGCCTCGAAAACGGAGCACCAATTACGACTCGGTTTGCCAATTTTCAGTATACCAAAACCGATAATCCACCGATGGCGGGCAAATTCAAACCCGAAGCCGCTCCGCAACTGGGGACGCTCTTGAACTGGCAGGTCTCCAGCACGTTCGACGAAAAGCTGCTGCAAACCGACTATACCCTTCCTCAAGCAGTAGCCAGCCGACTGACGTGGAGCAACTTAACCGCTGAGAACTCGGGCAAACTGAATATATCCAGAATTCGCAAACGCAACGAGGAAGCCAATACAGTCTTTGTCAAACTCACAATTGTTTCCGATAAACCACAAGTCAAGAAGCTAGACCTCGGCTTCAGCGACCGTGCTAAAGTGTACCTTAATAGTCGTTTGTTGTATGCTGGTCACGATGAATTTCTATCTCGCGACTACCGATTTCTGGGCACCGTTGGGTATTACGATGCGATTTATCTAGACCTGAAGAAAGGACCAAACGACCTCTGGATTGCAGTTTCTGAAAACTTTGGCGGCTGGGGTATTCAGAGTATGATTGCCGATCAATCGGGGCTTACTATCAAACCGTAACGAAATTACGCACCAATTAACCGAGCCCGAATCGCTACCAGCGACTCTTCATACGATGCACCAATGGGAATGGCTTGTCCGGATACCGTAATTTCCTGACGGGCCATTTTTTCTATTTTAGCCACAGCGACGCAGTACGAACGATGCACCCGAATGAAACGGTCGGTGGGTAAGCTTAGAAGCAGATCAGTCATTGTTTGACGGCTTAAAAGCTTCCGATTTTTGAGCATGAATATCAGATAATTTCCTTCTGCTTCAATATACAGGATATCATCGAGCAGCACTTTTTCCTCTTCGTAGCCCGTTTTTACAAACATATACTCCTCCCCTTTTTCGGCACGCAAGGTCTGTATATCCAGTGCTTTTGTGCAGGCTTTCAGGAATCGGGCTAACGAAAATGGTTTCAACAGATAATCGATCGCATCCAGTTCAAACCCCTGCACGGCGAAATCCGAATAAGCTGTTGTAAAAACAACCATCGGTACTTTGTGCAGGGATTTCACCACGTCCACGCCCGAGATATCCGGCATTTTAATATCCAGAAACAGCAGGTCGACCCGGTTCATCTGCAACCACGAAATAGCTTCGAATGCATCCGTAAAGGTTGCTTTTAACTCCAGAAACGGGACTTTAGCCGCATGAAGCCTGATTACTTCCAGCGCCTGAGGCTCATCATCGATCGCGATAGCAGTAAGGTTCATAGTCGGTTAAGTCGTTTGCTTGCAGAATCATCAATACGGGATGTAATCGGCAGTTGGGTCAAATTTAATCGAGGCCTCATCATTTTTCGCAAAAAAGACGAGACGAGGTCCGGCGGTTGTACTTGACTGAATACAACCGGAATAAACCACAAAAGAAGCAGGATCGTAATAAGGTATTTCATGAGGAAAATGAGTGAATGTCAATGAGTGGTGTCAGGTTCTTCAACCTGACACCACAAGAACATTAATAGAATCCCAAGAATCTACAGAATCAATAGAATTGCTCACCAGTACATCAGCGTCAAAGACACAAAATAATCCTGCTCCGATTGTTGAATGTCGAGCTGATGACGAGCGGGATAAATCAACGCCAGCCGCTTCCGAACGTTGTCGAGCCCTACGCCAGAATGCTCTTCTTCAGGATCGTGACGGTCTACGGAGTCACTCGGCTTGTTGTGCAGGGAATTGTGCACTTTGAAATACAGCCGGGTATCGTCCAGCGTCAAGGTGATGTAAATCCAGGACGGATACCGGAGACTGATGCCGTGTTTGAAGGCATTTTCAACAAAGGGCGTCAGCATCATGGGTGCCAGATAAATCGGGCGGGTTGGCTCCTGAATAGTCACTCGAACTTCGATAGGATGCGTGTCATCGATACGCATTCGCTGAATCTCGATGTAGTTACGCAGATACTCAATCTCTTTGTCGAGTGGAATCCGGTCGCGGTTGTTGTCCTGCAACATAAACCGCATCATGTCGCCCAGTTTCTGGATACCATCAGCGGTTTTTTCGCTGTTTTCTTTCAGCGCCGTCGCATACAGGCTATTCAAGGCATTAAACAGAAAGTGCGGGTTAATCTGCGCCTGAAGGCTCGATAGCTCAGCCGATTTTGCCGATACCTGCGTCTGGAGCACAATTTTTTCTTTTTGCAGCGCCTGCCGAAGAAACGCAATAGAAACGGCTCCCGTCAGTACAATGAACATGAGCAGAATAGGGTCGCGATTGTCGTAGTGAAAGCCCGTACTGGCTCCCCACAAGATCATGTTGGCGACAATAATCAACAGTAGAAAAGTAGCAATTCGACTAGCCAGCGCCACTTCCGTTGTCGAAGACTTTAGAAACGGCATGACCACCAGCATATAGGTAGCAATACGACCAGCTCTAAATATTTCGGAAGTTGAGGAAGCCCTTAGCAGCGGGAGGATGTGTGAATAAAAAAATGACTGTAAGAGCAGAATCTGAATCGCTATTCCTGAAAATAGCAATACACTCCGGGTACTCCGCTGCCATAAAACTCCAGGATCATCGCCCCGAAACGCCATGCTAAGCACCAACACACTCAGCCCAGAGGCTAACAGATAGCTGACCATGCGAAAATGTGGCTCTGATTCCTGTCCAATTTTGCGGACCAGATACTGGTAATACTGAAATCCGATTTCGTACATGCCAAACACAATACCGAACCCAATAGCATCGGCCAAAACTGTCCGTTTGCGAAACAGTGAATAAACTTTCAGGCCAATGATATCGCCAACGCCATCTTGCTGAAAACGCACCTGTAACTTGAAGTAATAGTAAATAAACGTACTCGCCAGTAGCAATAAACCAGCAATTACCACATAGATAAACGCTTGCTGGTCATTGGTACGATCGTTGATGAGCGGGTACGCCAGATTATGAAACACATACCAGGCGCCTAGCAGTAAACAGACGCCCGCAATCAACGGAACATTGTTGTTCAGCGTGTGGTCATATAGGTTCAGATTTCGCCAGACAACCGACGAAGGAATCCGATTAAGTAGGGTCAGTTCTACCATATCATCGATTCGATCCACTTCTCTGATCAATCGACGAATGACATAAACAACTGCTGCGCTTAGTACGAAATAAAGCTCATAGCGCCGAATAAGGTGAACGTCCCGCATAGGTTTGGTTGATTTTTGACCAAAACTAGGCGGGACGCACAAGCCATATGAGGAAATGGGTTGAACGAGCCGAAAAATGGGATGAAATGGAGTGGATGAATTCGTAGAGACAGGGCATACCCTGTCTCTACGAGGGAAATGATTATTCTGATCGCAGAGATTTAACGGGGTTCATTAAGGCAGCTTTCACACTCTGAAAGCTCACCGTCAGTAAGGTAATGAACAAGGCACCCGCACCCGAAGCGGCAAAAATCCACCACGAAATTTCTGTACGATATTGGTATTTCTGAAGCCAGTTATGGAGAAAACAGTACGCAATGGGCGTTGCGATTCCGAATCCAATACAGACCAACACAACGAAATCTTTCGATAACATGCCCCACAAATTCAGGACAGATGCCCCTAATACTTTCCGCACGCCAATTTCTTTGGTTCGTTGCTCGGCCATGTACGAGGCTAGTCCGAACAGGCCCAGACAGCTAATCAAAATGGCCAGAATAGCGAAGAACGAAGTCAGCTTTCCTATCCGCTCTTCCGTACGAAACTTAGCCGCGTATTCATCATCGGCAAACTTGTAGTCGAACGGTGCGGATGGAATGATCTTTTTAAAGACCGCTTCAATTTTGGGCAACGCATCGCTGGTACTTATGGACGGGTTCAGCCTGATATTGATCCAGTTGGGGTTTCCAAACAGACAGAAGATTGTTGGTTTGATCGGCTGAAACGGCGACTCCATGACCATATCTTTTACCACTCCCAGGATTCGGAACGGCTTTTCTATGTTGTTCGTCATCCATTGACTTTTCCAGTGAATCGTTTCCCCTACAGGCTTCAGCAAACCCATCCGTTTGGCGGCCGTTTCATTGATGACAAAACCACTGGAATCCGAGGCAAATTCCTTCGAAAAGTTGCGCCCTGCTACAAATTGCCAGCCTACAGCCTCAGCGTACTCGGGCGTAACGGATAAGGTAGCAAATTGGTCGGTCGATGGTGTGGGTTGACCTTTCCACCGAAAGCCGTCATTGGACGACCATACTCCTGTAATCGGGCTTTGCGATTCGGCCACTTCGGTTACGGCTCCCGTGTTTTTCAATTCAGTACGTAACAAGTCGGTTTTGCCATAAAAATCGTCCGATTGCATTGGCACCATCAACAGGCCGTCCCGCGAATAACCAACCGGACGATTTTTCGCAAACTGAATCTGGCGATAAATAACTAACGTACAAATGATTAGCGAAATGGAAACCGTGAATTGTGTAATAACCAGTACTTTTCGAGGTACGCCTGCAAAACGACCCATCTGCACCTTCGCTAACCCAGCCCCTTTTAATACCTTGACAGGTTGGAAAGAAGTTAGATATAAAGCGGGATAACTACCTGCCAGCAAGTCCGTTAGCAGCATAAATCCGAGACAAGACAGCCAAAAGAAACTATTTGCCCAGGGAATAACCATTTGTTTGGCAGCCAGTTCATTGAACCAGGGCAAGGTCATTACTACAGCCAGAATTGCCAACACAAAAGCAAACGCTACGACCAGAAATGATTCGCTAAAAAACTGACCAATCAACTGAATACGAAGTGAACCAATTGCCTTTCGAATACCAACTTCTCTCGCTCGTTGCTCTGAGCGAGCGGTCGAGAGATTCATGAAATTGATGCAGGCCAGCAATAACACAAAAAAGCCAATCATGCCCACCAGCCATACGTATTGAATAGGGCCATCACTGACAATTCCGTTTTTAAAATCGGAGTATAAATGCCAGTTGTTCATGGGATTCAACCACATTTGCGGCTTTGTGGCAGCCTCTTCCTTCATGCTCTCCAGGTGCTTGATCACATTCAGTTCCGAGTCTTTTATACTGGCCGTAACCTTATCGAAGTCGGTATTGGGTTGAATCTCTACGTAAATATATAGCGCGTGGTTATCCCATTTCTTCTGGCTCATGTAGGCATTTGTCGCCACAAAATAATCCCAGGAAGCCAGGAACTGAGCATCATGAAGTTGCGTATTTTGGGGTAAATCCTCATAAATACCCGTTACGCTCACATCTTTGTCTGTGTTGATCTTCACCAGCTTACCTATTGGATCAGCATCCCCAAACAGCGCTTTGGCCGTGGATGCCGATAGCAAAATGGACTGTTGATCCCGCAACCCTGCCCAGGTTCCCTTGAGCATGTGTAACGTAAACATTTCGGGGGCCTCGGCACCAATGTATTGTCCTTTTTTCGAGAGTTTCTTATTTCCAGCAGACAGGATATGATCACTTGGGTGCGTAGCTGTTACGATATGCTTAAAGTGACGTTTGTAGTTCGTTGTCAATTCATGAATGAATGGATAGGGTAACGACTGAGAGGTCTGGGTCTCACCATGTACCACCTGATTTTGCATGATCTGCGCAATACGACTGTAGTTTTTATGGTAGGTATTAAACGACAGTTCGTCATACACCCACAACCCAATCAGCATAGCCACGGCCATACCCACGGCGAGGCCGCCAATATTGATGAATGAGTAGCCTTTGTTCTTGACCAGGGTTCGAAACGCAATTTTTAAATAATTCCGTAGCATGGCAGTAGTGGTTGGGGTTGGGTACTGATTGGATTGTCTCTTAATAATTGAGGGCCGCACATAGGCCATCACTTCCCGCCAGTAACGCCGTCGGGCTTGGGTCTCCCCTTCTCGCGCCACCCGTAACACATAGCGTTCATGCAGGTCACCCAGCACCTCTTCCCGTAAGTGAGGAGCGCAGAACCAGTTCAGCAGGCGATCAGCTAAGCGGGGCGGGGGCATAATGGATAATGAATAATGAATAATGAATAATGAATGGTGGGGAGTCTGTTTTAGCCCGAAGAATTGTTCATTCTAAATTATCCATTATTTATTCCGATCGTAGCGATTTAACCGGATTCACTAAAGCGGCTTTAATTGCCTGATAACTAACAGTTGTCAGGGCAATGGCCAGCGCCAAAATACCCGCCAGCAAAAACACCCACCATTCAACCTGAATGTGATAGGCGAATTCGTTCAGCCATTGATTGGTGGCCCACCAGGCTATCGGAAAGGCAATACCATTGGCAATTAAAACCAGTTTCAGGAAATCTTTCGAGAGCAAAGCGGTAAGATTCATCACACCCGCTCCCAGTACTTTCCGCACCCCGATTTCCTTAATGCGTTGTTCGGCGGCATAGGTTGCCAGACCAAATAGCCCCAGACAGGCAATGAAAATCGTAACCAAGGCAACCCAGATCAACAACGTCTCCCGTCGTTGGTCTTCGGCATAGAAGCGAGCCAGTTGCTCATCCAGGAAATGATATTCCAGCAGATGCGTAGGGTCAATTTTAGCCAGCACATCCCTCATTTGGACCAAGGTCGCTGGAATATCTTTGCCCTCAATTCGTGCGGTGAAATAATCAATATTATGCACCGGATTGCGCTGATAGGCCAAAACCATCGGGGCAATTTTTTCGCGAAGCGATTGAAAATGGAAGTCCTTTACGATGCCAATAATCCGTGCATGAAAAGGCTGATTTTCCTTATTCAGCGGTCTATAACTCCCGCCCATCGCTCGGGAAGGAATGTCTATTTGTTGACCCGATACCTCTTTAATATTGAGCAGTTTGGCCGCCGATTCGTTGAGAATGACGGAGGTAGAATCATCCATTCCCTTAAAATTTCGACCCGCCAGCAGTTGAATCTCAAAGGTTTTGGCAAAGTTTTCGTCGGCACCAATCCAGTAGGCAACTTTAGGCTCATTGGTGCTTTCCTGAGTTTTAACCTGAACCGTTGGAATGACCTTCCATTCGCCCGGTACTCTGGACGTAACTGACACCTGATTGACACCTGGTATTCGACTAAATTCCGTTTTTATAGTTTCGGCACTACTGCGCACTTTACCACTGTTGATATCTACAACCAGCAGTAATTTTTTATTGAAACCCAGATTTTTATCGTTCGCAAATTGAACCTGCTGGAACAGCACGATGGTGGCAATCATCATGACTACCGATATCGTAAATTGAAAAACGACCAACCCTTTTCGCAACGACAAATCTCCCCGGTTCTGAAGTTTAAGGTTCTTCAGCAACAGAAGCGGGCTGAACCCCGACAGGAGAAAGGCGGGGTAGCTGCCTGATAAAAAACCAGCGATACCAACCGCAAGCAGGCTATAGAGCCAAATTCGGTAATCGCTGTTAAAATCCAACGAGAGTTCTTTATGGGTAAATTTGTTGAAGGCAGGGAGTAATAGATTGACGAACACGATGGCCACCAGAAACGAGAGTATCGTTACAAGCAGCGATTCGGTCAGAAACTGCTGAATGAGGTGAGACCGGAATGCCCCACTGGCTTTCCGAACGCCAATTTCCTTCGCCCGATTAGACGCTCGGGCCGTGGCCAGATTCATGTAATTAATGCAGGCAATGAGGAGAACAAACAGGGCAACGAGTGCAAAGATTTTGATATACAGGAGGCTTCCCTGACTCATTGCTTCTACATTCGAGTTTCGGGCACCATCGGTAATGGCATCTGAGAACAGGTGAATATCGGCCAGCGGTTGCAATGTATAGCTGATGGAGTTTCCGGGCTCCAGCTTGGCGTTGGCATTGAGCAAATCCGTAATTTTTTTGGCCGCAATTTCCGGATTAGCTTTTTCCTTGAGAAGAAAGAAGGTCATGAAGGTTTGGGAATCCCAATTGGCTGTCCATTCTGCAAAATCCTCATCGTTGCTGACGGTCGCTTCGGAAATGATTGCGTTGAAATCGAAACTCGAATTTCGAGGATGGTTTTTCAGAACAGCCGTTATTTTCAGCTGCTTATTGATTTCAAAATCAACGGTTTTGCCAACAACATGGGTACTATTGAAAAGTCGTTGTGCCAACTCTTCAACGATTATGATCGAATTTGGCTCGTTCAACGCCGATCTACCACTCCCATCAACAGTCTCAAAATCAAACATTTCTAACAAACTTGGCGAACCAAATGCAATCGTCTCCTGAAACATGTTCTTATTTTCTGGATTCGATAGATTAGCTCTTCCCGTTCGGACAATTCGGGCTGACTTCTCAATTTCGCCAATACTTTTCGTTGCGGCCTCGGCCACTTTATAGCTCGCTGCCGCAATCGTCAAGTCTTCGGCAGGTGCTTTCTTATGTTGTATAGCCCGGTAAATCCGGTTTGCCCGACTGTGCTGCTGATCGAACGTCAGCTCATCGAAAAGGTATAAGCCAATCAGCAAAAAACAAGTAATTCCAAGAGTCAGTCCAGCTACATTTAGGGCGGTATACAGCTTGTGCCGACTTAAGGTTCGAAAGGCAATTTTGAAATAATTTCGTATCATATCAGTAGTTGTTGGAGCTTGATATTCAGTAGGCCCCTGGTTTGCTGGTTGTCGTTTAATCACCGAAGGCCGCACATAGGCCATCACTTCCCGCCAGTAACGCCGTCGGGCCTGGGTTTCCCCTTCTCGAGCTACGCGCAACGCATAGCGTTCATGCAGGTCCCCAAGCACCTCTTCCCGAAGGTGAGGAGCGCAGAACCAGTTTAACAGGCGGTCAGCTAGGCGGGGTGGAGGCATAATGGATAATGGATAATGATTAATGAACAATGGATAATGAGCAATGAATAATGAGATCTTGCGATTGGCATTAATTATCCATTGTCTATTAATCATTATCCATTAGCTATTCTATTCCGATCGTAACGATTTCACCGGGTCCATCAAGGCAGCTTTCACACTCTGGAAACTCACCGTTAGTAAGGCTATGCCAATGGCGAATAAGCCCGCCAGTCCGAGCATCCACCATTCTACCTCGATCTTGTAGGCGAAATCCTGTAACCATTGATTCATGGCATACCAGGCCAGCGGACACGCTAGTAGGATGGCGATGAGCACCAGTTTTATAAAGTCTTTGATAAGCAACTGGGTGATACTCGGCACAGAGGCCCCCATCACTTTACGAACACCAATTTCTTTGGTACGTCGCTCGATGACAAAGGCCGACAAGGCAAACAACCCCAGACTGGCAATCACAACAGCCAATAGCGCAAAAACAGAAAATAGCTGCTGCGTACGTTTCTCATTGGCGTAAAAAGACGCGAACTGATCGTCCAGGAATCGGTATTCAAGAGGTCCATTTGGGTTAAACGCATCCCACTGATTTTTCAAATCGCTAAGGAATCCGTTTACATCCGTAGTTTTTATTTTTATGACGATCCCTCCGAAATTTCTCCCCATCATCATCATAAGCGGTGCCACCTTCTGTTTTACAGATACGTAGTTGAAATCCTTGACAACACCGATGACTTTGTATTCTTGCTGACCAGATCTGACCATAGATCGGCCAATTGGATTGACGTGATTCCAACCCAATTCCCGAACGGCCGATTCATTAATAATTACACCAGAAGTAGAGTCGGTTGGAAAGTCTTTTGAGAAATTTCGTCCCCGTAACAATTGAATACCTAATGTGCGGATATAATCGTAGTCGACATGAAAAATATTCATGTGAATTTCGGCACCATTAGCGGTTTCATTCTTAGGGTAGACCTGGGTTCCGTCCATCATTTCTCCACCTGGAAAAAATCGGGAATTAGTAGCCGCCAACACCCGACTATTTTGTAAGAGCTGATCTTTAAAGGCAACCTGATTGTTCGCTAATAAACGCGTATCGGGCAAAGCAACAAGCTGATCTTTATCATACCCAAGCTTTTTTGTCTGCATGTATTGCAGCTGTTTATACACAACTATGGTGGCAATTAGTAGAATAGTCGATATAGAAAATTGAAACACAATCAGGCCACTATGCAATGATTTTTTCTGTGGGCTTTTCGCCAGTAGTGTTCCTTTTAATGTTTTAATAATTGAAAATGAAGATAGAAAAAAAGCGGGATAAATACCGGCAAGTATACCTGACAAAAAACTAACGATAAATAAGGTAAGGACTGCCTGATAGTTCAGAAAAAAGGAGAACCCAATGTTCCTGTTGGCAATCTGATTAAAATAAGGCAAGAATAGAATAATGAGCAGATAAGCCACTACCATTGCAAAAAAAGTAAGCAGCACTGATTCTGTTAGAAACTGGCTTATTATCTGCGTTTTTACGGACCCCATCACTTTACGAACGCCAACTTCCCGTGCTCGTTTTGCAGCCTGTGCGGTAGAAAGGTTGGTAAAATTTACACAGGCTAGTAATAGGATGAAGAGACCCAATGCAGAAAAAATATAGACATATTTTATATCCCCATTAGGTTCTAATTCATATTTCGAATTCGAGTATAGATGAATATCAGTGAGTGGTTGCAATAAGAACCGAAACGTGTCGACAGACTTTTGCGCTTCGGCCAAGCTAATGCCCATATCACGCTGCACTTCCGGAACTACATATTTTGCCACCAGTTGTGGAAATTTAGCTTCCAGTTTTTTAGGATCTACCTTATCGCTTAATTCCAGGTAGGTATAAAAACCAACATTACTCCAGGTTGGATTAATAATATGGCGCGTAGACAAACTTAAAAATGCATCATAATGAAAATGTGAGTTATCAGGTATCTTATCAAATATCCCCGTCACTTTGTAAGCCGTTCGCTGTGCACCAACTGCAATAGATTTTCCAATTGGATCTTCATGACCAAAATATTTAGCAGCAAATTCTTTCGACAAAACAATACTAGCTGGGGCAACAAGCGCATCGGCACTATTTCCTTCAATCAGTGGAATAGAAAATAATTGTAGAAAATTCGGGTCAGCAAAAGCAAGATGTTGTTCTTTAAATTGATTGTCTTTGTATTGTATATAATCGCTGGCAGGAAGCAGCCTTGTCGATGACGTTACTTCGGGAAACTCATGCTTAATTCCTTCACCAACGCCTGAATCTACATTTGGGTAAATTTCTGCATTTCCATTTCCCATAACAGAAATGTTCAGTCGATATATATTACTGGCATTTTTCGAATACGTATCATACGTCAATTCGGTATAAACAAACACAGCAATCAGCATAAAACAGCTTAAGCCAATGGCTAATCCAAAAATATTAATAAGCGAAAATGCCTTATTCGTAAGCAGGCTGCGCCAGGCGATTGTAACATAGTTTCGGAACATATCAGTCATTGATGGATTTGGATACTGATTGGTTTGTCTCTTAATAATTGCAGGTCGAACATAAGCCAGCACTTCCCGCCAATAGCGCCGTCGGGCTTGGGTCTCCCCCTCCCGCACTACCCACAATTCATAGCGTTCATGCAGATCTCCCAGCACCTCTTCCCGAAGGTGAGGTGCGCAGAACCAGTTCAACAGGCGATCAGCTAGGTGGGGTGGAGGCATAATGGATAATGATTAATGGACAATGGACAATGGATAATAAATGATGAATGATAGGTAATGAATGATGAGATCTGCGATTGGCATTCATTATCCATTGTCCATTAATCATTACCCATTAGCTATTCTATTCCGATCGTAGCGATTTAACCGGGTCCATTAGAGCAGCTTTTACGCTCTGAAAACTCACCGTTAGCAGCGTAACCAAGAGGGCACCCGCACCCGATGCGGCAAAAACCCACCACGAGAGTTCGGTTCGGTATTCGTACTTCTGAAGCCAGCTATCCAGGTAATACCAGGCAATGGGCGTGGCAATTCCGAAGGCAATAATGACCAGCAACACAAAGTCTTTCGAGAGCAATCCCCACAGACTGAACACCGATGCGCCCAGTACTTTCCGAACACCAATCTCTTTAGTCCGCTGTTCGGCAACGAACGAAGCGAGTCCAAATAAGCCCAGGCACGAGATAAAAATGGCAAGCGTGGCGAAAAACGACGCTAACGTACCTATGTTCTCTTCGGCCGCAAACTTCCGGGCATATTCCTGATCGGCAAATTTGTAGTTAAAGGGCGAAGCTGGGTCATATTTCTGAAAAACAGCCCCAATCTTACTCACGGCTTCGCTGGCGCTTATACCCGGACTAATGCGGATGTTTATAAAATTGCTGGCGAAATTCCCGAGATAAAACAGCGTTTGTCGCGCTGGTTCATAGGGCGACTCCATCACCATATCGTCGATAACGCCGATTATTTTATACCGTAAATCGCCCTCTCTAATCGTTTTCCCAATCGGATCTTTCAAGCCCATAAATTTCACGGCGGCTTCGTTCAGGACCATACCCATTGAATCGGTACCAAAGTTTTTCGAGAAGTCGCGGCCCTCTTTAAACTGCCAGCCAACCGTTTTTCCAAACCCGTGCGACACACCAACAACCGCAAAATCAGGTGATTGATCGGGAGCTTTTCCATCCCAGTCAAACCCACTATTCACATTCCAGACACCCGTTAACGGACTTTCGGACTCCGCAATTTCCGTTACTGCGCCAGATGCCAGTAAATCGTTTCGGAAAGCATCAAGGTGATTGTGAATGTCGGGGGTGGTCGTTTGGACATATAAAAGTCCGTTTCGACTGTAGCCAATTGGTCGATCTTTCGCAAACTGAATCTGTCGAAACACGATGATGGTGCCAATAATCAGGGCGACAGACACGGTGAATTGAACAACCACCAATACCTGACGGGGAACAGCCGCAAACCGACCCACCTTGAAAGTGCCCTTTAAAATTTTTACTGATTGAAACGACGATAAATACAAGGCCGGATAACTACCGGCAACCAATCCGGTGAATAGCGTAAACCCGATGCTACACAGCCAGAACTCCGAAACCGCCCAGGGAAAGGTCATTTGCTTCTCGGCCACCTCATTGAAAAAAGGTAACGCGAATTGACTCAGTAGCAGTGCAATACAAAACGCTAGATAAACGACCAGAAACGATTCACTAAAAAACTGGCTGATCAGCTGACTACGAACAGACCCGATCGCTTTCCGAATCCCAACCTCCTTCGCCCGTTTCTCCGAGCGTGCTGTCGAGAGGTTCATAAAATTGATGCAGGCCAAAAGCAGAACAAATGCCCCGATAATCCCAAATAGCCAGACAAACTGAATGCGACCGCCAGTATTTACCCCGTCTTTAAACTCCGAATACAAATGCCATCGACTCATTGCCTGGAGAAAAATTTCGGGCTTACTATTCGCAAGCGATGCGTTGATATGCCTTTGTTTGGCATCCTTTATTTTCGCCGAAACAGCAGCCATATCGGCGTGCTCTGCCAATTGGACAAAGATCTGGAATGAATTATTGTCCCACTTTTCCTGCGAATTTTTCACCCAGTCGCGCACCGCTACATTTACCTGCCAGGGAACCAGGTAATCGAGGTTACTGAACCGGGTATTGTAGGGTAAATCAGCATAAACACCCGCTACCTTTACCGCAATCTGGTTGTCGATCTTTATAATTTTACCCATCGGATTGCCGCTTCCGAACAAGGCAGTAGCCACTGATTCATTAATCATGATGGAATACGGTTCGCGTAAGGCAGCCCTTGTTCCCCGTCGCATGGTCAACGAAAGCATTTCGGGCGCTTCAGGCTCTATATAATTGCCCGTTTTCCATAGTTTCTTTTCGCCAAACGACAACGTGTGGCCTTCTGTCCAGGAGGAAAGTAGAATATACTTAAACGGCCCACCCGTTCGGTCGTATCCATAGGTCGTGCGAAGTTCATTGGCTAGCGGAATAGGAATACTAGGTCCAGTAAACACCTCTCCATTAGCTGTTTGATGCTGCATGACCTGCGCAATTCGGTCATAGTTCGGAAACGATTTTTCGTACGACAGTTCATCGTAAATCCATAGGCCAATCAGCATGGCTACCGCCATACCCACGGCCAGCCCACCAATGTTGATGAATGAGTATCCCTTATTTTTGACAAGGGTCCGAAAGGCTATTTTCAGATAATTTCGTAACATGTCTGTATTTGTTGGAGTAGAATATTCGCTTGTTTCACGCGCTAGAATAGAAGGCCGCATATAGGCCACTACCTCGCGCCAATACCGACGTCGGGCTTTGGTTTCTCCCCATTGTGCTACTTGTAAGGCATAGCGCTCGTGCAAATCGCCCAGCACTTCCTCGCGTAGGTGCGGAGCGCATAACCGCTCAATGACCCAGGTAATCCATTTGGGCGGCTCTCCAAAAGTTGGCTTCTCGGGCTGCATAACTGATCTGGAGTTATTACTGCCAATCCAATAACAGATGCGAGTCGATGCGCTCCCAAAGCCGATTACGGACAGCCCGTACTTCCTGTAGAATTCGACCACCCAAAGCAGTAACCGTGAACAGTCGCTTCCGCCGTCCTCCCCGCTCGGCCGTCGCTTCGCCCAGAAAGGACGAGACATAACCTTTTTGCTCCAATCGTTGTAAAGCAGCATGCACGGCTCCTGTGCTGACCGAATTGCCCGTTTCCTGTTCAAGCTCTTCGGCAATCACCACCGAATATGCTTTGGGAGAAAGGGCCGCTACAGCTAGTAACACAACCTCTTCAAACTCGCCTAAATCGCTACGTCGCATGAACCGAAAGTGGGGTTATGGAAGCTAGAATCTTATTTCCTCCATTTCTGTATATCAAATGATCGGCCAAAACAGAAAATTAGTCTCAATAGCCTTAAAATGGCCTTTTGGTCGTTAAAACGCGGGAGAACATTGTCCGTTTCTGGACAAAAGGTGTACGCATCTGGACAAGTTTTTGTGAAAGTTGGATGAGGGTGAGTCGGAATTTGTCTACTTACCGACCCCGTTTTGGAAGAGGGGAGCAGAATCGGCTTTTTAGCCCCTCTTCTGGTTTTCAGAAGAGGGGTTGGAGTAAGGCAAAATACATCAATCCTCCCTATCTACAGACCCTCTGTCGATCGTAGTATGGACTACAAAGCCGAGTCCACACCCCTCTCCCGTTTTGGGAGAGGGGCCGGGGGTGAGGGTAAAATACTCCAAGTCAACTAATTTACAGAACCAGTAACCCGGCTGCACGCCAATCGGCCCAGCCATCGGTTTGCTGAAATGCAGAGAAGTTGCCGAGTCCGGCTTGTTCAAATGTAGTACCAACCTGCTGAATGGTTATTGGCTCTGGCGCTTTCAGACTGAATTTTGGCCAGTTGTGCATCAACCATTCACCAATTGGTGCGGGTAGGTCAAGCACCAGGTCATCCTGCCGCCGGGCAAAGGTCAGCTCTGCCTGCGGAACGACACTTACCCGTTGGGACGCCTGTCGCCCCCGACGCGGTTGTACTACCGTCAGCGTGGGTGCATGACCTGGCCAGACGAGCAGTGCATGTGTACGGACACTATCTTCGGAGGTATCGGCAATCGCCCGTTCAATGTACTTGCGAGGTATAGTGGTCGTCGGTACCCGGAAGGTAAACCAGTTGGCTAATGGCAGCTCCAGGCCCACGCCGTGCATGTAGTTGAACAACGACTTACGCAATCCCTCCGAAAAGCGGGCATGATCGGCTCCCAACGGATCGGCATGCTCAAGGTCGTTATCAGCAAAAGGCCCATCGGTGGGCCCGATACGCTGTACGTCGAAACCGGCCGGATGTAGCCCTACGGGGCTGTGGGCTGTCATGGCAAACCGGTGCCAGAAGCCCGATTGAACAACGCCGATGGCAAACAACTGCCGTACCATTTCCAGTGAGTCGATGGTTTCCTGCGCGGTCTGCGTCGGGAAGCCATACATCAGATAGGCATGAACCATAATGCCAGCTGTAGTGAAATGATTAGCTACACGGGCAACCTGCGCCACCGTCACTCCTTTCTTCATACGGTCCAGCAATCGATCCGACGCCACTTCCAGACCACCCGATACGGCAATACAGCCCGACAGTTTGAGGAGTTGGCATAAATCCGTCGTGAACGCCTTCTCGAATCGGATGTTCGTCCACCAGACAACTGTTAGCCCCCGGCGAAGAATTTCCAGGGCCAGATCACGCATGAGTGCAGGCGGAGCAGCTTCATCCACAAAGTGGAAACCATTTTGTCCGGTTTGGGCCATAATGGTTTCGATCCGATCGCAGAGTAGCCCAGCCGTGAGCGGTTCATATCGGGCAATATAATCGAGAGAGATATCGCAGAAGGAACATTTCCCCCAGTAGCAGCCGTGAGCCAGTGTCAGTTTATTCCAGCGACCGTCGCTCCAAAGCCGGTGCATGGGATTCGTGACTTCAATAACCGACAGGTAATCGTTCAGGGGCAAATCGGCATAATCGGGCGTACCCGTATCGCGTTGGGCAACATCCCGATCGGAAGACCCATTCTGATAAACGACCTCCCCATTCACCCGCATAAATGTCCGCTTCAGTTTGGCCGCTTCCCGCTTTCCCTGGATATGTTCGAGCAAGGAACGCAGGGGCGCTTCGCCATCGTCCAGACTCACAAAATCTACGTAATCGAACAGGCGCGGCTCGCGCAGACTACGGAGTTCGGTATTAGCATAGCCTCCACCCAATACCACCCGAACAGTCGGATAGTGTTGTTTGAGGTGCCGACCACACAACAGGGCTCCGAATAGATTCCCCGGAAAGGGTACTGTCAGACAAACTACTGTTGGCTGATACTGAGCTATTTTGGCCTCTAAAAGTTCCAGCAACGTCTTACCCACCAGCGTATCGGGTGCCGTTAACGCAGCGTGTAAATCATCAAAATGCGTAGCGGTTCGGCCCAGTCGTTCGGCATACCGGCTGAAACCAAAATGTGGATCAATGGCTTCGGCCACTAAATCACCAATGTCTTCCAGATAGAGCGTAGCCAAATGGCGAGCTTTATCGTGCAACCCCATCGTTCCGAACGCCCAATCCAGTTCATCTACTTCGGCAAAACGAGACGCTTCAGGCAGGTAACTCCGATCAGCAATGGCGTGAGCCAGGGTGGGATTTCGGTGTTGCAAAAACCGGATTGTCGGGCCAATCGTTGCCACATAATCGGCCTGAAGCCGCAACATCCGCTGGCTATTTTCACTCAGGTCCGCCACTGTAGAAGCCGCCGAAAATACCTCGCTCAACCCTTGCGTAGAGAACAGGCGTACAATTGTTTCAATACCCAAATCCGCCTGATGCGCCACCACCGAGCCACCATCAGCCAAGGCAAGGGTGTTTAAGTAACCTTTCAGATAAGCCGTGGCCGGATAGGGTGTATTTAGTTGGGTAAACGGGGGCGTCAGCAACAGTACGCGGGTGGTCATGATCGTATTCCAGAAGGGTAGTCCGGGCGTTAATGAATAACTCACCAACGAATACAGTCGCTAGATCATTCCAGTATGCCCGGTGAAAGTTCCACTCCCAACGCCCAATCATCGCAACAAAAAATACCCCAGTCATTACTGACGGGGGTATTTATAAGCGTAGAAACAAGACTATCCGTCTTATTTTTTTACTGAATCAGGGATAACAATCTTGGCTGAATCGGTGATCACTTCCGTACTATCGCCACTGACGATCGTTTCGCTCTCAACGACAGTAGCCGTATCTTGAGTCGTTGTTTCAGATTCCGTTTTCTTCGACTGACAGGCAACCGCTAACGAGAACATGGCAGCCACAAATAGAGTTGATTTGATGGTTTTCATCAGAAATAAGTTTGAATGATAACTCAGTAGCCCACAGATTTTTATGACGATTAAGATCAGGTATGATTTTATTGTTTCCACTAAATTCCAACTCTAAAATTCAAGATGGTTTATTCAGTTAAAATCTGTGCAGATCATATCAATCCTAAAAATCAGCGTGCTATTGATAGGTGATAATTTGCCCTTAATGCGCGAGTAAGGAAAAAGTAACCCACGATTAAGCAGAATTTAATCAACCTCTACCGAGGAGATACTTAAGTAGGTTGAGCGACTTCACAAGCTTTTTAGGACTGTAAGCCTTACTCAAACGTCATGCAGCATTTAAGAAGTTTTGCCTTCTTTTTCTTCGCGATCCTCATCAAGGTACATGCCCAGCCTGGGTTTCAAGCCAATTACGACGAATCGAAAGTTCCGCCCTATACCTTACCGGACGTATTGACAACAACGACCAACGTACCTATCCGAACGAAGGCAGCCTGGGAAAAAGTAAGGCGGCCCGAAATCATTAAACTCTTTGAAGAGAATGTATACGGCCAAATGCCCAAATCCTATGACCGACTTACTTACTCGATAGCCCATAAAAATACCAGCGCCATGACTGGTAAGGCAACTCTGAAAGAAGTAACGATCGAGGTTGTTAATCACAACAAGCCGATTCAAATTCACCTGGTTTTATTTTTGCCCAATCAACGGAAAAAACCGGCTCCGCTGTTTTTGCTGATTAACAACCGGGGCAAAGACAATATGGACCCAACCCGCGCGCATAAAAGTGATTTCTGGCCCGCCGAAATGGTTATTGACAGTGGCTATGCGGTAGCGGCATTTCATGTAAGTGATCTGGCTCCGGATGATACGGCTAAGTACGTCAACGGTGTACTGCAATTGTATCCAGAGCAATTGACGGCCAATGATGGCATGAAGGCGATTGGTGCCTGGGCCTGGGGGGCCAGCCGTGTTCTGGACTATCTGGAAAAAGACGCCGATATCGATGCGAAAAAGGTAGCGGTTGTGGGGCACTCGCGGGGTGGGAAAGCCTCCTTATGGGCCGCAGCCGAAGACCCACGCTTTGCGTTATGTGTTACAAATTGTTCGGGAAATACCGGAGCAGCCTTATCCCACAGACGATTTGGCGAAACGATAGGCCGAATCAATACCGTATTCCCGCACTGGTTTGCCAACAATTACAAAAAATACAATACCAACGAAGACGCCTTACCCCTGGATCAGCATATGCTACTGGCCGCTATCGCCCCAAGGCCGCTGTACGTAACCAATGCGTCAAAAGATCTCTGGGCAGACCCGACGGGCACATTTTTATCGGCAAAATATGCAGAGAAAGTATATGCCCTTTACGGTCTTACATCAAATCTTCCGACCAATCCTCCTGCTATAAATCAACCGATTACGCTCCCTCCTATCGGCTACCATAACCGGGAAGGGGAGCATAACTTAACGGCCTACGATTGGCGCAATTTTATCCAGTTTGCCACTATTTATTACAAGCAAAGAAAGTAGCTAATCATTCAGCCCCATGATTCAGACGATTGAGTTAAACGATGACCGCATACTGGGCTATCGCATCGATGGCGACATTACCCTACAGGACATGACACCCCTGATCGAAGAGATCAAAAACAAAGTAGCCCATCACCCAACCAAATTACGGGCCTATGCTGAATATGTGCGTATTGGTTCCATTTCCCCCAGGCCTTTTGGGAAGACCTGAAAGCCGATGCCACTTATTTAGGTGCCTTTGAGAAAGCAGTTGTTGTTACCGATAAAGACTGGATAGGCTGGCTGGCCAAAGTGGGAAATCTATTTCCAGGCCTGGAGATTAAAGTATTTCCCTTTTCCGAACGGGAGCAGGCTCTACAGTGGATAACGCAGTAAGAAGAAACCTGAACTGCATTTTTTGTCATCCCGACGCAGGAGGGATCTTAACTCATCCTTACTAGAGAGCTATGCAGCCATAAGATCCCTCCTGCGTCGGGATGACAAAAAATGCAGTTCAGGTCAATTACCCTCTTTAAAAAACACCCGCTTCACTCGTTCGCTCACGCCGGTCAGTATCTCGTAAGGAATCGTATTCATTTGTTTGGCTAAGTCGGTGATGGGCACCTCTGGACCAAAAATCAGTACGTCATCCCCTTCGGAAGCCAGGGCCGATGTGACATCGACCATCGTCATGTCCATACAAATATTTCCTACGGTTGGGCACAGGGTTCCGTTTACCCAAACGTGACCAACGCCATTTCCCAATCGGCGGTCGTAGCCATCTGCATAGCCGATAGCCAGGGTAGCAATACGGGCTTCATGATCCAGAACGCCCCGGCGACTATAGCCAATCGACTCGCCCGCCCGAACGGTTTTAATCTGACTAATCACCGTCCGAAGCGCACCAACAGTTTGTAAAGCATCCTGATTCATACCACTGGCTTCCACGCCATAAAGACCGATTCCCAGGCGTACCATATCGAATTTGTATTCAGGAAATCGTACAATTCCTGCCGAATTCAGCAAATGACGGGTGGGCCGATAACCCAAGGCCGCTTCAAGCGCGGTTGTAGTGCGCAGGAACGTTTCGTATTGCTGCTTCGAAAACGAGTTGAATTGGGCATCATCCGAACCCACCAGATGGCTGAACACTGTAGCCACACGCAGATTCGAATGGCTTTTCAAATAACTCGCCACCTCATCCAGCTCTTCCTCCAAAAAGCCCAACCGATGCATACCCGTGTCGATTTTCAGGTGGATACAGTGCTGGGCAAAAGGCGTAGATAGACTGCTCTCTGCCCCCTGTCCTTTGCCCTTTGCAACAAAACGCCCCCACTCCCGCAAAAGCCGCATACTGTATATTTCCGGCTCCAGGTTGTAAGCCAATAAGGCGTCAAAGGTTTCGGGGGCTGGATTCATCACCATGATGGGTAGCTCAATTCCATTTTGTCGGAGAGCGATACCTTCATCTGCATAGGCGACACCCAGATAGTCGACCCGGTGAAATTGCAGTAGTTGAGCCACTTCAGCACTACCACTGCCATAGGCAAATGCCTTCACCATGACCATAATCTTGGTATCTGAGCCGACTTTCTCGCGGTAATAGTTCAGGTTGTGCGTCAGGGCATCCAGATTTATTTCGAGGATCGTGCCATGTACTTTTCGCTCCAGCCGTGCTACGATCCGCTCAAATGAGAATGGTCTGGCCCCTTTCACCAACACCGTACTGTCGCGCAGTTCGGCAAATGGAAACTGCGCTAAAAACGCATCCGTTGTCGGGTAAAACAGACTACTGTCGGCGAAGAAATGAGCATTCCGACTCACTACGGGCCCAATACCCACAAACTGCCCTACGTCGTTAGTCCGAATCAATGCACCCACCTGTTCATACAAATCGGTCTCCGCCTGACCAGACTGTAATACATCGGACAAAATAACAACCCGGCGAGCGCGTGTATTTTGCTGATTCAGAAAACTAAGGGCCAGTTTCAACCCGGCAACGTCGTTGTTGTACGAATCGTCAATCAGCACACAGTTGTTTATACCCTCCTTTTGTTCCAGACGCATCGAAACCGGTCGCAGGCGATTAAGGCGTGCCTGCAACGTTTCATTTGTCCAGGTATGCAGGGCCAGCATGGTTACAAGACAGTGTACCAAATTCTCAATCGATGCCGGATCGGTAAATGGCAATGTCAGCTGAATGGGCGTTGCCTCGGGGCTGGCCAAGGTTAGTTGATCGCCCTGCACGGTGGCCTGATACGTTGCAGACCTCCCTGTCAGCGACCAGGTTACAAACTGCACGCCCGGATTGACCGCTTTGAGCAACAGATGAGCTTCTTCATCGATATCGGCGTAATCGGCGCAGTAAATGAGCGTATCCGCGTGAATAAACAGCCGGAGTTTCTCGGCGATTTTTTGTTTTCTCGTCCGGAATCCTTCATCGTGGGCCGTACCAATATTTGTAAAAATGCCAATCGTGGGTCTTATAATGGTTTCCAGCGCCTGCATCTCGTGTGCCTTCGAAATACCCGCTTCGAAGATACCCAGCGTATGCTTTTCGTTGAGCTGGTGAACCGATAAAGGTACGCCCAATTGCGAGTTGTAGCTCTTGGGGCTTTTGGCAATAATGAAATCCGTCGATCCTTGCCCCCCTTCGAGCAGTTGAGCCAGCCACTCTTTCACGATGGTTTTGCCATTACTGCCGGTAATCCCAATAATCGGAATATGAACCTTTTGCCGTTGTTCAGCGGCCAGTTCCTGAAGCGTTTGCAAGCTACTGTCTACTTCAATGATCGTAGCATCGGCATAGTTCATCAATTCCGTTCGCCGGTCGGGCGTTAAAGCCGACCGTTCTACAACAAACTGACGGATACCTTTTCGATATAAATCGCCAATGAACTCGTGGCCATCGTGGTGTTCGCCCTGAATGGCAAAAAAAACAGCATCGATTAGCTGCGAGTCGGTAGTATTACCCGTTACCTGCCGGGAATCTGTAAACCACTGGCGGTTAATTAATTCTAAATTCTTCGTTTTCATGGTACTTGATTACAAACCCATAAGGTCAAAGACCGCTCCGGCGTTCCGGCTTATAGGTTTAAACGGACGAGATCAATTCATTACATCCACCCCCGTCGGCGGAAGTAAACAATCATTCCTACTGTTACGAACGCCATTATACCTAGTACAACAAAATAGCCGTACTTCGTGTCCAGTTCAGGCATGTATTTAAAATTCATACCATACACGCCCACGATGAACGTAAGCGGCATAAAAATCGCTGAAAAAATCGTGAGCGTTTTCATGACCGAGTTCATCCGATTACTCACAATGGAATAATAAACATCCATTAGCCCCGAAATAAGCTCTCGGTAAGACTCCAACGTTTCAATCACCTGATTGGTATGGTCGGCCAGATCGCGCAGATACGGCTGGGTATTGTGCTGGATCACGTCCGATTCTTCGCGAAGTAACGTATTAATGATGTCGCGTACCGGATAAACCGTACGCCGAATGAAGGATAATTCGCGCTTGAGTTTATAGAGGGTGGCCAGGGTCTGTTGAGTCGCCCGTTCTTCCACAATCTGCTCTTCGAGTTCATCCATCTTATCCCCAATCCGCTCCGTAATCAGGAAATAGTGATCCACAATTACGTCCATTAGCGCATACAGCAGGTAATCGGCCCCATTTCGGCGGGTTTTGCCCGAAGAAGCTTTTATTCGCTCGATAACGGGTTCAAAAATATCCTTCGTCCGCTCCTCCTGAAATGAAATCAGGTAGTTTGGTCCCAAAACCAAACTAACGTGCTCGACATCGATTTCCTGACGCTGCCGGTTGTGATGCAGCATTTTCAGGGTTACATACACCACCGGTCTCGCCGATTGATCGACGCCATTTCCATTCACGGAAGCGGTTCCGTCGTAGATATCGATCTTGGGTTTCTGTTCCGTATTGAGCACATCCTCCAGCAACAAAGGGTGCAGATGGTACTGATTGCCCAGGGCCGCCACTACTTTGGGTTCGTGAATACCATCCACATCAATCCAGTTGATGTACGGCGTGGTGAGACCGGGCAGCCGACAGGCACTTAGCTTGCTGCTCTCGTCGATGCGATAATCGGTGGCATTGTATTCAATGCGTTTAATCTTGGTAGCGTGTTCAATTTCCTCACCAACGTAGGTCAACGTACCGGGCGAGGCTCCCAGGGTTTTCTCGGCAGAACGGTACCGTTTGTGCTTCGACATAATTTAGCAGCTAGGCAATCCAACGGACGAATCCATTTTGGAATCAAAGATAAACCAACTACACGGCGCGTTGTCAAAAGTTCAAAAAAACGTATTTTAACGCCATGTTCCGATTCCTCTTTTCCTTATTGACAACAGTCGTTTTGCTCACCGCCTGCAGCAGCGGAAAAACGGCGCTAAACCGGAATAAATTCGATCTGGCCGTTCAGAAAGCCTCAAAGCGCCTACAACAACGACCCGGTTTGGGTAAACGGGGACACACGACGGCGGCACAGGTTCTAGAACAGGCCTTTGTACAAGCGTATGAACAGCACCAGACCACCATTCTGAAGTTATCTGCCCCCAATTCCAGCGAGCCATTCCGGTGGGAAGCTGTGTATCGGGAATATGAGCAGCTACAAACACTCACCGACAATGCTCGCCGTGGATTCGCCAAACCGGGTAGTTGTGAAAACTGTGCAGAATGGTTGGCGGCTTATCCAGCATCCTATCAAGACCGCCAGAAAGACACCCGCGAACTGGCAGCTGCCGACCGCTATGAAGCGGCAGAACAGGCGATTGTATACGGAAAAGAGAATCGTTTGGCCGCTAAAGACGCGTATCTGCACTATCAAAAAGCAGATGAATGGGTATCAGATTACCGGCAGGCTCGTGCCAAAGCGGCTGATGCGCTCCCTTTCGCCATTCTCCGCGTGGTAGTTGAGCCCCTAAGCGAAACCCGCGAAATTCATCCGCGCGAAAATGAGGAGCTACAACAGCTGATTCTGCGGGAGCTGGATCGAAACACAACGCCCTCGCCGTTCGTAAAACTATACCCACCCGTCGAATCGGCTGGTGATGGCTTCCCCATTCATCAGGCAATTCAGATGGTCGTGACAGGTTATTCCCCCTTTCGCGAAAGCAATTCATCGTCGTCGACAACCGTTTATAGCACTCAGGAGTATAAAGTCGGCGAAAAGAAAATCAACGACTCAACCAAAGTCGACATTAAAGAAAAAGTATCGGGTACGTTGACCACCTACCGTCGCGAAATAACGGCGAACCTGGATCTCCGTATGCGGGCCATTGACACAAAATCGGGCAATGTGTTGTGGGAAGAGCCTGTTTGGGAAAGTCGCAGTTGGAATACCGAATGGCAGACGTTCAGCGGTGACGATCGTGCCCTGAATGGCCAATCCCTGAAAACGGCGAGCGCCTTTTCGCCCTCTCGCTGGCAACTCTACGATAGCATGCGCGATGAACTGGCAGGAGACGTGGTCCGGCGATTGTTCACCAAGTACAAAAAGGAGTAATAACTTAAGAGGTTCATTCTTAAGTTAACGTGAATAATGGATAGAATCTGAAATTATTAACTGATTGTCAGTTATTTATAATATTGTTTTTTGTCATCCCGACGTCAGGAGGGATCTTCGGCAACTGGTTATCTACCGAAGATCCCTCCTGACGTCGGGATGACAAAAAACTAGTATAATTCTATTCGTAAATCCTCCATAATTCACTCTTTAGTCATTACTCCTTACTTCAAATAGGTATCCAACCACTCGAAAATAGCCTTTTGGTTGAAATCGCTATCGAACATGGTGCCGTAATGGGGTGCCCCTGGCACAATGATCAGCCGATTTTTAACCTGGGCAAGCGTTAGCCAGGAGCTGAACAACACCGATTGAGCCGCTGGTACCGACTCGTCTTTTTCGCCTTGAATAATCAGAAAAGGCGGGTCATTTTTATCTACATAGGTGACAGGACTGGCAATCTTCGCCAGATCAGGACGGCGCAAAGGCGATGCACCCAATAACCGACTTTCGGATGTAGCAACCGCCGTATCGGCCAGTGGTGCATCCCGACGGATAACGGCCAGCAGATCGGCTGGGCCGTAGAAATCGACAACGGTTTTAATACGAAATGATGGCTTTTTCCTGTTGACGTAAAAGTCAGGATGTGTACTGTTATTGGACAACGCCAGCAATGATGCCAGATGGCCACCTGCCGAAAAACCAATTAAGGCGATCCGGTTTCGGTCGAAACCATACTTGGCGGCATTCTGATATAAAAACTCCAGTGCTTGATTACAGTCCTGAATCTGAGCCGGAAACGGAGCCGTTGTGCTATACCGATAGTCGATCGACGCAAAGGCGTATCCTTTTTCTAATATCGATCGAACGGTGTTTTTCATGTAGCTCATATCGGCATACTTGTCGTTGAGCATCCACGCGCCACCATGCACCCAGACCACTAATGGCGGGTTGGTGCCAGCTGTGGCAGGCAGGTAAATATCCAGTAAATGTCGTTTCAAGGTATCGCCCGCATAGGCGACGTTCGCAATAAAGCGGGTATCCGGTGGAAAAATCGCCTTGACAGGATTTGGCCTTTGCGCCCGGCACACGGTGGTCAGCAGTAATAAACCGGCCAGGGCAACTAGACTTATTTTTCGCGTCGACAGAGGATTCATAATCAGTGAAGCTGTTTAAACTTTCTAAAATCAAGTACTAATCGGTGTGTTTCTGTCATCCCGACGCAGGAGGGATCTTCGGGTGATCCCCTAAAATTATCCTTTACCGAAGATCCCTCCTGCGTCGGGATGACAAAACGCTATTAAAACAAAAGTTTAAACAACCTCAGTGTTAAAATTCTGTTTTGTAATTCAGGAAGAAAGGTTGAAAATAAGTTACAGGCTAAGAAATTTACAGCTCCCAACGCTTGTTAATCTATTGCCGCATCACCCTTTCATACGAAAGCCAGCTGGCCGAAAACCTACCCGTTGCAAACTTTGGAGGATTTAGCCATTACCCACTTACAGAAAGACGTTATCATGGCTCGTCTGATAGCCGAGACGCCTTTTCCTAAAATTTTCAATGATTATGCCGATACCCAGGCGGCTGACCGTGTATACCTTGCGTTACTCGAAAGTATTGTTGCTCAGCAGATTTCAACTAAGGCTGCCGATGCTATTTTTGCCCGTTTCCGTGCCTTATTCCCCGATAATTTCCCCGAAGCCAATGCGCTGTTAGCAAAAACGACCGACGAGTTGCGGAGTGCTGGGTTATCATTCCAGAAAATCAAGTACGTACAAAGTGTTGCAGAGTTCGCCGTCAGAAATCCCTTAGACAGAATACACCTCGACGCCATGACCGATGAAGAAATCGTTCAATACTTACTTCCGATCAAAGGCGTTGGTCGCTGGACGGTGGAGATGGTGCTTATGTTCGTGCTTGGACGACCTGATATTTTCCCGATCAATGACTTGATCATTCGCCAACGGATGATTCAGGCTTACCCGGAACAAACAAAAGACCTGACAGGAAAGGCCTTATATAAAGTGCTGCACCAGATTGCCGACGCCTGGCGACCGCATCGCACGACAGCCAGCCGGTATTTATGGCGCTGGAAACCTGTTTTGACGCTCAGAGCGTCAAAACCTCTTCACTTTGACCGCTACTTTGGATTCTACCTTGATTAGAATCTGAACGCCTTTGGGTTGGACCAAAATTCGCTGGGGAACCAGCTTAAAGGTATCAATATCGAGATCGGTTTTCTGCCCGACTTTCGCTCGGGCAAAGGCCGTTTCTATTTTTTGGGGTATAGTTGAAATGGGCTGTCTTAGAGGTACCACCATGGCCGCCTGAATGGTATCCCGCAAGTGGTCATGCAGTAACCAGTCGGCGGTGGAGAATAAGCGTTCCTTTGTCTCCACATCGAAATCTACATTCTGAATGCGCAGGGTATTGGTGAGCGTATCATAGGCGGGTGTACCATGAAAATAGAGCGTTCCGTGTACTGTTCCTCCCACATCGGCTTTCAGAATCAGCTTCTTACCACTTCCGTAAATGCTTGTATTTTTAACCGTTATGTTCCCGCCCATCAGGTTTAATTTCTGCTTTTCCAAAGTCCGGGCCAACACCTGACTCACATCAGCATAAGGAATAAAAGCCAGCACTTCCAGCCGAGACGCTTCTGGCACTTCTTTTCGACGTAGAAGCTTGGGCAGTTGTTCCAGACTATCAAGTACGGGTTTCGGTCCCAAACGGGTATCGACCCTAAAGGCAATCTGAATCGGCACAATGATCTGTTTGGTATTTCCATACACTGGGGCGGTGGAAATGCTAAATGGCTTCGGCAGTAGCCATATGTTTTCGGGCACCTTGGCAATTCGAAGCGGTTTTTGCATATCCCGCCAGATTTTTCCAACCTCCTTATCCAGACGCAGGCCGTGATGAACAGCTTTATCGATGGCCTGCTCAATATCGGCCTTACGTTTATCCAGAATGCTTTCGGCGATCTTTTTTACGCTAATTTTTACCCCAAGCAATCGCACCTGAGGCTCCTGAGTCCAGTGATAATCTTCGAAGCGAGCCTTTGTGAGTAATCGCCAGTTTGGCCCTACGCCAACAGGACTGGTAAAATTAACAGCCAGCGCGCACAATGGTCGGCTTTTACGATTGGCACTTTTCCGGAGACCAATGGGATTGCTATACCAGACCTGCAAAGGAGCCGAAAAAAACACCCGCCGATTTTCGTAGCGAATCTGTACGGGTCCGGTACGTTCTACCCGGAGTCGCCAGGCCTCCCCTTTTCGCCCCTCAAATGTTTGCTCTGAAACCAGCGTGGTCGATAGTCCTTTGTTTACTTTTCGCTCCAGGTCACGAATGTTGAAGGTCAATTTCCCCGCCATATAGGATACGGGATCAATTATCGGCGGTTCGAATGCTTCGGCAGCGGGAGCTTCAGGGCGTACACGTTTACAACCATCGAGTCCAATTCCGATGGTCAGTATTATAAAAAAGCCGATGATCCGTTGAGCATTCATTGCTACAAGAACCATCGGAATACTAAAATGTTAGCTAGCAATAATTATATCCGCTTTTCGGTAGTATGCAACATGGTCTTTGCATCCGTAGCGCACCCGCAGCCTTTACCACAACCCGCCTGTTTCTTCGAAAAACTCCCGTACATCCGCCGACCTAAATAGGCCAACGCAGCGGCAAAAACGAGAAAAATGATGAGCTCCTGCATAAGTATGTATGATGTAGTATATATGATGTATGACAGGCTATCAATTATACATCCTATATCATACATCATACATATTTTTCCTCCCAACCGTTCCGTTCGGCGAGCCGAAACGCGTGCTGGTAGTGATGTTCACTATGCCAGGCGTAAAGGGCAATAACTTCACGAATCGCAAAGGTGCGCTGGCTACCGGGATGATAATATGTCCGTTGCAGATCGGCGTCTGTGAGTGACTCAAGAATCGTTACCCAGCGTAGATGCAGGCTTTTCAGCAGAACAAGCGATGGAGCAATTGGCAATTCAGAATCTGGTAATTTCGCCCATTCGCCTTCTTCGTAGGGGCTGATCGTCGGGTTCAATTCGGTCAACGCGAGTTTTGTCCGAACATAGGCATTCATATGGCTATCGGCCACATGATGAACCAGTTGCCGGACGGTCCAGCCGCCAGGCCGATAAGGGGTATCGAGCCGATCGTCGCCCCACTTCCCAACTGACTCGGTCAGTTTTACGGGTAGTTCGTCAATAACGGCAATGTGCTGTTTGGTGTCATCGTCGGTAAACGATTGGCCATAGACAAAATCGCCAATCGGGAAACGGAGGGCTTCAATATCCTGCATCGTCTTAGTAGCTTATGGTAGGTAATCTGCAACACTGACCACAAATATGGCATCATTTCGGACTAGCCAACTCATCCGATTTGCAAACTATAGCTAGTCCAGTTAGACCGAAATGAATTTTTCCAAAATTCTTAATTGATCACTATTTCCTTGGCCTGTGAGGACACAGGCCAAGGGATAGCGGTTGATACAAACAGCCAGGGACTGTTTGAGCCATTACGTCCAAAATTCCTGAATAACCTTAATCACTTCAGGGTGGACACCACAGCCAGCCAGTACATCGCCCCGGAACAGGAATTCGTCACCTCCTTCAAAATCGGTCACGATTCCACCGGCTTCCTGAATGAGTAATACGCCCGCGGCCATATCCCAGGAGTTCAGATTGTACTCGTAAAATGCCTCAAAGCGACCACAGGCCACATACGCCAGATCGATGGCCGCAGATCCCATCCGACGTAGCCCATGTGTTTGGGTCATGAGCGATTCCAGAATGCGCAGGTATTTCTGCATCTGATCGAAATGGTAGTATGGAAACCCGGTCGCAATTAAGCTCTCGCCTAGCTGCGTAGCGGGCGACACCGAAATCTTGTTCCCGTTGCAATAAGCCCCTCCGCCTTTCCAGGCCGAAAAACACTCATCGCGGTTAGGATCGTAGACAACTCCGGCAATAGGCGTTTTCCCCTGCGCCAGCCCAATGCTCACCGAAAACACAGGCAGGCTATGAATAAAGTTAGCCGTTCCATCGAGCGGGTCAATAATCCAGTTTAGGGCTTCTTTGTCAGCCTCCTGGCCCGTTGTCCCTTCTTCGGTAATAAAACCAGCTTCGGGGAGCAGTTGGCTCAATCGGGTGACGAGCTGCTTTTCAGTTTCCTTGTCGACGTAGGAAACCAGGTTGTTTAGTCCTTTATATTCAATGGATTCGCGCTGAAATCGGCTTCGTTCCTGTAAAAGAAACGCACCAGCATCTTTGGCAATGGCAGCTATTTCGCGGGTAAGCACGGCTAAGTTGTAAGGCATATTTCCTGTTTTGAGGAGATTTAGGAGCGTTCTTCTGTTGGAATATCGTCGTCTGATGGTATTAATTCAATCCCATCATAGATGGCGCTAACGCTCAATTCAGCATTAAGCCGAGGTAAAACGATCGTATCTTCCAGAGATTCATAAATTGTATTGATCCATTCGGCCGTTTCTTCAATCCGGCTGTATAGTTCGACCGTAACAGCATATTGATCGATCAGCATATAATACCAGAGTGATGGGATTTTGCGGTATTTCTGCCATTTAAAACCCCTGTCTTTTTTCGCCGTAGATTTAGACAATACTTCGACTAAAATGCGGGGCTGCCGAATAATTAAATTATCACCCCGTAAGTCAAAGGGATGGCAAGTCAATACAACATCTGGATAAGGCATGTAGATGCCAGACATGACATCCACTTTCATATTTTCGGAGAATACGCGACAACCCCTACTCTTTGTGCTTGCCTTTAACAAGTCTTTTACATTATCAATGAGCAGGTTATGATTCACCGTCCCGCCAGCCATGGCGTAAATTTCGCCATTATAAAACTCATGACGTACCTCGCTTTTCTCTTCAAAAGCGAGGTATTCGTCAATCGTATAACGGTGTGATTGTTTAGTCTGATCGGCAAGCATAGCTAAATCAGGATTAAACGTTTACTTCATTATTTCACCCAACGCGTTGTCGTACAACAACTTCGCATCAGCCAGAGTCAGAATCGGTGTTTCGTCGATGGCAAAGGTATCGGTTGTTACTGTACCTAATAGCAGGAAGGGGATTACGCTATCATTAAGATATCCCTCTACATGTTGCTGATGATCGGGCGAAATCGAGATTATAACCCGACTTTGGCTCTCGCCAAACAGGAACGCATCCATACGGTGCCGGGTATCCGGATGAATCTGGAAGCCGGTATTTCCCGCCATTGCCGATTCGGCCAGCGTTACGAACAGACCACCATCCGATACGTCGTGCGCCGACTGCAGCCAGCCGTGGCGATTCATGGTTTTAATACCTTCCTGGGTCCGCCACTCCGTATCAAAATCAAACGACGGCGCGGGTGATGCCTTGATGCCCCGGTACGAATACAGGTATTCCGACGACGAAATATCATCTTCCGACGGACCGACCAGATAAATCAGATCGCCTTCGTTTTTAAAGTTCAACGTCATTCGGTGATCCGGATTTTCCATCAAGCCCAGCATCCCGATAGTAGGCGTTGGGAATACAGGTCCATGATCGGAGCTTTGGTTGTAGAAACTCACATTACCACCCGTAACCGGGGTACTGAATCGGCGGCAAGCTTCGCCCATGCCTTGAACAGCCTCTACAAAATGCCAGTAAACTTCCGGCACATACGGATTACCGAAGTTCAGGTTGTTGGTAACTGCTAGCGGTTCACCGCCAGAGCAAACAATATTGCGGCAGGCCTCGGCTACAGCGATCATAGCCCCCTGACGTGGGTTCGCATTCACATAGCGGCTATTGCAGTCAACCGTGATTACAATCGACTTATTGGTAGCAGGCAGTCCAGGCCCTTTCACCCGTACAACGGCGGCATCTGAAGGCGCATTGGTACTACGGTTGGCGGTACCAACCATCGAATCATATTGTTCATACACCCATTTCCGCGAGCAGATATTCGGATGTGATAACAGATGTACAGCGACCTTTTTGATCTCATCCGTATCAATGTCGTCTACATCGTCAATTTTGAACTTGGCAAACTCCTTGATGTAAGCGGGTTCTTTGTATTCACGATGGTATTGGGGAGCACCTCCCCCTAACACAAGGTCGTAGGCTGGCACATCGGCTACCAGTTCACCATAGCGGTAGAAATGCAGGCGACCAAGATCGTTTTCACCTTTTGGGGTTACCTCACCGATCTGCGCGCAATTCAAATCCCACTTATCGAAAATCTCCTGAATGATGTGTTCTTTTCCTTTCTCGATCACCACCAGCATCCGCTCCTGCGATTCTGACAGTAGAATCTCAAACGGTGCCATATTCGGTTGGCGCGTTGGCACTTTATCGAGGTCGATAATCATACCGTGCTCACCCTTCGCACTCATTTCGGAGGTGGAACAGATGATGCCCGCAGCACCCATATCCTGAATACCAATCACATAACCCGTTTCGATAATTTCGAGCGAGGCTTCGAGAAGCAGTTTCTCCATAAATGGATCACCTACCTGCACCGCTGGTAACTTATCGGTCGAAGCGGCCGAGATATCTTCCGATGCAAACGTAGCACCGTGAATACCATCTTTACCGGTAGCCGAGCCAACAATAAATACAGGGTTACCAACGCCATACGACGTCGCTTTCGCTGATTTGCCTACTTCAACAATACCAGCCGAGAAGGCATTAACCAGCGGATTCGTATTATAGCACTCATCGAAAAACAGTTCTCCGCCCACCGTTGGGATACCGAAAGCGTTACCGTAATCGCCAATGCCTTTTACGACACCACGCAGCAGCCGCTTGGTTTTGGCCAACGACAGATCGCCGAAGCGAAGTGAGTTGAGTTGGGCAATGGGTCGCGCCCCCATCGTAAAAATGTCGCGATTGATACCGCCCACCCCCGTAGCTGCTCCTTGATACGGTTCCAGCGCTGACGGGTGGTTGTGCGACTCAATCTTGAATGAACAAGCCAGCCCATCGCCAATGTCGACCAGGCCAGCATTTTCTTCTCCAGCTTTGGCCAACATCCGATCGGAGTCACGCGGGAGCGTTTTTAACCAGACGATAGAGTTCTTATAGGAACAGTGTTCCGACCACATCACGGAGAAGATACTCAGTTCCGTAAAATTGGGCCGACGTCCTAAAATTTCGGCAATCCGATCAAATTCTTCTGGCAACAGGCCCAATTTTTGGGCAGTTTCAAGCGAGGGTAGCGATTCGATTGTATCCATAAATGGCGAAAGAGTGAAAGAGTGAAAGAGCGACTAAATAGGCGTTTTGGGACGCTCATTCACTCTTTCGCTCTTTCGCTCTTTAAAACGATGAGACAAAATTAGACTTTTTGCCTGAAAATGGGCTTCAGGGAGTTGACAAATATCAAAACGCTCGTATATTTGCACCCAGAAAGAGAGATGGCAGAGTGGTCGATTGCGGTGGTCTTGAAAACCACTGACTGTAACAGGTCCGGGGGTTCGAATCCCTCTCTCTCTGCAAAAGAACCTAAAAGCTGCTGAATATTAGTTATTTAGCAGCTTTTTTCGTTTTATACATCTGAATATGTATCCGCATTAATTTGCATACTATTTGCAAATTTCATACTACGTAAATAAGCTAAATAAAATATAGCGTTACCATATTTTATTTTAGTTTTTTTTGACCAGAGATTATTTCATTAATAATAGTCTTAATAAACAAAGCTTCTCAATGCAATTATTGGCAGGTTCATTAGATATAAAAGGAAAGCCTTTTGAGCAAAACATGTGGGATACTTTGGTTGAATACACTAAAGATCATGAAGGTATACTTAGTTATCAAAATCCTTCATTAGGAATAACAGATTTAGATGAAATCCCAAGCTTTATAATAAGATCTAATTCGTTTGGGATTATTTTATTCCAAGTTGTTGACGAAACGGTAACTGATTTATCTGAAGAAGATGACGAATTTTGGAAAACAACTAATGGATTTATATATTCTCCTGATATATTATTGAATAATTATTATCAACAAATCATTAGCCGTGTTTCAAGTGAACCAAAACTTTATAATCGCAAGGAAGGCACACTTAAATTTGATATTAGAAAATATATTGTATTAATATCTAATAAATCTCATGAGATTAATAATCTCCAGAAAGGAAGCAATAATTTATCAAGTGAATTAATCTTCCATGATAATTACACACAGTCTTTGAATGAGATTTTTACTATTGGCGGCTACTCTCTTGAGGAGGAAAAATTAGATATTATTGATTCTTTAATCGATGGCACTATTGTTTATAAAAAAACTAGAAAAGATAAAATATTACTTGAGCCATTAACAAAAAACGATTTCATTAAAATATCATTAGATCATACATGGAAGCTTGATTCAACTCAGCGAGCTGTTGCTATGCAAATACCGTCTGGCCCACAAAGAATTAGAGGATTAGCTGGTACAGGAAAAACTATTATTCTTTGCATGAAAGCAGCTAATGCACATAAAACCTTAGAAGATTTTAAAATACTTTTCGCATTTAATAATCTTAGTATGTATTCTCAAATACAGAAACATATTCAAGATTATTATGTTTGGGAGACTAAAAAAACTTACAATCCTGATAAATTACAAATAAGGCATGCATGGGGTGGTAAAAATATTAGAGGGATTTATTCTGATGTTTGTGAAGATATAGGTATTACTCCAAAAACATTTTTTGATGTAAAACATTTGCCTGACCCCAACAATGCTATTTTTGAGGATTTATTAAAATTCCATAAAGATAAAATAAAACCAAAATATGATTTGGTTTTAATAGATGAAGCTCAGGATTTTTCTCCAGCTTTTTTTGAAGTGATTTTTCTTTTGACAAAAAAGGAGAAAAGAATTGTATGGGCTTATGATGAATTTCAAACTCTTAAAGAACTAAGGATAAGAGAGCCTGAAGAATTATTTGGAATAGATAGTGATGGCAAACCAAACTTACCAAGTAGTACACTCGAGGGAGAATACAGTGGTGGCATTCAAAAAGATTTTATTTTACCAAATTCTTATAGAAATCCACGTGTCAACTTGTTAATAGCTCACGGAGTCGGTTTAGGTTTATATTCGCAAAAATCTAAAATCCCAATGCCTGACAAGAAAACATGGGAAGCTAGAGGATATAAAATTATTTCTCCAGATAAGCCAAAATTCGATAAAAATGATAATTTAATTATAGAACGTCCAGAAAATAATAGTAGGAATATTTTAGAGAAGTTGTTACGAACACATTATCATAATGAAAAGGAACTTATACAAATAAAATCATTTCATAATAAAAAGGATGAGCATGATTATGTAATAAAAGAAATTGAACATTTAATTAAAATTGAACAGGTTGAACCAGATGAAATTATAGTTATTACCTTAGACACTAAAGATTCAGATCAAGATCTGAAATATATAAGATCACACTTAAATACACTTGGAATTAAGTGTATAACTCCCGGATTTATTGAAGATAACAGCCAATTCAAGGAACTTGGTAGGGTTACATTGACAACTGCATTTAGGGCTAAAGGTAATGAGTCAAACATAGTATTTGTAATTAGTGCTAATAAAACAATTAACGACTTTACTTTCAGATATAGAAACGCTTTTTTTGTTTCTGTTACAAGATCTAGGGGCTGGTGTTATATCACATCGAATTTATATGATAGTAGAATTAATGAAGAACTCTCGGGCATATTAAATAATTACCCTCAATTCAAATTTACTTTTCCTGACGCTGTTGAGTATACAAATTCAATCAAGATAATGATGACTTCCGATAAGCAATTAGATACTTATCAAAAAGACATTGATAGCAAGTTAAATGATGATGCTTATCGGGCAATTCTTTTAGAGACAATAAAAAACAATCCAAATTTTGCTGAAGAGATAAAGAAAATTTTAGATGAATGATTTAGATTTTGTACTTGACAGGCTTTCTAAAATCAACAATATCTTTTCAGATTTTATTTTAGAAACAAATTATATAAGAAATAACAATACAATTAGTTGGCCCGACTACAAGCCCGGTTCACATAAATTTCTCTATGCAAGAGAATATGAATACTTATTAAAGTTAAGACAGTACTCTTTTCTTTTTTCTGATAAAAGCTTTATACAATGCTATTATAACTTTGGAGCTTTGGATGGCAAAAGTATGCTAAAAGAAGTTAAGCTTTGCTACTATCCTTACCCTGTCTTATTAAAACAATCGTTAAATGATTATGAAGATTTATTTGATAATACTGAAGATGATAATTTAAAACAGTATTATTATGATTTATACTTATGTATGTCCGATGAGTTTGGATTTAATATTCACTCCCAAATTGATAATGCAAAGATAAATTTTGAAAAGAAATATGGGTATAATTGGGAGCCAGATACTTTGAGGGGTTTACTTTTCGATAAAATATATAAAAATACAAATTATTCTCATTTTCGAATGGATTATGATTATGCTGTAACAACCCACCAAAAATGTGAGCTCCAATTTGGTGCTGTAAAATCTATCAGGTTTCCTATAGATAGAGTGTTAGATCCATTTCTATTTTTCGATTTAGTATTTAAATCATTCCTAAAAGATGACTATGATAATTTAATTAAATATGACTATAAAAAGCACTTTATTCTTGGGAAACGTTATTCAATTCTCATTGATAATTTCAAAGAAAATAATATTTTTAAAACATTAAAGTAATTTATTTAAATATCATAATTTCAACTATAACACTTAAAATATTGAAATCATTTATTTTAAGTATTATAGTTGAAAGAACTTACATCTATCTTAAGTACAATATTTATATATTTCTATCTCGATTTAATTGTTCTTCTAAAAAAACTTCTAATCCCTTTGAAGTAATAAAACTTGAAGAATCTAGGCTGTCATCAATAACATTAAAAAGCGATGTATCGTCAAAAATAGTCAATCCATTTTTACCTCCCCTATAGCCTATTAATCTTTTGGTTAAATATTCTCTAAAATTCATTGCCTCATGACCAATTAAGCTTCTTGCATGATTAAAATCATCTAAGTCAATAATTAATATTTCTCTGTTATCAATATCTGGCTCGAGTGGGGCACCTTTAAAAAATTTATCTATTGGATAGTTATTAAATAATAATTGTTCAAACCCTTGAACACCATTCCTCCTTAAATAACATCCAACTTGGGCATCATATATTTCGTTTTCGTATTTAAATGTCCCATAAATAACATGGTGCATTTTTGTTAAATGAAACTCCTTAAAAGCTGCTGTTTTTACATTGGCTTCATCTCCTAAATATCTATATGTTTCTAGATTATAAAGTAGAATAAATAAGTTAGGAGTATTTACTACCTGTTGCGGAATAAAATCAACTTGGAATGGTTCTTCATTCTCTTTTCCTTCAATAAATACCCAAATTTTCATGCTTAAAATTATGTTTTCTTCGGAGTTAAACAGGATATTAATAATAATAAATCTTTCTAAATAGTCAATGCAATTTAAATACTAACTATGATAGTACTTCAGCATTATAAGTATATTTTTTTTTTGACTAAGTAAATTAATATTGATATCCTAAGAAATAAAGTCCATTGATTATCAGCACTTTACAATGACACCAAAGAATAAAATTGTATCCTTTTTTGACACAGTCTTGCCTTTTAACGTCCTAATTAGGTCTTGACTTAACACTACCAAATCTCTGATTTTCAAATACTTACTTCTTAATCTTTCATATTTTTATAATTATCTAATATTGCTGATTTATCGGAGAAAGCTCTAAAAAAAGCTTTCTCCGATAAATTAATTTCTACTAATCATTTTCAACTTTAATCTTCGTGCTGCCTTAGCACAACGATAGCAGCAGAAGGCCGAATCCATCCGGATACTTTTGTACTTGCCATTGCAGTGTAGGCAAATCTTTTGGTAGTATACACGCGATCCACAGCGTTCGGCTCGTTGGGACTTCGTCCAACGAAGAGTCCTGCATAATCTGGACTAAACTAATGGGCACTAGACCCACGGCGATCTCCATAGCGCCAGATAGTATCACGGGCACATCCTGGGCTGGCAAAATCAAAAATTAATGCCCGTCGTGAGCGAAAAACTCTCAAACTTTACTTGCATTGGTTCGCCAATACTCTGCGATGGGTTAAGTATGTCATAATTAGGAAATTCGTAATTATTAAGGTACCGTTCATATTGTAACGTAATCGGAATGCTAATTTTTTCCAATTCAATAGTATAGCCAATACCTGCAATTCCACTCACCGCAGACTTGTTTGAAGACGGGGTATCCGGTCCTGTATTTGGGCAGGGGGCGGCAAAACAGACAATATCCCACTGTCTACGCATGATACTGTTAGTCAGATAATTGTAGCTCAATCCCGCTTGAGCAAAAAACAGTTTCCGATTAGGGGAGATATACTGCCGATACAGTAAGGGGGCTTTAAACGTGCTAATATTTAGCGTAACATGGTTAGACTGAGACTTGGCCTGGGTCCAGGATGGCTGGAGATGTAACGACGCATGATTTGGCAAAGAGTACTGAACATCAATCCCAGCTAAAAAGCCAGCCAGAGGCTTAATATCTTGATAAGTTGAAAGCGAACTCGTATAGGTAAAGCCAGCCAACACACCTAATTTGAACGGACTTGCCGTCGCCAATGAATTCTCCTGTGCTTTTAAGCTCGTGAACCCTAAACTGAAGGCAACTAACGTGATAAACAGAGTTTTCATAAATGGAGGGAGTAGAAAGGGTTGCTGTTATTAAAAGCGAGTGAGAGCTCCAATCTAACGGAGTTTATTTTTGGCAGAAAGGTTGTAAAAACTAGACCGCTCTGGTGAAGAGAGGATTTGAGCCAGCTATCTCTCTTATCTGGGTTATTTTAAACTTGCCTTTTTCGTTTTAGTGCTGATTTTCACAATGTAGCGTCGTCGGACCAAAACAAAGGCAGTGAAGCCCGAATTAACGTTAAATAATGTATCTACTAAGAACATGAGTCATCCCATAGGGCTCATGATTGGCTTAGTTACATTCGCCTATTGGCTGGACCGGGTTTACCACTCCCCTGTGGCTTCATCACATTGGGCGTTTTATGATCATCTACTTAATATCAGCTCCCGGCTCAGCATGGCACCCGCTTTGGTTCCGGCAGCAATAGCCGCGGCCACCGCCCGCATCATCGTACTGTTGTCGCCTGCCGCATATACACCCGGCACAGTGGTACGACTCAAGTCATCAACCTGAATAAGACCCTGTTCAGTGAAAGTACAGCCCAGCCGTTTAGGAATATCTGTCTGTTGCTCAAAAGGAGGCCGAGCATACAAGGCGTCCAGACTCTGCTCCGTGCCATCCGCAAACACGAGCGCGTTTACATACCCGCCTTCATGACGGATTTGTTGAATCTCTTTTTCTACAATCGGAATCGATCGATCAGTCAGTTGCTGATGCTGCTCTTCCGTAAGCGTCGATTTTCCATTCGTAAACAGGGTTAGGTTAGGCGACCAGTTACGGATAAATAGGCTCATTTCAACGCCAGCGTCTCCGTTCATCAAAATGCCCGTGCGCTGGTCCCGGTATTCGTAACCGTGGCAAAAAGGGCAGTGAATGACCGAAATTCCCCAACAATCCGAAAAGCCGGGTAACGATGGGAGCTGGTCACGTAAGCCCGTAGCAAACAGGATTTTCCGGGCTGTAAATCGTTGGTTTGCTCCCGTCACTACCTCAAATTGATTTGAAACGCCCGTCACCGAAACAACCAACCCTTCTTTCAACTGAACGGTTGGATAAGCCAGCACCTGCTGCCGCGCTTTTTCGGCAATGGCCGCTGGTGTCTCGCCGTCCTGCGTAATCAGATTATGTGAATGTGGCGTTTGCTTATTGCAGGGCTGGCCATCGTCGATGATCAGCACCGTACGAATGGACCTTCCCAACGCCATAGCGGCCGATAAACCCGCATAGCTTCCTCCAATAATAATGACATCAAATTCCGGTTCACTTTTCATACAAACTACGGCTTATTGTTTTTGTGATTTTTTGATAATTTCCTTTGATTATCAAAAACTTAACATTTATACCATTTGAACTTTTTGCTAAAAAATATGGACTCATTTTTGTCATTCCGACGCCAGGAGGAATCTCAAGTTTGACTAATAAGAGACTTTAAGATTCCTCCTGGCGTCGGAATGACAAAAAGTGCAATTCAAATTCAACAGAAATAAGAAAGTTTAAACGACCTTACTCCCAAACAGGAAACGGGTCTTTAAAAGCACCCCGACTCTCCATGTGTTTGAGTTCCAACTCAGTACAAAGGCACGCCTGCAATTCGGCCTTAATGATTGCCTGATCCAGGTCCTGTCCGATGATGACCAGTTCGTTTTGCCGATCACCAAATCGTTTGTGCCAGCGTGCTTCGATGGCTTTCTGATTTTCTAGAAAAGCCCCGTACTGGCTTCGTTGGGCAAACGGCATGGAGGCCCACCAAACACCTGCCGCTTCGGCTCGAAGGCTACCACCAGCCTGGCTAAAATTCAGCGCATCGTTTGGACGCGAGGCCAGCCAGAATAACCCTTTGCTCCGTAGGATACCCGCTGGAAAAGACTCACTCAAATAATTCCAAAAGCGGTTCGGATGAAATGGACGAGGGTCGCGAAACACAAAGGACGAAATACCATACTCTTCGGTTTCGGGCGTGTGGGCTTGTCCATTTTTGTGATTTTGCAGCTCCTGAATCCAACCCGCCGACTGCGAAACCTCGTCAAAATCGAAGCGGTATGTATTTAAAATCTGTGCAGAATCGACTTTTGAGAACTCCGATTCGATAAGTTGAGCCCCCGGATTCAGCTTCTGTAGAATTGCCTTGAGTTCACCCAACTCGTGGCGACTTATTAAATCCGTTTTGTTCAGAATGATCACGTTCGCAAACTCGATCTGATCGGTCAGGAGATTGACAATTGTGCGTGTATCGGCAGGATCGGCCTGATCGGCGTTCTGGTTTAGAGTCCGCTGATAGACATTTTCTATTGAACCAAAATCACGACCAAAATTGAGCGCATCCACGACCGTTACGAGCGTATCCAATCGCGCAAACCGAGACAAGTCGATTCCCTGCCCTTCTTCAGGCTGAAACGTGAAGGTTTGCGCAACGGGCAGGGGTTCCGAAATTCCGGACGATTCGATGAGCAAATAATCAAACCGATTTTCGAGAGCCAGCTTCTCGACTTCCAGCATCAGGTCTTCACGCAACGTGCAGCAGATACACCCATTCGACATCTCCACTAACTTTTCTTCCGTTCGCGACAACGTATTTTGGCCTTTAACCAGTTGAGCATCCACGTTTACTTCGCTCATGTCGTTGACAATCACAGCAACTTTCAATCCCTGCTTATTGTGCAGTACATGATTCAATAAGGTGGTTTTGCCCGCGCCCAGAAAGCCACTTAGCACCGTTACAGGTAATTTTTTCATCAGACGGATCGATTAAGTCTTAAGATTGCCCAATGGTCCTACCCAGAAGCACACAGCAATCTTTATTATGCACCAAAATGCAACAATGTTGCAAAAATGAAAATATTACCGACGCAATCCAAGCGAAGGCGGCTTTTTATTGCAACAACGTTGCAATAAAAAGCCGCCAGCAACCAGCCCTAACTGGGTTCATATTTTCTCCCTACAACAGCCTTAGTTCCAGGCAAACTCTTCAACAGTTGCTCTTGCCAGCACAGCCGTTAAAAAAGCCTAAAAGCCATACTCGTTTACAACCTATTCGATCAGGCCAACATCTCTAAATGAAACCAAACATGATCAACATGAAACGTTGTGTATTACTATTCGGTCTTTTCTTACCCTTACTCGGATTTACTCAGATGGCTCCTAATAAGCACCAGAATGATTTATTGGGAAAAGGGCATGTGAATGTGGGTTTCTCCCTTGGACAAGGCTACAAAGGAAGCTCCTCAACAACAACGTATTACGTACCCAGAATCCAGTATTTCCTTGCGGATGGCTGGTCGGTGGCTCTAGAGGGGCGTTACCTAACATCGAACTCGTTTTATCCCTTTACCTATTTGGGTGCTGGATTATCGACCCGGTACTACTTCTTGCGGGGAAATCGGTTCGCACTCTTTGCTCAGCTTGGCGCAACTTACGGTCAGAGCAAATATGACAAATACGATCCAATAGATCCCTTTGCCTCTATGAATGGAATTCGGAATAACAATTGGCAAACAAATGCGGGTTTAGGTGCCCATTACAGATTAGGAAAACGCTGGTCTTTGGAGGCAACCGCTGAACGAAGTTGGTTAGAGTCTTCTTACTTAACCCCAGCATATAACCGTTGGCAAGCGAGTATTGGCATTAATTATCGATTGAAATAAGGTTACGATAGTGGCTATTAACTAAACACTTCGGCCTTACCATTCAGCTAATAAAACGAGGCTTAACTCAAGACTGCCGCTGGTAATCTTGAGTTAAGCCTCGTTCGAAAATACAGGGAGTACAGCCGAAATAGAGATTAGTCTATTTTCTCAGTGTACGTCTAACCAATCGTAATTTTATGCTCAAAGGGCGTGATTCCGGTGAAGAAAACGTGCATACCCTCTGTTCGCAGACTGCCAAAATGAGAGCTATATAGCTCACCTTCAAGACCCGTAAGTTTGGCATGCTTAAAGATACCTGGCCCAAATTTTATTGCGTTATTCCCGAAACTGTACTCACCCTGGCCGCTTTCCAGGGTGTAGCTATCCGAAAGCGTATCCAGTTTTTTCAGGCCCGTCAGGTTGCCGCCTTCTTTGAAGCAGAACTCAATGACCACGTGTACGCCATCTGTGCCTTTGGACGAAAACGTCAATTCATTCGAGCCATTTTTCTCCTCGACACGAATAATGGTTTCCAGCGTATTGATGTTACTCTGTGGCCTATGTTCGAAATCCATCTTGTTCCAGAACCTACCGTCGGTACTTTGCGCGTGCTTATAATTCCCATCCGGCCGCTTAAATTTGGCAGGTAAAGGCTGATAATAAGGCGCTTCTATTTTTTGGTGTAGCACATAGGCGTTCCCCGATTTCGTGATGCCTTGACTATGAAAATAACCTGTGCTGAAGAAATCGGTGGAAAAGCGCATGTATTTCAGAATAGCCTCTCCTTTTCGGTACGCAAAAAAGTTGGGGCTATTAGACCGACCGGACGCAATGATGATCGGGAAGTCGGTGCCGCCGAAAATAGTCGTGGTGATATCACTCCGTCGGATTCGGACCAGATTGGTTTCGGGAAAGAACTTCTCAAAGTTCACCGATGGCGCTTTAGGCGTGGGTAGTGGCTTTTTATAGAGTGGATCTTCCAGGAAATAGACGAGTAAATCATTCAGCACTCGACTGTCGAATCCGTTTAGTGTTTCGATGTACTTGGTAATGGCCGCAAATTCAGGGTTGTTATCCTGAATAGCCAGATAGTAAAAGTCGTGGTAAAAGTACAGGATATTGATCGGCGCATACTGATCCTGTCGGCGCGAATCGACGGTAACTAACTCACCATTAGGCTCCGAATGATAATAAACCAGCCGAAGGTTTTTACGAACGGGTTCAAACAAGGATGGCATCTTGAGCAACCGACCAATCGTGATCAATGATCGGTCAATCACTGCTGAGTAGTTCATGCTCCGCTCTAAGTAGTTGCCGTCTTTGTCACAATAAACACCCTCCGATAGCCACTCATTGATCCGTTTCACATAAGCCGGATTCGGAAACAACGAATTGATCTTTGCCAGTGCTGCCGATACCACCCAACGGTGATTAGGTGTGTGAACGCCCCCGAGTCGAAGGGCCTCCCCTGCTTTAAAAATAAATTCTTTTAGTAATGCTTTAACCTCGTTCAGCGAAGCGGTATTGTTGGTCTTCAGGATTGTTCCCGCTGCACAAAGCGGCTCCAGAATAAAGGCGGTATCGGGCGGTGAAGCTAAATTGCCAAAATCGAGTGTACCGTCGGCATGCTGGGCTTTGACCAAAAAACTGATTATTTTGGTCATGTAAGGCACCAGTTCTTCTTTCTGATAATAGGCTGATGTAGGCTCGCAAAAAGCAGCGACTAAATTAGCCAGCTCATACCCTGATCGTCGGCGGACTTCAGTTATCTCCGGTGCTAATGATTTAAGTAATTTGGCGACATCCTGATTGTTAGCCAGAACAATCTTCTGATAAAACTCATCGTCTGTAGATCGGGTATACCACGCATTTACCACCGCTGGCGATAGACTGACCAACGCCCCAGCACGCAAGCATTGTTGTAAAAAAGACTTTCTCGAAATGGTTTCCATAATGAAAGAGTGAAAGAACGAAAGAGTGAATGAGCGAAAACCATTCGGCTAACTCACTCTTTCGCTCATTCACTCTTTCACTCATTAAAATTTAATAGCCAGGATTTTGAGTCAGGGCTGGGTTGACGGTGAACGCGTTTGTGGGGATTGGGAAAATTCGGCGCGTTACATCCGCATTAGTTTTGAATCCCCACTTACCTTCATACTTGCCAAACCGAATCATATCATTACGGTGCCAGGTTTCCCAGGCAAATTCACGGCAACGTTCGGCATATACGTCATCTAACGTCACGCTCGAAAGGGCAGCGCTCGTTGTACGATTGGACCGAAGTTGGTTAACCAACGAAACAGCCGTCTGTCCCTGCGTGGCGGCACCACCGCGAAGAATCGCTTCGGCTTTCATCAGAATAATATCTGAGTACCGGAAAAGCGGCACGTCGTTATTCTGGTTACGAGAGGTCGATGAGGCATCGGGATAGAACTTAACGTTACGATAACCCATATTCCAGGCTATTTCGTCGTTACCCAAATCGAATGTAGCAACGTCCTGACGAAGGATAATGTCAGGCGTAAGGTTTACCTGATACGTATAGGCAGTTCCTCCATCCGAACCCGTATAGAATTGGTCGTACCCTTTCTTGGTGGTGGTTACTGTAACAGGGGTTACGCCGTCATTCATATACTGCAATCCCTTGAGCCACTGTCCATTTCGAACATCGTTCTGATCATTGAAATTGACATAAAATTCGGGCAGCGTACTTCTGGGAGCACTAGGCGTAAAAGGCAAATTGAATTTCTTCGTCTCTGACCGCGGTACATCATAACGCGCATGGTACATCATGCCATTGGTACCGGACATGGCCCCAGCCGCCGGATCATAGGGAATGGCAAAAATGAACTCCTTCATCTGCGGCCCATTATTCGGATAAAACATCTGGAGATACGATGACCGGGGCTCAATGGCGTACAGGCCGGAGTTGATGACGCTATCACAAGCCACAACGGCATCGCTGTAGCGTTGCGTGCCGGTGTAATATTCAGCGTTTAAATACATCTTGGCCAGTAAGGCAAAGCCCGTGAATTTGTTGGCCCGGCCATACGTTGCCTGACCCGACACCCGGCTCAGATACGGCAGCGCGTTTTTCACTTCTTTCTCAATGAACGAAAAAACTTGTGCACGCTCAACTTTCGGGTGGGGCGAAAAATCACCGTAGGTCGTATCAATCGGCACATTGCCGTAGAGATCCATCATCATGAAGTAAGCCAGTGCTCGAACCATTTTCAGTTCGGCCAGGTTCGTCGACTTTGCCGTCGAAGCGGGTATCGTCTGTCCTAAAATAGACAGGGCCTGATTGGAAGTACCAATTACGCTCGACAACCAACTCCAGGTACTATTCGTTGTCCCGTGATCTTTCGTCCAGGAATGGTAATGCAACATGAGGTATCCCTGATTATCATACCAGTTACCCCCGCGGGCAGGCAGAATGGCTTCATCCGTACTGAGGGATTGCATAAACCAGTAATCTAAGGAGAAATTACCCCGCAATGCGGCATAAGGAGGGCCCGATGCCTGAATAAACTGCGAGGAATTTTGGGGAAAAATATCGGGAGTCAACTCGGTGTTGACAGGAACAGTCACATCGTGACAGGCGGTAATCAGGAACGTAATCAGCCATAAAAACGCGCCGGTAGTTAGTATATTTTTCATTGGTGTTTTCCGCTAAGGTGTTAGAATGATGCGTTTAGGCCGATCAGAATCGTCCGGGTTTTTGGATAGAAGTTGTTCGCATCTATCCCCGGCGCAATGCCCCCCTGATTCACTTCAGGGTCGATTCCTTTGTAGCTGGTGATAACAAACGCATTGTTCACGGAAGCGTAGAGCCGAATGGTTTTTACATATTGGCCCAGGTTTTTGAAATTGTAACCCAACGTGGCATTGTCCAAACGAACATAACTACCGTCTTCGATAAAGCGGCTCGAGTATTTATAGGAGTTTACATCCGTTGCCGATTCATTCGCTACATCGACCAGAATATTGGTGAATTGAGCCGTACTGGGCCGGAACAGATCGGCACGGGTGGCATTGAAAATCTTATTCCCGAATACTCCTCTGAAAAATACGTTGAAGTCAAGATTACCATAACGCAACGTATTCGTCCAGCCCACCAACAGTTTAGGCTGCGGACTGCCCATGTACTTATAATCGGTGCCAATAACCGGCGTGGTGGTCAGATTACCATTGTGGTCAACGTACTGCGAAACCCCTTTGTCATTTTTACCCGCATATTGCAGCGTAAAGAATTGACCCAGTGGCATACCCGCTTTCAAAATCTGCAACGTACTGCCCGTCTGGCCAGCACCTTCGGGTTGCGTTATCCGAACCGAGTCACCACCAACAAACAGTGGGTTCGTTAAGCTATTGATCTTGTTGGTATTGTGCGCCAGATTTAAGCCCGTTGTCCAGGTAAATTTCCCTCTCTGAACTGGGGTTGCGCTCAGGCTCACCTCAATACCTTTGTTACTCATGTTGCCGCCATTAGCAATAATGCTTCCCACAGGCACCAGAATGGGGTCAACCCGGTACGAGTAAATCATACCCGTTGTCTCTTTGTTGTACCATTCTACCGTACCGCTCAGTTTGCCTTTCAGGACCGTAAAATCAATCCCGATATTGGTGGTGGCTGTTTTCTCCCATTGCAAATTGGGGTTAGCCGCCTGCGTAGGCCCGTACGCTGCCGTTTGCACACCGTTGTAATAGTACGTACCGAGGCTACCCGAAATGAACTGTGCGGTATAGGCATTGAAACCCGACGAGTTACCGGTTACGCCATAACTAGCGCGTACCTTCAGGTCGTTGAACAACTTCTGGTTCTGCATGAAATCTTCCTGATTCACACGCCAGGCGATACTACCGGCGGGGAAATAACCCCACTGATTGTTCGTCCCAAACACCGAGCTTCCATCGCGACGAACCGATCCCTGAAGGAGGTATTTGTCTTTGTAGTTGTAGTTCAAACGAGCGAAATCGGAGATCAGTTTTGTTTCCTGATAAATTCCGTCAGCACCAAAATTGATGCGGTACGACGATACAGCGTAGGGGTTACTCAACGCGAAATTGCTGTAACCAATATTATCGACCGGGAAGTTGGTACTCGACGTCTGGAAACCATCGCCCGAAATTGACCCCTGATACGAATACCCTAACACGGCATTAATCGTATGATCGCCAAAGCTTTTGTCCCAGGTAAGAAAGGTTTCCAGCACTTTCCGCGTCGTCTGATACGTATTCCGAAGTGCCGAACCATTGGTACCGAAGTTCAGAATGCTGTGTACGGACGGTGGATCGGGGTTATTATAGAAATTCGCGCTGTTGTATTGAGTATAATAACTATCGTAGGATTCGCCATGTAGCGAGGTGTTGTTCTGATACGACAGGTTCATGTCGTACGAAAGACCAAATGGGAGAACCACATGTGTATTGAACGACCCAACCAGGTTGTTGTATTTGGTATTATCCTTGGCATGATTGATCATAGCCACCGGGTTGAAGTAGCCCGTATTCTGAAAATTCTCAAAATAGGTACCATCCGTATTGGTAATTGGCGAAACCGGTAAGTGATTGATCATCTGCAACAATACGTTGTTGCGCAAGGGAGTATTGTTGGCGTTGCTGTTTGAGTTGGTGACGTTCAGACTAAACTTCACTTTGTCATTTAAGGCATATTGTTCGACCGCTAAGCGGGCAATAACCCGGCTCAGCGAGCTACCCTGCAAAATACCCTGTTTATCCAGGTAGTTGATGCTTGCGCTATAATTGCTATGCTCCGAGCCGCCACTAATCGATAGGTTATGGTTTTGCGAGATAGCCGAATTTTTCTCGACAGCCTGTTGCCAGTTTGTGTTAGCGCCTTTATCATCATTGGGCGAAAACGACTGGCCGTTTTTCGACAGAAAGTCCCGCAGTTGGGTAGCATCCATCATGTTCAATTTGCTGGACACTTTTTCGATACCCATATAGCCACTGTAGCTTACCTGCATCTGGCCTTTTTTACCCCGCTTGGTGGTTACCATAATTACGCCATTGGCGGCACGGTTCCCGTAAATAGCGGTGGCTGCGGCATCTTTCAGTACGTCGATGGACGCAATATCGTCGGGGGCAATGATCGAAATATCGGCACCCGGTACGCCGTCAATCACATAGAAAGGGCCCTGTGAGCTGTTGATGGTGGACGCGCCCCGCAGCACAACGGCCGATGGCGTATTCGGGTCGCCACTGGCCGAAATGTTCAGCCCTGGTACTTTACCCTGTAACAATTGACCCACATCGCTGATGGCCCCTCGGTTCAGTTCTTCTGGTTTGATGGTGCTGATAGCCGTCGTGAGGTTTTTGCGGGATTGTGTACCATAACCCACTACCACAACTTCGCTTAGCTGCTTATTATCAACCGCTAACGTTACATCAACCGAACTCCGACTACCAATCAAAGCCTCTTGACTGGCGTAGCCGATAAAAGAAAATATCAGGGTTGCACTCGACGTATTGTATTGATCGGGAATCGACAGTTTGAATTTCCCTTCGCCATCCGTCACGGTACCCAGACGAGTGTCTTTCAACACCACGCTAACGCCGGGTAAGCCCGATCCATTAGCACCATCCAGCACACGTCCTGAAACAGTGCGGTCGGCAACGGCTTTACCTAACTGACCCGAAGCGAGTTGGTCAGGATTACCACCCGCGTCTGTGCTTCCTGACGATGGATTTTTGAACAAGGCAATCTGTTTGCCTGAAACCTCGTAACTGATGCGTAACGGTGTTAGTAACTCGCTCAGGAAATCTTTCAGCGTAACAGACCGGGCACTTAGGGTCAATCGTTGTTCAGCCTGAATCTCTTTAGGATTGTAAATAAACCGAACATGTGTGTTTCGTTCCAGCAGCGCCAGTGTACTTTTCAGATTTGTACTACCGGCTTTAATCAGCACATGCTGATCGAGAAGCTCCTGCCCACGGGCACTATGGGCCCAGGTGGTACTCATAAATATACCAGCGATCAGAAGTTGAATTACCGATAGCTTCATGAGTCGAATGAAGAATGGGGACTTGGAATAGAGTTTATCCATGAGTTAAACGGGTATTTACTCACGGATAGCAAGTCGATTAGGTAGATACTGTCTTATTTGTAATTATTTTGATAAATATTTTTCAGTATCTACTTAACCTGGTCAAATATACCTACTTATTGTCACATCCGGCACTATGGATGATGATCTGCCCATCAACAATTTCGTAGGTCGCGCGGGAAATTCGGCAGATCAGATTGAGCTTATCAAATAGTGACTCGTCGGCGAGATTAGCCGTGATAAAACAATTTTTAACCGTCACTGGGTCATACAAAACGGGTAGACCATACGTCTTTTCCAGTTGATTAAACACCCTATCGATTGGGGCTTCTTCAAAAACATAGTCGCGGCTTTCAATCTTCTGAAGAACAATTGGTTGCGCAACGATGGACTTTACCAACCGATCTTCTTTTTCAATAAAATCTACCTGCTGATTAGCCGTTAGCACCACTCCTACCGATTCGTTTTGCTGCAAGCGCCGAGCCGCCCGAATATCTTTTCGGGTGTAAACCGACACCCGCCCTGAACGCACTTCTACCTTGGCATTGTTACCTTCTGTTTTTACCATGAACGAAGTCCCCAGCACCTGGGTCGAAATTTGGTCGGCATGCACCCAGAATGGCTGTTTTGGGTTTTTAGTGATCTTAAAAAAGGCCTGCCCGGATAGGTATACTTCGCGGAGTTTAGGCAAAAACTGTTTTGGATAGCGCAATTTACTGTGCGTATAAAGCGTAACAACGCTTCCGTCCTGAAGTGTAATATCTTGTGGTTCAGCCTTATTATTTTCTACTTCGCTATAGTTAGCGGCCAATACAGGGCTAATTTCGGCCAGTTTATCAACTCTTGACGATCCGGGCTGGTGCACTAAAAACAAATAACCAAGCCCAAGAACAACCAGAATCGACGCAGCTATCCGTAGCATGGGGCTCGTCCAGAGCGGCCGTATGCGTTGCTTATCCTGCTGAATAATATCCTCGGTAAGGTTGGCTAACTCATCCTCGGGAAGGGCTGTATTTTTTTCCTCAAGTGCATACAGAAAAGCTCTGGCCAACTGTACTTTTCCAGATGCTTCGGGGTGGGCCGCTAACCAATCGGCCCAAAGTGCTTCGCTCTGCGGGTCCCTTAGAATAACCCACCGTCGAAACAGTTCATCCTGTGTAAAGTCTTCGACACTATATTTCTGATAATCGGGGTTCATCGTGTGCTAGAGAAAGTCTCAATTCGTATTAGATAATAGTAGATGGCCAAATTGAGGCTTAGATACTTGTTTTTAGGCAGAGATTAAAAAGAAGAGTGACTGAGAATATTGGCCAGCAGGATCAAACCAGCCCAGTTTTCCCGGAAATTTTTAAAAGCTGACTGTAGCAGGTTCGATATAGACTGTGGATTAACCCCCATGATGGCCGCAATTTCGTCGCGCTCGAGATTTTGGTAGTAGCGCAGGTATATTACCTCCCGTTGCCGTTTAGGCAGTTTATTAAGTGAGTCGGCAATACGATGCGTGGTTTCGGCTACGCTCTCCTGCTCGATCAACAACCATTCCGGCGAAAACTCAACAAAAGTCAACTCGTTTTCCAGATCGATAGATGCATCGTCCCGCATGATATGCTGGCGATATCCTTCCCGAAGCACTCGTTTCCGAACGCAACTGAGCAGATAAGCCCGAACGCTATCAGGCGTACTGACCCGGTCTCGCCGATTCCAGATTTCGATAAACACTTCCTGAACACAGTCTTTCACAAAATCTTCATCCCGAACAAACTTACAGCCATAGTTTTGCAGTGGATTGAAGTAGTTGGCCAGTAGCTTACCAAAGGCCAGCTCACTCCCATTTTTTAGCTGCTCCCAAAGCTGAATATCGGTCTGTATTGAATTTGATGTAGGACGTATAGCCATGTTGTACTACGGGAATTCGGCTGTAGAAGTTGACTAAAGAAATTTATTACTGTTTTATAGAGTAGCTTTATTAGTAGAGGCAACTTACGCGAATGCAAAACAGGCACTTCCTCAATAAACGGGAAAGTGCCTGATAATTGTGTTAGATCTGAAAACCTGAGTAGGCCATTGCATGGCCTATTCCTGCGATTCTTCGACTTTTGGGGCTTCTTCGACAACCTCAGTGGCGGTTTCAATTGGCCGAATACTGACCGAATTCATACCACTGATTTTGACCCGATATTCCCAGTCTTTCTGGATTTTATTTCCAAAATACTCCTTCAGGGAAGGATGAGAAAAGCTGGCTCCGTGCTTAGATGTTTTCTTCCGTTCAATGGAGCAATGGACTCGTTGATCATTCGGAAGAGTTACTACGACAATTTTACCATGCTCGCCAAAATACGAATCAACGCTAGCGGGTACGTTCACAACCCCCTGTTTATGAGCGGCTGATTGAGCGGTAATCGTGAAAGCGGGTTGACTCGGTAGTTTGTTCGGTTGACTGTCTGTAGACATGAGAATTTCTTATAGTGAAACACAAAGGTATATAATAATAAAATCAGTAATTTATCGAGCGGGCTAGAATTATAAATTAGGCAGATTTTCGGCTCATTTTTTCCAGGCTCCCAGCAACCGCCGGATGATAATTATTTCTCCTACATGATAGGCAGTATGATCGCCAATGAGCAGGGCTTCGCGAAGCAGATTCTGTCCATCACCATGGGCAAAGGGGGCGTATAAATCACGTTGAGAGTCGTTTAGTAGCTCAATAAAGGCCGCAAGGTCTGCCCGAATCTGATCCAGTGCCTGTTGCCAGACGTCTTCATTTGGGGGCGCAATTTCTTTTGTCCAGTACCCATCCGGCCAGGCAGGAGATTGGTGATCAGGATCGCGGGAAAATTCGAGAATGTCCCATTGGACAATCCGTATATGATCTACTATTTGCCAGATGCTATACGGAAGATTATCGGGTTTTACTCCTCGCAGTTCGACAGGTAACCCCTTAACGGCATTATCGAACGACTGATGGGCATTGCTACCGGTAAGGAAACTGATTAATTGCTTCCGAACGGCGGAGTTAATGTCTGTACTGGTTTGATTGGATTGAGTCATAACGATAGTAGTCTGATCTGCGTTTTCGTTCCGCTACTTATTTATGAACTAAACCCACGGGTGGATGTTCAGGCAGAATTCGACTAATGCTTTGGCAAAATAGAGTTTTACGGGGCGACATCAGCCGTCCGACGCCCGTGCGATTGGCGCTTATTTGCGCTTCGTTGCCAGTTGCCTTTTTCGGGTTGTGGACGCAACACATGCACATCGAACAAGGCATAGGGCCGGGCAAGGTATTCCCGAACAAGCGTCTTCAGCGAATAACCATCAGGTACATCCTGCGCAGCAAAAGCAATGGCTTCCATACCCTCATGATTACCAATATAGAGGGCGCGGGCATTGTGAAAATTCTGGGATATGATCGTAATCTTTTCCTGATTGAATTCGTCCTTGCAACGCACAACCGAATCGAACGTTCGATAGCCCGCATAATCGAGCTGCATCACCGAGGCTGGAACGCCCAGACGGACCAAAGCTCGCTGCATATCGGCGGGTTCATTGTAGTACTCTGAATCGTTGTTGCCGCTCAGGATCAGGTATTTTACTTTACCTTCTTTCCAGAGCCGGGCAGTGGCTTCCATCCGGTAGCGAAAAAACAGGTTTTCTTTCCCTGTTCGAACAAACTTACTGGTGCCCAGTACTAACCCGTAATCATTGGCGGGCAGCTCATTGATGTCAAAATAAATCTGGTCTTTGGTATTGTATACAATCCACCAGTTGCTGATCAGGACAACGATGGCTCCTGCAAACATCAGCACAATTATGAGCTTAATGACACGCTTGACAATACGAACTCCAGCCGCTTCGTGGTGCCTTTCGTCGCTGTAGTCAGTAGCCAAAGTCGTGTTCATTAGTAATTACTAAAATGAGGGTTTTCAATTACACCAATCACGTTGCCAAAGGGATCGCGCACGGCGGAAACTTTAATACCCTCTCCTACATCCTGAATATCCGAGTGTAGCGTAGCGCCCAGGCTAACTAAATTCTGAACACTCACCCCAATATCCGAAACGCCCCAATAGGTTAACGTGCTTCCTTCCACAATCTGTGCATTCGGATCGAGCCCCAGTTCAAAGCCACCGATGTTAAAGCCAACATAGAACGGCTGGTCGAAATAGGGCTCAACGCCAAACGCTTTCGTGTACCATTCTTTTGTTTCGCTAAGGTTAGGCGCGGCATAAATTACTGTTCGCAAGCCTAAAAACGTTGTATCGGCCATCGGGTTATCGCTAGTCGGACTATAGTTTTGGTTTATGGTATTCGGGTAGCCCAAATACCATAAACCTATTACTCTAAATTACGAAAAAAGACCTAGTTGAATAGGTTCTGATTCTTTTTCTTCTGCCTCGATCGTACTGACCGTATCGGCTATTGACGTCGCTTTTACAGCCTCTTTAACAATCTTAGGAGCCAGTAGTTTAACGTCTTTCACTCGGGCAAATGGCAACTTATTGCCCAATGCCTTCCAACCGCGTACGTCAATAAATCCTTCAGGTTCCAGAATCATGGTTTCCATCGGGCCTCGGTCTTTTACCTGATGAATGACCTCGATACGCGGATAACGATCTGTTGTAACAGCCAGTGCTTTCGATCCTTTTGTATCGCCGATAAAGCTAAACTTCTTGTCTAAGGTCGTCGTTTCAACTTTAAATCGCTTTACATACCAGGCCTTCTGGTTAGCTTCGTAATACACCACCGACAGCACCATTTCCGGGTCAAACTTTATCAGCGTAGTGATGTCGTTGGGTTCGTACCGATTGGTCAGATCAAAGCTCGTCAGTTCATATTGGCCGTCTTTATAAACGACCAGAATGCTGTCTTTCGCATCAAAATTCCCTAAAAGCCGACCACGCTCATCGCGGTTAAGCCGACCCAGGTGTTCGTCGTACCAGATGTCGAGGCCGCCGAGGGTGGATACACCACCCGTTTTCTGCGTAATTTTCCGAACCGGGTACTTTGTCAGGATATTACCCTGCGCCGAACGGTTTTTAATGCCAACGGATGCGAAATCATAATCGAACTGCTTGATTTTGGCGGAACTCTGAGCCGTCAGGTTAACCGTAATCACTTCGGCCTCTCCGTTATCGTTAGCGCTAAAATACGTTAGCTTCGATTTCGGATTGCCCATCGTCAGGTCATATTCCCGATCGCGGGTAACCCCAGTCACTGGGAAGCGTTTCACCATCGAAATCCCGGACTTCCCGTCTAAATAGATCAGGTTATAAATCCGGCGCTCGTCGTTTTTCTTGAATACCGAAACGTACAGAATATCCTTGCCGACAAACACTTTATCCTGAACTTTGGTCACCATACACTTACCATCACGCCGAAACACGATGATGTCGTCGATATCGGAACAATCGCTGACGTATTCTTCTTTTTTCAACCCATAGCCAATAAAGCCACCTTCGCGGTCAACATACAGCTTCTGGTTGGCAGCCGCTACCACATTGGCAGCAATGGTATTAAAGGCTCTGATTTCGGTTTTACGCTCACGCCCTTTGCCATACTTTTTCTGTAAGTCTTTGTAGTAATTGATGGCATAGCGCGTGATATTGGCCAGATTATCTTCTGTTTCGGCTAGTTCCTGCTCCAGTCGACGCATTAGCTCCTCCGCCTTGAAGCCATCATATTTGGAAATCCGTTTGATTTTGATCTCCGTCAGGCGAATGAGATCATCCTCCGTAATGGTCCGATAGAATTGTTTCTTGAACGGCTTAAGCGCTTTATCAATCGCTTCAAGTACCGCTTCAAACGTTTCGCACTCCTCAATTTTCCGGTAAATCCGATTCTCGATAAATATCTTTTCGAGCGAGCTGTACAACAGACGCTCCATCAACTCACTCCGACGAATCTCCAGTTCCCGTTGTAGCAACTGGACCGTTTGGTGGGTGTTGACCCGCAGGATATCCGTTACGCTAACGAAATGGGGTTTATCGCCAATGATGACGCAGGCATTGGGTGAAATGCTGACTTCACAATCTGTAAAGGCATAGAGCGCGTCAATCGTTACATCGGGCGAAACGCCAGGCTGCAAGTGAACCAAAATCTCTACGTCCCTGGCGGTATTGTCAACCACTGCGGCCACATTCCGACTGGGTGCCTTAATCCGTATTTTCCCTAGCTCGGCCGCCTTCACAATTGAGTCGATCAATTGTGGGGTCGTAACGCCAAAGGGCACATCCCGAATCGCCAGGGTTTTCTTATCAACCTCTTCAATTTTGGCTCGCACCCGAACTTTACCACCCCGATGCCCATCGTTGTAATTACTGACATCAATGTGGCCTCCGGTCTGAAAATCGGGAAAGAGCGATACGGGCTTATCTTTCAGAATCTGAATAGAAGCCTCAATCAGCTCATTGAAATTATGGGGTAGAATTTTGGTCGAAAGTCCAACGGCGATCCCTTCTACACCCTGCGCCAGCAACAGAGGGAATTTTACGGGCAAGGTAATCGGCTCCCGTTTACGCCCATCATACGACAATTGCCACTCAGTGGTTTTATCGTTGTAGATGGCATCGAGCGCAAACTTCGAAAGCCGAACTTCAATATACCGTGGCGCAGCGGCTCCGTCGCCTGTACGCACATCTCCCCAGCTACCCTGGGTATCGAAAAGAAGCTCTTTTTGCCCGATATTGACGAGAGCTTCTCCAATAGAGGCATCACCGTGAGGGTGAAATTGCATCGTCTGCCCAATTACGTTGGCCACTTTGTTAAAGCGGCCGTCATCCATTTCTTTCAGGGCATGCAGAATTCGGCGCTGAACGGGTTTCAAGCCATCCTCAACAGCAGGTACGGCCCGTTCGAGAATAACGTAGGATGCGTAATCGAGAAAATAATTTTCATACAATCCTGACACGACGGTTTGAGCATGCAGGACTTCATTAATAGGGTCAGCAGGTTGTTCCTCCAATGCAAGGGCATTAGTCAGCTCAGTTCCATCGGCTAATGGAAACTCGTCAGGTTGCTGGCTATCGTCCTCGATCGGCTGTTCATTTTCTTCGTTTATCATTGACTTGCTTCAGGAACTATTCCAGTGGATAAGTACGGAGACTAAGCGAACGTTTGGTGTCGCGTTCGACTCCTTAAATATACAAAAAAAAGTTGAAAAACGGGCGTATTAGCCATTAAAAGGCTAGTTCCAGAAAATTAAGCGTATGTTATATCTCAATAGCCACGCTTTAACTCTACTTCATTCTCGACCGCTTCGCCAGCCTGAAAACAGGCTAAATTCCGAAGAAATTGATCGACTTTACCGCCGTCTTCATTCGGCTGTCCGCCACCGGTATGTTGCGTAAGGAGTACATTGGACAACGACCAAAGTGGATTATCGGCAGGCAACGGTTCAATAGCTGTTACGTCCAGAACAGCCCCGCCAAGGTGTCCCGATTGCAACGCTCTGATCAGCGCTGGTTCGTCGGTCGTGCTACCACGCCCAACGTTAGCGTATATACTTCCGGGTTGCATAGCGTCGATTAGCTCGGCAGTGTAAAAACCCGTTGCCGTACCGGGCAAGCAATTCACGACAATATCGATTTTAGGAAGAAGCGCTTTGAGTTCGTCGGCCGAATGCAAATCAGCGTGCAGATCGGTGCGGGCCAACATGTAAATTTCACAGTTGAATCCCGCTAACATCTGCCGCACCGCCTGACCAATAGTGCCCGTACCCAGAATGACCACTCGTTTTTTCCACAACAAATTCGTTCGGGAGCGAATAGGGGCCCCTACCCACTCAGAACGACTTTGTAGAATGGCCAATTCGGGAATAGCTCGGTAGAGTGACAGAATACCTGCTACCATCGTTTCGGCGCAGGGAAGGGCAAAGTAATCACCCATATTGGCAATCGTTGCGTCCAGTTGAACGGACTTATACCCATCAAAACCGGCTGAATCCAGTTGCCAGAATTTCAGATTAGGAAGCGATTCGGCAAACCAGGCTGCGGGTGGGTTTCCTAAAACAAAGTTGGCCGTTTGGAAGGCCGACTGTTGTTCAGATTGAGGTAAGTCAGCCCGAAATACAACTGTGATATCAGGTGGAATTTGTTCTTTAAGTTTTGCTTTAAGTGTATCGTCGAGTGCTGGATTAACAAAAAGTTGCATACCGTTAGTAGTTTTTAAACGCAAAGAACGCAAGGTTCACGCAAAGTGCACAAAGAAGTTGGCGTCTTGTGTTCTTTGCGTTTTACCCTGCGCTCTTCGCTGGTTATCCGATGGAGTAACTAAATCCTTATTTTCCGCCTTTCAATTGTCCCAGCAACCAGGTAGTCATTTTTTCGGTTTGCTCCGGATACGTCCAGTGACCTGTATCGAGGACTACATCCAGCATTTTGGGGCCAGGAATCACGTTGTAAGCGGCATACATAGAAGTTGGTGGGCAGGTTTCGTCATTGAAGCCCCAGGAGTAATAACCCGGCACATTCACTAGTCTGGCGAAATTCACCACGTCGTAATAGCCCGTCGTTTTAATTCTATCCGGTTTGTTGTTGTACGCCAGGTTATCGCCAGTAAACATATGAGGCCATCCTCCAGCACGACCGCTGAGATAACCCGTAACATCGGCCAGAGCGGGATAATAAGCGCCTAACCACTTGATCCGCGAATCCAGACCAGCCGTCACAATGCTAAGGGCTCCGCCCTGACTACCACCCGTAACAGCCAGATTTTGCCCATCATACTGGGGCATACTCACCAGAAAATCGACCGCCCGGACACACCCCAAATAAACGCGCTTGTAGTAATAACGATCCCGGTCGTCGAGGTTAGCAAATGGATAGCCGTTGAGTGCACCCCGGCTAAGATTATCATACACAATAGGGTCCATCGTGACCGGAACACCATGAATACCCACTTCGAGTGTGATGAAGCCTTTTTCAGCTTCGGCGATCATCCCGTTGTACGGGCGAACACCAGCCCCAGGTACCCGTAAAATAGCAGGGTATTTACCTTCTTTTTTTGGTACGCACAAAATCCCATAGAATCGAGAATTGTTGATGTTTTGTAGATTGAGCTGGTAAACGTTCGTCAGTTCGGTGCATCGTTCGGGGAGAAGCGTCATGCGAACGTCCATAGGAATTTTGGCCAGATCGGCCTTAGCCTGATCCCAGAATGCCTTAAAATCGGCAGGATTCGCTACGGTTGGCTTAATGGTTAATGGTTCGAAACCAGCCGTTGTCAGTCCTCGATACTCCTTACCATCCAGTTCGACGGTAGCGATGCAACGAAGGAAACCTCCCTTTTTCATTGTCCCTCCTTCCAGTGCTAACGTCCCATCTTTCAGGGTGACTGTTTCTTTTTTGGTGGGCTCCATCTTTTCCGGCCCAATTTCATAACGGAGTTTAGCGCCTTTCAAGAGTACATTACTCTTATAAACCGACACGTTGAATTTAACGGGTTCGCCGGTTTTATAGAGCCAATCGGCATGATCGGGCGTCACAATCACCTTAACGAGCCGCTCAACAGGCTGAGCCAACGCGTTTGTAAACCAAATGAGTAATAAACTGGGAAGCAGCAGTTTTTTCATGGAATGTAGCACGAGGATTTGTTCTATCATTCACAGAAAGCACTTCCAGCCCCAATTATAACCGGAAAAAGATCAATCTATTCGGGCCGGAGTTCGATAGGCCTGACGAACCGGTTGCATATTCACGATACAACGAACAAGCAACGTCAGCGGAAATAAAACATCGAAGCCTCCTGGTATTTTCGAGAAAAGTATACCCAGTAGGATCAGCAGGGCTGTCAGACTAAAATAAATGGTCCGACGGCGTGCGGTAGCAGTTGAACTGGTAGCCCAGAAAATCAGAGGCAAGTGGAAAGGCATCAGATAGAGCAGCGTCGGATTCCAGCCGGTCACACCATCATCTCTAATCAGCCAAAGTACTAGTAAAAACCAGCCGAGAAAGCCGACAATGCCAAATAGGAGTCGATCGAACCAGCCATCTACTTTACCAGCCACTTTATAGCGACGAATGGTAAACAGGGCCACCAGAACACCCAGGATCGCAAATACAACGTCGGGATCGAACAGGATCGAAACTTGCTGACGAAACGTATGCTGGGGTTCAAATATCGTTTGCGTACCACTCACTAACGGAACAATCTGTCCATTCGCCTGCCGAAGTGTGGAATGAGCGAACTGATCAAATAGCTGCTCGGGAAGGTACATCGCGCGCCAGCCATCCGTTTGCTCATCAGACGGATGCCCAATAGCCAGATTCATACCCAACTGATACCAGGGCATTTCTCCCAAATAATCGTTCATCAGATCGCGGTACGACTTACCCGTCATGCGCGAACGCGACGGAATCGTCAGGCTATCTCCACACGCCTGAACAATCATGTCGCGAGGGCGGGTAGAACAGTTATCGTAATAAAACTTGTACCGATACTCTCTGTTTTGAGGGAGATAATTCTCCTCCAGAGCCGTCAACAACCGTTGGCGTTGGGTGGGCGATAGGTTTAGCACCTGCTCGCGAACACTTCGGTTTGTTTGCTGATAGTAATACAGAACCTGGTAAATGTTATGAACCGTCAGGTTATAGGGAAGCGTACCCCGCAAAAATTTTATGATGAAATAGTCGGCCCGATAATCAAATCCACCAAAGCTATAATCCTTATCGAGACCAAGCATTGGATCGGTAAAACGTATTTCGGTATGCCCAAAAACCGACGAAATATCGTCTGCGCCAGGCCCATAGGTAATCAGACTGACACGAGCAGCCGGAGAAAGCGTTTGGGCAAATGATAAATGATGAACGAAGAATGATGCAGATACGATAAGCATCAGCAGAAATGACCATTTTCGACTTTTATGCTGAGTAGCCCTGAGCCCCGAGCCCCGAGCCCCATACCCACTACTCATCTTCTTCTTCATCAACATCATTGTCGTACACTCGTTTAGCCTTGCCTCGGCTTGGCTCTTTCCCCTGGACACAGATAACCAGTTCACCTTTGATTGTTTTTTGGGCAAAATACGTAATAAGTTCGGACAATGGGCCGCGCCGATTTTCTTCAAACAGCTTAGTGAGTTCACGCGAAACACTGGCTGGTCGATCGGGGCCAAACACCTCCGCAAATTGTTGAAGGGTTTTCAGAAGTCGGTGGGGCGACTCATAAAAAACCATCGTACGCTCCTCCCCCGCCAGCTCGGTCAGGCGCGTTTGTCGTCCTTTTTTGTGCGGCAGAAACCCCTCGAATGTAAATCGATCATTGGGTAAACCAGAATTTACCAAAGCGGGTACAAAAGCAGTTGGGCCGGGTAGGCACTCAACCGAAATATCATTTTTGATACACTCGCGCACGAGCAAAAAGCCAGGATCTGAAATTCCGGGCGTGCCCGCATCCGACACCAACGCGAGGGTTTTCCCTTCTTTTAGTTGACCAATTAACCGCTGTACGGTCTGGTGTTCATTAAAAATATGGTAGCTATGAAGCGGCTTGCTAATGTTCAGATGACGGAGTAAAACGCCCGATGTCCGGGTATCTTCGGCCAGGATTGCATCAACACTCTGTAACGTTTTAATCGCCCGCAGTGTGATATCGTCAAGATTGCCGATTGGTGTCGGCACGAGGTACAATTTCATGCCGCAAGATAGTTTATGGTTTTGGGTTTACAGTTGGGGGTTTGTAGTTCGAGGTTTGTAGTTTGTAGTCGTCCGACGCGAAAGCAGCTGTACGTCAGCTAACTACAAACCTCGAACTTCAAACCTCAAACTTGAAAACTATATCTTATCAATAGCAGCAGCCAGTTTACGATCCTTATCGGTTACAGTGTTTCCGGCATCGTGGGTTGATAGCCTGATTGTGACCTGGTTATACACATTCGACCACCAGGGATGATGGTCCATTTTTTCGGCGATCAGAGCCACACGAGTCATAAAAGCAAAGGCTTCGCTAAAATCAGTGAACTGAAAATCGCGGGTGAGTTGGTTATCTTTTTCCTGCCACATGGGAATAGGCGTTTACGGGTTTGTTTGACTTTAGAACCGCTGATAGAAGGCGAGTGTTTTCTATATATAAATCCCTTATCTGTAGAGCAGGCCTTCTCAATCTAACAAGGCGTAGCTAAGTCAGGTCAACTAAAAAACACTGATCCCAACAGAATCAGTGTTTAAATACTCCTTTTTCCAGCCGCAATTATCGGCTTGCTACAAAGTATGCCTATTTTAAGAATGGCTATAACTTATTGACTAGACGGTGTACTGTTCGTATCATTTATGGCTCATACCACCAAAAAGGGCCTGATAAATTTGAGCAGAAATCAGGTCGACCAGGTAGCATTATCAACCGTTTAGTAAGCCTACCCCCTTAATGATGTTTTAATCTTGAAGTGACTAAAAGTTAATCTATTAGTCAACATAGAAACTTAACTTTTCATTGCGTTCCTAATGCGACTAGCTTTAGCGGTAGTAATTTTCATAGTCAGCACATTCATTAGCAGCTGTACCGAAACCAGCAAGTCTCATTCCGAAACGTCGGCAGCCGTTAAACCTACGTCAATACAGCGAAATGGACAGTCTTATCAACTGTTACGCTTTGGAAAACCCTACTTTATTAAAGGCGCTGGGGGCGTCAGCCATTTAGCCCAATTAAAAGCCTGCGGAGGCAACTCAATTCGCATATGGGATGACCTGGAAGCTGAATCTATCTTAGATCAATCTCAGAAGTTAGGGCTGACCGTATTTTTTGGCTTATGGGTAGAGCGCGAGCTGGAAGGCTTCGACTACGATGATCAGACAGCCGTTGACCGACAATTTGAACGCATTCGTAAAATCGTTTTGAAATACCGGAACCATCCTGCTTTATTGATGTGGTGTGTTGGCAACGAGTGGGCGATGGAAGCAAGCAATTTCCGGGTATACGATGAAGTCAATCGACTTGCCACCTTAGTTCACGAGCTTGACCCTAATCATCCGGTTGCTACCGTCATTTCGCCTGATAGTGAACGAGCCATCTGGCTTGTTCAGGAACGGTGCCCAGCTCTTGATGTGCTGGCCGTTAACTCCTATGCATTGACCGAGAAGTTACCCCAGTTCTTAAAAAAAGGCGGTTGGGATAAACCCTATCTCATTTCTGAATATGGTGCCCAGGCTTATTGGGAAACGCCTGTTGCTCCCTGGAAAGCGCCACTCGAGCCAACTAGTCAGCAGAAATATGACTATGTAAATACGTTTTATCGGCAGTATATCGGATCTCAGCCGCCTAATTGCCTTGGTTCCTACTTGTTCTATTGGGGCTTTAAACAGGAAGAAACACATACCTGGTTTAACGTTTTTGACGATAAAGGTCGCTCAACTTCGCTGGTAGAATTGATGCAACTGCTCTGGTCCGGAAAACAGACAATGAATAAGGCGCCAGTCATTCAACCTTTACAAATCGATGGCAAGGCTTTGACTTACCAATCGTATACAGCCTCCTTGATACCGCATCAGGCACAACTATTGACAAACGATCCAGAAGGTGATTCTTTAACATACTACTGGGAAATCAAACGGCGCGCTCAGTTTTCGGCCGATTATGCAGGAACGCCAATGCCCGCCTTAAAGGGCTTGATAGCTACTCCCGAACGATCGTCCATTTCGTTTCAATTACCGGATAAACCAGGGGCTTATAGGTTATTTGCCTATGTGTACGATACACACAAGCATGTTTCTTCGGCCAATTTTTCCTTTGAAGTAAAACCAGCCAATTCGGCAAAATAATAAACAGCCATAAGTCAGGTCCGGAATTTCTAATGCAAAATTGTATCAGAAATTAAATCATTTTTGATTACCTCTTTTTACACTATTTACTTGAATCAAATTTCCTCAATAAAGCTACTTATTCACAATTGACAATTATCCATGAGAAATGTTATCGGCCTTGCTAAAAAAGTATTAGGTATTCACCCACAACAAGGCGTGAAACCTTTAAATAATCTTGTCCATATTGGCTCACATTTTCATGGATACCATCTACCCGATAACTTATTAACCAGTAATTCTATTTGCTATTGCATTGGCGCTGGCGAAGACGTTTCGTTCGACACCGAATTAAAAGTTATTTATGATGCCCAGGTGTATATTTTTGACCCGATGCCTGAGGGTATCAACCATTTCCGGAAACTCAAAGAATGCGTAAAACAGCAGATTCCGCTGACTATTGAGCCAACAGTGCCTTTTACGTACCGAATATCTGATGAACAGCTGGAGTCGATCACATTTGTTGAAATCGGTGTATGGGATCAGAAAACGAACCTAAAGTTTTTTGCCCCAGAACGTGACGATTATGCCTCACACTCGCTTTATTTATTTCAGGAATCAAACGAATATATAGAAGCCCCCGCCGATCGATTAAGTAATTTAATGACTATGCTGGGTCATAGCAGTGTAGACGTTGTTAAACTTGAAATTGAAGGAGCCGAGTATAAGGTTATCGATACAATTATTGATGATAAACTAGACGTAAAAGTAATACTGGTAGAATTTGACGAAGTTCACAATGCGAATGATAAATCATTTCATTTTCGAATAAAGAAAACCTGTGCTAAGCTAAAAAAAGCAGGCTATGTACTAGTTCATTCTACCCACAATTTAAAACGTACATTTATTCGAGAAGACGTGTATAATTCACTAAAAACATTAGAGCGTGCTTCTAAGATTAAATCGTCCACCCAACAACAGGCTTTGTCGTATTCGTGAGCAGATAAATCAATTAACTAAAGTGTACAAAAAACGCTGACTCTACCAGAATCAGCGTTTCCCATGCTCAAATTCTAATCAATAGCACAAACCATTTACGGGTTGCACTCCACCAAACATTAATACGCTCTCTATTGAGCTAACGTTGCATTAGCTATCTTTTCTTAGTAGTCTATATAGTTCTGCTTGCGCCATATCTCTGATTATCAATATCAACTAACCAGCTATTCAGGTATTTCAACCTGTCGTTACACGGGCATCAACGTAGATGAATCTGTTGGTCCAACCTGATAGAATCGTTTCCCGCAGTCCCGACAATGATAAGCTTTGCAGGGAATTAACTTCATTACTTGAGATCGGTCTCTTGGGACAGGATACGGATTACCACACCGTGGGCAACTGGATATATTCTTAAAGGATGTTAGTAACGAAACCGGAGCGATAGCACCCGTCAGGAGAAGAATAATTTTGAACGTCATGGTCATAGAGGGAGTTGACCAAATTTCGCCAAAAAGAGGCATTTAGCCCTCCAAAGACCATTAGTATTCGCGTATGTATTTATTAATAGGCTATCAGGTCACGCTAGAAAACAAGCTTCAAAATTCCTTCTGCTACGAACCAGAAAAGTGAAGCCGAAATGAGCAATATCAGCGTCCAGGGACCAGGGATCGGTAGTGTTTTCTTTGTCGTTTTCATACCTCAAAGCAAAGAAAACGAGATAAAGGCGGCTTTAACCAGGGATTAAATTTAGATGAAAAAGGGCCTTAATTCATCCTGAAGCAAGACCATTTTATTAACATATGTCCACCCATTAGACTGCCACAGCAGGAATTTTCAATACATCTCATAAGGAGTTTCGCTCATAATCTTGTCAGCGTAACTACGCTTGATAGTCTTATTAAGCACCATACCTAGCCGGGCACGGCTCTGAGCGAAAACCCTACTTACTTAAGCCTGTTTTATTCGATGAATTTTCCTTTACTTTGCACTTTCCATAAGTGTAAATGCCTACATTAACCTCAAACCCCATTTACTTAAACAAATTAGATTATTTACAGATATTATCACCTAAACTATTAACTATCAGACTATTTATTAACAACTAGATATCTATAATCTTTATGAAAAAAGTAACTATATTATTATTTATCTCTTTTTATTTAATAAGTAGTTGTACTCAATCGATTAGCCCGACCACTGTATTTGATGTAGTTGGCTCATATGAACTTACTGAATATCAGACTACATCACTAATTGATGAGACTCCCACTGGAACCGTGAGCATAACACAGGTAGATAACCAACATGTTAATATTCTGGTCAAAGGCACCTCTGGAAAAACAAAGATTAACTATTCCTATTCGAATGTTACAGTAGTGGCTTACGATAAAGAAGCATACTCCTTACAATATAAAGGCAAGCAGATTGGACTAGCAGGAAACGACGGGATTAGCCGATATGTCAGTCTTTACCCTACAACTACGATTACGATTCAAGCTGTAGAGTTCTGAACTCACTTATTCTAGTCAAAATACTGCTCCAGGTGAGTGAGTATACTACCGTAACGTCAAGCGGATTACTAGAATTAATAGCCCTGGCACCAGAAATGCTGGCTCTATGGTATTAGAGGCTTTAAGCAAGCTCACTATAGCTCCTTCACATAACTCTTGGGAGACTTAAAATAGCCTATCTGGAAGAAACGCTGGCGACAGGATGAACACTGCAGGGTTCTACCAGGTATAAGTTTCAACAGCCCAACACGGCGGATTCGGTGGGTGTCTAGATTGCCACACTTGGGACAAGTACCAGAAAAGCGAAATGATTGAAATAAATTAGCTGACAAAACAGTATTAATGGGTGGAATGAACAATTTACTTCAGACGAACAGAGTCTAAAAAGTAACAACGATCAAATTGATCTAAAATGGATAATCTGACCATTAAAAAATTTATGATAAAGATCTTGCTGCTTGAAAGGTACTGAACTTACCATTAGGGCATCCCGCTTGTTACGGCTGGTTTTACTCTCCTATCCTGATCACGTTTCGCATCGCGACCTCCATGGATAACTACAGTTCTTATGGACCTGGGTAGGATCTCCCGAAAGTTTGTACTATCTGATAATCCTATTTAAAAAGTTACTTTGCGAATGATTGAGAAAAAAAGGCTAACCGCAACGCGAATAGCCTTTCTAACTCTAAACTATTTTGCCCAATGGTGGGAAGTTAAAAAAGATCGCCAGCAATAGAAATCACTGACGATCTAACTCTTTCCCATTTCAAGAGCACCTCAAATTTACTAAAAACCGTAGATACAAATACAGAAACTCGTTTTTTAATAGGTAACTTTTGTAAGTCGTAGCCCACATAGAAGGAAAAGCAGGCTGGCTGTCAATCGTCTGGCTCCATTGAAGTAGACTTTTTTTTTACATCTATAAATCCAGATGTATCAGCTGTACCGTATGTATAATGAGTTAGTTGGCTTTTCTTTTCGACATTATATGGCTTGATTCCTCTTTGGAGTTAAGCCTTTTTTATTTTAACTCTAATTGTAGTGTAGAATCAAATACTTTCTAAATCTAGGCCCCGTCAATTCGCAAACAGAACACACCAAGAACGGATATTCATAGGTTTTATCGAAAATCCAAGTCGTATAGTGAATGATCATAGTGCTGAGCCTCTTGCAGAAAAACAGTTCAAGCATATTTAAATCACAAAAAAAGTCCCGTAATTACCTTATTTACAGGCAACTACGGGATTCTTTTTTGCAGAGAGGAAGAGATTCGAACTCTATTTTTTTGGTTTAATATGAACCAATACGAACTTAAATTACTCATTTACTGATACTTATAAATCATATTACTTCGCAAAAATCCGCAAAAAACCACAAATTGTTGTACCTATGTTGTACCAATTCCGTATCTTTATAGTGTTCTCAATCACTTCTCATTATGGCTAAGGTTAAAATTGTTTTGCGTAAGAAACCCAACAAAGACGGTACTTTCCCTCTGGCGCTTCGTATTACGAAAGATAGAAAAACATCTTATATCTATCTCAAACACAATATAAAAGAAAACGAATGGAATGAAGCAGAACAGAGCGTTAAATCATCGCACCCCAATTCTAAACGTCTGAACAATTTCATTTTAAAAAAGAAACACGAGGCAAGCGACAAATCAATTGAAGCGGAAACACAGAACGATGATATTTCGGTGAAAGCCATTAAACGCAAGGTAAAGCCAGTAACTGGAGCAACCTTCGTCCCACAAGCTCAGCTTTTTTTAGATCGGCTGAAAAATGCCGGGAATTTCAATGTTTACGCTGCCGAAAAATGCCGCTTAAAAATATTTAAAGATTTTATAGGTGGCCACGACATTGCGTTTTCAGATATCACTGTTGGTTTGTTGGAGAAATTTAAGCGGCATCTTAAGTCGGACAGAAAGATCAGTGATAGAACGATTGTAAATTACCTGATTACTATTCGGGCAGTTTTCAATCAAGCTATTAAAGAGGAATCTTTGGATAAAAAATATTATCCTTTCGGTGGCGAAGATAAGATCAATATTAAGCTTCCCGAAAGCACCAAGATTGGTATCAGTCTGGACGATGTTGTTAAGCTTGAAACAGTCAAACTGACCAATCCAACTCATGACCACGCCCGTAATCTCTGGCTTACCTCCTATTACTTTGCAGGCATGCGCATTTCCGATGTTTTGCGGTTGCGATGGTCTGATTTCCAAAATGAACGCCTGCATTACACAATGGGTAAAAACAACAAGGTGGGTTCATTGAAGCTGCCTGAAAAAGTTCAGCGTATTCTGGAGAAATACGAACCATTAAAGACCTCTCCCGACGATTTGGTTTTCCCGAACCTGAAGGGTCTAGATTTGAAAAATACCTTTGAGGTCAAAAAGAAGATTGCCTATGCCGTTAATCGCTGTAATAAGATATTACAGGAATACATTACCCCTATTGCCAAGATACAGGGAAAGCTCACCACGCACGTAGCTCGACACACATTCGCGACGCTAGCTGGCGATAAAGTACCCCTGCAAATGCTACAAAAATTATACAGGCACAGTGATGTCAGGACGACAATGGGCTATCAATCTACCTTTATCTACAAAGATGCCGATGAAGCGCTGGAAGCAGTGATTGGCTCTTAAAGCTTCTATTTGAATAGTTAATTTGGCATACCGAGTCGAAGAACGTTTAAGATAAATGAGTGTCTTATGAACGAGCTAAGTAGTTCATAAGTATCAAGTCGAAAACCACCTTTTTAAGAAATTCAAGATACCCTAACAATACTATAACACGGGGTTAGAATGGCCTCCAAATGATGATTAGGATGAAATGATCTCCCATAAGCGGCTAAATTTAGCCCACATCAATAGCAAGGTTGCTATAAACTCCGTCAACTAGCTATTCAAGCTGATGGAAGTTGGCGGTGAAACATTTGGGAGTATTTTTTATACGTATTAAAGGCAATAGACTTTTGTGAATCCCAGTTACTACAGGAATTGTTGCGTTAATAATTACTATGCACTACAATTCCTGCTACAAGTAATTAATAAATAATATATTAGCAATTTATCGAACAATCGGCTAACTCTAAGTTTTAAGATTGTTGACTTCTGTAGCTATATAAATTACAGCTACAGAAGTCACATCTGTAATCTAATTGTTTTTACTTATCCTCCACTACCGCCACCGTTTGATAAATAATGATTAATTTTGATTTCGGGATGTGTCATTGTTAACTCCGTTTAAAATTTGCTATTAGATTCATGCTATTAAGCAACGATATCTTAGCACTTGAAATTGAAATTTCAAATACTGATTTATCCTTCCCCTTACCTGAAAGAAATACTGTTTGTACCTTAGACAAAAGTGGGTCAAAATAGTTTATTCTCAAAATTTCTGGTACTCTATCTTTAAATTCGACGACAAATGTGTAATAATCTATTACATTATCATATGAAAATCCAGAAGTTATAAAATCTTCTTCATCCAAATACATTGTATTCATCTGTGTATAACTTAATTCTAGATCAAATGGATCATCATTTTTTAGAGGTTTATCAAAAATTACAAACAATTGCTTAACGTTGTCTTTGTCCTGATCCCTACAAGTAACCTTTAGATCTACATTGTTAAGTAAATCTTTACAATACATTTTCATGCTTGCTTTGGCTGATGGCACCGATGATACACTATTGAATGACATCATGGGCGATTCATGGGGATGCTGATTTTTTCCTTTAATATGAAATTTATTGTGCAAATCCGTTCCGTCCACAATGGCATGATGAATTAAAGATGAAAATAGTAGTGATTTATTTTTACTTTTTAGTGCATCTGTTAATAATTGAAGCTGGGCTCCTGCATTTATAAGCATATCTTTTCTTTCGATATCCGCTTGAGGATTAGCTAAAATACCTCCTATTGATTTTTGTAAATGGATTCTAAAGTCATTCTTGAATTTTTCTATATTATCTGAATTGAACTCGCTGTATAAGATACCAAGTCTTTTTAATTTATTTTTAAATTCATCGATTTTCTTTTTCTCCTTTTTCTGAAAGTTTGTTAGTGCACCACTAAGTTTTTTAAAGTAAAATAAGATTTTCACATTTTCACCAGCTTTGAAACGAGAATATGCAATATCAAACTCTTCTTCTGTACCAGAATCAGCTTTTGCTGTAGGGGTTCCAAACCTATCCCACATCAAGCCGATGAATAAATCATAAGTGTAACCAACTTGGTCATTAATTGTCTCCTGTGCATAAGAGCCACTTGCCGAAGGATACGTATCATTCTCCCATCGCAAAACATCTACAACAGAATTATGAGAAAATCTAATTTGTCGGTTAAGTTCATCAACGATAGAACAAATCAAATCTCGTTCGTCTGTTAATCCCCCAGGTGATGATAAAAAAGCTGTAATGTGTTGAACTAAAGCTGGCATGAATAATATGTTATTAAAAAGGCAAAAAAGGTTACATTTTTTCGAATTTTGCGCTTTATTGATGAGAGCATTTAAGGTTTTGAACAAATAGGGTACAGTCACTTGTTTGGCATAGTATATATAATTCACCCAAACAATTTTATATATTTATTAAACCAAGACCTTGAGTATTTTTTTGCAATTATGCCATTTTTCATCAAAAAGAGTTTGTAGAAAACTTTAGTACAGCTTAGGGAAGATGTCTGACGGTTTTTCTTTAACAGAGACAATGGTGTTTAGGATCGCTAATATTAGCACGACTGTGTACTGATATTATACTACTCGAGCCCCAATCCGACATATTTTTGTAAAAATGATTAGCGACTTAATCTATTACAAGGGGAAATTTCCCGTATCTACAAGCTTAAAAAAGTTACAAAATAGATCATTCTAAATTTTATCAGCTAAATCCTCACAGTACTTAATCAACTTTTATTGGCTATAATAAACTAACAATCTATCCAGCCACTGGGTATTTCTGATGTATAGAATTATACATGATCCGTATGATTCAAAGTACCTCGTCTGGACAAGCTAAAGAGTATTTCAACGAATCTTTGCACCAATCCGATTATTATCTCAATAATCAAGAACAGCCTGGCCAGTTCTATGGTAATGTAGCCGCTCGTTTTGGCATTGTGGGTGTAGCGACACAAAACGCCTTTCAAGCTCTCTGTGAAAACATTAACCCAGTTACGGGTCAGGCTCTCACTCCACGTAAGAGAGACAATCGCACGGTTGGTTACGACATTAATTTCCATTGCCCAAAATCCGTTTCCATCCTGCATGCCCTGACCGATGACAATCATATTCTGAATGCGTTTCAGGAAAGCGTTCAGCAAACTATGCTGGACATTGAAGCCGACGCTCAGACACGAGTTCGCAAAAATGGTAAAGATGGAGACCGACTAACAGGTGGACTGATCTGGGCGGATTTTATCCACCAAACGGCAAGACCCGTTGATAACGCTGTGCCTGATCCACACCTCCACTGTCATTCGTTTGTGTTCAATGTGACATGGGATGCGGTTGAACAGCAGTTCAAGGCGGGGCAATTCCGGTCGATCAAACAGGATATGCCCTATTATCAGGCGAGGTTTCATAAACGACTGGCCGATAAGCTGGTTGAACTTGGCTATCGTGTCCGGCGCACCGACAAAGCCTTTGAAATCACTGGTGTGCCGGAGCATATCATCGACCTGTTCTCCAAACGCACCAACGAAATCGGCCAGATTGCCAAAGAACTCGGCATTACCGATCAAGCCAAACTAGACCAATTGGGAGCACGAACCCGCGCTAAGAAGCAAAAGGGTCTAACTATGAACCAGCTCAAGCAAGAATGGCGCAGACAAATATTCGCGCTGGGCATGCACGATAAAGACGAAGGCGATCAACCGATCCGTTTTGCCCCAGTCAAACCTGTAGCATCGCCCTCCCCCAAACAATGCGTCGATCATGCGTTGGCGATGCGGTTTGAGCGGGTGTCGGTCATGCAGGATCGGCGAATTTTGGAAGTCGCCTATCGGCAGGGTCTTGGCTTTCCAACGCTGACCGTTGAGCAAATTACCAACCGCTTTGCAGATGATAAGCGCATTATTCGGGTCAAGGATGGAGCCAAAACACTCTGCACGACCAAAGAGGTTTTGCGTGAGGAGAAACGGATGGTGGCTTTAGCGCATCAGGGCAAAGGCAACCTGCCTCCACTTTATCCAGTTGCCCCTGTAATTCCATTGGAAGGCGAACAACATGAAGCAGTATCCCATGTATTGACCACTACCAACCGCGTGTCAATCATCCGAGGACGAGCGGGAACCGGCAAAACCACATTGATGAAAGAAGCCATTCGACTAATCGAGGAAACGGGGCGTAAAGTCACAGTCGTGGCCCCGACAGCACAAGCGGCACGGGGCGTGTTGCGGGATGAAGGATTTAACGAAGCCGAAACGGTTGCCAAACTACTTTCTTCTTCGGAACTGCAAGCAGGTTTAGCCAATGGTGTGTTGTGGGTTGATGAAGCCGGATTGTTGGATACCAAGGATATGACCGCCCTGCTCACGCTAGCCATTAAAAAAAACGCACGGCTGATTTTAAGCGGGGATACCAGGCAACATAGCAGTGTCATGCGTGGGGATGCTTTACGGATCTTAAATACCGTTGCGGGTATCCGATCAGCCGAGGTTAGCCGCATCTATCGGCAACGCAATCTAGACTACCGCAAAGCCGTTCAAGCTTTAGCCGATAACAAAGTCGGAGACGCATTTTCTACGTTGGATGGCATGGGAGCGATCATTACCCTTGATCCGGCCAATTCCTTTACCGTCTTAGCCGATGATTATATGGCTACTTTGAAAAAAGGGAAAACGACTTTGGTGGTTTCACCGACGCACAAGGAAGGCGAACAGGTCACTAAAGCCATTCGAGAGAAATTGCGCGAGACAGGACGGATTGCCAGCGAAGAAACAGGCGTTGTGCAACTGGTCAATACCAATTTGACATTGGCTGAAAAAAGTGATCTGCGTAATTATCGCTCCGGTCAAGTCATCCAGTTTAACCAGAAGCTGGCTGGCATCGAGCGCGGTTCGCGGTGGGTAGTTCATTCTGTGGCCAATGGCATAGTCCATATTAAGGATACCAGTGGCAAGCACACATTCCTGCCCTTGGATCGCATGGAGCAATTCGACGTGTACCGACCCAGCGAAATCGCGCTGTCGAAAGGCGATAAAGTACGCATTACCCGTAATGGATACGATGCAAATAAAAAACGGCTGACGAATGGGCAAATGCTGGATGTTATCGCCATCGCCCCCAATGGAGCTTTGCGCCTACACAACAAGGCAAGCAAAGCCACTTATACCGTTCCAGCCCATTTTGGCCATATCGCACATGGCTATTGCCTGACCTCGCATGCCGCACAAGGCAAGACCGTCGATGAGGTGTTTATTGCGCAACCGCCCAGCACCTTTTCGGCCACCAATCTCAACCAATTTTATGTGTCGGTGTCACGGGCGCGCGATGGTGTACATATCTATACCGATGATAAACCCGCTTTGTTAGTCCATGCCTCTGAATTAGGAAATCGGTTATCAGCATTGGAACTCGTGAAACGCAGAAAGTCAAGGCATAAAGCAGTCGAGTATTTAATCCAAGCAGCACGACCCTTACCACCGAAAGTAAAACCGTCAATCAAGCGTATGGAAACTCCAGACAAGCCGAAACCCATTCAGCGAAAGCCAAACAATCGTGCACCCCGTCCAACTCTTTAGAGCGAATTTCGCTCAAGATGAGGTGACAGATGAAGAGAGCGATAAACCGGTCGGTTATGCGATTGGTAGCACAGAATTGTATGATACGGGCAGTAGCGTACGTAACCTCTATTTTGTTTGGGAGGATGGAAGACGTACCTTTTTCAATTATTCCGATCTTGCCTGGGGCGATCTAATGCTCACTGACAGTGTGAACGTGTTGCTGCTTTACTTCGGTGGACAGGTCGTCACCTTGAAAGGCTATCAGTTACGCTCACTGTTCGAATTGCTATCTAATCATATCCCAAAAACCATTACAGCTCGCAATCCCCGCTATTATATTGACAAGGAAGCTCAGCCTATATTCGTTACCGAAATTCACATCAGAAGCGAGTGAATTAGGCTTTGAAACCACCATGTGGTATTATACTGTGTGCCCAGGAAGTCACTCACTGAGTGAAGCACCGGTTACCAGTTGAATATGGCTCCATCCAAGAGCCCATAGAATAAGGGTTAATAAGCCGGATGGTCCGATGACCATCCGGCTTATTCGGTTTAATCCGTTTTAAACTTATCTCGACGGATGACTAAGGTAGCATCTGGGCCACCCATATGATTTAAGGATAGGGCCGCTAGATTGATCTTTAGATTAAGACCTTTCTGGTCACCGTGTTCCCACGCTGCACCGACTTTAAACCAATCGGATTTGTCTTGGCTGCCTTTGGGGTTGACAGCATAAATGATGTGGGTTGGATAGTGGGGTTTGATTTTAGGTTGTGTCGTCATCATCAAATCTCCTTTCTATTGTTGTTGATGATGGAAGCTATTGAATGCAAGAAAGCTGTGACAGCTCCCCGAAAGTCAAAAATCGATGTGCAATGTCTATTTTTGGCTGAAGTCTAGAACCTTGTAAGGTGGGATGAGCGCCATCAAAAGCGATTGCATTAAGCTACCATCACCTATCAACCGACAAAGAAAGGGTATGAAGTCAAGACAGAACGATAAACATAGATCTATACTATTATACATTGCCCAAATGCGCGATTAACAAAGAAACATCTGTAAATTAAGGTCACTTGCTTTTTGTGCATGGAATTAGCATGGTGAATAAAGTGATCTCCATAGTTCAATACTTACTGCCAAGAATGGCTTTATTCCTTTTAGTCAACGCTAAGTCTAGATAAGGTTTCGCTTTGATCTGTCGGTTGATGAAAAATTGCAGACTATCGAACGCAAATGGTTGACTGGAACGAGGTGACGATTTCTTATTCGCGTCTAAGTAGGCACTGTCCGTCAGCATTTTTATTTTATCAGCGGTTTCTTGACAGATATACCAACCCAAGGGGAAATTAGTATCACTCCGTTTCAATTTTAAATTGATGTAAACGGTTTTCTGACTAAATTTCCCACTCAAACTTTTATACAGTTTATCACGCGTGATGCTGCTTCTCCCCCACGGATTATACAGACTGGCAAGTGGTTCTCGAATCCCTCGCAGGAAATGGATAATTGGGTCTGAATCCATTTCTTGCTCCGCCGTGGAGTTTTGAATGAAAATAATATAAGGCACTACTTCGATTCCCCTCTTTTTTAGCGTATCCATTCTAGGCCTAAGTGTATTGAGAATCTGAAGGGTCGTTTCTATACCTGTATTATCAAAATAGCCTCCGTCTGTTACATGCCCAATATCTATAGGTCTTGCGTTTTTTCGCTCTCTTCGGAGCCAACCTCCCCCAGTTACCACAGGAAAGCGAGCACACAATAATGCCGCTGTTTTGGCAGGAACCGAAGTATTAATCGTATCTAATACATCCAGTACGTCTGTAAACGGGCCTTGATCTTTCGTTAAAGGGGCAATGTTGATGTTTGTTGTAATGACTTTTTGGCCTGATTCAGCGAGCGTTCCATTCAGGAAGAGCGCTGGTAATATGCGTTTCGTCGTTGACGACTTGCCTTTCCAGATATCTAAAAAATTATGCTCCAAAGTTGGCAACCCTAAATCCTGCTCATAGCCTTTGCCCCAGGAATTTTCAAGCCATTTGGTTCGATCTAAATAAGAACAACGAAAAGGTAATACACTTTGCAGCGTGTTTAAAAACAGCATTGCTGCCACTACAGGGGCTAAATAATCCTCATGCAGCGATTGTTGAAAATACTCATTGTTTAGTTTATCTTTTTCAAGATCACCGTTTACCAATTGATCATGTTGGTAAGCCGTGTAGAAGGTGCCTCCCACCCCACCTCCCGATACGCCACTGATGGCATATAAATAATTATCGAATTCGGGAATGCGTTTATTTAAAGTAAGTAGCATGTCTGCCGTCCAGTTCATAGCTCGTATTCCTCCCCCTTCAGCTGCCACCAGAATCATAGGCAATGTCTGGTTTTTCTTTGGTTGATGCGCTTCAATCCACGCATCAAAATGATCGACTAAAATAGGACGTGTATTTGGCGCATCTCCTTCTACCGTCTGAATAAGTGAATTATCGTTAACACGGGAAAAGAGGATGATCAAAATAATGGCACCCGCTGTCAGCGGGCGACTTCTATTGTTGTTGAAATAGATAACCGGCGAAACCACTAAAGTGAAAAAGGCTAACCCAAATAGAAAAACAGCCGCTGTTCCTACCACTGGCGACACGGTATAGGAAAGTGGCGTAAAAAATAGAACGACACTTGCCATGACGAGAAAAACGTTGATCCACAAATTAATACGGATATCCGGCTCGAACTGATGTAGATAATCGTCTTTAAATGATTGTTGAGCAGTCAGCACCTTCTTCGGCTTGGTTTTACCGATCATCCAGATATGCAGATAGAATTGCAAGCCGAGTGCTAAGATGAGTACAAACCAATATCCAAGTGACTTCATGAAAGGGTGAGCCTCATGATCAGCCAATGCAGTAGTCGTAATAATGTATGGTCCTATTGAAAGAAAGAGAGGTAACCAAGTACAAAGCCACAGCACCGGGATATGCGTATTTGTCGGAACATCTTGAGGAGCTCGTTCCAATAGTAAGCGACAGCATGTCAACAGGGTGAGTGACCAAACGAAAACAGCCCCTATCACAAACCAATAATGAGCGCTCGTAAAAACAGAATCATTAAGGGTCAGTGCAAAAATAAGCTCCTTCGCCTGATCGGGCTTAGTTAAAACAAGACCACCTAACACTAAGACCAGGATAGGCCACAGAACATTACGCAAAACTCGTAGGACGATACTATAAGCAGGCCACTTTTCTTCGGCAGGCATGATTTGATAGGGTCAAAGATGAACAGAAATGCTCGACCAATGCTTGCTTTCTTATTAGCGAAACATCGACAAAACCGTTAAATAAGGTATGAAATTAATCATCAAGAGGATATCATTTCAACGGGAAAATTCCCCTATTCTCCGATTAGCCCTTAACCAGAAGGCCCTTGTAGGTGATAGATATAATCAACAGCTTTCTGCGCCTGTGAGGCAGCCGAAAAAATGAAGCGCTTATCGTTTTTTAATACCTGGAGCCAGGATTGTACGTAAGCCGCATGATGCGATTCTGGTACGGGTTCAAAGCCTAAGTCAGCGGCTAGAAAACAAGCGCCTAATTCGGCCACGAGTTCCTCTTTGGCGTAACCTTCATCACCATACGTTTTACGACCTAAATCCCGATCTAAGCGTTTAGGGTGTTTAGTCCAATGTGTCAATTCATGGGCTAACACCCCATAATAGCGAACAGCTGTTTCAAAGCTTTCGAACGGCGGCATTTGAATGCTGTCCGTACTTTGCGCGTAATACGCTTTGGAAGCAATATAAATTTCCGCTTTCGTCTGCGCAAAAAACTGTTCGAGTTTCGGATTGCGCGTCTGCTGATTGATAACAACGGGTTCCAGGGTTTTATAAAAGCCGTCGGATAAGCCATCAATTTGGGCAGCATTGAAGACCGTGTAGCATTTGAGAAATGGAATACGATTGGATTTAATGTCGCCATTGGCATCCTCTTCTGCTTTGGTAAAGGTATCGGCAAAGACAATCTGAGTTCCCTTCTCCCCTTTGCAGATATTGGCTTTCATCTGGTTTGCCTGTTTGAACGTCATCCAGTAAGGCGAGGTAAAGCCTCGTTCACTAGCAACATTCCAGAGAAGGAGCGTATTGATCCCGGTGTAAGGAATATCGTTCCAACGTAGCGGACGCATGACCTGACCAGCTAAATGCGCAGAATTCCAGGGCTTGCGCCACGATAAATTTCCCTGTTCCAGATCATCTAGAATTTTAGCCGTGACACGGGCGTAAATATCCTGTTGAGAGGATACAGGTGAACTGGATGTTGGATGTTGCTTAGTTAGGTGTGCATTTTGAGTAATTGGATTGGTCATGGATCATGCTCCAGAGGTTCGAGGTTGTGTGGGAGAAAACCTGGCTGCTTAGCGAGCGAACCAGCGAACATCGCACAGCCAGAATGTTGTCGCGCAAGGACGGTTGCAGACTTGGGGAATCCACCGCATCGGCGGACCGCCCAGGAAAAAATTGTGGTTGGAGAGCGATTGGCGTCGGATATATCCTGTAAATAACCTCTCCTCTGGGGTATTCATGCCAACTGCTGATCTTGTTCAATGCGGCATAAGCCTGCATCAGCAAAGGAATAGTAATTGCTCGGCGTAATGGTCCAATACAGCGGTGTTGAGTAATTTGCCGCAATCAGCGAGTTTGCGGGTCAAGGCTAAATCTTGTTGGCTCGGTTGCTGGCTCCCCGATGGATGATTATGCGACAGAATAATTCCAGAGGCATTGGCATTTAAAGCTGTTACAAAAAACACTTTTGGATCGACAAGGCAAGCACTCATACCACCGGTCGCAATGTCTGAAATCGCTAAACAATTGTTCTGGCAATCCAACAGCAAGATTTTGAACTGCTCTAGCAAGTCCAGTTTAGTTTCACCCCAAGCTTGGAACGGATAACCTGAATTCGATCCTGATACGGCGTTTTGTTACGATAGTGGATTTCGACTTCGGCCACTGTAAAAAGCGATTGAAGACTCATCTGCATTGTTCCGACCTCTCAAGCTGCTGAACGTAGCGTATGGCGATACCAGCTATGAACATTGTCATGAAGCTTGTACAATTTGTTCATTGGCTGATGGCAAGTCCCAATTTCCGTTTGCAAAAACTGACTAATGGAATTGGTTGCCTGCTGACCAAGATCGGTATTATTCAACCAGCTATACGCGGTTTGGTAGCCATACTGACGGATATAAGCAGGCACCTGAGACAGACAGGACCAGGTGTTCAGAATAATTACATCTTCATCCAGGTCTGTTCGATTGAGGTAGCTCAGCACCGATAGAAAATCAAACCCTTCCTTGAAGAGATGAATGCCGTTAGGCTTCGGAACTCGTCCGCGAATAAAGGAAATCGTCGGTAACCCAATCGACCGCTCCAGATAAGCGGTACGCAAGGCAAAACCACCTTCGACGGTTGGCAAACCAAGGGCAATGAAATCCTTACCTGTTTGTCGGTTGCGGGCATGGATTTCTTTCATGTACCGACGGGCAAGCGACAAGGCGATCCCTTCCCGCTCCAGATAATGGAGCAGACCAGGATATTGAATTGTTTTTTTATGTCGGAGTTCTATTCTTTGCCGATCAATCGGATCGGCTATCGGCTCGGGCAAACAGACGCTCATATTAGCTATCCAGCGCAACGCGTCTAGTTCGGTATGGGCTTCCCCACGAAACCGCAGGTATTGAACCACCCACTCGATCAGGTTGCCATTTGAGATGGCTGCATCTGACCAGCGATTAGTGAGTCTATTAACGATCAATGTTGACCGCCGTTTGCGATCCCAAAGGGGCGTATAATAAAGGATAGGTCCTTCACAACGAAGGGGCTTCAGATCAAGCTTGCCTAGAATTTCGGAAATAGGTATCGTATTGGCATGTTCTGGGTCCATTGCCCTCTCCATCAAACCGGGTGTGAAAATGTGATCGGGGACTAGGGACGAGAACGTTTTCGTAGAGCGTTCTCGTCCCACCTTTTAGTCCACTAGTCGTTGGTCGAGAAATTGATCCAAATCCGCTAAACGATAATGCACCAGTTTGCCCACCAGAATCGGATTGAGATGCTTTTGTTTGGTGCAATCCCAAACCGCTAACGTGCCGGGCGAAACACCTAGATAACGAGCCGCCTGTTTGCGATTGAGTAAGGGATTGAGCGTGTTTTTGTGGGCCATTGTTGAAAGCTCCTGGTTGAAAAACAAAAACAGTAAGCCGGACATAGCATTGGCCATGTCCGTGATGGATGGTAGCTAAATACTTTTGTACTGGTCTGTCAATTCAATTGCAGTTCCATTAATGGTCAAACGTAGTTGGATGTTGTCACCCATTGTTTTTTGGGCGCCTACAATGATATTGTCTGATAATACGACTTGCGCTTAATCGTCATATTTCTGTAAAAACTTGGTTATCAAAGCCTAACCTGATTTAATATATGATTTTTTCGTCCTGGATTTTACGAGTTGCCATGTATACTAAAAACTGATCGGACCTGCGCTTTCCCATCCACTGTTACGGCAATGTGACTGACGTATCCAAACAATACATACATGGAAAGTACTACCCGATTTTTCCTAATAACCATACCACCGTATGAGCATACATCATGATTGATTTTCCTCAAAACCAGCTTGTGGGTTTCTTACGCTTAGAGCAGGTTCTAGAACTAATTCCAGTGAGCAAAGCCACCTGGTGGAATGGCTGTCGAAGTGGCCAGTTTCCCAAACCCTATAAGCTGGCTCCGCGCATTACGGCCTGGAGAGCGAGTGATATTCAAAATTGCTTGAACAGTTTTCAATGCGGCAATTACTGACTGGCCAACATGAGTTATCCTCAATATGGTCTCCAGGGCAAAGACAATTTGGGATGACTCATGTTGTAAAGTAATCTCACCTACTCATCTATTAGTAGGGCAAAATAAGACGATGATTTGTGAGATGGCTATTTGCTACAGATAAATACATCAAAGCAAAACTCGACATAAGAGCCGCCATCAATCTCTCTGAATAGGCGTTTAATGCGACACATCCTGCCTTGACCCGTCCTGAAAAGCGTTGACCGTTGTCCGATCCTGAAAATAAGTTGTCAGTTTTTGAGTCAAAAAATATTGGCTCATCTTAATCCTGATATAGCGTTGTCAAAGTAGATAAAACGGATGGGCTTACCCAAATTGGCCTTGGTCTCGGACAACCTTGGACCGTTTATATACTTTCGGTTTCCAGTGCTTTTTCAGCGGTTGCTCGCTTTGATGAGCCATCACTGGAGTCAAGTATCCACAGCTCATGTGGGGACGCAGATGGTTGTAATTATAAATACTTTTATGAACCGCTTTCTCAGCTTCCTCAAAAGTAATGAACACTCGGTTTAGCCGGAAATCCGTCTTTAGAATTCCATTGACCCGCTCCGCGATTGCGCTTTCATAAGGGTCTCCTTGCTGAGTTATACTGATCAAAATGTTTGCCCCTTTCAACTTGCGAACGTAGTCAAAACTACAATATTGGCTGCCTCGATCAGAATGGTGAATTAGTTCTTCTTCCCTTTCCAAATGAGTTAATAGAGCCATATCCAATGCTTTGAGACTGCCTTCCGCCGTCAAGAATGGATGAAGACAGTAACCCACAATCAGCTTTGAATAAGCATCCGTTATTAACGATAGATAGCCAAATCCCAATCCAATATACAAGTAAGTTATATCACTAACCCAAACTTGCCTGGGAGCATCTATAACCCTATCAATAAGCAAGTTAGGGTATTTATGTAGACGGTGATTGGAATCCGTTGTTTGTGGCGTCTGTCGACCCTGACGGATAACCATAGCATGATTGTATAAGATCTTGTGCAACTTGTCACGCCCTAATTTGATGCCACTTTTGGCCAGCGGTTCTGCCAGCAGAAGATGTAATTTCCGGGTGCCCAAACCAGGAACGTCTCTCCTGAGAGCCGTCACCAGGTCCAGTACTAACATCGCATGGCTCACCGAACGCTGAGCACGTTGTTTTCGAGCGTGAAAAGCTTGTCGGCTCACACCAAACAGTCGGCAAAGGCTTCCGACACTCACCTTTTCTATCTCGTTTTCACGAAGGTTTAAGACCGTTTGGTGCCAGACTTTTTTCTGATTGGTACATTTAATTCTTTTTCAGCAGTCTCAATCATGGTGTTGAGCGCCAGGATCAGCAGATTGGCTTGCTGTAGAGTCTGTTCCAACTCCTCATTTCGCTGTTTTAAGGCGGCCATGTCGCGTTTTTGTGCTTGCTTCATGGCAGGTAAAGTTAGCAGGCCGGTCTTCATCTTCTGGCGATAGAGTTGGACCCAGCTGCGCAGTGTATGACCACTGTGAATTCCTAAACCATCCATCACTTGGCTTACTTCTTCCCCGCCAAAAAGGATACGAAAAACGGCGGTCTCCCGGAGCTGCTCACAGTACTGAAAGCGACTCAGTAGGTCGCGAATGTGATCTTGCATGGTTGTCGATTTTTGGTGAAAATCTGACAACCTATTTCAGTGTAAGACAAATGAAAGTACGAAAACGTATAAGGGTCTATTCCACTAAAAACGTTCGTTTGTATTAGGAAAAGGTCAATAAACTTTGCAACATTCGAAATTAATTATTTCATTTGTGTCCCTCTAAAAAGGGGAAGGTTGACTAGCCTCTTCAATTTCTCTGGATTAAACCGACGATGATGGGAGTCGGTTAAATAACATATCAATCTCCGGGCAAAGAGGCTGCTTTGGGGTTGGATTGCAAACTTTAATTGCTGTTCAACCAGTAAGCAGTACTACTATGTCTGGCAAAAATCTTCCAAAGCTCCCCAAAGGGAGTGTTCAGTCTACGAACTGGCTTCAAATCATTAAATATATCGTTTGGGCAACAGTGCTTTTAGGGTTAGCTTTAGCTGCTAATGAGATCGCTGTGGACTTTAAGGCGACTAATATTGAACTTCATATCCGTCGCAAATGAACTGTACCGTTTGGGTGTTTAATTTTTACAAACGTATGGCTAAGGTCTTGCTTCCTTTCGTACTTTACTTCCTAAAGTACGAAAAGACAAGTCTCAAAATAGGCTCTTTGGAGAAACAAAAATGAATCATACTGAACTGTCTTTGCCCACTCATAGATGCAAAATTCGGCATGACCATATTTGATCCATTATATTTGCTGTAGGGCTTTATCTAGTAGATCAGCATAATCCTGCATCATTTTCTTACGCTCTAGTAAGTAATCAGCGCGGTTATAGGCAGAGCGGATTTTATCGCTGTCTTCATGGGCTAATTGCCGTTCAATCACGTCAGGCGGATACCCTTTTTCATTCAAAATTGTACTGGCTAGCGATCTAAATCCATGGCCTGTCATGCGGTTTTGATAGCCCATGCGTCGTAAAGCCATTAGCACGACACCGTTACTAATGTGCTTGCTCTTGCTGGCTCCGCTATGAAAGATATGGTCTCGATGGCCAGTAACGGGTTGTAAGACATTTAGAATGGTGATGGCTTGTCGTGATAGTGGCACGACATGGGGCCGCTTCATCTTCATGCGTTCGGCGGGGATATGCCATTCGGCACTCTTCCAATTTATTTCTGACCATTTGGCACCGATGAGTTCACCGGTGCGCACAAACGTCAGAGCCAATAACTTCATGACTGCAATAGTGAGGTGATCACCGCTGTAAGCCTGGATGGCCTTCATCAAAGCCGGCAACTCTTTTGGATGGATGCAAGCATGATGTTTTTCTCTGACTGTGGGCAAAATATCTCTCAGGTCAGAAGCGGGGTTGTGAAGGCATAAACCGCGCTGAGCCGCATACCGAAAGATTTGGCTGGTCATTTGTTTGACCCGTTTGGCGGTTTCAATCGTACCCCGTTGTCCGGTTTTCTCCACGACACGAACAACGTCTGGTATCGTAATTTCGGTTATGGGCAATGCTCCGATTAATGGGAACACATACTGTTGAAGGCGTGTTCGGCATTGCTTGTGGTATTTATCTTTCAGTTCTTTTCCTTTCACGGCTAACCATTGCTGGGCTACTCGTTCAAACGTGTTTTCACCTTCAGCTATTCGGCGCAGTTTTTCAGCCTTTTTCTCACGAGTCGGATGTTTACCGATTTGTTGCTGTTTCCGAGCCTCATCGCGTTTGTCTCTGGCTTCGGCCAATGACACAAGGGGATACCGACCCAAGGCCAGCATTTGCGGCTTACCGTTGTAGTAATAACGCCAGCGCCAAAGTTTGCCCCCAGCCGGTGTTACTTCCAGACAAAGCCCACCACTATCAGCAATCCGATAGAGCTTTTCTTTGGGCTTAAGGGCCTTAATGGTGAGTTCGGTGAGCGGCATTTATACCACTCATTCTACTCATATTCGTATTGAATTACAAGGAATCTGTTTAAACGCAGCTAAACGCAAAAATCAATGAATACAAGGGCTTGAGGTGTATTCTTAGGCTCTATTGGACGGTAAAATATGAGTAGATGGCTCCTCGAGCAGAAAACGAATAAATCTTATAATACCTTGAATTCAATCCGAAAATAGAATTCGGAAAAAAAATCTACGCATTTTTCTACTCATCCCATACTTAGGTTTTATTGTACTATAGTAATTTAATAACTTGCAAGGTGTCAAGCAGACATATGTTTCGGTCCCACTATCAGCCCAAGAGCCGAAAGCAGCCAAAGCCACAGCGGGATATTTCTGAAAGGAATAACGATCTTGCGTAGGACCACTCAAAAGTAGATAGTAGCAGCGTTACAGTGTTTTGAAAACCTAGCGTTTGGCACCGCAGCTTCGGGCATAGGAAAATAATTATCACACCACACAGATAAATTAGTAAGTGCAATAATGATTTCTAAAATATTATTAGATCAGGTAGCTAGCTATACTGAAAAAGTCGAATTTGAACCATCTGAAATTAATTATTTATATGGAAGTAATGGTACTGGAAAAACGACAATATCTAATTTAATTGCAAGTCAAGATTTGTTCACAAATTCATCAATAAATTGGAAAGCGTCACAACTTGACACCCTTGTATATAATAAAGTTTTTGTAGAGGCCAACTTTGGACAAAGTAAGAAAATAAAAGGAATTTTTACGCTTGGGAAAAATTCTGTTGAAGCATATGAATATATAAGTAATATGCAGACGAAAATAAACGCTATTGATAATGAAATAATCAATCTTAATAGAAGCTTAGTAAATATATCTAACGATATTACTGCTAATGAAAATGCTATTATTAAACGTTGTTGGGCGTTAAAAGATACATATGATAGCAATTTCAGTCCAGCATATATGGGACTTAATAGTAATAAGAAAAAGTTTTTAGATAGATGTATAGCAGAACGCGCAGTTAATAAAGAGCCATTATATACTGTCGATGAAATAATAGCGAAGTGCCATACTATTTTTAGTAGTACTATTAAAATTGAAGAAAATGTTCAGCAATTCAATTTTGAAGATTTGCCGAGTATAGAATTCCCTGAAATATTATCAACTATAATAATTGGGAAAGAAAACGTTAATATAAGCGCACTTATTACTAAGCTGAACAATAGTGATTGGATCAAAGAAGGTGTGGGGTTCTTGGAAAAATCCGAAAACTTTTGCCCGTTTTGTCAGCAAGAAATGACCGTAAATTTGCGCGATGAAATTGAGAATTTTTTTGATGAAGAATATTTGGAAAAATGTAAGCAGCTAGAAAATTATAGATTGTTATATAGTAACTATGTAGAAGCAAAAAAAATACAGTTAAGAAAAATACTTCAGCAAAATATATCAATAATAGATACAAATTTGTTAATTGCGAAGGTCCAAATATTTGCTGGAATAGCAGATAGCAACTTATCGATTATCGATAAAAAAATAAAATACCCAAGTTTGCTCGTCACTTTAGCTTCACTAACTCCCAGCTTAGAGGATATTAAACTTGTAGTAAATTCATATATTGAAAAGATCAATTTAAACAACAATTCTTTCAATAACTTAAAAGCTGAACAGGAAAAGCTTAAGAAAGAAGTATGGCGTTTTACAACTAACGAATTAGATATAGATATTGAAAGTTATATAAAAAACGCTGATCGTTTTATTAAAGGTAAGGAAGGAATTACAGAAAAAATAAAACAATCTGAAATTCTCAAAAACTCTCTCCTCACAAGTATTCGTGGTAGAGAATCAGAGGTAGCCAATACTGCGCATACCGTTAATGAAATCAATAAAATTCTGAAACTTTTTTCGTTTACGAATTTTAGTTTGGCCCAAGCGACTGAAAAAGGGTTCTATAAAATTATTCGTGAAGATGGTTCGGAAGGCCATGAGACTTTAAGTGAAGGTGAATACAGATTTATTACCTTTTTATATTTTTATCAATTGCTCAAAGGTAGTACATCTGATTCTGGTGTGACTAGTGATAAAGTTGTCGTATTTGATGATCCTATATCAAGCCTTGATAGTAGTGTATTATTTGTAGTTAGTAATCTTATCAAAAATGTAATCCAAAGCTGTAAAAATAAAACTGATGGAATAAAGCAGGTTTTTATTTTAACTCATAATGTTTATTTTTTCAAAGAGGTTACTTTTAAAGGAGCTAGAAACTCAGCAAAATGGGTAGGGGAAACTTTTTGGGTTATAAAAAAACTGGGCAACAAGTCTAAAATTATTAAACACAACTCTAATCCGATTAAAACATCCTATGAATTACTGTGGAAAGAAATAAGTGATATAAATCATGTTAGTAACATAACAGTTTTTAATACCTTAAGGCGTATACTTGAATATTACTTCAATACTATAGGTGGTATTAATTATGAGGAATGCATAAATAAGTTTGAAGGTGAAGAACAATTTATTTGCAAATCATTACTCTCTTGGATAAATGATGGCTCTCATTCAACTCATGATGATTTAGTATTTCATGTTGAGAGTGAAGATGTTCAAAGATATTTAGAAATATTTAGGCTAGTTTTTGACAAAATGGACCACATAAGTCATTACGATATGATGATGAGAGTAGTGAATGATTAGGTATGCATTTTTTATTGATCCGTGCATTATAGTGCTCTCCTAAACTTGGACAGTAGCGATAAGTGTAAAACCAATAACTTAGACCTACAAAATGTCCAATTATGGCCAAAGCAACTCGGCGCGTTCACGACGCCCAATTCAAGACCAAAGTCGTCTTGGAAACCTTAAAGGTGCACAAAATACTGGCTCAACTCAGTAGCGATTTGGTATTCATGCCAGCCAAATTGCTCAGTGAAAACAACAAGCCTTAGAGGGTTTACCTACCCTATTCAATGGGCCAGTGAGTCCGTCTATGACAGAGCACGAACGGGAGCAGATCGAAGCCCCCTTGTTTCAACAAATTGGGCAAATGAAAGTAGAAAACGACTTCCTCAAAAAAAATTACGAACGACTTAGTCAGTGACCGGCATCGCCTGATTGAGCCTGATAATGATCAGTTGAGTATTAGCCAACAGTGTGAGTTATTGGACATTCCTCGCGCTAGCTACTATTACCAGCCAGTGGGTGAATCAGTAGCGAACTTGGCCTTAATGGCACGGATCGACAAACTCTTTACCGACCGGCCTGAATTGGGTGTGCGCCGAATGCAGCAAGAGCTAACCACAACCGAATACCCTATCAATCTCAAACGAGTACGTCGGCTGATGCGGTTGATGAGCTTGGAAGCGATCTATTACAAACCGAATTTGTCTAAGCCTGTTGAAGGGCATCAAATTTACCCTTATCTGTTAGGTGGAGTAGCCATTGAAAAGCCTAACCATGTTTGGTCAACGGACATAACCTACATTCCCATGGCCAATGGCTTCTTGTATTTGTGTGCCGTCATCGACTGGTATACCCGGTTTGTGCTGAGTTGGCGGTTGTCGAATATGTTGCAAGTTGATTTTTGCATTGACGCTTTACAAGACGCGCTTAAGTACTGGGGCAAGCCTCGGATTTTCAACCGCGCAGGCGGCCCCGACCGATCAAGGTAGTCAGTTCACCAGTCCTCGTATTTCAGCCCCTTTGAAAGCGGCTGAAATACAAATCAGTATGGATGGAAAAGGACGAGCGATTGATAATATCTTTATCGAGCGGCTATGGCGAACGGTGAAATACGAACATGTATATTTACACGCTTACCCAGACGGTTTGGCTTTAGAACGCGGTTTAACGAAGTACTTCCATTTTTATAATTATGGTCGTAAACACCAATCTCTGGATTACCAAACTCCAGCTCAGTGGTATATTGAAGGGATAAAAGGGATGAAAAATACAATTCCTTAGTTGGCTGGCATTCTCTTAAATTGACCCGCTAACTGTCCAAAGGTTGGGGAGCACCACCTTCCTAGCCTTTGGCTAGAAAGCGTAGTCACGCTTCCTTTTCATAAGAGGCATGACTACGCTTAGTAACTTTACAGATACGCTAATCTCAATGGCTACGGCCAGAATGGTCAATGGCTGAACCTTTTTAATGTGGGCCACTTACCAGTGGTTGTAATGGTGTCGGTCCAACCATTAGCCAATTGAACCGTTAACGTGAATTTATCAGCTTCTCCGGCAAATGGATTAACCGCCATCACAAAAGCCTGATTACCCACTACTTTCTTCAGGACAATGTGCTGCTTGTTAGAGGCCCGATACAGAATAGCCGTCTCCCCTTCGGTATTTAACCAGGTGGTGCCACCATCTAAACTAAACTGCGCATCTTCAGCATAACCTCCATTTAAAATATCGTTGACCTGAGAAAGTTTATACTCCGCCAAATTAACATGCTCGTTATAATATTGGGGTTCACGAGGATAACAATTTGCATGGTCTCCAAGAGGAGATTGAGCATTACCTATTGGGTCCCAGGAATCTGAATCGTCACCCCAGAAGCAGGCATTTTCAGGATTATTACTTGAGCTGCGCTGGTCGTGAAAGGGTATATACCCATCGTTTATCAAATAACCAATGTACGTCTCGGCTTCTACTGTAGCAGCCGATTTATACCGACGTGCATAATTCCCTACCCAGCCTTTGCCCGGAATTTCACGCTTGAGCGTATAGCCTATGTCTTGATCGGTTCCAGCCCAGGCATACGAAATGATTTTCTGCGTACTCGAAACTAATTTACGACTGATGCGACTATCGTGAACGGTTGAATAAAGTCGGTAGAGTTCATATTGGTTATCGGGATCATAGGCCTGCCTGCCATAGTTATCCACCAGCCATACCGTGTACAAGTTCCGGGCGCTAACCGTTGTGCCATTCTCCCGGTTAAACGGTCGATAAGCCTCCTGAATGGCACCATTAGGATTGGTATAATGGTCTTTATAACGCTGCTCGAGAGGATTAGGGCGCCCATCGCCTGAATCGGGAAATCCTTTGTTATTTACCAGGTACCGGTAATAGTCCGTGATCAGTCGACCTGGGTGTGAAGCAATCAGGGCTTCATGATAGGTGTATAGTTTTCGGATCGTAGCGTCGTTATCGCCACTAAGCGCAACGTCCGACCAGCCTTTATTTTCTGTCTCAAAATCAGTAAAATACAGGGCGGTTACCCCTTGTTGTTGAGCCATCGTTTTGATATAGTCATCCGATAGTTGATTAAATTGCTGGCGTGTTAGCGAATTCGGCCCACCATCATCCCATGGGGAACCCGTAATAATCTGAATTTTATTCGGGTTAGTTTCTGAAGCATTGCGGCTCAAATAATTAGCCCCCAGGCCATAGAGTTGGACATCCGTATGAGCCATATTATACTTCACTTTAGCCGTTATCTTACCCGTTAAGGTATCATGGGCTGGAATCATAGCTACACTATTATCAATGTAGTTTTCTGAAGGTACGAACGACGATGGTGTTTGAATAGCCCCGACCTCATCCATAGATCCGGGCAGGATAAACTCCATTCGGAAGGCTTCCATTCCATTGATAAAGTTTCCGTTCGCATCTTTATCATAACTATTACCTCGCCACCGGGTCATTTCAATAATATAGCGTCCTCCTCGTTGCCCGAGCTTATAGCCGTTTAATGAACCCACGGCCACATGGGCTCGATTGATCTGATAACGACGGGGTCGATCATCGGTATAAGTAGCGGCAGTTACCTTATCTCGAATATACCAATCGCCATTTAGTTGATACAACTCCGGGTCGAAGACACTTGCAATTGACCGCCCGACATAAAAATGGGGCGTGGTGGTCGTACTACTACAATTAGTGCTTATAGCAACGGTAGCAGTCGTACTACTACAATTCGATTTAGATAGCGTGATCGTATAGTTGTAACTACCGCTACCCGTCGGCACAGTTGCGCTAACCGACTGCCCACTCTGAGTAAACCCATTGGGACCCGTCCAGGCATACGTTACGCCACTACAGTCCGAACCCGTACACGAAGCACTTAAAGACACCGTACTGCCACAAGCAGGCGCAGCATTAGTAACACTAGCTGTAGGCGTAAAATTACATGGAACACTGGTGGCCACGGTAACATCCTGAGCGGTGGTGCAGCTGCCCGAGGTGAGCGTCACCCGGTAATGATAGGTGCCCGCTGAAGTTGGTACCGTAACGGTCGTGGTGGCGCTGTTGCTACTGGCAATGCTGCTGCCCGATTCCAGCGCCTGCCAACTGTAGCTGGCGGAACTTCCTCCACCATTACTGTTGATCTGAATATCATCCAACACAAACGCCTGCTGCCAACTGCTGCCAGTTGGCACCTGAATCGTGAACGGAACACTACCCGACGTGGTGGCCGTCCAGCTCCCACTTAACTGAACCCAGCCACCACTGCAACCTGGGTTTGATGCTCCAAAGGTCGGACTGGCCAGCACCACGCCATTCGCTTTGAGCTGCAAGGACTGTTGGGTAGCCCCACTGGCTACACTGCCATTATAGATGGGCTGAACCCATACGCTGAAGCTGTAGGTAGTGCCACTGACCACGTTCAGACTCTTCTCCCAGATACGTCCGGTGGACTCCCCATTGAAACGCAGCAAGCTGCCTCCCGCGCCAGAACGGTCCGTCACCGAACAATAGTAAGTATCGGTGCCATTCTGGGCATTGGCAATTACTTTGACCTGATCGCTGTAATCGGACTGAAAACTGGTATTGGGCACCTGTCCATCAAAGTTGGTGGTGTAAAGGAAGCTACCTCCACCACTGCTACAGCCCGAACAACTGGCCGATAAGGTCACCGAGCCTCCGCCACTTATTGTGGCTGGACTCGCCTGAGCCGATAAACTAATCCCAGAACAGGAACTAGTTCCAGTCACTGCCACGGTAACATCCTGAGCGGTAGTGCAGCTGCCCGAGGAGAGCGTCACCCGGTAATGATAGGTACCCACTGAAGTTGGTACTGTCACAGTCGTGGTGGCATTGTTGCTACTGGCAATGTTACTGCCCGTTTCCAGCGCTTGCCAACTATAGCTGGCCGAACTTCCGCCACCACTACTATTAATCTGAATATCATCCAGCACAAACGCCTGTTGCCAACTGCTGCCAGTTGGCACCTGAATCGTGAACGGAACACTACCCGACGTGGTGGCCGTCCAGCTCCCACTTAACTGAACCCAGCCACCACTGCAACCTGGGTTTGATGCTCCAAAGGTCGGACTGGCCAGCACCACGCCATTCGCTTTGAGCTGCAAGGACTGTTGGGTAGCCCCACTGGCTACACTGCCATTATAGATGGGCTGAACCCATACGCTGAAGCTGTAGGTAGTGCCACTGACCACGTTCAGACTCTTCTCCCAGATACGTCCGGTGGACTCCCCATTGAAACGCAGCAAGCTGCCTCCCGCGCCAGAACGGTCCGTCACCGAACAATAGTAAGTATCGGTGCCATTCTGGGCATTGGCAATTACTTTGACCTGATCGCTGTAATCGGACTGAAAACTGGTATTGGGCACCTGTCCATCAAAGTTGGAGGTATAAAGGAAGCTACCTCCACCACTGCTACAGCCCGAACAACTGGCCGATAAGGTCACCGAGCCTCCGCCACTTATTGTGGCTGGACTCGCCTGAGCCGATAAACTAATCCCAGAACAGGGGTCATCCAAGCGAGCAGCCCCCTTCGTTTCCGCCTGAACGACTAATTGTAAACGCGCCTTCTCTTCGTACAAACTCTGGCTATTGGCTTGTCCGTCACCCCGCAGCAATCGAAACATCTCCCCCTCGCTAGGCGAGCTAAAGAAACCCCTCAGGTGATAAGTAGCCACGGTAGTTGCGGGAGCGGTCAGTTCTCCCCTCACATACTCACTAAAATCACCACCGGTCGATTGGAAACCACTGGGCGTAAGCAATTTCAACGTATAGGCATTCGAGCCCGGCAGGAAAAACATCAAATTAGGCGAGATAGTCATTAATTGTGCTGTAACGGTCAGCTCAACCTCTTCGCCTACAGTCAGCTGACGCTTACTAGCTTGTAAGGTAAAGCGGATGGGGTCATTGCTCACCGGAACCTGTTGACGCTTCGTCCGACGCGGTTTAGTTTTAAAGACTGCTCCGGAAGGTTTATCCGGAATTGACTTAAGCCCAGGACGAAGCGTCGGATCGTCAACTCGTAGTCGAGCCTGGCTTCCATACGTTAGTAATAACGCCAGCGTCAGCAATAAACCAAGCCAGTGGCTCCCTGGCTTCGGTAGTAAAGTCTTCTTCATAACTAATTGGGTTTAACGGTGAAAAGTAGTCAGGTTACATCGACATTTGCTAGCTCTTCGCTAAAACTAAAACAGTAAAATTCAGACGATTGCGATTCAGCCTGGCGGCAGTCAACGTAGCGGTCCGAAAGAACGGCTAGTCGGGAAAAGGAAGCAATTTTTTGCGACCAATAGGTCGTTGTCGTAGCTAGATAACTAGCTGGTCGCGACGAATGAAATCTGTCGCAGAAGTGCTGGAAATCAAAAAAGAATCCAGTACTTAAGGGTCAAAATAATATAAGTAGAACTAATGATTGATTTGATTCAATAAAATAGGCTTTCTTATGTTTCATGCGCCTACCTATAAGCCTCATTCACCAAGTAGCCAGCCAGCTTAGTCATCTTCGAACCACGATTGGCCCAACAAGGCTTTCCCAGTTTAAGTGGAAGAAATGGCTACTATATCTGCTCGGCTGGTCAATTGCCTGGGCACTCATGTCCTGGGTTTTCTGGCAATTTCTACACAATGCGGGTCTTAATCGACATGAAGCGAACCTGACAATTTCCCTTTGGCTTGGAGGGAGTAATATCGTGGTACAGGTAATCGCCTACTATTGGATTACCCGTAAGATAATTCCGGCAGCCATTACTAGTTCCTGGTTAATCGTCGCGGGTCATTTACTACTTCTTCACGTGAGCATTTCGCTTGGCAGGGCCTATTTACAAGTAGGCATTGGCCACTATTTTGCGGGTTATAATCCACGACTTGATCAGCTTACGGAACGAATTGAACGAACTAGTTTCCTTCAATTGCCCTTCAGCCTGATGCAGTTTTTTGACAACTGGATTTATGTTTACAGTGTGTTGCTGGCGCCCATCTGTCTGAAAGTCATTAAAGAGATTTATATTGCCCGCAATCAGGCACTCCAACTCGAATTGAATTTATTACGAGCCCAGATCAATCCCCATTTCGTCTTTAATACCCTGAATAATATTTACTCGATTATCGAGGAAAAAGATGCGTATGCCGCCGATGTACTGCTTAAATTTAGCCATATCCTACGCTATACATTCTACGAAACTGAAAAGGATTTTATCCAATTATATCGAGAAGTTGACTCGCTCAATGCCTATGTCGAATTGGAAAAAATTCGTCATGATCAGCACGTCAGCATTGACTTGCAAATTGGAGCAATCGATTCATCGTTTCCGATTCCGCCCCTATTGCTGGTTTCATTTGTTGAAAATGCCTTTAAACATGGCATCAATTCAACGATTGGAGCCTCCTGGGTACGGATAAACCTGCGGGCAAGCCAGTCTAGATTAGAGTTTGACATTGTGAATAGTAAACCGCTACTCAACTCGATTAATGTTTCGATGAAAGGTCCAGCCTTCACCCACCAAGTTGGCTTGACTAATATTAAACGACGTTTGGAGTTACTCTACCCGAAAACACATCAATTAGTCATTACGGACTTACCCGATCGTTTTTCAGTCCGATTACTTCTTACTCACGATGGAAAAACCAATAACCTGTTTACTGATCGATGATGAGCCCTTAGCTCGGAATCTACTTGAACGATTCATCGCTCGTGTACCGTTCCTGAATTTAGTCGGTACCTATAGCAATGCTATCGATGCTATGGTGCCGTTATATGAGACAAAGCTTGACTTACTGTTTCTGGATGTACAAATGCCTGAAGTGACAGGTTTTAATTTATTAGACATGTTAACGGCCCATCGCCCTCAGGTTATACTGACGACGGCCTATTCCCAATATGCCGTTAGTGGCTTTGATTATAATGTGACGGATTATTTGCTGAAGCCCATTCAGTTCGAGCGATTTTTACGAGCTGTCCATAAAGTATATGCCCAACAGGAAAATGTCCCAGCCTTACCAACCTCCTCTAGTCAAGTAGCCTCCTTACCCCAAACGGACTCACCACCAACATCAACTGATCCTTATATCTGGATTCCAGTGAATAAAACCCGTTTACATCTGAATACGAAAGACATCGTATTTATCGAAAGCCTCAAAGATTACGTCAAAATTCATTTGCAAAGTAAAACCCTGGTGGTTCGCCTGGCCTTATATAAAATTGAACAGCTCCTGCCGATTCATCAATTCATCCGTATCCATCGCTCTTTTCTGGTTCGTCGGGATGCGATTTCCGCAGTTCACGGATCGATGGTCGAGTTTATGAATAAGCAGCAACTTCCGATCGGCATCAGCTATCGAGAAAGTATACGAGAGAAATTAAAGTGATTGTGCGCCAATTTAAAACAGTGGCTACAGCCTGAGGGCAATGCCCCGTTAAGCATCTGATGAGATGCACCGCAACGTAACCTGCACCGCTATACAAGTACAATCAGTAATACCCCTATTTTACTGATTATTGTTGGGCAAAATAGGGAGAAAATTATCAAAAGTGAGCTAATTCAGTACTCTACGTTTAGCGCCCGATGAGCCTGCTTACTGTGTTTGATTATCCTTGCAATATAAAGGGGTTCCGCGGCTACCCAGTTGCGTAGTTCGTTCAGCGGAAGCTTGAGCTCAACCTGCGTCTGAGTCTCTTTATCCCAAGTGGTAAGGATACAACCGAGGAAATGGGGGCTATGACTTTCAATACAAACAATCATTGTCGGAATTGAAACGAGTAGTCTGTTCATCAGGCGATACTCAAAACTGCCCAAAGGTGATTCCATTACTTGCAAATTAGTGATAATAAAAAGAGGAAGGTACGACTTGATTTTAGGCTTAACAGGCTACTTGAACCTGGAGCCTTCTACAGGCTTATCTGAACTCGGGTAAATTATAAGCGCAATACGCTTTTACGGACTTACCCATCCTGGTCATAAGTATCCAGAATTACTGTGGCTTCTGAACGTTTTTTTCTAAGCTTTTCACCGCAATATGAACCGATTTATTCGCTTCGTAACGGTGGTCAACCGCTCGAATATAGTCAAGTAATAGTTGTTGGAATTGATCTTTGGGGTCATTCGTATCGTGCGGATTAATGTTCTTTGATGGTGCGGGCATTGTTTTCAAACGGATAGTAATTCACTGATTTACAATACATTGCAAGCTACTTGAATTAAAAGCAAATTAAAAATTACTTATTGAGCGGTTGCCTAAATATCTTGAGACACCCGGAAGGCTATCACTGATGCCCATTTTACGGGCTACGGCCATGATGGGTTCACCATTGGCAACTAGCCGTAGCACATCAGCTTTGAACTCAGCGGTATACTTTCGTTTGGGTAGTTTGGATTGGTTCATGGTACACGAAGTTAAAAAGTTTCGTGTCCAGATTTTTTGGACCATATCACAACAGGACGGCCGTGCCGCTGAAGAAAAAAGCGAAGCGTCGCCCGGCGGTATTCGCTGGACGGTCGAGCAGTTTCATCGAGAAGATAAGCAAATCACAGGCCTTGAATGCTGTCAATGTCGACTGGGTCGTAGTCAGCGCAATCATCTTGGGTTGGCCAATTTGACCTGGTTACGTATTAAGCAATTGGCCTATCAAACAAAGAAAACGGTTTATCAACTCAAGCAAGGTTTATTGGATAGCTATCTTCGTCAAGAGTTAGTCAATCCCCCAGTAGTCTTTGCGTAAGTCCTATGAAGATAAAGTCTAAAATCCCAGCAGAATCTTTAATCGGTCCATAGGTCGCGAGCCTTGCCGAAGCGTTAAGGTATCTCTGCTGGGGTTGGTCGCTCACCCTTTGTGAGTAGCATCAAGTTACATGACTCATCTTGGAATCGTGCAACGGCTCAAATCTAAAGGCCGAAGCGGCCTCCTGAAGGCTGAGTATTTCTGAGCATTGAAGATGCACATACTGAGATCTTCGACTACATTGAGATCTATTATAATAGGCAGAGAAAGCATTCGTCGCTGGGCTATCAAAGCCCTGAACAATTTGAACAGGAGTATTACACAAATCTGACAAATTCAGTGTGCCGCTAAACCGGACCACCTCAAGCTAATTTTTAGCTGTTAACTGATTCAGAACTAAAGCATTTTTCCTGGCCACTTGATTCCGTGCGGACTTTGCAACACCCACTAGACTTAATATTATTGAAATTAACTGAAAATGATAGGATAGCCAATAGAATACCGATTTTGAAGTAATTATAAACGTACTCGGAGTTGAGGTCCAAAATAGGAGGCAGCTAATGGCCGACCCAGCTGCAAAAAAGTACCAGCCTTTATCCCTAAACCGAATCGTGTACCTAGCCTATAATAGGCTTCTAGCTTAAGTGGTATTTCAACGATGCTAAATGATTCCTCACCTGTGAAGATTTGTTCCCCGTAGTGACTAGCCTCTAAATTAGCTCCGGCGGCTCTGTAAGGAAATTTTAAGCGTTGGGTGAATAGCCCGATACCTGCCCCAATTTGAACAGAAAACCTTTTTCCATGTATAACTGAGTAAGAAGCAGTCAAGTAAGCATGCGATTCATACCCCTTAGCGTTGGTATAATCATCATTTGAATAAGCATTACTTCGATAATCCTCATAGTAGGCAAATTGACCACTCAAGAAACCAGATGAGATTGCCCAACGCTTTGCTATATAATAATCAAAGTCAGCAGCGAAGAAGTTTTTGTTGACAGCCTGTTTATACATAGGCGCTTGATAGAATCCGTAACTTACTGCAATATCATATTTGCCTTGCTGAGCAAAAAGCGTTTTTGTTCCTATACACAGGCAGAACCAAATTAAAATTAGTTTATTCATCTCGTTAAGCTGGTTGTCTAAATCAGAATGAATTGTTCTATAAATGACACTATGTTTAAAAGCCCCCAAATGCCTAGTTATAACGATTAGTGGCGAGCGGACGGATTTCACCTATTTTGTCACAAGATAACGGCCACTTGTGCTGTCGCACTATTACTATCCTATTTCGTACTTTTCTTCCTAAAATACGAAAGGTAGTGCCCATTTTACCACTTCCCTCTCTTAAAATTTGCTTTTTTTTTGATTTCGGATACCTTCATTTTCTTATATCCTAGAATAATACGAAAAAAGAATTAGTCGAATTATATCCGCAATTGCGAGCCATACATCTGAACAGCCAATACGGAAAATTTCTCCCCTTCTAGGAAGTCATTTTTTCAGGATCTTACCAAAGAATCTCCCCTGATCAGTAACACCCTTCAACGCCAGATTAATTCTTCGGCTACTCAAGCGTATTATATAGTCTTTATTTCTACTCGCCTACTTGTGGCCATTGTCGCCAGAGTGCAGGCCGTAGCTAGCCCTATTGAATTTTCGCTAAACTAAATCAGCATGACCAGCCGCTGGTGCTTTTTCAAAGTTTGACTGATCCCTCCTGCGGTGAGCCCTAAAGCCTGGTCTAGCTTGCTAACAGCTTTGTCCTTTTAGCATCGTCAGATAATCAGTCATGGCACATAAAGAAAAAGTCTTTACAAACCTACCTACAGATCAACAAACCTTGGAAGTGGTTGAGATAGCCTTGCTCTATTCTAAAATTCACTTCGTCTATTTTAAACGGGGTTTAGTCTAATTTATTTTACAAAACTCAAAAGAGTGCATTATTTTACAACACCAGAAAAAAAACGATCCTGTCTAAATCTAAATATTTTATTTTTCGCAAAGCTATTGTTCGTATAGCCATTTAATTATGGAATTATATAAAAACCCAATAAGCAACGCTCATTGACAATATTAGCAATTTAAATTAAATTTTAAAGTATTAGAATGAATACTATTAAGATTTAATTTTTCATTTTTTTAAAATATTCATTTGTAATTCAACAAATATAATTCCGCTTTTTCTGTTTCAATTCATAAATTAAACCAAAATAATATGAAACGATTCTCCATTTTTACCATTATTACATTTACAGCATTTGCCTGTAACACAGAGCGCCAATCTTTGGCACCAATATCAACGGGAATTTCTACTGAGTCAGGATCATTGCGTCAAAGTGGAAAGATCGACATCTCTTCCTTTTCTAGGCTACAAAAAATTAGCCTTGTATCAAAATTGCAGGTTTCTTTAAAATCCCTTGATGGAGTAGAAATTAACGATGTGTCTCTATTACAACCCAATACCACATATCGATTAAATCTTGAAGGTCAGGGAGCAAACAAAGTCCAGATTCGTGCCTGCTTTGGGTTTACATTAATTTCAAGTGAAGAAAAATTAGGCGGAAATCAAATAACAGCAAGTTATCTTATAAAAACTTTGTCTGATGTCTCCGATCCACTAATGATAAGTTTTCTTCCAATCCGCACTGTCGGTACGGCTACATTCCGAGAACAAGCCCAGAATTTTTGGCTAGCTAAGAAATAGGATATACAAATCACGTTTAAAAAAGTCCAATTAAATCTTTTATTTCATATGAAAACTTTTAATTTGTTTGTTCTTGGGTTTATGGTTCTAGGCCTATTAAATCAGGCTATAGCACAATATGCCAGCTGTCCCAATTCTGGTACTGATGTTACTGGCCACTTAGCGATGAGATTAAGAAATCCAACAACAGGAGTTCTTTATACTGGTGCTCCACAAGCAAATACTGTTTATCAATTAGAAATTTACGAGACACCTTATAGTGTGGTACCCCCCAATTATGTACACTATGAAAATATAGGTATTATGGGAGTTGCCGATGGTTTCAAATTGTATCAATCCGCAAGTACAGCTCAGAACTCTCCTAATGACTATTACAGTGCTGCGGCTATTAGTTCTGGTGTTGGACCTGATGTAGGGGCTTCTGGCGGCGTTGCCGTATTTGGAATTAAAACGCTTGATGCCAGTGATCCGGATTGGTCTGGGCAACTTTCGGCTATTAAAGCCTACGGTGAATGTACATCTAGTATTGCAGGATATCCTGCAAAATATTATAAAAAAGTGCTGGCCATTGTACCTTAACACTTGAAACCAAGGCCAATTATAAGTACCGAACTAAATTTATTGTTTTGCTTTCTACAACCTGTCTAAATGGATTTTAGCTATTTAGACAGGTTGTTCGCTTAGAAAACATTATAAATTGTGGGCTATGAGCACTATCAGGTTTATATTATTTTTCATTCCATTCAGTTACATACCTTTCCATACACAAGCCCAAAAAGAAGCGACCAATTGGTTTTTTGGAGAGAAAGCAGGTCTTATATTTTCTTCAGGCACTCCAGTTGCCGTCAATAATGACTATTGGTATACATATAATGCATGTGCTACGCAGTCTGACCCCAAAACAGGGGAATTGATGTTTTATACGAACTCAGAACAGGTTTGGGATAAAACAGGTCAAATCATGCTTGATGGAACTGGCCTGAATGGAAACTCAACGATAACTCAGGCATGTCTGATTATTCCAAATCCAGGAGATGAGCATCAGTATTACATCCTGACGTTGGCTAATTTAAGTTTGTACAATACCTACGATAATACTCTCTCCTATTCGCTGGTTGATATGCGTCTAAGCGATCGAAGAGGAAATATAGTTTTGTCTCAGAAGAACCAGTTTATCGATAGCGGTTTAAGTGAAAAATTAACAGCTATTCCCCATAAAAATGGACACGACTTTTGGATTATCACCCACCAATGGGATGGAAATATCTTTTTAATTTATTTATTAACTGCTTCTGGTTTAAAGAAGGTGAATGAAATACCAATTGGTTCGGATTATACCTTTTCGTATTCTAATAGCTCTAATATTGGCTATATGCAAGCGTCTCCTAATGGCACAAAATTGGCCTGTGCCGTTTTTAAAACAGCTCAAAACGAGCCTAGCAGCCATCCACTTGATTTATTTGATTTTGATAACCAATCTGGCTTACTATCAAATTATTTAAATTTAGGCCTACTTTCACGACAGTATGGGGTTTGTTTTTCCCCTGATAACACAAAATTGTATGTGACTCATCAAACAATAACATCGGACTCTTTACACATTGATTATGTTCGACAGTATGACCTAGGAGCTGGTCATAATCAGGCGATAATAAATTCTGGAATGAGTGTATTGGTTGGAAATTCTAGTACCAATATTCCTGAAGTAAAAATCATCAAACCAACTACTAGTACAAATGCTACATTTTACGCCTTTTCAATTCAAAATGCGCCTAATGGTAAGATATATGGGACTACTTTTGGTGGTTTTTGTAAGGTAGAGGATTGTGGCGAGGAGCATCCGCATCGGTTCATTGTTATTAATCGCCCCAACGCAAAAGGATTTGAATGTGATATACAATTACAAACTATTGATTTACGACAAGGTAGTATCACAAATGCTGCCGGACTACCTAATTTTTTACAATCTGTTTTTAATAATTTACAGCCAACTCCAGACTCGCCTATTACTGCTTGTCCAAATGTGTCAATTAGTGTTTATCCAAATCCCGTTCAAACTGATTTCTATGTAGATTATAAAGGAAATTGTTTCTTGCCGTATCGGCTTCGTCTGGTCTCGTTACAAGGTAAAATTTTATTGGAGACAACCATACAATCACCCTATTCTCCAGCCATCTCAATGGGCAATCTATCGACTGGTGAATATTTTATCGAGCTTTTAACGAACCCCAAAAGAGTTGTGGTAAAAATAATTAAACAGTAATTTCTTAATAGAAATATTCATTGAATTTCGATATCTAACTGATCTATTATTTCAACATTTTTTACGTTAGTTAAGAGAGTATATGTACAATACGTATTTTAATCTTTTAACCTACTTCCTAAAATTATTTAACAAATTTACTAAAGTGTTTGTTGCTTGTATATTTAAGTCAATTACGACATTATAAAAAATAAATCTTTGTATTTAAGAATATTATTGGTGATTGGTGATCGATTTCAAACCAAGGGATAATAATATGCAAACTATGAATTTAGCAAAAGCAGAAACGACGTAATCCACTTACATAGCAATTGTATTTCTACCTTTCATCCAAAGCGAATTTAGTTGGATTGTGCCGTGTACGATTGATAAAACCTATAGAGATGATGATATATAATCAATTCGTACTTAATCTGGTGCTGATCAAATAGACGGTTCACATATAAGTGTATCAAACTAGAAATATAAGATTGCGGTTGATTTACAAAGATAGAGTTTAAGTAGGTTTTATTTCGGGAACTACGTTTTTTGAACAGTTTATGGTATCGTGAATATAATTCTGATTCTGGAGCCTCTTTTGCGCATAATGCTTCAATTAAGCCTTGATTTTGCCGGTATAGGATCGCCAATTGTTTCCGAAGATTGACGCTGCTACCCTGCTGATCAAAAATTATCTGAAACCCTTGTTGGTAAAAAAGTACTCTTGCAGATAAGGGGTAATTAAAATCATCTAAATACTTATCAACACCTAAAAGGCCCACGGCCAATCGCATTTGTTCATTCAGTTGATCCCGAGCTATTGTCAAAACGGCATCACTATCAACCCAAAATAAACATTCGGTAACCACTATACGTTCTGCTCCATAGCGCTCTATCTCTCGTTGGTATGTATCAAGTTGCACTCGATAAATTTCGTCAGTGTTTATCATAGATTGTAGTTGACGCTGACAGTCAGACAGTATGTCATTATAGCTTGCTTGGGAAATCAAATGAAACCGAAATCGAAGATGAGGTTCGGGGTCTTGATAGCGGATAAAAAACCAATGACTAATCTTTTTCGAACGAATATAGATACGGGCAAGTTTACCCAACCTCAGCAAAATTTTTCGACTGGCCTGTGTCCCACAGTATACTTTGAGGTATAACCATTCCGATCCAGGTATAAAGTTCCGGGCGATTCCATGATGATCTAATCTTGATGCCCGCTGCATAGGCTTTGTCTGTTCGTGGAGAAAAGGTAAAATAACTTCGTGGGTTAATTTACCATCCGGTCCATCTATAGGACATTGATCTGGGGTTCGTAACCATTCGAATATCTGAAGGACTTGTAATCGACGAAGAGTATTAATTAAAAGCTGCTGGCAGCCCTCATGTTCGAGATCCAAGAACAGTTCTTGATCGGCTTGGGCTATCGAAATAAATCTAGGCCATTTCCACTCAAGACGCCAGACGCTGACATTTTCGCTTTCCGTAAGAGAAGCTTGATAGTCTGACCAAGTGAGTCTCCAGCGTGCTTCCTGTAAAATTATTTGCCGATATTGAACACGGGGTAGAAACCGATAATTGCTTAAACCGCCCCAATGCCAATAGATAGACAGTTCGCTTTCCTGTTGTTGGAGATCACACAGAAAACGATAAATCGGTAAACCATTTTGGTAATTATGGGCGGTCGTCAAGCGAGGTACAATCTCTTTGCCTAATCTCCGTGAACGAAGGACAACTCGTTCGCCCTTGGGAATAGAAATCCATAAGTCATCAATAGAAATCTGTTTTTCTATAGGCAACGTTGAGTGACCCAAATACGAAATTTCGTACTCACTCATATGAGGTCTTTGAACTACATTTCCAATTGCAGGAATTGGGATATGAACGATCTCAGCGTAAACACGATTCGGATCATTTTTTTGCAGTTGTTTAAAAGCATTTTGAATCTTTTGCTCTAGTTGTTGATCTACTCGACAGAAGCGTCCTAGTAAGGGGAAGGCCGAAGGACCAGCAACGAACTTGCATCTAAAACGATAATCCCCCCTATCTAAAGCTTGCGAGGAAGAACTTAGAAAATAACCGAAGACGTAATAGCTAGCTGGAAGTTGAGTAGATGTATCAGACCAGTGATTCAAGTCCGTATCTGTTAATTCTAAAATGGAATTGCCAGTAGCAAACCAATTATTATATACATTCCGTAGCCAATGGTCCAGCTCAGGACTAAAGATTTCTTGTTGTTGATTAACAGGATCGCCAGCTTCGATTAATGTTTGAATCATAAGATTATCACCCATGAATGGATGATCCCCATAACCTATGCCTGACTCTGCATCCAAAGCTAATGCCAGCGGTATTTCACGTTCTTCATAACGGGCATAAAACTTCCGCTTAAATAGAAGAAGTGAGTCTTTCTGTTGAAAAGCATTGCTTAAGCTAAATAACTTTTGAATTGCTTTCTGCAGGTTCGTCAGTAACGTACGACTTAACTGATGCTGCTTGCCCGTAAATAAGCTATTCCCTTGGATAATTGATGCATCTGGCAAAGAAAGGCCGATTTCTTTCTTAAAAATACTCTGAATTGCTGTGTGCTTTTTTTGCACTGAATCTTTTCGCATCAATAAAACCTGAACTTGGCGAACTAATTGAACCCATGGTTTCCCCTTGGGAATTGACTGAAGATGGCCTATCAAGTTTTGCAATGGATCTACTCCTGTTCCATTCAAAACAAATTGGCTAACTAGAACTTGATCTATAATAAGCTGATCAACACAAGCTTGTGCTTGATCTATGGGATACCCTCGTCCGATTAAATCATGAATTAGTTCAGCTATTGTTGCTCCTTTTCGGGCTTTACGAAGTATCCATCGAATTGGATGGCAGTTAGCGATTTGGCTAGTAAAAAAACGGATCTGGGTATGTTCTTTCTCTAATTCTAAATAGCGGAATTGGTTTCCAAAAGAATAAAGGCTAGAATTAACTTGATAAGGAATTTGTGATCGGATTTCGGAATGCTGATTCAAGTAGTGCGTTAATTCCCAAATAACTGTCATATTTAACTCGTAATGGCAAAACAGCTGCCGGTCCGATACATTCAAATCTGTGCGATCTGCTATCTGACCTAACGAGCATCCAGCAAATAATCCAAATGGAGTTGATCGGCTCCCCATACGCAGTACATATTTCAACGCAGTCTGGCGTAGCTTTTTACTCGATAATGTCGGATCAGCTAGGAATTCATTATATAAAGTGGGCGAAGCTAAAAAAATAGCTTCGCCCATCAGGTTTTCTTGGACATAGGCAGGTAAATCATCTTCCTGGAGTAAATCCAATAGCCGCTGCAACGACAATGTTGGCGTTCGTAAATAATAAAAATCGAGCTCCATTATGCCCGTATATTGATAGAGATAATAGTTGCCTATGAAAAGAAACAGGAATAACCTGAGTTAAGCTGTTTTAAGAATAGCGAAACCTGTACTAGTTACTGTAGTACATAGATCTGTCGTAATTGTCTGATTACTTTTACCAACAGTTTGATTGGGCAACATGTGAGTAACGATCCTTACCTTCTTGTAGGATAGAGATTTAGATTTCATTATAAAGGAAAGTTGAACAGTTGTGATAGAAATTCGATCCTTAAAGCTATATCCACATCTTGGTTAAGTTCGTCTTTTTCGACAAAAAGCCTTTTAGAATAGACAAAGCCCCCTTTAGTATCGACTAATCTTAAATAAGGGCTGCAACGTATTTTTTTAATTCGTCTCGGTAAAGGGGCCCGAGCACTAACTCCTTCTTGTTAGTTAAGGTAATGGTATTGCCATCAATTAGCCGGACGGCGGCTAATCTTACAATAAATGATCGATGAATTCGAACGAATTGAGGGGTGGTAAAAAGTTTTTCCGCTTTTCCTAGTCCTATGTGGGACACAATAATCTGATCTTTTAGATGAACCTTCACGTAGTCTTTTAAACCTTCAATATATAGGATTTCACTGTATGGAATTTGTAAAAGCCGCTTTTCCTCCCGTAACCAAACTGAATTAGAATCTGAGTCAAATGTAGTGGCGATCTCAGATTGGGCGGCCCGTGGAATTGCCTCGGTTGATTGCCAGTCTGTAGAATTTAAGGATAACTGCCTTTTCTCCCTGAATTTGACAACCGATTTCACAAATCGGTCGAAAGCAATTGGCTTTACTAGATAATCGAGCACAGAAAATTCGTAACTAGTTAGTGCATATTCTGGGTAGGCCGTCGTCAAAATAATTTCAGGGCGATGTACTAATGGTAACTTCATTAGATCAAATCCTGTCATTTCCGGCATCTGAATATCCAGAAATAAGAGGTCGGGTTTTAATTCCTGAATAGCGATTAAACCTTGCATCACATTTGAACTTTTATTAACGCACTGTAAGTCAGGCACCTGACTTACAAATACTTCAATTAGATCGCGAGCGGGGGGTTCATCATCTAACACGATCACTCGATAGGGCATTTTCATGGAGGTCAAGGGATAATTTAATGGAGAACTGATGTGACGAATGCTCAATAGACAAAGTATGGAGATGTGGAAAAAAATGAGCTAAGCGCTTCTGAACATTCCGCAATCCGAGTCCAGGTTGGGTTTCCGGCACAATATTAGGAATACTATTATCAACGTATAAAGATACCGTGTGGGGTTGAATACTGAGTCTAATATCTACCCAGGAAGATTTCGCCGTTGCCTGAATACCATGCTTAAACGCGTTCTCAATAAATACAATTAATAGCAGAGGAGGAATGACTTGATTGGTCGGTTGGCCCATAATTATAAATTGAATGGTTACATGATCATCGTGTCGGATACGCTGCAAATCAATATAGCTTGTCAAAAAGGCAATTTCTTTAATTAAAAGAACCTGATCATCATTCGTTTCATATAGTGTATACCGCATCAGATCAGAAAGTTTCAATATTGAATTTGGTACTTTTTCAGGCGATCGGATTGAAAACGAATAAATATTGTTCAATGTATTGAACAAGAAGTGGGGATTTATTTGAGCTTTTAAAAAATCAAATTCTAAGCGTAAATTATCTTTTTCAAGTTCAATACTACGAAGTTGAGCGGTAAATAAATCTTTAAATACTTTAAGACCTATGGCGTATAAGAGATAGTTATAAAAGAGTGAAAAGGAAAATAGCCAAACGACTATTCTATCGAACGGCGCCATCCAGAAGGGTAATTGCTTAATATGCTCCGCATACGTTTTATAAAAGCCAGGCAATTTCTCAATCGGGAAGATCGCGTAAAATAAGTAAAAATGAGTAAGGACTAATTCCGAAGCTACCAAATGAACCAGAAACAGACCAAGAGAAAAATTTTTAAGGTTAAACTTGAGAAGGAGATTGTTTCGGATGAGAATTGTAATTACCCAGTAAGCAGCAGCAATTAAGCTACCAAAGAAGATAGTTGAAATAATACTATATCGCCAAACATCCCCTGACGAAGCCTTTATGATAGTTGTAGCTAGATAGTGAAATCCCCGATATATCAGAAATATTCCTGTTAACAAGAGTAATCCATAGCGAATAAGACGAAATAATAATCTGGAATTAACCAACAATTCAAAAAAGAACGGTTTATTTGCCATAAGGTATACACTAAGTAATTGCGAAAAATTAAATTATAGCTCCGTGAATTAAATCGTAATAAAACCGATTTCTTTTTTATTGGAGAACGCTTGTACCAATTTGGGCTCTTTTTCTAAAAGCTTAATTTGTTCCAAAACATCCACTGCCAGCTCTTCCTAGCTGGTAATTACTTGGTTTTTAGACTTCGTTTTAGTTGACTCCATAGCAATTCGACAGGGTTAAGTTCAGGACTGTAAACGGGTAAACGCACCAAATGAATCCATCCAGACTTGGTTCGCAGTAAGTCTTTGATGGCTTCACTCCGATGAATTGATGCGCCATACCAAATCACTAACAAGTTTCTTTTTCGATACCGATGGCAAAGTTTGTTTAGAAACCAATCGGATCGCCGAAGCGACGATGTCTTCACTAGTAAAAGGCTGATCCTGACCAGCTACGTACAAACGCCCATTAGGCGCAATCGCGGCAATCAAGCTTAAATGGACACGACCTGCTTGCTCAATAAATACGGGTGTCTGCCCGCAAGGAGCCCACGTATTGGCTAAAAGCAGCAGTAGGTAACAGGCTGACTCATCAACATATAAAAGCACCCGCCCCTCCTCTTTAGCTTTTTTGAGTTCAGGTAAGCGATCTTCGCGCCATTGTGCCACTGCCACAGGATTTTGCTGTCGGGCTGTAGCCTGTGGTTTCTGTCGACTCAGCCCACCTTCTTTAGGTTATGTCCTACTTGAGACGGATCATAACTGACGCCAAATAATTTCTTGATGACTTCATTAACACGCGGGCGCGTCCAAATCGCGCCCACAAATCCATGATGCTCAGCACCTTTATTGAGTTCATCCACCAGCTGACGGCATTGGTCGGTTGTTAACCGAGTGGGTGCTCCAGTAGGTTTTTGCCATTGCAGGGCAATTGCTCCTCATTCTCGGTATTTCTTTAGGGTCTGACTCACCCAGCCTTGAGTCAAACCTAATGCTTAAGAAATAGGACTCTGCTTCTAACCCGCATGATCCAGTTCAACACAACGTCGGCGGAGTACTTCTTAATCTGATTGTTTGTAGGTTGCCATACTGACAATCAGATACGATGATCATAAGCTTACTCACGGATCAATAATATATAAATAATGCTCCTTACGCTTGGTCGATGTTAAACCCGCCTTGGTCGATTTAAACATCAAGTTAGTCTAATAAACTTTCAATGGCTCCTGTCCTTAAATAGCTTTATAAGCATTTATTTATCGATCTTATTAGATCGAAGTTTCGATAAATTCAAGTCTTCTTCAATTTCAAAGCAAGCCGATATACATGATCTTGCTGAAAAGATTTGTGTTAAATTCAAAAATAAGTAAAAAAATGTTAAAAAGAATATCTGACTTAATTACTGGAAAGTCAAAAAATGCGTTCAATGACGTTGTTGATTTATTTATCGAATTAACAGATAAAATCCCTTTTCTTGGGCCAGATGTATTAGATAAGCTTAGTTATGAATCTGTCATTGAGTTTTTTGTGGAAAATCAACCAGAAGATCTCGTTGTAAAAGGTGCACTTTTAAGACAACCTCATGAACAAGGTTGGATTGCTATTCAAGTATTTTTAAATAACAATAATCAGCTTGTCCATAAAGTAAATAATACCTTATATGGCAGAAAATTAATCGTGCATGATATTGATTTAGAGCTAAAGAATCTTTTTGGCCAAAATGATATAATTATCTTCGAATAAAATCATGATACTTGAATTATTTGCTTTACTATTGGCCGCAACAACAGCAGTAAGTGTTGTTATTGTCTTAATTTTAACGTTCCTCGAAATCGTTGACTGGTTTACAGATCGAAACGATTTAAAGCTAGAAGATGAAGATAATATTGCTTTTACACTACAAGAAAAGCTTGAAACAGGCGACTACAAAACGGTTCAGGGGATTTTCAACAAGAGGACCAATACGCTTAAGGATGCTAGAAAAGTACAGTCGAACAAAATAGACAAAGAATTAAAAAGCCTCCATAAGGACAATGAAATTGTTATATACGAATAAATATTTTTATGCTAATAGAAACCCTGATAGCGCTACTATTTGCTGGCGCAGTAATTACTCTCTTGGTTTGGAATGATATTTATACTTGGCTAAATGGTAATCAAGTTAGCGAGGCAAAATATGCAGAGATTATCAAAGAAAAACTTGACAATGGTAATTACAAAGTAGTGGCAGGGGTCTTTACCAAGAAAGGTGCTACTTTAGCAACTAAAGCCTGGGAAACAAAAGAGCTTGATAAAGATCTGCAATCCAAATTTGGATGGAACGATAAAATTAAAATTACTTACTAATCCATACTAAACTCCGTTTAATGACTCATGAAGCCATTAAATATATTAATTGAAGGCATTCCTGATACTGTTAAAACGACTACTGCGGCTATATACCGTTCTAGGCTAATCACAACAGTAGAAGACCTGTGTAAATCTGCTAATATTAAAGAAATAAAAATTAGTATCGGTACTCCATCATTAATGCAGGCTACTGCTTCTAGTGATCCCCATAAAGGCGAATCAGTAGAAAATGATAATATATCGGTAGAAAAGCGGTCAACTCAATATAAAGCACAATCACCGTTATATAATTTTGACTTCTTAATTTTACCCAGAAGTGTTAAGGAAGACCTTCTTACTTGCATCGATTTAATAAAAGTAGAAGCCAAAGTCTTTAATGAATGGAACCTTAAATCAATCGAGCCCTTCCCTAAAACGGCGTTAAACTTTTATGGAGAGCCTGGTACTGGAAAAACATTGGCCGCCCATGCAATTGCTAGCTACCTAGGCAAAAATATTATAGTGGCTAGTTACGCCCAGATTGAAAGCAAGTATCATGGGGAAGGCCCTAAAAATGTAGAAGCTTTATTTTTGGCCGCTGAACGCAATAATGCGGTCTTATTTATTGATGAAGCGGACTCTTTATTATCAAAGCGCTTAACAAACGTTACCCAAGGTTCTGAGCAGGCCATTAACTCGATGCGCAGTCAATTGCTTATATCAATAGGTCAGTTTAAAGGAACTGTAATTTTTGCCACAAATTTGATAGAAAACTATGATAAAGCTTTTGATACCAGAGTATATAATATCCATTTCCCTTTACCTGATACAGAAGCACGTGCTCAACTATGGACCGCCCATTTACCCAAAGAGCTTCCTCTTTCGGAAGATGTACTCATACAAACATTGGCTGAAGTAGACAACATTTGTGGGAGAGACATTAAAAATGCCATTGTAAACACAGCCGTAAAATGCGCGCTGAATAATGTCGACCCAATAACGCTTAAAGATTTGCTTAATGGCATTGCACGCATCAAACAATCCAGAACCACTGGTTTTGTAGAAACGCTAGAGGCTACCGAGGAAGGTGAATTAATAAACAAATTAAAATCGCATATTGACTCAGGTCAAGCTCAAGTAAATGAATTACCTAATCCATCAAGTATTGGTTGAGTCCTGCCAAAATATTCCGAACGCTTCTAAATTAAGAAGTCAATTATAGGATCTTTATTTTTAGGCTAAAATATAACTGACAAATACCAAATCAAATGGCTTATTTTAACTAATTAAGATAAAAATCTAATACAGAAAATCTCCTAAATATTGTTAATATGTCTACAAATTTGAAATACGATACCTTAAAAACAATCTTCCCTGGTGAATGTAGTGTAGTTGGAGAAGCAAATGTAAATAATATTATCTCTGGACCTGTAGAGTCAATTAGGGCTACAGGAGGATCCAATTTAGATATATCTCAAATAGTTAGTATACTAATAAATGCCGCCGCATTTACTGATGCAATAATTAACATATATAATTTTTTAAAAGAAAAAGACGAAAATTCTGCAACCGTAAATAATATATCAATAAACATTATTAATAATCCTCAAATTAATATTGAATTATCTGAAATCAAAAAAGAGAAAATAATAAGATACATAGTAGACATAAATAGGCAACCTGAAAATATATAACAATGGACGTTACTAGTGACGAAAGTAGAAGGAGTATTATTTCTTATATATGGAGTCGAAATAAAATAGATTTTATACGAGCGTTGTTAAATGGTGTGTTACGAGAGCGCCCATTAATGTTTTTTTTTACAATTTTATCATTAAGAGAACTAAATTGGGCTTCACCGCTAATAATATTCTTAGCATTCCTTCTGAATCAATTTATAAATGAAATTTTTGGATTAATTCGGATAATATACTTACGACTCAAAGTTTTATCAGGGTTTATTTTTAAGTACGAGCAGGATCTTCCAAATTTTAAATTAAAGAAATACCTTTTAAGCAATTACCTACCTTATGAGCAGTATTTAGATATTAATAAATTTTTTTTTCAAAAATGGTTTAACTTATTAGGGGTTAGAAATGTTCAACTTAATGATATAGTACACTTATATTCGGTATCATTGAATGGAACAGGTAAAATCGCAGAGAATGCTATTTGCTATCATATGGCGCTATTTGGATCATATATATTTTTAAATTCACCTCCCGGTGAAACAAGCTCTTTTCAAAAATTCAACTTATTTCACGAGTTAGGCCATGCCGCTTTAAGCGCAACTAGTTTTAATTTTTTTGCAAAAAATGGCTTAAAAGTACATATAGTTTTTTTACTATCAATCTATTTTATCTTCGATTTAAAATTCAGTACACTATATCCGTTATTCGTTATCTTATTCCTGATAGGTATTGGAATAGTCGAACAAAATAAGGATAACAAAAACCAGAAATTGAACGATGAGATTCAAGCTGACGCTTTCGCGTTCCTTTACCTTGATGACGAAGATGTGAAATTCATTGATGAGAATTCATATATATTAAAAATATTTCGAGATAAAGATATCAATTCATCCCAAAATGATATACGGTTAAATACGATCAATAAACTTTTACAGTATAGAATGCAGGAAGATGATGACAAAATTTTAGATATATTTTCAAAAAGCTATACTAAACCAAGTTTTTTCTTACTTTTTTTAAATGCTCTTGCTTTCGCTTTACCAGCTTTTTTTGTTACTTCTTATACGAATAATATACTAGCAATTATGACTTATATTTTTATAGCTTTATTGATAGTATTAGGGATATTACTTTTTTTGCAAATGACTATAAGTGAGTTAGTTAATAGAAGGCTAAATTTACACATATAGCGAATTACTATTGACTCGTGAGTAGGTTTGTAATGAATAGTTCTTGGCTAGCCATAGCAGCTTACAAGCCTTCTTCCTGTGAATTATTACATTGGCGATGCCCAGAACTAAATTAGGCTGACTGGAAACAAACCAAAATCGCTCAGATTCTTGGGCCTAGTTTAAGGCTAGGTTAGCCAAACACTGAAAATATAGGCAAGATGCTAGTGCAGCTTTAGCTTTGTATAAACCGCCTGTTCCCAATAGCCGCTTAACCAACCAACAGCTAGCTCAACTGGCTGAGGAGTTGAACAAAGACTAACCTCTCCAAATCCTCTTGAAGAAAGTTCAAAACTTCCTTTACAGCCAAACAATCACTTTGATGAAGATTTAGATATTGCCCACGTGTTAGCTTAATTGGGACCTGTAGTAGAACTAATGCAGATTTAGGCAAACCAAATTCTAATCTTACCAACAACTCATCGAGTTCTGTTAAAAACTCTAATCTCTCAGGGTATAATGCCGTCAGAATTTGATGTGCAGATCTCAAGTGAAATCTAGTATTTTCTGTGATCCTAGTTATATCGCTATAGGATATCGTACCTTGAAATGAATTGATTAGTCAGGTGCATCAGCTGAGTTTATGTTTCAAGCAACTCATACAGGATCGGCAAGCGGACGAGTTAGCTAGCTGGTGTGCCGATGCCGAAAGGATACCTGTCTTGAGTGGGTTTGTGCGAGGGATGCGTCAGGACTTTGCCGCTGTTAAAGAAGCGTTTCGATCGGAGTGGAGTAATGACCAAACTGAGGGGCAAGTAAACCGGCTAAAGACTATCAAGCGAATCATGTATGGCAAAGCAAAATTTAATCTATTACGCCTGCAGGTGTTAACCCGAAATTGGACGACTCCCTTAGATTGACGCTGAACCGACCTCTCCGAAATATACAATTAAACATGACAGGCTAAACGGGAGCACTCTAGGGGCTCAGGAGACCAATTTGTTGGAGAATAGCCATTAATCATATTAGGGGCGCTATCTTTTCCTTAGGTATCTGTGGTTAACCCTGCTCTAACGACCGTCATGTGTCTCCCCAATACCTAAGACTGCACCGAATAGGCAACAGATTTCGAACATAGTTTATTTTGATCTATTTTCATCTACCATTTGCACCCTTTCTTAATTGGTAAAATAACTTCATGAGCAATCGGCTATCGTCAGTAATAATCTTGGCTAAGGCAATCAATCCTGTTTTGTATGAAATTCTTCTTCCATAAGTAGTTTTTAACCCATCAAGCAAAGTAACTTTTGCCAGAAAAACACTGTTATTTAAGGACATATCCGCAAAGGTTGTTATACGTCCTCTTACTACTCCATATTCCTGGTATGGATATCCAGCGAATTTAATCAATACCTCTTGCCCAATTTGCACTATACCTGCATTACGTTGTGGCACTCTTAATTCACCGAAGTAATCGAAATTAGGTGGAGCTATTTGCACTTTGGAGTGTATTAATAGCTTGGATAAACTTGACGCGTGCTTCGACAACATCTTTATCCAATTCTAAAATTTCTTTTTGTTTGGCTCGTTAAGATGTCAAATTAGTAATTAAGGCGGCACTGGTTTGTTGATATGGCAGTCTTCGAGCATTGTTTTTACTTTCTTCACGCTTTAATTCTAATGGAGCAATAACCTTATCATTTACTAATTTGAGTTGGATATCATAATCTTCTTGAGCAAGCACTATATCCTTTGCCTGAATTTCATGTTGTATCTGTAAGTTTTCAGCTAATGCTTACAAATCTTTGATTTCCTGAAGAAGAATATTTTTTTTCTGGCAATAAAAACCGTTAGTTGAATAGGCCTTAAGCTGTATATGTGACTGATCAAATTCTTGGTAAGCATTTTGTAACTCACCCAGTTGGCTGAAGTTCGCTAAATTTAAATGACTCAGTGTTTCCAGGTTTCCTTTACTAGCTATTGTCAATGCTTTTGTAAGCATATGCGATAAAAGCAGAACATTACTATGCCGGGCTGTACTTTCGATATATCCAAGCGTCTGACCATTCTGTACAGATTGTCCTTCCTCTACAAATAATCTTATTAGTTTACCATCCGTATGGGTCAAAACCACCTTAGGTGTTTTAACAGGGATGAATTTAAAAGATGCAGATACTAATTCAGGATAATGAATTACCCATGTTCCGGTAATTAGCAGTGTTACAATTAAAAAAATAACTGTAATTCCTCAGTGCAACAACCATTTTGGTGGTCGAGCCATTAACTCTTGTACTTCTTCGGAATGAAGTTCATTGAAATAATTAGTGCTAGGATTCATTTCAACTAAGAATAATACCCGTATTTTATTTAATCGTAGGTCATCAAATACAAGACTAACTTTATAGATTAACATGAGTTCTGGATTAGGAATAGCTAAAAAGTGCAATAGGGGCTAATCAGATAGATTTGTGGTGTCGAAGCCAACTTATCTACTATGTAACCCCTATGTAAACGCAAATCTGCGAAGAAAAACTCATTGAAATCTTTATCACTGTGGATGATTTTGTTACCCCGTTCGAGCAATGGCTGGCTAGTCGTACCCTAACCGAGTCAGGACAACCCACTCGGCAAACCGATCTGACAGCCAGTGAGATTATCACCTTGCTCGTCTATTATCATCATTCGGGCTACAAAAACTTCCAATACTATTATCAGCGACTGGTCTCAACCAGATGGCTACTTACTTTCCTAAACTGGTCAGTTATGGCCGACTTATTGAGTTATTGCCCCGGCAAGCAGCCACCCTGCATATGCTAACCAAGTATCTTTGTTTGAGCAGTAAGCGCACGGGTTGCTACTTTGCCGATTCGAAGAAACTGCCCGACTGCGACAATAAACGTATTACTAGTAATAAAGTCTTTGCTGCTATCACTGGGCGGGGTAAATCCTCGACGGGCTAGTTTTATGGTCTCAAACTTCATCTTATTATCAATGAGTTAGGCCAGATCATGAACTTTCTCATTACACCTGCCAACGTTTCGGACAATAATGATGCGGTGTTACGCCAATTATTGGGTCGCTTCCAGGGCCGCTGTTATGCCGAAAAAGGCTACTTGAGCAAGCTCTTCGAGGAGTTTTATCAGCAGGGCTTACGACTGGTGACCAAAGTACGCAGCAATATGAAGAACCAACTTCTGGAATTGGATGATAAGTTACGTTTAAAAAAGCGGCCTTAATTGAGTCGGTGTATGATATTCTAATGAGTGTACAGGATGTAGACCACACGCGTCACCGGTCTCCCCTGAATGCGTTGGTGCATACAATGGCCGGTTTAGTAGCTTACCATTTTTATGATACCAAACCCTGCGTATTTGTTAAGCCTGTTCAAATCTAATCCCGAATTCACGTTACTTAGCTTTTTGTCCAAAAAAAAGTAGCAAGACTAATCGTTACCTGATATTACTTGGTAGATATGAGTCAAAAAACGCCCTGGCTGCTGCCAGAGCGTCTTTATGTTGAAACAATAATATTCTGTAGGTTATCAGCTACAAAAAACAAATATTATGACTTCGTAACGGGAATACGCGTGCCTTTATCGTCCCCACAATGAATAACCACGTACTCGAATTCGCCCACTTTTGTCAGATTCTGCGTTGCTTCCAAATGGGTAATGGTTGCACCAGCTGGTACTGAATGTTCAATTGTAACGGGGAAAACGTTAGCAGGATGAAATGGGGGTGTTCCTTTTTTTAAAGTTGGAGCAACAATCCCAGAAAACGCTTCTACTTTGACAACTAGTAGAGGTCCAGCTATTCCGTTTTCTTCAACGGCAGAGGCCGATTTGTAACAGCTCATAATACAAATAGTTTAGGATTTAAAACTTGGAGTTAAAAGTGCATATATATTTATTCTATTGCGAAAAAAAACCTTTTTTCTACCGTTAAAATAGAATCTAAAAGCCTCTAACCAGTGATGGCTGTAGGTTTGCTTTATTGCCTTTGTATAGACACCGACCCATAAAAGGGTCAAGTCAGGAGCGTATTAGGGGGCAAAGGTGCTTCCCGGTTATAAACCATTATATCAGCAATCTTTTGTGAAAAATCAGGGTCCTCCATAGTTTCAAGCAGGTAAAGTGCGCCGTCAATACCTGAGGTGACACCACCTGTCGTTATGATATTCCCATCGGGCACAAAACGTACATTTTTTACAAGCATGATATCAGGATACTGCTCTTGGACATCGCTTATTGAGAGCCAATGTGTTGTTGCTCTCCTATTGGCTAGCAAACCAGTTTTTGCGAGAATGTAGATACCTACACAAACAGACATGATGGTTATTCCGGTATGTTGAGCCTGCTTTTTTATCCAAGTGATTAACTCGTTAGAGACGCTACCAAATCCCTCTGGACTATCGGTAGACATGATCTTTCCTGGAATGACGATAATATCGGGCTGAGGGCTATTACTGAGTGCATAGTCTGGCGTTATGCGCACTGTCGAATGTTCGCTTCTGATTTCATCAAGCGACTCAGCAACCGTGAATACCTGGTACACGTTCTTGTGCTGATTGTAGCGATTCGCTTTTACAAACACATCGATCGGGCCATTCATATCAATCAGTTCAAAACCTGGATAGACCAAAACAGCCACATTTATTTTCGTCATGGTGAATTATGTGGATGAGCTTTTTAAAAAGGTTATGTTGTCAAGACCATATAGAAGGTTGCAGTTACGCCCGCTTTTGATGATCCATGATCTACACTTCGTATCACGCTACCCGTGATAGTAGGAGTTTGTGCCACAGCGTTGGGCCAGATAGGATCAATTAGACCAACGTAATCATAAACCCACTTGTCGGTAGCAGTACCCGGTATGCCGTTGCCGGTCATTCTCAAGAACGAATTTTTATCTTCCGAGAAAATGGTCCCTTTTAGGGTCATTTCATACCCTTCTCCCATGTTGAAAGTACCCTTGATTGTCCCATCTGCATCTGAAATGGTCATGATACCTCTGCCAAATTCTAGCTCATTAAACTCGGTCTGTAGCACCTTGTTATTTATCAGGCTCCGGTATAAGTAGATGCCGCTTATGTTTTTTTTGTTCATAAGTTTTTTAGGTATTTGTTTCGGTATCTTGCTTAATGTAGGATGATATTGAATGCATAAACTGACGAAAAGGGTAAAATCAATGTCAGCACAAATTTTTCAAAATCTACTTTTGAAATTAGATCGTGCCCTGAACCTGTTTCAATTTTATTTGAGTTTGAGCAACAAGTATTCGGAGCAACTTGGTACGAAAATCAATGCGCCATCGTGGAATTTGTGGATGCTCCAAATGCTCGCTGAGCATAATGAAAGTAACCATGATCATAGCGAGATTGTGGCCGTTTGGCAACAACATAGGCCAAAGCATTAAGGCCCAACCAGAGCCCACGCACCATGTTCCATGCATTAAACCAAATAAAAATGCATCACGGTATGCGGGCCATCCAAATACGGCTAACCTCCTATGATCGTGCCCTTGATTAAGGCATCGCTGTTTTATTGGTGAAAATTGCCATATCACTGCAATAAAAAAAACGCCTAATGCTGGTATATAGGACATTGGCAGAAGCAGATTCAAGCTTATAATTGCACCGACCATAAAAACACCTACAAGCATCCAGGCTGATACATAACCAAACACAAATAGTAAAGAAGTTAACAAGCGATTCTCCTTAAAATTTTGTATACAAATATATTGAATCGGTACAATTAATTTAGGTAACATCATTGCAACTACCATAATTCCCCATCCAATTAGTTGCGATGAAAATGGATTCATTTCTAGTAACATTTGAAGTGATGCAGTCGATGGACCAGAGGTTGAAACATGACAATGCTCTATTGTCATTATATGACCTGGATTGATCAGAAGTAAAACCCAAACAAAAAGACTTATGCTTATTATTACAAGGTTAATTGTAATACGATTCTTCCATGAAAGCTTCATAGATCAATTTTTAGATTATTGACTCACACGGTAAACCCCTATTCGATCAATTGTAATTTCATCGCCTTTATGTAAAGCGTCTTTAGCCTTTACCTGAACATTTAGTGAGTCAATATCAATATTACCAGCTAGATGCAAATCATCAATAATGTTTGTGATATTGAATTTGAAAGTAAGGCCAGCACCACCATGAAAATTATTCTTCATTGATGCAGATAAGAGACCAAAAAGTGATACTGACTTTACAAACTTTTCATTTACATAAACAGAAAGAAAGTTTGAGTCGCTACCCCCATTTACACCTTCTAATTGAAGAAAAACTTCATCAGGAATGCTCGGAATAGGCGCTATAAAAAAACTCCTTGAAACAGACTCCCATGCTGTCGTATTAAGTTTAACAGTGGCTTGCGTTTCTGAATTTTTTATTTTTAGGGTTCCACTGCTTGCTCCAACTAATTCAGTTTTTCGATCATTAGTCATTTTAATTACATTATGCAAATCTCTTATACCTAATTTTGCAAATCTTTCACTTATCCTCATAGGCTCACTTGGTGGGGCTTTTTCAAAAGAAGTTAACGAGAGATCATCATAAGTATAAGAATATGTTGTACCATTATACTTCAAATTATTTGTACTTTGAGTGTCCGCCGGAGTATAAAACCATGGGTTTCCTTTTAAATCTAAAGGCATAGCAAAACGTGAATTACCATGAGCAGAAGGTCCTACCAACCAACTAGGCTTAGAAGAATTCTCGTTTTTCCCAGTTTCATTCCACGCTGCCCACATTCGGTCAACATTCGCATGATGCAGATAAAAAACGGGGTCGAGAGCTGCTGTATTAGGAACTCCCATCAAGCCTGTTTGCTTTTTCTTGTTTCGACCACCTACCATTCCATGAACAAAATTGTGAGGGTTCATCTCGATATCTCCAGTTTCCGAACCGCCTTCATGCATGAATCCAGTTTCACCCCCACTATAAAAGTAGCCTGTTGAATCACCTGGTCCTAGTGGGGCAGGTGAAGACCCGTCACTGTAAATTGTATCAAATTGGCATATATCATTTGCAGAATTTTCTGCATTACCAATTTCTATTATTGACCCATACCTTTCTACTACATGTAAGGGGTTTGGTTTACCATCGGGTAAACTAACATCTGTGAATGCCGGAGGGATATTTTGTTCTGTATTTTGAGTAGATTGGTTTAGATAGTTCCAATAAGGCAGTGCCCAGTCCTCAGGGCCTTTTAGTTGATTTATTATTATATCGCGAAGAATATTTTCAATAGAAACTAAATACCCCCTATGCCAAGGTAAAAAATACCAGGTGGCATGCTGGCACTGGTCCCAAAAAAGATCTGTCAATTTTTGGGCTGGGATCTTGTCTATTTTGGCAGTAGTTGCAATGTATGATATATTTATCCAGTTTAAATATTGGTAGTCGGGAAATGACGAAGGTATCATAGATGCAGGCAATAAATATTCACCATGAATCGCAGCGTAGAACCACCAACTAGTCGGGTCGCTTATTGGTCGGGATTGCATTACTTGAACGGCTTTTGCATACCACAATAGATCGGGATTATCGAATGTACCGTTATTATTCCAAGCATTTTTTCTCGTGAATGTAGCCATATGTGATTTTAGAGGTTTGGGAAGAGGGTAATGGGTATAAGTAAATATTGAAAAAATATGAGAATTTATTGTACCTCATTTACGTGCAAGTAATTATCGAGTTTAACCTTGATAAAATATCATTTACTTATTAAGCTATAAAGAAACAAACCTCCTTTTTCCGAAAGAACATTTACATAGTTTTCAGCACTGTATTAGCGGAGCACTTCGTATTCATTTTGTAGCTTGATATACTGGACGCACTTGCGTAGCTTTCACTAATCCACTCAAGCATTGATAATAACTGTGGATGCTCATTCAGCCAGTAAAATTCTAAACTCGTCCTCTCAATTTCAAGGGGGAAAATACCCTTTTTTCAAATTGTGATAGATATGATTTCATCTTACAATTTTCTCCGATAATTTTATAGTTCACTGTTCCTTTAAAAGCCCTATTCTTGAAGCAGATGAATGAAGATTTTATCGTCTCATAGTGGGGAGCGTTTCCCGAGAATTTTCATATTTCATTGGTTACCTTATCGTTTACCACAGTCCAGTGGACCCGCTCATTCGTTGCTGCAGCATTCTGACCAGCTAATCCAGTTCAATCAGTATGTGAGACAATATTGCTAGGCAGTTTTGGCTAGAGCAGAAAGCGAACAAACTGTATAAATCAGTGAATTCACTAGTGAAAATTAATTTGAAATAGAAATCCACGCCTTTTTCTACCTATACCGCTTCAAGATCTAATTATACCGCATTAGGCCTATTAGACAAAGCGTCAAATAAGGCTGTCCTTGATGTGTAAAAACGGCTGTTATCATTCTGTATTACCTTGAATGAAGCTGACCTGGTCAATCTGATAAACCACCGTTCACCATCCCGATTTACCTCCAAGCCTGTTTTGGTTGTAGGATTGGAAACCATTGAATTAATTTAGGGTCATTTTAGCTTGAATGTACGTTTACCCATGCAGCACAACAACCCATTAGAGTCAATAACAGCAGCCCAAACCCACATGAGAGACCAGTTCCGTAATGGCGCTACGGGGGTACTTGTCTCAGGAATTGTCTGGCTCACAACAGCGGTTGTCCTCAACAGATTTTCAACTAAACAGGCCATCTGGGCACTCCTGGTCGGCGGTGCGCTCATTTACCCCATTAGTACGCTGATCGACCGACTAAGCGGTACCAGAGTGCCAACCCACCAAAGCAACCCCTTAACTGGCCTGGCTATGGAGGGAATCTTTTTTATGCTGATGACCATCCCAATCGCCTACGGACTCTCACTCCAACGGCCCGAGTGTTTTTTTTCAAGGCATGGCCCTAATCATCGGTGGCCGCTACTTAACGTTTCGCACCCTGTATGGCAACAAACTATACTGGGTATTAGGAGGTCTGTTGGGCCTATCGGCTTATGGTTTATTTATTACAAACATGCAACCATTGGTCACTACACTTATGGTTGGATTCATCGAAGTGATGTTCAGCGTTGTGCTTTTTTATGACTTCTCCTCGAAGAAAAAAACAGAGTCGGTGCGGTTGTACTCATAGTGTGATCGACACCTGGTTGATACAATGCGAACCGACCCAGCTACAAGGAGCTTACTGATTGAAAATCCAGTTAGCTATTATCAACCAGATAGGCCAGGTCTTGAGTGTACATTATACTGATTGATTAAGCCAGTCCTGAAACCATAAAGTAGACCTTAAGCAGAGGACAATCTTGAGTAGAAACACCATGACGACTCAAAAAAAGACGTCTAAACTGTCCTTCAATCAGGAATGAGCAAATGCTAGGAGTAGATCATAATCACCTTTGTCAGCCGCTCGAACAGCCGTCAAATAAGCAGCACGGGGTTCCCCTTTATAAATCAAGTTCTGACTACTCCGGGTAAAAATCTCACCACCAAACAGACGTTCAATCACGACATCGGCTGCTAAGCGAGAGTGACGACCATTACCATTTGAAAAACAATGGATGGCGACTAAACGATGTTTAAAGCGGATCGCAATTTCATCTGGACTGAACGTCTTATGCTCAACTCAATAACGACAATCATCGAGTAGCATGCGTAGTTCTATGCCAATCTGATATTTATCGACACCGATATTTTTATTGGTGTTGCGAAACGAACCGGCCCATCGCCACACACTGCCAAACATACGCCGATGTAATTCCTGGATGAATGGCTCTGAGAGAATTTCGTCTACAGTAAATTTCCGTCGGCGTCGTATGAGCCATAAGATATACGTATGGGTACAAGGTGAACGGCGGAACATACTATATGTTCAGGTCCTTGATGTTTATAGCAGCAAAATCTTGGACCGGCTGTCCCAAGGCAGCATTCGTCAAATTGACCTGATCAACCTGCTACGACGAGTAAACCAAAGTCATCAACTGAAAGGGGTCATTCTGCGTAATGATAACGGCAGTCAATTCATTGCTCATTCGGTGCGTAACTTTTAGAAAAGCTCAGAGCTTAAGCAGGAGTTCACCCACGTGGCCACACCGGAGGAGAACTCTTACATTGAAGCCTTCCATAGCATTCTGGAATACGATGTCATTAAACGGAATGAATTTTCCAGCTATTACGAAGCTAAAAAGACGTTACGGCGTTATTTTTCCCATTACAATTACATCTGCTTCACCGTTCCATTGGATTTGTAACAACCCGGCAAAAGTGGGAGGAATCCGAGGTGGTTTACGACAAAACCTTTTCAGAAAATCTGTCTAACTAATAAGGGGGCTAAGACAAACCTTATAATGGTGTCTTCGCTCAAGAGTTGGCTAGATGGAGCCTTGATTTTGAAAAAGCGTCTCGTCCTGAATCACCTCTGGGCTTTGTGCCCGTAGCCAAACGGTGGGTATTGGAACGGACTATTGCTTGGGCGAATCACTTCCGAAGGATTGTCAAAGATTATGAATACACGATATCGTCTTCGGTTTGCTGGCTGTACTTAGCCAACATTCAGATTATGTTGCAACGGATCATTTGATTGGCAAAAGATAATTCCCAAACACATTCTTAGGCAAAGGCGCACTTGAAGCAATATTTTTTATCTCGATAAAGCGGGGATTTATTTGTGTTTTCTTTGAGCCAATCCAGATAACCGTCTAATTCAGGGCCACCTATATTTATAGTGAACTCAATTCCTTTAATTGCCAGCACAAAATATATTTCTTTATGATCTGTAACTAAAAAATCAGATTCAAAAAACCATATCTACAAAGCTTCCATCTGAGTAAAAGAATTTTTCATCCTCAGCTTAGATTTGGCGGACATGATAATCCCATAGATGTATGCCAAGATTATATCTGACGTAATTTCTTAACAAATCAAATTGATTGTCACTAATCCAGAGCTCCAACCACTCTTTATTGTCTAATAGCCGTTGCGCGAACGATTCTAGTGCTACCTTACCCAAGAATCTAGCAATCTGAGAGTTATTTTTCTCAGGGCGCTGCACATATGGAACAATCAGGTGATCTACCATTCCGACATGATGAATTGGGCGGAAAGAGGATCAACAGTAACTACATTCATCCCTTTATTCGAAATGTAAATTTCTCCCTCAGAGAAAGTTATAGTACCTAAAACTTTCTCTGAGGGAGAAATTCTACCTCGCTTGGATTCAATAGCATTACGATGCCTCAAATTTTTGAAAAACTCCTGCTCAAGAAGTACTTTCTCTATTTTCAAGGCGAAATATTGATTACATCTATCACATACAACACCCGTAGGCAAAACATGTGATTTATTGCCTAGTGATTCAGGAACAATGTGTTCAACACTTCTAGAGCCTGAGGAATCTTGCTTACAAAAAATACACCTCATAGGCTGTATATGAGCGAGAAGAATTTTGCTCGTAATAATTAACAAAGTTACAGACACGCATATTTCTGGAAGATGTTTTACTACACTACTTACAGAAATACATGTTACTCATTATTTAACTTTCTATTTTATAAAACATTACAGATAGACGAAATTATTCTAATGCTTCACTTCTTCCCCCTCCCATTTACCAGTCAACTTCCAAAATTCGTAACACACTAACCATTCCGCAATCCAAGGTATCGTATAAGCGGCTACCGATGTGCGATGAGTCCACTTAATATCTGGTGGATAATGTAAACATAAAGCGCCGTTATTATACATGTGAATGTCATTACCTGGCTTTATTCGATGACTATTGATGAAGACCTGAGGGGGAATGCCCGGCACATATTGAATTGTCAAGCTATACTCTTCGCAGTCGCTAGTTGGCCTAATCTTTCCCTTACACGTAAGCGTACTATTTCGAACGGTAAAAGCAAATACACCAGGATATGTCTGCTCAATCCAACGTTGTTGAAGGTAGTTTGTTCCAGCGGAGAACTGTGTAGAATGCAAAGGAAACGCCTTTCCACCAAACCGACGAGCAGGTTGATTTTGTACAGGAGCGGGTTCAAAGGTCGGCTTTACAGTCGATGTAGTCCCAAGTGTACCTAATCCGGCGGCTTGCGCGAAAGGCATGAGTCGATTAGCTTTCTCAACTTTAAATCGGTAATCACGTTGTTCAGCAAGCAGCCGTTTGATTCTAGTTTCTCCAAAGGCTCCTTCTAGTAAAGACTCTCGCAAAGTCAGATTTGTCGATGCTTTGATTGAATCCCAAATTCGTTTTAGGTTTCTTATGAAGCCCAGAAATGCATCGAAAAGCTTACGATCCTCAAACCATTTCTCACTGAAATTTTCTTTAGGATTGGCTGGATTCGGAACAGAAAAAGGCTCAATTCGGCCAAAGAGATTGCGTGGCTTTTGCTCAATATAACTGATGATGTGATTAATTGCCTCAAATACAGATAACTCCCCGCTATAAGCTTCGGCAGCTAATGTTGTCAATATAATACTGGCCGTGGCTAATTCTTCCTGGTCGTAGAAGTATACGTCTCGTCCGCGTTTCAAAATCTGTACGGCCCGTTCGAGCGGTGCCTTTAATTCGTACGGAAGTTCGGCAGGTAGGTTTTCGCTTGCACGGATTTGCATGTTACGAGCATCAAAAGCTTTTAGGAGTAATTCTTGGCGTTCAGGAGCCAACTTCGCTTTAGCCGTAAACCAATCACCATAACCAATAGGGTTACTCGCAGTCCAGTCTTTTGTCTTACAATCAGGTACAATAATTCGGTTGGGCTCGTAGTATGTCTCCTGACAGCCCACCATAATATCCATATGAAAGTCGTTGGCATAGGTAATCCGAATACAGCGATTCTTCCGCTCAACCATACCTTTGTAGGTTTCATTTTCACGTAGCCGACGTTCCAACTGGTCCAGAACTTTCATGGGATCGTAGTTCTTACCTGTTAGAAAATCCAGATGGACGACAAAATCTAAGTCGAATTCATTTCTTTTATATGGCTTAGCAGTAGTTCGAATTCGAAAGGAACCCTGCGGATATACATTCAGAAGAGCCGTTTTAAAGAACATTTCGTCGCGTTCAACCCAATCGGCGACAGTTTTATAGCGCTCTTCTGCTAAGCGTCGGCGGGTTGGGTCTAACTGTAGGCTTTCCCCTAAACGGTTTAATAGGTCGTCAAGATCACTAATTTGAAATTCGGAACCCGATGGTGTTGCAAATGGGGTTGCAGGTATCATTACGGTGAGTGTTTAATGGTTAAACAATTTATAGTCTTTACTAATCAGCAAGCGAGCGTGTTCTCCAATCTGAAATGGTTTGCGCTTTAATCGTTTGTCATGCCCTAACATCAAAATACTCTCTTCATCAACCCAAACGTATTGATCGGAAGGAGTGTCTTTCAGTTGTCGCATAGCTTTCTCCTGTTCGGAATTCAGTTTCACATCAAACACTTCATGATAAAGTAACTCCTGACATTGAAAATGAGCTGAAAAGTGAAAGGTTGGCACCGTGTACCGATATTGAGTTGCTATAGGGACGAAAAGATCGGCAGACAGGAAGCCAGGTCTAATTAATTCTTCAATGAACTCACGCTGTTGGTCAACTTCACGGTCCTCACGACTTTCATACCAGGTTAGAAAGCGAAGCAATTTGCGAGCTGGCACGCGAACACGCAGATCATGTCGACTTATATCGTCAATCTTCAGACAATCGTCGTCAAGCACCCCTAGTTCAGACAGAATTTTGGCAGAAGGGTATACCTTTCGCACACCGCCAACTGGTTGATATTGGTCAATTCGACGTCCTTTAATCAGTAAATATTCGCCATCTATATAAATGCGGTATAGATAGGCGATGGAAATCCGAAAATACTGATTAGGACTCGCCAGTAAAGAAGCTCGCCATAACGCCAATCGCTGGCCCCTCGGCAATCGATCAGAAAGAAAGGTATCTAGTCGATTCGACAAAATATTTACGGCTATGTTAGAACCTGTGGAAAGAACAAATTCGGTTAGTGCCATTGATAAAAGAAGTTAGATTGTGTAAGCGGGATAACAGATTTATTACCCCGCTTACGGTTTAAAGGCTTTTTGCTATGGCAATTGCCACAATCAACAGACAAACAATTGCAGCCAGAGTCATCAACTGACCATTTTGTCCGCTGGCCTCAAATTCTGCTACATTTAAAAATCTTAAGCGAACAGAATCGCCAGAAGTAATTACATTTGAATTCTGCATTTTTCAATTAATTTGGTTAATGGACCAGCTATGTGGCCATGAGTACAAATACGGTTAACCTCGTGGAGGATAAGGATCATGCCCGTAAGAGTCACGTCGATTGATCTGACCATCTTGGTTATGAATGATTAACTCAACCTGCTGGTGACGAGCTATATTGCGACCGACATCTATAGCATCTTGTTGTGTGTCGACAAGACGAGTTGCTCGTTGTCCGTTAGCACGTTTTACGGCCCACTGATCACCACGGGGCACAATGTGTACGTTTGATTTTGCCATATTTAGAAGCGTTTATTAATAGAAGTAGCAACCGTGACATTACCCCTTGTCACGGTTGCTACTTCTATTAATAAATCACCTCGCTCAAACGTGATTAATCAACAGCCAATATGGTCAACAGTATATCCGACCCAGAGCTACTCAAACTGATTGCCCAGCAACAAGACGAGATCGAACGTAATAAGGCATTTGATATTTTCTACATTAGGCACCGGCCATTTTTGTGGAATGTCCTATCTCGTATATGCCGTGAAGACTCATCTGATGATGAAGTCAAACGAGCTATACTGCAGAACACATTTTATCAAGTTCTGATATATGCTGGCTCTTTTCAAGCAGACTCTGAAGGTACCCCTGAAGTAATTGAGCGAAATGTACAAGGCTGGCTAATCGTTATAGCTAGACAGGAATATCAACGCCTGCTCAGTGATCGTCGATATCCGCCTGATGATGCTATTAATGCCTTTAAGATAATGAAACAGGCTTCAAACTCATCATCAAAGGTTACCTATAAAGAAGACTTGGTGCAACAGGCATTGGCAAAGCTTAGTCCGCGCGATCGGCACATCCTTTTGACTTATTACAATTATTATGAAAAGGGAAAGGGAAAACAAGCCCGTAACCTACCCCCAGATGTTTTAGAATCACTTGCTCGACAATACAACGTGAAGAAAGATAACCTTCGGAAGATAATACAGCGAGGTAATGATGCTGTAAAACAGCATATTGAAAATCAACTCAAAGCCGATAATCGAACCTTATATATTAAGCGCGATGAACAATAACCCGCTCAAAAATTCTCACGAGCCGGATTCCGATGCTTTTGAGCAGATGTTCCATCAGTCGCTCCAGCAGCACGGATTCATATTCCCTGAAAACGCAGAAGATATTGAAGCTCTCCGTCAACAAGTTTTAACATCAAATATACCTGTTCCTGATGACCTTCCAAGCTCAGCAAGTATTCTTAATCAAGGTCGAATTGAGACTATTAAAGGTTGGAACTTTGTCTCGCAGCCTGAAGATGAAGCAGCCATTTCGTGGCAGCGCTTATTAGCTATGTTGAAACAAGTGGGGTTTTCGGAAGTTTTTGTCAAAAGACGTTTATTACCTACATGGGCGACAGATATAATAAATCGTTTCGATAGTAATGATGAATCATATCAGTTAGCAATAAAACAAACACTAGCTAAGGTTGCCAAAATTTTCTCTATATCTGCCGAAGATATTGTTGAACTACAATCGCTTCCTTTACCTGCTTATCAGCACTATAACACTCGTTACAAAAAACCTATCAATACAGAGGTAACTGATATTGCTGCTTATACCCTTTATGCAAAAACGCTAGCCGAAATCCTCTTAAAAGCAAGTGCAAATCTGCCAGTAAAATCCATCCCAACTGATTATCACGAATTTCGTTCTCAAGTAGAAGTCACGTTCGGTCCGCTTACTTTTGAAAACACGTTACGATATGTTTGGTCACTAGGAATTCCTGTCTTGCCATTAACCGATACTGTAAATTTCCACGGTGCCTGTTTTCGAATTAGTGGGCGTAACGTAATTGTGCTTAAGCAAAATACTACATCTATAATTCGCTGGCTATTTGATTTGTTACATGAGGTGAAGCATGCATCAGATTATTTGGATGAAACAGTACGAGAAGTAGTTGAAACTTCTGCTCTCTTCTCGTCCGAAATGAATCTTTCAGATGAAGAAAAAGCTGCCAATCAATTCGCGAATGATGTAGTCTTAGATGGGCGTGGAGGAGAATTAGCATTCAAAGTAGTAAAAGCCGCCGGTGGTCGGGAACAGGCATTAAAAGCGAAAGTAATCGAAATAGCTAGTCAGGAAAATGTTCCCCCAGGAGCATTGGCAAATTATCTTGCATACCTTTTAAAGCTTCAGCAAAATCGGAACTGGTGGAGCACGGCTGTAAGCCTTCAGCCAACAAATCCAGATCCTCGTCTTACTGCTAAAACCATTCTAAATGAGTACATTCGCTTTGATATATTGAGCATAGAAGAGAAAGAAATATTAGAGAATGCATTAAGCTAGATTTATAAAAATCCACATGGCAAATGACGATCAAATAATCTTACCTAAAATAAGCTGCACTAGTACTAGGTGTGAGGAAGATCTACATTGTTTTCGACCTAAAAAAGGGAAACTAAAGATTGAAGATTATCAAGGTGGTAAATGTCAGGCTTGCGATGCTGATGTTGTGGACTGGAATAAAGTGTATAATCGTGACCTTAACGATACCGATACTCTTTTTGCTGCTTTACGTAAAGAGTATATCCGTCATCTTTTCTGGACAATTAAGTTGGATCAAAAAGTAAGTTGGAGAAAATTCCAAAAGGGACGTGAGCAAATGCAGAAGGACATTTATAAGCGGCTTCAGAGCTCAATAAGTGATTCAGGTAGAGAGTCTATTTGGGATGGCAGGCAGACTCCAATGACACCGAAAAACATTATATATTGTGCTCAACATGCTACGGCAACTTGTTGCCGGAAATGCATTCGCTACTGGCATAACATCCCCTATGATCGTGATTTGACGGAAAATGAATTACAGTATCTGACCGGACTAGTAATGCGCTATGTTGACATTCGTCTTTTCGAAAGTCCTCCAGCAGGCACTCAATTAATACTTTCTTTTAGTTGATGAATTTATGGCCTTAATTAATACGTATGAACATTCGGAGCAGCTACGAAAAAAGGGGTTTAATAAAGAGAATGAACAAATACTAATTACGCAATTTTCTGGTAGCGCTCAAAGTAATGATTTGACATTGCCTTATAATTGCTCTGGGTATGGTAGGGTTCACCATTTTCGTAGAGAGTCTTCGGCAGGGTTTCCTGAAAACTCTTTGCCGATTGACCCGGCACATCATGCTTTGCAACTTCCTTTTGAAAATCTTGTACGTGTGCAAGTATTTCAGAACGCTGTTTGTAGTTGGAGATGTTGGTACTGTTTCGTTGATTACAACTTGTTGAGCGGTAACCTCAAGCATGCTGCTTATTTAACTGTTGAGCAACTACTAGACCTTTATCAGGCAGAAGAGCAACCATTACCAATTATTGATTTATCGGGTGGTCAACCTGATCTGATTCCGGAATGGATACTCTGGTTCACGGATGCTGTCCGTCGCCGGGGGTTAGTAGGAAAAGTATATGTATGGTCAGACGACAATCTGAGTAACAATTACCTATGGGAACACCTATCGAAAGAGGAAATCGGCCGACTTGCAGAACCTAGCCTTTACGGGCGAGTTGGTTGTTTTAAAGGTTTCGATCCAGAATCTTTTTCATTCAATACAAATACTTACCCAGAGCTATTCGACCAACAATTTGTAATAATGAAACGGTTAGTGGAAAGCCGCCTAGATATGTATGGTTATGTTACTCTAACAGCGCAAACAGCGGATAGCTTACAGAATAAAATGATTAGTTTTATGGATCAAATACAGGAAAGAATTCATCCTAATTTTCTCCTGCGTACTATTCCACTACCAATTAAAACATTTTCACCATCTATACCTCGAATGGCCTCCCTTCACCACCAAGCTATTAGTATACAGCAAGAAGCCGTTGCCGTGTGGAATGATGAATTGCAGAAGCGATTCACAGCCGAACAGCGCTATAAACGTGTATTCGAGCATATGATATGGGATTAAGCAAAGAAAAGAAGAGTGTTGATGCTTCTTATCAGAAACGCCTTGTAGCCCGTCTACAAAGAGTGCATCAGCGTCATTCTGGTGATATACTGCCTTTAGCCAATTATTTAGATGAAAGTTTAGGAGCCTTCCCTACGGATGTTGAGAAGGCTCTTAATCAAGCACTTATTCCTTATTCAAGTAATTATACATTCGAACAGGTAACGAAAAGACGGGCAGTGAAAGACACCTCTTTTCTAGCCGATGAGCATCCCAATGACTTCGATTGGCGTTTTGACCTTGAAACAGTTAATTATCTTGTAAAGCGTGTCGGACGCAACTTTAATTCAAACGAACGAGTCGCTCTGTTCGGAGTAAAAACCATACTACCTGCGTTAGTCGAAGGGGGAGTCAATACGGTTTTATATGAACGTAGTACCTCGCTTATACAAGACTTTTATCAACAAGGATATGCTAGTTCAGTTATTCAGCACGACCTATTAAAACCAATTTACGATGGTCGAACAACTTATGATTTAGTCGTGGCGGATCCCCCTTGGTACCTTGATTTCTACGAAGCATACCTTGATAGAGGATCAGAACTATTGGAAATAGGAGGTGAATTTTGGCTCAGTGTCTTACCTTCTCTAACTCGACCTTCGGCCTCATCTGACCGGCGAGCAATTCTGGGAATTGCAACTCAACGAGGATTTCAATTAATGAGAAAGATACCTAGGGTATTAATTTACAAAACGCCAGCTTTTGAACGTCACGTATTGAGTATCAATGAAGTGAAATGGGATAATTGGCGATCAGGCGATTTATGGATTTTTAAGAAAGTAAAAGATACTTTGATAGCTCCACAACATGCTCTACATTTGAATCAAGCCGCTTGGACTGAATACCGGATAGGATATAAAAAGATACAACTGCGTAAGGAAAGCGATGACCGACAGGGATACTTTAATTACTGGCCTACCAATCCAGATGGAAAGTTTTTTCATTCCGTGTCACGTCGTGCTACCGAGCGAAATCAGATAACTATATGGACTTCTGATAACATAGCTTTTACAGTCGTTTCGGTTCATAAGTTAATCCCATTCTTAGATTTTCTACAATCTGGTTATTCTTTATCAGAAACAATCAATCGAGTTTTCAGTGTGCAGTCGCTTGCCCAGGCAGAGCAACATAAAATTGTTGCATTACTGAAAGAACTTGACATTTCGACAGAATGACACGCTCTACGAATCAATTATTCATTTCATATCATCACGAATTGTCCCAAAGGGGCAAGCTTATTACAGTACTTCACAACAATCTTCATTCCAACAACTTCTGGTCCACTAGAATTGAGCAATTGACTCAAGATCAGTCCATTAAGATACACTTAGGTATCTTTGTAGAACCGTTCTTACAGTATATTTTTGAAGGTCGTAAAACTGTTGAGTCAAGATTCTCAATCAATAAGACTGCCCCTTACGATAAAGTAAATGTAGGAGACGTTTTATTACTAAAGCGTTCTGGTGGACCCATTATAGGACTTTGTCAGATTTCCCAGATTTGGTCTTATCAGTTGACTCCTTCTCTATTTAAGCAAATACAGCGGACATTTTCTTCTGCTCTATGTGTAGAAGGGTCTGATTTTTGGCAACGGAAGAAAGAGTCTCAATATGCAACTCTGATGGCTATTGATGAAATAGCTTGCCTAGATTCATATTTGTATATTGATAAGCGGGATCGTAGAGGCTGGGTTATTTTAGGTTAATACTCAAATTATGGTAGTAGCATTCTCCGGTAGAATTGGCAGTGGTAAAACTACATTAACCACTGAATTAGCAGATCAGTTGGGATGGCCCCGAACTAGCTTTGGCGATTATGTGCGCTTACAAGCAATGCAAAGCAATATTGACCCAACCCGTGAGAACTTACAGAATTTAGGTGAAAAACTTTTGGAAGAAGATCCCAGACTGTTTTGTGATAACGTTCTAAATCAGATAGTATGGCGATCTGAAGGCAATCTTATCATTGATGGAATACGTCATGTTCAGGTAATCAGCTTAATTAAAGAGTTGGTGAGTCCATTTGAGATGATTCATGTCCATATTGAAACAGATGTACAAACCCGTTCCGAACGACTCTATCTCCGTTATTCATCTGTTGAACTTCAAAAAATAGATAATCACTCAACTGAACTTGATGTTAAACATGTATTGGGGGAACAAGCAGATATAGTTATAAAAGGTGATTCTACAATCGCTTCTTTAGTCAAAGAAACTCGAGAACATTTGAAGTTATAAGGAAAGTATAAAAAAATATGTCAATTGCTTCCTTTCTAATCACCCGTTTAGTTTGAGATATAGTACCATATAAGCTTAAATACTCAAAGAAGTGACCTAAATTAAAGAGGCTACCTCTTTGAGTATTTAAAAATAATGATCGATTTTTCTAACTAATTTATTAGGTCACTTAGTAGGATTTTTGTTAGTCAAGCTAACATACAAGTCTATTTCTCTGCGTTTTAGTCCATCTATTTTTTGATTTATATGGTTTACTAGGGATGATATTTTTTCAATTTTTGCTATTATCCCTTCAATTTGTCCATCTATAATTGCAATTTCTTGATTGCATTGCTTCAGCTGCTTTTCGGTTAAATCTTTATCTGTTGTACTCGCTGAATGAGTAGTTTTTTGCTTTATAAGGACTTTGGTGATTTCAAGTGTATCTGAGCTTATTCGAGAACCATTATTTTGACGATCCATTTTTCCTATTTCTGAAATTGCACCTCCACTTTCTATGATGATTTTGGAAAGGTCTTTGATTTTATTTTCTAGAGATCCTTTCGATTTATTTAGAGTGCTTAATTCTGACTGCTTAGCTTTTAATTCTGTATTTAAAGCTTCTAATGGTGCTTTTATAATTGATTCTTCATTTTTTCTTACTACTTCAAGATCGGCAATTGAGCTTTTTATGATTTCTAATCTAGCTTTATCCTCCTTGCTAATAATTGAATCTTTTTCACTTTGCCGCTTTTTAGGGTATACATAAATCATAAATTCCTCAAACTCATACGGCTGTAATGGGGCTGTTCCATTGTATCTTTCATGCGTTTCAAGATATTTGTTGTATCCGCCATTCATGTAAGTTGTATATGACTGTTGTAAGGCTTCGCTAAGATAAATTCGCACTCCACGAGGTTCATATATTTTAAGCAATAGCAAGGAAATAAATATAAATAGTAGTAGAGCCTGGATCGTCATCTCCGCTCTTGCCGCTTCGCTTGTCTCTAGAATTGGATTGATAACTTTACTACGCTCAACCATCGAATTTTGAGGAATGTTTATTCCCCATTTCTTCGCCAAATCAGAATACTTTTTATCTTTTACTAAACTATCGAAATCTTTTAGGGAGTTTTCTTTCTCCTTTAGAAGGTGATTTAACTCATTTGCTTTAGTTTTTTTCTTTTCTTCTATGGCTTTGGCAGTTTCTCCCTTTCCTTTCCTTCTTGTAATTCCAGCTCCTCCGATCTCTTTTATCTCTTCATTACTTGCTGAGTCTAATTCTTTTCGTACATGATTTATCTTTGCATCGGCTTTAAACTCAATACTTGTTCTTTTATTAGAAATAATAGCGCTTGATTGTTTTTCAATTGCCAGGTTTATATCTTTATTAAATACTAACTGAGTTAAATATGGTGCCGTAAAAAACAAAGAACCCCCGGCCAACAAGGTCCGAGTTAATACCGCAGCTGAAAGAACTTTGTTATCAGTTACTTTAGATAGATATTCCAGCATCTTTCCAAATTGCCCGTTCTTTACAACCTCCTCCTTTTCTTCCATTTGATATATTTTCTCATCATAAAAGGTTTTACCTCTGTCGAGTAAAACTAACATTGTATCTAAGGCCCATACTATAGTGAATACAATAAGTCCGAGGCTAATTCCTGTGAACCAACGAATTGTCTCATCATCCGCGAATAGCCAGCCCAAATAGCCCCAAGATATTGACTCCAAAAAAGCCATAATAAATACATTAGATCGTGTAATATTTAGCCATTTTTTGGTGGTTTTGGTTAAGAGATTTGCTCCATTAACCTTGTAGGAAAACACTTCTCGTAAATTAAACTTACTCACAGAGTTCGTTTTCATGGCAAATCATGTTAAATGGTTTTACATTTATTTAGGTTTTACTTTTTTTGTAAAAAAAATCAAATAATAGAGACGCGCAATTTTTAAACGAAGAAACCAATAAAGGCCAACCTACTAATCAATAAATCAGTTTATTGATTAAGATTTAGCAAAGAATTGCCTTTATTATGGCAATAATGCATAGTTGATATAGTGAATGATTTCATAATTGAGTTTGCAACATGAAATCATGAAAGCTGACTTATTGGGGTTGATAAAAAAAGAAGCTATAGTTGATAAAGACCCACTGGCGAGAGATATTGAGCCCCTTAAACGTACTATAGCTTAATAAGTTTCAGTGTTTTGAACTGCCCATTTTGTGATACCGTTAAGAGATAAACACCTGCCGGGTAGCCTACTCCGAATTGTTCTTCGTGTTTACCCTCGACCAGCACCATTCTGGTTTCAATGGGTATGCCAAGCGGTGAAACAACTTGAATAATGGCTTCGCTTGTAGGGTTACTGCTTCTGATTTTCAAGTTAAAAACCGAAGAACTTGGATTCGGAAATACCACAATGTCTAGTTCACCCTCCTCAGTTTCTGAACTCAGAAGCGAGCCCGACGCAGCTTCCCGCGCACCACTCAATTTTTTGATAGTGCGACCGATGTAGGACGTGTAACCCAAAGTGGCACAGTTTCCATTTACCGATAGGCTTACCCAACCCGAAGGCACGGCATCTCCGCAGATATTCAGTGTCGTGTTTATTGGCAAGCCCGTTAGTTTCTTGATCGTGCGGCTGATGTATGAGGTGTAGTTCAAGGTTGCACAATAGCCATTGATCGATGTAGTTATCCAGCCTGCAGGTACGGCATCCCCGCAGATCGTAATGGATGTACCGGCTGGCGCACCATCGATCTTCCGAATAGTGCGGCCAATGTAAGACGTATAATTCAACGTGGCACAATTACCGTTGATGGATGTCGTCACCCAACCTGCAGGCACGGCATCTCCGCAGATATTTAGCGTCGTGTTATACGGCAATCCGTCGATCTTTTTGATCGTTCGTGAGATATAAGACGTATAATTCAGCGTGGTACAATACCCATTGACGGCTGTGGTTATCCACCCGGCTGGCACATTGTCCCCACAGATTGTGATGGATGTTCCGGCTGGTGCGCCGTCGATTTTCCTGATCGTGCGCGAGACGTACGACGTGTAGTTAAGCGTGGAGCAGTAACCGTTAATCGATGTGGTAACCCAACCTGCAGGTACCACATCCCCACAGATAGTGAGCGTCGTGTTATACGGCAATCCGTCGATCTTCTTGATCGTCCGCCCGATGTACGAGGTGTAACCTACGGTGGCACAGTAACCGTTGATGGAGGTGGTGACCCAACCTGCCGGAGGGTTGTCACCACAGATGTTGAGCGAAGTACCCGGTGCCAATCCGTCAATTTTTTGAATCGTCCGGCCAATGTAGGACGTATAGCCATTTTTGGCGCAGTAACCGTTGATGGAAATAGTTATCCAGCCAGCTGGTGGCAGGTCGCCACAAATGGTTTGTGTTTGGGCGTACCCAATCGTGACACTAACAATCAGTAGAAGTGTAATCAAATTTTTCATGGGTTCTTGGCGTTTAACTTTCTTTGGGTAAAAAGATGACGGGGGTTGAGTCCCGCCAGCCTTCTCCTTCGATTAACTCGTCAGCGTTTCTTCGACGCATCGACTGCGTTGATCAGCGATAAAACCGGGAGGCTGCTGGAATGGACGATGATGTAGACCGAAAAGCGGTGCCCGGCGGTGTGACCAACGTATTTGTCACTCTCGCTGGAGCGTTGGTAAAATTGGTCGTAAGCCGACGATACTCAATTGCACGTGATGAGGTAGTCACTCGGCCATTTATCATTTCTTCATTAATGACTGAATACGTGACAGTTTCGGTTTTGCCCGCCCGATCTTGGCTTATGAGCTGTACCCGCGTTGAAACGCTTGTCACTACTGAGTGGTTAGCGGTGCTGTGCAGCCAGCTGTCTCCGCGAGTAGGCGTATAATCATTGCCAAGTGGTCCGGTAAAGGCGTAACCTCGCGGCTGAACAGCCAGGCCCAACTCTACCCGACGTTTGTTAACATACCAGATGCTGCTCTGATAATAGCGGCCATTGATTATCGGAAGAGCAGTGAACGTCGTGCTGACTGTTTGGCCATCAGCAATGGTCACCGTTACACGAAACGACAATGGAACTGCACTGACAGTCGAAACCGCGCCGAGAACAATCTGCCTATTGGACCAGCTAAAAAAGGAAAACTGATAGCTGCTCTGCGTTCCTGAAGTCGGCATAATCGTAATAGCCTTCCCTGTGGCGGTACCGAAATTCGCACCCTCAATGATGATCTGATTCCTCACATAATCCACCGGTACAGATGTTGCAGGCATTGAGGGAGGGCATTCATCGCAGCTGGTTCCCCGTAGCTGATTAATAACCGGAGCTGGAGCTGCCGACCGTGCACTACCACCTGTTGTACTCCCCAGACCAGCGAGAAGATTACCTTCAAACAACGTCTGCGGTTGTTTGCTAGATGGCGCAAATGAATCTGGCTGTGTTTCCAAAGTGCTCTGATTACAGGCACCTGCTAAAATTACCAGAAGAGCGAAAATAAATGGTTTGATTGGCATAGGGGTAATCGGTTAGGTTTCACTGTTGCAATCGTCTTTACTCTCCGATCTCCGCTGCAGTCGGTTAGCTTCGGCTTAGACTTAATACAAATTTGGGCTTTGCTTAAATGTCGAAAAAGTGTAGTCAACTGATTGATTTCCAAGAAATAACTCGCTCTTCCGGGAATGCTATCTCGCCTGGGAAAAGATATAGATCAGCCGTATGAATTCCTGGGAAAGCGCGAGAAAGCGAGGAGGAAACTGTATACCTGCTGAGTACGGAAGAAGAATATTGGCCCATCCAGCCATCAGGAAAATGATGAGATAGATTTCGTTTTTTTGCAAATGATGGTATTTTTACCCGGTAAAATGCAATTTCCACATCCGTTCACTATAAGATGTCTGAGTCCTCGATCACCTTTGCCCAAGCTGATCTGCTGCTGGGAAATCTCTTGGAAAAATTTTTGTTAGCCCCAGCGCCCGCTTATAACGATGGAGAAAAAATACTCAGAGCGGGAAAGGCCCGTGGATCAATCAAAGATGCTCAAACCAGAGCGTTGAACACTGATGCCACTGATGAGATTGCTCACACACTGCATATAGGAGAAAATCTGGTAAACAAGTTTGTACGGACGTTTTGGGACACAAGAGGTAATCGGCAAAAAAATGGCTTCGCAGAAGTTGAGCAAGCCAACGTTCTAAACAGCACACTTTATAAATTAGGAAAGAAGGCCTTTCCGTCGATTAAGGAACCTGAAGACCATGCAGGATATGCCTATGAACTGCTGAAAAAATTATCGTTACTCCTGGAAGATCTGCCGCCAATAACCGGTGGAGTCGAGCCAGACAAGCCTGCACCTAATCCGACCGTAAACAAAATTAATTTGCTACGGAAGGGGTCCTATAGGCTGTTCTACCGCAATGTTGTTGATGGTTCGATTGGGCATAACAAGATTGATTTTAAGGAGCATACTGGCAAGGCAGGCGTAGTAGAGATAAGTAATGGTGACAAAATGATCTTTCATGGCACTTACACCGCTTTTAATGATGATCGTTATCTGGGCATCAAACTAAAGCGGAGATCCAAGGTGGTCTGGTCAATGAACTTTGACTTAGGTAACGACGATAGCGGGGCAATTCCGAATATTATTCTGGGGATTAGTCATCGTTTTTCCCCAACAGACGAGTTAATATCGGGGGCAGCTGTTCTGACCAATTTGCAGGAGCAGGCAGAAAATGTAGTCACTGATTTTCTGAACAGGCAAGAATACGCGCCCATTAAAATTCCAAAGGAGTTTTTTGTAACTACATCCGATATGGAAAAATGGCTGACTAGTAATTCAGCCAAACACAAGTCTACAGCTCATCCCTTCCATATGGAAGATAATCTACTCAAAAATCTAGCGGGTGATTATGTCTATTTTGCCTTGAAAATTCCCTCTGAAAGCGATGACGCGCTCGGCGGAAAGGCAATTCCTAATCAAGACCAGTATCGGTTCATAAAAGCCGAACTGCGTATTGAGACGAACGGGGCTGCCTACTTTTCCGGCATAGATTATTTTGAGAGCAAAATTGAATTTGAAGGAACCTGCCAATACAGCCAAAATGAGGTGTTGCAAATCAACTTGCATGATCAGGGAAAGAGAGGGCGGCTGCTAACCTTACAAGCATATCTGGTCCGCGAACGGCTGCAAACTCCTATTAAGCTGCCGATTATTGGCATTTCGCTCTGGCGGGAAGAGTATCTGGAGGGTAAGATAATCGCGTTGGTCAGAAAACATCCAGACGATAGAGACGCGACAGGTATCATCGGCCTTTACCCACAGGCCGATCTTCAGAAACGAATTTTGAACGATCAACTTTACGATGGAGTACTTAGTTACCTGAGCGGAAAAGTAAATCGGTTCTTACATACGCCCAGAAAGTTTCACAAAGGGCCATTCCGGCCCCACCAGGAAAATCACCGTCGGCTCTATTTTGGATTGGCTTTTTACCTAGCTAGTCGCAAGCCGGTTGATTCCAAAGAGGAGGATGCCTGGAGCAAGAAGGTAAAATCAGCCCTTCATGAAGCCTGGTTACACGGATTCGCAGCCAGTCATTTTGCTGGTTTTCCGTTAGAAGAAGCTATTCGTAATGCTAAGAAAAAGGAAAAAGATGACGATAGTAAAGAATCACTTTTTGGTTTATTAGTCAAAGATTTACAAAAGGTTTTTGACGAACAGCAGGAGCTTAAAACTGTTATGAAAAATGAACTGAAAGAATTTATTGCTTATGCCAGTGACTACTGGAGTTTCCTGAAAGAACCCTAACATCTCTATTCAGCTTACTCATAAAGCAACGCTTTAATGGGATCGAGTTTGTTGGCCCGGATGGCCGGATAAATGTCTGAAACCATGTCAATCAATCCCGATAAAACTACAGCCCGCCCGTCGATCAACAGTACCACCCTGCCCTACTACCACCTATGACCACGAAATAACTGCCGGAGAACTTTTGAACATAGAGTATTAAAAAGTGTGGGGTAATAGAGCGGAGTTCTCATTCCGATTACTTCTAACAAGGCTATTCGAGAATTGAGATGTCTTTATAAATAGGGGAAATTTCCCCTATTTATGACTTACAATCTCTTACAGTTTTGAAGCCATATTATTACGGGTTATGAAAGCCAAACACTTTTCCTGAACCCATAAAAGTGAGCCAGTGAAAAGTAGGGTAAAAACTTAACTATCACTAGTAATCGAAAAGGGAATGAAGGCAACATGATTTACTGAATCGCAGATTGTGGCGAAGGCTCCGGCGTCCCGGTCTCAAACAACAATATAGCGGCCAGACCGTCACCCAGATCACCCGAGAGCATGGTACCAGCGAGGCTACTTTTTACAATCAGCATCGCCACATCTCCGACCATTAGCATTGCTCCCTATCTAAAGCCCATTACCCAATGAACTGGGCATGGCCGCATTATGTAGTTATTTTCAAGGCAAGTAAAGTCATCTATGGTAGCTAGTCGCTTGCATATGTTACGGATTTACACTACCTGATTGTTTCTGACCAGATTGGCTAGAAAAACGGCAAAATCAGTAATGTCCTGTTCGGTACTGGCTTTCTCTAAAGCATGCATATACCGGCTGCGTTCACTCAAGGGAATAATTGTCCAGGGATAGCCACCTGAGGCCAGCATGGTATTCATTAAAAAACGACCTATTCTGCCGTTGCCGTCCATATATGGGTGAATATAAACGAAGATAAAATGACCAAGCACGACCCTGACAGCAGATTCCGTTTCCGCCTGGAGTAATTCAAAAAACACGGGCATGACATCCCGCACCGCATCCCGATTGAGCGGAACATGCTTGGATCCCCGGATATAGACCTGTCCATTGCGATAACCAGCTAGATCGCTGGCTTTTAACAGGCCAACACTCACGCTGGGCGCGAATAATTCCCGGTACCAGATACGATGGTCACTGTCGATTGCTTCCCCCTGCGTTTTGCCCCTGCAAAACGGAGCGGATTGTTTGCCTGACGGTCTGGTGAGCTTGCCAATACCCACGAGCAGCTAAGGCATTCTTTTGGTCTTGATCGGATTCCACCTGGTCAGGATTCCACTGGCCTTGCCGAACGCGCTCAATCAGCGCAGGTGTTACCTGATACCCTTCGATTGAAAGCGAATTATATGCATCCGTCACAAAGGCATCATCCACCTGTTTCAGATAAGTGTCGATGTCTTGCGGAAGGCCGGGGGCTGCCGGAAAGACAGCTAAAACGCGTTCCCGCATACTTTGCCACATCAAACGAACCCGGTTCACGTAAGGGGAGGTCTCCCGAAAGGATAAGATACCCGAAAATTTTGCGGTAAACGGATCATCTTCCCGCACCTCATACCCAGCCGACCGCATCGTCTGGACTATCTCATCCGCTATGCGGTTATTGCCAATATTACGAAAGGCTCCTGCTAGCCGCCCAGCTACCACTGTATGCCCTCCCCGCAGTAGGATAGTGAGCAGATCGGATGCATCCCGTACCAAGGCTAGTACGTTGCGGGCATCCATCGGGGAGCGAACAAAATAAATTGTGGAACAGAACACCAGCGCAGCCGTCAAGGAATAAATTCGTATCCCCTCTTCGATAACGACTTCGTCATCCACGGGCAGATTGACTCGGATGTCAAATAATGAAGTGCCGAACAGCAGTTTGGTTTCGTTATTATTGGCGTTGGCGGAGCGAACCAGAAGTTGACTAGGAACAACCCAATTGCCGCTGTGAAGCGCTAAGGATTGTTCGGGTGAAAGCACCCATTGATCGCCAAAGCGTTCATTCAGATAAGTCGCGCAAAATTGCCAGAAGGAGGTATACCAGCCGGTCGTATCACCGGGTAATTCGTCGGGTCGGGAAGTAATGTACCAACCTTTCAGAACTTCTTTTAAAAAACCATGTTTCAGCAGCCGTTCCCGGTGGGTACGGGTCAAATCGGTGGTTCGAATAGCAACTATCTTTTCGGTTTGTTGCAGAGTATGTAAGGCTTCAAGTGACTGAGCCAATTTTTCCGCTGGGGTTGCCATAATGTACGTCTATTCGTTTTTCATGCCGCATCAAAATTAGTTTTTTATGTTGTACTATAATTCGTTTTTCATGTCAATTTTCAACAACTAATGCTGGATGTAGCATTAAAAGCATCTTTAATGATGTCATTTCTATCATTAAAGAGGTTATTATACCTGACCTTCTTTGACCTCATGCCTGGCAAACCACTGAAAGTCGCGCTCAATGATCATCCTGTTGTCGTAAATGTCGTGGAATTCAACTGTCAATGTAATTGGGCTTAGTTGTTGGCGGACCCGGCGTGCATCTTCTTTTCCGGCCTCTAGCCGCGTTTCAAAAATGATCAAGTGGCCATTGGGTAAAATTACTTTTTGTACAGACTCGTTGACCTCAATGGCCGTATAGGATTGGCGATCCAGCGGCAAACACTCCTTAATCGCGGTATACTTTTTACCATCTTTGTAAAAAACGAACCGATCAATAATCATTGGTCCCAGACCATTGTTGGTGATGCGAACATACAGATGTCCCTGCCGGTCTTCCAGATCAATCTGGCCTAACGGTTTAAGCGATTTTTCGTTGTGCGTCCGTTGCAGGTACAATTGACAAATCAGGCCCACCAACGTCAACCACGCAACAAGCGCCGTCATATCCACTGTCATGAGCCACCTACCCTTTCCTGTTCAGCTTTGACAAGAGGATAGCCCATAAGGGGTTAAAGGATCTTAAAATCCCGGAGCGTTTTCAACCGTTCCTTGGCCTGGAGATCGTAGAGTACCGGAATAATCCGGTGGTATAGACTGCATTGGGGGTCTTTACCATTCACCCGGTAGACCGGACAGCCACTGGTACAAACCGCACTGTAGCGGCAAGCCTTGCAATCAGCCGACCGGTTATCCTCTTCATGACTGCCCTGCTGGATCATATCCACCAGATCTAATTCAGGGTCGAAGATGGAATGGGATGATTGGGTTTTATCGCCAAAATGGACATGGCAATAGTTAAGCGTGCCATCGACATAAATGGCGCCACCGGAAAAACCAGACGCACAGGTTTGAAACCCTAGTTCCTGGGGTTTGAGATCACAAAACTGATGCCGACGCGTGAAAGACCAACCCGTTTGAATGGCCTCTTCCATAATGGCATAGGATTCCAGAAGATTAGTTTCTAAAAGATCGCCATCAAGTGCTTCTCCTTTGACAATCGAATAACGAAACGGCACATCTAGGTCAATCAGATAGCGCGTCAAGGCGGGTAGGCCCTTCAGATTCTGATTGTTGACCACCGTATTGACCATCACTGGAATCTGATGAGCCATTAATTTTCGCAAATTTCGGTCAATGTGTTTGAAGCTCCCTCCGCCCTGTTTGAAAGGGCGGCTAGCATCATTGTCATCTTCTAGCCCATCCAACGAGATACCAAAGCCAATATTCTGTGCCTTGCAAAACGTGATGATCTCGTCAGTCAGGATCGTCAGATTGGTGATGAAGGACGCTTCAAACCGACATCCGACGTCCTGTAATCGCTGCCGAATTTGGGGAATAAACACTTTCCAGGATTTGAACTGGGTTAAGGGTTCACCGCCTGCCAATCGAAATTTGATGTGTGTGAGCTTTCGCTTAACGACTGTTTCAACCACCTTCTCCAATAATTGCTGTTTGGTCCCATCGGACATGCCTTCGGTGGTATGCAAGGTCGAGATGTAGCAATAGCTACAGGCCAGATTGCAACGATTGGTGGTGTGAATCCAAAAATTAAGCGATTGCGGAGTGGTTGGTTTTTGAGGTTTACTAAACCGATCATCAAAGCGAATGATGTCCGTTTGAGCGAGCAGGCTTAAAAACTCCGCCAAAACCGTTGGCGGAATAGTCAGTCGCTCGCTCAAATCGGACACCGTAGACTGCCCATCGATTGCCGCCAGGATAGCCGCTTGCGGTCCAGTTAATAGACGCAATGACTGTGGATAGGCGCAATTGACGACATAGGTAAAATCTTGCTCAATAGGTCGCAGTAGCAGATGCGGTGATTTGGTGGGTATTAACGAGGTCATCGTTTTCGGTTGAATAGTAGGCGGAACAATCGCAATTGGCATTGATCGAAGAGACTTTTAAAGCGTCTTTACCGAGCGCTGTTTCTAGGAGCGAACGATCATCAAAGAAAATATCGGCCTCTTGTGTGGGAATCATAATGGGTTGTGTTTGCATGGTTATTAGTTTTTTTGGTTTTAATCGCTTTTGTAATCCACAAATCGTACTGGGATGCCAGTGGCTATCGCCCCGAAACGTTGGAATCCCCTGCCGGTTGAGTTCCTGGGCAATGGCTCGTACCGTAATGATGCCTTGTTTCTTTAAGGATTCAAGCATTGGTAAAAGCTGGCGCGCAAATTCGTCGGCGGCTTTTTTATTTTGTTCGGCCTGTATTTTTCCCTGTTTCCCAAGAATAACTCCCCGATTTCGAGCCGCTGCCAAAGCCGCTCTGGTGGTTTCACTAATACGCTGTCGTTGTTCTTCATCGACAGCGGCTATAATATGAATGGTAAATCGATTGGCTTGTGGATTATCCGTTACCACAATGTCCACATCCGATTTTACCAGTCGCGCAATTTTTTCGACATCGCGCCCTAACCGATCTAATCGGGCGACCATGAGTGTAGCTTTTCTGAATCGGCATCGCTCCATAGCCTCAAAAAGGCCATACTGGTGTTTGCGCGTTGATTTCACTTCAACTACTTCATCGACAAGCTCATAACCATTGAGCTGACAATAACCTGCCACGGCTATCTGTTGTGCTTCAAGTCCTAATCCACTTCGTCCTTGTCGGCGCGTGGAAACACGGTAATAGGCAATCGCCTGTTTCATAGGGGTTTAACCGTACTCTTGTTCAGATGTAAACGATGGATTACCTTTGAACAGGTTTGAATAAAAAATCGATTAGTCTTGTATGAAGAGCCCCTGTTTTATAGGGATTTAGCTATGAAGAACGATTGAAAAAGAGTGAGTGGTGTACAGGGGTTAACGATCGTTTACTCCCGAACAAATTTTGGGGGAAGAAATTGGTACGACCTGCTCTTTCATCCGTTTGAAAATGAAAAGTAGGGACTAAGGGGAGGAATTTACAATGTGTTAGGCAGTTTCTGGTTTCACTTAAAAATGGAACGGATCGGCCAACGGGAATTCAAAAAGGTGGGATTAGAAATAGACTATTCAGATCACAATGTCATGAAACTCCACATTTACTATAACATTTAGGAGCATCTGTCCAACCACTAGGCTCAAATTGAGACCAGCAAGAGCGTTGGGGCTTAAAATAAACCCGTAATAACATCGTGATGACAGAATCTAGTATATCTATAGAAGTAAGCAGGAATCTTTAAGAACAGATTTTACAAGCAGAAAGGAGTTGTTATAGCAGCTGATTAATTTAAAACAATAACTAGTCGTAATATTTGTTGTACCTCACAGTTGTAGAAGGTTTGTAGAAGAATCAATTGCTGGTGGTTGACTTTAATCTAAAAGGGTAATCAAGCAAAGCATCATAACAATCTATCTAGTAGAGTTGAGGCAAACGATAAAAAGTGAATCAGTAATCCCTACCTATCAGATTATGAACTTTATTTGCATGAGTATAAGGCAAAAAAAAAATCTTTAAATCATGCAAGATATGCTTGACATAACGGAATTTTACGATTATAATTAATCAATCTTAAGTTATGTTGGAGATTTCAATGCCAATTCGTGACGATTTATCAAATTTTCCAAGTCGTACATATTGGGTTATTCTTTCGGCTATTTTAGCAACTCAGGCAGTATATTTCGCGTATAAATCATCTAATCAAACGGAGATAGAGAATATTAAAGCTGAAATGTTAAAATCTCAGAGTACCTCTATTGTAACGCAACATCTCATTAATGGCAAAGAAGTTACAAATGAGATACCTGCACATATAATCCCTGATAGCTTAATTCTAAAATTACATAGATAAAATTTTCAACTGAAAATTTTAATTTTTATGGCTAAGTGGAAAGCGAGCGTATTATTTAGAATTAGATTTTTTTTCAATTCTTTAAATATTTCTGATAGGATTGCAATAACAACATTTTTATTAGGGGTTATAGTAGCTGTCACATTAGCTGTTTTAAGCGATGTCATTAAAATAAACCCTAACAAGCCTACTGAAAATAGTCCAGATAAAATAGTCAAAAATATTAACAAAAGTAAACTTCCATTTCCAGCCAAATTCAACAAAGATCAATTATATATTTTAATAACACAGTTTGAAGACTATATACCTCATATAGAGTCTGAATGCTTTGGCCGTTCCCTAGAAAAAAGAATTGTAGACATTGCAGAAAAATACAATCTACCAATCCATGTTTACTATGAGAAAAAATCTCTTAATTCTTTATCCGAAGCAAAAAATGTTCAAAGATTCTATAACGCTGACCTAGTGCTTTGGGGTGACATACTCGAACTCCCAAAAGACTGTTCTCATGGGTATGTATGTTTCAAAAGTTCACCAAGTGATACGCTGATAAAAATAGCTGGCGGGAAAATATTACTTGAGAAGTTGGATTTACATTATGAGAAAAATATTAGTCCATATGATATAACTCAAGGTAATTTCCATATCAATAATGAAATTTTTGATAATTGGTTATTGTCTATTTATAACATCAAGGTGGGGACTAATAATCCCGATGCGTACTTTATAAATAAAAGTCAACCCATCGCTTACCAATCAGAGTCTTATATAGTATTAGGAGATTTATATTATGGTTTAAAGCAATACAACAAAGCTGAAATAAGTTATAAACGTGCTATAGATTTAAAGAAAAACAACTTTTTAGCCTACAGAAAATTAAGTTACATAAATAGCTGTTTAGGTAACTTTAAAGAAGCAGTTAAAAATGCTACTTTCTCTATAAAACTAAACTCGATTAACCCTGAATCTTATTTATATCGAGGAATAGCAAAAACTAATTTAAAAAATTACAAGGCTGCTCTTATAGATTATAAACATTCAATAAAACTCGATTCTCAAAATGCACTAGCATACAGCTATTTAGGTTATAACTTCGCCGAATTAAAGGATAAAAAAAACGCACTTTACAATTATATTATTGCCAAAAAATTAGACTCAAGCAATTCATATAACTACATAAATATTGGAAATATAATGTTTAGGAGTAAACATTATACTGAAGCGTTATTTAATTATCAAAGGGCTATAGAATTAGAGCCTAAATCTATAGATTTATATTTATATATAGTCGAATTAAAATATTTACTAAAAGATTATAATGGAGTTATTGATGCTTCAAAAAAAGCATCAATAACGAATAAAAATACAGAAAAGGAGATTTACTATTTTAGTGCTAGAGCAAAATTAAAATTAAAAGACTTCAAGGGAGCAATTATAGATTTTGATAAATTTTCAAAAAAGGAACCTTATATTAATGAATCTGTATATTTTGATAGAGGGCTTGCAAAATTCAATATAGAAGACTATGAAAATTCTATCATTGACTTTAACAGAGTACTGTCAATAAATACTGACCATTATTTAGCTACAAATATTTATGGATATATTAAGTACGGATTTGAAAATTACACAGATGCACTTGATGCATTTAATAAAAGTATATGCTTGAATAATAGAGAATCGTATATTTACTATAGACGTGGGCAAACAAGGGCCAAATTGGAAGATTATATAGGAGCTATACAAGACTATAACAGAGCAATACTTCTACATACCGATGCGGATGAGTTACCTTCTATTTACTTAGAAAGAGGGAAAGCAAAAGTAAAAATTGGCAAGTTAGAAGGTGCGAGAAATGATTTATTTAAATTTTGTCAACTCAAAAAAAACATTATTAGTATCATATATGCTTATATCTATTTCGAAGATGGAGACTTATTTTTACTTACAATAACATTACTATATTTTATTACCTATGCAATAAAAAAATATAGATAAATGTACGTGAGCAGAACTGGCAAAACAGTTTTGTTCCAAACTGTTTAACGATCGTCATCGCCAGGGACATGTCGGTCTTGCTCCTGCTGTTTGCGTCGAAGCGCGGCAAATACATCGTCTGGATCAGGTTTTTGGGGATTAGGTTGCGATTGTTTCGAAGAGATGTCCTGTACTGGCTGTTGCTTTTGTTTTAATTGCTCAAATATATCAGGGGTTGGGTCTTTTTCTTTCTGAGACTTCTCCTGTTGATAGCGATATTCCAACGGATTAAGCGGATAGGCTTCAAGCTCGGCCTGGTGTTGGGCTCTAAGCCCATGCAGCCGCGTGTTACCATGCTGTTGATCCCATTGCTGATAAACGTCAGTAGGAATGTTACCCTTGCCGTACCGCTCGTTTAAAACGTTCCAGCTAATCTGCTGGTCTTTCATTAAATTTTTCATCTCCCGGTCATGCCGGGCGTACATATCCTCAAGCGTCGCCATAATCATCTGGTTAAGAGTTGCTTAAAGTTATTGATTCTTATGGGAATATGTGATATGGTTAGCCACGATGTACAAAAAAGCCATCAAACCAAAAGCGGCCAATGATAATTGGCACGATCAGTATAACTGGAATTTCCTACACACTTGGCTGGAATTCTGGCTGGACAGACAGAAAATCCCGCTCGACAAGTGGAATTATAACCGCGCCATTCATTATACCTATGAACTGTTTAACCGACCTTGGCTACCGGAACGCTTCCGCACACGCGAGCTAACAAATTGGCTTGAATATGAGGCCATATCGCAAGGCTTTGCTGTGCGCGAACTGACCTATGCAGATTTACCCCCTTAGCGTTCTAACCCTCTATCTCGTTTGCGGGTTTGGTTGACCTGTTTGTCTTTCAGTTGCTCGAAAATATCCCGCTCGCTGTTGTAGGATTGGGTGTCCGAATTGACTGTACCTTCTTGCATTAAGTGCCCGCGCCGATCGCGTTCTTTAAGCTGCTGGAACACATCATTTGATCCATTCTGCGTCCGCGAACGTGCCTGAACTGATTTGAGGGCCTGGGCCTCAGTTGGTAGGTCGTACCTTTTAAATCGCTCGTACACGTCACGTTTCCGGTATCCATCAAGCTGACGCACGAGATCAATGCTCGTACCTTCTGGCGTGATTACCCGGTAGGGATGGCGGTCTAAGCCCTGGGCGATTTCATAGCCTGCTGCCTGTGCCTGACTGACAAAATCGGCAGCGCTGCTACTGTCCCGCCAGAGCTCCGTTAATCGCTGTTTATGGCTCGGCTCCTGCGTTCGATCACGACGTGCATTGGTGTGTTCATGACCTAACTTTTTCTCAATTTCAAAACGGGCTGCATTGTGTTTGTAAAAATTATATGTATCAGACCTGAGCTTTCCCGTATTATAGTCGTAGCGAAACCAGACGACATGGATATGCGCCCGTCCACCTTTTTGATGCCGGACGATCATTCGAGGCAAACCTTCATACTGTAAATGCTTTTCCATCATGTCAGCGGAAAATTCCCACTGTTCTGCTGTCATGGAAATAGCCTCCCCTTCCCGCGGGTTGATGATGCCATGATAAAACGGTTTGCTTGATCGGCTGACGGCAGCGGCATCCAAGGTCGCATTGACCAGAGCATCTACGGGATCAGTATCGGCAAAACCACGCATCTGTAAAAGCTGGGGTTTCTCGTCGTTGTCGCGTTGCGCCAATAAATAGCGTGCTAGTTGTTTACCATCACCCCTGGCTTTCCCGCGAATAACTGCCATGACGAAGCAATTTAAGGACTTCCTGATTGATCTCCTGAAGCTGATCTAAAACGGTTTGAGTCGCGTATGCTGTTGTGCTTGAATTGGCCGTCGTCAATTGTTGCATCAACTGGTTTAGGTTATTCCCCGCACGGCCAATTTCACCCCGCACGTACAGCAAAAAATCAGCCTCAGCTAGAGGTAGTCTCGGTGTGAAACGTCGCTTTAAAGCCGTATCACGAAGAAACTCACTCGGGTTCATCCCAGCAAGGCTGGCTCTAGCCAATAATGCTTTGTCTTCCGCTTCCGTAAAGCGCACCAAGCGGCTTATATCACGGCGTAGTGCATCTGGTTTCCTGGGGCGTGCCATTCGTTTTTATAATTGATGCGAAGCTCCACACGGGTTTGGGGTGCAGGGGAAAGGGCGTAGCGCCTGCCCCTGCCAAGACCGTTTCTGGATGTCAAAACCCGACCATAGGAGGGTTTTTAATATACAGAAACATGTCTTGCATACACTGTCCAGGTAGGCCCAAAGCCAAATTGGCTCAAGCGAACTTTAAGGGCAAAAATAAAGAACTGAACCACTACGATCCAATCGTAAACCATCAAAAAAATAGGGGAAAATTCCCGTTTTTTTCATGCAGTCAAGATGCATAAATTACAGACTTTCACACCTTTAACCTTTTTTGTATGTCTGCACTGATTTTCCTGACTTGTTTTGCCTACCTCGGCTGGATCTTCTACATCTCCTTTAAAAAGACCATCCCCCAGTGGATGCACAAATTCTTTTATTCCCAGCGCCACATTGACGTCAGTCAGGATTCTAACGCATCAAGTGCCGTTGGATTTTTTCAATGGGCGCTCGTCTTTCTGGCTTGTTTTGCGCTCTATTATATTCTAGGCACGATGGGCCTTGGTTTTGACTATATGCAGAATCACCCTGCATGGCTTCTTACTTTTATTATTATTTGTATCGGCATTATTTTTCTTATCGGCAATAATTTTAAGAATCACTTTGCTCACTATACGGACAATGTTTTCCAAGAAGAAAAAAAGAATGAAGTACGTCAAGCGTATGGCGCAAAGGGATGGGCTTCACCGGAATTATTAGAAAAGTCATTAGGCGGTCGTGGTAAAGGGCTACACGTCGGCTCTCATTTTACGTGGAATGGTCAAGGCCACATGATGACAGTTGGCGGTTCTCGTGGCGGTAAAGGTGTAAACCTCATCTTACCAGCTCTGCTGTCGGACGATTTGAAGATGCCAGACGCACCATCTTTTGTCGTGCTTGATCCGAAAGGCGAGAATTTAGCGGTAGCCGGTAATTATCTAAAAAGTGCCGGGTATAACGTTTTGGCCGTAAACCCATTTGCTATACCGGAAGTCGCTCAGTTTGGAAACGCCCGCTTTAATCCATTCGATTTATTTAACGGCAATGACCCCGACTTTGATAAATACGCAGACATGATTTCTTTCGCACTCGTTCCTCAAACGAGCCATGCGAATGACTACTTTGATAAATCCGCCCGAAATTATATGACGCTCTACATCCGACACATGATGACCCAGGATGTGGAGGCAAAGAATTTCCGCACTCTTTATAAATGGTTGCGCCTATCCGGTACTGAACGGACAGACTTGCTGCAACAGATGTCAAAAAATGAAGCCTTTGACGGTGACATTAAAGACGAAGCAAGAGCCATTGCAGGACAAATGTTGAATGATGGCGGGCGAACCGTAGAAAGCATTTATTCCACTGTAAGAACAGCAACCGATGTGTTCAAAGACACACAATTACGAGACTCGGTGTCTGCATCAGACGTTGATTTAAAAACACTCGCAAAAGAGAAAACGGCGGTGTTTGTGTGCTTAAGCCCTGCCGATCTTGACCGTTGTCAAGCCTGGCTTCGGCTTTTTTTCGGTTCGATTATGAGAGGTCTGACTAAATATTACAACCCAGCGCGAAAAGTCGTGCTACTGATGGATGAGTTCCCAACTCTTGGCGCACTAAAAGAATTTGAAATAGCGGCTGGTTTCCTGGCAGGTTACAATGTCACGCTCTGGCCTGTTATGCAGGATTTGACCCAATTGAAAAACCTATATCCGAATTCGTGGGAAACATTCGTCAACAATGCCATTGTGCGGCATTACCTCGCAGTTGGGGACAATTTCACAGCCGACTATTTATCCAAACGGATGCCGAAAGATTTAAAATTCCTTGGCAATAATCATGACGGCTCTCCACGTGAGATGCAAAAATATCTTTTAGAACCACAAGAAGTGATGGCCTGGCCAAACATTATCCTGGAAGTGAAAGGAGTTGATAGACCTGGCAGTTTAAAGAAAATTCCTTACTGGGAAATCAATCAGAACGCTAGCCCAAATCCATTCAGAAATTGATAATTTTAACCCAGATGATCTATATTTAAAATTAATATTGTCTAATGCCGTGATGGTATATCATTCTATAGAGGAGTTTGTTGGCAAAAATGTAAGGTGGATAGTTCCCTCTACGCTTTTATTGCTTCAGTTACTAATGAAAATTTTCGTAGCAGAAAAGACTGATCTGGTAAAAATATGGGCTGCTTTTTTATATTTACCAGTGCAGATTGGTTTTTTGGCTTTATCATTTAATGCTACTATTTTATTAGGGGATCAGAATAAATCAGGTTCAACATTCGGCATATGTATGATATACATATTGTTTTTGTTTGTTTCAATAATTATTTGGAAACATACTCCAGTCCTGTTTATAAAGCGTGAAATTCACATCGCCATAGGCCTGACAATAGTAAATTTATCCTTCACAGTATTAATGCTTGTAAATAGCATTTTAATGATCTTAGATTTCTATGGACACGCCCATTAAAGACCTCATAATCTATGCTATACCAGCATTTTTAATAGCAGTGATTGCACTTATATCAGTCGCTTACAAAAATTTGAGGTTAGTTAGGCAAGTGGATAGGTATAAAGATGATTTATATCGGCAGTCTATAGAAACAAAAATCAACGAATTACAACAACAATTATCGATATCTCAAACAAGATTTGAGAACGTTAATCATCTTCTAATTGAAGCCCAAAAAGCTGTAGCTCCCAACAATAACAATTTAAAGAAAGCGGATTTTTTTGACTCCTTAGGCGTTAATATAGATGCAAAATTAGACGAAACTTTAGTGATGGTGCTAATGCCTTTTAATAATCAATTTGACTTCACTTATGCAACCATCAAAAAAGCGGTAGAAGATGTTGGGTTGGTATGTAAAAGGAGCGACGATAATGTTGAATCAGCAGCTATTTTACCGCATATAGTTCAAATGATGGTCAGAGCGAAAGTAATTATTGCTGATATTACTGGTAGAAATCCTAATGTTTTTTATGAATTAGGCATTGCCCATTCACTTAATAAAACAGTTCTTATGGTAGCTCAGTCAGTAAGTGATATACCTTTTGATGTGAGTTCTGTCCGTGTTTTAGTGTACGATTCGCCCGTAGATTTAAGAGCTAAAATAAGAGTATGGTTAGTAAACTCACTGAAAGCAAAAACTAATTAATCAAATGGCAATGGCTTTGCAAGTTGTATGATAGAGCTTAAATTAAATTGCTAATAGATTTATAATCTACAACTTAAATTTTATAAAACATTTCATATGTCCGCACTACAAGTAGCATTAGGAACAATTTTGATATTGAAAAGTAAACTGTTCGATGGTGTATATTCATCGTTAGAAGTAAACGATTACGATGCTGAGATTGATGAATTAAATGCAGGTATTACTGGAATGGAAGGTAGCACTCAACATGTATTCCATTTGCTTGTAACTCCTATGCGAACAAGATTTCCATTCTATATCGTACAGGTAAGTCTGGTTTTAGGACACAAAGTAAGAGTACAAGTGTCTGGAAAAGACTTGCTAGATTTTCTACTTAATGCTAAAATACGTTACGATTATAGCGTTAATCAAATTTTTCTTGATTACGAAATTCCACAATCATGAGAATATTATGTGGAATGAGATTTATTAGTTAGTTCTGATTTTCGCTATGTGTCCGGCGGGCATTGCCATCGGGCAATGTCGATTACTAAAATGCATAGACACTAATTTATTCATGGTTCAATATCAAGGCCTTTGTGCCCCTGCTCCTGTTTCTTTTTTAGTTGAGTAAATAGGTCACCCGTTTCTTCGGGTATCTGTTGACCGGTCGTCGGAGGTTGTGTTGTTTGAATTATATCTTTGGCTTGGGTCTGCTGACGATAAAGTTGAGCAAATACGTCCGTTTGAAACATAGCATCCTGAGCTTCTTGTCGATCAGGTTCAAAATTTTCTTTTTGCTGAGTTTGTACTTGTTCTGTCTGAAATTGTTCCCGACCAGCTTTAAAACCAGCAAGGCGAATAAATTCACTGTCGATACTGGCTAAGGTTTCAGCCAATTCAGGATTGTGCTGAGTGAGCATATATCCTTCGTTAAATCCTCTTAAATAGTCTGGATCAACCTTGTCTTCTTCCTGTTCTTCCATTGTTAAAAGGTGTTTCGAGCGTTCTCTTCAAGATAGACATTAATCGAGTGGCGGTCGTAAAGGATAATTTTTTTCTGTGGCTGACTAAAACGAATTTTACCTTCGTCGCGCAAAGCTTGTAAAGTCGTCTTAGACTTAATATTGAGTAATTGCATGGCCTGTTCACCAGAAACCCATTTCTCCGGTTCAGTGCCTTGTTTTTCCTTAAGCCGAGTAATAACCTCGTCTATAAGAGCATAAAAGGCTTTATCTTCAAGACAGATAACTTGCATCAGTATTATGAAGTAGGGTTAATTCCACTATATAAAATGCCCGTGTTCGTAACGAGGTGAATGATTTTAGTTAAGCTCTAATATAAGCCTTATATTTTATTTGTTTCTTCATTACTATTGACCACGTGAGTTAATTTTCATTGTTATGATTTTCGTAACTGCTTGATAGTAAGCCGCAGATGTGATTTTGTAACCAGGGGATTAGAAAATAAAGAAAGCCGCTCCCTAATTCAAGTGCGGCTTTCCTGTAAAAGCATGTCAAGCGTGTTGTACCTATGTTGTACCAAATATTTGAAAGTACAAAAAAACCTGCGCTAATGCAGCGCAGGCCCTTTTTTCAATGCAGAGAGGAAGAGATTCGAACTCTCGATACGGTTGCCCGCATACACACTTTCCAGGCGTGCTCCTTCAACCACTCGGACACCTCTCTGTGTGTCTTACCCCATCGTGTTAATTATGAGGTGGTTATGCCATTTGCTTTAGCTTTCTTTTTGTCTTCTATTTTAATAACTGCAACTCTAATTTGAATCAGAATTGCTTCTAGAATGCCAAACGGAGCGCAAAATAAGCGAATTTGATGGTTATCTACAAATGGTAAGTAGTTTTTTGTATTTCACTATTTCATCGACAACAATGGGTATGGCTTGCAAGTCGATTCTATTAGAAGCGGGTTATAACGAATAGATAATACACTTAGGTAAGAAGAGGGTGAAAACATAACTATGCCAAAATCTGCATGTTCATCCTAAACGGGTTGGTATTGAGCCATGAGTAAGCTAATAGATTTCTGGATAGCTAAAGGAGATGTCGTCCACTTGCCTTTATAGTAGTATCGACAATTGAATTTAAATACCTATTCAGTACAAGTTGATGCCTGTTTCTGACAATCAGGTTGAGAAAGTGTTAGCTAGTTGCCTGAGGGTTCAGCCCAATCATGCTGAAATGACTGCCCTAGTCGCTTGACTAGTGAGGAGAGCTTTCTACCTAGCGCAAATAAGACGATAAGGGGGGCAATAGCAACTACGGCAAGTACAATGATTGCATAAGTGACGATAAGAATTAATAGGTAAAACTTAGTGCCAAGATGATCATATCCCATACTCTTAAGATGTCAATTTCCATAAAGTGGTCACGAATAGAATACGAAAATAACCCTCTTGTAGACTATCAATTCATTAAAATATACAATTAAAGTACTTAATTATACAAATTTGATGTCTATTAAGGTATTAAAAATCGATAATTCTATTTACACTCCAAACATTTGAAACTATTGATGAGCTCTTTACTTAACTGCTTATCAACTGTGTTCTCTCCTATCCTAGTTGTTACCATTTCTGATTCTGGATCTACGTAGATGATCAGAATTACTTATCACCATTTCGGGATCTGATTCCATATGAAGTCAGATTATTTTGATAAGTCAATAAAAAAGTTAGCCAACACAAAACCTTTCTGCACTGGCTAACGTAAGTTTGAGATAATTTTTGGTTAAAAAGAGGAAGGTTCAAAAACGCCCGGCCAATTTGCGTCGGGTATTTTTATTTATACTTCTTTTGACTTTGAGTAAGTGCAAAGGGTTACTTTTTAATTCTAGATCAACTCGTTTAGTTTATTAAACGGCTAGCACATGAATGACTATGGAATCGGCTATCCTTTTAACAAATTGGCGAAACGTAACTGGTGGCCCTCCTCTATCAGCCACTATTAATCAATCTTGATCTATTTTAAAACAAGCTTTTAGAATTGTTCCTGGTTATGCCAGCTTGAAATAATAGGTCCAAGTAGATGAGACAAGAAATTTGGCCAATACGGTTAGCTGTTCTGCTTTATCTGACGGGTAAAGTAAAAGGTATTTTGCCTTAAAAGCACACATAAACCAACTAATCAACGATGAAAACGCTTCATTTTACTATCGACCTACGTTCGTTTTTTCTGGGTGCTCTAACGCTACTAGGGGTTCTTCTACTTGCTAATTTCACGCCTTCGCCAAATAATCAACCCGAACAGGATAAGACTGAGAATCGACGCTACCAAGCCGTTACGGGTGCATCAGGGAGTTTTATTCTAGACACCCAAACCGGGGAGTATATCCAGATATATGGAGTGGGGAAAAACTCACGTACCAGGTTTAGCTTCAATGATCTACAGCCACAAAGCAAATAACGGTTCTGAATCGTTCGCTCCAAGTCACCCGCCACGACCTACTCGCCGTGGCGGGTGAGAGCTTAAAAGTTACTACGCTTAATAAACAAACCAGGGAAATCTCGCAAAAAATCCATTTAATCTCTAGGATATTGTTTCTTTAAAACGGCATTTACCTCTTTAAAATCTCAACCATGAAACTATTTTTCGCCATCTTGATCGCTTCGCTCTGCTTTTCCCAATGTCAACAGAAGGAGCTTTTGTCTCCCACTGAGCAGACAGTTAAATTCGTTGATGAACTCAGACCACAACTTATTGGAAGTTGGGCTATTCAACAAGCCCAGATTGACCAAAAAAAGTTGCTTTCTTTACAGTACCCTGTTGCCATTACAAAAGATACGCTCATTCAGAATTTAGCAACTCTCACTTTCCAACCATCATCGCAAATAATCAGTGACAAACGTATTCTAGAGCTAGAAGGGGTTTTAAACTTCCGCAATGTAGTACCTACCTATCTACGCTAAAATCTATCCTATTCAGAACAACTCTAAGTTGAAGGGAAGTATGTTTTTAACTTATAATTTCAAGGGTGTAGACGATAGAATAACATCTGCTGAGGTAGACTATCTTCAATCCATTGGACTAACGGGTGAAAACTTCCATGTTGAAATTAACCAAGATAATCCTTTAATGGTCTGGCGTGGTTTGAATAGAGCTATAGTCTACGCTAACCTGCACAAAAACTGAATCCTTTGCAGGGTCAAAATCTGAGTTGACTTTAAACAAGTGTTACTACTAAATCCACGATTAGCCAGCCGTGGTTTTTTTTTGCGGCAGTATAGGTCTTCCTGTCCTTTTGGTCACATCACACCCGATTAGCTTTCCGAAAAAACCCAAACAATGGAAGCAGCAAGCGGCTATTCGGGAGATACTAGGGCCGAATGGCTTAACAACAACCGAGATGCACCCCAAACACTAGATAACTACATCGTGCAAGCAGAGCGCAGTAGTTTAACTAGCCGGTCGCTACGTTCTGGCCAGCGGTAGAGACCATGCGAACACGGATGTACTACCTGGAGCAGCTGATGAATCTGGATGAGGTAGATCTGGCTACTCTGGATTAGAACCAAAAGGTGGACATCAATGATGTGGGTGAAGGCAGGCGGGGGAATTATGATTTTCAGAAGAAAAAACAAAAAAGCCCGTTTTTAGCGGGCTTTTGGTGGACATCAAGAAGATTAACAGTCCTTTCAGCAGAGAGCGAGGTACTGAATACAACGCGACTCAATATGTCTTAATTTGCAAATTTGGCGGTTTTTAAGGTTGGGAAAAACAGAAGTTGTTTTATCTGTGTGTAACTCCCCTCCTATCCGCTCATTTATCTTCCACCGACAGCGCCCGTAGCGCCGTCTGACAAGTAGCCCGCTTAGTAATGCAATGCGCGAACAGAATTTGTATAGACATACATCGGCAGCACCTTACCTTCATTCCTCTTTTCAAGATATGAAGGTTTATAGCCGATCGTTTGACGGTCGGCTTCGGCTGCAATGAAATCCTGTTCCTGTTTGCGAATAACATCCTTGACGGTGGACCAGCTACTTGCCCCTAACTTTACCGGGGAATCGTCATTGTCCTGCATTTTCCCCTGGCGTTCCAATACTTCAAGCGTAAGCTTCTCATTTAGCCTACTTAATTGAATGCGTTCAGCGCGTTCGTTATAGAATAAGGCCTTCCAGTCCTCCTGATCAACGGAGGACTGTGTAGTCTCTTTACTATTCGATGAAGGGTGAATGCTGAATGCCTCCTCTAGCAATTCATCAAAATCACCAGGAAATGCCCTAGAGAACGACAACAATTGGTCCAAGGTAAGAGTACTACGACCACTTGCGAGATCACGCAAACTTTGTACGCCTATTCCAACCTTTTTCGAAAAATCTCCTATCCCTTTCTTCATTTCCTCCTTTTCTACATCGTAGTAATAAGGTAGGATTTTCGCCTTAAGCCTCTCTTTGATCGGTTGCATAGTTTTTCATTATTTAACAACGTTTGTTTGTATTACTAAATACGTTTGTTTAGATTTGTCATAAAAACTACAACATTTTTGTTGTAAACGTTTTTGGTATCACAAACAAACGCATTGCAAACGTAAACAATACATATGAAAGCTGCAACAGGTAAATACTCGGAAGAGGCCAAAAAGTTGTTAAGCGGCAAAATAACGCAGTTTAGCTACACAACAGAAGTGTTGAGTGTACTTGCAAAACGCAAGATTCGTTTATATGCTCCTAGCTACATTCGTTTAGTGGTTACTGAACTCAGAAATCAAGACGCGATTTGGGATGCGATCGTAGAGGTTATTGCTGACCGCAAGAAAATAAAAGATCAAGAGCCAGTTTTGACGGCCAATATTAAGGAACTTGTAGAGGTAGACTAGCTTAACCCATGAATGATTTTAGTGGTATCTGGCTACCGGCTACGGTATTAGGCCTAACTGGCCTCAACCTGTCGGAAAAGGTGGTATTGTCTCAGGTAATCATGCTTTCGCGAGACGGAGAATGTCGGGCAAAAAACGACTATCTCTCCCGGCAAACGGGCGTGACCGTGACAACCATCAGCACAACTCTGACCCGGTTGCAAAAAAAAGGGTATATCCATATTGAAGATGGAAAAGAACAAGGCAATAAGCGCCAGATGTACCCCTCTTTAAAATCCTTAAACACCCTCTTTAAAAATCTTAAAGAGGGTGACGTTGCCTCTTTAAAAATCTTTAAGACCCTATATAAGAATTTTAAAGAGGCTCTTAAAGAAATTGAAAGACCCTATTTAAATATTTTATATAGCCTCTTTCAAAATTTTAAAGAGCTTATATATAGGATTGATAATAAAGAGGAAAATAAAGAAGAGAATAAAACTGAAAAGGTTTTTAAAGAAAAAAAAGGCGCTAAGGCGCTTTTCTGGTCAGTGTTAAAATTGACTGATGGGATTTATAAAAATAAGGCTACTTACGAAGCATTCATAAAAGCCGAAAAAAAAAAGAACCCAAACCCCCAGTTCCGGGCCGCCCCCTTTCCCTTCCGATTGGAACCCAGCCATGTGTAGGCTATATGAAGACTGGATGAAGTTCTATCGAAAAAAGGCAGGGAAAAATATGCAGCCACAATCAATAAAGCTTCAGCTCGAAAAATTATCGAGCCTTAGTGAGGAACAATTGAAAGCTTGTATTGAAAATTCTATAAGCAATAACTATCAAGGGCTATTTCCAGAAAAATTCAACACTCAATCCAATGGCATTACCTCAAACTCCAAGCATGGCACCACCAACCCCTACGGACAAGGAGCTATCATTCCCCCAGGAGCCACTTATAGACCTCAGGCATTCGGACGAAGAGATAAAGCGGGGATTGGGAATACCTGATGAAGAGACTCAGAAAGCGTATAACGATGCCCATAGGAAGGCACTTGAAAGGCTATCAAGTAAGGGTAGCTTTTTTAAACCAGTTGACGAGTCAAAATTAACGGAGAAAGGCAAGGCAGACCGTCAACGCGTAGCCGAAGCCAATAGAACGCCTACACAGTTAGAAGCTATTTTATCTCGACTTGACCAGACTATCAAAGTTAATTACCGTCAGCAGGTATTATCCTTTGAGATTGCCAGTGTCGTTGTTGAGAAAATATATGGCCTTGAGCTTTCTCGAAAAAACAAGGCAAGCTGGTTTACTGACGAACAAAGGGAAGTACTTGATAATGTGATTAAGTATTTCATCGGAGATCCACAATGTCCGTATGCACTCCACAAGGGGTTATTTGTTTATGGTGGATACGGACCAGGAAAGACATTCTTGTTTCGCGCCATGCAAACCTTGTGTAAGATAGCTCCTATTCCAGATATGCAGTTCGATGAGGTTTCAACTAAAACGTTCGTCACTGCATGGAAAAATCACAAAGAAAGTAAGGATAAAAAAAACGACCCAGTAATTAAGTATTCGCGCAATCACTTGTTATTGGATGATTTAGGCGAAGAGAAGCAGGTTATTATCTCCTACACCAATGCCGAAAATCCGATTGATGAATTACTATCTGAACGGTATATCGCTTTTGATCGATTCGGACAGGTAACCCACGTAACAAGCAATTTAGGGCAAGGTGACAGCGAAACAGCCCTAGAAGATCAACTTGTTCATCTCTACGGCAGTCGGATACTCGACCGATTCAATGATATGTTCGAGGTTATTTTACTTCCAGGCGACAGCAAACGGGGATGATATGGACTATCCAAACAACTCAAAACCTTCGCCAATAGAGCCAGCATCAGCACACATATATTCAGCTGTATTTAGACACTTTGCTCAAAACTATTACCGAATTGCCAATAGCTATATATATCGTTGGGAGTCCGACTTCTTTTGTCAAACAAAAGCAGGGTATTCGATAGAGGTGGAAATAAAAATATCTCGTTCTGATTTTTTCGCTGATTTTAAAAAGACCGAAAAACACAAGTTGCTAAAGGGTCATAAACAGGAAAATATTTATAGATTCAGAGGCGAAGAAAGATATGGAATGGTTGATGGAAAATATCAGAAATTAGATGGAATAGCGAGTAGCATTGAACCTGTGAAAGTTAACGAAAGTATTCCGAATAGATTTTACTACGCAATGCCAGTAGGATTGGTTGACCCAAAGGATATTCCTGATTATGCCGGGGTATTATACTTACATAAAACAGAAAGTTATTGGGGTATATCTAATTCAATAAGAGTTGAGCGTGAAGCAAAGCTCCTTCATAAAAATAAACAGGATTTGAGATCAGTACTACTGGAAAAGTTTTATTGGCAATCAATAAATAACAGAAATAAAATCACTGATTTAAAAAGAGAACTTAAGGAGAAACAGGAATTTATCGATAAGCACATAAAAGGCTACCAACTGGAATTGACATGATAAGTAACGATAGACTGCCTCATTATGGCTCAATGTCGGGTATCCACCCAAGAGCCAAGAAAATTATCTGGCTGCAAAAGAAACTGCATATCGACGGAGAGGATGCGACAATGGCTATAAAGATAGGCACATTCGCCCAGCGAGAAGCCTTTGTCGATCAACTACCCGATGCGATTTGCTACGACGGATACGAAGGACTAGAAGAAGCATTTAGTGAGTGGCTGGCACAGGAAAGGAATAGGGGATTTAAACCGAAGAAATGAGATGACCTTTTATAAATTAACCCGAGCTGAACTGGAAATACGTCTTAACTGGTCGCTTGAGCAGAAACTTATTCACTTCGCCGAAACATACGTTGATTTCTATCAGGATTTTGATGGAATGGTGTACGGTAGCTTTTCGGGTGGAAAAGATTCTCAGGTTGGATTTGATATAATCGATAAACTCCATTCAGGCGAGTTTTCCTATTTGTTGCCCATTGGCCTTGCTGCCTGGATTAAAAAGCAACCTGCACCGATGAAAGTCTTCTGTAATACTGGCTTAGAGTTTCCCGAAATCGTTGATCATGTTAAGCAATTTCCTAATGTGGTTATCCTCAAGCCTAAAATGGGCTTCACTCGGGTCATTAAAGAGGTAGGCGTAGCGGTTGGGAGTAAGAAAATAGCGATGCAGGTAGCACGGCTAAAGAACTACATTACTAACCCATCTCCAAAAAATGAAGCGACTAAAAATCTTTATCTGAATGGAATTAAAAAGGATGGCTCGTTTAGTTGCGCGTCAAAACTGCCGGATAAATGGAAGAAGCTACTGACCGCCCCTTTTCTGGTTTCTGATCAGTGCTGCAACATCTTCAAAAAAGAGCCATTTCGTCGGTATGAAAAAGAAACGGGTCGTTATCCGATTGTATTTACGACCGTTGGCGAATCGTCAGATCGACTAGCCTCTTACCTAAAAACAGGTTGTACGAGTTATGAAAAAGGGAAAGTCAAGTGTCGCCCATTTAGCATTTTCACCGATGCCGATGTATGGGAATATCACAACCGATTTGGCTTGCGGTTTGCCGGGGTGTATTACGATCGAACCCAGCCAGTTGAGCAATTGGACGGTTCTTTTCAAATAGAAACGCTTCCCGCTGAGACACGTACAGGTTGCACGTTTTGCATGTTTGGTCTTCATCTGGAAGATAAGTCGAAAAACAATCGCATTCAGCGATTAGGTATTTCTCATCCCAAATATTACGATGTGATTATCAATAAATGCGGATTAGGTATTGTATTGCTTTATCTGAAAATTCCTTTTAAACCTAAACGATCCTGCTCACAAATGGGCCTATTTGGTTATGCAAACTAAAAAAGATTCTTTAATCGAAGCAATAACTAATGTATTCATTGGGTTTTTGGTCACGCTTGTATTTTCTCCTCCTATTTACTGGATTTGCAATGTAAAAATGCATTATACACAAATGGGAATGGTGACAATACTTTTTACCTTTTTATCAATCGCTAGATCATATATTATTAGGCGATTTTTCAATAAAAGGTGATCGTAATACAGATTTTAGATGATAACTTCTCGAAATTTCTCGGACGCGAATTAAAAACATGATCGAACTCAAAGAATATCAGGAATTAATACAATTAGAGAAAGACACCTTAAGGAAGTACACTCAGGGTATTAATCAAAACATAGACAACCTTATAAAAGGGTATCGTAGGGAACACGCTAAACTAAAAGTAGGCGATATAGTCAGGTTTGATAATTACAACTATAAGATTATTGAGCCAGCAGAATTACGCTCATTCTCAACATTAGACGAACTGGTATGGGACTTGGTTTATATCGGACTTCGCATGAAAAAAAACGGAGAAACCTACCATGATTCGCAGTCAGGATATAAACGTCGAGAAATTTGGCAAGGATATTTAGAGCGTGGTATTGCAACTAAAGTCTCCAGTTGAAGCTGGCTTTTCTACCGCACTAGGAATAGATGTAATTATAAGTGAACTGCCAGCCCTTCCCCGGCTGGCTTTTTTGTGTCCAGGCTTCAAGGTGCGAAAATGATTGGAGATAGGCAAATCATAAAAAGCTGTAAAACAAATGTTTATAGTCAATTCAATACAGATGTTTCTATTTTTTAACGCGTTTGTTTGTATTACTCAAAACGTTTGTATACCTTTGAATCATCAAATCAGAAACAGCACAACGATAGCAGGATAGACTCCGGTAGGGCCCGGACGGAAAGCGCACCGAACGAATGCAGCACCCTGATCGCAAGTACTAAATCTGCACGATAACCAACATATCACTGCTGACCGGAAGGTTGGCGACGCCAGGGCGGACACGAGCGACCATAAGTCTCGGACACGGCAGCGAGAATAACAGCTTAATGCGACTACCCGTTCGGGTAACTGTTCCAAGTCAGTCAACGCAGAGGAGGCTTACCCTACACTTAACAAACTCTTTTGGCAAAGAGACTGCCCGGGGTGTGAAAACGCTCCGGTCAGATTTAGTTTAAACTACAAAAAAACATGGGCAACCTAAAGCACCTCCCAACTCATCCTGACCAACTCGTAAGCGCGACCGGATATTCTGAGTTTGATACCCAGACCCTTACAAAGCGTGAATATTTTGCCGCAATGGCCATGCAGGGATTATTAGCATCAGGTGAAAGCGTAGCCGATTCAGCGAAAAGAGCTGTTCGGGCGGCTGATATTCTCATTGAAGAGCTAAACAAGGCCTAACTATGACAACACCCTCCAACCTCCACCCTCAATCGGCAAAAAGCCTCAAAAGTGATGCACTTAAACTGATTAATGCTGCCTTGAAAAAGGCTATTGATCATTAAACCCCCCTTCCATTACTCGAATGAACACACACCTAATCACCACCAAAATCCTCGTTGCGCCCCGTAAAGGCAACTTTACGAAAGGCGAAACCCTAACTCTTTATGATAGCCAGGGGCAACAACATAGTGTTGTTTTCTTCGGTAAAGACGGGGCTGGTCGCTCATTCGTGAAAAAAAATGGCAGTATTCAATCCGTGTACACCTATCAACTACGCCGATGACAACCACTTTACACCATTCCGGTATTCGCGTTCAGATGGCAACGCCAAAGTTTAAAAAAGGCCAATCCTTAATCGTAACTGATTGCTTCGGCAAGCCCTGGCCTTGTGCATTTGAAAAACGAATGTCGAGCCAGTTGGCTCACGTCAGCATCAACGGCAGCACGTTCGGGGTACACCCGTCGCAGCTTAGCTTGTAAAGTCATTTGCGGAGGTAAAAGTGATCGTAGGCCCTCACGATCTAACTGCGGGTGGTCGGCTCCAGAATCGACAACAGGCCACCTCCGCCAACATTTTTAACAATCAACCTCTTTCTACAATGGCGCAACTACGCAAAGCCACTCGCCAAAAGGCGAAAATTAGACTTGGATTAAGCGCCCCTAGTGGGGCCGGGAAGACTTTTAGTGCATTGTTGATCGCTAAAGGTTTAAAGGCGACTGGTCAAAAGTAGCTGTAATCGATACAGAAAACGGATCGGCGGATCTCTATTCACATCTGGGCGATTACAACGTATTGTCCCTGACCGCACCATTCTCGCCAGAGCGATACATCGACGCAATTCGGGACTGCGAAAACGCAGGTATGGAGGCTATTATTATTGACTCCATCAGTCATGAGTGGGATGGCAAAGGCGGTTGTCTGGAAATCGTTGATCAGCTAGGCGGTAAGTTTCAAAACTGGGCACAAGTCACACCTCGCCACCAGTCGTTTATTGAGGCTATCGTTACAAGTTCCTGTCACATCATTACCACTGTCCGACGCAAGCAGGATTACGATATGACAAAGGATGATAAAGGGCGCGTTCAGGTTCAAAAAGCGGGCTTGAAAGAGATTACCCGTGAAGGGTTCGAATATGAGCTTACAGCGAACATTGAAATGGATACCCGACACAATGCCACGGCATCCAAAGATCGAACAGGCTTGTTTATGGGAAAGCCTGCCTTTATCCCCTCCGAGCAGACTGGTGAGTTGATCCGAGAATGGTGTGAATCAGGTATTGACATTGAACAGGAAACCAAGTCGGCCATTGCCAAACTAGCTAATTGCGCCAGCATAGATGAGTTAAAAGAGTTGAAGGCTACATTATCTCCGCTGGTTCATCAGCACCCTGATTTTATGAAGGCGGCCAAGACTCGGTACGCTGAGGTTCAAAAGCAAGTCGCGACAATTGAGTAGAATAGAGAAAGGGAGTGTATAGGGCCTGGCCAGTCAACGAATCTGGCTGGGTTTCTTTTTGCCTCCCATAACAGCATTACAAATGTGGATAGAAGGCCGAGAATCCACCTGACCCCGATTGGCGGGTGGACTTCTTTAGCCAAGTCGCCGGATGTAGATGTAACTAACCCATAAGTAGTTCTAAAGCAGTTGGCGGGGGAAATTACCAGGCTTTCCCCAGTATTATTGGTAGAAGGGTTGCGGTTACAATTCCGCTGAACGTAATGAAGCCAGGAGTACCCCGCCAAAAAATTAATCAATCATTTAACTACGTAAAAGTCGCCTGATAAGGGAAGGCGCTAAACCTAACAAAACAACAACTTTACAATGGAAAACAACGAAAATAAGAATATCAAACGCTTGCAGGCAATTCAAAGTCTGAAAAAGAATCCGGCATTTATTAGTCTAATGGCTGAGTTTAAGCGCACTGAATTTACGGGTAGCTATATCATGGCTACACAATCCGAAAACGAAGAGGAGTTGGCCGCCAATTGGCTGAGCGATCAGGAAAAAACGATTTTCCAGCAAGCCGATGCGACATTCTAGTTCCGAGTCAGCAAATACACAACTTTTTAAGGTTGCCTACGGCACTTATTGGGACATTGTAAAGAACTCTCTTGATGAGTGCGGATGGTGTTACGCAAATGACGTACCCCATTTAACCGATGCCTATTTTGAGCATAATACAGGTAAAGATATTCAATTCGAAAAGTCATATCCTGGCGCGTATAAAGGATATCGCTGGCGCCCCAAAGAATTAGCGACAAACCAAACGCATTAACGCCCCCTCCCCTCCGAGCGGGCAACGACAGTGCAGGTTACACCAGAGATGTAGTTCCTGCCATTATAGAGGAAGAAGACAGGAGATGCCGTCCGGCGCGAATCGGACGGCAGTCTTTCTCACAGGTCACAACTAAACACAAATACAATGGCAAATACGAAATACAGCCCAGAACAAGCGGCAGCATTGGTAGCCAGCGATGAACCAACGTTCATCTTACGTGCAAAAGATATTCACGCATTGGCGGCAATCCGCACCTACAAAAATTCTCTGGTCTATGGTGAATTTAAAGACTACGAAGGGGCGGCTAAAGTGCGTGAATGCGAAAAGCTATTTTCTGAATGGCAAGCCAACAATTCCGATAAGCTACAATTCCCCACGCTTTAACGCCTAACCCACACACCCCGATTGGCGGGGGAGCGAAACGACGATGAGCGAATATATACAAACGCTAAGCAGCACGGAGCCCAGGGCGCGGAAAGAACATGACTGTGATGCTTGTATCTGGCTAAGAGATTATATCTCTGAAATCGACGCTGGTGTGTTAACCTGGGGCGAAAAAAGAACTATTGTGTTGGCAAGGCAAGTCAACTGGAAGATTCAAAAAGGTCAAGTACATATTCATCAGCGGAATATTATGGATGGGCACTTTTATACATGGAGAGCCATACCCGCCATTCACGAAATCTGCATAAAGTATAACCTATACCCTGACTTATGACCACCACCCCTTTACGCGTCACGGCCAGAGGCACCCCCTATACGATTCAGGACTTAGAAGCATGGAATACGTACCTGGCTGGGGTTACGACACCCGAAGGGCTTAAGAAAGCGAGAATGATGCTACTTACTGGTTGGGAGGGAATGGCTTCGCAAATCCCCTTCTTCCCTGGTTCTGACGAGGCAAGGGAAGCCTGGAAAGCGCTCAACTTTAGGGCCTACAAGCTGGGCTTTCGGTGGGATGGGATTTTTAAACGATACGCACCGATTTAAAAGGCTATGGACGAAAAAGAGAAGCTAAAAAAGCTGAGCGAAGCTCTCCAGAAACGAGGATTCTGGAATCCACATGATGTTTTCAATCACGAGCCATCTGTGATACCCTTAAAAAATTCTAAACGGTACGAATACTTGGTTGAAATACACAAGTGGAATACTTCAAGCGCCAAGCTTATTAGAGTTGGCGCTAGGTGGGATGGAAAACAAGGTAGATACTTATTGTCAACCTACGCCACTGGCTCTATTGCCGCACAAAAGCATGGTGAAAAAATGCGATAACGCACCCCCCTCTAACCGCCCGGACGGGCACCAACAAGCAGGATGAAACCCTTTAACGCTAAGTGGAGAATTGAAACGGTTGATGATTTTAATGAAGTAGCCTCTGAGTTATTCGGTGAATTTCTGGAAGGATTCACTGTGGATGATAACTTAATCCGGCCCGTCCGTGAGGATGATTTGGTCAAAGAGAACATAGCCTTCCTTTACACCACAAAAGGCCAGCGACTGGCTGAGCGGTATCAAAAAAGAATGCTCACTGTTGGCGCAGCCCACTTTCCCGAAGATGACGAACACGGCTACTTAGAAGTTTCTTCCCATTTATTCCAAGACGCATGATGACCCCACCCACCCGCTACCGCTACGGCAGCCGCCACCTGTTCGCAGAAGGCTGGCTCTGCTTCAGGGAAGGACTCTTTACGCTCTGGCGAATTGAGTTGCCCGAGCTACTCGACGCGTTGATTGCCAACCCTGTCACCAGGGAAATTCTGGCCATCCTGGTTGCCCTTAGTGGCTTTGGGCTTGCACTGGGTACGCTGCTCCTGCTAATCCACCTACGGCCATGAATGATAAACCAAAATCGGGCGACTTCGAGCAGCCGTGGTCTGGGATTGTCTACCTGCTTGTGTTCGCTATATCAAGCGCGCTGATGGTGCTGGTTGGATGGGGAATTGTAAACTACTGGATAAACTAATTATAGAGATGAGCTACATAGTTGACGAAATTCTATATGATAAAATTAGCGACATCGCCATTCAAGTGCTTGAAAAGGAACGGGGTGAACCTTTTGAACCCAACGAAATTTGCTCACTTGAAGTCGATATATCTGGCAATCAAACGCCTGATGATCTGATTATGCTTGGCGTGTGGCTAATCAATACGGCTACAGAGATTAAGAAAAAGTACACCTCGATCGGGAAGGTTCGCAAAAGCCATAAGAAGCCATGAACTCAACCACCCCACCCAATACCCTCCCCATTCGTGCCGGGCAGACCTTGCGCAGTAAGCTATCGGGCCTGTGGTATATCCACAACGTCAGCCGAAAGACGGGCGTCGTCAGAATGGAGCAGATCACCGAAGCGGGTTATCGTACCGGTAACATCATTGCCACTAAAACCAGTCACTTTCCGGCCGATGCGTGGAGCTTGCATAAAGAGGCTGAAATTGGGTTTGCGTTGGAACGTATAACCTCTGCCGTTCGCTACGTGCCACATGCGCTGGGAGCCTGTGTATTGCTAGTTAGAAACGTGCTAAACCTGTTTGAAGGATGAAAACCCTAGAGCGATTAGTGATTGAGGCAATTGACTACAACACTAAAGAAGTTGCACGAATTAAGGCTCTACTAGATGTGAATCCATATAGTGCTATTCTAGAGTTAGAGCACGATACAATTGAGGAATGTAAGAAACTTTTCCAGGCTGGCGAATCGGCAGTAGCAACTCGGTTACTTGACTCTGCACAACTAAGGAAAAAGGAGCTAATGGAAATTGTTGAACAGCAAAAAGATACTACAGGATTAATCAGTCGCATGGTTGACTTAGAGCATGAATTATATGATCTGTATATCGAAAAGGCAAGAATTGACCGTCAAAACGAAAGAAAAAGAAACTCCACAACATGAGCGAACAACACCAACACAACCAGCGGATGTTTCGCCTAATCGCCCTGATGGCGGGTATTCTCGTCTGTTTATTTCTCCTGTTTACACTATGAACGAGATATTAACAGCGATGATAAGAAAAGCTGACCTGAAGCTAAATGGTCAAGCGGGATGGGAAAGTAACGACATGCAACGGTACGCTAATCTTCTCATTCAGAAGGGTAGTGTAGAGGTAGGTTGGCGCGAGTCCTGTGGCACTACACACCCTACTGTAAAGCAATATAGAGCGTGGAAATCTATTGTCTCCTCTATGCGAAAACAAGGTTATGTGGTTGAGGAAACCAGAGTACACCACCCAAACGCCTACGCTTCGAACAATGGAGGCTTCTGGAACAGTATCATTTACAAACTCATTGACAGGCCATGATAACCCACAACAAGCGCCATCTATTCATCCGGATTCGCCTTATCCTGTCCCTGTTGCCCGTTCTGGCTGCGATTGTCGTGTGCCTGATTGCGCGACCCAAGCAAACCGATCCTGAGTTATGAAAACACCAAAACTAATCGGCTACATCAATGTATTCCTGCATGGTATCTACACGGAAGCTACCAATCCGTATCCGACCCGAAAAGAAGCCGACCGATACGACAAAACAATCTGGCCAACTTCCGAGTACACCCGCGTTGCCTGTATCGAAGTATTTGAGGGGCAGGGGTTAAAACCGGAAACGAAATGAACACCGGGACTCAAATTGATTTATTCGCCCCGCCCGAAACGGCCCATTGGATTGATAAACGACTCTATCAACTTCGGGAGCATGAGCGGGACTGGACACGGGACTTTTTGAATGCCAATGATGAGAAACAGGGCGAAATTAGTCTAGTACTGGTTCACATTAAGATGCACATTGGTGACCTAGAGAAAGCTAAGCAGGAACTAGGCTTATGAAACCCATCGCCAAGACCATCGCCCGCAAACTAGAAGGGCCTTTGCTCTCTACAGGAACGTGGATGGCGATCACCCTCTACACCGAAATTCCATTCGCATCGAGCGCCCGTACTGCTCTTTAGACCCCCGCAAGAGTGGCCTGTTTTGGAGGAGAGTGACGCTCATTCGCACAGACATCTCATTGGCTTATTGGAGGCTAGTGCGTGGCGGGATATGAGTTGCATAAGTGATTGATTATTAGTAAATTGTTAAGGATTTAAGCAGCAAAAGTAATGATTCTTTTAGATTTATTTTCGGGGATACACGGATTTGAAAAAGGGCTGTCTGATGCTGGATTACCAATTACTGAACACTATTATTCGGAGATAGATAAAGACGCGATTGCTATTTCAAAATACAATTTCCCCCATGCCCATGAACTCGGAACAGTTAGCGCTATTTCAGGACAGAAAATCCCCAGACCCAACCTTATCACCTTCGGAAGCCCTTGCCAAGATTTTAGCTTGGCTGGAGACGGGGCCGGAATGGCTGGAAATAAAAGCGTTCTTATCCGACACGCAATTAGGCTCATTAGTGAAACAAGACCAGACGTTTTTATCTGGGAAAATGTTAAAGGCGTTATCACCTCAAGACATCGAAAAGATTTTTGGGCGATTGTCCAGGCCTTTGCCAACATTGGGGGCTATCGACTTGAATGGCAACTGCTTGATACAGCATGGGTATTACCCCAAGATCGAGAGCGGATTTACCTTATCGGACATCTTGATGGACGAAGTAGACCCGGCGTATTTCCTTTCCGAGAAGGCGAAGTTGGGACTTCTGAAGGGGCAGCAAAAGCCGCAAGTGTTAGAGCTCTGACGGGTGGTGGTAAGCCTGGCGGCCACCATTCCGGTATGACGCTTGTTCGCCAAATCAATACCACAAACAAAGAGTCAGGCGGGCAGCAACCTTACCAACAAAATCGGGTGTATGACATCAATGGATTAGCCCCTTCACTATCCAGTCAGTGTATGGGTAGAGGTCCAGCTATAGTGACGAAAGCGAGGGGATTCAACCAAGGTCGGAGCTCAGCAACTTGTGGCACTATTTCATCACACTCATTCGAGCAAAATCATTTTGTCAGCCTGCTAGATGGTGATATACGCCGTCTCACTGAAATAGAGTGTGAACGCTTACATGGCTATCCTGACGATTGGACCAAGTACGGCATCTATGATGGCGTTATAAAGCAAGTTGCAAAAACCAATAGATACCGACTTCTGGGAAATACGGTAACCAGGGATATAGTTGAACTGATTGGTAGCCGACTTAAGAATTGCCTATTCTAACCACCCCCGCCCCCGCGCGGGACAACCCAACACGAAGCGAGATGGACGTAAATGAATTTACAGAACGAATTATTAATGGAGACACTGGCTTTAAGGTCTGGGAAGATCGAGAATGGGTAGTCTTTAAAGACAGAGAAAAGGGCATTGCTGACTTCGTGATCAGATGTTTAGCTAATCCACATTGCGAAGGCAGCCAAGAAGTGTTGGACGCGATTAATGAACGACGAAAAGAGCTTACAAAATGACCGCCACCCTCTACACCGATTCCAAGCCCGCCTACGTCAGCTTCGACGCGGCCAAACTGCCCTCGCTACTAGAAAAATACGGCGAGCGATTGCGGGTTCACCATAGTGATGTCCCCCTTGCACCAGCGGCCGAAAGCAGGGCGACAGTTCAGACCTGGCAGGGGGAGCCCACAAAGAAAACCGTTAAGCCAAAGCCGAAGCCTGTTCAGGCCTTAGCGCCTAAAAAGGAAGTTTCAACCTCGCCCGTAGTAGCTAAAAAACCTCGTGCGCCCCGACCACAACGGGCCGTTATTCGCCTGCCTGACCTGACCTTTTACCCCAATTCGGGGGAAGCAGCCGCAGCGATCGAGGTGGAGCGAAGTATGATTGGCAAAGTTATTCGGGGAGAACGCCCCGGCGCGAAAGGTCACTATTTCCGCTATGCTACCGATGCCGAGGCAATAGTGGGTAAGGCGTTGCCAGGAGTCGACAATACGCCTAAACTTGTTCGGCGCAGCATACCCCCAACCGCTAAGCCTGTTGTTAACCTCACTACTGGAGCTTACTATGTGTCAGCAATGCAGGCCTCTAAGGATATTGATTGTCACGTTGCGACACTGTGTCACTTTCTCAATAAGCGCGTCAAGCCCAGAAAGACGAACCGGCGATTGAAAGTGAAAAAGCAGCGAACCGTCAGGGGCTTTCTGTTTCGCTACGCGACGGAGGAAGAAATTAAAGTAGGGCATTATATACCCCAAGCCGAGCGGCTGGGATAAACAGGAAGAGAGAAGATGACGCACAAAGAATTAGTTAAAGCCGCCTATCGCTGGGTACTTGGGTCAACCTCCTGCGGCATGGCCATACGGGAACTTGCCAGCGGAGCTAGAAACGGAGAATATCCCGATGTAATCGGTTTCGGGGCGGGAATGTCCGTACTGGTTGAATGCAAGGCCTCCCGTTCCGATTTCTTTGCTGACAGAAAGAAGCTATTCCGCCAGTACCCGGAAATGGGTATGGGAACCTATCGCTTTTACTGCTGCCCAACAGGACTCTTAACCGTTGAGGACCTACCCGAAAAATGGGGTCTGATTTACGTCAACGAAAAGGGAAAGAATCGAACCATTTTCAATCCCTACAACGGCAATAAAAGTGATTATTCTAATGTTTGGAGCAACGGATTTGTTGCCAATATCCGGGCTGAACAGGGTATTATGTACAGTGTTTTGCGTAGGCTTCATAAGTCAGGGCACGTCGAAAGTATATACCGAAACGGGTATGAGGACGTTGAAGACCTCCGCCAAGAATCACTTTTAACCACGCCCGAGGCATTGGCCAATGAAAAAAGATGATGAAGGAAAATAATACTCAGGAGTCAGAACCCTGTCATTGCGGTGAATGCGGAGCCGTTAATGTTCGATTGTATAGACCGTACGGCATGTTTTATCGCCCAAAAGATAATCGCTGTAATGGTTGTTTACCAACGAAATTCGATGATCGCGGTTGGTATGTACCCTGCATACAGGATGAGGACGGTAGTATTTGGGGATATAGCTCAGTGCCAGAAAAAGCACTACAAAAATGGTGTAGTTTAGGCGAAAAAGACAGTAATAGGCCATTTTGGAATATTACTAAAAGTACTTGGTCGGACAGCAGTTTACTGCATGGGCAATACTAGTATTATAACCGCCACCCGCCCGGCGATACGGGGCGAGGAAAGTTATGGGAGCACCCGAAAAACAACCCAACGAAACGTATCGTAAACAGGGTAATTACTACACCTGTATTGATATACGCCCGCCAGACGTTCCGTCGTCGGAGTGGAAGCGACTTTACTTCTTTCCAGATTCAACGCAGGAGTCAGGTTTTTATCAATACGAAAAGCCCGATTACGACTGGTATATTGAAACAGCTATTGAGAAGTTGGATAAGTTGCCTATAAACGAACAGGTGGGACTGACATGGGAGTTTGTATTCGACTTCCGACAGGCGATTCGTCAGCGATTTCAGCGCACGCATGATACCAAGCCCTACGATCATCCACCATGTCGAAATACTAGATCGGCAGTGGGGAAATGGATTGAAAGGGTGTTTGAAAAGTATGGGGATTAACAAAAAAAACTACCTGACCCCACATCGGAGCCAGGTAGTTGCCAACCAACCTATGAGAAACTAAATAGCTTCGTATATCGTCTTACTCCCTTTGCGAATCATTCGCAAAACCTGCCCTCGATTCGGTTGCCCGTCCCGATTATTAGCAATATGCACCCAGGAAGGATTGTTGTGCTGGTCGGGATTTTCAAGGATTAGCTGATCGAAGTGAAGATTGGCGCGGCACCAGTTGAATAGTTCCAAGTTCGTCGGCCTACCTAGTCCATCACAATCCAGATCAATAGCGTTGCCTGACATGTGGGCGCTCGTGGTGGCCCCACCAATAGCCTTATTGAGCGCTAAAGAGCGAAAAAACGAGCTTACTGGTAGTTTACCAAACTTCGTGCAAATAGGAACATAGAAATCGTTATAAACACGCACCATGTTCTTGTACTGGTCTGCGTTTGGCACGTTGGCAATGCCTTTTCGGATCGCTGTTGCTGACTTAACCGATTCGTTGTAGGTCAGGAGTTTGCCGAAGTCGGGGAATACGACGGGGATAGAGGGGGCTATGATGGGGTTCTGTGGCATGGCTAAAATTCCTCAACTGTTGGACGTTCTTGGAAACTATGTACATAAGCCGTAGGTGTGCTATTCCATGAGTTTTTATGGGTCACCTTCTCATGTCCACATGATCTGCAACGTATGCCCGATTCGGAGTTGAGCATACCGCATTGACGAGAGAATGATTCTGTGTAGTTCACCACTCCGCACTGACTACACTTTTGATCTGGGCCTTGACTATGTAAATACATCTTGCTTGCGTCTAAGTTCTTTATTCCAACTTGAGTGGGTTAATTGGATTATAGGAATTTATAATCCAGGTTGAGGTACGTAATACCAATACTGTTGATCGCCCATTCCCGAATGATCATGTCCAATGGCACGTTGAAAATCTTCAAAGTCACGCGGAAACCGAAGCTCTCCTTCGTAAAGTCGAATACCCTTCGCTATGGCTTCCGTATCTGTTACCGATTCAACAATCGCCTCCGCAAAGTTCCAGCTACCATCGGCAATCAATCTGTCACCTATCTCTAGTCTTCTCATTATCGCTGCTGGCCGGACTATCCGGCTGGGGTTAGTTGTATTGTTCGAGTAATGTCTTATCCCGATGGCATGGAATGCAAAGCGTCTGGAAGTTATCCAGGTCACAGTAACCTCCTCCTTTATGAACCGGTACAATATGGTCAGCCTCCCACTGATTGCCGGGTGGCTTGTTGCCGCATCTGGCACAAACCCCATTATCCCGATTCGCCAATGCTACCCGTATGGTGTTGCTATCGCCTTGTAGGATACAATAGAGTTCTACCGCCTTATCCTGACAGGCTTGGGATGCCCAGCGCGTTTGTCTGCCCTTCAAGGCAACACCGCATCCACATGCACAGGTTTTATCCGCTTTCATGGGATACAGGTCAGCCATACAGAAGTTCACCTGCCTACGTGCAAAGTGGTTCGGGGTAAAGGGTCGGTATCTCATGCTTCTATCCCGCCTGCTCTGATGAGTCGGCGGTTTTTACATCAATCAAAAAGTGGCTCATCGTACTCTGGATCTCCATCAAAAGGATAGAAATTGGTTTTACAGAACGCGAAGAACTCCTCGACTGTCTTTGTAGATGTCAATGCCTCCAGTGTCTTTATCACGCTTCTCGTATCACTCCCCATCCAGCGACCGCCATTAATGCGGTACATTGCACTTACTGTATTCAGGCGAAAATTGACGTATGGCCCTGCCTGATCGCAGGACTCCGCTTCTATTGTTTGCCCTAGGTGTATTATTGTTCTCATCGCTGCTCGCCGGTCGGCCCGGAGGGGGTTAGTTGTTTCATTAGTTCCTGCCATTCCGGGTCTACCGCTAATTCAGCGATTAGCTTTTTATCAGATAGGCACTCGTCACATAGAGTACCTGCACTTGTAATTTCGTCGGGCAAGCAATAGTCTCCACACCCCTCACACTTTTCAAGTACCGTGCCGTCCAAATCAATCACGTTGCCTTCGAGGTCTCGTCGTAATCCGTGCAAAAGTCCCGTTTCGGTGTCGTTACTCATCGGCTGAGGGGGTGGGCGGTTATAGGGTTAGCGTAAGCAGTGGATTATCCCATTGGACATTCGGGCTATCTCAATCTTCTGGAAAAAGACCTTTTTAAACACCTTATTAAACCACCATCTATCAGTCTTTGATTCTTTCTTTTCGTAAGAAATAAACTTATCGGACACCCCCATAATGCGAATATCCAGTAGTTTTTCTATGTTAGGATATTTTGGCTTTTCCATACCTAAAAATAGCAAATAAATATCTGAATATCAAATACTTGTACTTATATTTGTGTGCGGAAAATCCGCTAGAAAATTCGCATTATGGGAAAATCGGGGAGTTCGCTTGCTGCGGGTTCCCCGATTTTATTTACCCGCCACAATGGGGGCGCTGGCCGCTTCGATCTGCTGTTTCTGTCGGTTGCTCTCCGAGCAGGAGCCGACGATTAAGAGCAGCATCGTAATGATCATACAGCTCCCCGAGAACCTAATGACAGTCAGATGGTATTGGTGTAGAATCATGTACAGCACGTAGGTAATGACCATGACCCCAACACCCACAAACGCAATCGCGTCGGCATGGGTCTGCATCTGGCAGTTGTGGAATAGCGAACCAAACACGCCACCGAATAGTATGGAGACCAAGAACAGCCCATAGCGCAAAGCGGACGGGGTTTTGTGGTCGAGGTCGTAGAGGATAACCAATATTCCAAAGACGACAGCCAGGCACGTAACCTGGGCAATGTGAATCCAACTCATCTCATTTCTTTTTTGTAAGGTTTGTAATTTTCCTGATGATGTTGAGTACTACTGCGGATGCTCCGTCTTTTTCGATTGTTTTTCCATCTTTGGCAAGTCCAGCCAGCCAGCTATTGGCCATGTATCCGGCCACGCCACCCATCGCCCCCATTACCTTCGTTGGCAACTCCAGTCCGACTAGTCCTAATAGCCACTCAAATATGTAGAGTAAACAAAATAGAACGAAAAATGGCGTGATTGCCAGCACTAAAGATTGGAAAATGGGTTCTTTTTCGGGCTTCCCGGCACGGAGATTCACGCCGATGAACAGCGCCAGGATAACAAACGTATCCCGGCCAATGAACTCGATAATATAATCCATGCCTTGGGTTCATCTTTTTTTGAGAGTGGGTACTATTGAACTGTTGTTGGATATATATGGGTATTAATCAGTAACTTAGGTGTATGAGAAAAGCAAGCAGGGTTTTATATGTGTCTGGTTTATGGCTCATGGCATCCGTTCTAGTCATTGCATTGGTCTGTTTAATTGCCTGCGCATTTCTGACTAAGCAGGAGCAATGGTTAATCCTTTCCCCGATACACAAATTCATTTCACTGCCGTTTTCAATACTTGCAGCGATTTTGTTAGTCGCATCAGATATTATTAAGAAACCCGCCCGAGTTGAACGCGTTCAGCGATTCCGCAGACTCAAACGTGACCGAGTTTAGAGTTCAATCCCCCGCTTAGCCTCATCCCGCAATTGAGGATTCCGGCCCGTGAAAAGGCCCTTCTTACTGGCAATCTCCCGCATCCGCCGTTCCTTCCTCGCGTAAGCCTTTAAGCTGTCCTGTGCCAAAGCAAGCCTCACTCCCGTATCGGCGTATTCAACCCTGTAAAGGGTATCGTGCACCATAATGGTATCGCACACGGTTAAGGCAATCGCTGTGGCCTCCACGCGTGCGGTATCACCTGCTTTCAGGTAGTTGTGACGCAATAGGTAGTCGCCGATTATACGTTGCTGCTCAGCTAGGGGCAGGGCCTGAACCCGCAGGGTTACGGTCGGAATTGTGGCCTTTTCCCCCGCACGGGCTAAGGCGGTGCTCTGGGTCGACAGGTAATTGATTTTCCGCTCTTCCGAGAGTTGCGTTTGAGCCTCTTTCAGCTTCTGGTTTAGAGTGGCTATCTCGTCGGTCTGAACCGCATCGTTTCGTTCCCAGAACTTTACACCTGGCACAAAGTGAATGAGCAGAAAGGCAATGACGCCCGCTAGTGCTAGTAGTCCCCACTTTAATCCTGTGCTCATGATGGCTGCTTAGTTTGATCGGTGGGCGTATCACCTACCTGTGGAGTTGAAGGCGTTACGATAGGCAGCTGAGCGATAACAGCAGTTGCAATCGTCACAATAAGCGTAGTGGTCGATTTGAGCCACAACAGCCATTCAGGAACAGCAACGTCGGCCTTGGTGAGTGCCAGTGACACGGCAGCCACAATACCCGCAATGGCCTGAATGATGGCGAAGAACTTGGGTGTCGCGCTGGTTAAGCGCTGATAGAACTGAGTGAAAAAGTTAGTTGACATAGTTGTTGTGTTTGCTTAGTTGCTTCATTTACGGTTGAGAGAAGAATAAGTTGATTGCGTTCATTGGTGTGTTTTGGTTAGTGAGCATTTCCCAATATATGTCCGGCTGTTAATTATTGGCCCACCATTCCCAGGTTGGCGCAGAACTGTATACTAGCTTAATTCGACCACCAGCTGGAACTCTAACTTGCCCAGGAGAGGGCACACTACCATACTGGGCGTTGTAGTACGTATCCGTTCCGCTTACGCTTGCCGTGACTCCTGTGCCTCCGGACAAATAAATTATTACGTCGAAAGGGAAGTCGTTGAAGATGAGGCTACCACTGCTAGGAACGGACGGTTGGTTAGCCAGGGTAATGCTACTTAGAAAGGCATCGACGGGCATCCCACTAGCCTGCGTATACTGCACGTTGGGGCCGCAGGGGCCGATTAGGGTATATGGCGTCGCTGTTCTCGCATTGTAGGAGTAATTCACATTTGCGTCAATGCGTGTGGTTCGGCATGCGTAACGTATTAGTCCATTTGCGGTTTCCGAGAAGCGGATATTTACATCGTTGCCAACGTAGGTGCCACCTATCACCGCAACTTCCGCACCCAGAACGGTAATTGTCTGACCTACCGAACTGCCCGAAGGCGCATTGTTCAACACGACCTGCGTAGGAGAAATATATTGCTTGATACGAAGGACAAGGCCAAAGAAAAACACCTTTCGGGTTTCCATGTGCTTCTCGAACAGAGCTGTAGAGACCGTAATCGTATTGCTAGATACGGCCGTCACGGTCGCCTGACCTGGTACGCCCTGAATGAGAAGGCCCGCGTTGTAGCCAGTACCCGTACTCCACCCTGTTGCCGTGCAATTGATAAGGCTTATAAAGTTCCCGCCCCTTGTGTTCAGCATCCGAAAGCCGTAACTTTCTGACTGCAATGCCCCCGGCGCACCTGCCCGGTTTTGATCCAGAGTGTAAGGGGCCACGCCCGTTTCAAACCCATCTCCCAGTTTTTTTACGGTCGTACCACCAGCTATACAGGTAGTATATGAGGCATAAAAGCATTGTTCCTGATTGAAGCCTATACTCTGAATATTATAAGCCTTACAATTGGTATAACTTATATTGGACGACAAATAGGAGGCATAGCCTTGCGCTCTGAAACCATCAACAAAGCAATTTCGATACGAAATATCTGTCGTGTAGGCATCACCCATGCCCGAAGCAGAAGCAATACCCGTGGCTGTAGTAGAGCAATTGTCTACATCAACATTCTGGCAGACAGAAAACAGGATTGCGAAGCTTTCAACAAAATCACCTGTGGTCATTGTCCCGGTTCCGGGAGTATTATTAGCTGCGACATTTCTTAGCTTAACGTTGACCACACGGGTAAAGACTAGCCCCTGAATCGCGTCAGCGGGTTGATTGGATGGATTGGCATCGAATGTAATATTCTCAATCCCCATGTTTTTGTCTAGGCCCGTAGTCCGGTTATAGCCGTCATTGATTAGGATTCGATTCTTGGTGCTAATCATCGATGTGAAAGTGCCGTTGGCTACTTTGATTGTTGTGCCAACGGAGGGCCCAACCAATCGTATATCATTTCTCATGACAATACATGTCACCATTGTCGAATAGGCTGCTGCATAGGTCACGTAAGTACCTGCCTGGAACCGAATTTCCTTAATGCCCAATGCATTAGCCGCGTCAATCGCCCCCTGAATTGCAGGTCGATTATCAATTGCAGTCACGCCCCCCCCCAAACATTTCAGGCGTTAGAAAACTACCCACTCGCCGAACGTAAACCCCTCCTCCATTAGCTGAAAACACTGTGCCATTATCCACCGTATAGCCGGAGAAGAACCAGGTAAATTCCCCTCCGCGCACGGGATCGCGGACGATTACACTCGTTACATTTCCACGCACCAAAGCGGTTAAGCTTGCAATGTCTGAGACATAGGTAGGCTTTTGGTCTACTAGTGCCAAGTCAGCTGCCCGCCTTACGTTGGCTTTTGTCGAGTCAAGTTTAGTAGCGGCATAAGTTTGATCAACAACTCTTCGTACATTCGCTTTTGCTGAATCAAGCTTCGCGCCAATCAGGCTTTGGTCAACTGATCTGGCGTTGTAGTACACGATTTTCTTTAGCAGTCCAGTAGAGTCTACATTGGTTGCGTTTGGGGCTATGCCGGACAGCTTTGCTTTATCTATATCAGGATACAGTCCATTGCCAGATTGCTTGTCCACCTTCCCATTCAGGGCAATTGGTAAACCTAAAACCATATCCTGTGTGACTAGCGAGCTACCCGCCAAGGCCGATATGCTGCCTAACTGCAAATAGCCTACGATCCGAACGGTTCCACCTGTAGATACTTCAATATATGTTTTCGCGCCAAGCGCCTTTGTTGTGCTGGAGGAAAACGTAACTACTAGTGAGTTGCCTGCTATTGAATAGCTAGGCTGTAGCCTTGCTGGTACAGCGACAAAGGGGCTTCCTTGGGGATAATATGCTTTTACTGAAGCCGTACCCGTCCAAGAAGGGTCCAGTGTAACCGTCTTGATGATTTCATCCCCAGCATTGCCTGTCCAAGCGAAAGGCTGGAACGTTTGACCGAGGGCAAAAAAAGGTAAAATGAGGGCAAAAATCAGTAACTTATTAGATAGTTTCATGGCTTTAGTTGGGGTTAGTTTTGCCGATATAGGTGGGTATAAACTTCTCGTTGCCCGTAAAGGAGCCGTAGGGATAGGGATTGGTGAGTTTCACAAATGCAATCATGCCTGACCAGTTAGTGACGCCATTCATCCGCACCGCGTAGGTTCGCTCGACGCCATCGCCTTGTACGGTAAATGTTTTGTTATTGAATTGCGCGATTTGAATCTCTGTCTCGCCGGGACGCTTCCATTGCAGGTTCATGGTCATTGATGACGCGCCGTAAAATCGACCTCGTACGTAAATCGTATCAATCGTATTGGCCATCCACGACCCTTCGGGTGAATAGAACCGACCCTGCCCACCATTGCCGCCGATGTTGATTTCGTATCGGTTATCTGAATTGAGCTTTCCCGATACGTTCTCCGACCACCAACCGTTTGTCTTACCAGGCGTGAACGAGAACGAAAACGGCATTTTAACGATCCCTGCGCTATTGTACCAGGTGCGAAAGCTGGTTAGGCTCCCGACGTAGTAACTGGCACTCGCCAAGAAATTGGTGCCGGGTAAATCGATGTTTTGCAGGTGAGGGCCTGCCGTAATGTACGCGCTCGCGTTACTATTTTCGTCGCCGGAGCGGGATTGAAACTGCTTACCAACGAAATTGCTGTTGTAGGGCGTGACGATAAATACGCCGTTGTTACTCTCATCGAGTGCTCCGATCCAGTTACCCGTACTCGTCCAGTTGCCCGTATCGTTTTGATTCGGACATCCAGCCGTTCCAGCCCCTTCACAGGGCGAGGAAAGATTAATTTGGGTCAAACCCGTCGTTCCGGTTTCGCCCGTTGGGTTGGTGCCCGTATAGACGAAATAGCGGTAATGCGGGGCAGTAATGTACATAAACGGCCCTTCCTGTAGCCGCCCCCTAAACTTCTGTTGTCCATCGGTTCGGAAGGTCTGAATAATAAACATGACCTTCACCTCGCGCCCTTTCAGCCAATAAAATACGTGTCGGTACGTACTGTCAACGACGCCCCGCAATTCCCACTGCATGGGTTGCGTTTTAAAGTAGGTTACTTGCCGGAGTCCGCCGTCCCAATTAATCGTCCTAGTTTCGTAGTGCAAAATCCGACTTGTATCCTGACTTATCGAGCCGCCCGCTACCCAGTTATAGCCGATACCCGAATCGCGTTGCTGCGCGTTCAGAATGGGCGAATACGCCGTGTAGGGATCACCACCCCCGTTCTGATTGTATCCAAACGGTGTACCGTAGCCAGCCCAATCCGACTGACGCCCGTTTTCCCGTCGCGTTTGTCCCTGATAGGTCGTGGTAATACTCGCATTGTTGTTAATCAGGTTCGGACCGCTACCATCTTTTAGAATGGTCAACGACCCCCCTAGCCCCTTATGCCACCCGATCGTAATCGTATCATTAGTAACCGTTTTGGCTGAGTTTCCGTACGCCCAACTACCAAACTGGTTCGTCGAGGGAACAAACGGAGCCATCGCCAGTAAATCAGATAAACTGCCCTCGGCAAACCCGCCCGCCAAAACCGCCGAGTTCGTGTAGGGTGAACTAATGGTCGTTTGCGTGGGGGGTGTTGTGGTTGTTCCTGATACCACGCTCGTACTACTTGCCCGCGCGACGGTGATGTAGTTCTGAAAAAACGGCGTCGTGTTGCTTGAATTACTACTACCTCGTACGCGGATGGTATTGGGTCCCGCATTGAGCGTAAGACCCGTAAATACCGCCGTCCGGTTTCCGCCCGATGCGTCCGTAGCCGTAAAACTTATTGGCGAGCCAGAGTTAACAACAACCTGCCCTGTTGTGTAGACGGGGGGGGTCAAACGTGGTCATGTAGTTGAGACTTAGCGAATACGCTCCGTCCGTAATGGGTGCTCCGGTTATCGAATAATCGGCCCAGTCAGCATTGGTGAGAAACTGGTTTGTGTGAAACCCACCATTGCTACCGGCAAAACTCGACTTGGTTGCGCTCACGTAGGCAATCGTTTGGGTAAAGGCTGGAATCGTGATCGTCGTTTGCGTCGGCGCGGTTGTCGTACAGGTCGGCGGGGTCGGGCCGGGCTTGGTTCCGGCGAGAATGACGCAACCCGAAGGGATGACGGTCAGGCTGAATGCGCCCGACGCGATGGCCTTCGCCCATCTAGTGCCGCCCTCGTCCGTGCCGGGGTAGCGTTTCCAATTGCGCAAGAGCGAAACCGTATAGGCCGTTCCCGGTACACCCGTTTTGGGTGTAATGACCACGGTTTTTGTGGTGATCGAGTCGGGTTGGGCGACAACTGACGACAGGGTCGAATACAGACAAAGGATAAATGCCAGTAGCTTTTTCATTAGGCTAAAGCGGGGGGAGTGGGGTGAGAAGTGATTTTAGCGTCGCGATAGTCGCCCGTCCAGGTGATTAGCTCGTCGAGAAGGCTATGGAACTGAATGCGCACGTCGGTAGCGTCGAAATCGGGGAAATCAACGGGTAATTGCCACTGTTCGGCGAACGGTTGTCGACCAACGAGTTTAAATTGATAGCCGGGTGACAGTGTGCCGGATTTGTTGACCCAAATCGTTACGGTCGTTGTCCGGTCTTCATCCTGACAGGGCCAAACGCCTTGTTTGATGACCAAAACCCGCCGACCGGAAGCCGTCGCAATAGCTCCGCGAATGATTGGCTTACGCGCAAAATGCTCGTCGTCGTCGGGTGTCGAGACAATGCCCTGTTTTTTGAGCCATAATTTTGGCTCGATCGGCTTATAGGTCGTATCGATCAACCAATCGAAGTTTGCCGCCCGGTGGAAGCCTTTCGCGTAGATTTCCGCGCTTGCCCGCGCCTTTTGGGCATTCGACCCGATTGCTGATTGAGGTTGCGACTCCATCCAACCCCGGATATAATCGGAATTGTAATACATGCTCATCGCATAATCCTCGACCCAATTGGGATATAAAGGCCGGGAATTCAACATACTAAACTCCTCGCCGGTTAGTCCGATTTCTTCGGGTGTCAGGCCGGACTGAACCTCCGTATCGAGTCGGAATTGGGAGGAAAAACGAATGTTTTCATACCCCGTACCGCGCACGTTCGACGCGGCTAAATGCACAGACCCGGCGCGTAGGAAATAATTTGCGTAATGACTCGCTTCGATGCCGTAGCGTTTTATCATCGCCAAAAAATTATCATCCTTGTAGATAACTGTATCCTGACCCGTCACCGTCGCGCTGCGCTTATCGGTTCGCCAAACCGGATTTCCCGACACGACCTTTAGAGTGCCGTCGCTGTTTTTCTCAAACAGACTTTGGCCGTCGCTGGTATGCTGCAGGTAGCGACCTACGCCAACAAACGCCTTACCCGCTAGTACCAGCGCCCCGCAATCGGTATTGCCCGCAATCGGCGCGGCTTGCGTAGCGCCCCGGTACGGCTCCTCGACCCAACCCAGACCCATATACTTAGGGTAGCCGGTCAGGTGCGTTGGTCCCGACTCGTTGTCGATGTCGTCAAAGAAGTACGGCGCGCGTTGTGACAAATTACCCCAATCGGTCATACCCGATTTGAGGGTCACGCCTTCCAGCGCGGCCCAATTGATAATCGCTTTCGTTAACCAGCCAACTTGTCTATACCATTCCAAAGTGGGGTTGTCGGTTCGGCCGATATACACCTCATGGTTAACTGAGAAGTATTCCACGCCCGCGCCTTTCTGGTCAGTTTGCTTAAAAGATTGCCACCAGTATTTTCCATATAACTGGCAACTAGCCTCGTCGTCGATAAATAGGTGATTGCCCTCAAAGGCAGGGAGCGGACCCGCCCAGGCCAATAGCTTTGCTTTTTGGGCGCTGGTCGCACTGGAATCGTTTGCCGCCTGGTAAGCGGCCTGATAATTCGCGGATTCAATCGCGCGCTTGATATTGGTTGGATATGTATCAAGCGGAAATTTCATACTTTCCGAGCCGTGCGTCCAGCCATGCCCAACAAAGCCGTTATCCGCGTCGGTCGTGTAGAGTCCACCGGGGAAAATCAGGATTTTGGAGCTATGGGGCGTAAACGGCGGAATTCGCTTGAAGATAACCGCGTTTTGTGCCGATTGTGGAACGAAACTATACCAGTTGCCGGTAAGACGCGGTTTGCTCTGCGTAACCGCGTTGAGAATAGGAGCGGGTGTTAGCAGGATTGGTGTACCCTTGTAATCCGTTGCGGCCGCGCGCGTAAACGTATAACTATTATCGAAGCCGTCGCCGGTTGTTACCGCGTACGGATCGCCTGAATTATCCCAAATGACCTCGATTTGGTCGTTGTTAGCGCAATCGCGCACAATGACCGTGTAGCTGGTTGGAATGGTGGGCGCGGTTTTACTACACTGCGCGAGTAGGCTTTTAGCCTGCGCCACGGTCAAGCCCGTAAACAGGGCGACAATGCCGTCACAGTCGATTAGTTCCGTGCCAGGTGGAACGTAGTACATCGTACCCGATTCGACAACTGTATCGTTGTGGTATGCCTGATAGCGGAATTTAGTAAAGATGTTAAGCGTCGCCATAATTAGGGATAGATTGCGTTAAGGGTGACGGCGGAGCCTAGCGTAACGGTATGCTCGAAAATGACGACGGTGCCGTCCACGTAGTAGAATTCGTGCTTAATGATCGCGCCGACATTTTGGCCTTGTATATAACTCTTTCGGGTATAGCCGCCCGCGTCCACAATCGACGGCGTGATTTGCGTGGCGGTATCGACAAGCGTACCATTTACGTACGTTTTGGCCGCGACATCAACGGTAGATTTGAGATAATAGGTAAGGTCTCTCAGCGAGGAATTGCCCGCATTGACGACTACCTCATATTTTACCCCGAGTAAGCCCGACGCGAGTAGTGTAAGCGTTTCCTCGGCGTAGGACGTACCATCACCCGGCAAGGTGAAACGGAGTGTGACGACCCGGTCGATTGGCGTCGTGCCAATGGGATTGCCCACTTTGGCGGTTGCCGATGCGCCGGGCGTCACGACTGCTCCTGCGGGCCAACTACCTTGTTTGGAGTAAGTGCCCGCTCCGATGTAGGGAGCTTCCGAACTATCGGAATAATTGGCCTTCATGCGGGCGTTCCCTTCGGCTCCTCCGGCCACAGTCGCACTAGCGAGCAATACGTACTGAACGATGTAGGGCGCGGGCGTGCCGCACGTAATGGCGTTCTCGGCGCCGGTGTCGCTTGAGGCTTCGACGCTACTAGTCCCGCCAAAAAATCGATAAGTATGCGGTTTGCCGTCGTTGTCGTCGGGACTTTTGTCAACAATCCAGCTAAAGTTTTCGCGGGAAGTAGTGACTAGTCCCTGATTTTGCAGATACAGCCGTACGTCGTTCCCCCTGGGCCGGTCGGCCGTTACGTTCTTATAAAAAATACCGTCGCGCTCGACGCGCACAACAACAGGTACGAGCGGGTAATTCGTATTGGCAAACCAGCCGCCCGCCTGACCGGGATTTCCATTGGTTCCACAATTATTAAAGTCGAATCGACCGATATACGCGTCGGGCAACGCTCCCGCGTCGGGTACGAACTGATAGTGTTCGAAGTTATCGAAGACGATGCTAGTAATGTCCTGCGCATTTGAAGCTACCTTATACAGGACGCCATCGTCTCCTACAATTACGTAGGCCCCGTCAGGTTTTTCATCCAGATTAACGGCGAGTCCACCATTAAGGTAGGGCATCGTATCTGCCACGGGGCCGTTCTGCAATATCTGCTGCAGCGTGAGGGCGCTTGCGGAATTGTTGTTGTTGGTGGTATCTGTGCTTTTTGTTATGCTAGTCGCATCACCCCCATACAATATATTCAAGCTCTGATCCTCGTTGACCTTAAATGCATACAGTAACGCGTCGGGCTGCTCGATGGGATGCTTCGCCCAGAGTCGGTATTCCGCGCCGGTGACAAAGTAATTACCATCCTTGTCCCGGGGGAAAATGGGATTGGCTGTGAAATCACCGGGTACAAAGGCTGTGTCCGACTCCTGTGCGTACAGCCAGCCGTCTCCCAGATCGAAGGTTACCCCAGACGTTAGCTGACTCATAGTAGGTGGTTAAGGTCTATGGCTTTGCGAAAGCCGGGTAAGAATGTGCCAAGCGGAAACCCGTTATTGCCGAGTACCGTCAGTGTCGGCACCCGTTGGCCTGCGGGCAGGGTTAATTGTAGGTGGCCTGGCACAATGGGCGACAGTTGGGGTTTTGGCAGTTTAATGCCCGCCAGGATTGCGTTCTTCAGGAATTGCTGGTGGGGGGTGAGGGGCTGGTTAAATACTGGCTCAATCGGGTTGCCATCATCCCCCTCATTCATAGGAATCACGCCATCGGGCGTTTGCCACTGGTTGAGCTTATCCAGACTAGACAGGTCGGCAGTGGGCATGATGCGAGGGCCACGGGCTTTCTGTTCCGCTTCGCGCAGTTTCCAACTCCACCGGGTCAGTGTATACGTTGCCGACAAGCCTTCCACGTTAACTGCTGTGTGTGGTCCATACGGAAAACGTCCGACCAGTGGTCCATCCCAAAGGGAGGTGCCAAACATGGATTGATACGCGACCAGTTCAGCCAGCCAGGTAAGTAGTGTTTCGCCTTTGTCTTTAGGAGCTGGCGTGGTTGCCGTTATATCCGCATCAGGCCGATACCATCGGGTGGTTGTTACCGGCGTATCGGAAATGCCTCTGGTGAATAGCGTACCCAATCGGCTGTAGGGCGTAGCGCCATCGGGCACATCACCTAGTACAACCGATTGCGCTGTTCCATCCGGAACTTTACCGGGTTTGGCAATCGTGCGCTGCGTTCCGTCCAGGTTTAGTCCTTCTGTCGCCACTTCCATCCGCATGTTGGCGTACTCAATCCAGGGCGTTGGTGGGCCGGTAAAAACAGAGCCGTTGCGTACCAATGCCCGGCCTGCACCTAGCCCAATCCGAATTTCTACGACCCGATCTAACCCATCCATTGGGATGTTGATCTCACAAGGTCCGGGTGTGCTATACTCGACGTTATCCAGCGTGTAGGCGTGGCGAATATTGATCGCTTGCGATTGTTCGTTGGTGGGATTGCGAACCCACGAACCACCTTCCTGTAAGGCGTAAAGAGCCGTTGCATCCCCCGACTCACAAACGGCAATGACGCCAATCTGAGCGCCTGCCGTGCCTGAGTTCCAGAATGTGCCCTTTAAGGTTCGCTTTAACGACTTGGTGTATTCGGCGCTCTTTGCCTGGTCGCTTGGCGTTCGGTAATCGATTCGCGTCGTCACAACGGGCATGGTAGCCAGATACGGCCCCGCAAATCCGTCGATGTGAAGTCGGAACAGATCTGTATCGGCTCCGGTGCCAACCCGGTAGGCGGTGGACTGCGTGAGCCCTAGTGCTCGCGTCCAGTTAATTGGGAGATTGGTTTCGTCAACCGTCAGGAAGTTGCCGTTCGGTAATTTCGAGCGGTAATTACCAAAGGATTGCTCGACGCGAATCGCGTTTTTAAGCTCCTGTAAGACCGTTTCGGGGCCTTCGTTGATTACCCGAAGTTCGCCCAGATGGTCGGTGAATACGTTTAAATCAATCGATTCATGCGACGATGGTGGGGCGGAAAGGCTGGAATTTGTGTAACGCCGAATATGAATACTGGTATCAGTCCCACTAGGCCACACGTCCCAACTTCCAGATGCCTCGGGCGTTCGAATAATCCACCAAATCCCCTCTAGTTGCGTAATGCGAAGACCCGGAAACGCGTGGAGTATTTTACCCAGTGCTTCATAGCAGTTCATGGCCGTGCCATCACTGTTAAGAAAGAACTCGGCATTGATCAGCGTTTGATAGAGGCTGTCTCGCGCGGGATTGGCCAGACCGTCAATGGTTTGACCAGCGGCCATGTCCGACGTTTCGTAGAGGTTCATGCCCGTTACGATCTGCGAGGAAATGCCCGTTTGAAACAGGATTAAGCGCAGTAAATGCGATACCGAGTAGTTGCCCTGTAACCGCTTACCGTCTGTTTCCAGCAAGGGGCGCGTTTTGAGCGTGGCCAGCCCGCACATGGCCGATATATCGACCGGGTAGGGCTTCGGTCCGTAGGGTTCCCGCAAATCAGATGGCACCACCCAGCCCTTGCGTAAGGTCTGGTAGTTGGTGCCCCCTGCGTAGTCGACCTCGATATGGATTTGTAATTCCCGGTCGGAGGTAACATAGAAGCCCGATGCCTCCCAATAATCCTGGCAGGCTAGTGAGAAGTCGTACTTCTGGGAAGAATGGGGTCGAAAAAATCGTCTTTTTCGTCCTCTGTTGATAAGGCTGCGGGAGAATCGGTGGGGAGCAGTTCGATGATACTACCCGTATACCCTTCGCGCAGAAAGCTTAGCCGAAAACGGGCAGGCGTTAGTCCTACCGAATCGGTATACGCTTCAAAGAAAGAGTATTGATATTGAACTGCTAGGGCCACTTTGGGAGCATACCGCGCTAAAAAGCGGTGTTAGCCCAAATTTCCCACGTAGAATTGGTGGATTTAATCGCCTTTTGGCGAGGGTATAGACAAAAAAATACCCACTTTTTAGGGTGGGTAGAGGTAGAATATACGCTAATCGTACATTAACGATGGGAGGACAGTAAGGCTACACTTAATGCGATCGCAAGTCCAGAACCAATGCCGAAATTACTCCAGACCTTTTTCGACTTTATACGCCGTGCCTCCTGAGTGTATCCGGCAACGTAATTAGGATTTTGTGCGAGTCTAACGTTTGGCATACCTAGCCGTTCCGGCGTCGGCGGGGTTGATGAACATGCCGCAGCAGGAATAAGACCAATAATGGGTCCAAATAAAAAGGAAGTGAAAAATGTACCCGTTCCTGCGCCAGTATAGCCTTTGTAATATCTATTGGCGTCAACCTGACCTCGCAACAAGTCTGCATTGTTCTGATAAATTGAAGCTTCTGAGTTGCTGTTTCCCGTTGGCGATCCAACCTCTTCTGCCTTTTTTACAAGGATCATATTACTAAATGCACGATTGACCTTTATGTTGGTTCCGTTTTTATTTAGGTCAATAACAGCCTTTGCCCTTCTTTTATTGACTTCAATTACTTTGCCTTGACACATTACGCCAAAATAGTCGGTAGCAATTATGTCGCCTATATCAAAACTTCCGGGATGTGAGACATCGGCGGTTATAGTTGGGTCGACATACGAAGCACCTGGGGAGTCTTGTATTATTTTTTCCACCACTCCATTTTCGTATTGAATAGAGGTGGCGGTGCTTTTTAGAATTGTAATCATCGGCCCATTCGGATTATCGAAGCGCTTATACTTGATTTCGGCGGGGGTTATCTCCTGAACCTTTACTTTTAACTCATCGCCATTCTTAAACTTTAAAATGTCTTGAGCAATCGAGTTGATGCAATTGCAAGTTAGGATTGCGAAAAACGCAACAGAAAGGGATATGTGCTTCACGGTGGGAAGTTTTAGGTGAGTTTTCCACCAAAGCACTACAATTTCAGCAAATACTCAAATTCACTTTAGTAAACGGTAGGTATGGGCATGAAAAAGCCCCGTTGTGGGCGGGGCTAGATGGTTTCTATTATTCACCCAAGCCTTCATTAGCCTTATTCCGAATATCGCTCAAAGTCGCCCTGTAGAGTGCAATGTCTTTCATTTGTTCAGGTAGAAGCAAAATCGGAGGTTCGCCACTCAGAACGTAATTCAAATTTACATTAGGGTTGTTTTTCTTGAACGCACTTAGATGGCCAGCTCCTAAATGACTCTCATCATTCATGTGCTGATAAAGTCGCTTGGCATGATTTAGTCCCATTCCCCTGGCTGCATCGGATATAGACAGCCCAAGGGCTTCGATAACATCCCGAAGCCAAAAGCCCTTCACCTCTCCTAATACTTTCGTCACCCTTAGTCTCTTTCCCGTAAACATACCCTGTCTGTAATATTTTACACAATACTATGAAATATATTACACATTATTGTTTGTTATTGTGAAATATATTACACAATTTTGATTTAGTAATTCACAAAATCAAAACAGCAATGGAACAAGGTCTGATGCTCGTCAAAGACGAGAAGGTTGATTTGACAAAAGGGAATCCGGGGTTGAAAAACGTAAACGTCGGCATGGGGTGGGACGTTTCAGGCGGTGCATCAAGTTATGATTTAGACGCCTTTGCGTTTGCTTTAACGGCAAACTTTAAGCTGGCCAGTAATAATGATGTATTGTTCTTTGGAAACAAAAGCATTTTAGGCGGGAAAATAAAGCACTCAGGCGACAATCTAACTGGCGCAGGGGATGGTGACGACGAGACAATTAACATTAAGCTTTCTGAGCTTCCCGACAATGTTGAAGCAATCATTTTAGGGGTCAACATCTATCAGGCTGAACAGAAGCGCCAACGTTTCGGCATGGTAAAAAACGCATTCATTCGACTGTATGACGCGGATAGCAAACAGGAGTTAATGCGCTACGACTTGTCTGAGGATGGCGGTTCGGCAACTGGCTTTGTACTCGGAAAAATGTACAAACACAACGGCGAATGGAAGTTTCAATCTGAAAGCTTTCCGTCAAATGGAGATATTAATCAAATAGCCGCTCAATACCGATAGGAGCTAATGGCCATTAAGCAAATCAGTTTCGATTTCTGGAACACGTTATTTCGAGCCAATCCAGCCTATGGGGAGGCTCGAAATAAGTATTTGGCCGAAAGTAAGTTCAACCTAAACGGTCTATCCGCCAGTGAGGTGCATGACGCCTATAAATCCGTTGATTGGCGAATTGATTGGCTGATTGACCGTACAGGCTATTCCTACGCACCGGTTCAACTCTACGGAATGGTAGCTTATGAATTGGGTTACCATCAGGCTACTAGCGGTGATTTGTTGAGTATGGGTGAGGCCTTTGCCGAGTTATTTCAAAAGCACCCTCCAACTCTATATAGTCCAGACACACTTCATGTACTTAAGGAGTTATCAGGTCTGAGTTATGGGATAAGTATTGGTTCGAATACGGGTTTTATTCCAGGTTCATTATTGCGAAATGTTTGCTTAGAGCCATTAGATATTGAGTTCAATTTCATGGTTTTCTCTGATGAGATTCACTATGCAAAACCACACGCTGGATTCTTTGGAGAGGTTTACGGAAAGGCAGATAATGTGTTTCGATTTAGAGGTATTAATAGAAAGCAAATTCTACACATTGGTGATAATCTAATAACTGATGTTGCCGGACCAATGGCGGCTGGACTGGATGCTTTCCTGATAAATGATGGCACGTTTACCATTTCCGATCTAATGACCAAAATCAGCCACGAAGCTAATGTATAATCGATTCGCTGCCCACTACTTTACGACTCAGAACGATATACCGTTTTGTCCTGACCAATACAGCAGGTTTAAGTTCGGGTCAAACGAACTGGCTAAACAATTTGGCTATGAACTGGCCCAAAAGTTCTTCGACAAACACGCTGACTTGCTGCTGTCGAATAAAGTAGTCGTCTTTGCATCGCCCTACAATTTCGTTCAGAATGCCGCGTCAATTATGGCGAATCATTTTGTCCATAAGCTAAACCGCTTGCTGGTAAACGCTAACGGTCAACACGTTGAAACCAGTGTGATTCATCGGCGGGTAACGTACGTGAACGACTATGGTTTCTTGAGCAAAGAGAAACGTAAATCATTGATCAGTAACGATACGTTTTACCTCAACAAGAAATTCATCAAGGGTAAAGTCCTGTTGTTTTTGGATGATATACGTATCACAGGTACGCACGAAGATAAATTGATTGAGTTAATACAGGCCGAGAAGCTGACCAACAACTGCATGTTCCTGTACTATGCTGAATTGCTGGGTGATTCGGTAGGGGCTGATATTGAAGCGTATCTAAACCTACACGCTATTAAGAGCCCCCAAAACCTATTGTCGGTTATGGAGCAGGAAGGGGCTCATTATAATCTGATTGTCCGACCGATTAAGTATCTGATGGGTCAACCTGCACCTGAATTTTTGATAGCCCTACACGCCATGCCCAAACCATTGCGAGAGGAACTGTACTACAGTTGTCTGGGTGAGGGCTACTACTGCGTACCGGCTTATCAAACCAATTTCATTCAACTATCAACCTGTATCTAATGGAAATCATCGGACTACTATTAACCCTGTTAAATATTGCCCTTTTGGAGTGTAGCTTATCGCTAGACAATGCCAGCGTGATCGCCCTCATCGTAAAAGACTTAAAGTCAGAGGAGCGAGAAAAGGCGCGGTATTATGGTTTGCTCGGAGCTATGATCTTTCGGGGATTGTCGCTGTTTATTGTGGCTTGGGTGATTCATTTCTGGCCACTTAAAATATTGGGTGGACTATATCTAATGCGACTCGGTTATACAGGACTTACACCAGTCATTGATTCACCCGAAGAAGGAAATGTAAGCTGGCTATCCTTTCTGGAGAAGCGAATGGGTAAATTCTGGTTTACCGTCTTATCGGTTGAGGTAATGGATATAGTATTTAGCCTGGATAACCTTGTTGCTGTTGTATCAATGTCCTCTAATTTCTGGGTGATATTTACGGGTATAGCGATTGGCATTCTAGCCATGCGATTTGCCTCAAAAATATTCTCAATTCTCCTAGAACGTTACCCTCAGGTTGAGAAAATGGCGTTCTATGTGGTGATTGTACTTGGCATAAAGATCGGCGTGTCAGGTATTGCTGATGGCTTTGACATTGTTTGGCTGCTTTCCATTCTGGAGGGCCACGCTACCGATGCCATATTCTCAGTATTGATTGTGGGTTTATTCGCCTATCCGGTTATTGCTAGTTGGTTTAGTGGTAAACAACGAGTCGCCCACTAGTCAATAGTAGTACTTTGATTTGAACGCCCAGGCTGATGGCTTGGGCGTTTTTTTTGTGCAATATAAAGCCCCAACCGGGATGGAAGGGGCTTTATTTAATATCCGCCAGAAGGTTGATTGCCTTTACCTCAACTGTTTGCAATCAATTAAGTTATTACGCGCTCGCCCGCTTTGTATACCGCCCGGCCACGGTCAATGTACGCTTGTGCACATACAAATATAAACAAAAAAGCCGAAGCAAGTGCCCCGGCTCCTTGCCAAACCAACCTAATTATGCCCCTACACACCCCGCGACCTTGCGCTTGGCGTTGTTCTTGGTGAATTGTCGCATGTAGGACACGAAATCGGTGTAGGCCCGTTCGTGTTTATCATCTACGCGTTCATGAATCTTTTCTGTTTCCTCGTAAGCCTTAACATGCGTCATGCCGTGCTCACGTAACTTTTGTACATGAGCCGCAAACCCGGATGGCTTTAGGATATTGGCTTCTTCGCGTGTGAACATTAGCGGAATGTTTTCTTTTGTTTTTGAGCGAGTTCGATGGCCAGCAGCAGCGCTCCGCCCGATATCCGTGCGTCGCCTGTCACCTGAACATCTACCTTTGTACGGCCACCAGGATCATAATTATGTGGCATGGCCTTCATGGACGGCATTAGCGAACCCATATCTTTTAGGATTCTAGCGCCGATCAAGTCTGCCCCTTTCTGGACGGGTGCAACAAATTCCCCACCCCCTGCACGAGCTTTGTGGGTTTCTGCTACCCGTATGGTTGATTCTCCAGTAAAAAAGCCACCATCTTCATAGCCTGGAGCACTTTTGCCTAGATTTGATACGCCTGCCTTTACGGACGATCCAATAGCAATCAATGCGACACCAGCAGCAATAGCAACAAATCCATTTAGGCTTTTTAGCGCCGTCTTTATGGCCTCAACCCCCAATCCTGCCGTTATTGCCATTTGACCTAACTGTTCTAGCAGTCCACCCAAGACACCTAATAGCATTTTAGGTAGTTGGTCAATGCCAGCAGTACCGGAAATGAGCGCACCGATAACTTCACCCATTCCAATCAAAGCGGTTTCTGCCGCTCGGGTAAGCCCTTCTGATATATCTCTGTTAAGATCAACGAAAGCTTTTTTTATTGGCTTAAAGGCATCAGTTAAAGACTTCAGTGTTTTATCTAAGTTTGGCAACTTTGGCTCCCCAACATCACTTTTCCCGATTTTAGCGATCACATTCCACATGTTGGACACGGCCTGCATTTTCTGCTGAACCATCGTAAACATGTTGAGCATACCCGCCAGTGTGCCACTTCCGAAGTCATTAGATTTTACCTCTGTTTGATTCGGGATAGCAATTGTGTTGAGCCTGCCCCCTAAGTCAACCGGCTTTGCATTGGCCCGCTCCTTATCGGCTTTGACCAATTCCTCAAACAACGCCTTTTGCTTGCTTCTGGAATTATCCGCCGTATCGCCGTACTGTTTTAACTCGAAGGTGAGCCGCTTTAAGATTTGCTCATTACTGGTTAAAGCAGGAACATTACTGACCTGCGCAATGGTATGGCGCTTAGTGGCGGCTGTGGCGCGGTCAATCTGAGCAGTTAACTTATCGTACTCAGCCCGAACGGCAGCCGGAACGGCCTTTCCGCCACCAACCAGGTTTTGAATCTGTTTGGCTAACGCATCCTGCCGATCCTTTGCCTTGTCGATATCAAAGCCCGAAGAGCCAACTTGATTCTTTCTAGCTGCTTCATCCGCCTGTTTTTCGCCCTGTTGAATGATGAAATACATCTGCCCATACAGACGTTTCATGAAATCCAGCCGCTTGGACAGGTCCGCTTCCCGCTTTAGTACATTGTCACTAGGAGCCTGAGACGCAAGGCCATCTAAATTAACCTGTGCCTTGCCGATTTTACCCTGAAGCTCTTTTAGGCGATCTTTTTTATCACCAGCAGACAAGCCATTAAAATCGTCTATTTCGGACTGAAACGCTCCGGTTTGACTCCGGCGAAGCCCTTTTACCGTATCGGCAATGCCATTCAGGACCTTTGTAAAAAAGGTATCTATCCCTTTGGTCTTGGAGAACTCGCTGACAAATAATTTTAACTGATCGGTTGCACGAGTGAAACCGCCTGTCATGGTGGCTACATTATTTGCCGCAGAAACCCCAAACGTTTTATCAATCTGGGTAGCTAATTTGGGCAGGAGGTCGACGGCCAATACGTCACCCGACTGGAGCATTTTGTTAAGCTCCATTGTGGTTACGCCCATTGCTTTGGCGGCTAAGCCAAACGCATTGTATAGGCGCTCGCCGACCTGTCCTTTAAGTTCTTCAGATTGTACGGTGCCTTTACTAAGCATTTGCCCAAAGGCTCGTAGTGTGCCTGTGGTGTCTTCCGTACTTAATTGTAAAGCTGCACTGGCCTTGGCCACTGATAGGAATATACGCTCAGCCTCTGCCCCTTTTAAGATCGTATCGTTTGTATTGGCTTTAAACGAAACGTAGGATTTAGACAGTGCTTCAAGTGAAAGGCCATACCTATCGGAAGCGGTGCGCAAAAAAGCCTGAGCCCTTGCAAAATCAAGTGTAGAGGTCGATACAGCCCTTAAGGAAGCATCTAGGCGCTGAAAATCAGAGATAACAACTAATCCCTGCTTTAACAGGGCTAGTGCGGCCTGGGCCGAAACAAAACCCTTGGTTAGGTTAACCAGAGAGTTTATCGGGGCATTGAATGAATTATTTAACTGATTTCCGGCCGATTGGCTAGTATATACTAGTTGCCGAATTGATGCAATTGCCTGGGTAGATCCCCGTTGTACAGCCGCGCCAAGCTGGTCACCCATTCGTTGCGCGGACTGGCCTAAATTCGCAAACTGCCGGAGAGCTGAATTGATGCCCGGTGTTAGTCCACTCAGGTCCGCCCCAATATTTACCGACAGATTGCGTTCCATTTCTACTTAATTTTCTGGCTTACTAAAAGCCTGTTTCATCATATCGATGAATACATGTGGCGGGACAAAGCCTTCTGGCTTTTTAGGAGGATCGCCGGGTAATGGCATGAATTCTTCCGGTGTGCATTGGTGTTTCTTTTCAACATTGGTGTTATACATCAATGTCAGAACTTGACGAGCCATTCGCCAATATTCGGTTTGGCGTCTGCGATACCCCACCACAATTCGCGTCCATTCCCAATAGGTCAGACACCAGAAACGGTCTCGGGGAATACCTATTTCACCGAGACCCGTTTCTTCTATTTCTCGCCACTCACTGAACCAGTCGCCGGGGTCGATTCCTTGGTGGCTTTCGTCTTTCCCGCCGAAGCATCGTTGGGCGCCGTAATGGTAGGATCAGAGAAAGCAGTAAATGAACCATTAAATGCTTCCATCAACTGAGAGAAAACGCCAGGCTTGTCAAAGAGTGACAGCAATTCTTCGTCATTATAGGCAAAGACTGTATTTTCCAATGCAACTACTGACTCAGCGCCAACTTTGATGAGCACTAACATCAGTTCAAGTTGATCCTCTTCTAGTGCTTCATTGATTTTCCCGCTCAATTCAGAGAGCTTACACTCAAAATGTTTGCAGAGCCTACGAAGGGCCGAAAGACCATAACGGACTGGAATGACGTTGCCTTTGGCGGAAGTAAGTTTGATGTATCCTGTTTCGTTTTCCATGACTAAGTGTTTGCAGCGCCAGTTACGTCGCCATCTGAGGTTAGAGTGAATGATACAGTAGCTCCGGTTTCAGTCTCCCCCGATGAATTGAAATCGGTCAGATGGAAATTGCCCGTAAACCCAAAGTCGCCGGTAACGCCGGTAGTGAACGCACAGGCTACCGATACTGTACCATTGTACATTGCCCATAGCTGCGCGTAAGTAAGGTGGCCAGACGCTGCTGTATAGTTTATAAAGGCTTCGCACTGAATCTCGCCCGACTTGAACGAGGAAATCCGTTTGCGCCAAGGCCCCGAATCCTTATTAGTTGTCTCGAAGGTTTCTTTCTTTGCGCCGAATGAAACTTTAGTTTCTTCTGAAACCAACAGAGGGGTAGAGCCGCCTGTAGGGGTTATTTTGAGCCGTAATAGAGAGCCATTAAATGCCATAATTGCGGTGAGCGAAGCCCGGTTAAATCTCTGTTAGTGTATGTTGTACCGTTATTATTTTTCGTCGTAGCCCCTTGGTATTCAGTTCGTCACTGATGTCCAGCGTGGCGGTAATTGCTGTCATCCAGACCCGAAAGCCCGGAGCTGTGAGCACTTCTGCTGTTGGTGTTGGCTTTAGTAAGCTGGTGATCAGGTTCCCAATCTCGACGCTAGGCTTTCGGCTGGACTGATCTCCGACAAAGCCGGTGACGATATCCAGATTGATTTCGCCAACCTGACCAAAACTATCCTTGGTATTGCCCGAACGTGCCTGCCAGGGGCCTAGAATCACGTAAGGAAACGTGGCCGTGTTGCTGGCTTTCTGGTCGTACACCTTTACCTCCTGCCCGTTATACGTTAGTCCTGCCAGCAGGGTGGCGTAGGCAACAGAAAGGGCAAAGGATGCGTCGTTCATTACCGGAATATCCGCCCGAGAGCGTCGTCAATTCGTTTATAGTATGCCTCGCTGTGTCGCAAAAAGGCGGGTATCAAAAAAGGCTGTGCCGCCCGGTTGATCGTTCGCTTACCCTTCCCTTTGTAGGGTCCGGCCAACTCTTCAAAGCCTTCCGGCACCTCGACCAGTCCGCCTGTCCCAAACTCCACATAGGCCCAGTATTCTACGTTAGCGCTTAAACTGGCCGCAAGGCCTCCCTTGGTAATTTCAAAGGTGATGCTCTGGCGAAGCTTGCCTGTGTCAACCGGCGCATGTTGCATCGCATCAGCCTGCATTTCCCGAATCGAGGCCTCCGTAGCGATCTGGCATTCGCGTTTTGTTCTGGGGGCCAGATTGAGCAGAAACCGTTCCAGCTCGTTGAATCCCCGAATACGGACGCTCATTGTGATAAACCCGTTAGCTGGTAGCGGTTCGCTGTAGCATCCGTGAAAGTCAGGTTCTGAATTGTCAGGCGTTGGCCTTTAACAATTACAGTCGACCCGACTTTTGGCGTGTAGCGCTTAGTTACCCACATCTTCAGCAGATACGCCTGCTTTAGTATATCCTGCGAGGCTTCCAGTGTTCGGCTGGCCTTGATCGGTGTCACCTCCACATTGCACTCGTATACAGTTTGCTCAGTGCTGATCGTACCCACACCCCCATCGGAGACGGGCACTTCGTCCAGAAACTGCGCACGTTCTACCTGCATTAGTCAAAGCGTCGTTTAGGCCCGGCCAGCACTTTCCAGTACGTGCCGGGATTGCCTGAGCCTGTCACACCACCCGCCCGAAACGAACTTGCCGCGTGCTCCAATACCGCCCCAATCAATTCATCCGGTACAGGGCGAATGCTGTCCTGCGCCCGTGAATAGCCACTTGTATAGCTAACCGTTCCAGCTTCGAAACTGCCATTGATGTAGGGAAAATCCCCGTCTGTCAAGGCATCACTCGTACCATTGTTGAATGTCACTGTACTCCCCGTTACGACTGGCGTTACGACGGGGTTCGGATTTAAAGCCCAAACCGGCCCAAACGGTAGTGGACCACCTTCATACGAAGTGTAGCGAACCACTACCGTTTGGGGCTGAATGGCTAGTCGGGTATACGATTCGACCGCACCAATTGCTGTACGAAGCAGGGCCAGTAAGGCGTTATCGTAATCCTCAATCTCCAGATCGATAGATAATCGCTGTTTCAGATCGTCTTTGTAAAATATAGCTTCCCCTGACACGCTTTGTCCAGTCTGATCGGTGACGACAACCGGCGTCCGCTCGATGACGGGAGCCAGAATAGTAGCCTGATTGGATGTGTAGGGGAAGCTCATTTACTTAGTGTCAATCTTACCGGCAGATTTATCCTCTTTGGTCTTGCGCTGGTCGGCAGGCTTGGATTCTTTTTTCTTAGCCTCAATTTCCTTTACCCGGCCATCAGCTAGTAACGGCTTGGCGTGATGGGGATAGATATGAACGGTTTCTCCTACCGCTTTGCCAAAGGCAATTGCCGTATCCGGGTGGACCAGTTCGACTTCGATTCGCTCCATCCTAGTTGGTGTTAGCCTTCAGATACGTAGCTTTTTGCGTCGACGTTTGCGTAGATGGGTTACCCCCCGCTAAGGGAACGTAGATAGCTGATAGTAACGCGGAGGCTAGCACCTGGCTGTTATTGCCTTTGCTATAGATAAATAGCTTGGCCGTAGCGCCCGCACCTTTGATGGCCACAAACACATCGCCCCGACGTGGTGACCAGTAATTTGTAGAAGCGGCTAACGTGTCTTCTAATACCAACGATCCGGTTGCCGACGTTGGGGCGGTTACTTTCGTAATAGAGCTGATGATCTGGGCGTTTGCGCTTAGGGAAGCCAGTACCAACATCAGTCCGAATACCAGTAGTTTTTTCATTGTGTTGCTATGAGATTGACATCAGGCTACTGGGTTAGAGTAGCCTGATGAGATGGGACAGATTAAGCGATGGCAGCGATAGCGTCGGTGAATGTACCCTTGATGATTGCCTGTGGCCGGTAGATTGGGAAGGCCAGGCGTTCTTCGATTACGCAGGTAACCAGGTTCTTGATTACGTTGTCACGGTCCTGGTCAAACAGGCGAACCGTTGACTGCATCCGGTCGGCGATCTCCATCCAGCGCGTGTCCAGCACAACAAACGAACCCGTATTGATGCGGTTATTCTGAATGATGGGTGTACCATCGACGGTGATCGTGTCTGTGCCGGGTAGAACCGGGAAGATATATTCACCCGTCGTCGCCTTCGATAAGCGCATTTTAGCGTAATCTTCGGGCGATACCCAAACAAAGTTTGGCACCAGGTTCAGTAAGCGAAGTTGCTTTTTAGCCGCTACCAGTACGTCAAAATAGTTTGGCGTTGTGATGCCCGTTAAGCCCCCCGCTGCAAACTGAGTTGCTACCTGGAATACGCCGGAAAGTTGTTGACCTGAGCCCGTACCGTACAGGATTTGCTGATCTTCCTTGTTTTTCAGCTCTTCCATACCCCGAGTCGTCAGGTAGGTAAGCAGGTACGGAATATCATCAATCATTTCCTCCGGCAACCGGAAAATACCCGCGATCTTACGAACGGGGGCATCTACGATATCGAAATCCCAGTCGATTTCTGGCTTTTCCGCACCTTCTGCCACCATATCAAAACCACCTTCTGATGTGGTTTCCCGTACGTAGCGAACGAGTGGCTTTTCGGTTGTGGTGGCTGGAATGGTTGGGCGTAGGTGAGCGTCGAACAGAGGGCGAATCGTTACGCCTGGACGAAGATCATACCCCTGAAAATAGGTGCCCGTCAGGTTACCCGCCGAACTCATATCGGCAACCGCTTTGATGTTGACATCAATGCTGTTTTTGCCCATCGAACCCGAGGCCATGCCTTTGATTCGGTCGACAATAGATAAACTACCTGCCTCTTTCTTGTTAAATTCCTCGAAAAGAACTTCGTTCAGGGACTTGATACTACCGGGCTTCCCTGAATTACGAAGGGTAGCGATGTCAGCGAATTTCTGATCGATCTGCGTGGCCAGTGTTTCGTGCATCTTGGCCAGCTTTTCAACCTCGGCTTTGAGGGCTGGGTCTACTTTGGTGCCGCCTTCTTTAAAGGTTTCTTCGATTTGCTTGAGCTTGGCATCAAGCGGATCGGTAATACCCTTTACCTGCGCAACTAAGGCTGTTGCTTTGGCTTCAAGGGCTGCTATGAGTTCCTGTTCGTTCATGAGCAGTGAATGCGTTACAGCGTGAGATTAAAATGGTTAGTGACTAGATCGGCGGCTTTGAGTGCGTTGTGCTGCTCCTGACTTGTAGATATCAGGGTTGCTTGTCGAGATTTCAGTGCGATACCGAATGCGTCGTGATGTTTTTGTATAAGCTTGAAACCCTCATCTGACCATTCGCCAGTATGTAGGGCTTTTTCAAGTGCATTGTAGATGGACACCATGCCCGTTAGGTTCATGGATTTAAGTTCCGTTACGGGGGTGTTTGGATTAGCTCCATAGAAGGTTAGTGTTGAGCCTTCCCAAAGCTTTAGCTCATTGAGGTAGTTGCCATCCGCCTTTTTCTCGGTCTTGCCAGGAATCTCATTGTAGCCAATTGAGTGCTCCAGATTGACGCCTTGCGCAACGGCTGCCATAACCAGTTCGGCATCTGGAATAAACTTTCCGTCAGTGCCTTTCAGGAGTTGAGAGACATAGGCAAGTCCAACCTGATCGGGGTTAAGCTCTTTGATAGAGCCAAGAAGCCAGTTAGGATTGTGATTGAGCAAATGCTTAATCTGATTTGATCCCTTTGGTCCGTGATCCTTGATAGTGCGATCAAAGGCTGACTTTGTGATAATGTCGCCATCGCTGTCTTTACTGCCAAAATGAGCGAAATAACCTTTAATGATGCCCTGTGCGGGATCAACGTCGGCAGCAGCAGAAGAAAGATTCTTAAAGAGCACGGCAGCAGTGAATGGAGTAAATTCGTTGCCGTGAAATTGGGGAGGTTAAAAGGGGTAGAACAGTGACAATGTCACGTATTATTCATAGATTGAGGTATGAAAAAGCTACATACTAGACCGTCAAAGCTACTGCCAACTATCGGCGGCCAACGAGTTAATTGGTTGGTTTATGACCAAGTCAGTTATGGGCTTGGTGTCACATGGCGTATTCGCGCCAAAGAGGGGGCATTCGCTAGTTATAAGGGTGTCCTAAAAATTGCTACTACTATTTTTAGCGACAATAGAAAGATTCCGGAATATGAGATAATTATAGGATGGAAGAAAGGCATTTTCGAGGGATACAGCGAACTGACAGGCACGTGCATTGGCGCAGAACATCTTCGGGATTTCCTATTAGATTTTGATGCAATGAAGTTGCGCGATATGTCTATATCTTTCTCGAGACATGAACTAACGCTTGATTAAAGTTTATTCCCTTTTCTGATCATACCGCTTCTTTACCCGGTCAAACGAGCTAAACCCCCCAGGATAACGCGGGTTGCCTGTAATGGCAATATGGGTGCGTTCGGCCTCTTCATAAGCCATTTCGAGGGGCAATTCGGGCGTTAGCTGCTTGACGGTATTATAAAACCCCTTTGGGGTCAGGATTTCAGATAGTTGATTGGTGAGTAAGCTCATAGCGTTGCGGGTGGGTTAGATGCCAGTTACAGTTGCGAGTAGTGTTATGTTGGTAAGGGGGGAGGCTGCGACTGATGGGCCACCCGAAAGCACGTTAATACCTAAGATTGTCACAGTGGCGTTATTGGGCTGCACAATATTCAGTACTAACTGACTGGTGGTATAGGATTTAATAGCCACATTCGGTACCTGCATTGGGTCAGTGGTATTGCGCATGGCAATAACCTGGACACTCAACACCTGACTAAAGCCAGCACTGGAAATATCCACCGTTTGCCCAATGGCCGAGGTAGGCACGAGCGTTGTGGACCATATCTTGGTAGTACCGGATACTAAACCCGAACTCGTATAAAGTGAGGCATTGCTACCATTGGTGCCCGCTGGTCCAGTTGAGCCACTAGCTCCTGTTGCGCCTTTTGGAATAACGAAATTAAGTATTGCCGCCGATGCTGTTCCGGTATTGGTTACACTAGCCGAATTTCCCGATGCTGTTGTGGTAGTCGTGCCAATGGTAATAGTTGCCGCAGTCCCCGCCTGACCTGTTGCGCCTGTCGGCCCTTGTGCTCCATCAAGCCCATTTGGTCCACGAGGTATGCCAAAGTTGAAAACGGCTGCCGATGATGTTCCTGAATTACTTACCGTCGCCGTACTGCCAGATGGTAAGGTCGTAACAGAGCCAACAGATATGGTAGCAGCCTGCCCATTTGTGCCATTTGTTCCGTTGGTACCATTCGTACCCGGATTGCCCTGGATTCCCTGCGGGCCTTGTTGCCCACCAGCTCCCATCACATTCTTCAAACTGTCAATTCTAGCCCGAATCGCAGACAAGGAAGCAGGCAGGCCCGTCACTTGCTTCATGGTTGTGACACCGTACTTATTGACGCTCATGGGCTGCTCTTTGCCTTGTCCGAAACAGCAGAACGATAGCAGCAAAAAGGGCATGAATAGGGCGTGTTTCATCACATTGTCGATAAACGGGGTGTAACAACTAACCAGGCTGGCACTGTAGCATCCATTAGGCAGAACTGAAAGCCAGGTAAATCAAACTTGTCCACAGAAATTGGATCACCAGGTGCGGCCGATATGCCTATCTTGGATGGATACGCATTCGTAAAGCCCGCAAGGAATGGGTGATTGGTGGTGTTTACATTCCCATTGGTAGCGGGTATCTGGTCTCCGTAGGTGTATAGTATCGAACCTCCTACACTGAGTACCTGAATGTCTACCTGAAGCACCGGAAATGTCTGTAGCTCGGCCGGTAGGTGGGTTGCCTGAACAGGCACTTCAATAACCTGAGTCTTTCCGAGTTTACCGTAAATCTGTGGCATGGTGGTGGTTAGTTTATCTCTTTATTGCTTGCACCGAAAATGTGTTATCCATTTGACGAGAAAAACTTACTTCATATTCGGCTCGCCCTGGCTCAAATAGATCGCTTTCAAATAGCCACATTTGCGTTGATGGATGTCGAGCCATTTCCTTTAGCTCACAAATGGGCTTCATGAACTGAGCCAATGTAGTCCAAGCCGTGAAGTCGTCACGGAATTCATTACTTATTTCAACAATACCTTCTCTTTTTTCCATTGTACCTAGTTTAAGTATTCCCGTGCTGGCACATACGCAATCGCACAACGACAGTTGCAGCATTGAGCCGCCCCGCCATTTGGATCGCCGGGATACTTCATGGGCATTACTTTAATGTCCTTATAGACAGACATAAGCCAAAAAGAACGTACATTTTACAGTTGGCACCAACACGTTCACTAAAAAGCACTAAATGCCTCTTAGGATCTTTTAGCGAGAATAGTCTTCCAAATAAGCGAAGTCTAAAAATGCAATTTGAATCGAACGATATTTCCATATCTGGCTTTTTTTTTAGTCCTTACCTTGACTGGCTCTATTTGCTCATAGAGTCGCCTACAAGGCGAATAATTGTCTGCATTAACAAACAGTCCATATTCGTCTTGTAGGCTATAGTCTACTTTCATTGTACGTGCTTCCATGTGTATCCAGTAATGACTCTCTCAGCCAATTGCCTTATTACGCCGAAATGATTAGCAATTTCCCTATAGGTCATATTTGTTTCTTTGTACATTGCTCTCATTTGCCTGACTATATCATCATTGATTTGAGCCGTAGGTTGATTAACGCCGGAAACATTTGTTAAACCCATTGCGATAGCGTGCCGAACATTTTCTTTTGCAGTACACCATTCTAAATTCTCAACCCTGTTATTTATTTTGTTACCGTCAATATGATTAATGAATGGCTTATTGTCTGGATTTGGAATAAACGTTTTCGCAATTGCTCGATGGACAGGGGTTTTAGTTTTCCTGCCGTTTAACCCTACAAAGCGATACCCAGACGACTTATGTATTCCGGGATTTAAGACTTTCTCTTTAACTTCCTTAAAACATTGCCCATGTCCACCCATTACGGCAACTCTTGCTAAACTTTTGATTCTACCAAGATTACTAGCTTGGTAACGACCTTCATAACCTGGAATATCCTTCCATACCTCACCCAAACCCTCTACATTTGTAGCAGTCATAACAGTAGTGCTTTACTAGTTGTGATTAGACCCCGTTTCGTGTGTCCAGCACGTTGCGGGGTTGTCTATTTTAGACAACACAAGATACTAAATATCAGCTAGTTATCCAAATAATTTCTAGCGGGAATATAGGCTAATGTACATCTGCAATTGCAGCAATTTTCTGGGCCACCATTGGGGTCACCTGGAAATTTCATTTGCCTTCCGCCAACCATAAATACCCCATCCCTCGGCACGGGCTTCGCGTTCAGCATGGCCAGATGCGCGTCACGCGTCCGGGTGTCGGCCGTAGCAATCCATTTCTTTTCCAGCCGGAGCAATGTTGTCATGGCCCCCGCTTCGTGGCCTGCACTAGCCGCTAATGTCGTTTCCGTTCGGGCAATCAGTAATGCACGAGCTTTATCCGCTACTACATTACGAATACCCTTGGCGATTTTGGCAATACTCCAGCCGTTCGCCCCTGCGTCGGCCAGTACGTTTCGAATCAGATCACGGGTTTTCTCCGTCATTTTGGTAATGCGGGCCGCCGTTTCGCTGCTTCGGGCGAGTTCCGCCATTTTACTACGCCATTGCTGAGAGTAGAAAGCGATCGTAAGGTTACCCGATGGTTTGGGCGATTGTGGGGTTAAAGAGGGAATACTTGGGTCTTTGTCTTTGGTCAGCATCGGCACCCCTGCGCTTTTGGCTTGTGGCAACAAGCGCTCATATTCGCGCTGTGCCGCGTTTACGCCCACGGCGGTGTAAATGGTACTCAGGATTGAATTGTGAGCCTGCGTGGACACAATAACGTCAATCATGCCTGCTAACGTGGCGGGTGTACCCGCGTTTAAGGTATGTATTAACGAGCCTGCTAATTGCCGGAACCGAGCCATCACGACACGCACGGCAAAACGCTCCTGTTGGACATGCCAGCGGAGGTATTGACGGTGGTAGGTGGTGGCTTGGGCGAGGGTCATGTTAATTATTTCCTATACCTAATCGTTTTAGCCATTGAGTATTAACCCATTCCTTAAACTTATCAAGTGCTCCCTCGAATTTATTGCCACTTACCTCAACTTCAACATATACACTTGAGCTATTAGCGGTAATTTTATCAATTAAGGCGTCCCACTCTTCCTTGTTATAGTCACCAGGCTGCTCAATAGTCATTTTGGTACTCTTGAAGTAATAGGTCATTTTCATAGCCTCTTTATTTGTTTAAGTGACCAATAATTAGCCCAATAAAGAAAAAGCATCCATAGCGCCTTGCCTTTCCAATAGCAGAATAGATACACCCACATCATGACGTAGGTAAGAACGATAAGGGAAATAATCCAGAATATATCATACCTAATTCATTATCAATCGATTCTCCAAAACAAACAACTCGCGCATATTGCAGGGAAAGTACTTGTCGCCTTCGGGCCACTCTACAGTTTCGACTACATAACACATATCTGGAAACTCTTCGCCTTCTTCCCGCTTCCATCCTGTAAAATCAAATAACCAACGGGCTATAGGTAGCGTCTTAGCTAATCCAGCGGATTTGTGCATGATTGGCCATCTACCGTCCTCTAGACCTAGCACGATTGATGTTCGTATCATCTCAACATTCCGCTAACCCTTCCTCGTATTCTACTGCGGATTCGGCCAGATTCACGAATAGCGTCACGGTTGCAGTTGGCAACTGGTCAACGTTACTGGTGTAGGTCAGCCCAGTTTGCGTAGGAATAATCGTACCATCGGGCATTCTAAGTATTGCCGTGCCATTTTCTATAAACAGTGTACACCATGCCTTATCTTGGTGGGTACTTATGATGGGCGAAGCTTTGGGCCACTTCTTTAGTCGTTTTATATCCTCAGCGTTTGCCTTTATTGCCTCGGAATTAAGCTCCGTAATCTCAATCCAATTGTCTATCCGAGCCTTACTCAGCTTATAAAGCTTGATTCTTAAATAGAAATCAAGAGCCGTTAAGACGACAATAAGCACACAAAATCCTATTGCGTATATTTCCACGAGTTAGTATAAGTTAGTTTTCAACATTCCTTTAGGTTTGGCAAATGGCCCGAACGTGCCGCGACGTTTGCGGTCCTGTGCTTCGTCGTGCATATTAAAAAGCCGTTGGCGCTTTTCCCCGTAGTCTATTTGTGGATAGGGCAAGCCAGGTCCATTACCAAACAGTAATTCTTGATCCATATTTTCCATAATCGTCTGCAAAGCCGCTTTCTCGGCAACAAGCCGAACTACGGCACTAGCAAGGCTCTTCTCCGTTTCTGTTGGCATTACCGATACTCGTTCTGGATTTTCTTGGCCCGATCCAACACTGTAAACAAATCCGTGCTACTCACCTTGATATGAGTCTGCATAGTCCGAACGGGCGCACTAAGGGCACCCTCAAAATCAAATTTCAGCCTATCCACTGGCGTCACCACCTCCGCACTCTTGCCCGTATCCTTGCCCAATACAATCGGCACAGAGTTCTTAATCACAGCACCGGCAGCGAAGAGGCTGCCAAAGAAGTTTCGTCGTTTCATCCTAATATGCGTTCAGCTAGTTTGGTGTAATCAAAGCCTTTTTCTACATCCCAATACGGATAAATATCTCCTGTTGGATATAGTGTAAACGTTGATGCCTGTTCAACTCTAAGCTCAACAAACAAAGCCTTGCTGTTGTAAACCAACCCCGCATAGGCATAAACCTCTTTGCCGGGATTTGCCTTTGTAAGTCCAGACAAAAGCAGGGAATTAATTACGGCCTGATCCTCTACCGTGATGCCCCTTTTGTAGAAAATTTGTGCCGGAGTAGCGAATGTCCGAAAAAAATCTTGCCTCAACTGACCCTGATTAATGCCTGCTAATACGCCACTCATATCCATAAACTATAAGTATTTATATCCTACTAAATTACAACCGAACGGCTGAATATCAAAGCGTTGGACTAGGTTCTTTGTATAGATCATTTTGGCAATACTCGCCATACCAGTTGCGCAAAAACACAAAGTCGCTTTGCTCGAAGTAGACGCTGAACCATTCCTTTTTTGGTGTGACAGAAGGGAATAGTGCTTTAAACAAATAATACCCAATTGTCTCTGCCTGTTGCTCTTCGCGAATCAAGTCACTAAGTAATAATGTACGTTTATCAAAATGCCCCGATCTTACCTGTATGGCATGACCCATTTCATGGCAGAGGGTTAGTTTCTTATTGATTAACGAGTACTCAGAACTGATAGCAATATTTTTGGCGTCAATCTCACAATACCCACCACAACCTGAATAGATTGACTCAATTAAATTAAAGCCAGTCAATACGCCCGCTATCTCGTGCAGGTTACTACTATTGATCAGATTGCGTTTATGTGCCAATGTAATGACTTCATGAACAATACGCCCAACATCTCCGGTTATTAACAGTGGCGATATTGCGGGCATTATTGCCGCCTGATGATCTCGCAATAGCGTTAGGCTCAACTCAGTACGTATTATCATTTTTTACTGGTGGTGCGTCGGGGCTAAACTGAGACAATGGCGTTTTATCGTTTGGCATCCAGACCTCATCCATTAACGGGTTGGGGTCGGCCTCATAGTGCATAGCCTCCAATATCTGGTTGGGCTTAAACGGCCCCTTTATCATGCGATCCATTACCTTGTCCAGATCATCGGCCAGTTCGGGGAAGTGCGTCACGTCGGCATCAATGTAGTTACGTTCGCCCTTCACGTTAAACGGCTCAATCATAGTGTTTAAGTCATCCCCCCAATCCTCAACGGCAGGTATAACCGCGTTCACAATAGCCGCCTTGCCCGCATCGGTCTGGTTGTTCATGGTCGAGGCTGCGTTATCGTTAAACAGCTTACTGTCCAGCCCATAAGCCCTACACATGGCTCGAAGATCAAATACACCCGATTGTAGGATATCCAAATCAACGGGCGAAAGGCCCAGGGCGACCCATTCGGCGTGCATACCGGTAATGTTGATACGTCCCCGGTTGTTAGAGCCGTTACGACGGGCCAATCTGGCTTCGTACTGCTCCGACTGTTCGGGTGAAAGCGGCACCTCATCATCCGTCAGCGATAACAACCCTGGAGGACCTGCGTTTTGATACTGCCGCAGACCCGATAGAATGCCCTCGTTCGATTTCTGAATCTGTAGCGCCATGACGCGCAGGGGGGATAGCCCCCGTAGCTCATCCCCATAGCCACCCATGGCGGGGTGAAACATTTTGGAGAAGATAATTTCTTGTGGCGTTAATTCGCTTTGCGTGGGCCGGTAGAGGTAACTTTCAATTTCCAGATACTTATCGCCCGTTTTTACCTCCATCTGCGTAGGGGGTAGGATGAATAGGCGTGTTACTGGACTTAGTCCCTCAATGCGTTGCAGGAACCGCTCACCCGTCAGTAATTTATATGCCACAGCCGCTTCGGTAAGCACTTTGAAACTTTGGCTCGGGTTGGGCTTGGTCAGTAAAGCATCAATACCCGGATTTACCGTGTTCACCAGGGCTTTTGTCCGTACCTTACGGGCTTCTTTCAGGCTGGCTTCATTAGAGCCTGGGCCTTTAAGCATCCGGTAGTCGGCCAGCGCCTTTTCATCAACGACCTTGTAGTTAAAATACTTGGCGCGAAGGGCCTTGTTGACGATATAGCGAACAATGGCATACAAGTCCGCATTGGCCATGTAGCTATTGCGAATCAGGGTTTCCGTGCCATCGCCATATAACGTCACCTGCCCGTTGAGGATCTTGATTTTACCATCGCCAAGCACATCGCGGGTGATTTCCCGGTTTGTTGGCTTGGGTGGCTTAGCAGCTTTACTGGCAGCCAGGGAAAGGGAAGAAAATAGGCTCATACGTGTAGTGCCGCTATGGTGAACAGAAACAAAGTAGTACAGGCCGCTATGCCTGAATAGATCAAACTACCGGTACGCCCCTCCTCTTCCTTGATGGCCTGCATCAGAAAGTAAGCACAGACGAGCGCCTGAATAGTGGCAAGGAGAATGGCGGGAATGAATATTAGCATGGGTTACAGGAATACGCGTTCAGATTTATCTTTACCAAAAAACTCGACCATGCCCGTCAAGGTATCCGGAGCATCGTCATGGGCATTCTTACCTACCGCCATATACGTCTTTACTTGCTGGGCAAATTTTGGCCAACGGGCTTCCCAATCTTTCGGGAAGTGAATTAGGTTAAGGACGGTATTGGAATTGGTGAATATGCGAGCGTATTTATTCTCGCCCTGATGGAACCACACAAAGCGCATGCGTAGATTACCCAGCAGACGAACCTGTTTTTCAACATTGCGCTGAAAGCCTTTACCCCCGTTATTAGATTCAACCCGGCACACATCCACTTCATCTCCCCATACCATTTTAGCCGTTTGGGTTTCGGTAGTCTCCATGCTTGCCTGTGTAAAGAGAATATCTGTTACGTACATGGCCGTGTCGGTTTCGATGTAATCTATAGAGCACAAAAAATCAGAACCCTCATCAGCCGTATCGGTATAGTTCTTACGAATTGGCTTCTTAACCGTTACAGGAATAACCTCGTAAGTCTTGAATGGACGGTCGTAGAGAAATCCTTCGGCGGGTGTTGGATTTTGCTGCATCTGCCGCTCGAAGACGACAGGGTTTTGAGTACGAAGGGTTATCAGTTCACTTAATTTGTGCTTGAATGGCCACAAGGCATACTGTCCGCCATTGCTATCTTCCTGAATGCAAGGCAGACTTAGCACAGTCCATTCTCCAGGTTCATTTTTCAGCAAATAGCCACACAGATCATTATCATGAGTGCGCTGACCCATCAATATTATGGGAGTGCGACGGGAGTTAACGCGATTCTTGATGGTGCTGTCATACCGAGCATTGATTCGATTTCGACGGTCTTCGCTGTCAGCGTCTTCAGGTTTAATGGGGTCATCAATAACTAATGCGCCACCAAAACCGGTATTAATGCCTATTTGATTTAACAGTGAGTCCAGTTCACTTAAAAACTCTTCCTCATCTTCTTCCTTGTCAACGTGACCCGCCCCGAAACCAGTCACCTGGCCAGCTGTTGAGGTCGCATAAACACCACCTCCAGCAGTAGTATACCATTTCTTTTTGGCTTTGGAATCTTTCTTGATCTGAACTTCAGGAAAAAGGGCTTGATAGGCTTCGTGTTCAACGATAGCTTTTACCCCTTCGGAGTTATCCAGCGCCAGGTCATCCGAGTAGGACAGGTGAATGTACTTAGAGGCTGGATTGAGGGCTAGGCCATGAGATATAAAATTCTTTACAGCAATCTCCGTTTTTCCATATCGTGGAGCAATGTTAATCATCACCTTAGTTACCTCACCTTTAATAACTCGATCTAATAGCTCACAAACAGCCTCGTGGTGTGAGTTAACGACAAACTTTCGACCATATAGCTCTTTAAAAAAGTAGCGGGTATGATTCAATAGGCTCTCTTGTGTATTGAGTCTATTGAATTTCCACTCCTTTATATTGAGTTCATCAACCATTAATAAGTCTTATTGAATTTGGCGGAGAATGCGGCAACGTCCTCAGGTGTAAGCGTGTGCGAATGTTGGATTGGTCCACCATCTTTACCCGTAACTTCCTTACTATCAGTCCATCCAAGATTTTTCAAGGCAAATATGGCCCCCGTTGGTCCCTGTGACATGAGGGCATCTTCATATATACTCTCAATGATTGTAAGGGCCCTTTTAATCGGGTAACTAAACTCTTCCTTCTGTGAGTAGTCATGCAGGGTTTTTCTTGATTCAAACCCCAAAAACAAGGCTAAATTCGTCCATGTTGGCCGCTCTGGGTCACGATCCCAAACCGTGACCATAGTTTTCACCTCAACCGTTTCCATCTTTTTGGTGGTTGGGTTTTTCTGCTTTTTCTTCTCTGTCCGTTCTTCCTCGTGACTCTCCCCCTCACAATAAGTAAAATAGGCTTCGATGTTAGTCGCCAAATCCTCTACACTGCTGTAGATCGGTGGTCGCCCTCCCTGATTGCCTAATGCATACTTATTCCCCTTCGGTGCTGGCATTTGAACTTACTTTCTAAAACAAAGTTCTTCTTTTTTCAAAGTAAATGTGCAAAAAAAATACGAGTCAAGCAAATTGCATCTCAACTCCTGCTGCATTGAACATGGCAACAATGCGAAAGATGTTAATGCCTAGATTGTAACAACGCACCTCAATAGTGCCGGATTGGAAAAGCTCAACATTTCCATCGCACAGAACAACATAGTGACCGTAATTGGTGTAATCTAGGTCTTGATAGTCGCAGGCATATCGCTGTAGTTCTGAGAAGAAGTCTATCTGGCTGCCTGGCTCAATCCCTAATAAGGTAGCCAATGCGGGATTTGCCAGTAGTTGGGGGTTGTTGGTTAGTTCTCGAAAGGTCATACAAATTCAACAAACTCCTCCTCAATAGTTCCTGGCACGTACACGGCAATGGATTGCAGGTAGGCGTATAAAGGCGCTGTGATTCCGCTATAGTGGCGGTCGATAGCGATTTCTCCATTAAAATACAGAATCAACTTCCCATCCATACCGATATAGATACAGTCCTCTGCGCTTCGATCAATCCGGGTATCACCATTAAATTGAAATTCTGGATTGTGTTGCTCGGTTAGTTGCATGAGGGTTTCTACTTCCTCATCCGTCAGGCTGTCAATGCGTCGGAGGTGGAGCTTGAAGCTCCTGACCATTGTCTCTTCCAGATCGCGCATCACATCAGCATCAACCAATAGCCTGTGGTGGCTTTTTTGATGTGAATCAATATAAGATGCAGTATATGTACCCCAATAGCTGGCAATCGATCGTAGTTGCTGGGTGGTCATTGTGATAGTTTGGTATGTCCTGATTCCTGCGTCATTCCAATCCCTCGGCGGAGGGGGCAGGTAGTGGTTGGCGTTTCATAGGTCCCACACCGGCACATCAAATATGACGTACTTTTTAATCCCTTCAAATCTGACTGCTCGGCCAACATCACTATTTGCTTCCCATACGTCCATTCCGTATTCAGGATAATTATTTTCTGGATATTCTAAATGGATATTGTATAGTGGCCACCCGGAAACGATACACCCATCAAAAATAAAGGCTACCCGACCAACTAATTTATCCATGTCAGGCAGTCCATCTCTCTCAATATCAAATACTCTCATATTCAATTGTAATAATTATACTATGTATACCTGGTTTTCTTGCCCTGCTGGGGGCGTAGGTTGCGACCTCTGCGTGAGGGCAAAGGGCCATACTGGGCTGGATTTATCAACTTTTCAAGACTAATGTGAATGGGTTGCTTTGCTCGGATCACGCTGACTAATATAGGCGGGAAAAAGCCATTGCAAAGCAATAAATCATCAATACTAGTCCCCATTAATGCAAGTTGCCTACAATTGTCTCCATGAATCGTCAGGTATGAAGCTGGGCTCTCATGTGACCACGACTTATCAAGTAATTGGGCTACAATCTCTTTGGCAGGAACGGGATCATTGAGGATATGTGCTAAAGAAATTGTTAGCGTATCAACCTCCATGCGAATGCGGAATGACCACATACAGTCAGTAGCATACGTAGCCTTATTGACTTCCCGATATGCTTCCAGGTTAGTGTGATATGTAATTGTTTGCTTCTTCATTTCTCTGCTAATCTACTATAAACTTCACCCCGATCGACTCCAGGTAGCGAACCAAAGCCGGGGCGTTAAAAAAGGGCGAAAACATGCGCTGGTCTGGATAGTACGCAGTTGCTGCCATTTGTCCGTCGCTCAATATTGTTATATCGATCCGCTCCCCATCTTTTTCATAGGCATAAATCTCAATAGCTCCCTCTTCTGGACTGACCCCAGACATTGCATATTGTTCTAGTGGGGAACCAAACGCAACCTTAAAGCACTCCCTGGCTTCGGCTTCGGTGATCTCACCTAATCCTCTACTACTCACTCCTTGCAACTGCTCGGGCGAAAACGGGTAACTTTCCGAATCGCCCTCAACAAGTACCCATACCTTGGGCTCTTTCGGGTCTCGGTAGTCAAGTCCGGTAATGGTCGCTGAGCTACCCGCAAAGCCATGCTCTGCCTGGGTGATGACGACACGCTGGTGGATGCTTAAGGGGCGGGGTGGTGGTGGAGTAGTCATTCGAAATAAACGCTTGGTATTACAATCTCATTTGATTCGAAATACGTCTCCTTCATGCCCATGTAAATGTGTGGGCCAAACGTTTGCATAAACATCCACAGGCAAAATCGAACATATCCATTAGCGTCTTGCTGATCCTCATAATAGGATAATGGACGCTGAAACTCCTTCGGCAGGATAGCATCATCATTGGCCTTCCACCTTGCAAAACCTTTGGGTGTAAGCCTAACACCAATATGATTATTTATATTAAATCGTAGTCCTTCCATCCCTTTTCTTCCTCCTGTCTCCCCGCGCCGGGGGTGTGGTTTAGTTAGTTCGGCAGCGCTGGCAATGGGCGCCACCAATAGAATTCAATTACCTCGCTGGTATCAGTTCCGCCAAAATAGCCTTGTGTACCACTCTCAAAGCTTAAATTGTCCCAGCGTTGCCAATCAATGGTTTGCCATGCAGCGAAGTCATAAGGCCCCCAACACATGGCACTATCAGGCACTAAAACCAAAAACCATGATCCGTCTTTAGGTGCTGATTCTTTGGGAAACCAACCGTTATTCTCTTCCATCCTTATTTCCTCCTCATTTTTTTTTGGCTACCCGGCTTGTGATCGACTGGGGGGCAATTAAACTATATTATAAGGCCTCAATACATCCATGACCAGTTTTGAATCCTGATAATCGAAGCTATCCAATCCACACAACTTCATGAATGCCTTCTGGCATTCAGCCCGATAATCTGGACCTGAATCAAGCGTAAGCGCGTAGGCGATGGCTTGCAACGCGGATTTGTGGTCAATGGGTAGCGCCCTAGCGGCCATGTTAATCTGTGCCTTTCGATTCAGCCGATCCAACACCTGGGCGACCTCACTAACAACTTCGTGGGGTTGGTAGCCCTCATCGGTCAGGGCGTTGCACTGTTCAGCACTGAGGTCCAAAAGGGATTCAAGCGGTTTTAGTAGTTCGTGTGTTGGCATGGGAATTAGTTTGCTTTTCTTCGACTAAACCAGAACTCAATGCCTTTTGACTCCCAGAACATGCTGCTAATCGGTATACCGCTAGCTTTCGATTCATCATATAAATTGACTAGATCAATACCATATTCTATAAGCACCTTCATGTTAAGCATACAAACTCCCTCGTGAATTGGGCTAACATCTTCATTAACTGAAATGACATCGCCCAACTGTTCATCAAAGAAATAACGTATTTCCTCAATGCTTGGCAAAATACCTAGTGACTGATCTTCAACTCTCTTCTCCATCTTCATTTCCCAGACTTAAGTATTGTATAATAGTCTCGATTCTTGAAAGGCGTCACCTCAATAACCTTAATTCGCTTCTTGTCGGAAGCCACACCAACTGAACCTACGATTGGGTAGGGTTCGGGCCAGTGAAGCGCTTCGGTCGTAATTTCGCAGCGAAGGACGCTTAAGCACCTACTCCCCTTTGGCCCTTTCATGACCGGCGCAATATGCCAGACGCGGGTAGCGGGTACAAAATAGGCATAGTAGGTTTTGATAGGATCTCGGTCTTTGGCAATGCGCTTCATCGCATCATCCCAAATCGATTCCAGTATCTCTTCTGCGTTTTTCATCTTTCTCTTCCTGTTTTGCCCCCATGCTCCCGGTTCGTGGCGGGGGAGGGAGTGGGGGGGGGCTAAAATAAGTGTGGCAGGCTACTTTTCACCTTCATGATAGTCAGGTGATGAAGCGTACTGAAATTGATAGATGGATTCTTATGCTCTTTGATGAACTCCCAACTATTTTCTCTAACCAAATCATAAAAGACAGTATTCAGCAAACGCGGAATCATCTTACTTGACCAACCCTGAGCTTCCAATTCGATTTTAGCCAGCACCTTTTCACATAGAGCAACAGTAACGTATTTTTCTACAATCTCCTCCTCAACCAATCGCTTCCCTTCAAGGGAACTCGCGCCCATCACTTTGGCGTGTTGTTCTTTAAATTCAGAGGTAATGATTTTAGCCCACGTTTGACGATTGTATTTATTACGAAACGCATAGTTCTTGATAACAATACCCTCGCCGACACCTTTTCCATCATCGACTAAAAAAACGTTTTTCGATAATTGGTCGACCAGCTGCTCATAGTTAGCGTTTCTGATTTTGCTGATTGGAGGAATGTAATCAATACCAAACTCATCCAGGCCCGGCTTGTAGATTTCATAGTGTAGGTAATTCAATCTACTATCACCTTCATGAAGTAGGTCTGACTCCTCTTTGTCAATCGCTACATCGAACACGTAGAAACGACGCCAAGCGTTCTGTCGGTAGGTCTTTAAGCTATGAGGAACAAGCCATTCGCCGAACAAACGATGGTTGGGAAAGCATTTGAAATATTCGAGTAGGTTAGGTTGCTCAAGAGCCCAGGCAAAGAATCCAGCATTGTCCTTTTCAAGCGTCAGGTGTCTATTACGAGAACCGGCCTGTAAATTTTCATCCCTGAACCATAATGACGCGTTCGTTCCGTCGATCTTGGGAAATACATAACACTCACCTAATTCAATTTGTGCTACTTCGGTGGTGCCGAACCGTTCAAGATGCTGATAGCCGATAAACATGGGTTTGTCTATTGATTTACACCATAAATGTACTACAAATGTCGTACAAAACAAAACCTTTATGTACTATTTTTATCGTACTTTTCGCATCTTTGTGCTATGGAGTTACGGAAGTTTCTAAAGAGTATAAAGGAGGATATTAGTCTTACCTCGCTGGCACGAAAGGTATGGCCTGACAATAAAGATGCAGAATCCTATCTGACTCGAAAAATAAATGGTGGACGACCCTTAACGGCGAAGGACGAGGAAAAGATTAGAACAGCTTTGCAGGAGTTGGGTTATAAACTAATCTCAAACACCCAACCTAAGCCGTAGCAATCCCCTACTTTACCCCCCCCTGGCCGGTTGACGGGGTAAAGAAAGCCCGGCACATGGGGGGGGGGTAATTATGGTTTCATAGGTGTATTTTCCAAGTCGGCATACGTTTTGTTTAGCCAGTCAAGCTCCTGACTTTCTTCAGGTTCTAACGTAGCATATTGATCCTTTGCCTGCAAGGCTTGAATCCTACTATAAAGGTAAGCCGCATGAGCTGACTTGCCACCATTGGTATAAGTTTCGTACTGCCGCAGGCAATGTTCTATGTGAGCAGTGGCATTTTTGATCGAATCCGATTCGAGAATAGTTACAATGTCCTGCGAAAAATTATAGGGACCCTTCTTCTTAGCTTTAGTTTTTTGTTTGGTCGGCGGAGTAAGGGGTGATCCGTCGCTATGATATCCTTTTGACATTTCAAAAAAAGTTTAGTAGGTTTGCTGATACTAGCTCGTGCCGCATCATAACTCAGCTCCTGTTGGGGGTCGCCAGTATTGGTCGCGGGGTGGTAAGGGTTAGTACCTTAAAAGAACTTTGCTACTGGTTTATGTAAGAGTTTGCTAGTAGTTACCCTCACACCCGGCAAGGTGTGAGGGTTTTTTGTTTTCTAGGCTTCGTAATTATCTACAGTAGCCTTATAGTCACCCACATAATTATCGCCACTGGTAAAGATAATGCAGTCTAATTCGTCGACTGACTCAAACCGAAACACATCGTCATTACTTCCGAAGGAAGTCCGATCAATCGCTTCATTTTTAGCGGTTTTGAAATCTACTAGCGAGGTGATAACCAAGGTGTCTGTATTGTAGGTGACGACCTGAGTTCCAAGGGTTATTTGTGCAGTTGCCATTGTCGTATCTTTTTTTGGGTGGATTATTTAGCGATGATTTGGGTCATTGATTCAATACGCTGGGCGATGCCCCGTGGAGTTGATTGCAGGAATGATTTGCCTGAAATCAGATCAATGTAGCCACAATCGGCAGGTGACGATTTAGCAAACAGGGCCCGAACATACAAACGAACTTTTCCATCCTTTTCCCAGACTTTACCAACGACCGATCCTGTTTCGTAGATGGTTTCGGGTAGAACGACACCGAATTTTGCAGCAGCCGTGGTGAGGATGTTTTTGCCAGCGTTCTTAGCAATTGCCCAGGCTGATTTTAATGCCTGCGAGATGGTTTTGCCGGTAGAACGAACGATAGACCAGGCAGAAGAGAAGATTTGCGATTTGTTGAATTTGGTAGACATTGTTGTAAGAGTTTTATCGGGCGGCAACCCGTTGTCCTTTCGTTAGGACATGATAAAGGTAGCAATAATTTTCCTAAAGTCAATACTTTAGGAAAGTAAAACACTAATATTCTTCATAAAGTACAACGAATTATTGGTAATTCGCATATTTATTTTCCCTTGGGCACAAAAAAGCCAGTCCCCACCCATTGCGGAAGCTGGCAACAAAAGCCACTACCCATCCCTGAGTAGGGGCGATAAACGCGAAAGCCAGCCCCACAGGGTCAATCAAAAATAATTATAACTGCCCCTTTAAGCGAAGGATTTCAACAACGGTGGAGGGAATTTTTCTAACTCCGGACTCCCAATCCTGAACGGTGCGTTTTGCTGAATTGCCCAGAAACTCGCCAAACTGTTCCTGAGTTAATCCGAGGTTGCTACGAATACTTTTCAAACGTTCACTATCAACTTCCTGTTGAACGGGATCGGTGTATTGTACTTTCTTGTTGCCCGGGAAAAGATCAATGACCTTGTCAAGCAATTTGTCAATTAGATACTTAACCAATGCCTCACGCTCTTTCCTGGCATCTTTGTAGGCAGCTCCGCCGTTCTCCCATACAGAATAGCGGTGTCCTGTATTTAAAACGCCCTCGTAATGGGGTTGAGTAGGAAACACGACAGGATCAAGCATGGGAGCGCTGGTTATTTGAGCAGATGGCCCTAATCGTTTAAACGAACTGTCTTCATTTTGAACGACTAAATAGAGCGAATCACCTTCAATTTCAACCAAAAACGTTTGCCCGTGATGCTGCATGTAGACACGTGATGAGTAAGCCATATTAGTAAGCGATTGATAAGTTGAATTGACTAGCAATTTGAGAAGCGATAGTAGAGGTGTTGCCCATGAACGAGACTTTACGAGCATCAAGGTTAACAAATACCTTGTCTGACTTTTTACCGCGAAACGTAACTTCAACTTTCTTTTCAGAAGCAATCCAGCCAAAGCAGGCAGGAATTGAATCAGAGAAAGTTTTTACAAGCTCAGCAGTCAGGGCAACGGCTGGCGCTTTTGCTTGCGCCCATGCTTGTTTCATAGCAACAGAAAGCAACTCACTGTATTTAGCAACTTTATAAAACCGATTTGCCTTAACCAATTTGTGAGCGATCGACATTACCTGAGATTTCATCGTCGTGTTTGTTTGTGTTATTGATGAATCAAAGGTACGCATTGCGTGCTTTCGTGTCAAGTAAAAGTTGAATTATTTGTACGCATTGCGTGCTAATTTTATTAAACGGCAAAAAAGAAAGCCACTACCCATCCCTGAGTAGGGGCAAAAAAACAGAGGGTGTGCCATGATGATCTGATCAATGCGCCCAGGATTTCCTTCTGTTTCTTTTTAGTTAAGCGAACGGACATAGCTAGTAAATCAAACAGCCTATTGTGATGCCATTTATAGCTATCTAGGATCAGGTTCGTTAAAATAATAATATGCCATACCACTGTGGCCACCACTCCCATCTGGCAAATCATCAATGTAGAGTTGGTTGTTCGCCAACATTTCTGTCACGTCTTCCTCTGTAAGACCCGAATCTGCTAGACCCCTGTAATCCTCACTTACTAATTCATCATGTGTAGTTCCGTCGTCGTGAATAAACACCTGAAAATTTGTAAGCTTGGGATCGGCTTTAAATTCATCTACCCAAAATTGTAACCTGAAATTTGCGTCTGGGCCTGCTAGTGATGTTTTCATTTTCTTTTTTTTATTGTAAAGGACTAGCCCTCAGAACGTAATCTTTTTACGTCATTCAGAATTATTTATCAGAACCCTGAGCCGTGGACTTTCGATCCCATCGGCAGGCGTGGGGGAAAAGGTGGTGGTGATAAACGCGAAAGCCACGCCTGATCAGGGCAAAAAAATACCCCGGAGGGCGTACCATTCCGGGGGCTGGCGAATGCTTCGCTTTTACACGTCACGCCTGTTAGTGTTAAATAGAGTGTTCTTGCCCGCGCCCGGGCTTACTTTTCATGGCGGTTTGGTGGCCTCCCACTACTAACGGGCTTTCGCCATTCCTCTGCTCTCCAGGCAGCTAACCAGATTCACAAAGTTTACCACTGATTGTCTCTCTATTTGCACAACGGGACAGATTCGAACTATCATCAACGGTTTTGGAGACCGCTATTCTACCCTTGAACTACCGAGGTGTGTAACATGACAAAGATAATTATTTTTCTGTATGCAATAGCATACCTAATTTTTCTAAATCAGGTCATTGATCAGCGACCGACGCAACTGATCGAGCTTATCAAGTTCTTCAGCACTAAAATAGCGCCCCTGAGTTCCTTTGAGTTTATTGCTCAGCTCTGCCCGTGTCGCTTTCGTGTTTTCGCCGTATAACTGTTCGGCTACCCACGATTTTTTAATGGCCCGATGCGTAAGGAATTTATGTACTGATTGTTCGATGATGGTCACTCTATTCCGTTTTTAGGGGAATATAAGAGTGTCGCACGAGGGGTAAATGGGGAAGAAAACGGGATGTATGCAAGTGCATACGATGAGGGTGTAAAAAGAGTACCCCGCACTTGTGGGGCACTCCTCTCCTACTCCGCTGGATTGGCGACCAACATCCACTGAGGATTATTCACCTCAACCTGTTGCCAGGTCAACGACTTGTTAATTTGATCTATACTAAGTAGCAACTCATCGACCAGATCAACAGGCGTATATCGTTCAGCATAAGCGTAAAACTTACCTTCATAATGAGAATAAAAGCCTTCCTGGATGTGCTCATTTATTAAGAGCACAAGGGGTAATCCGCCGTATTTCTGGGTTCGTTTGGGTGGCTTCTTATCGGAAGTGTACCAAACAAAAGGTTTAACATTTTCAGGTGAGGGTGACATAGTTAGATTTGAGGTATTAAGTTGCAAAAGTGACCTTTTTTAAGTATAAATACACAAACTATTCCATCAGTAGGTCTTTAGGGAACTCAGAAATCAGTCGCTTTGATTTAATTTTTCGATAAGGCGTGAGCTCTTTGGGGTCTTTCTGTCCCATTGCAACAATGGTTGCCTCATCACTCATCATAATTTCATTGATACACCAGTCAGCAAAGGTTTTTCGGGCTGTGTGGGTCGTGATTCGCTTCTTAATGCCAAGCAAAAACATGATATCTTTCAGATAGGTATTGTACCGCTGATTGGAAGGCAATGGAAGTTTAACGCCGTTATATTTGACCATCAATTCATTTACAATCGGGGTTACGGGTACTATATACTCGGTACCCGTTTTATTGCGATTGCCGACAATACAGCGTTTACCTTCCTTTACCTGTAGATTTTCGGGGCTCAGATCCTTTAGGTCCTGATAGGCAAGTCCGGTATAGCAGGCAAAAATAAAGCAGTCGGCAATGGCCCGAAGTTGCGGCATTAAAGGGGCACTCCGCACAATCTGCACCTCCTCCTGGCTAAGACATTCCAGGTTTGGGGTTTTATCTACCCGAATGCGGGTATTGAGCAAAGGGTTAATTTTGATAAGTCCAGTACCGGCAGCCCACAACAAAATTGTTTTGACAACCTGGCGCGATTTGTCGGCCGTCCGATCCGAATTTTTCCGATCTACCATCAGATAGGTCTTATAATTCTCCAGTAATTCGGGAGTGAATTCTTCTGCGGGAAGATTCAAGTAATTGAATTTTGTCAGGAAGGCGGTAAACGGACGAAACTTAAACTGATATGTTGCAATTGTGTTCTCATTGCCTCGTTTGTCAGTTCGATCCTTGATGAAAGCATCCATCAGTAACGGCAAGGTCGGTCGGACTCTGGTTTCACCAAAAAACAAGAGCTTTAGCTGTCTCCCATTCATGGTGATATCAAAGCCTTCATGCTGGGCATATAGTTTATTTAGCTTTTCTTCGCACTTGCCAATGGCTTTATTTATGACTAACGCCTGATCGGATACCCGGCGAACGCGTTGTTCTTTGGCGTCCCAATGCTTGGCTTTTATCATCATCACTTTGGGTAGTCGTAGCCCCGACACAGAGGTGACAGCCCCCAAAACAACACGCTCTTTATTGATTGTTACCTGAACGTAGATTGATCCTATCGTATCGTCAACCGTAGATGGTCGAAAATAGAAATTTATGTGCATGGTGTTGGTCATATCTTACGGGATTTAGGTGTATTGTGTAATTTTTTCACCTAAAAGTACCAGATATAAGGAGAGATTAAAAAAAGTGATTGAGCAAACGGAAAGTATTTCTTCCGGGTACTGTAACAAAAATTGCAGTACCCGCCCTTGTGTCCTAGTCGTAGGATTTTAGGATATGGCGTAGCGTAGTCGAAATGGGCTTTAAACAGAAAACCCGCTGGTTTCTAGCGGGTTTTGTAGTGGCAGAAGATGCATTTGCCTTTAAGATGCAGAGAGCGAGGGATTCGAACCCCCGGTACCCTTGCGAGTACTTCTGATTTCGAATCAGACCCATTCGACCACTCTGGCAGCTCTCTGTTTGGTCGTCCGACGCGAATCGGAGTGCAAAGATGCAGGATTGATTGTAAAAACGCAATATGTAATCCGCAAAAAAAATACCTATTCGCTCATTTCACCGCTAATCGGTTCAGCCAGAAGGGTTCGTAAACGGATTGATGCAGCTACTCCACGGTCACTTTCACGACCGAGTAACACCATAAGCTTGGTAATTGCGGCTTCAGTCGTAATATCAGCGCCACTGACCACGCCAATTTGCAGAAGTTGCTTGCTGGTTTGGTACTGCCCTTGTGTAACACGCCCTCCTTCGCATTGCGACACATTGAAGACCAATACTCCCCGATCAATAGCTTCTTTGAGGGTATCCAAAAACCAGCTATCGGTAGGGGCATTACCCGCCCCGAAAGTTTCAAGTACTATTCCGCGCAAATTAGGGATGTTTACAATCGATTCGACGACCGCCTGTGTAATGCCTGGAAAGAGTTTCAGAATCGTTACGCTCGAATCCAGTGCAGTTCTTATGATAAGCGACTGGTCGGGCTGGTAAGCACGGATGAATGGTCGGTTATAATCAATACGAACACCTGCTGTAGCCAGGTGAGGGTAATTTTCCGAAGCAAAGGCGTTAAATTGAACACTTTCCCGCTTCGTAGACCGATTCCCTCGTAACAGTAGGGAGTTAAAATACACACACACCTCCGACACAACCGGGCATTTATTCCCCTCAGCATCGGTATCTACAGCCGCTGCAATTTCAAGCGCTGTGATAAAATTCTCACGTGCATCGCTTCGGGCTACCCCAATTGGCAGTTGCGCGCCAGTAAGAATAACGGGTTTATTAAGCCCATCCAGCATAAAACTCAATGCCGATGCGGTATAAGACATCGTATCGGTGCCATGCAGAATAACAAAGCTGGTATACTGGTCGTAATTCGTCTGAATAATACGCGCCAATTCAACCCATGCATCGGGCTTCATATTCGACGAGTCAATGATCTCGGGCAGGGTCAACAGTGTTATATCAAAGTCAAGCCGATTTAGTTCAGGTAAACGGTCAAGTACTCGCTCAAAATCGAACGGAACAAGCTGACTGGCTTTTGTATCATAAACCATCCCAAATGTACCGCCAGTATAAATGACTAATACAGACGAACGAGAGCTTTTGACCGAGGTTGGATTAATGTGAATGGTTCTATAATTCATGCGCAAAAACTGGATAATCGAAGGTTGCTCCTCCTTGAACTGGAGTAATTGTGGTTTCATTTTAAGGTATGCCTTACTAATTGCCAGGAAGCAAATTGGCATATAAAGCAGGCAATAACGATACGGCATTAGCGGTTGTATGCCGGGCAACATCATCAATGTGTACTTGCTTGATGTCGGCAATTCGCTGGGCAATAAGTCGAATGTAAGCAGGTTCGTTGCGTTTTCCGCGATGGGGAACAGGAGCCAGATAAGGCGCGTCGGTTTCCAGAACGAGGTGTTCTAAACTAATATGAGGAAGCACCTTGTCGAGTCCTCCATTCTTGAAGGTACACACTCCCCCAATGCCTAGCTTAAAGCCTAACTCAATGGCTCGGTTGGCTTCATCAAGGGTACCGACAAAGCAGTGAAAAATGCCCGTCAAATTTGGCAAGGCTAACTTTTCAATCAAATCGGCAGCTTCGGCAAAGGCGTTTCGATCATGCCCTGATCGGGTATGCATCGAAACCGGCAATTTCTGTTCGGAGGCCCAGCGCAATTGGCTTTCGAACGCCACGAACTGCTGATCTACGTAAGTCATATCCCAGTAGAAATCCAGCCCGATTTCGCCAACAGCCATAAACGCCGTTTTATTCAGCTGCTCATTAACAACGGCAAGCTCCTGCTCGAACGTATCATTCACGTAAGCCGGGTGCAAACCCATCATGGGCAAACAACGATCGGGGTATTGGCCAGCAAGGTCCATCATACCGGGTATTGTTTCAGTAGCACAGTTTGGCATCCAGATTTGGCTAATCTGTTGCATCTCGGCCCGCTCAAGCATCGCTTTTTGCTCGTCGGCAAACTGCTGATCATAAATATGAGCGTGGGTATCAATTAAAATCATTGGAAGTAAGTTGTCAGTCGATAGTCAAGAGGCACAAGTTTGAGGATACACATCCACTAACGACTCTTGGCAATCGCCTAATTATAGGTTCGTCCTTTCCACTCAACCGTCGTAGGTAACAGGTAGAAGACGACCGATATTGGCCCGACGATGAGTTGGTAAATCTCAAAAAGCAACGCATACGGCCACAACTTGGTTTGCTTCAGACGACTTAATCCAAACGAAAGTACCATCGTTTGGATGAACAATTTGACCAGATACAGGCCTAAAGCCAACACGGGGGCAACAAAAGCCAGCCCGACTAACAGTGGAGCGGCCAGGTATTGCAGGTATAACAGGCTAACCATCCAGATTGGTAAACTGGTTGCGCCCCGCATCCATCGTTTACGCTGCTGCAGGAAAGCTGAAACAGTCTCAACGGGCTTAGTATGAGCCAAGACCCGCTCATCCAGTAAATTTCGGAATCCATAACCTTGCCGAATGATGGCCTCAAAGAGCGCGTAGTCTTCCGTTACTGAGAACGGAATCGACTCATATCCTCCAACGGCATCGTACGCTTGCCGACTCACGGCCATATTATTGCCCATTGCGGTAATGGGAATCCCCACACTACTCACTAAATGGGTTAGCGTCAAATTATAGAGCCAGTCGATTTTTTGCAGTTTATGAAATAGTCGTGGGCCTTCGGGTAAGGTAACGCCAGTAACAACGCCCACATTTCCGTTAAACTGTCGGCTCATTTCGGCAAGCCAGCTCGGCGGAACCTGCGTATCAGCATCGGTGAAAAACAAGATTTCTCCCTGTGTCTGGCGCACCAGCTGAGCCAACACATTCGCCTTTCCCGCTAATCCAGGAACGGTTTGTGTAATAGAGATTAATCGAAAATCAGGATGGTTGTCGATAAACTGAGTTGTCCGTTCGGCCGTTTGATCGGTAGACTGATCATCGCCAATTACCACCTCAACGGTACCGGGACTAAACTTAAGTTGATCAATCGCCGAAAGACACTCCTGAATCGCTGCCTCTTCATTACGAGCAGCAATCAGGATACTACTTGACGGTCGATTTGAGACAGGCTGGTTAATATCCAGCATAAACAGGTTGGGGAACAGCCCGGAACGAATAGCCTCGTTCCGAAAAATGAGCCAGCATTCGGGGCAACACTTTTCGCATAGTAGGCCAGGCCTTCAGGCTATCATGAAACACCACAATAGAACCGGGTTTGGTGTATTGAATTGTTTTTTTCAGGCACACCTCAGCAGGCAGATTACGGTCGAAATCACCCGTAAGAACATCCCACATAACGATGGAATAATTTTCCATAACCTGGGCAGCCTGTGTCTTTTTAATTCGCCCGTAGGGTGGGCGAAACAGCGATGTTTCTACCCCTAAGTGCTCCTGGCATTTTTGGATATTTTCCAGATAAACCGCATCATCTGTTTTCCAGCCATTCAGATGGTTAAACGTATGATTGCCGACCATATGCCCCGCTTCGAGTACTTTGTAAAGCATATCCCGGTGCTTACGAACGTTGTCGCCAATGCAGAAAAACGTTGCCTGAGCCGAGAATTTATCCAATTGCCCCAGCACAAACTCTGTAACCTCGGGAATAGGTCCATCGTCGAACGTCAGATAGATTGTCGGTTCGGACTCATCTTCGATCTTCCACCAGCATTCAGGATAGACTGTTCGAAGTAGAAAGTTTGACTTATGCAGAAAAAAAGACAAAATAGTTTACGGTTTATAGTTTACGGTCTACAGTTAGTGGATTCATGACGAACCGTAAACTATAAACCAAACCTGTTCAACTTAACTTGCGGTCTTTCCAGACATACCCTTTTCCCTGGGCAGCTAACCCGAAGAAAATAACGTACAGCGGGTAAATCAATTGCGTCAGTGGAATGACCCTGACTGACATTTTTTTTTGTAAAAAAACAAGAATCTGTCGTAAAAACAAAAACTCAGGTACTGCTTTTAATCCTATAACTACAAGAGCCGTATTTCCGTTTAAAAATCCAGCTAACCAGCCCACTATGGCTACCACAGGAACGCTATTACTTAGAAAAACGAAAATGGCCAGCAACGAAGGCAGGTAACTCTCGTAAGCACGCCATTTGCTCGCCCATCGTTTCCGCTGATTATAAAATGCCCGCAACGACCGGTGGGGTTGTGTGCGAACAATGGCCTCTTCACTTTTCAAAAACCGAACGCCATCCGGATAGCGGGCAGCAATCTTATGCATCAGGAACTCATCATCGCCAGAGGCCAGATGATCAACACCCGCAAAACCACCTACTTCGGTAAATATTTCCTTTACGTAACAAAGATTGGCTCCGTTGCACATGGTCGGAAAACCTAACGACATGGTGCAGGCTCCTGTACCAATCAGGCTCGAAAACTCTACGGTTTGTAAGGAGTCAAAAATGCCTTGTTCGGTTGTAAAGGTTACCGGTCCCGAAATCAATCGAGCGCCAGTTTGCTGATAAAAAGAGGCTATCGTCGTCAACCAGTTGGGACCAACCCGGCAATCGCCGTCGGTTGTAACAATCAGATCACCTGCCGCCAGCCTGATGCTTTGCGTAATGGCTCGTTTTTTGGGTGACGCCGTTTTCTCATTGGCTAAAGCAAGTGGCCGCAAGGTAAAAGAGGCTCGCTGAGCATATTGCTGGACAATTGAGAATGTGGCATCGGTCGACGAATCATCAGCAACAATTACCTCAAAGTTTTGGTACGATTGTCGGTTAAGATCGTCAAGCAGGTTTCCAATCTGCTCCGCTTCGTTGCGGACTGGAATAACGACGGTTATAAAAGGCAACGTTTTGGCGTCTGTTTCTATAAGTTGAGGTAGAACACGCGGAATTCGTAACCAGGCAACCCATAGCGTAAGCGTAAACAACGCATATAGTAGACTAACTGTAAGTAAAAAGAATGTCATTAACGTTACCGATGTAATGAATAATGACTAATGTACAATGGATAATGTTGGCGATCGGTGATTATCCATTGTACATTAATCATTAATCATTATTCATTGATTGCTTTACCGGTTAATTTTCAGTTTCCACACCCAGATCAGGCCCACCAACACAGGCGTCAGAATATTTACCAGCCAGAGTGCCAGGGTTGCTGTGAGTAATACTGGAGCTGCTGCATTATGCGTTTGTTCGAAGGGAGAAAAAACCCATAAAGCAGCAGCTTCCCGAACACCCAAATCGCTCAGTAAATTGAAAGCAGGCGTAACCGTTTTTACCAGAAATACCAGTCCAATGCCAGAAGCCGAAATGGCGGTCGGTAATGCAATTCCCACCAAACGTAAGGCGCAGTAAAACTGCACCGAAAAAATGACATATCGCAAGGAGGCCACGCCTAAGGCTAACCCAATCTCGGCGTTTGTGTATATGCCAGCCACCTTCCAATAGGTAGCAAAGCGCGCTAACGAACGTCGCGACGAAAGCCATTGAACCAGTCGGCGACGCACTAATCCAAACCCGATCCCGCCGAACGATAGTATGCTTAGGCCAATGAGTAAGCCTTTTCCCGTTGGTGTATTTCGTTCAGGTACGATTTCCAGATGTTTAGCCCAAGCTAGTGTTCCAAATACGAGAGCTACGTAAAATTGCATCCCCCCAGATACTAATGACGCCCCGATTGCTTCGGCCCGATGGGTATGCACGGATAATACACGCCCAGCCGTATCGCCTAATTGTGCAGGCAAGGCAAAACCCAACGAAACACCCGTCAGGACGCCCCGATAAGCCTGCCAGAAGGACGTTTTTTCAACGCGTTGGAGCAAAATCTGCCATTTGAGCGCTTCAAATCCCCAGTTCATAGGCGTCAAAAAGAGCAACCCGAGCGCCCATCGTTCGGGATGGTCAACTGTCCGGAATTGCGTTTTTACTATTTCCCAATTGAATGGTTGCTGTCGAACAACATGAGCGATGTAGGCCAGTAGCCCCGAAAAAACGACAACTTTAGCCCAAAAGACGATTTTTTTATTCGGTTTCAGCGTCAATACGTAGGAGAACACGTTACTTTGTACAAGAGCCCAACGCCCAGTTTATGATTACAGCACCGACTTCATCTACCCTTACCAAAGAAAAAATTATTCTCGGTGTCGATCCCGGAACCCAAATTGCTGGCTATGGCATCATTTCGGTAAAAGCGGGCGCCATGAGTATGATGCAGTATGGCGTGGTTCAATTGACCAAATATAGCACTTACCAACTGAAGCTACAGAAACTGTACGAAACCATTCTCCGTTTAATCGACGAATACCATCCCGACGAGATGGCTATTGAAGATCCGTTTTTCGGAAAAAATGTACAGGCCATGCTTAAACTTGGGCGAGCACAGGGCGTTGTGATGGCTGCTGCCTTGTCTCGCAATATCCCCATTGTTGAGTATGCTCCTCGCCGAATTAAGCAGTCGGTAACGGGTAATGGAAATGCCTCTAAAGATCAGGTATCGCAAATGGTAAGTCATTTGCTGAAAGAAGATTTAGACCCTCAATACTTCGACGCTACGGATGCGCTGGCGATTGCCATTTGCCATCATTTTCACGAAAATGCATTGCCTGTGGCTCCGGGCAAAAAAACGAAAAAAGGTGCCTGGGGCGCCTTCGTCAGCGAGAATTCAGGGCGAGTGATGTAGCTATTCACCGACACATTTTGCCTGCTGACCACAATTCTAGCTACAGACCAACCGAGTTAGCCGATTGAGGAGTAATTTCCCTGCATGAATAATCGGCTTTCGACCATCGCCATTCATGTCCTTGGTTGTCTCACCTTTCTGGCCCTACCCTATATTTTTGCGTCGAATGGATTGGCAAAGCTGGCTGAACTCCCTCGAAATCCGCATGAGCAACGCAACCTGGTTTCGTATTTATTGACGATTGCTTTTTTCTACGCGAACTACTACATCCTGATTCCAAAGCTGTTTTTTCACCGAAGCTATGTTCTCTATGCATTAGCTTCGCTAGGCTGCTTTTTGTTGATTGAAAGTGCGCTTGTCGTGATCAACAAACAAGGATTGGGTTCATCTGTGAGGCAACCAGAACCTCCTCCTGGCGAACGAATGGAACACCGGTCCCCACCACCCTTCCCCAACGGAGAGCGCCATCCTTTCCCGTCAGAGGGGTTTCCAAATCCAGGTCCTGAACGATATAATTTGCCTTCGGAGCTTAGTCAGACGTTTTTTCTGACGCTGGTTGGCTTTCTGCTGGCGCTGGCTATCCGCATTAATAATCGATGGCGGGAAACCGAACAGGAAAAAATTCAGACTGAACTGTCGTATCTCAAAGCCCAGATTAACCCCCATTTTTTATTCAATACGCTCAACAGCATTTATTCATTGGCCATTGTCGAATCGCCCCCAACGGCCGATGCCATTGTTAAACTATCTTCGTTTTTACGCTACGTTATTCAGGAGTCCCAGAAAAATCTGGTTTCACTCCGAAACGAGCTAGATTATATTGATCAATATATTGCCCTCCAAAAGCTGCGGCTGGGCGATACAGCTCAGATTAATTTTACAGTTGCAGGTCATGCCAATGGTAAGCAGATTGTGCCCCTACTCCTGATTTCGTTCATCGAAAACGCATTCAAATACGGTGTCAGTCCGGAAGAGCCATCGACTATCGACATTTCGATTTTTCTTAAAGGCGACGAACTTCATTGTTTCGTAGCCAATAAGAAAGTACGTGTCTTTCAGCCAACGGCGGTTGCTAGTGGCATTGGGCTGACCAATACGCAGGCTCGTTTACAAATCCTGTATCCTGAACGGCATCGCCTGATTATCACGGACAAACCGGACAGTTTCACAATCGATTTATCCATTACTCTCTCATGATACGTGCCATTGCCCTGGACGACGAACCACCTGCTTTACGGGTGCTCACCCACTTCTGCCAGCAAGTAGACTTTATCGATCTGCAAAAAACCTTTACGCGTACCGATGAAGCCTTGCGGTATATCGAGCAATTTCCAGTCGATCTACTGTTTCTGGATATCAACATGCCGTCGATGTCGGGCATTGACTTTTACAAGGCTATTGGTTCAGCTTCGGAAGATCGGTCGTCACCCACTCTACCGGCGAATCGTATGGTTATTTTCACCACGGCCTACGCGGAATATGCGGTGGAAGGCTTCACCCTAAACGCGGTCGATTATCTGTTAAAGCCATTTACGTTCGAGCGTTTTTTACAGGCCACGAATAAAGCGGCTGATTTCTACCGCTGGCAGCAACATTCCGATAAGGTCCACGAAGCCTACATTTACGTCCGAGCCGATTACACCTTACACAAAATTGCGTTGGCCGATATTTTATTCATTGAAGGTTTAGACGATTATTTAAAAATTCACTTTCAATCCGAAAAGGGTGCCGCGAACCGACCTATTGTTGCCCGAATGACCATGAAAGCGATGCTGGAACGACTCCCCAGCGATCGATTCAGCCGGGTCCATCGCTCTTATATCGTTCCCTTACAACGCATTGAGGCCGTTCGAAACAAAACTATTTTACTGGAAGGTCGTGAGATTCCGATTGGTGCCAGCTACGAAACCGACTTACTAAACCGGCTCGGACAATAAACCTTATGTTTACCGACACAAACGGACTGTTTACCGCAAACCCTACTAACAAAGCAACATTAAAGAGAATCGCTGCGTACTAGCTGGTATAAATCAACTTCCTGTTTAATCCTATAGTATGGAACGCAAAGAGTTTTTGAAACGTGGTTTTGGTAGTTTATTAGGCATCGCTGCCGTTGCACCGCTTGTTGGAGGCTGCTCATCCTCAACCATTGATCCGGCGTCGACCACAACAACGAGTTCGGGCACCAGCACATCAACCGGCTCGACCAATGGAAGTTCATCAAGCAATTGTAGCGTTACCCCCAGCGAAACGGAGGGACCTTTTCCTACTAAAGTTCCTGCTAATTTCGTCCGAAAAGACATCACGGATGGTCGAACAGGCGTAGCGTTTACTATGAATATCACGATCAAAAATGCCAACAACAGCTGTGCTGCTTTGTCGGGCGCGCTAGTTGATGTCTGGCATTGCGATAAAGACGGCTATTATTCGGAATACGGTGGAACGGGGATGCAAAGCGTTAATTTTACGACTGTCGACTTCCTGCGCGGTCGACAAACAACCGACAGCAATGGGTTAGTCTCGTTCACGTCTATTTTCCCAGGATGGTATGCAGGTCGGGCTCCTCACGTTCACGTACATATTTATAACTCAGCCGGAAAGTCGTTGCTCGTGACCCAAATTGCCTTCCCGTACGACATCACGACCATTGTTTATACAACTGCTCAGTCGTATGGGTACACGAAAGGCGTTCAGGATACTAAAAATGAATCGGATAACGTATTTTCGGATGGCTTTACAACCGAATTAGCGACCGTTTCGGGAAGTATATCGGGTGGGTATACGCTTACCCATACGATTGTCGTAAGCGCTTAAGTTAGTTACGATGTACGAATTACGGTGTATGAATTAGTACTGAAGCGCACCGTAATTCGTACATCGCACATCGTAAATCATTTTATGAGTAAAGGGATCATTCGCCTGAGTTATCGGAAAATTATCGATGTTACGTCTCAGAAGCCCTGGGACAAATTCGTTTTTGAGGATACCTACATGGAGTTCTACATGCAGGCACAGTATTATAACCAGGAAGCTAACTACAGTACTTTTCAGGAATTACTGGACAACGTTCCCAACGCCGATAAACTCCATCAGTTGACCAGTAGGGCGGCTATTGGGTATATCCGGCAGTTGAATCAGATCATCCCAGATATTGCAAACAGCTCCGGAAAACTGTGTCTTCCCTTTACGCAATTCAAGTTTGAGATTATCCAGTCGCATGTTCAGGCCAAAGATGCGCATCGAATAGCCATTGTATTCTACAGTGAACCGCTCACCTGGATCGACACCGTTCATGATCGGTTACTCATTGCGTACGGTGATCAACGGGAAGCATTACAGGCAAGCAACGACCTAGAAACGGACTTCATTGCGCTGCAACCGTATCTGAGCATTTCGTCGTATCAGCAGGCCAACTTATCAGTTTAAGCTTCTATGGATAACCAAACGCAGGCCCAGCTCTACCTGGCCGATCAGAGAGGCTGCTCCCAAATTGAGTATTTTCGAAGTTTTCACGGGTTTAATTTTGGCAGCTATGTGAGCGAACATAGAACACCGTTTGGTGCCCTGAAACTCCTGAACGACGATACGTTAAAGGCCGGCAGTACGATTAGTATGCAGGTCGAAGAAAACACAACCGTCATGCTGCTTCCAGTGGCTGGTGGACTTGAATTCAAAAGTAGTCTGGAGGCTGGGTTTCTGGAAGCGGGGCAGGTTCAGATTTTGTCGCTGGCGGCTGGTATGAGCTACGAGGTCAGCAATCCATACGAAACGGAGCTTATTAATTTTATCCAGATCTGGCTGACGGATCAATCCAATGAGTTGGCACCCGCTAGCCATCAAACAAATTTTGATCTGACCAACAAAAATCAGCTCCTTCCCCTAGTAGCCATTAATACCGACGATCAGGCTAACCATTGCCAGCATATTGGTTTTATTGGTAGCTATACTGGCCGGGAAGAAGCTGTTTATCAGACAAGAAAAGCGGAAAATGGCGTCTTCGTGTTTGTTTTAAACGGTGCATTCGAAGTACAGAATCGGCTGCTTCACGAACGCGACGGACTCGCGTTATCGTCTATACGAAACGGTGAAGTTGATTTTGAGGCTTTATCTAACGAAGCTCTCCTCTTATTATTGGAAGTCCCGATGTATAGTTAGTAAGCAAGCAGAATTAGAGGCACTTACAGCCGATAACTCATATAGCATTGTACGCCTGAAGTTGTTCGATAAATTGACAAAACGCAGGTTGATGAGGTGGCTTCTCCATCATTGATGGCAGGTTTCCAGTTTAATTTTTCGGGAGTCCACTCGGGCATGTTTCGAATTACCTGCTGGACATAATTGCCAACAGCGGGCACCTGCGACTCATAATAGGGAGCTGTATAAACAGACACGCTAACCCGAATTACCTGACCTATCTCATTGATTGTCAACGACGCATTGACTCGTCTTACCCGCTCTCCATCCAGTACGGTTGCCAATTTTTGGCCCAAGTAGTTCTGTAAATCTTTGGGTTTACCCAAAAACTTCGCTGGTTGGTAAAACGGTTCGCATTGTTGCTCTACTCCATCCAGCGTATAACACTTACTCTTGGTAAGGCGCCCACTCTTATAAAACTCTTTGCGCTTGATAGTGCCATCTTCATAAAAAGCCATGAAGGGCCCATTTAGCACATCCTCCTTATATTCGCAGTTTATGTATAACTGGCCGGAAGGATACATAATTTTGGTAGGTCCGTGATGAATTATCCGGCTTATACTATCCAGTTGAAACCCGTTAGCGAGCGTTTTGGGCAATAAGGTATAGGAATCGGTTCGGAATAGGATGCCATTTTTCCGGTAAATCCGAACAGTAAAGTACTGGTTATGTTTTCCAAAGTACAGGATTTCTTCATTGTAGTCAGCAAACTCATGACGAACTGAATATGCAAGTCCAGTATGAGCAGAATCTGCCTGTGCCCATACCGGTTGACTTACTAACCAAAACATCAGGAAGCTTAGGCCATTGAGCCAATACTTCTCGTTGAGCATAATCCTCATTTCACAACTATATAAGCTTTACGCAATCACAACTGATGAGTGCCTAAGATAGTTATTCTTCCAATAGTGCACCATTAACTTTCCATTATGGCCGTCTACCAACGCACCCTTCACTTACCCGCTTACGCTCGTGGCTTTCATCTGATCACCCGACTTATTGAACGGGAATTTACTGATCTACAACGAATTCGGGTTGGCCTGTTGCATGTGTTTATTAAACATACATCAGCTAGTTTGACCATCAATGAAAATGCGGACCCAACCGTTCGGGGCGACTTTGAGCGATTTTTCAATAAGACCGTCCCTGAAAATGAACCTTACTTTCAGCATGATTACGAAGGCTCCGACGATATGCCTGCCCATTTAAAAGCCGCCATGCTTGGCCATTCGGTAACCATTCCAATCACAAACGGGAAACTAAATTTAGGTACATGGCAGGGTATTTACCTGGGCGAGCACCGCAATGATGGCGGCCGACGAACGCTGGTCATAACGGCCTGGGGAGAATAGGAAATGGCGCCTGGTTTTAATAAAACCAGGCGCCATTTCCTATACATAACTATTAATCAATTGCTAAGTTGAGAGTTATGCGTTTAGTAACTTTCATATTCAAAAGTTAATGTCTCAACTACATTACCGCCAGTAGTCGTGATACGCCTGATTGGCAAATTGTTAACATTGTACGTGTACGAATAGAAGGTCGTGGTACTACCTGCTACGGCTGAGGTTACATTATTCTGACTCATATTCAACGAGTTATCAATTCCACCGTAATAGGTGTAAAAGGGGCCAAGCACTCCCGATCCTGCAAAAGGAAGAAATACACCTGGGGCCGGAATGACAAATACGCCATAAAACGGATTTATTTTATCGTCGAATGTATAGGTGGTGTTTACAGATCTACCATACACTGGCGGGAAAGTCGATGGCTCACCTATACGTCTTACCGTAAATTTCTCAGAGGACGAGGTCAGGTTACTTCCTGTAAAGGTAAACGAACCACCTCCGCTGGACACCAGACCGCCTACTGCAATTGCTTTAGTATAGGTTGAGACCTGATTAGCCGTATTATATTGAAGGCCAATCGTATAGGTGGATGGTGAATTCAGCAATCCCGACAGTTGCCCGGCTGAATTGTACGAAAACATGTAAGTTTCAGTAGTTGATCCGCGCCTAACCACCGAGTGTTGTGCCTGCGTAAGCCGACTTTGACTATCATATTGGAAAACTGTGTTCTCTACAGAAGTTGTACTACTATCAAGAGCCTGGTATCCAATAATCAGACTAAGACGTCCTTGTGCATCGTATTTAAATGCGCTCACCTTAGATGTATTACTACCTCCATCCTGAGTTATCGTTTTTATCCGAATTCGACTATCTCCGGGCGCAATCGCTGGATTTAGATGATCCTTACACCCAAAAAAGCCCACCAAAAGGAGCAGAACACAAAAGCTTTGCAGTAAACGTGTAGTATTCATAGCAGTATAGTGGTAAACTATTATGTTTCAAGTTATACACTTAAGACTGTATCAAATAAGCGTCTATTTATCAGAGCTATAAAACAGTAGCGCTTAGTTGATTTAGACTATACTAATCTGCTATGAATGCATTTAATTTCCTAGTCAATTTCAATATCTTTTTGGACAAAATACAGAGCAAGTACACAAAGTACACGATACCAGCTATAATGAGTCGCAAGTCAGTGCAATAGCTGCCATACTTCCTCTACACTTGTTACGGGTAGCTGGCAAGCGCGGTTATAGCAGACATAAATCGCCGTTTCTCCGTTTACTAAATCCCGTTGTTCTAGTAAGGGCAGATTACTTTTTTCAGATGTACCACTCAGGACTTTGTTCGGATAAAACTCCGCATCAAGCTCAGCTCTAAACTGGTCTGCTTTGGGGCCAACAATCGCAATTTCAGCAGTAGGTCGTGAACGCAGGGCAAACTGAGCGGCCCAGTTAGTGAGGTAATCGGCATTTTGTTGCACAAGCGGTTGCATCCGTCCCAACATCTGATCGGTCCGTTCGACATATTCAGGCCGGTCAAGTAACAGGCTCAGCGTATAGAGATTTTCGGCCATCATCGAGTTGGATGATGGTATCACATTGTCGAACAACTCTTTTCGGCGGGCAATCAACTCTTCTCCATTTTTATCAGTAAAGAAAAAAAGGACTTCGGGACCCGTTAACTCATCTTCAGACGCGTCGCTAAAATTAGCCAATACGTATTTTGTTAGCTGATCAGCTTCAGAAAGCCAGCTCTCAGCAAAAGTAGCCTGATAGAGAGCCAATAATCCATCAATGACCGCAGCGTAATCGTCCAGGAAACCAGCCTGACGGGCACGGCCCAATTTGTATGTATGCCAGAGTCGCCCATTTCGACTATCCCGCATTTTTTTTAATAAAAAGTAAGCTAACCGAAGCGCAAGTGTCAAAAATTCAGGCTCACCGAAAACGCGGTAAGCAGTTGCCAACCCTTTTAGCATCAGACCATTCCACGAACACAGAATTTTGTCGTCCAGCCCAGGTCGTATACGTGTATCCCGCACTTGCAGTAGTCGGATATGGGTGGCATCTAAACGAACGTTCAGGTCGGCCAGTGACCAACCCATCCGCTCAGCAAACGCTTCGTCCGACTCAGTACGGTGCAGAATATTCGTATGTTCCCAGTTGCCGGTGTCGGTCAGGTTGTATAATTCAGCGAACCAGTCATAATCTGGCCCTAGTATTTCCTTCAACTCCGGCGTGGTGAAGGTGTAAAACTTACCCTCTACACCTTCGCTGTCTGCATCCAAAGCCGAATAGAATCCGCCTTCCGGGCTAAGCAGCTCCCGTTGTGCAAAGCCAATGGTCTGATAAACCACATGTTTATAGAGTGGGCTTTTCGTTAAACTATACGCTTCTCCATATAAAGAAAGGAGTTGACCGTTGTCGTACAGCATCTTTTCAAAATGGGGAGCCAACCAGTCACCATCTGTCGAATAACGGGCAAAACCGCCCCCAAGCTGATCATAAATACCGCCTAAAGCCATCCGATCAAGTGTCAGTTTCACCTGATAAAGAGCAGCCTCATTTCCGGTCGCCTTATAATAGCGTAACAGGAATCGCCAGATACTTGGCATCGGAAACTTCGGTGCCCGACGCATACCTCCCTTTTCATCATCCGCTTTCACTGCCACTTTTCGATACAGCACATCGATCGTTTCGGGCGCAAACAAAGGATCATTTTGAGTTAGTCCATAGCGCTCGGCATCGGTCAGGTTCAGCTCTCTGGCAAACCCCTCTGCCGATTGCGTTAAATCCTGCCGGTGTTCCGCAAAAGCAGACCGAATACTATCGAGTAAATTGACCCAGTTCTTTTTGGGTAGATAAGTCAACCCGTAGAAGGGCTTGGCATCTGGCATCAGAAAGACGTTGAGTGGCCAGCCACCCTGCACGCCCATTGCCTGCACCGCATCCATATAGATAGCGTCAACATCCGGTCGTTCTTCACGGTCAACTTTAATGCAGACGAAATTCTGATTCATCACGTCGGCCACGTCTTCTTTCTCAAAGGACTCCCGCTCCATCACATGACACCAATGGCAAGCCGAGTAGCCGATGCTAACGAGAATCGGTTTGTCTTCGGCAATGGCTTTATTGAGCGCTTCTTCGCCCCAAGGGTACCAGTCAACTGGATTTTCGGCGTGCTGAAGTAAATAAGGGCTTGTTTCGTATTGGAGTTGATTGGGCATAATCAGTAAGTAGTCAATAGCCGTCAGGCAACAGTCAGAAATGGTCAGGCTTCGTTAAACCCGTAATCCTGCTTCGATCGGAATATAGTTTTAAGGAGAAGTCAAGACTAGTGCTTTTCCAAAATAGTTTTTTTTGATTCTACCAGATTCTTTTGATACTAGATGCCTGATTATCAGAATCTACAGAAACTATAGAATCTAAGTTGGAAAAGCACTGGTAACTATCGATTTATAATTATTTTTTTCGTCTGACTTCCGATTTCGTTTTGAATCCGGAGAACATATAATCCGGCGGGCAAAGCAGCTACGTCAATAACCTCCTTAACACTGTTAACCCCTCTCCTAACGACGGGCTGGCCATTTGTGTTTAATAAAATCAGATCGGTGGCGACCGTAGGCAGGCTTCCAAACGACACGATTAAGGTAGTTTGGGTCGGGTTTGGGGACACCGTAAGGTCGGCAAATGCAGGATCTACTCCGGTTACAGTCCCTATATCAAATCGGCATAGGTACACTTCCGTACCGGTTAATTCAATGATGCGCTGCCATGATTTATAACGAACTGTAAGGCTGGTTTTCACGCCATCGGCCGCGTACGGATTTTGCGCAGCAATCAGGATTTTAGTATCCTTCACGACACCCCGCCAAACGGGCAGTTGCTTATCCATCAGGTCTCGTGCTGGTGTTTCAATCACCAGCTCAAACGGCGCCTGAAACATATCGGCAAAGCGAGACAGGCGATAAAGACCGTGCGTAAAATGCTCGTAAGCTGCATAGATATCTGTACGCGTTGATGCCAGTGTCGGGTTCTCCCAAAGCCACAAGCCCGCTGCGCCAGAAAAGAAGGGAAAAATGGCGGTTGCTTCGGCCATGAACGGCTGAATGAAGTTCAGGGCACTACTTGAGACATCGTCGTGATACCTCATCCAGACCCAGGGCACGACGGGCTTTGTACTCCACGCCCGCTGCACCTCGACCTGAAACAATAGATAGGCCAGATAATCCTTTGCCAGCGGGTTCGGATAGTCGTAATAATAATAAGCCGAGGGCGATAAGGCATCGAGTTGATCGTAATAAGGCCCCCCAATACCACGCCCCAGCGAATCCTGCACCATGTAATTGGTTCGACTTAGGTTAGTCGTCCAATCGGTCCAGGTAAAGGTTGGAACGTTCAGGTACGTATTTAGTACAGGAGTGTCGGCATAACTTGTCACACTACCCCCCGAAAGATCGGCGTGTTGGCGTACATACCGCATGCCCTCGGCGTAGAGATTGCGCATTGCTTTTTTATAGGCCGTCACAAAGTCAGCGTCGGAAAGGTTACGATAGGCGTCAGGAACCCGCGTATCTGTTTTGATTTTCAGGATTCGGGTGTCGGTTTCCAGAAAGCGTTCAATATCTAAAGCCAGTCGATTTACGGGAATAACATACAGGCCAGCTGCATTTTTCTGCCCACCTGACAGATCCGACAAAAAACGATCCCACTTGGCCCGATAAGCAGTCAAATCATTCGACCAGGGGCTTTCGATCGTCTCCCACGGCTGACCTAATCCGTCTGCAAATCCGTAATACACCAAGGCTCGTTGCTTCGCCTGTACCAGTGAACCATACTCATTATCTTTAATATCCACTAAATGGCTAAAGCCATGCCGAAGTGGGCTGGCCTGCGTATCGGAAAAACGCGGCCCACCGTAGATAACCGGGAAGGGGAGTGTAAAATCAGGGAACTTACTCCACTCAATCTGGTTAGGTGTGCTGACCGGCGTGAAGCTAAGCGGAGCAGCACACTCCTGGGCGTTGGCCGTTGAGCAAAAACATAGCCAACATCCAATAAGCCAGACAAAAATGCCAAATGAGACGCGCATGGGTTGAAATTTCGCCAAAACTAGTGAATTTTAGGGGCGCAAAATGACCCGGTTGCTAAACGAATTGGCAAACACCGCTCGTTATTTCGTTAAATAGGTCTAATAAAACGACTTTATCTCGTTATGAATACACTCCGATTTTTGATGGTATGTACCACGTTGTTGCTTACACTGACTCACTGCTCTACCGATAGCAACAACCCCACTCCTACCCAATCCTCACAAACCGACTTACTGGTTGCCAACAATTGGCGAACCGTTCAGGTATCGACTCCCGACGGACAGGCCATCAACAAAAGTCGTCTAAACCTGGTGACGCAGGTACTTTATGACCTAAATATGCAGTTTCGAAACGATGGTACTGTACGCGCCCTTGATCCAAAGCAATCCAATTCGGTTGTCAATGGTGGCACCTGGAAATTAGCTACCGACAACTTATCGATCGATGTAGATGTATCGGGTTTTAAAGGCAACTTCCCTATTGTTCAATTGACAAAGAACAAGCTTATCCTTCGCCAGCGGGCTCCAGTTGATGGAAAAGACGCCGATATCAATCTGGAGTTCGATCCTACATTATAAATACTCGCCACTTTAGCAGCAAAACAGTCCGACAACTATAAGCGAGAATTGTCAACCTAAAAAGTTACGTTTATACCCTATCGTTAACTTCAAATAGGTAATAATCGAAATCAATATAATTCCCCTACAATGCACCTCTTTTAAGAAATTAAGGGAGGTGCATTGTCTTTTACACCCTGTTTTCATCAATCGTAATCTGAATCCTCTCTAGCTCACAAAACTGTTCAGATTCGCGCCTAACTACATTGCCCAACTCGGCTGAATTTACGTAGCCTTGAGTAGAGTGGCCAGTGACTATGCGCCCAAACAGCGTCTAAGAGCTATTATACATTAGAGCACAGCACAAACTTATTATTAAATAGACAATTATTCATAGATAGATATTTATTGGTATAAATTTTGCTAAAAATAGCTTATTAATTATCATAATCTCTTTTCTCAAACTGGCTGTTTCACGTATTTTTTACTGATAATTAGCCAGCCAGAATGAGCTTGATTTAGTCTGCCCAAGAACTGTCTTAGGACGGCATAAAATCTTGGTTTTTTGACCTGTTTATGGATTTCTACCGAAATAGAATAGTACCCTATTTGAACGGTTGGACTAGTTTTAGTCTAACAATTCTTCGTGTAGTCAGAATGCTCACCATCTGGGGAGTATTAGGGCATATGATGGGATGTGTATCGTCTAAGCAAGTTGTCTATTTTCAAGACAATGCCGGAGCACGAAATAGTGTCCAACTTGCGGAGGCTTACATACCAACTATAAAACCGGGGGATGTCCTGTCGATTCAGGTTAGTAGCCTTAACCCGGAAGCTAGTGTTTACTTTAATCCATATACACCTACCAGCACAGCTAGTGTACGCACTCAGCAACAGACCAATACCAGCGGATTACCCGAAATGGCCGGTTATCTGGTAACCCCATCCGGCGATATTGAGTTGCCCCTTGTTGGCCGTCTGACCGTTTCCGATCTGACCATCAGCGAATGTAATGCACTGATTAAAAAGAAATTGACACCTTTCCTGAAGGAACCAACCGTTAATATCCGAAATCTAAACTTTCGTATTTCGGTACTTGGTGAAGTAAATCGTCCGGCTCTTTTCACGATTCCTAATGATCAGGTCACGTTAATTGAAGCGATAGGGCTGGCGGGAGATGCTACTATTTATGGGCGCCGGAACAATGTGCTGGTTATTCGGGAAGAAAATGGCAAAAAGACATTTGCCCGAGTCGACTTAACACAACGCGACCTCTTCCGCTCCCCTTATTACTATTTGCACCCTAATGATATTGTTTATGTCGAACCGGGTAAAGCTCGCGTAGCAAATGCCGACCGCTTTTACCTGATTGTCCCAACTGTACTCAGTGCATTGTCATTCATCGCCATTTTACTCACTCGAAGTTAAGTCAATGCACCCGCGCTATGTCTAATACATCTACTTATTCTTATGTGCCTTACCAGGTAATGGATGCCGATAGCAACTTTCGAGCAACGTTGCTTCGCTATGCCCGCCACTGGTACTGGTTTTTACTAACGATTGGGCTGATGCTATTAGCTGCTTATTTTTTCTTACAGTTTAAGCAGCCAATCTACCTCAGTCAGAGTAGTTTGTTAATAAAGGACGAGAAGAAAGGGCTCGATTCGGATAATATTCTGAAAGACCTGGAGATTTTCGCACCAAAAAAAATAGTTGAGAACGAGATCGAAGTGTTCAAATCGCACACCCTGATGAATCAGGTAGTACGAGAACTAGGGCTCGACGTAACCTATTATCACGATACCCCTTACGGTCGGCGGGAAGTATTTCAGCAGGCCCCTGTTCGACTTATTATTGAACAAGCCACCAACGCACTATATCAGAAAAAGCCATTTACGGTTCAGTTTATCGACGCCAATTCGATTAAAGTCGACGATAAGCTGTATTTGCTTAATACCAGCATACAAACGCCCATGGGACGCCTGCGATTCTTTCCCCGACAGGCCGTTTCTGCTAACACCGAGCCATTACTCATTCAGGTATCACCCCGCAACCAGACCACGAATAATTTTCTGCGCGTATTGAAAGCAGAACCCACCAGCAAGGCATCTACCGTGATTATGCTATCCATTGAAACGGGCGTCCCCGACAAAGGAGAAGCGATTTTGAACCGGTTGATTGACTTGTACACTAAGGCCTCTGTATTGGATAAGAACCGGGTTGCCTCCAATACCCTGAATTTTATTGACGACCGATTGCAACTGGTATCCGGTGAATTGCAAACGGTTGAAAAGGGAGTTGAAAACTATAAATCATCGGAGGGAATTACTGACTTAGGCATTCAGGCGAAAGGGTTTCTGGAAAGCGCGCAGCAAAACGATACCGAACTGAATCAGGTAACTATTCAGCTCAATGCACTGAACGACATTCAGAAGTATGTAAGCAGCCAGCCTTCTCATCGCAGTGGTACACCCGCAACAATAGGGTTAAGTGACCCTACACTGCTGGGTCTGTTCGAAATGTTCATGAAACTGGAAGCACAGCGCGATCAGTTAATGCGGACCACATCTGAGCAAAACCCATTGCTGCAAACGGTTAATAGTCAGCTTCGGACGGTTAAATCCAATATTTCAGAGAATATTGGCACGATGCGGGAAATTCTGTCAGGGACCCGGCAGCAATATTTAGCGAACAACCGAAAAATAGAGAGTGTCATTAAAACGATTCCTGCCAAAGAACGTATTCTGTTGAACATTACCCGGCAACAGGCCATCAAGAACGACCTGTATACCTATTTGCTCCGAAAGCGGGAAGAAACGGCCGTTTCATACGCATCGGCTATCTCGGACTCCCGCGTTATTGATGCTGCCCTTACGGACGAAAAGCCAATTAAGCCAAACCAGTCTTTATTTTATCTGCTGTTTGCTCTGGCGGGTCTGGCGCTGCCAACCGCTTTTCTGGGCGTATATGATCTGGTCAATAATCGGGTTATGCATCGCTCCGATGTCGAAGAAGGTACGCACGTTCCTATTCTGGGTGAGATTATAAAGAAAAGACAGACAGAGGCCGTTGTAGTTGCGAACCGAAGTAACACCGTCATTGCGGAACAGATCCGAATGCTACGGACGAACTTAAACTATCTGCGCAGCAATCAGGACAGTAGCCAGGTTCTATTATTCACGTCCAGCATTGAGGGAGAAGGGAAATCCTTTATATCGTTGAACCTTGGCGCTAGCCTGGCCTTGGTCGGGATGCGAACGGTAATTCTGGAAATGGATCTTCGGAAACCCCGGCTTCGACAATCCCTTAATTTACCCGATGCACCCGGCCTGAGCGAATACCTTTCGGGCGAAACAACACTGGGCCAGATTGTTACGGCTTTACCCGATAAACCGAACTATTTTATCATTACCAGTGGTGCCCTACCGCCCAATCCATCGGAAATTCTGGCGGGAACGCGGCTACAACAACTCATTCTCGAGCTACGAAAACACTTTGATTATATTCTGATTGATGCCCCGCCAGTTGGCCTGGTCACCGACGCGCAACTGATTGCCAACCATGCCGACGCCACTCTTTATATTGTTCGACACGACGTAACACCCAAAAACTGCCTGAGAATGCTGGAAGCCCTTTATCGGGAGAAACGGTTTAATAAACTCAATGTCATACTCAACGCCGTACAAAACGATGCCTCCAGCTATTACAGCTACGGTGGCTACAAAAGCGATTTGTATCAGGCCAAAGGACCCCTGAAAAAGAAGACATTTCTCAGTCGATTCAACCTAAACTAAAACCGGCAACTATGGTCTCCGAGGCAGTTAAATCCCAGGGGGTTGAGCAACGTAAAGCCCAGCTTCTGGCAACGTATTCGGTTCGTTATTCCACGAAACGGGTATTCGATCTGGTAATGAGTAGTCTGATTACTCTCCTTTTTCTAAGCTGGTTAATTCCGCTTATCGGAATAGCTATTGTGCTTACGTCGCCGGGACCAGTCATTTTTGTACAACTTCGCTCCGGTCGAAATGGGCAGCCGTTTCGATGCTTAAAATTCCGGACGATGTATACATCGAAAGATGCTTTTTTGCCAGCGGCTAAAAATGATCCTCGCGTAACCCCGCTTGGGCGCATTCTTCGTAGGACAAACTTGGATGAGCTGCCGCAATTTTTAAACGTGTTGATGGGCGACATGAGCTTGGTTGGACCACGTCCCCACCCGCTTAGCCTGGACGCCGAATATTGGCATACATTACCCAACTACCCCCTCCGTTACGGCATTCGCCCTGGTATTACGGGCTTGGCACAAATACGAGGTTGCCGGGGTAGTATTAGCTACAACCTGATGATGAAACACCGGGTTCGCTACGATCTATTCTACATTCAGAAAGCGTCATTTATGCTTGACACCCTCATTTGCCTACGAACACTGGTAGCTATGTTCTCAAGCAATACCGATGCTTTTTAACTTTCATTAATCAACGTCCATTTGTGATAAAATCTACGTTTCGTCAACGCATTGATGCCCGGAGCCTGATCGTCTATCGAAACATAGTCGAGTCGATCCTTCTTAAAGGGGCTGGTGTCTTGATCGGCTTTCTGACGGTTACCCTGACTGTTCAGTATATAAGTGTTAAAGATTTTGGTATCTGGATGACTATTACTTATCTAACCAGCTGGTTCAGTTTAGTAGATGTAAGTTTTGGAAATGGATTGCGAAATAGCCTGATGCTCTTTTTTGATACCGGCGACGATGAGCAGGCAAAAAAATATGTCAGTACGCTTTATTTCCTTTCGGGCATGGTTGCGCTGTTACTCTGCGTTGTCTTCGGCATTATTCATTTTTTCCTGGACTGGACACTTCTGCTCAATATCGACAGCAATCAACCTGCGCTTATTAACACAATCATTACCTATACCTTACTCAGTTTTAGTATACAGCTTCTGCTAAAACCAATCAACTCTATACTTCTGGCCGATCAACGAGCTTCAGCGGTCGCCGGAATTTTATTCTTTGTCAACCTACTGATTATTAGTATAATCTATATCGCATCAATCGTATTACATGAATCGTTGTTAGTCATTGCGCACATTTATAATGTGGTGCCCGTGCTTGTGTATGGTGGTGTTTCGGTCTATTATTTTCGAACTACCTATTCGCGATTAGGCCCCGGTATTACACACATAGACGTTACGTTAATCCCCAAGTTAATCACTGTAAGTGGCCAGTTTTTCTTTCTACAGCTGATCAGCGTTATTGTATTCACGTCTGGCGGCCTTTTCATTTCCTATTATCTTGGTTCCGATAGCGTGGCACCATATAGTATCGCGAACAAGTATTTCAGTGTGTTGCCCTTTATTTACGGCATTTTCATAACCCCATATTGGTCGGCATTTACGGATGCCTACCTCAAACAGGATACTGCCTGGATTCAGGCTACAATTCGACGGCTCAACCTGATCTGCGTTGCTACGGCTGGGCTTGCGTTACTCATGCTGGTAGTAGCTCAGCCTGTATTTTCGGTCTGGATTGGGACTAAAATATACATTCCAACCAGCCTGGCCATCTGGCTGACAGCCTATGTAATCAGCTTTATATTTCTGAGCAATTACAATTATTTCGTCAACGGTGTTGGCCAAATCAAGCCACTCGTTCATGCTTCTCTGGCGGGCATTGTCCTGTACTTCCCGCTCAACTACGTGCTTTTTCGGTTTACGGATGCGGGTGCAACCAGTGTCGTTATTGCTGGTACGATCTGGAATTGCTATTTGCTGATCGTTTGCATGAGACAATACCGTCAGATTATGACTAGACTAAACCATAAACCCGCTGTTTATGCTCTTCAGGATTAGTCGACTTGCCTATAGAAGTGTTCGATTCGTAAAAAGGAGAATCTGGCAGGTAGCTCAACAGGCACTCACTCAACTGCATTTCTACCTGAACGGGGTACGTTATGGAAAGGGTATGAGAAGCTATGGCGTTCCGGTTATCGACATTGTGGATGGAAGTCTAATGATCGTAGGTGAGTCGTTTGTATTGATCAATGGGATGAATTATAGCAATCGGATTGGCAGGCAGCAACCCTGTTTTTTCATTGCGAATCTGGGCGGAAAAATCCAGATCGGCGATCATGTGGGCATGAGTGCTACTGCCCTGGTCTGCCACGAGTCGATCACGATTGGCAACAACGTGACCATCGGTGGCAACACGGTCATTTACGATACCGATTTTCACAGTCTGGATGCTACTATCCGAGCAGGCCATGCCGACAATGCACTGGCAGCCACGGCTCCTGTGCTTATTCAGGACGGAGCCTTCATTGGCGCTCACGTTACCATATTGAAAGGAGTTACCATTGGCCACCACGCCGTAATCGGTGCAGGTTCCGTTGTTACCAAAAGCGTTCCAGCCAGGCAGATCTGGGCGGGTAACCCTGCTCAGTTTGTGAAAGATCTATCTACCGACTCAGGATCATGAAAAAGTATCTTCTGATCATCGTTTGTTGTCTGGCAGCCCAGCTAACACCGCTCCTATACCGGGCTGTATTCAACTACAATGAGTATTTTATCTATCCATCTTTCCTGAGCCATACCTTATTAATTGTCCCCATCTTCATCTTATTCCACTTAAAGAATCGCTTTACCAAAACCTTCCTGACCTTTTGGATATTGTGGCTCCACCTTGGAGAGCTCAAAATATTAAACTACTACTCCATTAATCCGTATTACATTTCAATGGATGAAGGGTGTATCATTTACAATCTCTTCCTGATTGCCATGAGCATCGGGATGCTCCTCTACGATGTAAACCACACCATTCCACCCATCACGCCAGAGCAAGCCGAAAAAGGTCGCCCCCTCTTGAATGATTTGACCTGGTTCGAATACCCACTTTTACTTTTCCCGCTAATCTGGTTTATCGACTTCTTTCGTAATGTAGGGTATATCCCCATTTTTTCAGGAAGCGACGTAACCGAAAAAATGTACCATATCAACTATGGCTACGTGTATAATTTTGGCTTCTTCAATTGTGTTTCCTCACTCCTGCTCTACGACCGTTTTCTGAAAAGCAGCCGAAAATCCGAGAAAATAGTCTGGCTTTCGATGACGATACTAGCGATTCTGATTACCTCAATCGATAGCAAACGCTTATTCCTGCTCATATCCATTGCTTCTATTTTTTTCTATGAAAAAATTATGGCGGGCAAATTCACGATTAATCTTCGATCGGTGGGTATGGTTTTCGGAGCAGCCATACTTTATATCAGTTTACAGAACTTACGATTAGGAAGTAGTGCAGCTTCCCAATTTGCCAGAGAAGGTCTTCCTATGGGAGTCGAATTTCGGGAGTATATCCGGGCTGTGAATGAATTTAAACCGGGCGAAATTCCTGGTTACGACCTCACCGCCAGTACCTTGGCCAACCTGATTAATTCAGCGATTCTAAACATAGCGGGTATCAACAAAATTGACCTGGTTATGAAAGACAGTGCCATGACATTTATGACTCTCTTTGACCCAGACAATATAATGGGGATTCGTACGGGTCTGATTTCGGAACTATACTTTGCCTATGATTTCTACGGGCTGATTATTATGCTGGTCTTCGGCTATATGGTCAGCTATGTGGCCTATGCCATGTTGGCTGCGCAGATGAAATCCAATATGCTTCTGCTTATTGTTATTTTTTCGCTGTTGATGCTAACTGCTTTTGGGCAAAGTTCAGTAACAGCGGGCTCGTTATGCGTGCTATTCTACTTACATCTCGTGATTCGGTGGGCCCGACCAACGCGCTATACCAATGACGAGGATTCCCTCGATCGGGAAGGCGAACCGTTCGATAAACACCCAATGGAGAGTCCTGATCTAACGTATCCGGTACGATAACCTCTGAAGTTATGATCTACGTGGTTATTCCAGTTTATAATCGAAAGCAATATACCCGAAAATGTCTTTCCTGCCTGAGCGCGCAAACAGAGCGTGCGCATACGGTAATCGTTGTTGATGATGGGTCTACTGACGGAACAGCAGAGATGATTCACGCTGAATTTCCTGAGGTGATTGTCTGCACAGGAACGGGCTCGCTCTGGTGGGCAGGCGGCACCAATTTAGGGATTCAATACGCACTGAAAAATTTGCCTATTACTGAAAATGACTTCCTATTGACCCTAAATGACGATACCGAAGTAGGCCCCGATTACTTAACCAATTTATTGAAGGCGTTCAACACAAACCGCCCCTGCCTGATCGGTTCAATATCCATTGATAGTCAGGACCCGAACCGTCTGCTATATGCCGGAACAGAGTTGGACATGGCATTCGCCAAGATACGAGACGTGGCCCAAAGCCGCTTTCATCAGCAGTACGCAACGTTAGCCAAAGGTCCGCTTTACTTGCCTACAGACTGTTTGCCCGGTCGTGGCCTATTGATTCCCAAAATCGTCTTTACTAAAATTGGGCTATTCGATGAAACCCACTTTCGGCACCACATGGCCGATCTTGATTTTTCAATACGCGCCCGAAAAGCCGGTTTCCCTTTAGTTATTGCCACCGATTGTGTAGTCTTTGAACATGCTGACGCAACCGGCTTGATCTACAACAAAACGACCTCGCTACGCCAGTTCTGGGAAGCTTTATTTACGATCCGTTCGCCTTTAAACCTCAACACACGGTATCACTTCGCCCGAATTCACGCGCCGATCATGCCGCTCTATTTCTCATTCGATCTGGCTCGCATTTTTGGTGGCTACATTCTGCGAAAAATGCGCTAAAACTACCCCATTTAATTGCCCCCCCGAATGAAACAGCGAATCAAGGCATTTATCAAGCAACACCCGATGTTAGTAAAGCTAGCCCTGGTGATTCAAACGGGATCGTTGCTGAAGCTAACGTTAACGAAAAAGATTCGGGGCAAACAAAACAGAATCACGGTTGCTCTCTCCGCCTTTTGCGTAAACTGCGTGGTTGATATTGTCGGCAGCAATAACATCATTATCGTAGAAGAAGGAGCTCGGCTTAACGGGGTCACGTTCTACATCAGAGGCAATGAAAATCGTATTTTTATTGCTAAACAGGTGCGGTTCAATAAGGGAGGCAGTCTCTGGATCGAAGACGAACGGGGAGAAATCAGTATTGGCGAACGAACCGAAATTGAAGATGTGCATGTTGCGGTTACAGAACCTGGCTCCGCCGTCCAGATCGGCAAAGGCTGCTTATTAGCGTATGATATTGATATACGTACTGGGGATTCACACTCAATACTAGATGCCGCAACCCAGCGACGAATTAACTATGCCAAAGATGTGATCATCGAAGATCATGTTTGGGTTGCTGCCCACTGCAGCATATTGAAAGGAGTCCGTGTTCGAAAAGACTCAATCGTAGCCACCCGATCGGTATTAACAAAATCATTTAATCAGGACGGTATAATTGTTGGCGGCAACCCTGCTAAAATTTTGAGGGAGAATATAACCTGGAACCGGGACCGTATTTACGATCCAAGTATGACCCCGATGGGGTCAAATGTTTGTAGAAAATGAGCTTTCACTATAAATATTTGACCCCGTCGGGGTCACACAAGATGTCGATCAACTCAACTCTGCTTGATTACTTATCTTTTTGCCCTTGATTAACGTTTCATACAGATTCAATGTCGCCTGGTGCGACGCTTCTTTAGAATACGGCTCATACCGTTGTCGACTGGCCATAGCATATCGTTCTCGCAACTCCGGTTGTCGGTTGATCTGATCAATAATCCGGCTCAGATCGTCGCTGTTGCCGGGTGCAAACAAATGTCCGGCGGCCGGAGCCTCCCCTACCTCCCGCAGATTACCCTGGTCTGAACAGATTACCGGCGTACCGGTAGCAAACGCTTCGAGCACCACGAGTGGCAAAGCCGCTTCGTAACAAAGCGACGGGACAATGAGGGCACGGCACGTTTTCATGGCTAAGGTTACGGCGGAGCGGTCCTGCCAGCCCGCGTAGTCAATGCCAGACTGAGCGGCTGCGGTTTGCAACACCTTATTTTCCAAGGGGCCACTACCAATAATTTTGAGGGGGAACGGGGACTTCCGCACTGCATTGAGCAGCACATCTATCCCTTTCTCACCTGATAATCGGCCTACGTACAAAAAGAAATCCTGCCGCCCAGTAGCGTCAGCCTCACCCGAATCGGACACAAAATTCGGTTTGACCACCACCTGAGCAGTTGATAGGTTCAGCGACGACGCGAGGATTTTCTGACGAACAAACTCAGTTAGAACAACAAATCGGTCCACACTTCGCCAGATGCCAGTCAGTTTATGCAGCGTCGTTATTAGACTTAGCTGTGCCGATTGCAGATGCGAATCACGGAAACAGCCATGACGGATCCCCGCCAGCGGAACCATTTGCGTCAGGCAGGTTTCGCAGGGCACCTTGCCTTCACGCATGAGCAAGCCATTTAAGCACAGCAAGCGATAATTGTGTACCGTCATGACCACAGGCACACCACGTACCTTAGCCACCCGGATCACAGCTGCTGTAGCGGTATAAAACAGATTGTGAATATGAACAACATCGGGTTTAAACCAGTCAATAACGGCTTCTGTTCGGGCGGCCGACTTGGTATTATATAAGGATCTGGTAACAGAACCCAGCTTATTCAGCAGGGATCCCTCGAAGGTTTCATTCGTAAATGTAAGCGTCTCAACCTCAACGCCATTTTCGCGCAGTAAATTGGTCTCCTGGTAAAAAACAGTATCCTCTCCCCCAGCTTGCTGATAAAAATTATGAATGAGTAATACGCGCATAGTTATTTCCCAACCCAATTAGTTATTCCCCCACCACTTTTAAGAGCAGATAGTCCCAGCATCAAATATGTCTTCAGCTTATTCCAGGCTCGAACCGGAATACTGAATTTTCGACGAAACCGCTGGGCATAGTCTGGATTGATTACTACAGAGGTAGGTAAGTAAAACTGTCGGCTTACTCCCGAATCCAGAGCGGTTTTATAGCGGTTGTAAACAACCTCAGTCGTTGAATCAATGGAGTCGACACCAATATTGATCGTTTTGGAAACGGTCGGATAAACGGTTACTCCATTCGCTTTAAACTCACTATAACACAGACGAATATCCCAGGCATCAATTTCTTTCGTTTGTGCTCGTGTCAACATCCGAACCCGATCCTGACCATCTTTATTAAACGCCTTTCGGGCTGCTTCGTCGGCAATGAACGCGTCAAAATCGGTCAACTCCCAGTCTACTTTCTGCCAACGATCGGCCCAAATGGCCCACCCCCAGGCACAGCTTCTTCCGAAGAAATACACGTCTGACTCGTAGCCAGATGGTCGTGAAAATGGAAACGTATACCCCCCTATCGAGAATACCTTGGGGGTATCGGCATATTCTGCCAGACACTGGTTCATGTAATCCAGGAAGTTTCGGCTGGTTACGATATCGTCTTCCAGAACAATCACTGACTTATGTTTCTGAACGACAGACGTTACGCCTGCAATAATCGAATTAGCACATCCCTGATTCTGCTTTTGATAAACCCGATGTACTTGTTTAAATCCGGTTACACAATCTACTAACGCCCGAACAGCGTCAACTTTAGCCGCTTCATCCGCCCGTTCGGGTCTGGGTCCATCCACAAAAACGTACAACTCACTTTCAGAAGCTAAGTAGTTGTTCTGTAGGGCCGTAAGTGTTTGCTGAAGTTCGTCAACACGTTTAAAAGCGAATAAAACTATTGGGGCTGGCATAGTAGTCGTTAGTCTGACTTCTGGAGAAACCATTGCTTCAGGAGGTAATACACAAACAAGGAATTGGTCATAAAATAGCGTGAGAACAAACGGCGTGGCTCCTGAAGTAACCGATAGAGCCACTCTAGACCAGCCAGTTGCATCCAGCGGGGAGCTCGTTTTTGCACACCCACAGTTACGGGCAATGCTCCTCCTACACCGAGCAAAACAGCAGGAATTCGATGGGATAAACCAGCCATCCACTTCTCCTGCTTTGGGCAACCTAACACTACAAAAACCAGGCGCGCTCCCGACGCGCTGATGCGTTCCACAATGTCCTCTTCTTCGGCAAACGTAAGGGATCGAAAAGGTGGAGAATACATACCCGCAATCGACAGGTTAGGGTGGTGATGCCGACAAAAATTAGCGCAGGAGTCGAGGACTTCAGGCGTCGAACCATAGAAATAAACGGGCACGTTCTCCGAAGCCGCTTCCTGTAGTAATGTCGGGAGTACGTCTAACCCTGTAATCCGTTCCTGCCGAATGCCGTATAGGAACCGCAGTGCCCAGGCTACTGGTACACCATCAGCAGTAGTCCAGGTAGCGGCATTGACTCTATTGGCAAAAGCCGGATCGCGAGTGGCTTCAACAACCATGTGTGCATTGGCAAAACACGCGTAGCCCGAACGGCGTTGGTGAACCGCTTGCAGTACTTCCCGAATAAACTCATGATACGAAACAAGCGTCACCTCCAGACTACCAATTTTCTTCCGAAAAGAGAGCAGTGCTTGTGCGTCGGAAGTAATTGAAAATGACATAGTACCTACGACTAATAACCTATTGCTAGTAGACGTAATTTCACCTGAAAGTAACATTGTTCAGGAATTCGCCGGAGCGTAGCTTAACGATAGAAAGCCGATTAGATGAACCTTCTCAATGCAGTTTACTGTACATTTACAAGCAGATGAGTTGAACATCTGACATTAGTCGTGCCTTCCACCCAATGAATCGTGTAAATAAATTACTAAGCCGCCTGCTTTCCCTGTTCCGAAATCAGCCTGGCTCGTCTACTGAACCACCCACTTGCTACTGGCAAACGGACATACACTCTCATTTTCTGCCAGGTGTCGACGATGGGGTCAACAGTCAGGAAGAAGCGCTTATTTGTCTGCAACAATTTTCGGACTGGGGAATTCGCAGAATCATTACTACACCACACGTTAGCCAGGATTGGTATCCAAATACGAAAGCGACATTACTCGACGGGCAGGCTATGCTACAAGCTTTAGTGAACGAACACCAGATTCCACTGGTCGTTGAGGTGGCCGCCGAATATCAAGTCGACGAATTATTTCTGGATCTGCTACGCGATGACCAGTTACTGAGTTTTGGGAGCCAAAAGTATGTGTTGTTTGAAACGGGATGGGCGGCAGCGCCTACCTTTCTGAACGAAATAATTTTTCATTTACTCACTCAGGGATATCAGCCATTGTTAGCTCACCCTGAACGTTATACGTATTACCACAACGACCTGAAAGCCCTGTCAGATTTGCGCAAGGCGGGCTGTTTGTTTCAATTAAACTGGGGCTCTATGACCGGCCGTTATGGGCGAAAAGTGCAAGCCCAGGCCCACCGCTTATTGACGAACAAATGGGTCGATTTTATGGGATCGGATATTCATCGACCAGCTGATCTGAGCTTGTTTAACCAATTAGTCACTTCGGCAGATTATCCCCTTCTGGCCCAACAACCGCTCCGCAATCAGGCATTGTTCGATGAGCTAAATCAAGTTAACTAACCTACTTTACTTTTATTCTGACCTGGTCGCACGTATGCAAGCTCTACGCTTTGAAACTGAACCCGGATTTTTTATTACGGCCGATGCCTGGGGCGATCCGGCGAATCCCCCTGTGCTGCTATTACATGGTGGTGGCCAAACAAGACATTCTTGGGGCGATACCGCTCGTTGGCTGGCCGATGCAGGCTGGTACGCGATTGCCTTCGATGCACGCGGGCACGGCGACAGCGACTGGTCGGCTGAGGCCCATTATAGTATTGACTACCTGGCCAGCGACCTCCGCGCTTTAGTATCTCAACTCGATCAGAAACCCGCTCTGGTGGGTGCATCGATGGGTGGCATGACGGCGCTGATTGCCGAAGGCGAGCGTCCAACTGGTACCGAATCCATCTGTACGGCCATTGTTCTGGTCGACATAGCACCACGAACTGAGCAAAAAGGCATTGAGCGGATTTTTGCCTTTATGAGTAACAATCAGAACGGATTTGCCAATCTGGATGAAGCTGCCGACGCCGTTGCGGCTTACCTCCCCCATCGTCCGCGTCCATCCGATCACAGCCGCTTAGAAAAAAACCTTCGTCTGCGAAAAGGCCCATCTGGTGAGCCTCGGTACTACTGGCACTGGGACCCAACTATGTTGGCCGTCTGGAGACAAACGACAGACCCGGCCAGGCAGACTCAGAATGAAGAACGCTTGTACAAGGCCGCCCGGGCGCTAACCGTGCCCACGCTGATTGTTCGAGGAGGAATCAGCGATGTAGTCAGCGAAAAAGTAATGGCTGAATTTCTGGATGCGGTTCCACACGTGCACAGCGTGAGTGTTTCCGATGCCGGCCATATGGTTGCCGGCGATTCAAATCATGCATTTACTAAAGGCGGTCATAAACTTTTTAATTAGCGAAAGAGTGAATGAGTGAAAGAGCGCGTCACATCAACAACTGCGTTTCGTATCTTCACTCTCTCGCTCATTCGCTCTTTCACTCATTCACTTTCTATGTCCAAAAACTCCCCCCGCATCCTGACTGCCTGGACTTTTTATGACTGGGCCAATTCGGTGCATTCGCTGGTCATTGTGTCCAGTATTTTTCCGGTTTATTTCTCTGCCACTGCGCTCAATGAGGCCGGTGGACCCATCATTAACTTTCTGGGCATTTCCATTAAGAACTCAGTCCTGTTTTCCTATACCATCTCGGCTGCATTTCTGTTTACGGCCCTGTTGTCGCCCCTTTGCTCAGCCATTGCCGATTATAGTGGCCGGAAGAAAACGTTTATGAAAGTTTTCTGCTATACCGGAGCTATTAGTTGCAGTCTACTTTATTTTTTCACGAAGGAAACCACCACATTCGCCATTATCTGCTTCTGGATCAGCCTCATAGGCTGGAGCGGCAGTATCGTATTTTACAACTCCTACCTGCCCGACATTGCCACCGAAGATCAATTTGACCGCGTCAGCGCGCGCGGCTTTTCGATGGGGTATTTGGGGAGCGTATTGCTCATGATTCTGAACCTGCTGGTGATTCTGAAACGGGAGTGGTTTGGGAATATATCGGAGGCTATGGCGTCCCGAATTGCCTTCCTCACTGTTGGCTTATGGTGGGTTGGGTTCGCGCAAATTCCGTTTAGTAGGCTACCTGACGGCGTTAAAAAGGCGACTGATAAAACCGGCAATTACCTGCTCAATGGCTTTAAAGAGTTGCAGCAGGTATGGGGCACTTTGCAGGAGCGCCCACTCGCCAAACGCTTTCTGATATCGTTTTTTGTATATAACATGGCGGTAATGACTGTTATGTACGTGGCCACCATTTTCGGAAGCGATGAATTAAAACTACCCGGTCAAAGCCTGATTATTACGATTCTGCTTATTCAGCTGGTAGCCATTCCGGGGGCCTACGGATTTTCCTGGTTATCTGAGCGAATCGGCAATACGTATGCCCTAATGACGGCGGTTTTCATCTGGATTCTGATCTGTACCGGGGCCTATTTTGTGCAAACCGAGACGCAGTTTTTTGCCCTGGCAGCCGTCGTAGGCTTAGTTATGGGCGGTATCCAGTCGCTGTCTCGTTCGACCTATTCCAAGCTCATTCCGGCTACGAGCGATACGGCCTCTTATTTCAGCTTTTACGACGTCATCGACAAGACATCCACGGTATTTGGCACGCTGGTTTACGGATTGATCGAACAACTAACGGGCAGCATGCGCAACAGTATACTAGCGCTATTGGTCCTGTTTGTCATTGGGTTCCTACTTTTATTGCGAATTCCTTCACAAAAAGTTTACCACACCCCTTTAGAAACTGAGGAAGTTTTGTAATTTTGCACTCCCTAAACGGGAATGAATAATGTATAGTGGATAATGCATTATGCCATTGAATCATTGTCATTCACTAAAGGAGGTTAGCTCAGTTGGTTCAGAGCGCTGCTTTGACAGAGCAGAGGTCAGCGGTTCGAGCCCGCTACTTCCTACTAAAATCCCCAAATTCGCTGAATTTGGGGATTTTTATTTGCGGCAGTGCACACCTTACTAAAGCTAATAAATAGTATTTTTTTTTTGGATTCTTAACGCTGTGGGAGCATTATTACATCAGTACCACGTAAGCTACTAAACTTCTCGTCGGCCGTTACTAAGGGTAATCCAGCCTCTATAGCCGATGCACCAACGATTGCATCCATTAATTTAAGTCGGGTTGATAAGCGGACCTTGATAGCCCGATCTTTAATTGCATCTGTCAGATCGACAATGATGCAATAGGATAATAAATCACGAATAATTGCTCGTTCACTCGCCTTGATATTTGGTTTGCACTGCATTTCCATCTCAGTAATAGCTGAAATATAGATCCGCTTTTCAGCCAATAAAGCACTTACTAGAGCATCCCCTTCTAATAACCGGATTAGGGCGTTTGTATCGCAAAACAGGCGTTCTTTCATTTATTCACCCCGTAATTCGCGCTGATATTCCACAGCATCCTGCCCCCACTTTATTTTTCCCGAAAATCGGCTCACATCCAAAGGCTGCCCAGTAGATGGCTTGATTTTGTCCAGGGCTTCCTTAATCTGTTTAGGCGTAGCGTCCTTCTTTAGCCGAATAGTCATAATAATGTAGTAGGATTATTTGTCGTAAAGATAATAGTCCTGAACCCCAAAAAGCGAGTTAGTGAAATCATTGTAAGTTTATAACAGTTGCGTCCCAGTTATGATTTCATATCTCCTCTATACCGCTTCCCATTCAAATATCCACGAAGTGGAATATCGTACAAGGTCATGGCGATATAGGCTTGCACGATCATGAAAACGATGGTTAGCGATATAATCAGGAAAAGTTCTTGGGCGCTGAGTTTGTGGTTGCTGATGTAGTAGGCAAATAGCCAGATAGCCCAGTAATGCGTCATGTACAAGGGATAGGACAATTTCCCCAGGAAATCCGAGAAATTGACCATGCTGGGCGACAATGTCGAACCCGCTCCCAACGAAATGATAAGCGGGAAATACACTAATACTACCAGCGCTTCGGCAAGCCAATTCCAGTTACCATATGGCATCAAGAAGGCAAACGATACGAATACGGCCAGCCCAAGAAATCCGATTTTGTTTTTGATAATCCAGTTAGCCCGGTAGATGAACAGGCCCGCCGAAAACGAATAGGAAACACGGGCACAGCCATCCCAGAAATTGTCTTTACTCCAGCCACCCATCAGATTCCCGGTCTGGTAGCTAATCCAAAAAATCCACGCGCCTGCCAGTATGGTCAGCACAGCCAGATAACGACGTTTGAGCCGACAAAGAATAAGCACATAAACCAGATTGGCGATATACTCCCAAAACAATGACCAAGCAGGGGCATTGAAGCCAAAGAGGTTAAAAACACGCTCCTTCATGATGGGAAGCGGAATCACAAGAATCGAGCAGGTAAATAGCAGTATAAGTTTACCGATCGTGTAGGCCTCCGAATTATCGACAAACGGATCGGCCAGAAAAGCGATCAGGCCCAGCACAGACCCTAGTATAACCAATGGATGCAACCGGATTAGTCGGGCTTTTAAGAACTCCGTAATCCCTATTTTTTCAATTCGGTCATCATAGGCATACCCGATAACAAATCCGGATAGACAAAAGAAAAAGTCGACGGCTAAAAAACCATGACCAATAAAGTTTTGGCGAGGCTCGGGGTAGACGCATTCCATGAAATGAAAAATCACCACAGCGAACGCAGCTATGCCTCGTAATCCGTCAAGAATGACAAAATGCGATTTCGGCTTTAGAAGCCCAGGAATATGGGAAGTACCAACAGAAGTCTCGACGTTTAGGTTGGTCATGCTTGTTTTGGAGGAGTTAATCCGAATAAAATTATGTACTAAAAAGGGACGGTTCAGTTTTTGTGGCAAAAGTACACTGTTTGTTTTTGTTCTTTTTTAACCGCAGAGAGCGCAATGAATTATCGCTTTTTTTGTCATCCCGACCTTAGGAGGGATCTCAAGCTTCGTACTAGTCAAACTTGAGATCCCTCCTAAGGTCGGGATGACAAAAGTAGCCTAGCCTAGATTTTTCAATAAAAGGAAAAGTTTAAAGCGTGTACAACTAACGATAAGGGTACTCCCGCTAATTTTGGGCGAACATTACCATCCATACAACCCATGAAATTTGTCCTTCTCGTTGTTTTATTCGCCTTCGCACTTCGGTCTTCATTTGCTCAAATGCCCCAAACAAGTCAGGTCGGCATCAGACGGGCCGTAAAAATTGATAAGAACACCCGATTCATTGACAAAGTTACAGGCAAACCCATCTCCTATTCGGCGTATCAGGAGTTGATGACCAAAGACCCATTTGGCTACCATTTAGAGCCTATTATCGATGAATACGGACAGCCCAGCGCCTACAGCATTCGGGCTTGCACCCCCGAAGAGCGAACAACGCATAGTTTCAACGATATTGATATAACGCTGCGACCTAAAATAGGCGAACCAATGCAGGAATTTATCATGAAGGGGATCGATGGGAAAGTATACCGATTATCAGAATTAAAAGGTCAGGTCGTTGTTTTGAGCTTCTGGGTTAGCTTACAGAAACCGTTTTGGGGTCCCAATGATGCAAAACGATTCGCCGATGCCTTGCGACCTTTCCAGTCAGAAAACGCGCCTATTATCTTAGGCATTTTACAGGATTCGAAGGAAGAAATCGCCAGCGTAATGGCCACCGAAACCCTTCCGTTTATGCCAATTCCTGATTCTCTCGGCTTTAATAGCAAATTTCAGGTAACAAGCATACCCAGTTTTATCATCATTGATCGCTCCGGCAAAGTGGCCAATTATATTGAGGGGTCAGATTATGATCAACTCCAAAAAGCCCTGCAGACAGTAGCTCGCTAAGCAAGATTGGCTTTTGACTATTTCCTAGTTAGACCACTGATTTTTATGACGTTTACGATGAGGTATGATTTTGTTGTTTTCGCTTAAAATTGTAGCTCTGAGTGAAATCCCTAACCCAATTAAAATCAGCAAAAATCACAGAAATCATAAAAATCAGCGGTCTATTGACCCTTAAGCGTATGCAAAAACTTCGTTATACGGCCTTTTTGGTCGTATCGATACTGGCCGGAATGGCTGCGGGCACTTCGTTCGCCCAAACTAAAGAAGTGTACAGTGCTGAACTTATGCGTGGCCTCTCAAATAAGGGGGCGCATGTAACAAAACCATACATTACCGCCGGGGATCGAACCTACATTGTCGGCACACAAAACGGCGATTTCCCCGATCTGGGGTCGCATGTGAAGGGAGAAATGGGGGGATTATGGATGGCTCCGATCAAACTACTAGATGGATTCTGGTTAAAATTGACGGATTCAGACAAAAACGATGCTACCTGGCTAAACGATGCCAGCGAGTTTATCACCTATCCCTACGGTAGCAAATTTTCCTATAAACCCGTGCTGGATGGCATTCAGGTCGAGCGGTTCCAGTATTGCCCACAAGGTAAAGAGGGCATGATTATTACCTACACGCTCGCTAATACGACCAATAAACCGCGTCGTTTACAACTGGATTTCGTCGTCAAAACAGACGTTAGCCCCGTGTGGTATTCGGCGGAAAACAATATTATTGACGCGCCCGATTCCATCTCATGGAATGCCAAACGGGCGGTTTATTCGGCAAAGGATACCAAACATTCGTGGTTTACGGTCTGGGGGTCTTCTGTACCCACTAGTGGTCATGCACTCAATGTTCCGACGCCCACGGAAACCATTGGCCTGGGCAAGTCAGCCTCATCAACGCACTCGGTGGCCCTTAAACCAAACGAACACCTTACCGCCGTTTTCGTTGTAGCTGGTTCTACTAAAACCAGTGAATTGGCGCTGGCCAGTTATGAAGCTATTTTAAAAAATCGGGATCAGTTACTGCGCGAAAAACAGGCGCATTACGCAGCTATCATTAACCGGGCCAAAATTGACATTCCAGACAAGAAACTGCAACAGGCCGTCAATTGGGGGAAAGTAGATACCGAGTGGTTAGTTAGCGATCTCCCTGGTATTGGCCGTTTTCTCGGCGCTGGTGCCATCGAGTATCCCTGGCTTTTTGGCTGCGATAACTCCTATGCGCAACAGGGAGTCGTTGCCCTTGGCGGGCACGAACTGGCAAAATCTACCCTCAGAACGATCAAGCAGGTTTCCGAGAAAACGAACGCTAATGGCCGTATTATCCACGAAATGTCGTCCAATGGATTTGTCGGCAATAAAGGCAATACACAGGAAACGGCTCAGTTTGCCATAGCTGTCTGGAAAGTATTTGAGTGGACGGGCGATGTTGCTTTTCTCCGGGAAATGTACCCGTATATTCAGAAAGGAATCCATTGGCTATTAGTGGATCAGGATAAAAATGGCGATATGTTTCCTGAAGGCTATGGCATTATGGAGGTGAAAGGACTGAATGCCGAATTAGTCGATGTAGCCGTATACACACAGCAGGCATTGGAGGTAGCTGCTAAAATGGCCGCCATTGTTAACGACCCCAAATCGCAAAAAGATTATGCGCAGAAAGCCGCTCTGCTTAAAAACAAAGTCAACACGTTATTCTGGGATGAAACCGAAGGGAGCTACTGCGATTTCTATGGCACTCGCGAACAGGCCATAACGACCACCAAAGGAGCGATAGAACAGGTTCAACTCGATCTCGAAGCGGATAAACAGTCGGCGGCTCTAGCCAAAAAACAAGAATTTTACAAGACACTGCTTGCGCATCTGGAAACGCTCCCTGCTGGTACTCAGAGAGGGTGGTTCACCAATAAAAACTGGGTGATCAGTACACCAATCGAATCGGGGATTGCCCCATCCGCTAAAGCCATCCGATTGCTTGACAAAGTGCGTACTGAACATACGGGCGAGTATGGTCCCTACCTGTCGGCTGTTGAACGACGGAACATGATGACCATTGCGACCGGTGTTCAGGCAGTGGCAGAGGCTGCCTATGGACGTACGGATGAATCCCTGTGGTACGTCAATAAAATTGTGGAAACGTTTAGCCGAGTCCTGCCCGGTTCTATTTCCGAAATGATGCCTGATTACGGGTGCCCTGCCCAGGCCTGGACAATTTACGGGCTGGCGGTACCGCTTGTTACCCACGTTTTTGGTGTGCAACCTGATGCCTACAAAAAAGCGATCACGTTTGCGCCACACCTGCCTTCTGGCTGGGATTCTATCAGTCTGGCCGAACTCCCGGTTGGCGATAACCTGATTTCGTTTGCCGTACAAAAAACCGGCAAAGGTGTCCAGTATACGCTTAACTCGAAGACCGCGGACTGGCATTATACACTTAAACTTGCGAATCTTAAGGGCAAGAACTACGTATTAAATGGGAAGACATTAGTCGCCAATTCGGACGAGCTGCCTATTCAGGGCAAATCGGCTACGGTATTGATTCTGGATTAATCTATAAATGACGAGTACTTGTCCAGTTTAGATTCTAGAGATTCTTTTGCTTCTAATTGATGGCTTATACGCTGACTATCAGCAGAATATTAACGTGAATTATGGCCAATTTACAACTAGCATGATACTAGTTTTTTGTCATCCCGACGCCAGGAGGGATCTTCGGTAAATAACCAGTTGCCGAAGATCCCTCCTGGCGTCGGGATGACAAAAAACAATACTATAAATAGTTAACAATCAATTGATAAACCCATATTTTATTCATAATTCACGTTAAGATTACCAATAAAATCAACTTTGGTAAAGCACGAGTCCCGAACTGGATTAACAGCTTATGGTTAATCCAGTTCGGGACTCGTTTATTGTCTAGTTAACGCGCGACTCGCTTATTTCCAGCCGCCACCCAATGCCCGATAAGTATTGATCAGGGCATGCATTTGCTGCATTCGGGTTTCAATAAGCTCCATTCTTGCTTCAAGTACATCACGTTGAGTCAGCAGAACCTCCATATAATCGGCTCTGGCAGATGTGAATAACTTGAGCGATATGTTAGTCGACTGGGTAAGTGCCTGCACCTGATTATTTTTTGCGTCGTATTTTTTACTCAGGTTATCAATATTTGACAACTGATTGGCTACCTCAATATAGGCGTTCAGCACCGTTTTCTGGTAGTTATATACGGTCTGGATTTGCTTGGCATTAGCGCTTTTGTATCTGGCCGTAATGTCATTTTTGTTCACAATTGGCCCCACTAAATCGCCAGCTAATGAAGCGACCAACGCTTGTGGAGTATTCAGAAGATACAACGGACTATAGGACATCACGCCTAGAAATCCTCTTAGATTGAGCGAGGGATAAAAGTTTGCTTTTGCAACACTGATATCCAGTTTAGCCGCTTCCAGATTCCATTCGGCCTGTCTGATGTCGGGCCGATTGGCTAACAGTTGCGATGGAATGCCCGCCTGGATTCTAGGTGGCACTAATTCGCTAAAACTCTGCGAATTCCGCTGAACATGCTGCGGAAAACGTCCCACCAGAAAGTTGATCCGGTTTTCTGCTTCAACAATCTTCTGCTGAATTTCGTACTGAAGACTCTGCGTCTTAGATACTTCAGCCTCAAATCGGCGAACAGCCAGTTCAGTAACCTTAGCCGCTTCTTTTTCCTGCTTGGTGATCGATAAAGCGTTGTTCAGGATAACCAGGTTACGCTGTATGATATCCAGTTGTGTATCCAGCGCCAGAAGTTCATAGTATGAGTTGGCGATTTCGGCAACCAGATTGGTTACCTGGAAATTTTTCCCTTCGATAGAAGCCAGATAACTCGCTACAGCTGCTTTCTTGGCATTCCGTAGTTTGTGCCAGATATCCACTTCCCAGCTAGCTGTGGCACCAAAATAGAAATTCGGTAAAACAGCTGGAGTGGGTACCCCCGGTTTAATTTCTGAAATCTCATCACTGGCTCCCTGACTGGTATACCGGGATACTTTGTCAATACCAGCTCCACCACCCAGACCAACGAAAGGTCGGTAGGCCCCGCTTCTGGCGAATACTTCGTTGTTGGCAATCTGGATTTCCTGTAACGTAACATTAAGTTCCTGGTTGTTATACAACGCCGTGTCAATCAGGGCCGTCAGATTGGCATCTGTAAAATAGTCCCGCCATCTGGACTGCCCTGTGTTGGTGCTATCCAGCGAGTTATTGTAACTCGCTGGCACTGCTTTATTCACATCTTTCTGGACCAGAAGTGGTACCGTACAGGAAGCCGCGAATAGAGTAATAAACGTTACTCCTAATCCGCTTACTATTCGTTTATTACTCATTGATTTCACTTTCTTCAGGTTGGTGGAAACTGTCTACTGAATGAACCAGGTTTTCAGTTAAGGAACTATCATCTTCATCTTTAATCATCTTCCTGCCATCGGCCAGACTACCAAATATGTAGTATAGTCCAGGGATGATGATGACCCCAAAAATGGTTCCGAATAACATACCGCCCATGGCCGATGCACCAATTGTACGGTTACCAATTGCTCCAGCTCCTTTTGCAACAATAAGTGGAATCAAACCAGCCACGAACGCAAAGGAGGTCATCAGGATCGGTCGGAAACGAACCTTGGCACCCTCGATGGCTGCGTTCAGAATGGTTTCACCCTGCTGACGTTTCTGAACCGCAAACTCCACAATCAGTACGGCGTTTTTACCCAATAGACCTACCAGCATGATCAGACCGATCTGTGCATAAATGTTGTTCTCCAGCCCCATTGCTTTTAAGAGGAAGAACGAACCAAAGATACCAACCGGCAGCGAGGTTAATACCGCTAACGGGATGATGAAACTTTCATATTGGGCAGCTAACACCAGATAAACGAAGGATACCACAATCAGGAAGACGATCAACGTTTCGTTACCCCGAATCGATTCATCGTATGAAAGACCTTCGAAGGCAATGTCATAGCCTTTTGGCAAGGTCTTCGCAGCAACTTCCCGGATGGCCGCGATGGCATCTGCCGTCGTGTAGCCTTTCGCTGGTTGCCCCTGAATAGCCGCTGAATTATACAAATTGAAGCGGGTAATTTCGTTCGGACCCTGACCTTTTTTCAACTTCATGAAAGCTGAGTAAGGCACCATTTCACCCGCGTCGTTTTTAACAAAGAGCTTCAGAATATCAGAAGGTAGTCTTCTGAACTCAGGATCAGACTGCACGTATACCTTGAAGAACTGGTTGAATTTAATGAACCCTTGCTCGTAGGTACTACCGATCATGATGTTTAGGTTATCCATCGCTTTTCCGATGGATACGCCTTTCTGCATGGCCAGGTTGTTGTCAATTTCCAGTTCGTACTGAGGATAGTTGGCTGCAAAGAAGGTAAACAAGCCCATCAGCTCTTTACGTTTGCCCAAATCCTCCATGAATTTTTTGTTAACAATATCAAATTCATGGTAGTCTGTTTCGGTATTTTTATCCAGCAAACGCATGGAGAAACCGCCCGATGTACCGAAACCTGGGATAGCTGGTGGCTCGAAGAATTCGATGGTCGCGCCAAGGTTTCTTGTTTTTCCTTCCAGCTCTTCCATGATTTCCTTCACGTTCTTAGAACGATCGCCCCAGGGCTTGAGGTTGATCAGACAGGTACCGGCGTTAGAACCCCGACCTTCTGTCATGATCTCGTAACCAGCCAGTGAAGACACCGATTCGATACCTGGAACCTCTTCGCAAATTTTCTGAAGCGATTGAGAAACCTGGTTGGTTTTTTCCAGCGTGGTGCCTGGTGGCGTCTGAATGATGGCGTAAATCGTACTCTGGTCTTCGTTCGGGATAAAGCCCGATGGCAGAATCTGGTTCTCGTAGGCAATACCCAGACAGAAAGCGACTAAGATCAGGAACGTAACGAATCGTCGGTTAACGATCAGTCGCAACAGACTTACATAGCGTCCGGTCATCTTGTCAAAGCCCCGGTTGAAACTGTCGATCATCCGGGTTAAGATATTTTTCTTGTGCTCATGACCATGATGGTTTTTCAGCAACATGGCGCACAACACGGGTGTCAGCGTTAGAGCGATCAGCGCCGAAATCACAATGGAGCTAGCCATTGTAATAGAGAACTGACGATAGAAGGTACCAACCGGACCCGTCATGAAGGAGATCGGCAGGAATACCGATACCATCACCAGGGTAATGGCGATAATAGCACCACTAATCTCACCCAGTACTTGCTTAACAGCCCCAAAGGGAGACAAATGCGGTTTTTCTTCCATCTTGGCGTGTACCGCTTCCACGACCACGATGGCATCATCAACCACGATACCGATAGCCAGTACCAACGCGAAGAGCGTAATTAAGTTGATGGAAAGGCCAAACGCCTGAATCACGAAGAACGCACCAATCAAGGATACCGGTACCGCAAGAATTGGAATCAGGGTTGACCGCCAGTCGCCCAGGAATATGAACACCACGAAGGCCACCAGAATAAAGGCATCCCGCAGTGTATCAATTACCTGCTCGATCGATGCATCCAGGAAGTTCGAAACGTCGTAGCTAATTTTATAATCCACGCCCGGCGGGAAGGACTCCTTCATTATTTCGAGCTTCTTTTTCACCTGCTCAATTACATCACTGGCATTACTACCGTAGTTTTGCCGCAACACGATAGCCGCCGATGGGTGTCCATCCAGATTGGAGTAGATGTTCACGAATTCACTACCCAATTCAACCCGGCCAATATCCCTTAAGTGAATACTTTCCCCCTGCGAGTTAGCTCGGATAATAATACTTTCGTACTCTTTGGGTTCGCTATACCGTCCTTTATACGTAAGTACGTATTCAAGCGATTGAGCAGCAATACCGGAGCTTTGACCAAGTCGGCCCGGCCGACCAATGATACTTTGCTCCCCTAAGGCCTTCATTACTTCTTCTACCGAAATGTTGTAGGCCCGCATACGGTCAGGATTCAGCCAGACACGCATAGCATATCGTCGGCTACCCAATATTTGCGCCCTCGCCACCCCTTTCGTCCGTTGGATTTCGGGGATCATTTTAACTGTAGCGTAGTTGAACAGGAACTTCTCGTCAATCCCCTTTTCCTTGGCGTAGAGGTTAACGTACATCAACATACTAGGCTGGATTGGCGTAATGATAACCCCTTCCCGTTGAACCAGCTCAGGCAAGAGCGGCATAACCTGGTCAACCCTTGTTTTTACCCTGATAACGGCGTCGTTCGGGTCGGTTCCCGGTTCAAAAATAATCCGAAGGGTAGCTTCACCGGCGCTGGTTGCATCGGTTGCTATGTATCGCATGTCCTGAACCCCGTTGATCGCCTGTTCCAGCGTAATCAGCGTGGATTTAACCAATACATCAGCGCTGGATCCTGGATAGTCAATAAATATGTTTACGGTAGTAGGCGCAATATCCGGGAATTGAGAAATCGGCAACTGCTTGATTGCCAGCACACCGATAAAGACTATCATGATGGAAATCACGATAGCGAATACCGGTCTGCGAATAAATTGTGTGAACATGTCTTTTGCTTTAAGTAAATGAATAATTCAAAATCGGGGCTGCCCGCGCGGAATAATGTATAATGAGTAATGGCCTGATAATGAAGTGAATTTCATTGCCCATTAGTCATTAACCATTAACCATTTACTTACTCGGCATAAAGCCCTAGATTCGAGATTACAGCAGCAGGTTGCACGAATTTGTATTCTATTTTTTCGTTCTCTTTTACCTGCCGTAAACCTTCCAGAAGAATCTTATCATCTTTGTTCAGACCCGATCGAACAACAAAAATGTGCGGCATCTCTGCGCCGATTGTGATCTCTCTCGACCGAATTTTGTTTTCTTTATCCACTACATATACGTACTTCTTTTCCAGAACCTCGAACGTAGCTTTCTGCGGGATAATCATGGCGTTTTTGAGCGGCAAAGTCATCTGAATATTGCCGGTTTCGCCGTGCCGTAACAAGCCACTTGGATTTGGGAAGGTAGCCCGGAAAGCAATGTTACCGGTTTCATTGTTAAAGTCGGCTTCAATCGTCTGAACCACACCCGGATAGTTATAAATCCGTTGGTTGGCCATCAGTAAGTTTACGCTGTTCAGGTTTTCCTGCTGCGCGTGCGTTTTGTAGTTCAGGTACTCGGCTTCCGGAACGTTGAAATACACCCACATTTTACTGTTATCCGAAAGTGTGGTTAACAAATCACCTTCGTTCACAAGGCTTCCCAATCGTACCTGAAAGTGATCCATGATTCCATCGAAAGGTGCTCTTACTTCCGTAAAGCCCAAATGCACTTTGGCTAACGATACTTCAGCATTTGCCTTATCGAGTTTCGCTTTTGCCAAGGCTAACTCGTTTTTCGAGACAATATTGCTGTCGGCCAGCGCTTTGGTGTTTTTATACTCCACACCAACAAAATTGGCTTCCGCTTCTGCTTTTTGTAATTCAGCCTGATATTGAATCGGCAGAATCTGGAACATCAGTTGCCCTTTCTTGACGTTTTGACCTTCATCCACAAAAATCTTCTGAAGGTAGCCCTTTTCCAGCGCTCTTAACTCAATGTGCTGGATGGCCTTAATTTGACATACGAACTGATTTGTAATTGTCGTGTCTGTCACCAAAGGGCTACTGACCGAATATTTAATTTCCTCCTCTTTTTCCTCTTCTTTATGAGTGCAGCTTGTATAACCTAATAACGTACACAAGCTCATAAGCATTAGCATCAGACTTCTCTTCATGATAATCTAAATTTATTACAAGAAACTTTTTTAAAATTTTAATAAGTGAGCGCTAGCCAATTGGTTTTGTTGTCGAACTTTTTGATTTTCAAGGCCTACATCAGCCCGTCTGGTTTTTTCTACGACTGCTGTTAACGGGCAAACCGAGCTTGACAAAGCTACTAAAAGCGACCATGACTAAAACATTTTTTAATGTAACGACTGCATCATAGGTCGGTTGATCTGATCCCATGTCCGTAGAGTATACGAATTTTCAAACGGATTGTCGGCGGCTTCGGCAAGTTGAAGAAGGGCTCGCTGGGCACAGAGAAATCAATGGGACCTAGACGCCTATGGGCTTAGAATCGACTTACACAAAGGTATTTTACCAGTACGCGGACTACATTAAAAAAAACTTAAGACCCGATTAGAAATTCTTTAAACAATTATTTTTTTTTGGATAATACCGGGTCAGGCCCATTCTATTCTGATTTTCATGCGGTTTTAATTGTACAATTCAAATAAATAGTTGTCATTAAAATTGACTTAAGCAAAATTGGTTAAAGAATGATGAAAAGATTATTAAAAACAGGTTAGAAGTCATTTTAATCATTTCCAGAAAGAATATGGTTTATAAATTTGACGAGGTTAAAGCGCTATTCTTATGCAAATCTTACTGGTTGACGAAGATGTTAAACTGGCAATGTCTCTGAAGCGTAGCCTAAGGGAGTATGGCTTTAAGGTGTCTGTAGCGCTCGATGGGGCAAGTGCCCGAAAGCTAATTGGGTTTGGGGGGATTAATTTGATTATAACCGAAATTAATCTGCCCGATATGAGTGGGTACGAACTCTGCCGTGACATCCGGTCTCAGAATATCCAAATCCCTATTATTATCCTGACGACCCAGGGAGCTATTGAGAGTAAACTGATCGGGTTTGAGACTGGCGCCGACGACTATGTGGTTAAACCTGTCGAGTTTAGTGAACTACTCGTTCGAATTAAGGCGAATATTAAACGTAGTTACCAATCCTACGATGTTGAACTAGCCGAGTCAACTCAGTTAACGATGGCCGACTTAACGCTCGATCTTCGAACAAAGACGGTTAATCGGGCCGGAAATAAGCAGATCAATGTGACACCCCGCGAATTTGCGTTGCTGGAATACTTCTTACGAAATAAAGGAACGGTACTCAGTCGCGAAGAGATTACGCAGAATGTTTGGGAAATGCCAACGAACGTTGGCAACAATTTACTCAACGTATATATGAATTCGTTGCGTAAAAAAATTGACAAGGATTTTGCGATAAAACTGATTCACACCCGGAAAGGAATCGGTTTTGTCATGAAGGAATATGACAATGCCTAAACCATATTAGGGTCATTGGAGAGCCTCTTGTTGGGGAACTAATCGATAAAACGAAGAAAAGGCCATATACATCAACTGGTCCAGAATCGCTGAGTAGTACAGGTAAACGATTAGATTACTTCGTTGTCGATTTTTTTAGCTTACTGAGCGTAAATGGTTCGCCTGGTGCCAGGACTTTGATCCGTCCCGGATTGACAATTGCTTTCGCCAGTTTTTCGGGGTCGCCGTTGAACGGGTTGAAATCAGGTGCATCGACTGAGCCCCAATGGCAAAGCAATAGCGGGGTGTTGGGGTATGCATTGGCAATTTTCACCGCACCGTCGAAGGTGAAATGCCACTCACTATCGGAGAAATCAAAGAAAATAGCATCGGGAGTGGGCATCGTCAGGTGGCTCGGTGTCAGGCGGGAATCCCCGGTTGCCCAGATATTGCCATCGGGAGTTTCGATCCAGAAGCCACAGGCGTCTTCATTTCTGAATCGTCGCTTACTCATCCCCGGATACGCATTTTGGTATGCGTGATCCGCACGTGTTAGCTTCACCCGGATAGGACCAAACTTGAACGAATCCCCAATATCATGACCGACAGATGGTAGGCCTAAGTTTTTCATCAGGGAATCGACATAAACGGTTGAGTGATAGACACGAGTCACCCCTTTCAGATCCTGATTGGTCGGCACGCTGAAGTGATCGTTATCCGCATGTGTAACTAAGACAGCATCCAGCCGGGGGACGTCTTTTGGGGCAATGGGAAAGTCAATCAGCACAGGCATATCAAAGCCTTCTAACAGCGGGTCTACCATAAACGTGGTTCCACGGGAGTTGACAAAAAAGCCTGCGAATCCCAGCCAACGGATCGTAGTTTGTTTGGAGGCTGCAAACGCACTGCCCCCAAAAGGCTGGGTTTTGGGTGCTCTAGCCTGGTATTTCTTAACGGTCTTTTTGGTACTGTCGGCCGCTGTTTGCGCTTGTGCACTGAGCGTCCAGAAAATGCCAGCTACGACAAGAAATCCCAATTTGTTTACCCGTATCATTGGTGTACTTTTTAGCTCTCCCAGAAGTAAAAGCGTTTCGCTCCCAGTCGATTGGATGATTAGATGGCACAAAGGTCCTTCGCTTTTATGGTCAGCCACTTATACAGATTCCGGTTTTACTTACCAATATTACCGATTGAGGCTATCGGGTGAACACTCCTGAAATCCGGCTGTTACTTTTGAGTCAGTTGACGCATAAGCCGATGGATAAAATCAAAAAAGTAGAGAGCGTTGCCCAGTTCAACGCACAGCGTGGACAGCAAACCCTGCATCCGCTCGTGACGGTGCTGGATCAGTCGAAATCGTCACCGATTCATCCCTTTCGGCACCTGTCGGAGCTATACATTATCTTTTTGAAAGATGCCCATTGTTCGCCCCTGACTTATGGACGCAATCAGTATGACTATCAGAATGAGACTCTGCTCTTCATTGCGCCCGGCCAGGTCTTTGGCTTTGAGGAAGGTGAAGAAACGCTGCAGCCCAATGGCTGGGCGCTGGCTTTTCATCCCGATCTGATCCGGGGCACGGGGCTGGGCAGGCACATCAAGGACTATACTTTTTTTGGCTACGACATCAGCGAAGCGCTACATATTTCAGAGCGCGAGCGGCAGGTTGTACTCGAATGCTTTCAGAAAATCCAGTACGAACTGGATCACCCTATTGATAAACACAGCCGGACGTTGATCGTCAGTACAATTGAGCTGTTTTTGAACTACTGCGTCCGGTTTTATGATCGGCAATTTATTACTCGGGAGCATTTGCATAAAGATATTCTGGTCCGATTTGAGGACCTACTGGATAGCTACTTTGACTCCGATAAACCACAAAACTTAGGGCTGCCGTCGGTGGGCTATTGCGCCGATCAACTGAATTTGTCAGCTAATTATTTCGGCGAGTTGGTCAAGAAAGAAACCGGCAAATCGGCCCAGGACTACATCCAGACCAAAGTCATTGAGGTTGCCAAAGAAAAGGTCTTCGATGTCAGCAAGTCGCTCAGCGAGATTGCCTATGAAATGGGCTTCAAATACCCACAGCACTTTACGCGACTCTTCAAGCAGCATGTGGGTCAATCGCCTAATGAATACCGACTGTTGAACTAAACAATTACGACTTGCGGTGATGTCAGATTCTTAAATCTGACACATGAGGTTTCTCAAAACCTATAGGTGCGGACAGTAGGTTTTAAGAAACCTACCGTGTCGGTTATAAGTAACCAACATCACTAAGAAATCAACTGGCTTACATCATGTACACCAAACTAAATTTCAGCCTGTTCGTCCCTACCCGGATTGTCTTTGGTGTAGGCGAATTTAACAATTTACATAGCCAGCCGATGCCGGGCAAGAAAGCGTTACTGCTCATTTCTAAGGGCAAATCGACCCGACAATATGGCTATCTGGCGCGTACCGAAGCGCAGTTGAAACAGGCAGGGGTTGACACGGTGCTATTTGATCAGATCGAGGCTAATCCGTTCAAATCGACGGTCATGGCTGCCAGTGTCCTCGCTCGTCAGCACCAGTGTGATTTCATTGTGGCGCTGGGTGGAGGGAGCGTTATCGATGCATCGAAAGCCATTGCGGTGATGGCGACTAATCCGGGCGATTTCTGGGATTATATTCTCGTAGGTACTGGCAAAGGAAAACCAGTTGAACACAAGCCCTTACCGATTGTCGCCATTCCAACCACCGCCGGAACTGGCTCTGAAGTCGACCCGTGGGGCGCAATCATCAATGAGGAAACGGCTGAAAAAGTAGGCTTCGGCATCGACGATACGTACCCCGTACTCGCGGTAATCGACCCAGAACTTACTCTGAGCGTTCCACCTGCTTTTACGGCCTACCAGGGTTTCGACGCGATGTTCCACAGCATCGAACGCTACGTATCCAAAACAGCGAATGCGCTGAGCGATTTGATCACATTAAAAGCCGTTGAAATCATTGCGGGCCACATCACCCAGGCTGTTAATCAGGGCGATAACCTCAATGCTCGAGCGCAAATTGGGCTGGGTAATTTGATGTCGGGGCTCATCATGAAACTCAGCAGCGGCATTTCGCACCACTCGCTCGAAAATGCGATGACGGCCTTTTATCCCGATTTACCGCACGGCGCAGGCCTGCTTATTCTCTGCGAAGCCTACTTCACCGACATGATCAACAAGCACGTTTGCGATGAACGGTTTGTGCAACTTGCCCGAGTTATGGGTATGCCTAAAGCGACCCAGCCAATGGATTTTATAACGGCCCTAACCCAGCTGATGGCCGACTGTGGAGTAGCCGATCTGAGCATGGCAGACTACGGCATTTCGCCCGATGAGTTTGCCAGGTTTACCCTGAATGCAAGGGCCACGATGGGCGGCTTGTTTCTGGCCGACCGTACTCCCCTTAGTGACAACGATTGTGTAGCCATCTATACAGCCGCCTACCATAAACTAACTCACGCAAACTAAGCTTAATACGATGAAAATCAGCCTTTTAGTCTATACTCTTACATTCTTTTCGATAACCTCCACAGTACTCGGGCAAGTATCGCCCAAAGGAACCACCCCCAAATCAACGGATATGAACCGCATCGAACGTACCGAGAAAAAATACCAGGAATTATTCCATCAGCAGATCATGGCCAGCAAAACCGATCCTGAACTGCTGACCATTCTGCAGCGATTCATCTTCGGCGAGGTATTTTATATTGGTAATCTGAGCGATAAAACACGGGAGCTGATCACGATTACTGCTCTGGCTACCAATCAGACGATCCCGCAATTAACTCCACATACTAATGCTGCCCTGAATGTCGGAATAACGCCCATCGAAATTCGGGAAGTGATTTATCAACTTGCCCCATTTATTGGCTATCCAAAGGTGTTGAATGCGATGGAAGCCATTAACAAAGTCTTTGAAAGTCGGGGCATCAGCTTGCCGCTGGCCAATCAGGGAACAGTTCAGGAAGGCCAGCGTTTCGATAAAGGAAAAGAAAAGCAAGATCCTCTTTACGGTGACGGCATGAAACAAAACATGAAAACATTGCCGGGTGAATTCGCCGATGCAGTGCCCAGAATCCTGACAGAGTCCTGTTTTGGTGATTTCTATACGCGGGGCGGACTGGATCTGAAGACAAGAGAACTCATGATCCTCTGTGCTCTGGCTACCTTAGGTGGTACCGAACGGCAAATGGTATCCCATGCATCGGGTAATCTGAAAGCGGGCAACGACAAAGAAACGATGCTGTCGGCAATGGTGCAGCTCTATCCTTACATTGGCTTCCCGCGCATTTCAAACGCCATCAGCGTGATCAGGGAGGCTAAGCTGGAATAGCTCTAAAATCCCCTGTCTCAACGGTTGATTTTCTTAACTTTGCCACATGGATAATCCTTGTGTCTTCAAAAAAATGACAGAAGCGGCTCCCAGATCCTTACACGGGCAGGCTGTTTGAAATCCTTAACTTTTGGTTTGATAATCGTCACCCGCCCCTGAGCAGGCTACATTAGTTTTGCTTTGGTTTTATCGAGTACTCAACTTAATACACAGTTATGATTGCAGCAAAAGGCTATGCCGCTCAAACAAAAGAGACGGATCTGGCACCCTGGAATTTTCAACGTCGGACGGTAGGGCCGCACGATGTTCAATTTGATATTACGTATTGTGGTGTTTGCCATTCCGATCTTCATCAGATACGCGACGAGTGGGGCGGCAGTATTTTTCCAATGGTGCCCGGACACGAGATTGTCGGTCGTGTTGTGGCAGTTGGCAATCATGTGACAAAGTTTAAAGTAGGCGATCTGGCGGGCACTGGCTGTATGGTCGACTCCTGCCGGGTTTGTGACAACTGTCAGCACGGACTGGAACAATACTGCACCAACGGAAATACGCTCACCTACAACAGTCTGGAACAAGATCATAAAACCCCGACCTATGGTGGGTATTCAAATACCATTGTCGTTCACGAAGATTTCGTGCTGCACATCTCCGATAAGCTAAATCTGGCGGCTGCGGCTCCCCTACTTTGTGCGGGTATTACGACCTACTCTCCTCTGAAACACTGGAAAGTTGGAAAAGGACACAAATTGGCGGTATTAGGTTTGGGTGGACTGGGCCATATGGGCGTTAAGTTTGGCGTAGCGCTGGGAGCAGAGGTAACTGTTCTGAGCACCTCGCCCAAAAAAGAAGAAGATGCCCGGAAACTGGGCGCACACAAGTTTGTGGTGACTAGCGATCCAGAACAGCTTCAATCTGTAGCGGGTTATTTCGATTTTATTCTTGATACCGTTTCCGCCGAGCACGATTATAACCAATACCTGAATTTACTAAAAAGTGATGGCGTACACATATGCGTGGGTGCCCCTCCGTCTCCTTCAGCTATCATGTCCTTCAGCCTGATCATTGGCCGAAAAAGTTTAGCGGGCTCAAGCATTGGGGGCATCGCCGAAACGCAGGAAATGCTGGACTTTTGTGCCGAGCACAACATCGTTTCCGACATTGAAATGATTGACATCAAGGATATTCACACAGCCTATGAGCGAATGCTTAAAGGTGATGTGCGGTATCGGTTTGTGATCGATATGGCCACCTTATAAGCAAAAACCTGATTGTCTGGTATATTACCATGAATATAACGCAACATGGACAAGCAAGATCAAGATAAGGGTATACCTGAAGGTTATCAACTGGGTGCCGTACAGTATTTTTCGGGGAATGTATATGTGAAGCCGTTGGTTGTCGCAGACACTATAACCAATTGCAGTATTACCGACGTGTACTTCGAACCGGGGGTTATCAACAACTGGCATACTCACCCGAGTAATCAGATATTACTGGTAAAAGAAGGCGTATGCTACTATCAGGAGGAAGGCCAGCCGTTACAAAAATTCCAGGCAGGTGAAGTTATCAACGTTCTACCTGGCATTAAGCATTGGCATGGCGCATCGCCGGACGGCAGAATGATCCATACAGCGATCAACATCAACACTGAGAAGGGCGTAGTGACCTGGCTAGAACCGGTAGCAGACACGAAATAACCCTTGATTGATTTGCATTATTATAGACTCTTTGTTGAGCGTAGTGTGAACTACGATCAACTGGGACTAATAAAGGTTACTGATTCAATTCGATTTAGACAGCACTATCAAAATAAGATGAGTCAGGAAGTGAATAAACAGCCAGTAACTAGCCCAGATATTTTCGAGCGGCTAAGCGCTGGGGAGTTTTTACGAAAGGACGATCCTGAGTATGGGAAATTTGCTGAAGTGGTTTCACGCACCATCCGGCTATGCGTTCAGATGAATGCCACGGCTACCGATGTTGATCAGGTTCGGAATCAATTGAGTGATATTATCGGCAGCCCGATTGATCCGTCTTCAGCAATCTTCCCGCCCTTTTACACCAACTTTGGTCGGTCTATCCGTCTCGGTAAGAATGTATTTATCAATCATGCCTGCTCTTTTTTGGATATTGGCGGCATCACCATCGAAGACGATGTGCAGATCGGCCCCCGAGTCAATCTGACCTCGGAAAACCATCCATTAGATCCTCTTGATCGGCAAACACTGATCCCTAAGCCGGTTGTCATTAAACGCAATGCCTGGATTGGTGCAGGAGCAACGATACTTCCCGGTGTTACTGTTGGGGAAAACTCGGTTGTCGCGGCTGGTGCCGTAGTAAATCGAGATGTTCTGCCTAATAGCGTAGTGGCAGGTATCCCAGCGCAGGTGGTAAAAACCTTGTAGCGACCTATAAAGACACTACCTCCTTGACCATTCGGCTTAATGATCAAAGAGGTAGTTCTTTTATAGATAAGAAGTTCTTACATCAGAAATTATTCCTTTTCCAAATTGGGCAGAAAAGCGGTTAAAATACCCAATAAAGGCAAAAACGAACACACATAAAACACGTAGTTAATGCTTGTCTCATCGGCAAGTTTACCAAGCAAAGCCGACCCAAGACCGCCCATGCCAAAGGCAAAACCGAAGAATAAACCGGCTATCATCCCTACCTTGCCGGGCATCAACTCCTGAGCGTAGACAATAATGGCAGAAAAGGCTAATGAGATCAATAAGCCAATACATACGGAAAGTACACCTGTCCAAAACAGATTCCCGTAGGGTAGCAACAGTGTAAACGGAGCGGCTCCCAGAATAGAAATCCAGATAATATATTTTCGCCCGAATCGATCGCCCAGTGGGCCGCCCGCCAAGGTGCCTACGGCGATCGAAGCCAAGAAAATAAACAACTGAATCTGAGCACTTTCGACCGATAGTCCGAATTTATCCATTAAGTAAAACGTATAATAACTGGTCATGCCTGCCAGATAGAAGTACTTGGAAAAAATCAGTATCAGCAGAATTGCCATCGAAGCGATGATCCGGGCACGACTCAAGCCTACCCGATTCTCGGTAAGGGTTTTACTTACTTTGGGCAAAACAACCGTTTTATACCATTGCCCTATCTTCGTTAGCAAAACAATTCCGAATAAGGCGACCAGGCCAAACCACATCACACTTCGTTGACCAAATGGAACAACGAGCAAGGCAGCCAGCAACGGCCCTAAAGCACTCCCCGCATTACCACCCAGTTGAAAAATCGATTGAGCCAATCCCCGTTTTCCACCCGACGCTAAATAGGCAACCCGCGAAGAATCAGGATGAAAAATAGAAGACCCGATTCCGATCAGGCTGACAGAGGCCAAAATCCAGTAAAAACTCGAAGCGTAAGCAAGACTTACTAGCCCCAACAGCGAAATACTCATGCCGAAGGCCAACGAAAAAGGCTTAGGGTGCTTATCTGTATAAAAGCCAACAAACGGTTGAAGAATTGAAGCCGTTAACTGATACGCTAACGTCACCAGCCCAATTTGGGAGAAATCGAGGTGGAAGCTAACCTTAATCAGCGGATAAATGGCAGGGATGATCGCCTGGAGCATATCGTTCAACAAATGAGCTAGGCTAATTGAGTACAAGACTGAATAAGCGGTTTGCTGAATACGCTCTTCAGGTTGTTGGATAGGTGCCAGTTGTCCATCATTCATCATATCATCTGATGTTTAAACCTAAAAAATTAATGTTTCAAAATCTGGGTTGCATAGTTCAGCGCTTTTATCTCATCACGCTCTTTAATACTCTGAAGCAGTGCTTTATGCAGACCATTAGTCTGAACAAATGCCTTTGTATCCGGATAAATCTGCAGAAACCAACTTTTCAGGCGAGCCGAAAAAGCTTGATACATGTCGGTCAAAATTGCATTACCCGATGCTTCGGCAATACTCAGATGAAAGTTAATATCGGCCTGGATGCATTCTTCCAGAAATCCGTTTTGCGCTGCCTGAACACGTTGTGTAAGAAATTGTTCCATACGCTCAAGCTGTTGTTGCGTCCGATTGATGGCGGCTTTCTGCGCAATTTTCACTTCAATTAGTTGCCGCACCTCATCAATGTCGCTGGCCTCTGCTCGCTTTAAGCGCTGGTCCAATGTCTCATTACTAGATGAATACGCCTTAATGAATGTTCCAACACCTTGCTGAACGCGCAATAAGCCCGAATTCGCCAGCATGCGAACGGCTTCCCGAATGGTCGATCTACCGACACCATACTGTTTCATCAGTTCGGGTTCGGTAGGCAGTTTCTGTTCAGCCACGTAATGCCCTGATTGAATGTAGTTGCTGATTTGATTCGCAACTTCTTCGGCAAGTGATCGTTTTTGTATTGGACTATTCATCATATCATCTGATGACAAAGGTAGCCTGTTTTTCGAGCAGGTCAACTTTTTACCTAAATTTTAACGTTGCAAGCCGTCGTAATTTACTGATTGGCTAACCGGCTGTAATTGTAAATACCGGCGTTTCCTGAAAACGGGAAGCCACAATAAGCTTGGTGTTGCCCATATGAGGTGTAAACAAATCGCTGGCCACCTGCGGGCAATTATTGTCTTTTGAGAGGTGAGCCAATAGCACGTGGCTCATGTAGTCGGGCTTATGTGCTCTGAACAAATCCAACGCCTGCTGATTGGACAAGTGCCCCTTTCCACCCCGAATCCGTTGTTTGAGGAAATACGGATAACGACCATTTGCCAGCAAATCATCGTCGTAGTTGGCCTCTAGAAAGGCCGCATGACATTTCTGGAAATGATGAATCAGATGCTCACAGGGAGCGCCAATATCTGTGAAAACGCCCACATTCGTTTCTTTGTAAGAAACCAGAAAACTATGCGGATCACTGGCATCATGCAACTTAGGGAACGCCGTAATACAGAGATCACCAATCCAGACCGGCTCATACCCGCGCAAGGCCCGAAGTGGGAATGTTTGAATAGAAAAGCCCGAATTCTGTAACGTACCGGGTGTAATAAAGACCGGCAACTGATATTTTTTGGCCAGCTGAGGAATACCCCGGATATGGTCGGAGTGTTCGTGAGAAACAAAAATTGCCTTCACTTTATCCATCGATAAACCCAGACGCAGCATCCGCCGTTCGGTTTCTTTACAGGAAATTCCCGCATCAATCAGGACTGCTTCCTGCTCATTTCCAACGTAATAGCAATTTCCGTTACTGCCCGAATTTAAGGAGGTAATAAACAAACTCATGATAATCTAACAAGCTACGTATTGACAATGATTCTGTAGATTCGGCTGATTCTATGTGTATAGAATCAGCCGAATCTACAGAATCAAAAATTTACTCTGTCAGACGAAGATACGCCTTTATCAGGCATGTGCAGGCTGTTCACCCTCTTTCGGGTCATCTTTTTTTGCATTCGCCTTCAGGGCCGCCAGGCCTTTCTTGCCATAGGCCAGTCGGGTAATACCAACGTATAAAACCGGCACTACGAAAATAGCCAGTGACGTGGCAGCCAGCATACCACCTAACACGGTACGGCCAATGGTAGCTCTGGCAACGCCCCCTGCCCCACTCGCCAGGGCCAGTGGAAACACACCCAGGATGAATGCAAGGGATGTCATCAGAATTGGTCGCAGTCGCAACCGAACGGCTTCGATCGTCGATTCGAGCAAGTCTTCACCTTTATCGACCCTCTCTTTGGCAAATTCCACGATCAGGATAGCGTTTTTGGCCGCAAGCCCAATCAGAGTAATCAGACCAATCTGAGCGTATACGTTATTCGTTAGATAGGGAAACAGAATCAGTGCCGTGATCGCCCCTAAAGCCCCAATTGGCACGGATAGAAGTACAGAGAACGGCACCGACCAGCTTTCATACAAGGCTGCCAGGAACAGGAATACGAAACCAACCGACAGCATGAAGATGTAAATCGAACTGCTACCCGCATTGATCTCTTCCCGACTCAATCCCCCAAAGTCATAGGCATAACCAGCAGGGAGTACCTTAGCTGCCACTTCCCGAAGGGCGTCGTTGGCCTGACTACTGCTATACCCTGGTTTAGCAACGCCATTCAGTTCGACAGAACGGAACAGGTTAAAGTGGGAAATCAACGGTGCATTCTCGATCACACTGGTTTTAATAACCGTACTGATGGGTACCAATTGGCCCGCCCCATTGCGAACATAATATTGATTAAGTGCCTTTATATCATCCCGGTACATGGTATCGGCCTGCGCAACGACCCGGAATTTTCGACCGTAAATAATGAAATCGTTAACGTACTGACTTCCCAGAAGCGTCTGCATGGTCGTATAAACCGAACTAACTGAAATACCCAGTTTTTTACATTTATCCCGATCGACATCGACCCGATAAGCAGGTGATTTGGCCGTGAAATATGTAAAGGCGCGGCCAATTTCCGGGCGTTTGTTAGCCTCAGCCAGAAAATTCTGTACAACCCCATCAAATGCCTGGACGTCATCATTGGTTTCGCGCTGTTGAATCTCAAATGTAAATCCTGACGATTGCCCCAATCCCGGAATAGCGGGTGGCTGCAACACCTGAGGTCGGGCATCGTTCAAGCCCGATAATGCCTTTTGTAGCTTCACCACGAGTGAATCGGCCTGCATATTTCGCTCCTTCCGTTCATCCCAGGGTTTTAAGGACATAAAGACCGTCCCACTGTTTGATTTGGACGCAAACGTAACTGCGTTCAAACCACCCAGAGCGGCAAAGTGGGCAACATAGGGCTGCTCTTTCAGGATACTCATAATCTTGTTGAGCACCACCAAACTACGAGTCGTAGAAGCCGCTTCGGGAATTTCGTAGGTAACAATCAGTCGTCCTTCATCTTCAGTCGGAATGAAGCCGGTTGGTTTGGCGCGGAACAATAAGCCTGTGCCAATGTAGACCACAACCAGCCCCACAATGACTAGTGGTGTGGCCTTGATGAGCCGCTGCACACCATTGGAATAGGCATTCGTAACTCGCTCGAACCACTGATTAAACTTATAAAATAGCTTATTCAGACCCGTTGCTTTTTCATCAATATGCATCGGGCGTAACAGCAGCGTACACAATGCGGGGGTCAGCGATAAGGCGACAAAAGCCGAAATCAGTACCGACACCGCAATCGTGATCGCAAATTGCTGGTACAAACGACCGACGATACCTGGAATAAAGCCTACCGGCACAAACACAGCGGCCAGAATCAGGGCGATGGCAATAACCGGAGCCGAAATTTCGCGCATGGCTTCTCGGGTAGCCTCCTTGGGTGTCATGCCCTTGTCGAGGTTAACCTGCACGGCTTCCACCACCACAATGGCATCATCCACCACAATCCCAATCGCCAATACAAACGCAAAGAGTGTCAGTGTGTTAATGGTAAAGCCCAAAGGAACAAACAAGGCGAATGTACCCACAATGGACACCGGAATGGCCAGCAAGGTAATGAGGGTAGCCCGCCAGCTCTGGAGGAACAGGAACACAACAAGGATAACCAGAACCAATGCCTCCAAAAGCGTTTCGACCACTTCAGAAATAGATACCTGAATCACCGATACCGACTCAAAGGGAACGACATATTCAATATCTTTCGGGAAGGTTTTTTTCAGGTTATCCATGGCCGCATACACACCTTCGGCAGTGGCAAGTGCATTACTACCCGGAAGCTGATAGACAAGCAGGTACGAAGCCCGTTTGCCATCTACGAATGAATTGCTGGCATAGGAAAATTTCCCTAGCTGCACACGCGCTACATCTTCGAGGTACACAAGAGACCCTTTAGAGGGATCGCTACGAACAATGATTTTTTTAAAATCCTCCTCCTTACTCAGTCGGCTATTGGTAAAAACAGAATATTCAAAAGCCTGGGAAGCGGGCTGGGGCGAAGCACCTACCGAACCACCGGCCACCTGTAGGTTTTGTTCCTGTAAAGCAGCGACTACGTCATCGGGGGTCATTCCGAGTTGGGTCAACCGGTCGGGTTTGAGCCAGATACGCATGCTGAAATCATCGGCCCGGCTGAAAATATCACCTACACCTGGTACCCGTAATAAGGCATCCCGAATGTAAATGTTTGTGTAGTTATCCAGAAACGAGACATTGTGCGTACCATTTGGCGAATAAATAGCCACCAGCATAAACAACGATGGATTCCGTTTACGAACCACAACCCCCAGACGAGTAACTTCCTGTGGCAATTGCGGCTGAGCAATACCAACGCGGTTCTGCACATCGAGGGCTGCAATATTCACATCGGTACCAACCTTAAATGTCACGTTCATGGTCATCCGACCATCGTTCGTGGCATTGGTTTGTACGTAGTCCATACCCGGTGTACCATTCACTTGCGTTTCAATGGGCGTAGCCACGGTCTGTTCTACCGTCTGGGCATCAGCACCCGTATACGTACCCGTCACCTGCACAACCGGCGGTGTAATGTCGGGATACTGGCTAACGGGTAAACTCAATAAGGCCAGCACGCCCAACGCAACAATCACAACGGATGCGACGATGGCCGTAACGGGTCGATTTATAAATATTTCTGCGAACATAACTTAATGAGTGAATGAGTGAATGAGCGAATGGGTGATTAAGCGATCCTGGTGGAACACTCTTTCACTTATTCACTCTTTCGCTCATTTGTTGTTACCTGCACCTTTGCTCCATCACGAATTTTCTGCGTCCCCTCGGTTACAATAGTTTCGCCTTCGGTCAGGCCGTTTTTCACGATTACCTGACCGTTAATGCGAGCGCCCAGGGTTACTTTTTTCTGACTGACCTTACTGCTATCGCCCACTACAAACACAAAGTATTCACTCATCTGCTCGGTTACCGACTGGTACGGAATCAGCAATTGGGGTTCCCCACTGCTGTTTTTCACCCGAACGTTGGCATTCAGTCCCACCTTCAATTGTTTATTGGTGTTTGGAAAAGCAACCCGAACCCGCAACGTACCCGTTTGGGGATCAACCGCCCGGTCAATGATCTTCACAGTACCAGGATATGGGTATTTACTGCCATCGGGCAACACAAGTATCAGCGTTGAATCGCGGACGACATTGGGCTGGTTCTGTAATTTGAGAAACCGTGGAATCTGCGATTCATCAATCTGAACATCAGCCGCAATCGGATTGTCCGACGAGATGGTGTTGAGTGGTGTTGAGCCGGGTGCCACAGCAGCTCCTAGTCGTACCTGCGAGATACCGATTGTACCATCCATTGGAGCATAGATAGTTGTGTATTTCAGATTTGTCGCAACTTGCTGGATGGTGGCCTGAGAAGCTTCAACCTGCATTTTAGCTGCTTCCAGCGTAGCATTGGCATTATCGACCAGTTGCTTGGCTACCGCATCCTGCTGCGCCAGCGTATTATAACGGTCAGCATCTTTCTGGGCCCGGTTCAGGTTGGCTTTCTGCACATTCAGATTGGCCACAGCCTGATCGTAGGTTGCCCGATACTGCTGAGGGTCAATGGTGTAGAGTTTTTGCCCTTTACTAACGTGTTGACCATCCTGAAAAAAGATCCCCGTGATATTTCCGGCCACCTGCGGCTGAATATCCACCTGCAGAAGAGCCGTTACCGTTGCCGGAAATTGATCGTAGTAAACAGCACTGCCTTTAGAAACCTTCACAGCCGTTACTGCAGTAGGAGGTGGTGGGGCTTGCTGTTGGTTTTTATCTCCGCCACAGGCGGTAAGTAACAAGGCCAGGAAAGATCCCGAAATGGCCAGATTTATAGGATGCTTCATAATTCTGAGAGTACGCTTGTCATGTTTCCTTCGTCAGCATGACAAAAAATATTAGTTGCTTTTTCCGAAGATGCTTCGGCACCGGCCGCCCGGCTTCGTCAGCATGACAAAATCAAATCTGGATTACGCCGAGGGAGCGCTGAACGTCTAATTTGCTGACTAGCACTTGATATAATGCATTAAATACATTTAATCGGGCAGTGCGAAGATCGGCTTCCGCAATGGTCACATCCAGGTAGGTTTTGATGCCAGATCGATATTGCAGGTTAATAACTCGGTATACATCTTCGGCTAACTGCTGATTTTCGACCAGTGCCAGATAATTCGCCAAGTTCCCTTTATAGTTGGCCAAAGCCGTTGCATACTCCGCGTCGACAGCACTATTCAGGGCGGCTAAATCCCAGTTAAGTCGTTGAACCTGCAACTCCGCAATCTTTGTCTGATGGATACGCCGTCCTCCCTGAAAAATAGGCAGTGTTAGTGTTAACCCAACCAGTGAGTTCGGAAAGGAAAGACTGTAAAGCTGCCCGAATGAACTATTCTGATACAACAAGTTATAGTTGCCAAAGGCCGATACCGAGGGTAAATAGGCCCAGCGATTGTAACGAACATTGGCATCCAGCAATCGGCCCTGCGTTTGCAAGAGCTGATATTCAATTCGGTTTTGCGGGTTCACCAGTTGCAACGTATCCAGGGCAACCTCGCGAACTAATTGCAGGGTATCATACGACACGGCCAGTTGGCTGTTCGGTGGATAGCCCATGGTTTGTTTTAGCGTCTGGTATTTGGCCCCAATCAGATCTCGATACTGCTTCCGCTGGGCCAGCGAATTGTTGAGGGCAATCTTCGCTCGCTGGGGATCGGTTTTATCGACAATACCGCTTTGATACTGGTTCGTCGCGTCCTGCAAACTGCGCTGCAATCGGGCAATGTCCTGACTCAGAATATCAACCTGGCGTTGCGTTAGAATCAGGTCATAGAATGCTTTGCTAACATTGACCACCACATCAATCTTATTTCTGACGGTGGTTTGTGTAGCCTGCGTCCGATAAACATCAGCAGTCCGACTAGCTAATAAAACATCCCGATTAAAAATACTTTGCGTCACCGAAAGCGAAGCGGTCGAGGTGTTGGCCGCTCCCAGGCTTACCGGCTGTTTCTCGCCCGTAGTGGCGTTGGGAATGAGTGTGACAGGTAGTTTGAGGTAGTGAAGCAGGTTGTACGAAGCATTGATTTGCGGATACCAGGCGGCTAATGAACTTTGCACGGTACGTTCGGCAATATCCTGATCGATAATCGATTGGCGAACAACTGGCTGATGGCCTAAAGCGTACTGAATGCAATCGGCTAAATAGGCTTGCCTGGCTAAAGAATCCGTTGTTTTCTGAGCTACTACATCAATTGAAAAAAACCACCCAATCGTAAAAAGAAAGGCAATAAACGTTTTATTCATACAGAACACCCGTCGTTCGAATATAGTCAACAGCGTGTACTACTTACAACTCGTTCGAGCAACCATTTTGTTCGCGCATGGTCAATAAATTAGCGATTGGCACAGGCTACTTAAGTAATTTTGCGGCCCTACCTATCCGTAAAACAACTTTCTTTATTAGCCTGATAATGAAGCGATTTGACCGATGGCTAGTTTTTGAACGATGCCAATAAGCGCCATGTTAAAATATCTTTAATCTGTTCATTGAGGCCTCCAATAACACTAAAACGTCCAGCCAACGGTCCCCCGTTCAGCTGGATTTTTGCGAATGCGATAGGGCCTTTTCGGTACCTATACACCACAACCTAAAATCCGTTCGTTTTTGCTTTAGCACAGTTTGGGTTTGCCAAAGCGGGGCAAAGGCCGTAATTTTCGCACTATTTATCAGTACGCAACCACATGACTGAAGCAACTAAAGATTCCGGCGAAGGCGTTACCAACGAAAATAATTCTGCCAATGGCAGCGGTGTTGGCAATTCCCTCAACTTTATTGAACAAATCGTAGAAGAAGACCTGGCCGCTGGCAAGAACGGTGGGCGTATTCATACGCGCTTTCCACCCGAACCCAACGGCTATTTACATATTGGCCACGCCAAATCTATTTGTCTGAATTTTGGGCTGGCCGATAAATACGGCGGGCAGACAAACCTCCGTTTCGACGACACCAATCCTGTTACGGAAGATACCGAATACGTCGATTCGATCAAGAACGATGTTCGCTGGTTAGGCTTTAACTGGGAGAACGAATTCTATGCATCCGACTACTTCGATACGATTTATTCCTTCGCCGAAACTCTGATTCAGAAAGGATTAGCGTACGTAGATGATTCGACATCGGAGGAAATTGCCGCTCAGAAAGGTACACCTACCGAACCGGGTCGCCTGAGTCAGTATCGTGACCGGAGCGTTGATGAAAATCTCGATCTGTTCCGTCGGATGAAAGCGGGTGAGTATCCCGATGGCGCCAAAGTTCTCCGGGCGAAAGTTGATATGGCCTCGCCAAATATGCAGTTGCGTGATCCGATCATTTACCGCATCAAGCACGCGCATCACCACCGTACGGGCGACGCCTGGTGTATTTACCCTATGTACGATTTCGCACACGGGCAATCCGACTCGATTGAGCACATTACGCACTCGCTTTGTACGCTGGAGTTTGAGGTACACCGCCCTTTGTACGATTGGTTTATTGATAAACTCAATATTTTCCCTTCTCGCCAGATCGAGTTTGCACGACTCAATTTAACCTACACGGTTATGAGCAAACGTAAACTGAAACAACTGGTAGAAGATGGTCATGTAAGTGGTTGGGACGATCCCCGGATGCCAACTATTGCAGGTATTCGTCGTCGTGGCTATACGCCTGCCAGCATCCGCGAGTTTGCCGACCGTATCGGGATTGCCAAGCGGGATAACCTGATCGATGTAGGTCTGCTAGAATTTTGTATCCGTGAAGAACTGAACAAAACGACTCACCGGGTAATGGCCGTTCTCGACGAAAAGCCGTTGAAACTCGTCATTACGAACTATGAACTGGGTCGTGAAGAGATCATGCGGATAGAGAATAACCCAGAAGATGCAACCGCTGGTGAGCGCAACGTACCGTTCAGTCGGGAGGTGTATATCGAGCGGGATGATTTCATGGAGAATCCACCGAAGAAGTTCTTCCGATTGTTTCCGGGGGGTATGGTTCGTTTGAAAGGGGCCTATATCATCAAATGCGACGAAGTGGTAAAGGACAATGCGGGTGAAATCATTGAACTGCGTTGCACATACATCCCCGAAAGCCGCAGTGGCTCCGACACGTCAGGCATCAACGTAAAAGGCACGATTCACTGGGTATCGGTTCCGCACGCAGTCGAAGCCGAAGTTCGTCTGTATGACCGTCTATTCTCGGTAGAAAATCCTGCCGCCGACGAACGTGAATTCCGGGAGTTACTGAACCCAAATTCGCTGGAAGTTGTGCGTGCTTTTGTTGAACCGGCTTTGGTTGAAGCGGCTCGTTCTGGCGCACAAAGTAACTTCCAGTTCATGCGTAAAGGCTACTTCATCCTCGACCAGGACTCCACCACCGACCGGCCCGTATTCAACCGGACCGTTACGCTAAAAGATGGCTGGGCGAAGGAGCAGAAGAAGGGGTAAGAACGACGTTGATATATCAGAATGAATAAAAAAGGTCATCCTGTGTGTAGGATGACCTTTTTTATTCATTCTGATTACAAACCTATAAGGTTTCCAAAACCTTATAGGTTTAAATGTCACCTAAACCAGCTCCTTTTTCGAGCGCAGCCATTCGGGCTTGGTGGTTGTTACGCGGGCTTTGAGTTCGTTCAACATGGCGTATAAGCCGTAATACGTGCGGTTTACGTACAATCCATCCTGCGATCCCCGCGCCACTTTCGAGTTTTTCAGTTCCTGTATGTTCGCCAATCCTTCGGCAAAGGCGTACACTTTCGTGAAATAGGCATCGTCGCCAAAATCGAACGAATCGACGGCAAAAGGCTCAGCCAACATAAGCGTCATTTCTTTGAATAAATCCGAGAAAAAGACACGCTCCTTTGGTGAATCGGCTGGGGTTAAAAACTCCAGATTCTCAAAAATTTCCTCGGTCAGTTCCGCATTCTCAAGCGTGTCGGGGTTGACCAATCGGAAGTAATTATCGTAATAGAAATCAGGAATTACTTTCACACAGCCGAAGTCAATCACGCCCATAGTGCCATCGGCCCGCATCAGGAAATTACCGGGATGTGGATCGGCATGGACCTGTCGGAGCGTGTGAATCTGAAAATCATAGAAATCCCACAACGCTTGCCCAATCCGGTTACGGATTTCCTGATCTGGATTGGTCTTCAAAAATTCTTTCAAATGCAATCCATCCAGCCAATCCATCGTCAGGATGCGCTTCGACGATAGTTCTGGATAGTATTTTGGGAACACCAGATCGGGAATGTTCGCACAGGCTTCCGAAATCTCAATGGACCGGCGAAGTTCAAGCTCATAATCCGTTTCTTCCAGCAACTTCGACTCCACCTCGCCCATGTAGCGATCAATGTCGCGTTCGTTCAGATTTAACAATCGAACAGCCAATGGCTTCGCAATCTTCAGGTCGGAACTCACGGCATCGGCAACGCCCGGATACTGCACCTTCACGGCCAGTTTCTTTCCGTCTTTCCAGGCTTGATGAACCTGCCCAATACTCGCGGCATTGACAGCCTGACTATCAAACCTATCGAACAGTTGCGTCGGAGTTTTGCCAAAATACGTCTTAAACGTTTTCACAACCAACGGGCCCGACAACGGAGGAGCTGAGTATTGGGCCATTGTGAACTTGTCGGAATAGGCAACTGGCAACAGCCCCCGGTCCATACTTAACATCTGAGCCATTTTCAGGGCAGACCCTTTCAATTCACTCAGGGCGTCATAAATATCAGCGGCATTATCATTATGGAGTTCCTCCTTCGATAAATCGGGGTCGAGCAGCTTTTTGCTGTAATGCTTAATATAGTTCCCACCTACTTTTACTCCGGCTTTCACAAACTGGCTGGCACGGGCAACTTTAGTCGTCGGAACTGAGGTTTGGCTTTTCATACGCTGGAAAGAGCGAAAGAATGAATGAGCGAAAGAGTGATTTGCTTACATAGGCCTTTTGCACTCTTTCGCTCATTCATTCTTTCACTCATTTATTTTGGTACACAAACTTGGCGAAATCGAAGAGCGTATCCAGCGGAGAACGGCCAATGAGGTCGAAGGCTGTATTTACTGACTTTTCGATAGCCGAATCGGTTTTTTCGAAATTTTTGCTCACATCACGCACCCAGAAATCGAGCAGAAAAAGCGTTTGCCCCCAGAGTGCATTCGGGTAACGGTCGGTTACAAACGGGCGTGGCTCTACTTCTTTACTTTCCCGACCTTCGGCCAGCAGATCGCGGGCATAATCAAAGAAAGCGTCTTTAAACGGATTCAACACCGGCGATTTTTGACCAGACATCCAGCCGCTCTGCCCTATGTTTCGCACACCAGGCTGTCGGCTTTCTGCGCGTAAGCGCCCATAGCTATAGACCACAAAACTGCGTTGGGCTTTCAGTAGCTCAATCCAGGTGTAATAGAATGCCAGAAGCTTTTCGCGGACTGAATACCCCTGATACGTTTCGTCGGCTTCGACAGTTGACTGGGCTTCGGTAAAAAACGTGAGCCAGATATCGGCTTCGATCGCATCAAAGGAAGCATAATTGGTATAGAAGTCAGCTTCCGCAATTTTCAATTTCTTGGCAAACTGAAAAACTGAGGTCGGTTGCTTTCCATTCTCAAGTACATATTCCGTGTACGCCTTGCGGATTTTTTCGAGCGTTTCCATATAAAAGGTCAACGGTCTGTACGACGGAAAAGTTTGGTATCGTTCTTACAATATCTTATCCATTGCATCTGTTTTTCTTGTAAATTTCGGATACTATTTATCCTCTTGATATTCGCATGAATAACTGCTCTGTTTGCCTGCTTATTCTATTGGGCGTTGCGCTGGTCTTTCCCACCTTTGCCCAACAATCGTACGAAATCAAAATAAACCAACCGGCCCAAATCAACGGTATCGAGTACGGCTACACGATTCGAACGGAATGTAAACGAGAAATCAATAATCTGGGTACCTTCAAACGCTATGAGCTGACGGTCTATGCCACCAATAAAAGTGGTAATACGAAAGTATTCAGCCCTCGCCAAACGTCCTTCGGTGTTCGGGATCAGGATCTGTTAGCCCGTTTCGACTGTATCAACGCTACGGGAGCCAAATTAACGTCTAAAACGATTAGCCTCCGCGCTCGTCCCGTTTCAACATCCTATACCGCTTCAGCCAGCACAACCGAGTCGCCAGAAAATCCGGAGGATATGAGCCTGCGTGTTCAGACAGGACATACGTTCGAAAATGGCGAAACATTGACAAACAACATCGTTGTACTTGTACCCGATGGCGAGGAGCCTCACTTACGGGTTCGTATAAAGCCCCTCGAAAAGGCACCAATTCGATAACAGCCAGGGTTTTGCTTTTTTTTATCGAACTTTGCCCCAAAATCATCCTATTCGTAACTAGCTAATCAACATCATGACTTCGTCGTTACCCCGTTTATTCCTTTCTTGCCTTGTATGCCTAAGCCTTAGCTTGTTCCTGACAGCCCATAGCTTTGGCCAGTATGGTGGCTATGGTGGCGGATATGGAGGGGGTGGGTATGGCGGAGGCCGCATGGGCGGAATGAGTGGCATGAATCAGATGCCCAGCACACCCCGATCGTCGGTACCGAACATTGCGGGCGATATGGCCATGAAGGAAACGAAATGGCTTAAAGAGAATTTGTCACTGACGAAAGATCAGTTAAAAGAAGTCAAACGTCTTAACAACGAATACGCCAGCCAACAGCAGGATGCCATTAAAGACATCGTAGGTGCGAATGGAGGTGCTGGTGGTCGTCCTTCTCCTGAGACGATTAAGCAGATTCGGGAAATGATGATGATGTTCAATGAAGAGAAAGAGGAAAAGCTGAAACCTATTCTCACTCCCGAACAGTGGACGCTGTATCAATCCAAAAAAGCAGATATGCAAAAGGAAATCGGTGGCTTCCGCCCACCTGCTCCTAAAGCTGACTCGCTGAGCAAAGTGGGTAATCAACCCTAACTCCGGTTCATTTTCCCGTTTAATCGACTTTTGGCGCATAACGCTGGCCAAATAAGTCTACTTGTGGATTTACTACGTAAGTGTGGCGATAACCCGTTTGACTCGTCCCGCTTATGAAATCCTTACTCACATTACTTTTCGTACTGAATTGCTGGGGGCTGACAGGCTTCGCTCAGAAAGCCACCAGTCTTCATCAGGCCATCCGCTACATTAAGCTGGCCAACACCCTCCGGGAAGTTGACAAGTCGGATGCGGCTATCAATCTGCTGCAACGGGCTTTGCCCGCTACCAAAACTACCAGTTTATATTGGGAAGCTGTCACTAATGAACTATTGGGACTTTCGTACAGCGATCTACACGATACCACTACGGCTGTCCGATATCTCCAGCGAGCGGGCGCTCAGTACCTCAAACTGAACTATGTGGCCAGCGCATGGGGAGTCAATGAGATCGTACGGGGTTTATCGAATAAAAATCTGTATGCAGGCATCCAAATTGGTTTATCGAGCATCAAGCTGGCGATTCTCAAAACGAAATACGAAACGGATTTTTACGAGAAAGACATTAAGTCGATTGCTGAAATTGCGAATCCTTCAACGACTCTTTTCGCCGATGCATCGAAAGGCTTTCGGGCCGAACAGGATGCGTTACGAACCTGTATTGATTCTATTCAGCGCTACAATATTCCAAACGAGCGCGTTTTCATCGTTCTCAGTAATGACGTTCGGGAAGAGCTGGCCCGTAACCCCGACAGTCGACGAAAAGTATACGATCAACTGTTGCGTGCCCTCCCAAACAGTACGCTAAAAATAGACACAACGCTTACGGCAGATCGGGAAGCGGAATTATTTACGACTGGGGCTATTCCCCGTAAAGTGTGGCCTACCACCTCGGCGCTGGACTTAGGAAAAAATAGTACCATCGGCGGCTATTTCGATGTAGGCACAGGACTGGGTTCTAAAACATTTCATAGCCTGAATCTCTCTTTGGGAACAAGTTCGTTCGTGGATAAGATCGAAGCGAAGCGCTCGTTATCTATGGATGCTTATAAACGCGAGGCACAACGGGTCATCAAAACCATTGCCGACTCGGTCTTTACCAGTGGTTTTATGGCAGGCAATCGAGGGCTACAACAGCGCAATACAGTTGGCATTGGTGGCGATATTGTTTGGGCCTTAGTCACCTATCTGCACCCCGAACGAGCCGGGCTTGTGGCGGTTCCAGTTACCATGGATGATGTGAATCAATTTAAACGACTTGCGTTAACAGATTATCGGGAGCTTACAAAGCCCAATCTGAATGCCATCCTGGCCCCAGCAATTCGCGATAAAGCGGAGAAAGATATCATGACACTCCAAAGTCAACTCACTGAAAAACAACTCATTGCTGGTGCCCTTTGGTTAGAGTCCCTGATGAAAGCTTATTCAACAGCCTCCTCACCCAAGCGGTTCGTTTTCGTCCGCAATGCCGATGTTGGCTGGGTGACGGGTAAGTTTCTGGAAACTATTAATTACGAATACGAGTCTACCATAGCCAAAGGAGCTTTGTATACGAGGTAATTGCTATAGCTTGCCGAAAGCGCAAACTCTTTTCGGGAAGCTATAGCAATTGGTATCGCGTTCAAAAAAGTTACCGAAGCAGTAATCGTAAATTAAATTCAAACCCTGGCAGAATAGCCTCTCCAGTGAGGGGGTTCTCAAAATCAGTATGTCGGCTAATCGTACCATCAGCCCGATAAATCATGACTTCCTCATTTTTAGGATCAATAAGCCATCCTAGCAACACACCATTCGCAATGTATTCCTGCATCTTCTTTTTTGCATTCGTAATTGAATCTGTCGCTGACATTAATTCAACTACAAACTCAGGGGCAATTGGTGGAAACTTTTCCTGTTGACTGGCCGTCAGCGAATCCCATCGTGTATCACTTATCCAGGCAGCATCGGGAGAACGTGTCGCTCCATTTGGAAACTTAAACGCTGTCGACGAATCGAATACAAGTCCGCCAAATGATTCTGACCAGAAATCCAGTCTAGATGTCAGTTTTGTGTTTCTATTCCCAGTTTTTCCGCCTGTGTTTGGCATCGCAATAATAGTTCCGTCAGGTTCGCGCTCAAATTTCAGATGTTCGTTTTGACGACAAAAATCGTAGAACGCATCATCGTCCATCTGATAATTAGCAAATTCGACAGTTGTAGGACGCTGCTCTTCCGGTAAGTTTGCAATATTGATTGTCATTGCCGTAGTATCTTAACGTCGTAAAGTTAACCAAAATCAGTCCAAATCAGCGACATAAGCCCCCATTTGGCGAACGGAATAACAGGCAATTCCTTGTTGTTTCGCTTCAGCTAATAACCTGTCTGTGAGTGGTGTTTTGTTCGAGTCATCAAAAATAATATGTCGAGCAACTACCCGCCCGCTGAGCTGCCCCCACTCCTGCAACGCATTTCGACGAATGATGAGGTAATCCACCACCGCAGGTAGTCGCCAATTACTCGAACTGGAAAATTTATTAACCAATAACAGCGATTTCCCCTTTGACACCCACAACGCATAATCCTGATTTCGATAGGAAGTTGGAATGCCCGTTAGTGATGTGGCTGATTGATCAGTTGGTTTCGCCTTGATAATCGTCATATCCGAAACACCCCACTGCCCAAACGTATTTTTGAGATAGAAATCGAACGAGCGGGTATCGTTCGTATCTAAATCAGTTAGGAGTGTGCTATGGTGCCCGTAGGTAAGGCTAATTGCCGTCCGATGTGGCAGGAAATGGACAGCTATTTGTTGTTGGTGAGCCTGGCGATATTCTTCCCAACAGGTAAAAACCGCCAAGAGAACAGCCGCCATTGTGGTCATCCATATGTACGAACGGTTACGAGTTAGCACTAAGGCGATTCCTCCAAAAATCACAGCGTATACAAGCAGCATCGGAAAGGTAGATAACCATAATCCATCCCAGGCAGCTCCTGGTAGCTGGCCCGTTTGTGTAACAGCGTAATTGAGAAACCAAGCTGCTTTCTGCAACAGCCATCCCAACCCATCATTCACAAACGGCACCCAACTCAACGCCAGAGTCGCCATCGCCAAGGGCAATAATATTTCCGACATTACAATGACGATTGGGTTTGCCAGCAGGAAATAAGTGGGAAACTGATGAAAGTAATAGACCCCAAGCGGAAATGTGATCAACTGGGCAACTAAAGCTACTGCCGTTAATTTCCAAAGTTTATCAGCCCATTTACTTCGAAAGGTGATCGACTGATATAACGGTGATTGCCAGGCGCTAATGCCTGCTACAGCCAGATATGACAGCTGAAACCCAGCCGAAAACAAGGCGTATGGATCTAAACAGAGAATAAAAAATGCCGACGCGCCTAACGTATTGGGCATCTGTTGTTGACGTCCAAAGGTATTCGCCAGAATAACCATGGTAAACATAGCGGCTGACCGAAGCACGGGTGGCGAAAACCCAGTAATGAGCGCATAGAACCACAAAATGGTCAGCTGTAGGGCGGCCATCAGGAGTTTACCACGCGGCCGTTTAGCCAGAAAGCCAAGTAGGATTGTGAGGACCTGAAACAGTATGCCCACATGCAACCCAGATACGGATAAAATATGGACGGCCCCTGCTGCCGAATAGGCTCGATACAGTTCGGTATCCAGATCATCCCGAACGCCCAGAATCATAGCGTTCACAATACCGTATTCGGCCCGATCGCCAATCTGACGGGTAAATACACTATCTGCCCAACGATTGACAACGGTGGCAATCTGCGTAATTCGGCTGGAGGGATCGAGCCCTAGAATTTGCCGCTGAAACGGGCGCAGGTATTGCTGGTGATAAATGTTCCGATAGCTGAGATACCGTTTGTAATTAAATTCGCCAGGGTTCAGCGGAGGGTCAATTGAGCGGGGCGCGCCCGATACCAGCCAAATCTCTCCATACTGCGGTCGTTGCTGCCCCACTTTATCCAGATAAACAATAACTCGACCACTGAGCGGTTTCCAGGCACCGGTCTCTGGTTGTAGCTTGTTTTGCCGATCGCTCGTTTGAAACGTAGCCCGACGGATTTCCAACTCAACCCGATAGGTTTTGGCACGTTCTTCAGGTTGCGCTGCAACGACTCCCTCATAAGCTCGTAAGGTATCCGCGACGTGACTAATGTTATCTGGTCGATTGCTGGCTGTGCGTTGATAGGTAATGGCCCAGCCTAAAGCAACAAAGACCAGTAAGCCTCCAACGCCTTGACTGACTTGGACTGGTTTAGTTGCTTTTCCCGAAGTTTGTACAAATCCCCAAATCAGCATAGTAAGCCCGAGGACCAGTCCACCTAATGGCAAAACAGGTAACTCGGGCAGAAATGTGTAGAGAATGATACCAGTAATTAGAGCGACTACGTAACGTACAAACGGCTGACCTTTCATTCTTTCGAGTAAGCAGCGCCGGGTAATACCATTTTATAGTGCTGGATACCCGCTTCCTCAAACATGGGGCCAACCGCTACAAACCCAAAGCTTGCATACAGGGGCATGGCCGTTATCTGTGCGTGAAGATAAATACGCTCAATGGGTTCTGGCTGCTGATTAAATACATCGTTCAAAACAGCCTGAACAAGAGCCTTACCAACTCCTTTCCCACGAAAGGCAGGCAAAACGGCAAACCGCTCTAGCTTAATACCATTCGACGTTCGTCGCCAGCGGGACGTACCGCAGGGAGTACCGTCTGAATAAGCCAGGAAATGAGTGCTCACTTCTTCAAATTCATCATACTCCTCCTCTGCCGACACATGCTGCTCCTCCACAAATACCGTTCGACGAATAGCAAAAGCTATGTCAAGATCAGCCGGAGTTGAAATAGGTAAAACGTTAATCATAAAGTTTATAGCGAGAAATGGTCGTATACTACAGGTTTTATGACTGGTTAATACGCGATTCGTATCTACATCAGTCAATTTTAAATCCTACAGACACGCTCTAAACAGAATATCTTAAACCAGACTTAGGGGACCAGAAGTCGTTTGCTGACCATTTCGCCGTCTGTTTTTACGCGTACAATATACACACCAGTTGCTAATCCGGTTACCGAAAGTGTAGTACGGGTACTAGGTGCATCGGTAAATGTGGTAGTGCGTAACTGCCGACCAGTTGCATCGAACAAAGAAACATTGAACGACTGAAATCCTTTGAGCTGAACATCAACAGTAGGATCAGCAGTGGCTGGATTCGGGTAAACAGTCACGGTGAGAGCTTCGGTTTCGGGTAAAGGCGATGAAACCGATTTAAGCAATTTAACCCGTCGCGGACTCAATTGAAGAACCGCTCGCATTCGGGCAACCTGACCCGCCGTAAACATATTCATACAGGCATCCGGCCAGTAATTCATATAATCTTCCATCAAATCACGAACCTGACCTTTACCGTCGCAATTCGAATACGTCTGTTTGCAGGATTGCTGCGCATTCGACCCATCGGCCATTAACGGGGTATCGGCAACATAATCCTCATTACAACCAAGCCCATCACCCCAAGGGTGTATGAGTCCAAGCCAGTGCCCAATTTCGTGCGTAACCGTTCGACCAAGCAGGTATAACGACCGAGTAACTGTACCAGTTTGACGCCCAAACGTTCGATGATCAATGATTGACCCATCGGTTAAATCGTTCGTTGAGGGTGGCAAGCCTTTTAACGTGTCGGCTGCTGTCGGAAATTGTGTATAGCCTAAATAGTTGCTATTCAAGTTGGTTACCCAAATATTTAAGTAGCGATCACTAGGCCAGTAGGCAATCTGAGATAGCAATACATCATCTGTCTCGATATCAAATGATGATTTTTGTGCGTAATAATGTCGCGTAATGCCTGTAGTTGGTTGACCATCCGGATCAGTGGTAGCCAAAAAAAACTCAATGCCCGCATCGGCACCAATAGCACTTGTATTATAGCCATTCGTACCTGCCTGACGTCGGTAATCTTCGTTTAACACCTGGATCTGAGAAGCAATCTGGGCATCAGAAATATTGCCATTGTTCGTGCCGCCAATTACACCGGATGCGTTACTATGCACCACATGAACAACAATCGGAATTCGATAGATCGTATTATCAGCTTGTTGCCGTAACGACTTCTTGTTTTCCAACGCCTGTTGAACCTGCTTGTTCAGATTCGTCAACTGGCGAAGTCGATCAGGGTCTCGTTGCTGGAGAATGAGTTCATGGTCGACTATGGCGCACCGCTTATAGATTGGCTCCTGGAGCGTTTGCGCCCCTGCTACCGATGTCAGTAAACAAACAAGCGAACCAGCCAGCCAATGCCAGTTGGTCCGCTTGTTTCTAATCAGGCTATTATTGCCCAGCTTTATCATACGCTGTAATAATTTCACGAACGAGCCGGTGGCGAACCACATCGCGTCCGTCTAGTTCAACGAACGCAATCCCTTTGATGTTTTTTAAAATAGCTACCGACTCAATCAATCCAGACTTTTGCCGGTTCGGTAAATCAATCTGCGACCGGTCGCCGGTAATAATCGCTTTCGACGCTGGTCCCATCCGGGTCAGAAACATCTTCATCTGCATCGGCGTTGTGTTCTGGGCTTCGTCGAGCAGAATAAAGGCGTTATTTAATGTTCGTCCCCGCATGTAGGCTAGTGGCGCAATTTCAATAATCCGATTCTCCGTATAAAACTTCAGCTTCTCAGCCGGAATCATATCATCCAAGGCGTCATAAATCGGGCGCAGATAGGGATCAATTTTTTCCTTCAGATCACCGGGAAGGAAGCCCAGATTTTCGCCTGCTTCAACCGCCGGACGCGTAATAATAATTTTCTTGACTTCTTTGTTTTTCAGCGCCCGCACCGCAATCGCTACAGCCGTATAGGTTTTACCCGTACCGGCTGGCCCAATCGCAAACACCAGATCAGACTTTTCGGCCGCTTCAACGAGACGTTTTTGATTATCGGTTCGAGCCCGAACAACCACCCCCCGATTGCCGTACACCAGTACTTCATCGTCATCAGGAGGGACAGGCGCAGTGGGTAAACCACCATTCACGGGTTGCCCACTATGGCTAATATAATTCTGGACATTTTCCTGGGTAATTTTACCGTATTTCTGATAATGCTCGATCAACGATTCCAGAATGTCGCTGATCCGGCTAATCTCGGGCGTAGTGCCCTTAATACGGATTTCGTTGCCGCGGGAGATAATTTTGCTCATTGGGAACGCAGCTGCCACTTCTTTGATGTTGTGGTTCTCTACGCCCAGAAAATCGATGAGCGATACATTGTCGAGGGTAATGACTTTTTCGACCAAACGATGAATAGGTTTACGTGTGATATCCGAAAAGTAAGCGATTTCTTTACTTCTTCAACGCGTTTTACTAAAAAATTATTCGTTTAAGTCAGTTTCTTATTCATTGCCCTTTTTTGCGTAAACCCCGTGCTTATTGGGGATAAATACTTATCTTGCTGACATACAGTTGGCTGCTTAGTTTCAGTATCTAGTACGCAAATCCTGCCCTCCACCGTTGCTTAAAAAAATGAATTTTTTTTTGGCGAGATAGCGTCAACATTACCAGAATGTTACGAACAATTTAGCCCGGTTGATGTGTATACGTCAGACGGGCAGAAGTTGCCTTTTGCGAGGAGGATTGCGTAAACTTGCAGTAAGACATGGAGAATAACGCCCGCCCCAATCAACATCTTCGAAAACCATCGGCGTTCGCCGGAGGTCGGCAACAGGCCGGAAATCATTGGCTTGATACAGGCCTTGGTAAACTCCCCCCACAAGCCCTTGACCTCGAAGAAGCCGTACTTGGTGCGTTAATGATTGAGAAAGATGCCCTGTCATCTGTTGTCGACATTCTCAAGCCTGAAACGTTCTATAAAGAAGCCCATCAGCGGATTTATCAGGCTATTCTAACGCTGTTCGGAAACTCCGATCCTATTGACTTACTGACCGTTACGAATCAGCTACGTAAAACTGGCGAGATCGAACTTATTGGTGGAGGTGGCTTTGTGGCCGAGCTGACCTTCCGGGTTAATTCGGCGGCAAACATCGAGTATCACGCTCGTATTGTATCGGAACAGGCGCTCAAACGGGCACTCATTGCCATGTCGTCAACGATCCTTCGGGATGCCTATGAGGACACAACCGACGTGTTCGAACTCCTTGACCGCACGGAACAATCGCTCTTCAAAATTTCGGAATCGAACATCAAGAAGAACTATGCTGACATGAGCACCATCGTCAGGATGGCGCTGAATGAGCTTGAAACCAAGAAAAACCAGGAAGGTTTAACGGGTGTGCCGTCTGGATTTACGGGTCTGGACCGAGTTACATCGGGCTGGCAGCCCACCGAATTGATCATTCTGGCGGCTCGGCCAGCGATGGGCAAATGCCTCGGGAAAGGGACTAAAGTTGTGATGTTCGATGGGTCACTTCGAAAAGTCGAAGATGTACGTGAAGGCGATCTGTTAATGGGCGACGATTCTACTCCTCGTAGGGTTCTCTCTATTGCCCGTGGTCGGGAGCGAATGTACTGGGTAAAACAGAATAAGGGCATCGATTATCGGGTAAATGAAAGCCACATTCTATCCCTGAAACGAAGTCGAAATGAAGGTGGACATACCAAAGGAGATGTGCTTAACATAACTGTTCGAGACTATCTGACGAAATCGGATAAGTTTAAGACCAATTATAAAGGGTATAAAGTTGCCGTAGAGTTTCCAGAACAGACCGTTCCGCTTGATCCTTATTTTGTGGGGTTGTGGCTAGGAGATGGCCATTCCTATAGCTCCCGAATTACATCTGTCGATAACGAAGTCGTTGATTATTTAAAGGGTTATGCAGATGACCTGAATCTAACGTTTTCGACCTATCAACAAGTTGGGAAAGCACCTAATCACGCTATTACAACGGGGCAACGAGGTGCGAAAGTCGCGTTTAATGTTCAGGAACAGTTACGTGGATTATCGGTCATTGAAAACAAGCATATTCCACGATCTTATCTGATCAATTCAACTGAAAACAGATTAAAACTGCTGGCCGGACTGGTTGACAGTGACGGCCATTATCAGGAAGAATTCAATTGTTACGAGATTACCCAGAAAAATAAAGAACTGGCTGAGCAGCTAAAATACCTTTGCGATACACTCGGTTTTCGGTGTTCATTGAAAGAAAAACAGGCTACAATTGCCAAGATAGGTTATATCTCTACAGTTTATCGGCTCCGTATTTTTGGTAATCTGGATTCGATTCCTGTTCGTATTGAACGAAAGAAGGCACGTGCGCTCAAAGCGCGGGCCGACTGGCGTGTTACAGGTATTCAGGTTGAATACGATAAGGTAGATGACTATTACGGTTTTTCTATCGACGGAAATCGTTTGTTTCTGCTCGAAGATATGACCGTGACGCATAACACGGCTTTCGTCGTTTCAGCTCTCCGAAATGCGGCTGTCGATCATGGAAAACCGGTAGCGATTTTCTCATTGGAGATGTCGTCGGTTCAGTTGGTCAATCGTCTGATCTCGGCCGAAGCCGAAATTGATTCGGAGAAAATCCGGAAAGGAACGCTGGCCCCACACGAGTGGACGCAGTTGCACCACAAAATTCAGCGGCTGACCGAAGCGCCTATTTTTATTGACGATACCCCTGCCCTATCCATTTTGGAACTTCGGGCCAAATGCCGTCGTCTGAAAGCGCAACACGACATTCAAATGGTCGTAATCGACTATCTTCAGCTAATGTCGGGGGACTCGTCAGGGCGGATGGGTGGTAACCGTGAACAAGAAATTGCGTCGATTTCTCGAGCGCTCAAAAACCTGGCTAAAGAGCTAAACGTTCCGGTTATTGCCCTGTCGCAGTTAAGTCGGGCTGTTGAAACCCGTGGTGGCGACAAGAAACCGCAGCTCTCCGATCTTCGGGAATCGGGATCTATTGAGCAAGATGCCGATATGGTTTGCTTCTTATATCGTCCTGAATATTACAACATTACACAGGATGAGAACGGTAACTCGACAGTCGGTATCGGAGAGGTAATCATTGCCAAAAACCGGAGTGGCTCACTCGATACAGTCCAACTTAAGTTTATCGGCAAGTTCACTAAGTTCTGTGATCTTGACTCGTATTTTGAACCCGTTCAGACTCATGGATTTTTACCTGATGTAAATGGTCTTAATAGTTTTGAAGGACCACAGTTAGGTAGTACAATTAAGAGCAAGGCTAACAATATGAACTTCGGCAACGCCGATCCAAGTCAAGAGACTCCTTTTTGAGTAATCTTTTTTGTTTTGTAGCTTAACTTTAATAACCACCCTTATTATGGATAACGCACCATATGATTTCGACCCAATTCAAGTTGATTCTGCGATTCCAAATTTGGGGGATACTCTAAATAGCGCGTTAAACGAGTTAGACAATAAACAGTCTTTACTGGGCTTGACCGGTGTTCCATCAGGACTTACAGCTTTAGATAGAATTTTTTCTGGATGGCAAAAGTCGGAGCTAATTATATTGGCGTCACGTCCATCAATTGGTAAATCATCTTTTCTTCTATCAATCCTTAGAAATGCCGCAGTTGACTTTGGAGCACCCGTAGCTCTCTTTTCGTTAGAAATGGGAAGGAATCAAGTACTAAATCGTTTAATGGCAGCAGAAACAGAAATTAATTTAGAAAAATTTCGGTCAGGGTCGTTTGCTCCTCATGAATGGGTAAAACTATCATCTCTCCAATTCCAACGATTCAGTGAAGCGCCAATTTTCATTGACGATAATCACAACCTAAAATTTGAAGATTTGCGAGTCAAATGCTTGCAAATGATAAAGCGACATGATGTTAAGTTAGTAGCTATTGATAATATACAACTTATGCTATCTACTAACCTAGAAGAATCTACTAGTGAATACGAAGAATTATCAAAGCTTATTAGAAGCCTAAAAGCACTATCCTCTGAGTTAAAAATACCCATAATAGCTTTATCTCAAATAAACCGAACAGCTGAAACTCGAGTATGAGACAAAAGGCCACAACTTCACGATTTACGAGGTTCAGGAGCAATAGAAGAACATGCAGATATTGCCATGATATTATATCGTCCTGAATATTACAATATTACAGCCGATGAAAACGGTAATTCGACATTGGGCATTGGTGAAGTCATTATCGCTAAAAACCGGAGTGGCTCGCAAGATACCGTCCAACTTAAGTTTATTGGCAAGTTCACCAAGTTCTGCGACCTTGATTCGTATTTCGAACCCATTCAGGCGCAGGGTTTTGCAACCGATGTAAATGGCATGAGCAGCTTTGATGCTCCCCCATCAGCAGGCAGTGTATTTAAGAGCAAAGCCAAAACCATGTCGAACTTCGGTAACGCCGATCCAAGTCAGGAAACTCCGTTTTAAATAACAGTCTTTTTAACCACAGAGGCACAGAGAACACAGAATTTAATTGCAATAATAGAATTAAAACTCTGCGTTCTCTGTATCTCTGTGGTTACATTTATACTTCAATTATACCCCTTCACAAACATGAAATTTATTGGTTTACTCGCCTGCCTGCTCATCGGTTTTACCTCAATTTCTCAAGCACAAAAATTAAGAGGTCTTGACAAAAGTCCGATGGATATGGCTTACTATCCTGACGATTTTGCCCACGACCGGAAGTTTGCTCCCGCCAAAGTAGGCGACAAAGTATTTGCCCGAGTAACCTACAGTCGTCCGGCTAAAAATGGAAGAGAAGTGTTTGGTAAACTGATTCCCTACGGTAAAGTGTGGCGGGTTGGTGCAAACGAAGCAACTGAAATCAAGTTTTTCTCGGATGCCACGATTCAGGGGAAAAAGATCAAAGCGGGTGTGTATTCGTTTTATGCAATCCCCAACGAAACCGAGTGGACGCTTATTTTTAGCTCTGATTTAGACCAGTGGGGCGCCTATAGCTATAAGGAAAGTCTGGATGTTTTACGCGTGACCGCTCCTGTTAAGAAACCAGAAGAAACGGTTGAAAACCTGACGATTCAGTTCAAAAAGGCTGGAGAAAACGTCAAAGAATCTATAATGATGATTGCCTGGGACAATACACTGGTTGAAGTTCCAGTTTCGTTTTAAGATCATTTAATGTACAAGTAACGCGGCTGGAAAGCCGTGCATCTTATAAAGCTATTGTTTATAAGATGCACGGCTTTCCAGCCGCGTACAGTTTATCAGAAGTTTGGCTTCAGCAAGTATTTATTGTAGAACTCATCAATGACTTTAACAGCCTCTGTGGGCGTGTCAACAATACTGATGAGTTTCATGTCTTCCGGATTGATGTTATGCTGTTCTTCCAGCATGACATTTGTGATCCAGTCGATCAAGCCCTGCCAATAGGACTTTCCAACGAGTACGATTGGGAAACGGGCAATTTTTCGGGTCTGAATCAGCGTCATGGCCTCAAACAGTTCATCGAGCGTACCCATACCTCCGGGCATAACCACAAAGCCCTGTGCGTATTTGACAAACATCACCTTCCGCACAAAAAAGAAGTCGAAGTTGATGCTCTTATCGGGGTCGATGTAAATATTACTATGCTGTTCAAAGGGTAATTTGATGTTTAGGCCAACGGATTTGCCCCCCTGTTCAAAAGCTCCTTTATTACCAGCTTCCATAATACCAGGGCCACCACCCGTAATAACACCATAGCCGTGACGTACTAACTTGGCCGCAATTTCTTCGGTCATTTTATAGTATGGATTGTCGGGCTTGGTACGGGCTGAACCGAAAATGGATACACAGGGACCTATCTTGGCTAATTTATCAAAACCCTCCACAAATTCAGCCATCACCTTGAAGATAACCCAGGAATCTGCGGTTTTGATCTCGTTCCAATCGTGGTCCTGAAAAGCTTCTTTAATGCGTTGTTCGTCGGGTGTAAGGAGTAACTCGTCGCGCTTAGGTAAATCGTGTGCAATTCGTTCGGTGCTCTGCGTTTCAGAGCGATGAACATTTTCTTTTGTTTCGTCCATGTATGTACTAAAAAAGGCAGTGGGCGCGAATCGTACTCACTTCGTTAAGTTATATAATAGCCATCCAAACTAATCAAAAATCTCGTTGATAGCCTTACCAACGAGATTTATTACTGAGAAAGAATCTATTAACAAGCGATCTTGTAAAAACGTTTCCAGACTTTAGAAATCGTTTATTGGGTTAAAAATTGATTAACCCGTAGGCAAAACACCTTAGTATCAACGCTGTGTAAAAACAGAAATGGCCCGACTAATTCGGGCCATTTTACGTATATCGTTCTTATTAACCTTGTTTATTTTCGTCGGCTTTCAAGGAAATATTCGATCCGATCCATTGCTACATTTAGTTCATCGACAGTTGGCAGACAGACAATTCGGAAGTGATCATTCTTGGTATAGTTAAACCCATTTCCTGATACAACCAGTACTTTTTGCTCCGTCAATAGATTTAGTACGAAATCGTCATCGCCTTCCAATCTAAACTGGCTCAAATCAATCTTCGGAAAAATATACAATGAACCTTTGGGTTTCACACAGGTAATACCCGGAATGGCCGTCATGCGGTCATACGCCAGCATCATTTGTTTGTATAAACGACCCGTAGGAAGCACTAAATCATTGATGCTCTGATAGCCGCCTAAAGCTGTTTGAATCGCATACTGTGTTGGAACGTTGGCACAAAGACGCATACTTGCCAGTAAAGTCAGGCCTTCGATGTAGGATTTAGCTCGTTTCCGCGCACCGCTCAAAATCATCCAACCACCCCGAAAACCAGCGGCCCGGTAATTTTTCGACAATCCGCCCATCGTGATACAGAGCGTGTCGTTAATCATTTTAGAAATTGGATAATGAACGGCTCCGTTGTATAGAATCCTATCGTAGATCTCGTCGGAAAAGACGATCAGTTTATGACGCTCGGCAATGCGGGCAATGCCTTGCAATACCTCTTTATCATAAACTGCCCCCGTTGGGTTATTTGGGTTGATGACAACGATGGCCCGTGTACGGGGAGTAATTTTACGCTCTAAATCAGCCAGATCCGGATTCCAATCGGAAGCTTCGTCACAAACGTAATGGACTGGTTTGCCGCCACAAAAAGCAACCGAAGCTGTCCACAGCGGATAATCGGGAGAGGGCACCAGTACTTCGTCGCCTTCATTCAGGAGCGCTTGCATAGAAAGCATGATCAACTCACTTACCCCGTTACCGATGTAAATATCGTTGATAGTAATACCAGGAAGGCCAATATTCTGTGTGTGGTGCATAACCGCTTTTCGGGCGGCAAACAAACCCCGAGAGTCAGAGTACCCCTGCGCATTACGGATATTCAGAATAATATCATGGACAATTTCGTCGGGGGCATCGAAGCCAAAGGTGGCAGGATTGCCAATATTCAGACTGATAATTTTAAAACCCTGACTTTCGAGTTCAAGAGACTTCTCATAAATAGGTCCCCGAATATCGTATTTCAAATGCGTAAGCCGATCGCTTTTCAGTATTTCCATTCCAGGTACTTCTACAACTTCTTCTATGCACGCTAATTCCATGCCGCAAAAGTACGGAACTGTTGGGTAAGTTGGGTTATACCCAGTCGTTGTTGTTCTTTTTTGTGGAGTGAGATCAAAGAGAAATAACCTAATCTATTTTAAATCATTCCCTCAAAAGGAGACACGGGTAGGTATCCATAAGCACCTGATGCCTTTTCTGTCAAACTGAATTTTCAGTCTGCCAATCTGGACCTAAATCCCTCTTCCTATGCGTTGTCTCCATCGTACTTTGTTCTTGCTAAGTCTTTCCTTTTTCTGTGTTTCGGGTGTCATAGCGCAATCGAAAGCGACCCAGAAAACATACATGTATTTGATTTACCACAAGCTAAATCCAGGTCTTACGATTCAGGACGCATTGCCCGTTGAACGGGAGTGGAAAAAGGTCAATCAGGCGGCTGTCGATGAAGGAAAACTGGAAGGCTGGTACATGACCGTTAAGCAGTTTACCTCGAATCCGAACCAGACGGAGTATGACTATGTGACTCGTATCGTTACACATGGGATGTCCATCAAAGGAGCATCACCAGAGGCAATGGCGCGTATTTACGGCGATAGTGTTCAACAGAAAATGGCAGACCTGCAACGACGGGATCGTAATACGGCACCTGTCGTCAAAATAGAAATCTGGGAGATAACCGACGGCACCTTTGCGCCAAAATTTGCCCCCGATGGCACGCAACTGATGGTTATTGATCGGATTCGTCGTCGGAACCCTGGCGCTGATTACGATGGTGTTGTCAGTCAATTAAAACGACTTGGCGAGGAACGCATCAAACGGGGAACGCTGCTGGGTTGGGACTTCTCGTCCTTACTTATTCCGAACGGAAGCGAAAAAGGCTATGAGTTCAGTATTGCCAGTTACGTTTCCACTATGGAAGCCGTCGCGAATCCAGTTCTCGCCGATACACCCAACCCCGTCATAGCGGCTCCAGCCTACAAACAACTTCGTAGCCAGACGGCCCAGATGTTCGATTTTGTCCGGCAGGAAGTGTACCGATTCATGGAATACACCACAAAACCCAGCAATTAATCGTTGAAACCTGCCAGAATATTTCTGGCAATTCTACTCATTTATTACAGCTCCAGGTAAGAAACAGTCTTATCTGGAGCTGTTTTTTTGGCCGAATTATTGATGGAGGCAAAATAACACCTAGTTACTCTACCTCATTCACTAAAGATCAGATGCGTTTTTTAACCGTTTTACTTGGCCTGTTCCTCTGGACATCTGTCTCCTTTGCTCAACGAATACACATGCCAGACTTATTCCAATGCTTAAGTGCTTCAGCCGATAAATTTGAGTACAGTATGTTTCAACAGGGATTTGTGTGCTATAAAAGCTCAGGCGGTTTGAATGGCTGGACTTGTTTGTTTGCGTATCATCCAAGTCCATTACAACAAGATCCATCGAAAGCAACGGCTATAATACAATACGACCGCAACAGCCGGTCAGATGTGCTTACGTACCAGGTCCGTTCAAAAGAACAGTATGAACTTCTGCGAACTGAGTTAATTAAACTCGGCTATACAATTGACCCTGTTGTCGTTGATCGAGAGTTGTTTACCTCAGCGAAAGACGCAAATACGGTAGTTAGTTGTCAACCAGCCACGAATGCAACGGGCATGTCGGGTAATTATGAAGGTTATATGTTTACCCTAACTCACCGGCGGTATTGATCAGGTTCAAACTTTTTCTTCAATAGAAAAATCCAGACTGACTTTTGTCATCCCGACTTTAGGAGGGATCTCAAGTTTGATTAGTACGAAGCTTGAGATCCCTCCTAAGGTCGGGATGACAAAAGACAATTCAGTTTTAGGTGGGAGATCTAATTCCAACACCAGTTATTGCACAGGTTTCACGGTGTACCCCTTTTTGCGAAGCAGATTCACAATGCCCTTTTCGTTGCCCAAATGCCCGGCACCGAAGGCAAAAAAAGTTGGTTTTTCTTTAGCCGCTTTTTCAATAACCGGCATCCAGCTTACATTCCGCTCGCCCAGCAAACTCTCTTCAAACTGCGAAAAATCACCTCCGCTAAATTTGCTGGATTTCATGCCGCCCATCAGTTTATTCAGGTCATGCGCTTTATAATTATCAACCATTTCTGAAAACTCCTTCTTGGCTTCATCGGGGTTTCTAGCCATCTCAACCAACCCTTTTAGCTGTTCCGACAAGGGAATTTTATCCAGCGCAGCCATCTCAGCCTCAAGCGTCTCAAGTCCAAACACCTCTTTTTTATCCGTTGCGGCCATCTGCGCAAACGTCATGTCGTAGGAAGCAGGCTGACAGGGAAGCATAGTCATGTACATCATCGACATAATGCCAATGGGTTTAAACATACCCATCTGAGCCAGGCCCATGCCCATTTTCTGCTTCAAATAATTGTCCAGGACAGTATAATCATCGGCGGAAAGTAGATCTTTAATTGTTTTTCCACCCGACATCATAACCGCTTTTTGCATGTTCATCATCATGTTAGGATCATCCATATCCAACTCCAGATAAACTTGCTGGGAATCGCTCATTGCTTTCTTGATCGCGTCCGTTATTTGCAAATCGGCCGGGCAAATGAGGTGGAATGTGCCATAGAGGTAGGATGGTTTAGCCAAGCCAGGACCCGTAACTTCATACAGTAAGGCTTTATCCTGAGCCTGAACCGCTGTAGCTGCTATACTGGTTACTAATAAACCTGCCAGCGCAAGTTTAGACGCTATATTTTTTCTCATGCTCGTTATCAAAGATATTCGGTAAAGCTACCTATTAACGCAATTCATCAGCGAAACATTGGGGGCAGTAAGCCGTTTAGCAGGACGAACGGCGGATAAATTGCATTCACGTTCGATTCGTAACGCGTACCTTTGGTGCAATCTAGTTCAATGTTTGAGTCAATAATCCGATGATTGCTCAATCTCCTAAACCAGCCGCCCAGCAACCGCAACCGTTTACGCATAAAATCCGCATCGTTACAGCGGCTTCGTTGTTCGATGGGCACGATGCAGCCATTAATCTCATGCGCCGACTGATGCAGGCGTCTGGCGCTGAAGTCATCCACCTTGGGCACAATCGATCGGTGGCCGAAATTGTCGATTGCGCTATTCAGGAAGACGTACAGGGTATTGCCGTAACGAGTTATCAGGGAGGCCATCTGGAGTTTTTCAAATACATGTACGACCTGCTTCACGAACTGGGCGCAGGACACATTAAGATCTTCGGTGGCGGTGGTGGCACCATTCTACCAACAGAAATTGAGGAGCTTCATAGATATGGGATCACCCGGATCTACTCGCCCGACGATGGGCGAGCGATGGGTTTACAGGGTATGATTGACGATTTGCTTCGTCAGTGCGATTTTGCCTTGCCGCCAATTACCCAACCCACGCAATCGCTCAATACCAACCAAATAGCCCGGCTCATCAGCACCGCCGAAAACTATCCAGATCAATTTAAACAATCGTCCTTTCTCTCATTTGCGCATTCGCCCAAAGTTCTGGGCATTACGGGTACGGGGGGGGCAGGAAAATCATCATTGGTGGATGAGCTGGTGCTACGGTTTCTACGGACGTATCCCGATCAGACGCTGGCAATTATTTCGGTCGATCCGTCGAAACGAAAAACGGGCGGTGCGCTTCTCGGCGATCGGATTCGCATGAATGCAATCAGTGCCCAGGTTGGAGAGCCCGGTCGAGTATATATGCGTTCGCTGGCCACTCGCCAATCGAATCTGGCGTTAAGTCGCTACGTACAGGATGCCATTGATGTTTGTAAAGCCGCTCAGTTTGATCTGATTATTGTCGAAACATCGGGCATTGGCCAGTCGGATACCGAGATTACGGAGCATGCCGACAAAACGCTATACGTGATGACGGCTGAATACGGGGCAGCCACGCAGTTGGAGAAAATCGACATGCTTGACTTTGCCGACGTTATTGCGATCAATAAATTCGACAAACGGGGCTCGCTGGATGCCCTACGCGATGTACGCAAACAATATCGCCGGAACCATAACCGCTGGGATATACCCGACGACGAATTACCCATTTTGGGAACTATAGCGTCTCAGTTCAACGATGCGGGCATGAATGCCTTGTTTGCTCGTTTGATGAGGCTGTTGGGAGAAAATGGTAAAGAGCAGGAAGCAGAGAGCGGGGTCAGCGAGCAGAGAGCAAACGCCAAACACTCAGCTCAACAGGCCATCATTCCGCCCGATCGCGTTCGTTATCTGGCGGAGATTGTAGAAGAGAGCCGCCGGTACGATCAGTTTGTACAGGAACAGACAACCATGGCCCGACAGCTTTACCAGCTTGATGGAGTCCTGAAACTTGTTTCTGACAGTTCGGCTCAGGATGAATTAAAACGAATTTCAGAGCACCTCAGCACCAGACTTCAGCCAGATTGCCAGGCGATGTTGCAACAGTGGCCCGATGTTCAGAAACGCTATGCGGCCGAATTTTATGAGTTTAAAGTCCGGGACAAAATCATTCGGCAGCCGCTCTATTCAGAAACCCTTTCGCACCTAAAAATCCCGAAAGTCAGCCTGCCGAAGTACAACGATTGGGGCGACATTCTGCGCTGGCTCCTGACCGAAAATGTGCCCGGTGAGTTTCCGTTCGCTGCCGGTGTGTTTCCCCTCAAACGTGAAGGTGAAGATCCCACCCGCATGTTTGCAGGCGAAGGCGGACCAGAACGCACAAACCGCCGATTCCACTATGTATCGAAAGGGTTACCCGCCAAACGGTTGTCGACGGCCTTTGATTCGGTTACACTTTACGGTGAAGACCCAGCTTTTCGGCCCGACATTTTCGGCAAAATCGGCAATTCAGGTGTCAGCATCTGCACGCTTGATGATGCCAAGAAACTCTATTCCGGCTTCGACCTCTGCGACCCGGCGACATCGGTCTCCATGACGATTAATGGCCCCGCACCTATGCTCCTCGGATTCTTCCTGAACGCAGCAATCGATCAGCAGTGCGAGAAATGGTTGAGGGCGCAACCCCACCCCAACCCCTCCACTTATTTCAGGGGAGGGGCTAGCCACAACTCCCCCTCTCCTTATTTCAAGGAGAGGGGGCCGGGGGGTGAGGTCACCTACAACGCCCCCCTCCCCGACGGCAATGATGGTCTTGGCTTATTATTATTGGGTACTACAGGCGATAAAGTTTTGCCCAAAGACGTTTACGAGCAAATTAAAGCCGATACGCTTCGGAAGGTTCGCGGGACGGTGCAGGCTGATATTTTAAAGGAAGATCAGGCGCAAAACACCTGCATTTTCTCGACAGAATTTGCCCTTAAAATGATGGGCGATATTCAGCAATACTTCACGGACAATCAGGTTCAGAATTTCTACTCCGTTTCGATTTCGGGCTATCACATTGCCGAAGCGGGTGCTAACCCCATTTCCCAGTTGGCCTTTACGCTTTCCAATGGGTTTACCTTTGTTGAGTATTATCTGAGTCGGGGGATGCACATCGATGCCTTTGCGCCCAACTTGTCGTTCTTTTTCTCGAATGGCATGGACCCGGAGTACACAGTTCTTGGACGTGTGGCCCGGCGCATCTGGGCCAAGGCTATGAAACATAAATACAAAGCCAACGACCGTTCGCAGAAACTCAAGTACCATATTCAAACTTCTGGTCGGAGTCTACACGCGCAGGAAATCGCATTCAACGATATTCGGACAACGTTACAAGCGCTATTAGCCATTTACGACAACTGTAACTCACTGCATACCAATGCGTACGATGAAGCCATCACCACCCCTACCGAAGAATCCGTTCGGCGGGCAATGGCCATTCAGTTAGTAATTAATCGTGAGTTTGGTCTGACGAAAAACGAAAATCCATTGCAGGGCGCGTTCATCGTAGAAGAGCTTACTGATTTAGTGGAAGAAGCGGTCTATCAGGAGTTTTTAGCTATTAACGAGCGGGGTGGTGTACTGGGGGCTATGGAACGGATGTATCAGCGTAGCAAGATTCAGGAAGAATCGATGTATTACGAAACGTTGAAACATAACGGCGATCTGCCTATTGTTGGTGTGAATACCTTTCTCGACCCAGCTGGTTCGCCAACTATTATTCCCAGCGAAGTTATTCGCTCGACCGATGACGAAAAACGCTACGCCGTTGAATCTTGTAGGGCTTTTCAGGAGCGCAATCAGGTTGAAGCAGAAGCTGCTCTGAACAATTTACAGGCAACAGCTTTAACGAATGGCAATATTTTTGAAAGCCTGCTGGAAGCCACCAAAGTGTGTTCCTTGGGTCAACTATCCAACGCACTCTATGCAGTGGGTGGTCGATACAGACGAAATATGTAAGCAATAAATTAGTTAGAAATCACCAATGCAACGTCCCAACAAGTTAGCCCGTTACCGTTTTTTATTCATTGCCCTATTAGGTTTGTCGGTGCTCACCTGCAAACAGAAAAAGGAACAAACGACGACCACCGAAGATACTAAACAACCAATTGCTTCGCTGACCAAGTCGACGTACACCCTTGGCGATACGATAACCATTCAGCTCAGTCAGCCCTTGAGCGAGGCTACCGTTTCGCTCGATGATGTTGGCTCACCACTGGTTCAGAAATCCGCAACGTCACTTTCTATCCATACTGGGGCTGAAAAAATAGGGCTACACCAACTAGTTGTCCGTGGTAAAACGGCCAATAACACAGTCAATGCGGATACCCTCAGCGTTGAATTTTGGTCTGATATTAATCCGCGATCCATTACTTACACGGTGCTCAAAACGCTTCCTCATCAGTCCAGTAGTTTCACACAGGGACTTGAGTTTTATAAGGGGACATTGTACGAAAGCACTGGACTGAATAGCCAATCAAAGCTCATGCAGATTGACCTGGCAACGGGCTCCACGATTAAATCTGTATCACTAGACAGTCAGTATTTTGGCGAAGGTATTACCATTCTGAACGACCGGATTTACCAGCTCACCTGGACTTCGGGCGTTTGTTTCCAGTATACGATGGATTTTAAGCTTGCCAAAACATTCGCATACCCAACGCAGGGCTGGGGGTTGACCCATACCGATTCGGTTCTTATCCAGAGTGATGGATCGAACAAACTCTATTTTCTTTCGCCAGATTTCCAGCGCAAAGGCGAACTCGTTGTCTATGACAACATGGGGCCTGTCATGAATCTCAACGAATTGGAGTATGTAAACGGGTATGTGTACGCCAACGTCTGGCAAACCAATCGGATTGTCCAGATCGATATCAAGACTGGAAAGGTTGTTGGCAATCTGAACATGGAAGGCATTCGCCCAACGAACATCGATAAAGAGAATGTTCTGAACGGCATAGCGTTCCAACCTACCGAAAACGCGTTTTACGTTACGGGCAAAAACTGGCCGACGCTTACCAAAATCCAGCTCAAGAGTAAGGATAAAAAACTGGTTGCCAGCCGTTAAGCATCATCTGCCGCCCAGCTTATAATTCAGTCCTGCCTGTAATTGCCAAAGTATCGTGTAACTGTCTATTTTCGAACCAGGCGATACCGCTTGATCCTGTGAAGTAACGGCTAAATCAATCCATAAAGCTCGGCTGACGCCCATACTCAATCCCGCGCCCATCGAACGGGTGTAGATCAAATGGGGTATTCCATCGCTAAACACATACGATCCACTTGTTGATGTAATCACCTGACCACCAACAACCTGCGTCTGAGTAGTTGTGCGACTATCAGCCCCTGAAAGTGTACGCTGCCCGATTTGACAGGAAGCTGTCAGGAAAGGGGAAAGACGAGTACGGGTTATCTGGTAGCGAATCATAGGGCCTACCGAGTTGATAATTTCCCGAACCCGATCAAATCCTTCCTGACTTATGGTACCAGTTACCCCAAGTAGTAGCTTATTGGCGACAAAATACCCGCCATATGGATGAATCGTGAGATTACGGCCAAACCATACTCCTTGGGAATAGCCCGCTTGCAAGCCAATCAACCCGGAACCTCTCGCAAACGGTTGGGAATAGTTCACTGGTGTTTTTAGCCGTGGAGTTTCCTGCGCTCGAACATAACCCGATACGCATACTAGCAGAAGCAGTAGTACTTTTCTCATAAAAAAGGTGTGTTTCCTCCTTAACGGTTGTCCTCATTACTCTTCTTATAAATAATTTATTATTAGGCATTTTCCTTCATACCCAAGACTCTTGATTTTGCTTGTACCCACGGGCTTCAGCCCGTATATGTGTGTGAATTAAAACACGGGCTGAAGCCCGCGGGTACAAGCGAATTACCCAATACACGAACTCCTAAAGCGGTTGACTGGTTAGCTCTTGTACATACACTTGGCTAGTACGACCATAGTCATCTGCCTTTCCGATACCGAGTAAATTATGGCAAAAACGTCCCTAGGTTCTCTCCTCTCCCGCGCTGGACTCGATTGGTTTATCTTCGCTTTGCTAGCCATGATCGGCCTGGCCAAACTCTGGCCCGAGCCGGGTATCCAAGAGGGCATATTTTCATTGTCGACCCTGGCCACCTACGGCGTTTCGTTGATTTTTTTCTTTTATGGCTTAAAATTGAATTTCAGCCAGTTGCGCGAAGGACTGCGAAATCACCGACTTCATCTGGTTATTCATCTTACCACCTTCGTCGTATTTCCGGCGGTTGTACTGGCTGCCCGCTCGCTGTTCCTAACACCAGATACTGAGTTGCTTTGGCTGGGCATTTTCTATGTAGCAGCCTTACCCTCAACGGTCTCATCATCGGTGGTGATGGTCTCTATTGCGGGCGGAAATCTGCCGGCTGCGATCTTCAATGCCAGCATTTCCAGCCTGATTGGGGTATTCATTACACCTATCTGGATGAGTTTTTTACTGGCCAATACCACTGGACAATATGACCTCGCCGGTGTCATTGGCAAGTTAACCCTTCAGGTTATTCTACCGGTCGTACTTGGGCTTTTACTGAATAAGCGCCTGGGCTGGCTGGCTTCCCAGCATAAAACAGCACTCCGGTATTTCGACCAGTTCACCATTTTACTCATTGTTTACACTGCCTTCTGCGAATCGTTTGCCCTTCATTCATTTGAGAAGATTTCAGCGAGCGATCTACTTTGGCTGGCCACCCTGATGCTGGCCTTGTTCTTTCTAATTTACGGACTCATCACATTCCTCAGCCGACTCCTGAATTTTAACCGGGAAGACCGAATTACAGCGTTGTTTTGTGGTTCCAAGAAATCGCTGGTACAGGGTAGTGTGATGGCAAATGTCCTGTTTCCGGGCAGTATGGCGGGCATAGCATTACTGCCGATCATGATTTATCATGCCCTCCAGCTCATTGTTGCTAGTATTTTAGCACAGGCAATGGCTCGGCGACAGACTGAAAAAATAGAGGTCATTCAGGAGTGATTCAGCCGGGTTCAACGGACCAAAATGGGCATTCAACCAGATGGACTTACAGGCCGATTAAACGCTGTTGAGTGGTTCGCTTCTAAGAATCAGTAACGCACAATTAAACACATACTGATCATGAAAACGACACTCATTTCCGCTATTGCCCTTTTTAGCTTAGCTACTACAGTAACGTTCGCACAAGGCATATATTCGAAACCATTTAACAACAATCGGCCTGGTCAGCCACAAGTTCAGGCTCCTCGCTTTGGCAACAACGATCAGTTTCAGGATGATCTGAAAATCGATCAGTTGGATAACATGGTGGGACTATCCTTCAAACAGGAAAAAGAGCTGCGTAAAATCGAGAACAACTATGACCGACTCATGGCTAATCCTCGACAATCAGTCGATGCCAAACGCCAACTCCAATTGCGCAAACGTCAGGATATGCTTGCCGTTCTAACGTCGGCCCAGCGCGATCGGTTGTTCGCCTATCAGTCGCAGCCAACTAATCGATACAACAAAAATCAGCCAATGCCTTATGGCCGTCGTGGCTAGTTTTGGGATATAACACAGATAGACAAAGACCGCAGAGAGTGTAAAAACTCGTTGCGGTCTTTGTGTTTATACCATTCCTTACGAATAATGATACACTACGGTCCTACGCTTCCACCTACCTGCATCACAACACTGCTCATTGTAAATGATGTTGACTGTGTGCCTGATGTATACGCGCCACTGGTGTAGATACCATTCACGTTTGTACTAACCGCCGACACACTTCCACCCGTAAATACCTTGTAGGTAGTCGCTGATTTCAGCTGCGGCACGCCCAGGGTATGCTTTGTAAAAAAACGGCCGATACTACGATTCTGACGTTGACATTCCTTTTCGTTCATGGTGTTCTAATTTGGGGTCCTTATTCTCTTTGTATTGGTATCGTCCACTAGGCTATAACTGCCAGCGCCCCCCTATATCGCAGCGCAAAGCGATGCCGTTGCAGGATAATGTTAAGTAAAGAGTACTATGGCAACTACACGCGTCAAGGTACCAGGCTAAAAAATCAACTGATAGATAAATTTTATTCGGCATTCAGAAGGCCGTTCAGCGGTTTTAACAGCTAAAAATGGGCATTCGGCCAGATGGGCCTATAGCCTTATTAAACGATGAAGCCTAGTTCGCTTCTAAGAATCAGTAACGCACAACTAAACACGTACTGATCATGAAAACGATAATTGCAACCGCCTTCACCCTCTTCAGCTTAGCAACCACGGTAACCTTCGCTCAGGGTGTTTATTCAAGACCTTTTGACAACCGCCCTCCACAACACGGCAACTCTCGTTACGACTACGACCAATATCAGGACGAGGTAAAAATTGACAGAATCGACGCCATTGTTGGGTTGTCTCGTCGTCAGGAGAAACAATTGCATAAAATCGAAGACAATTATGACCACATCATGCAAACCTCGCGCATGACGCCCGACGGTCTTCGTCAGCTCCAACTACGCAAACGTCAGGATATGCTCGCCGTGTTAACCCCAATCCAACGCGATCGGTTATTTGCGGCTCAGCAGCCTAATCGATACAACCGGAATCAGCCTGGCCCTTTTGGCCGCCGAGGATAATCCCACCTAACCTGTAGCGTGTCCCCCAATTCGGTATGTTAAATTATCGAGTTGGGGTTTTTCGTTGCTTACCAGGCGGTACTTTTGCGCACGATTTACCTGTGCCAACGTATTGATGAACCCATCTGATCCACTAAATTTTGACCGCCATACCTTCGGTTCCGACTTTGTTTGGGGAACTGCTACAGCTGCCTATCAAATTGAAGGAGCGGTTGACCGCGACGGACGAACGCCCTGCGTCTGGGATACGTTCGGGCGGCAAAAAGGCAAAATCAAAACGGGCGAAACGGCCGATATAGCCTGTGAATTCTACGACCGCTATGAATCGGACCTTTTGTTGCATAAAGAACTCGGATTCAATGCCTTCCGTTTCTCGCTATCGTGGTCACGAATCCTTCCCGACGGTGTAGGGCCAGCGCATGGCGGACGTATCAATGAAGCCGGAATTGCCTTCTACGACCGCCTGATCGACCAGTGTCTTCAATTAGGCATTACTCCCTGGATCACACTCTACCACTGGGATTTACCGCAGGCGCTTGAACTAAAAGGCGGCTGGCCCAACCGAAAAATTGTGGATTGGTTTGCGGATTTTGCCGATGTCTGTACAAAAGCGTATGGCCACAAAGTGAAGCATTGGATTATCCTGAACGAACCACTGGCATTTTCGATACTGGGCTATTTTACGGGACAGCACGCACCGGGTCGGCGGAGTTTCCGGAATCTGTTGCCCGTTATTCACCATACCGCGCTGGCCCAGGCCGAAGGTGGGCGCATTGTTCGGCAAAATGTTCCCGATGCGTTAGTTGGTACCACTTTCTCCTGCTCCCCCATCGATCCGTTTACCCCTGGCGATCAGTCTGCTGCCATTCGGGTGGATGCGCTCATGAACCGGCTTTTTATCGAGCCATCTCTCGGCCTTGGTTACCCCTCGAAAGAGCTGCCCTTCCTGGCTAGCATTGCTAAAAAAGTGGCTAAACCCGGCGACATGGAACGGCTCGCATTTGACTTCGACTTTATTGGTTTACAGCACTATTTCCGGGCAGTGGTCGAGCAATCGTACTTTATGCCGTATCTGTGGGCAAAAGATGTAACGCCCCTCCGGCGAAATGTACAAACCATTACGGAGATGGGTTGGGAGGTATACCCCGAAAGTATGTACCGAATCATAAAACAATTCGGACAGTACGAAGGCATCAAAAAAATCTACATTACCGAAAGTGGTGCGGCCTTTTACGATCAGGTGGAGAAGGGACAAGTGCATGATAAAGCCCGAGTCGAATACCATCAGAATTACCTACAGCAAGTACTTCGGGCTAAACAGGAAGGCCTCCCGGTTGAGGGTTATTTTGCCTGGACATTCCTCGACAATTTCGAATGGGCAGAAGGGTATCGCCCCCGCTTTGGCCTGGTCTATGTCGATTTCCGAACGCAGCAACGGATTGTGAAGGCATCAGGGCGCTGGTTCCAACAACTATTAACCGAAGAATTGGTGGCTGTCCGGTGATTTTAGTCGATGATGCACACGTAGGGAATAGCTGGTTATTTTGGAGAAAATATATATTATTTTTTATTGGCACCCTCGTTCTCTTAAGCACTGTAAGTGCGACCTGTTAATAGAAAAATAAACCTATTCCATCCAGTAAGCGCTGTAGGTGCGACCTAATTCTTAGTATATAGGTCGCACCTACGGCAGACCTTTGTTCGGCGTAGTGTCTGGACTACGCCGTGGTGTTTCCGCCGGGTGGCCGTTGCCATCTCCGACCGGTTTTTCAATTTAGTTCACTCCGGTCAAAGACCGGATAACACTCGAACGTAGTCCATACTACGCTCAACGAGGGAGTTGCTCCACCAGCATCCGAGCTTTGTATATATCGTAGTTGAGGACACATAACGAGGATAGGCAGCGGGCCCAATTCGGAGGCTAATGAATTCAAATCAGACAATTACATCAAGCAGTAAATTCAAAAAAGTAGAATCTATTCGTAAAGCGGTTTTGGTCTAACATTCCAGCTATGTATGCGTTCGTTAGCTCTACTTGGACTTGGCTGTTTAACGGCTCTGCTTCTACCATTCGCTTGTGTAGATCCCCTCGCCCAAACCCTGGCCGATACCGTGGATGTTCTTGTTGTTGACGGGACGATTACGAATGTAGCCGAACCGATGGTCATTCGACTTAATCGTTCGCATGCTGACCGGCTAACTGGACGAAGTGGAACACTACCCGTTACCAAAGCAACGGTTGAAGTAATACTCGATTCGTCGGAGGTGATTAGCTGTCATGAAACAATAAATGGCAGCTATCAATTGCCGAACGATTTTAAAGGGCAGATAAACCACGCTTACCAACTCCGCTTTACCCTGAGTGATGGCACTCGCTATATATCCACGCAACAGGTGATGCCCTCCGTTCCTCCCATTAGCCGGGTGACGGTTCAATTCAACCCAACCAGTCTTTCGCCCATTGAAGCAATAGATGGCCATTATCGCGCAGCGCATGACGTTTACCTGGACACCCAGGACCCTGTCAATGAGCACAATTACTATCGATGGTCCTGGATGCTTTATGAGCCCCAGGAGTATTGTCGGACTTGCTATCAGGGTATTTATGCCGTCAATGAAGTTTTGCCGTTTAATAATGGCGTATTTCAATCGACCAATAAACCTTTTGAGGATTGCGTTTATCCACCCGCTAGCTCACAGGCCTATTTGTACGTTCAGGGTACCTCGTTCGATTATTTCTGTCGAACGCAATGCTGGGAAATCCTCTACAGTCATACCATCAATGTTTTCGATGATAAGTTTACGAATGGTGGGCTTATTTCCCGACAACTGGTTGCTCAGGTTCCCTTTTATCAGCATAGCCCTTGTTTGGTCGATATTCGACAGGAAGCGCTCACTAAAACGGCTTACGAGTACTTCAATTTTTTCCAGCAACAGACACAATCAACAGGTGGATTGACTGACACACCACCGACGGTAATGATCGGCAATATTCGAAATGAGGCCGATCCAAAAGAAAAAGTAATTGGCTACTTTACCGCTTCGGCTGTTTCAATAAAACCGTATTACATTGATCGAAAAGACACGGATGGCATTCCGCCTACCTTGTTTTACGCCTTGAACGGCCGTATCCCTAATCCAGAATCGCCACCTCCTCCCTCTAATGGCCCTACATTTCTTGTAGGTGGTCCGGTTCGCCCGCCCACTGCTGTTTGTGGTCCTATTGACCAGCGTACCCCGATTGCTCCCATAGGCTGGCCAAATTAGCGTGAATTTTCCTGACACTTTTTCCTGCAAAAACCCTGATTAAACTCAGCCAACCATGCCGAAATTAATCACCTCATGCAGAAGCACTAACACCTACTTTTGTGGCGTCAAAAATTACGCTTTTACCTAACAATGCCTGTTCATCTTCCGCTCACTAGTCCCGAAAAAGCCGTTTCGGCTATTCAATCGGGCAATCGCGTTTTTATACATAGTGTTGCCCAAACTCCTCATATGCTCATCAAGGCAATGGTCGATCGTGCTCATGAGCTTCGTGATGTAGAGATTTGTCATATGCATACCGAAGGGCCATTGCCCTATCTGGATGCCCAGTACCAAAATTCGTTTCGACCTAATTCCTTCTTTATCGGTGCCAATATGCGGAAGCAACTCAATCAGGGCATCGGCGATTACGTTCCAGTTTTTCTGAGTGAGGTCCCTCTTTTGTTCCAGCGAAACATATTGCCCATCGATGTAGCGCTTATTCAGGTATCGCCCCCCGATGCGCACGGTTTCTGTTCGCTGGGTCCTTCGGTCGATATTTCGTTAGCGGCCATTCATTCGGCGAAGTATGTGATTGCCCAGGTGAATCCACGTGTACCTCGCACGCATGGTGACGGCCTGATTCCAGTTTCGATGCTACACGCGGCCGTTGAGGTAGATGCGCCCGTTTACGAAGTGTTGCCTGGTCAGATCAGTGATCTGGATCGTAAGATCGGCCAAAACGTAGCGAGTCTGGTTGAAGATGGTGCCACGCTTCAGCTTGGCATCGGCGGCATTCCGAATGCTACGCTATCGGAGCTTATCCATCACAAAGGGCTGGGCATCCATACCGAAATGTTTTCGGATGGGGTGATCGATCTGGTTGAACGGGGGGTGATCACCGGTGAACATAAGACAGTGCTACCCTATCGCCTTGTTTCGGCCTTTGTAATGGGCAGTCAACGAGTTTACGATTTCATTGATGATAACCCTGGGGTCGCTATGAAACAGGTCAGTTTTACCAACGATACGGCTATCATTCGGCGCAACCCGAAAGTTACGGCCATCAATTCGGCCATCGAAATCGACCTGACAGGGCAAGTTTGTGCCGACACGATTGGGACCTACCAATATTCAGGCGTAGGTGGCCAGATGGATTTTGTGCGGGGAGCCAGTCTGTCGGAAGGTGGAAAACCTATTTTCGCGCTGGCGTCAACAACCACTCGGGGAGAGAGTAAACTAGTTCCGTTTTTGAAAGAAGGGGCCGGCGTAACGACCACTCGCGCGCATGTGCATTACATTGTCACAGAATACGGTATTGCTAATTTGTTCGGCAAGAACCTCCGCCAACGTGCCCGTGCCCTTATCAACATTGCCCATCCCAATCATCGGGAAGAACTGGAACGAGAGGCATTTGCGCGATTTGGCAGTGTATAATTTCGCACAAAACTGGGTGATAATCAATCAAATCAACGAAACAAGGATAATACAGAGGGCCAGAAGAATCTGAATGACTACTTTAATAGTAAGGGGCTGGTTATAATGCAACGGATAGAGGAAGGCACCAACGATAACGCCCGTAGCAAAAAACAAGAATCGATTCGACCACATGGAGCCATTGAACCCTTCTACACCATATTTGGAAGCTTTAATCCATAACCAGGTGCATCCTAGCGCCAGCACGTATGGTATCGGCGACCGAATCCAGTTTGGCATTTTGAATTGCCAGTACATGATATACCAGTGGCCAAAGGAACCAATTAAAAACAGGCCGATCGCCAGGAGTATCTTAGAAACATTCATCGCTCAAAAATACACAGGCCAAACGAAACCGAGGAGTTTCGTTTGGCCTGTAAACGGGTTAATCGACCTAGATTTATACTTTCAATTTTTCCACATTCTTAAAGCTGATCGCAATTGACTCCAGTGGTGGCAGTTTGCAGACATCCTGTTCAACGAAGTAGTGCGTCATGCCCGCTGTTTTCTTCGCGTCGAAGATTCGCTGGAAGTTAATAGAACCCGTACCAACTGGCGCGAATGCCCGTTCAGCCGTTTTTTCCATGTCTTTGATGTGCCAAAGCGGGAAACGACCAGGGTGCTTCTTGAACAAAGCAACGGGGTCCTGATTCGCAAACGTAGCCCAGTACAAATCGAGTTCGAGTTTGACCAGGTTCTTGTCGGTACCGTTCAACAGGACATCATAAGGCAGTTTGCTATCCATTGCCTTAAATTCAAAATCGTGGTTGTGGTAGCAGAATTGCATCCCGGCCGCTTTCACGACTTCCGCCGATTTATTGAATAGATCCGCAAACTGTTTGTAGTCATCCAGTTTTTTCCGTTCGTCGGGGAACAGGTAAGCACAAACCATGTACTTCTGTCCGATAGCAGCAGCATCGTCAACCGCCCGTTTCCAGTCATTGGTGAGGGTGCCTTTCGCATTTGGCATTGTTTTGCCCGTTGTATAGTGTCCGCTGGGAACCGATAAACCCAGGCTTTTCAGTTGGGCTGCAAATGCTTTAGGTGTTTTGCCGAAGAATTTACCATCTGCGTAACCAAACAACTCAACTTCTTTGTAGCCAATTTCGGCCACTTTTTTCAATGTTCCATCCGGGTCTTTCGCCATCAAATCCCGCAGTGTATACAATTGCAAACCAACCTTTTTGGTAGGGGCTGCAAACGCATCTAGCTGAGGTAACAAAGCCGCCGATGTAGCTAAGGCGCCTAGTTTAAGAAACTGCTGGCGGGTGATCTTTTCGGAGTAATTCATAAAACAATAGGTCGGTTAATGGGCAGCAGACGAAGTGCCTGCGCACGGGGTATAAAGGTATAGATTGGTTTGGTTTACTGTTCTGGCACCCTCAATCCACTATCCAACGTATTGGTTTCAGCATTTCGTACCCATTGAGTTAATGAAGCCTGAGCCAGTCGAAATACTCCTTTTCGACAACAACGCCGTTATAGACTTTATCGATAACCTTCCCCTTCGCATTATACGTTAACTTGTAATACGTATGGTCATGATTAGGATATGCCTTCAAACTAAGATTCATTTTGCCACGACGAGCAAACTCAAGCGGTAGGATATCGTTCGAGGTCGAGCCCACATCGGCAGTGCCATAGATCACACGAATGGGTATGGTTAGGGCAAGCAGATACTCTAAATTGTGATTATGCGAAAATGAATAGGTTGTCCGTTTAGGATCGCCATAAGTCGATGTCGTATTGAGCGAGTCTTTACAAATCTCAATCCATTCCCGTTGCAACCCCTCAACGCTTCGTTGAGCCTCCTCTTGCGTATACTCGCCTGTATACCCTTTCATTCGCTCGGCACGGATGATCGACTGGTGTCGGCCTTCCAACCCGCCTGATGATACAATTAAATGGGTAACCCTTGGATTTGTATAGGCCGTTTTAATCGCTACATGGTAGCCTTCTGACCCACCGGCTAGTACAACTCGTTTAGTATCCACCCAAGGCTGTTTAAGCAGAAAGTCAAACACAGCATTCGTCTGATGAACGTAATAATCAAGGTAGTTATGACTAAAATACGTCGACGTATACATTGTGGGCTTAGGCCTGCTACGGGTAGTAAACAGCGTATCTAAATACGCATCCTCAACAACGAGAGGTACCCCCGGTTTCGCAATCATAATTGAATAATAGTCAGCTTCGTGGTCGTAACAGGTAATGGGCAATTCTGTTAAGGCAGGCTTATGGGTCTTCGGATTAATGGTAAACAGCGGAATCGGCAGGGAACCCTGACGAAATAGAAAAATTGGCTTCTTCTTCGTCAACTCACCTTTTCGAGTGACAACAGCAAACGTGATCGAGTCTCCTTCAAATGGAATCGTAAAAACAGTATAGTCTCCAACAGAACGTTGGGTATGCTGACCAATTGCCAGATTAATGATAAGACTGTAAAGGACTAGTGTCAGAAGTAAATAACGCATCGTTTTAGCAGGCGCTTAAGCCGCCATAAAGATTCAGTATCAGGCACATCCGTCCAAGTTAATGTTTGTTAAAAAGGTCTACGAAAAACCACTTTGCCTCAGTATGATCCGGTAAAAGGAAGCACAAAAAAGCCACCTACTAGCTAGCGTAGATGGCTTTAGTTAATCGTTAATAATTCAGGCTGTTACTTCTTTTTCGAAGCCGTCATTGATTTCTGGCCTTTGGCCGACCCTTTATAACTGATTTTAAATAAGGTACCGTTCAAATCATCCGTTACATAGATAGAGCCATCGGGTCCCTGCGCCAGACCACAAGGACGATGTTGTACGGGACCTTGTGGTTTTTCGAGGTCGACACCCGCAAAATTATCGGCAAAGATTTCCCATGGGCCCGCTGGCTTTCCATTTTTAAACGGCACAAAGCCAACTAAATAGCCTTTGTGAATTGGTTGCGATTGGGAGTGAAACGCAATGAAAGCGCCGTTTCGGTAACGCTCGGGGAAGGCCGTTCCCGTATAGAACAGTAATCCATTAGGCGCCATATGAGCCGGGAAAGCGACTACTGGACTGATCGCTTTTTCACCACCCGTTTTTTTGCCATCTCCACCATATTCAGGAGCCAGCATTTTCTTTTTCTGAACGGGGTCGTAATAAATATAAGGCCAACCAGCATCATCGCCCTGATGAACTTCATACATCGTTTCGGCGGGTAGCTCAGCACTATTTTGCGGTGTATAGTACTGTGGGTAGAAATCATCGAATTTCCCCCGCCCATGCATCAAAACAAACAGGGAGTTGTTTTTGGTATTCCAATCCAGCCCCACAACGTTTTTCAAACCAGTGGCATAGCGTGTGCCGCTCGCAAAGGATTGATCGGCAACATTTGCTTTAAATTTCCAGATACCTGCTGCCGAATCCAGCAGCGGGCAGGGCATTAACCCTTTCCCGGTCCCGGCTTCCCGGCAAGCATCGTTATCCGAAGCGATATTCACGTACAAGTTATTCTGATTATCAACCGCAATCGACTTCGACTTATCTCGGTCTTTTTCCCGTAAGCCCGACACCAGTTTTTCAGGCTGATCGGGGCTATCAACCTCCTGCTTATCGTTGAGTTTGTAGCGATAAACACTTGAATTAGACGAGGCATAGAGATATCCATTGTTAATGAAAATTCCGGTTCCGGGATAATCCCCGAAGCCCGTTGTTTCATCAATCAGACCATCTTTGTCGGTATCCCGAAGCCGATAAATTCCTTTCCCGTCCTTGAGTTTAGCCAGCTTCACGTAAATGTCACCGGTTTTGGTAATCGCAATATGACGAGCCGAACCCAGATCCTGCGCGACGATCGTGCCTGAAAATCCAGCTGGAAGTTTTAGTTCAGATGACGGATCTGATTTCTTATGTGTACGAACGGCTTTTGGATATTTGCCCGTATGGTTTTCGGCCAGGCTATCCCACGAAAGCAGTGAAGCCATCAGGCAGGCAATCCCGATAAAAGTTTTAGACATAATAGGGGAACGAGAGGTATACGATTTCAATGGTTTTCCTTAAAAGTTAATTAACCCGTAGAAATACTTCTGGCGCGTGCATTTGCTCGTGCTTATAATTTCGTCAGCATCCGCCGACCTACCAGTTAATCGTGCGCTAGCGAATGCTAGCCAAAATAAAAGGCACGGGTAAATACCCGCGCCAGATACAAAAAAATAAAATGATACCTACACCAGCCCCTTTTTCATAGCTTTCACGGCATAATCGGCAGCGCGGGCTGTAAGCGCCATATAGGTTAATGATGGGTTTTGCGTGGAAGTCGAGGTCATGCTGGCTCCATCTGTTACGAATACGTTTTTCACGGCATGAAGTTGGTTCCACTTATTGAGCATCGACGTTTTGGGGTCTTTACCCATCCGCACACCACCCATTTCGTGAATATCGAGGCCAGGTGCGGCATGACTGTCACGTACCCGGATATTTTTGAAACCCGCTTCGGTAAACATCTCCGTTAGTTGCTCCTGATAATCCTTCACCATTTTATCGTCGTTATCATCGTAAGCAATCGAGATTTTCAGTTGGGGAATACCAAACGGATCTTTTAGCGATGAGTCCAGCGCAAGATAGTTCGATTCTTTCGGGATGGTTTCACCCATCATATGTGAGCCGACGTACCAACCGCCCAGTTTAGGATTCAACAGGCTCTCTTTCAAGTCGGCTCCAATTCCATTTTGATCAGACCGCGAAATCCGCCCGGCCGAAAAACCAGAGGCATACCCTCGTAAGAAGTTCGTTTCCTGTTTTAGCACATTTCGGAAACGGGGAATATAAGGGCTGTTTGGCCGACGACCATCTGTTGTCGAATCAAGATCTCCATCGTATTCACCCGAAATACCTGCCCGATAATTGTGGAAAGCGACATATTTACCCAAAACCCCACTGTCGTTGCCCAGACCATTCGGGAAGCGATGAGATGTTGAATTCAACAGCACTAGATTGGAGTTTAATGCTGCCGCATTCAGAAAAATGATACGAGCATAAAACTCCTGCATCTGTTTGGTATTAGCGTCAATGACGCGCACCCCCGTTGCCCGGCCTTTGGCCTCATCGTAGATGATCGAGTGAACAACCGAGTTGGGACGTAAGGTCATTTTACCCGTTTTAGCTGCCCAGGGTATGGTTGACGAATTGCTACTGAAGTAGCCACCAAACGGACATCCGCGCTCACAGATGGTACGGTGCTGACATTGCGCCCGTCCCTGCTGAAAATGAATGGGTTGTGGTTGCGTTAAATGCGCGGCCCGCCCCATAATCACATGCCGATCCTTATATTTGGCCGCCACTTTTTGTTGAAAATGCTTCTCTACGCAGTTCCATTCGTGGGGGGGCAGAAACTCACCATCTGGCAAAGTGGCCAAGCCATCTTTGTTACCGGTTATTCCGGCAAATCGTTCTACATGGCTATACCAGGGGGCAATGTCGGCATAGCGGATCGGCCAGTCAACGGCGAATCCATCACGGGCAGGTCCTTCAAAATCGAAATCGCTCCAGCGCTGTGTTTGTCGTGCCCACATCAGCGATTTGCCGCCTACCTGATAGCCCCGTATCCAGTCGAAAGGCTTTTCCTGAACGTAAGGATGCTCAGCGTCTTTCACGAAAAACTGTTCGGTACCTTCATAAAAAGCATAGCACTTGCTGATAATCGGGTTGGCTTCCCGAACTTCCTGCTTAAGCTGGTTTCTATGTTCAAATTCCCAAGGTTGTTTGTTGGTCGTAGGATAATCGGTTACGTGCCGAACATCGCGTCCCCGTTCGAGAACGAGGGTGCGCAGGCCTTTGCCAGTCAATTCTTTGGCTGCCCAGCCGCCACTAATGCCTGAGCCAATGACAATGGCATCGTAGGTGTTTAAGGCTTGCGCATCTATATTAAAGTAAGACATTTTCAAGAGTGGTTAGTTTACAGTATTCGGTTTGAGGTATTCGGTCTACGGTGGCTGACGCGAAAGCAACTTCGTACGTCAGCCACCGTAAACCGAATACCTCAAACCGTACACCTATTTTCCTTGTGAAGCTGCTTTTTGAGGTACAGGCACGCAACCGTGGTAACGACCTGGAATAAATTCGTAGTGCGTAAGATTGGTCATCACATACTCCGACGTCATATAGCCTCGAATAGTGAGGTTCTTCACTAGCGAGTAAAACTCCTTTTGATCCGGCGATTGAGCCAGTTGCGTCAGTAGTGCTGTCCGTTGAGCCGTATCGCCTTGAGCAAAAGGTTTGCTAAATGATTTCTGAGCCAGATCATTTAACGAATCGAGTCCTTTGTTCAGGTTTTCCTGTGCCGTTTTAGGGTAACAATCGGCCACCATTTTCTGCACGAACTGATGAACGTTCAGGGCTTTTGCGCCAGGCGTATCGGTAGCCGGAATAATCGTTTCGACCATCTCTGCCAGCAATTCAGTTTGGCCTACAGAGAGAATTTTTCGGGTTGTCAGGACAGTTTCGGTCGTCCAGCCATTTGCCCAGGCAGGCAAGCTAATTAGCCCACCCACGGCCCCAGCCATTGTTTTTAACGCATTACGTCTTTCCACAGATTTGTTCTACTAGGTTTCATTAAACTCATTATCAAAGATACAACACAGTCGCAACTACTTGCTGTGTATAGTTTGGCAATCGAGTGTTGATTCTTAAAAAACTACGCTCTATCTGTTTTATCAACCAGGCCGCCTTTCTAGCGTCAACAACGGCCAACCCAAATCAACTCTGAAAATCAGCGGCCTCCTCTCCTACTAAATCGCAGCGATCAGAATTAAATGACTATTAAATTATGGAGAGCGTATTACCGGCTGCAACAAACGGTATTTCACCAGCGTAACCATTATAGATTAAGACGCTTTTTTATTCAACTTACTCTATAGATAAGAACGATATGAATTACACGCGTAGAACAACAAAAGAGTTACTTCATCAGCAGATTTGGTCAATACTTTTCATGGCAGGTTTCGCCTTATCACTGTCGGCCTGTAAGAAGACAACAGACGATGTCACCCCTCAAACATCGGCCACAACATCTGAAAACCAAACGATTGATTCCTGGATTCTTTCGAATATGCGGGACGTGTACTACTGGAATACCAAAATTCCAGCCAATCCCGATACTACACTGGCACCCGATGTTTTCTTCAACTCTATTCTGAATACCTATAATGCTACCTCGAATCCAGATGGTGATCGGTTCTCGTGGATTGAGAATGATGCCAGCACATTAACTGCTGAATTAAGTGGCCAGACCACCACTACGGGTATGGAATACAACTTATACCTACGTTCTTCAGGCTCTACGGGTGTTATTGCTCAGGTTTTGTATGTACTGCCAGGTTCTCCGGCGCAACTGGCTGGTATCAAGCGGGGTGACATTATTTCGAAAGTAAACAGTCAGTTATTGACAACCAGCAATTATTCGGACTTATTGTTAACAGGAACAACCTTTACTTTTGGATTTGCTACCATAAGCGGCTCATCGTTGGTCGATACGGACAAAACAATCAGTGTAACCGCTACAACCTTCCAGGAAAATCCGGTGTTCCTGGATTCCATTTATACCGTTGGCAGCAAAAAAGTTGGCTATTTAGTTTATAATCAATTTGTTCCAGGCGCTAACGGGAGCGAGGCCGATGAGTATGATGCGCAGGTAGATGCCGTTTTTAGTAACTTCAAAGCGCAGGGCGTCACCGAATTAGTACTGGATTTACGCTATAACCCAGGTGGTTATACGTCTTCCTCGGCGAATATGGCCAGCCTTATCGGTAAGGGGGTCAGTTCCAGTAAATTGTACTTCCGGGAAGAGTGGAATACCAGCATTACACCCCTGTTACAGCAGGCTTATGGCTCCAGTTTCTTTATTCAGAATTTCCTGGATAAGTCTCAGAATATCGGCGATAACCTCTCGCGGGTCTTTGTACTTACCACCGATCATACGGCTTCAGCCAGCGAACTTATCATTAATGGCTTGCGCCCATACATGACCGTAACCACAATTGGTACAACGACTTATGGAAAAAATGTAGGTTCCATTACGGTCACCGACGATTCTGGAAAAATTAAATGGGGTATGCAGCCTATTGTTTTCAAATCATACAACAGCCTCGGACAGTCTGATTACGCAACCGGATTTACTCCCAGTATAGAGGTTGACGAACCGATTAATCTGCTGCCACTGGGCGATACCAATGAAGACTTGTTAAATACTGCGCTCAGCCAGATTTCGGGAAGTGTAGCCAGTGGCCGCAAAGCAACCAGCAGTGGTAATCCATTGATCAATTTAGGGTCGTCTATTCAACGCAAGGCGGGTGGTCATTCAATGATCCGGGAATTGAAGAGCCTTAAATTTTAACCTTTTTTAAGGAAGTTACATTCCAACGGCTATGATGCAAAGCGAGTCTTTGTGTCATAGTCGTTTCGGTTTTTCCTTAAGTGTCTTTAAATCACCCTAACAATTAAGAATTTTTATGAGTCCAGCACGTTAGCAAGTAACACCCCTTTGGCGTAATTTTGTGCGACCTATTTGATACATGACTTCGCCCGAATCGGGCTACCAATTTTGTCAACTCGTGCTGGTAAGACTATCAAACCATCGTTCTTAACGCAAATTCCTATAACTTTACGTTTTAATTCGTTCGTTCACGCTCGTTTTTCATGATTCATTTACCATTTCGATTCCTTTCGGCGACCAACTCTCAGTCGAAAGCAATATCAACTGAGACTACCCTCTCTAACGCTACGAAGAAGACCAAACGCGTCAACTGGACACTAGCACTGGTCGGCATTGGCTGGGCCGGACTCCTCATTGGTTGTAACAACTCATCAACAGTCGACACGCTGGGCGACTGGAATTCAAGATCTGAATTAGAAGGCCCTGCTCGTTTTGGAGCTGCCAGTTTCGTAGTTGGTACTATTGCTTACATGGGCACTGGAACCGATGTTAGCAACAACCGTCTGAAAGATATGTGGGCTTATGACGCAAGTCGAAATGCCTGGACACAGAAGGCTGATTTTCCAGGTGTAGCCCGTAACCTTGGCGTAGGCTTCTCGGTTGGTACGAAAGGCTATATCGGTACAGGTCTGGATGCTAATTCGACTCGCTTAAAGGATTTCTGGGAATATGATCCAACTGCGAACAGCTGGAAACAGGTCGCAGATTTTGGTGGCACTGCCCGTCAAACAGCAACCGCCTTTGCGATTGGCACAAAAGGCTATGTAACGTGTGGATTCGACGGCAACTATCTGAAAGATATGTGGTCGTATACCCCAACAACCAATACCTGGACTAAAGTGGCCAGTTATGGTGGTTCGAAACGCGTAGGAGCTGTTGCTTTTGTTATTAACAACATGGCTTATGTTGGTACGGGTAACAACAACAACTCAAATCAGCTCGACTGGTATGTGTATGATCCAGCACAAGATTTGTGGACCCAAAAGCTGAATTTCATTACCGACCAAACCAGCATTGCCCGTAGCTATGCCGTTGGCTTTGCGATTAATGGTTTAGGGTATATCACAGGTGGTGACGCGACAACGAAAGACGTTTGGGAATATAATCCAACCGCCGATACCTGGACAACAAGAGGTGTATTTGAAGGATCTAGCCGGACGTATGCAGTTGCCTGGTCGATCAACAACAAAGGCTATATTACAACAGGTGCCAATGGTACAAGCCGTTTCGACGACCTGTGGGATTTCGATCCGACTGTAGTACAAGTCATTCCTTAAATCATACACCTTGCCAGTACGATCAGGCCCTTTGCGTTGATACGTTGGTAAGGTAAGTTAAAATGACGAACGATTCGCAGCCTACGTCTCGACCATCCTTAGTTCGGCTGGGCCTGATTTTTTGCCTGATTTGTTTAGCGATTGTCACGGTTTATTTATTTTACCCTCGACAGCCTCATTATCAGGTACAGGTATTCAAGACCAAAGGTGGCTGGGGATATGATATACTGAATAACAAAAAGATGGTTATTCATCAGCCAACTATACCAGGACAATATGGTATAGTTGGCTTTACCTCCCAGGAAGAAGCTCAACGAGTGGGTAATTGGGTGGCTGAAAAAATGAAACAGACGGAGGCTATGCCTACGCTGACAAAAGAAGACTTACGCCAGTTGGGCGTAAAAATCCCCTGAATTAGTTAGATTATGCGTACTCTCTGGTACGCCGGTTTGCTACTGCTGACCGGTATGGTGCTATTTTCCTGCCAATCGGGCGATCTTCGTGTAGGACAGTCGGTCATCAGTCCTCAGGAACTGTTTGTACAGTCTGTTGATACACTGACGCTCAAAACCTCAACGGTGATGCGGCCGGATTCATTCCTAACGTCGGGTGATGCGAATATCGTCGTTGGGCGTTGGTCAGACGCGCAAACCGGTAAGATGACAGCCCGCGCTTTTGCCGCGATTAATTATGCCAGTAATTCTTTCCAGGGCCAAACCAATCAGCGCCTGGATTCGCTTGTACTGGAATTGACGTATGCGTATGTATATGGCGATACAACCTCTGCGTTTAACATCAGTCTACACACATTAGACAAACCACTCGTTTATCAGGCGTATTACAATACAAATTCTGTATCGTACTCCAGTAAACCATACCTACAGAAAACCGTTTTACCGCAGCCGCTGACGCTCACCAGGAAAATTTCGTTTCGACTGCCTGCCGATGTTGAGCAGACTTTTTTCAATAAACTGGTCAATGGCGACATCGTTGATGCGACAACCCTAGCTGAATACTTCCCTGGGTTTGCTCTGAATTGCAATTCAACTTCCAATGCATTTGCTGGTTTTGCAACGGCAAGTAGCGGCTTACGACTCTATTACCATGCTACCGATGTCGATCTAGCGCAATCGAATCTATTGTTCCCCATGTCGCTGGGTTATTTTACGCAGATAACGAATGATTTGAGTGGCACGCCATTGAGTGTATTGAAAAATCGGTCGGATGCCGTTAGTAGTCGTCTAACCAACAACACTACGTTCATTGTACCAAGTGCCCTGCTCCATACACGCCTTGAAATTCCGTATCTAGATCAGTTTGCCAAACCGGATGGCTATGCAGATATCAATAAGGCAACGCTGGTCATTAGCCCCATCCGAACCACAACGAAAGATAATAGTAACCCTCCGGGCTATCTAGCACTCTTTTTCACCAACACTCAGAACGATATATTACCCACTGCTGTGCCAGGTGGAGCAGGTGGTACCTCATCAGCCATTGCTCAGTACAATCCACAAACGACATTTGTGCAAAATGGTCCTGATACAGGTGCTTTGCCTCTCGTGGACTCTTATTCGTTTGATTTAACGTATTATATCGGGCAGATTATTAAGCGTAAACTCGCTAATCAACCCTTGTTGTTATCGATTCCGACAGAAACTCAGCTTCAGACTTCGCTGACTTTACGAGAGCGGCTCCAGCGAGTAACGATTGGCGATCAGTTAAAAGCAAATGATCAAATGAAAGTCCAGTTGTTTATCACATCTGGAAATTAATTGATCAAAGAAGATAATAAACGAATAAGGGGCCGATTTAGTAAATCGGCCCCTTATTCGTTTATTATCTTTCTACTTCCGGCGTCTTGACAAAACTACCCTTTAACTTAGACGTTTTTTTGTCCTCCCGACGCAGGAGGGATCTTAAAAATGTCCTTACTAGAGCATTAAGAAACCCTAAGATCCCTCCTGCGTCGGGAGGACAAAAACGCTATAAACCTGTCACCTCATACTTACCACCTTTTTGTGTCGTAAATGAGGTAACGTATCCTACATTCGTTTGCTTCGATTCCGTCTGGATACCTTTTATTTTTACAGGGCGGGCAGTTCTGATTTTACAAAGTCCACCGTTTAAGGATTGAACGGTAGCGGTTGTTAACCGATGGTTTTTCCATTGGATACCAACCTGGAACCCACCCCGCGCTTTCAGGCCCGATACACTCCCTTCTTTCCAGGCAGAGGGCAGAGCCGCTAATAAATGAATATCATCCAGATGGCTCTGAATTAGCATCTCGGCCATGCCCGCTGTTCCCCCAAAATTACCATCAATCTGAAACGGCGGATGAGCATCGAAAAAATTCGGATAGGTTCCACCTCCTCCCCGACTTCCATAATTCGTAGCGGTTTCGCTGGTATAACTCAACAGCTCCCGAAGCAGTAAATAGGCATGATTACCATCAAGCAATCGTGCCCAGAAGTTAATTTTCCAGGCGCGGCTCCAGCCAGTACCTGCATCTCCCCGTATTTCCAGGGTTTTCTTAGCGGCAGCGGCAAATTCAGGGGTCGAAATCGGCGAAATTTGCCGACCGGGATGCAATCCAAACAGGTGTGACACATGTCGGTGCTGCGGATCTACATCTTCGTAATCTTTATTCCACTCCTGAAGATTGCCTTTATGACCGATGTGTAAGGGGTAAAACTTCTTCCGTTTCTCAATAAGGAGGTTTCGAAACTCCGTGTCGGTATTCAGGACTGTAGATGCATCGATCAGGTTGGTGAACAAATCCCACATGATCGACATATCCATTGTCGTTGCCACCGACACAGCCGCATGCTGCCCTTTTTCATCGATAAAATCATTTTCGGGGGATAACGACGGCGATACTACCAGATAGCCATCTTTATCTTCTATAAGCCAGTCTAAGTAAAACTGAGCGGCCCCTTTCATGAGCGGGTAAGCGCGTTCCTGTAGAAACGTTTTGTCGCCCGTAAACCGGTAATGTTCCCAAAGGTGCTGACAAAGCCAGCTTGCCCCCTGATTCCAGTTGGCCCATTTGGGATCGCCCTGACCTTTATCACCAACGGGGTTAGCGATGGCCCAGATATCGGTGTTGTGGTGCGCAACCCAACCATGCATGTTGTAAAACTCCTTAGCGATCAAGGCCCCATTTTTGGCCAGCGATCCAATAAAACTAAGCAGCGGCTGATGTAGCTCCGACAGGTTAGTTACCTCAACGGGCCAGTAGTTCATCTGGGTATTAATATTGATCGTGTAATTGGAACTCCAGGGCGCTCGTAGCTCTTTGTTCCAGATTCCCTGCAAGTTGGCTGGTATGCCCGGAACTCGCGAACTGGAGATAAGTAAATACCGGCCGTACTGATTATACAACACCTCCAGACCAGGGTCGTAAGCGCCCTTCGAGTAACCCTCTAACCGCCTATCGGAAGGTAACTGAGCATTCGGATTTGTCGCCGTTGTATCCGTGATTTGCAGAGAGAACCGATTAAAATAGGGCTGATAGTCGTTCAAGTGACTACTTAACAGTGTTAAATAATTCTTTAGGGTAGCTTTTCGGATAATTTCTTCGGCTAATTTATTTTCGTCTTTTCCATCTTTATCAGGGCATTTATCATATCCATTAAAACTTGTGGTAGCCGCCACCAGCAGTAGAACCTCAGAAGCATTACGAATATGAATCCCATCTGTGTTGGTTTGAACGGTTCCTCCTTTGTTGATTGCTTTAAGCCGAAGCTGAAAACGCATCCCTTTACAACCCGTTACATCTTCATAAACGACATGCTCCCGATCTTTGGGATTGTAATAATTAGGCTCCACCTGTGCAGGTGCTTTGCCTTTCATCACCCATTCATTCAGTCCGTTGCCACTGCTTTGGGCATGAAGTTGACTTTGGGTGCTAGCATCGAAACTGATCTGGCCGGGTTTGTTAGCCGTTAGTCGAATAACCATGACCTGGTCTGGTGCAGAGGTGAATATTTCTCGTTTATACCCGATGCCATTCACTGTAAACGTTGTCGTGGCGATGGCTTTCTGAATATCCAGGTCGCGGTAATAAGCCGAGGGCTTAGCCCCTTTAAAGTCCTGTTTTAGTACTAAATCGCCCAGCGGCATATACGATTGCGTATACAATCCCTGCATTTTTTTGGCTAAATCGGTGGCTTTCTTATAATCTCCATCAGCCAACGCTTGCCGAACCTGTGGTAGATAAGTAGGAGATTCTGGGTTGACCGGTCCACTTACTGGCCCGCCTGACCAAAGCGAACTCTCATTAAGTTGAATTAGCTCTTCATCCACTCGCCCGAAGATCATTCCACCAATGCGCCCATTGCCCACAGGCAACGCTTCGGTCCAGACAGCTGCGGGTTGATTATACCAGAGTTTAAGGTTTTTTTGTGCGAAAAGTGGAGAAGAAACGAAAAGTAACAGAAACAACCAGGGGTTTCGATTCATAGTAGATCAAGGAATTTTAAGCAAAAGTAAACTGGTCTATCAAGAACCTGCTATCTCATAAAGCATAAATAGCCGGTATTATCCTGAAATGGTCTCTAAATTTTGTGATCCTGCAAAAAACAGAAAGCCACTCCAAGTCGGAGTGGCTTTCTGCACAGGTGAAGATAGAATAATGTTATTTGGCCGGCTTTTTAAAGATGGTTTCGTCGACCTTAGGGTTAATCGTGATTTTGGTGGTAACCATCGTCAGGGTGCCCATTTGCGGATTTGCAATTTCCATGGTGTTTGCAAACGGAATTCCATCAACGGCTTTGTAGTCCGAGAACCCGATTTCGCCTTCCTGCCCGTTCATAGTCGCCTTAACTTTACTAACCATATAGGTAGTCGCGTCAACGTATTCATCCATCACAACTCCATCTTTCGATGTCACTTTCAGGTGATAGTTGTCCTTGCCATCTACTTTTTCTTTGCCAACTAGTTCAACTTTGTTGCCTTTGTCTTTGTAATTGACTAGTGGACCAAATGGGTCAATTTGCCCTTTGTTCTGCTTAATTACATCGGCGGGCATATCTTCTGGCTCACCTGTTCCCTGCATCATAGCCGGACGTAGCATCCAGCCCGTTGCGCCTGCATTATCGACAACCTGAATCATCGAATTGCCCATAATCGAGGATTCGGAACGCATGGCTTTACCCACCAGGATCGTCGTTTTGCTGGGTATTTCCATTCCCTGTACAGATAGCGACCGTTCGGTTACCAGTGTGGTTACTCCCTTCAGTTTATCCAGACCGCCCATGGCCGCAACGTGTTTGTCGACAATCTCATCGACTGTTTGAGCATAAGCACCAACTGATACAAGCGCGGCTACTGTAGCGGCTAGAAATGTGTTCGTTTTCATTAGGTGATAGGGATTATGATTTCTCTTCAATAAATTAACTTAGAGTCATTTATTCAACATTTGCCTGCAAATTAGAAATGATTACTTAAAAACAAATCCCTAGTATTCATTTCTCCAGGATCAAATTACTTCTAACTAGCGGGGCGTTCCACCACCAGGTGTACCTCCTCCTGCTGGCTGACCACCACCTTCACTCTTCACGTCATCGTTATTCACCGACTTCGCTTTCTTGCGAGGTGCATCCATCGTCATCTTGCCAATTTTGTAGGTAAACGTCAGGCGGATACCCCGGTTGTAGAGATACACATCATTTACCTGATTGAATTGTGCTGAATTCAGGACCGTGTGGATGTTAAACCGGTTCGACAGGAAGTTTTCTGCGGCTAGCCCAACACTACCTTTTTTGTTATTGATATCTTTCTTGATACCTATTGTGTAAAATCCGAAACCACCTTGCGTACCCTGTAACTGTACCTGCGATCCCTGCATAAAGCCAAAGGCCTGAGCACCCCAGCCGTGGCCAAATTGTGCGTTGGCAAACGTACCCCCGCTTACGTTAATACCAGTGTTTGTCAGATCCTCTGCAACTCCATCCGCATTTGTTGTCTGACCGGTAAGGCTGGTATAGAACGCATTCAAAAACAAGCCAACGTTGATTTTCGACGTTATGGCCACGTTAGCAAACGTGTTGGTTCCGTAAGCATACTGACGACCAATGTTCTGGTAGGTAGTAACAATTGCGCCCGCCAGCGTATCAGATGGCTGTCTGACCTGCGTAATGGCATTGTTCGTTACCCGGCCAAAGAAAGTAGCATTGATAAACGTCTTCTTGATGGTTTTGCTCAAACCCACTTCAAAATTGTTGGTAAGTTCGGGACGAAGGGTCGGGTTACCAATCGTGATGTTCTGTGGGTTGGCTGTGTTAAAGTTGGGATTCAACTGCTGAAGTCCAGGGCGTTGAATCCGGCGGTTATAACCTAACTTAACAGTTGTTCCTTTAAACGTTTTAGAAGCATTCACACTGGGCACCAACACACCGTAATTACCAATACCGAGCGTACCTTTTTCTTCGGTGCTTGCGTCGATGAAGGTGTGTTCATAACGCAGGCCACCTTTCAGTGTGTACCGTTGTTTGGTTGTGTATGTGTATGAGGTATAGCCAGCAGCAATGTTCTGGTGATACAACAAGGCACCCCGCGTACCATTTTTCTCGGTAGTATACTCTCCCGTTGGGCCAGCTAGCAAGTACTCATAATTACTGTTAACCTGGCGTAAAATGCCTTTCGCTCCAAACTCAAGCAGCTGGTTTTTCTTGATCGGTGTTTGATAATCAGTCTGTACTGTAAATTCCTGGTTGACGTTACCATTCAAATTCTTCTGACGGCCTGTGAGTGCACCGGTACTATTCAACAGATCGGCATTGAAATTATTCGTCAAATCATTCCGGCTGTAGAGCGTCGAAATACTCCACTCCTGCTGAGGTTTGAAGGTATGTAAGTAATCGATATTAGCATCTACCGTTCCCGACAGGTTTCGGGTATCTACATTCCGGTATGAAATTGAGCTAGGAGTTCCGTTAGTAAACAACTGAGTAACCAGATCCTGCGGGCTAATCATATTCCGGACACCATAGCGGACACCCGCTGTCAGGCTTTGGTTTTTAGCCAGATCGTAGTCAAATCCTAAGTTATACTGCCCGAACAAACCCCGGCTGGTTCCATTACCGGTTTGACGAGTCAGGGTAGAAACGCCGTTAACCTCACTCGTTTGATCGAGATTCGTTTTGGTAATGGTGTTATAGATACCCCGGCCAAAACCACCAATCGTAAAACCAGCTTTGCCCTTTCGGTAACTACCATTCAATGACAACATAGAACCCCGGTTACCAACACCTGAATCTACGTTCAGATTCAAGCCCTGTAAACTGTTCTTTTTGGTAATGATGTTGATGATCCCTCCCGAGCCTTCAGCATCATATTTGGCCGATGGGCTGGTAATAACTTCTACCGTTTTAATCTGATCAGCAGGAATTTGCTTGAGTGCATCCGAAACACTGCTGGCGACGATGGTGCTGGGTTTGTTGTTGATCAAAACCCGGATGTTTGAGCTACCCCGTAATGAAACGTTGCCATCCAGATCAACGGTCAGCATGGGCACTTTACGCAAAATGTCGGTAGCGTCTCCCCCTTTAGCCGTAATGTCTTTATCCGCATTGTAAACCAGACGATCCACTTTCTCTTCAATGAGAGCAGCCTGACCGGTCACGGTAACTTCTTCCAGCGTTTTTACGGCTGAGCTAAGTTTAATGACGCCCAAATCCAGACTTTGACCGTTGGCCAGAACCAGATTATCGATCGTTTTATTCCTGAAACCAACAAATGTGATTAGCGCTCTATATTCGCCAGCCACCAGCTTCGTCAGCGCAAACTTACCTTTATCATCGGCAACTGTTCCGTCGACCGCTTTTCCTGTGGCTTTATTATAGAGAGCAATGCTGGCAAATTCAACTGCTTTCGCCTGTGTCGAATCGACGATCGTACCAATGAGTTTGGCACTTCCCTTGGGGCTTTGGTCGCCTGCTGTGCCGGGCAGGGCTTTTGGCTGAGCAGCGCCACCCATTCCAGGAAACTGAGCCTGGGCTGGTGTTAGCAGACTGAATGCTAATAATGTGGCAGCAATAAGTAAACTGTACGATTTCATAGAGGTTGCTTTAATGCTACAAAGGTGTAACCGCATCTGCAAACCCAAAACTGAAAACGGACAAAGGGCTGAATCGACCGGATGGACGTCGGTTTATTCCTGACGAACGTATTTAGGTGAGAGTTGAACTTATAGCTTATCTTCTCTAGAATCCTTTCCCATCCCCTCGAACCCTAATCTTGTAGGGGTTTTGAGAATTCTATTTAAGCCGGTCTAACATGGAGCTTTTTTACCCCTAAATCCCCTGAAGGGGACTTTGTTCGTGCTTGGAAAAAGTCCCCTTCAGGGGATTTAGGGGTAAAAAAACCACTAAAATCTACCTCTGCATCATCCAGATGAAACCCTTACAAGATTAGCGAACCAAACGTCAGGTTTCTCGATCATTGGTAGCACAATTGGGTTCTTATTGATCTATTCTTTACTAAACGTTGCAACGGTCGAGCCACGAAACGACTCTTTTTGCCGTACTGGTAAATAGAAGCAAATAGGCCATTATAAGCTCAGAAAGGGCATTATAAATCGGCAAAACACACTATCTGTGAATTGAAGTCGAAGAAACGCTAACCTGTCTACCTGTTAAAAAGTATTAAAAGCAACCGTAAACCCCGAACGCTCAAACACCCTATTCGATGCCATAGCTGTACGTTACCTTTTAACCCGTGAAACAGCGGATAACCTGAATCGCTCATCCAATGAAACGTACACATAACACCACCCCAACCAACCAGGCACCAGCAGCTAACCAGGTGGCCCTGCAAGTTTTATTATCTCAGTCTGAAGACGATTTTTATGGTAGCCTGCAACGCATTTGGAACAATGTGGTGCAACTCGAAGATATGGGGATCATCCAGCAGGAGAACGATAAGTTTATGTATGCCTACCGCTTTGCCGAAGCCGAGCTAAAGCGAGTGTATGTCGATCAGTACACCCAAAACTCAACCCAGGCTCTTTAACTCACGTTGATTCAGTTCGCATGAAAACCTACCAGAATGAGCATCTTATGGTGGAAGTGGATTGTAGTATACACCTGTTGCAACAAACCTGGATAGGCTTACCAAGCAGCGAAAACTTCCGGGATGGTTCCCTGGCAATCCTGGCATTAGCCAAAAGACATCAGGTAAAACGGTGGCTAATCGACTTAAGGCAGTTACGGTTATTCAACCCCACGGATTTGCATTGGTTTATCCATCATTGGCTCCCACAGGCGCACTCGGGCGTGGTTTTACCGCAACACGCCCGAGTCGCTATCATTTTGAACGACCTCAATCAGTTCGGAAAATTGGGATCGGATATGTTATTAAGGGCTTCTGGCGCCCTGAATGACTCGTTAACCAGCCGCTATTTTGTGGAAAGTGAAGACCCACGGCAGTGGTTACTCATAAACCCATACCTAATCTTTTAATACGCTCCATCAGGGGCGTACCATTTATCATTCAATCTCATTCTGTATAAATACTCAAAATTGATTTAATGGTCGTTGCAACAGAATGAACGACGTTAGCGTATTCCCAAGTACGCGTTAACAGCTGCGTATTCATTGATGAGGCTACCCCAGTTAGCCCTCCCTATCAATCCGCTAAGCTGGTCTTAGATCGCGTTTACTACTAATTATCTAGAGGCCCTATTGACTTACTTCATAATTATTCGGTAACTTGTTAATCTTCCACCAGTTAACAAGCCTTTGTAAGTAAAGAAAATGCTCCCCACCACACAGTCGTATTGAGAGAATGATCATGAGATATAGAACGGCTTGTATATGCGTCTTTTTACTTTTCAGCTTTTTGCATGGCTTTGGGTACTGACTTCTCCTATCACAGCATTGGCAACACACCAGGTTGGCGGCCAGATAGAAATGGTTGCAATTGGGGATGTGCCGGGACATTATCGGATAATTGTGACCAATTATCTAGAAGATGGTACGCAGGGGATTAGTCGGCAGTCAAGCACAGGAACACTAGGTATTTTTCGCATTAGCGATAATGCCCGGATGCTGACTTTTACCGTCCAGCAAACAGGTTTAAAAGCCGCCGTTACTTACTCGAATACGTATTGTGCGTCTCAGCGAAATTTAAAGTTTGTTGTCTGGACGTATCAAGCAACTATTCAACTAGCTCCAGGTACCTATAACGATACGCAAGGCTATTATATCTCCTACCAGACTCGTAATCGGAACGCAGGTATTAACAACATTAGTAACCCCGACCAGACAGGGTTTACCTTTTATCTTGAATTTCCTGCGCTCTTACAAAATGGGCAGGCTTTTGCCAATTCATCCCCTCACTTTGGTGCCATCAATGGCGAATATGTTTGCATTGGCGATAACTTCAAATTTCCCTTTGGCGGTACCGATCCCGATGGTGATGAACTCAAGTATTCGATGGTAACGCCCCTTAATCAAAAAACAACCGGCCAGAATACTGTATCGGCAGGCCCTTACCCTGATATAACCTGGCTGCCGGGATATGGGCCGAACAATGCTATTCCGGGAAATCCCAGCCTGAGTGTCGATCCTCAGACGGGCGAGTTATCTGTTACCACCACTCAGTTAGGTTTATTTGTTTTCGCCGTGAAGGTCGAAGAATATCGAAACGGTATTAAGATTGGCGAAGTACGGCGTGATTTCCAGTTGTTAGTTGTCGATTGCCCTCCCCAAACCACCCCCGACCCTGCCGTCCAGATTTTGAACCTCCCCAACATAATGAGTAAAACCATTTGTCAGGGCGATTCAGCCATTCTCAAAGCAGCCGTCGATACTACCTGGAATTATCAATGGCGTCTCGATGGCATTAACATCTCAGGAGCAACAAACCCAACGTTAACAGTACGGCAGTCGGGTGAATATTCTCTGGTTGTTTCGCAGAAAGCAACCTGTAGTAAAGTGGGAAATTCAGAAGTGCTAACCATTACGGTCATCGGAAATGATGCCAAACTATCGGTAGCCGGACATCTATGCGCCACAACAGGAAGCGTATCTCTCTATGCCACCAGCAATGTTAACGTAACCTACCAGTGGTATCGTGACGGGCAACTACTTTCTGGCCTCCCATCAATTGACTCCATGCAAACAAGCCAGCCAGGAAAATATTGGGCTGTTTTAAGAGAAAGAACACTGGGTTGCAAGGCGAATACCGATACGGCAGCAATTTCCCGTTCGGCGGCTGTTACAGCGGTTATTACGTCAGCCTCCGGTTTTAATCGCATTTGCCCAAGTGATTCGTTACAACTAAATGCTAGTGGTGGCATTAGCTATAGCTGGCAAATGAACGGCACTAAAGTTGGCACTACTAGCTCGTCTTACTTGGCCAGCCAGGCGGCAAGCTATGTGGTTGTAGCGACCGATATCTTTGGTTGTGAAGGTACATCATCACCCGTTTCTGTCACTCAACTCGCAGCTGTAGTTGTCACATTTGATTCAATTCCAGGCGTTTGTGGTCCAAACGTACCTGCGTATCCACTGATTGGCTCCCCGCCAGGAGGTACATTTGTTGGTGCCGGTGTAACAGATAGTACATTTAGTCCAAAGTTGGCGGGAGTAGGTAATCATCCAATAACCTATACCGTTAAAGCTGCCCCAGAATGTGCCGGAACAGTAGCTACGCGAATCGCTGTCGTGGCACCCATTCCCACGATTCAACTGGCCAATTCTATGACGACCTATAAAGGCAATACGTTCACGATGAACCCGGTTTATTCTGGAAATCCGGTTCAGTATCAATGGGCTTCTGCTACATTTTTAGATAGTGCGGGTAAAGCAAATCCATTGGTGATGGATATACAGAATGATATAACGTATACCATCGATGTAAAAAACAGTACAGGTTGTGAAGCCAAAGACACTATTAGCATTACAGTATACGAACGTCTGTTTGTACCGGACGCCTTCAGTCCGAACGGCGACGGAGTCAACGACACCTGGGAATTGTTCGGAATCGAAGCCTTCCCCGAGGCCATTGTAACCATCTTTAACCGCTGGGGCGAAGTAATTTACTCCTCTGGGAAGGGCTATAGCAATCCCTTCGACGGAACATTGAATGGAACCTCGTTACCCAGTGGTGTGTATGCGTTTACGCTGTATACCGTACCTCAGAAACCCGTGATTCGAGGCAGTTTAATGCTGGTTCGGTAGTTTTTCTTTCTTTCGCCCCGGCCCCCAGATAGCCCGGCCTGGAAAAACGTTGGTGTGCTCGCCATCTTTCAGGACGAGCTTGCCATTAATCACCACATGTTGTACGCCAACAGCATATTGAAATGGATCGGCAAAGGTTGCTTTATCGGCAATAGTTACCGGATCAAAAATGACAACATCGGCAAAATAACCTGGTCGTAATAATCCCCGATTCGGTAGTTTATGATTGGTTGCGGGTAAACTGGTTAACCGACGAATGGCTTCTTCCAGCGACATAACCTGCTCATCTCGCACGTATTTGCCAAGTAACCGGGCAAAATTCCCGAACGTTCGGGGATGAACGATTCCATTGTCCTTACGATCCTGCGAAATGGACGCGGCATCAGAACCGAAGGAAACCCAGGGCTGACTGATGCCTTTTTTTACGTTTTCTTCCGACATCAGAAAATAGGTCGTCTCAACCCGACTCTTATCGGCAACAATTAAATCCATGACCGTTTCAACAGGATCTTTATGCCAGATCGTGGCTATCTGGCCAAGCGTTTTTCCATTGTATTTTTTTAGCGAATCAACCTCAAAGGCCGTTAGCAGGATGTTGTCGGTAGAACCAGCTAGCTGAAACATATTCTCCCAATCGTTGCCTTTCTGCTGTACTTCGGCCTTTAATTTCTGGCGGGTAGCAGGGTCTTGCAGTCGCTTCCAGCCCGCCATGAATCCGCCATTGAATAGATAGGGCGGCAGACAGGAAGTAAGACCCGTTGCGCCTGCCGTATAAGTGTACATATTGGCAGTCACATTCTGCCCCTGCTTTCGGGCGTTATTAATCAACGTAATCATCGATTCCATTCTGGGCCAGTTGCGTTGTCCCGATGCTTTAAAATGATAGAGTTCTACAGGTATGTTGGCTCGTTTACCAATGGTAATCAATTCATTAACACCTTCTTCAAGTCGGTCTCCTTCGCTTCGAATATGAGCAATATATCGCCCTCCGTAACGTCCTGCTTCCTGACACAGCGCCACAAGCTCGTCGGTATCAGCAAAAGAGTTAGGTGGATAAATAAGTGCTGTTGTTATCCCTAAAGCCCCTTCTTCCATCGCTTTGCGAACAATTGCCCGCATTTGGTTTAGTTGCGCAGGCGTTGGTTTTACATCGGCCTCGCCCAGCACCACCTGACGAACCTGAGCAGCACCAAGGTAGGAAGCTATGTTAGAGGTAATTCCTTTCTTCTGGAGCTTAGTCAAAAACTCAGCTAGTGTTGTCCAGTCGCAAGTCAGCTTGTACGGCTTTAAATAGCCGTTGACCTGTTGCCGTTGCTCATCAGTACTGATTGGCCCCCAGGAATCTTCGCCAAACACTTCCGTTGTGATTCCCTGTTTGGTATCGCTCATGGAATGGCCATCCCGTAAGAATTCAAGTCCCGTGTGCGACAGCACATTGATAAATCCGGGCGCTACCGCCTTTCCCTGGGCATCTATGATTGTGGTGGCCTTTGCTTTCGGTAGTTTCCCAATTGCAACAACCCGATCGCCCCGTATACCTACATCACCTTGTTGAGGGGGCTGACCCGATCCATCATAGATTAGTCCATTTCGGATCAAAATATCGAACTGGCCGGTTGCTGGTTTTATCGACTGAGCAGACAAGTGACCCAGGCAGGTCACGAAGAGAATGAGGAGAGGTATAAATCGCATAGCAGGTTGTTTGATAACCCAAAATACGAACTGGCTATCAGAAACCCATTTTGAATGAAAACTTTGTTCATTGAACCCATCGACTACTTTCTGTAAGGCGGCTTCTGAACGCAAGCCATAAAAAAATCCGCTACGAACTGATAGATGATCAGTTCATAGCGGATTCAATTTGTGCCTATGTAATTCAGGCTATATCTTAAGCTTGTTTCGTCAACTGGATGTTCAAAACGAGTTTAACATCGTCGCTCACGACTACGCCACCAGCTTCGGTTACACCATTCCAGGTCAAGCCAAACTCTGTGCGCTTAATTGTACCAACGATCTCGAAACCAGCTTTGGTCTGGCCATAAAAATCCTGCATCTGGCCGCCATGTTCAACCTTCAGCGTCACTGGCTTCGTAATGCCACGAATGGTTAGATCGCCAGTTAGGCTATAGGTGTCATCACCGGTTTTGGTGAAGCTGGTTGATGTGAATGCCAGTTTGGGAAAATTTTCAGCATCGAAAAACTCAGCTGACTTCAGGTGGCCATCGCGTTGTTCCTGACCTGTGCTAATACTGTCGATATCAGCCGAGAATGAAATTTTTGCATCAGCAAAATCATCACCTACTGTTTCAACCTGACCTTCAAACTTACCAAACGAACCCGTTACGGTTGAAATAACCAGGTGTTTTACTTTGAACTGAATTTCGGAATGGAGGGGGTCAATAACCCAAGTTGTTGCGGTTGCGGGTTGCGTTGCCATATTGTTGTGTTTCTTATTACGTGTAATGGTATTTGATGTATATACATTTAATTAGAGCAAAATGTTTCAGCGAACGTAAAACTTTTTTCAAATTGTACGCAACAGGAAGATAACTAAAAGAAAATCAATGATTAGCGATTCAAAACAACAGTAAAACTGAAGTAATTACACAAAGAACCTGTTTAAACTTTTGACTTAATAGTGTTTTTGTCATCCCGACGCAGGAGGGATATTTGGGTAAGCCTGTGAAATGACCCTCACTCGAAGATCCCTCCTGCGTCGGGATGACAAAAAACTCCAATTATGACTCGACTACAGAAAATTTGAACCTGTTCAAATTCAACCTAATCATCTTCTTATTGTGTGACCCCGATGGGGTCAGATGTTTATAGCACCGATAATCTTTCTACAAACATTTAACCCCATTGGGGTCACACAAATATACTTCAATTTAGTTCTGTGTAATTGCTTACCGTTCCCCAGTCTTTTTCTCTGTAACTTCTGGAGTTTTAGTCAACTCCATACCGGCACCACTTAGTTTAGCAACTTTCCCTTTGGGGTCAAGATTGAAACTAACCAGGTCGTTCCCATTCCAGAACTGATCGTACGTGAGCCGAAAGGTGTCGAAATGCCAATGGTCCAGATAGCCAGTCAACAGGTTATTTATACTTGCATAGAGTCGACCGTCCTTTATGGTCACGTCTATTTTTCCATAGAGTGGGTCTGTGTATGCCCCTACATAGGCGGTTAACGGCAAAGAAGGCTTTGTATTCAGGACACGCGTGCTGTCGGCTTTCCGTTCGGCAGCCTTCGCATGCTGCTTAAAGCCACCATATAGTTTCAGAAAGTCAGCGCTCCAGTCATTTGATAATCCTAAGCCGAACTCATCGAAGGCGCGGTACATGAGTGCATGACGCAGCTCGGCATGATCAAGATTACCCTGCACATAGACAGCCAGTTTTTGGTCGGGCAGTTGCCCATGAATGGCGACCATGCCAGTCAGGCTTCCGGTATGGAAATTCACCCGATGCCCTCGGTAATCGTGCTGAAACCAGCCTAATCCATAGGTTTTCCAAACGGGCTTGGTTAGCTGCTGCGTCGGATAAAACTGTGCATCCGTGACCAGCGTCTGGGGTTTAAATAACTCAGCCCAGGTGGCGGGTTTCAACAAGGCTTTGCCATTAATTCGGCTACTGTCGAGCATACAAATCATCCAGGTAGCTACATCGTCGGGGCAAGTCCAGATGGAACCGGCCGGACCGACGGCATCAACCAATCCCTCTTCCAATGGGCTGTTTACAGCTCGAACAGTATCATGAACCTCCATATGTGGTTTTGCCCGATTGGTTTCACGGGCAACTTCCCGGAAAAGTGCCTTTGTCCGGCGCATACCCAGCGGTTCAAAAATGCGGGTACGAATGAAAACATCCCAGGGCTTACCGCTCACTTTCTCAATGACCTTCCCAGCCGCTAAATACATGATATTCTGATAAATGAAGCTCGACCGAAGTGAGTAGGTTGGTTTGATGAGCCGCATCCGATGCAGGATTTCATCGGACGGAATTTGCATGGCTGCCCAGAGAACATCGGCATTGCCCACCCCCGTATTATGAATCAACAAATCGCGTACTCGTATTTCGCGCGTAACGGCAGGGTCATAGAATTGAAAATCCGGCAGGTAATTAACCACCAGATCATCCCACTGAAGTTTACCTTCATCAACGAGCATACCAATACAAGCGGCCGTCATGGCCTTGGTTGTTGAAGCCATTGCAAAGAGCGTTTGCGTATCTACTGACTCCGAATGGCCTAATTCGCGAATACCGTAGCCCTTCTTCAGTAGCACTTTCCCGTCTTTCACGACCGTGACGGTCAGTCCTGGTACATGCCAGTCTCGAACCGCCTGCTGAACATAGGCATCGTAACGCGCAACGGGGTCAATGGCTTTTTTCTTCGATTGTGCCCAAAGGGGGTGAATGATAAAATTGCTGACCAGCAGCGTAAAAAAGAGGAGAGTAGATTTCATAGGAGGTTGTTTGTTGGCCTAATATAAGATTTTCCAGGCGCAGTGTCGAACGGAGCGCTGCGTATATTTGTCAAAACAACTTCTTATCTGTACAACCATGAATTCCATCAACAAACAGGAAATACGGCGTTGGCTGACTGCTCTTCTTATGTTGCCAGCGCTTCTCTTCCCATTTGTAAGCTTTAGCCAAACGAAAATTGCAGCTTCCAAAGCCACAAATGGTTTATCGGCAATTAAAGAGAGCGATATTAAACGGGATCTTTTTGCGCTGGCGGGTGATCATTTCCGGGGTCGTGAAGGTGGTTCGCTTGACGAACTAAAGGCTTCGGCCTGGATCGCCGATCAACTACGGGCAATGGGTTTGCAACCCGCTGGCGATGACGGAACCTTCTTCCAGTTTTTTCACATTCAACGTACCCGTATCACCGAAACAAGCCGTTTGGTCATCGGAAGTCACCAGCTCACTCACGGTCAGGATGCGTTTATCCTGGCACCAGCCATTGCATCGGTCGATGCCCCGCTCGTATTTGTGGGTAAAGGCACGCCCGAAGAATTAGCGAAAGTCGATATAAAAGGAAAGGCTGTAGCGCTGGAGTTTTCAGGAACAGGCCCTGCCGAACTAAGCTATCGCCGGTTTTTATTTGGCACGATGAGCCGCCGAGCGGCTGAGTTAGTCAAGGCGGGCGCTTTGGCAGTAGTTTGGGTCTCCAATGAGCAGGCTCAATTTTATTTCGATCGATGGACAACGGGCCTCGAACGTGGTCGGTACGATTTGCCGGGAGGAGCCAACACCCGTGTATTTTCGCAGGCCCCAACGGTTTGGCTTCCGGCCAGTGCGCTCGATTGGATAAAACAACCGAATCAGCAGTTTACCAACGTTGTTAACGTCGAGAGTTTCAATTACCCCTCGGTCAACATCGTCGCGAAAGTGCCGGGTACCGACCCAAAACTGAAAGATGAGTATGTTCTATTTAGCACGCACCAGGATCACGACGGTGTTAGGCGGGCTGTGGCAGGCGATTCGATCTGGAATGGAGCCGACGATAACGCCAGCGGCTGCGTGGCTACGATGGCTATCGGACGAGCTTTTGTTCAGAAACCGGGCAAGCGCTCAGCACTCATCGTCTTTCATGGTGCTGAAGAGCGTGGCTTATTAGGCTCTCGCTATTACGTTGAGCACCCGACTGTGCCTAAAGAATCTATTGTAGCAGTACTCAACGCCGAGATGATTGGTCGTAATGATCCAGACAGCGCTGCCATATTGGGCCAGCAGTCGCCACACCGTAACTCAACCGATCTGGTGAATGCGGCATTGGCCGTTAATGAGTCGGAAGCGCATTTCAAGTTGGATATGCTTTGGGACAAGCCAGACCATCCAGAAGGCTGGTATTTCCGTTCGGATCACCTCCCCTACGCCCGTGCGGGTGTTCCGGCTATTGCCTTCACAACCTTGCTACACCCAGATTACCATACGCCCAAAGACGAACCTGACCGGATCAATACCGCCAAAGTGACGCGGATTGCCAAGTGGATTTATCTAACGGGTTGGGATGTTGCCAATCGGCCGACGCGCGTACGGGTCGACGAAGGCTTTAAATTGGAGCGCTGAGATTCGTAATGGCAGGTTCTTCCGTGATGTCAGGTTCTTAAACCTAATGTGTCGGTTATAAGTAACCGACACCACAGACAATGAATTTGATACCTCTATCACCTAAGGCGCTCTTAACACATAACCCTCGCCAATAACCGTATGAATAAGTTTGGGAGCACCGTCCTGATCTATTTTCTTCCGTAGCAGGCCAACATATACCTCAATCGAGTTACTACTCATGGCGTATTGCATATCCCAAACCTGTTCGGCAATTGTAACTCTGGAGATAACCCGCCCCTGATTTCGCATCAGATATTCCAGCAATTGAAATTCTTTCGCCGTCAAATTGATCGGGCGATTGCCACGCCGGGCGGTCCGTTCGTCCAGATTCAGGACCAGATCAGCTACAGCGAGCGTCGTTTCAGATTTTAAATGACCTGTTTGCCGTCGAGTCAAGGCCCGGACCCTGGCCATAAGAATATCGAACTGAACTGGTTTCACTAAATAGTCGTCTGCACCAACATCTAAACCGGTAACGATATCCTGCGTTGTTCCCAGCGCACTCAGCATCAGAATGGGTGTTTCCATTTCCTGTTTTCGGAGCGCAGCCACCATATCCTGCCCATTTTGCCGAGGGAGATTAACATCGGCAATAATCAGGTCATAAGGGTAATCGAGGGCCATTCGTTGTCCCATAATTCCGTCGGATGCGATCTGAACATGAAAGCCATTCGCTTCTAACCCTTTCCGAAGAAATCCGGCAATCGACGCTTCATCTTCTACGATGAGTATATGCATAGTTTGTGATAAACGTTGGGCGAAAATAGAAAAACTTCGTCAGCAACGTATCATGGAAAGCTTATCCCTGATCCGGCAAATCCTGACAGAAAGAAAAAGTAAAGCCCCAAATCAACTGATTCGGGGCTTTGACGATAGGTAATCGTTGTACTGATCAATTCATTTATCGACGGCCACCGCCACCGTGGAAACCACCACCGCCGTGGAAGCCTCCGCCACTAAAGCCACCACCGCCAAAGGATCGCATACCGCCACCACCCCAGGATTGCGAGTGATAGGTATTGGCGTTGGTGCCCATGTAACGACCGGGCGATGCTACCCGAGCGCCATTGTTTACCGTGCCTGATGACCGGGTGTATTGACCGGCGTTAGTTAGCCAGTTACCGCGTCCAATGCCATTGGTTGGTCCAAATGTCCGACGAGCAGCCGACATGAATCCCGCATTGCCAGGTGTCAGGAAACGGTTTGCTCCAATATTGCTGGTATAGTACGTATTGAAGCGATTATAGAGGTGTGGGTATACATATCGGCCTGTACCAAAAAACCAGTTGGAGAAGCCCAGCGAAGGCAAACCAAACAGCACCATATTACCACCCAATCCGTAATAGAAACCAGTTCCATACCACCAGGCCGATGGATACCACATGGGTGATGCATACCAGTAAGGGTAGCCAAAGAAATAGGAATACGGATTCTGATAATAGTACGAGCTATTTACCCAGGCTGGGTTCGGATTTATGCCGCTGTTGTACCCATTGGCCTGTGCATAAGCTTGGCTGGCCTGCTGTAATTCCTGTTTAGCCTGAGGGTCATTATTCAGTTGATTCTGATAATCAGCTAACTCTTGTTGATTTTGTACCTGCAGGCTATCGTGCAGCGCGGTCAGATCTTTCGTAACCTGATCGGGATTGGCAATGTATGCCAGCCCTAACTGAGTCGTTTTGTCGATCTGATCGGTGAGTTGAGTCATCACATCAGGCATTTCAATCAACTGACGGAACGCACTTTGCGTGGGTACATCAAGCGGATTAATCAGGTTATCGAACGCCTGCTGTGCCTGCTGATTAATGTTGTCGACCTGAACCAGATCGGCATTATGATGACGATACAGTTTCCAGGTTGATGTCTGCGACTCGGCAGGCATATTTTTGGTCAGGTTATTCACCGTTTGTTCGTTCGATCCCGCAGGCAACGTGGCCAGTGCATGAAGGACGTCTGGGTAACGAGACAGGTCATAAAACCAGGCCTGTTTAGTCTGACCATACGATTGAATCACATTATTAAATGCCTGTTCGCTATTGGCCCGCTGTTGCGCTAGGGCTGTGAGTATACCAGGTTGTACGCTGGCTAATAAGATCGACCGGCGCACATCGTCGCGATAGGGCGCAATGGCCGAAACGATAGCTTTATCGTCGGCAGGTGCGGTTTGTTGATCTGGTACTGTAGTTTGGGCTATGGTAGTTTGCCATCCTGCCGACAACAGCCCAAGGGTAAGCACCAGTGCTTTTGTTGGGATGATTTGGATGAACGTTTTCATGATTGTCGATAAGGCGTTAAGCCTTCTTTTTCAATTACAGTTAGTTAATTTAACCATCAGCAGGCAGGTCCGATTTCGGCAAAAATTCGGTGCAAACTTAGGTCGCATCTGCCCGTCTTACTGACTATACAAACAACGCCAGACGGGCTAAAGAAGGATTAAAAGGTGGGTTAATGTTCGGTTAAAAATATTTTTTCTGACAGGATTTACAGGATAAAACAGGATTGGTTTCTAGACTTATCAATCCTGTTTTATCCTGTAAATCCTGTCAGAAAAAAAACTTGACTAACTTCGGTGCGAGCTACTTCTTTACATGTACAATCTGAATTAAAAACTACATCAACAACGTATGCCATTTCGTCTTATACCTAAGCTTACTCTCTGTACACTGGCTCTGGCCACCCTGCTAGCCTGCCACCAACAGCCTGTAAAATCAACAGCCTATTTCCCCCCAAAAGGTGACAACTGGGCACACGTTGCTCCCGAAAAAGCGGGTATGGATGCCGCCTTGCTCGATCAGGCCGTTGCTTTCGCCAAAACCCAGGAGACGACCCAGATGACACCTAACTTTTCGACTCAGGAAGAAATTTTCGGTAAGTTACTCGGTCCAATGCCCACCAGCCGGGCTGCTACCAATGGTATTGTGCTACGGCACGGGTATATCGTGGCCGAATGGGGCGACACTCAGCGTCCTGACCCAACGTATAGTGTGGCCAAAAGCGTATTATCGACGGTTACGGGCATTACTCTCGAACGGGGTATGATTCCAGACATCCATGATCCGGTAGCGAAACTCATCCACGATGGTGGGTATGAATCGGAACAAAACAAAGCGATTACCTGGGAAGATCATCTGACCCAAACCAGCGAATGGGAAGGGAATATGTGGGGCAAAAACAGTGATTTCGTAGGGAAAGAAGCCTTTGGTAAAGGGGAACGTAAACCGCGCGAATTGAAAAAGCATGGCACTTATTACGAGTATAACGACGTTCGCATCAATCGCCTGGCCCTATCGCTTCTCCGTCTGTGGAAAAAACCAATCCCTGATGTTGTCCGGGAACAAATCATGAATCCCATCGGTGCTTCCGACACCTGGCAGTATATCACCTACCCAAATGCAGTGGCCGATATCGATGGCAAACAAATGCCATCGGTAAGTGGCGGAACCCGGTGGGGCGGTGGCTTGCGAATCAACACCCGCGATGAAGCCCGCTTTGGCTACTTATTTTTACGACAGGGCCGTTGGGGTAATCAGCAAATTGTGTCGGCGGATTGGGTAAAGAAGGCAACCGCTCCAAGCCCGTTTGGCCCGGATTACGGTTATTTATGGTGGCTCAATACAGGCACAAGTTCAACCGGTAAGAAAGCCTGGCCCGATGGACCATCCTCGAGTTATGCTGCCATCGGCGCAGGCTCCAACACTATCTGGATTGACCCAGAACACGATATCGTCATTGTCTGGCGCTGGCACAACGGCAGCCCAAATGAGTTAATTAAGCGTGTGCTGGCCGCCGTAAAAGAGTAATTGGAATGATGTTTGCCCGAATCGTAGCGTGGACATCTTGTCCGCGTAGCTGTAGTTTAAAATAAGAATATACAAATTAGCCTACGGCTACGCGGACAAGATGTCCACGCTACATAAAACACCTATGAACAAGTTAAAATTTACCCTCCTACTCTCCCTTATTAGCTTTGGGCAGCTATTCTCTCAATCTATTTATCAGGGGCCTCAGCCCGAAGCCATATTTACGGCAGCGGCTGAAAAAGCATTTCTAACCGATTTCAACACAAAGTTTAAGGCTGATTTCAACGCCACGGGTCAATATGCCAAGTTGCAAACAACTGGCCTGGATAGCTGGGAAATGGAGCTTTTCGACGCTCGTAAAGCCCAGTCGGCTTTCTACAAATCATATCCGCAGGCTGCCGAGTTCTCGGAAGGGTTCAAGCAGTACATCGAAGCCTGTATTCGGTGGAATTACTGGCACTTGTTGTTAGCCTATCCGATCCTCCGTGGGAATGCCCAAATGGCCCAGGCAAATGTGATGTCGCTCCCATCGGTTATGGTTGACGACTTGGCGACAATGAAGGTAAACGACGAAGCGGCCTTGCCAGCCGAACCCTATCAGAACTTCCTGTTTTTCTACGTCACGTACTTTAACTCGAAGGCTCGAAATTTTGCCAAATACAACCAGAACGACATTAAAAACAGTTTGTCTGAAAAAGCTACATTTGCCCGACAACACCTAACAGGCAAACCTTATCAGTATGCTTTGGCACGGATACTCGTCGAAAACTGCGATAAAACGCCCCCTTCTTCGGTTCGGGAAACGTTTGGTTTCCTGAGCAGTACCCCTAATTCGGCGGGTTATGTAGCCGTTGTGAAAACGCGTTGTGGGGAGGTCATGGCCCGAAAAGACGAACCCGTTGTGTCGGCAACCGACAAAAAGAAAGTTGTCGATCCTAAAGCCTTCTCATTTGCCAACCAGAATGGAGAGCCTGTTACACTCGATGAGTTTAAAGGCAAAGTCGTTTACCTCGATGTATGGGCTAGCTGGTGTGGCCCCTGCCGTGCCGAGTTCCCATTTTCCAAACAACTCCAGGATCGCTTATCGAAAAAACAGAAAGAACAGGTCGTCTTTCTCTATCTGTCCATCGATGACACGGAAGAAGTCTGGAAAAAAGCACTCAACTCCCTCCAATTACAGGGCGAGCAAGGCTTATCGAAAGGAGGATGGAAATCCAGAACCGTACAATATTTTGGCATTCAGAGCATCCCGCGTTATATCCTGATCAATAAGAACGGACAGGTTACCGATGCGGACGCCAAACGCCCCAGCATGACCGACGCCATTCTTCAGGATATCGTAAAACTGATTGGTGAATAGCTAAACTCTCACTGATCGGTTGATTTTTAGGTCTATCCGGAAGATCATAAAAATCAGCGTTCTATAGGTTTAACGCATAACCATCTGCAAATAAAGTTCTTCTACTTGTTTCCTGGCCCAGTCTGTTTTGCGTAAAAACGTCAGACTTGACTTGATGCTGGGATTACTCGTAAAGCAATTAATTCTGATTTTCTGACCAAGTCGTTCCCAGCCATAGTGAGCAACCAGTTCTGTTAAAATCGCTTCGAGGGTTTTCCCATGTAATGGGTTATTAACTTGTGTATTCATGAGGCAAAAATCAATTAAAAAACAATATAGAGCCGTTAAAGCTAGACGTTCACGACTAATTATAAAGTTAAAATCACAGAAACCAAGTCGGTACAAATTCCAAATAGTCATGCTGTGATACAGCCAGTTAACGCTCTAGTCGACTAAAAATGGTTACCACATTAAAGCATCTGTAAACAAAGTTTCGGCCTATTCAGTGACATACTAAAAGGCAGCTACGTCTAAAGAGCACAATTTCGCAAAAATAAGTATGCGTAAAGCCGGGTTAGATTTTCAGCATCAATTAGTTAATTCAACGGCTTTTTCGTCAATTCACACCGCAATTGCAGTGAAAAACATGCCTACTTCAAGCGAAAATTTTCAAATATACTCGGCACGCATACTATCTTTGATGCCTGTATTTGCCTAAATATCTATCTCAACCCGCCGTAAGGGTCAACTTATATATACTACCATGCCGATAGCTGAACGCGAACGCATTTACGAACGAGCCGATAACAAAGGCTGGAAAAAATGGGGGCCTTATCTTTCTGAACGTGCCTGGGGCACTGTTCGTGAAGATTATAGTCCGTATGGCGATGCCTGGAATTTCGTTTCGCACGATATGGCCCGCTCACGCGCCTACCGCTGGGGCGAAGAAGGAATTGGTGGTATTTCTGACAACAAAGGCCATATCTGTTTCGCACTGGCGTTCTGGAACCACAAAGACAACATCCTGAAAGAGCGCCTTTTTGGACTTTCAGGCCCAGAAGGTAATCATGGCGAGGATGTAAAAGAGTTGTACTATTATTTAGACAGTACGCCGACTCACTCCTACATGAAGATGCTCTACAAGTATCCTCAGCAGGATTTTCCCTACAACCGGTTAGTGATTGAAACAATGCGTCGGGATCGGCAGGCTCCCGAGTTTGAGTTGACCGACACCGGGATATTCGATAAAGATGAGTACTTCGATATTTTCATCGAGTACGCCAAAGCCGATCAGAATGACTGGCTGGTAACCATTACGGCCCACAATCGTTCCGACAAAGAGGCTCCGCTCACAATGTTGCCAACGATTTGGTTCCGGAATACCTGGTCATGGGGTTACGAGCAATACAATACCCGGCCTATGCTTCACGGCATTGCCAACAATCAGATTGAAGTAAACCATAAGCAGTTAGGAAAGTATAAACTCTATTGCGAGGATGCTGACCAACTGCTATTCTGCGATAACGATACCAATACCGAGCGGCTATACGGGCGCCCTAATGTGGCGAAATACCCAAAAGATGGAATCAATAATTACATTGTTTCGGGAGGCAAAAAAGGATTCGTCAATCCTAATCAAATCGGAACTAAGGCGTCAGCTCAATATACAAGGAAGGTTCCTGCCGGCGAAAGTGTAAGTATCCGACTGCGTTTCAGCGATCAAACTCATATGGCTCAGCCTTTTGACGATTTCGATACCATCTGGAAAAAGCGTCTGACAGAAGCCAATGATTTCTTTGCCAATCTGCAAAAAAACGTCAAAGATCCTGAACTTCAGGCCATTCAGCGGCAGGCGTATGCCGGTATGCTTTGGAACAAGCAATTCTATTACTACAATGTAAACGAATGGCTCAAGGGCGATCCTAAAATGCCGGTGCCATTTCAGGGACGTGTTTATGCCCGGAACGAATCCTGGCGGCATATGTACACAGCCAATATTCTTTCCATGCCCGACAAGTGGGAATACCCCTGGTTTGCGGCCTGGGATTTGGCATTCCACACCTTGACGCTGGCTCGCTTAGACCCCCACTTTGCGAAGCGCCAACTGGCCGTTATTCTGCGGGAATACTATATGCACCCCAACGGGCAAATTCCGGCTTACGAATGGAATTTTGGGGATGTGAATCCACCTGTACATGCCTGGGCAACCTGGAAAGTTTACGAAATTGACCGCGACTTAAACGGTGTGGGTGATGTAAACTTCCTGGAGCGCGTATTCCATAAACTGTTGCTGAACTTTACGTGGTGGGTGAACCGCAAAGACGTCTCGGGCAACAACATTTTTGGTGGCGGCTTTCTTGGTTTGGATAACATTGGGGTATTCGACCGCAGTCAGCCGCTGCCCATGGGTGGACGTATTGAGCAGGCTGATGGCACTGGCTGGATGGCGATGTATACGCTCAATATGCTTCGAATTGCCTGCGAGATTTCGCTCACCCGGCCTAGCTATCAGGATATGGCTAGTAAGTTTTTCGAGCATTTTCTGCATATCGCTTCGGCCATGAATAACCTCGGCCGTCAAAATATCAGCCTTTGGGACGAGGTAGACCAGTTCTACTACGATGTGTTGCACATGCCCGATAACAACGCCCGACTGCTGAAAATCCGGTCGATGGTGGGATTGATTCCGCTATTTGCCGTCGAAATTCTGGACGAAGAATTGTTATCGAAACTACCTGATTTCAAACGTCGGGTTGAGTGGGTACTTACAAACCGTCCCGATCTGGCTTCGCTCGTTTCGCGCTGGCACGAGCCGGGTAAAGGCGAAACGCACTTGTTAAGCTTGCTACGTGGGCACCGGATGAAGATGATTTTGAAACGGATGTTCGACGAAACCGAATTCCTGTCTGATTATGGCATTCGGGCGCTGTCGAAATTCCACGAAAAGACGCCTTATCAATTTGAGTTAAACAGCGAGGTTTTCCAGGTTCGTTACGTTGCCGCAGAGTCGGAAATGAGCATGTTTGGTGGCAACTCCAACTGGCGTGGCCCCATCTGGTTCCCGCTCAACTTCCCGTTGGTTGACTCACTCCTGAAGTTTTACCAGTATTACGGTGATGATTTCGAAGTGGAATACCCAACCAATTCTGGGCAAGTGATGAGTCTTAAAGAAGCCGCTATGCATGTCACCGAACGGCTTATCAATATTTTCCGTCGTGACGAAAACGGTCGAATAGCCGCTTTCGGGCATGATAAAAAACAACAGGACGACCCACACTTTCAGGGACTTTACCTATTCTACGAATACTTCAACGGCGACAATGGTATGGGCTTAGGCGCCAGTCACCAAACCGGCTGGACAGGCCTTGTTGCCGATCTGATTGAATATTGGTATAAGTTCCAGCCCGAAACCGTGGCACTACCCGCAGGGAAGTAATGAATTAATTATCAGCAGGTATTAGTTATAATAAACAGCAAAAGCCGGGTGCATATCCCGGCTTTTGCTGTTTATTGACCAACAGAGTCAGATACTGTTAAAGCAATACGATGAAGTTTAATAAAGTAATAGCTCATCAAGAATTTTTGCACGACTCGTATAAATATCATTAGAAAAGCCATTTATGACGACCATAAAGCCTGGACACTCGGGTTAATGTATTATCTGGCCAATGATCCATCGGTACCGGAAGCCTTGCGGACCGAAACGGCGTCGTACGGACTTAGCGCGGATGAGTTTAAAGACAATGAAAACTTCCCGTATTATCTCTACGTGCGCGAAGCCCGGCGTATGATTGGCGCTTATGTTCAGAAGCAGCAGGATATTTTAGAGGAACGAACCAAACCCGACGCCATCTGTCTGGGATCGCACTGGATCGACAGTCACCATGTACAGCGAGTAGCCGTTTCGAAAACGCAATTCGTCAACGAAGGCCGAATCTGGGAATCAATTACACAACCGTACGAAGTATCGTACAGGGCCATTACCCCGAAAGCCACCGAGTGCACGAACCTGCTGGTTCCCGTTTGCGTCTCAGCATCGCACGTAGGTTTTTGCTCATTACGGGTCGAATCAACCTGGATGCAGCTTGGCAATAGTGCCGGTATTGCAGCCGCTATGGCAGTTAAGCAAAAGAAGTCGGTTCAAGCTCTAGCAACGCCAGATTTACAACGTGTACTAAAGTAGAAAGGCGTCATTATCAGCGTCAATCATCAGGTTTGGGACGGAACAAAAGATGTTCGATGAGGAGTCAACCGTTTCCGGGTATTGTCTTTTTAGCCCCTCCCCTGGTTTTCAGAGGAGGGGTTGGCCCAAGCAAAACCTTACTTCCGATAATCTAAAGGTGGCTTACGATCTCCTGCTAATGATTTATAGGTAAATGCCTCTCCCCCACGCGCTTTATACAACTCCGCTTTGGCCTGTTGAATGGCTGCCGGTTGCTGAAACAGATCGATAGCTGTTAACGAGATTGTTTTAGCCGCAACGAGCATTCCTTTAAAACCAATCGACATACCATCACAGGCAACCGCCTGCCAGCTATGCGCCGGAACGCCGGGAACCCAGGTTGCCGTCGACAAACCCGCCGTTGGGAGAACCCAGCTTACATCACCAACGTCGGTAGATGCCGACCCTACTCCGTTCAACGCATAGGGCTGAATTTCGGAAGCGCGACTTAAGGGTGGGAGGCTTTCTGAATTGACCGTCTTGCGAATTTTATCGGCAAACTCTGTTTCGGTGGCTGTGTAGCGGATACCGCCCACTTGCTCCAGATTCTTTTGCATCAGTTTAGCCAGCGTTTCATTGGGGAGCAGGTTATACAAACCAGCCAGTACTTCATAGGTCATCGTCGTTTCTGTACCCAAGGCTGCGGCCTGGGCCGTTTTCATCAAACGCGCCCAAACATCTTCCAAACCCTTAGCTGTTGGATGACGAATCGTGTATTCCACTTCAGCGTAATCGGGAACAATATTCGAGGTGAGCCCGCCCTTCTTGATAACGTAGTGAATACGAGTGGTTGAAGTCACGTGTTCACGCATCATATTGACCATGTAGTTCATCGCTTCTACGGCATCCAAGGCTGATCGACCTTTTTCTGGCGCGGCTGCCGCATGAGCCGCCAGTCCGTGAAATTGAAAATTAGCAACGCGATACGCCAGCGATGAAGAAGGACTAGCGCTGTTGCCATCACCGGGGTGCCAATGCAACACAGCATCGACATTGTTGAAAAGGCCCGCCTTAACCAGATACGTCTTTCCGCCACCCGCGCCTTCTTCGGCTGGGGTACCAATCAGTTGAATTGTGCCCGATTTACCCGACTGTTGCAGGTAGTTTTTAGCCGCAATAGCTGCAGCTACCGAACCGACCCCAAATAAGTTATGGCCACAACCATGCCCATACGCATTGGGGACTAATGGTTTACGCGTCGGAACAGAATCTTGTGATAAGCCCGGCAGTGCATCCATTTCCGCCAGAATACTAATTACGGGAGCGCCTTTACCAAAACTGGCTACAAACGCAGTAGGCATATCGGCGACGCCAGTCGTAATGGTGAACCCCTGACTCTGCAGTTCTTTCTGTAAAAGACTGCTGGTTTCATTCTCCAGATAACCTGGTTCTGCTAGTTTCCAGATTCGTTGAGCCAGCGCAGCGTAATGAAGGTACTCTTTATCCAATTGGGCAACAACCTTTGTTTTTTCTGGTTGAGGAAAGGCTGGACTCACCAAACAAAATACAAATACTAGAGAAAATAAAGATTTAAAATAAAACATAAAGAGTAATTTTTGGTACAAAATTTCAAAAAGCAGGCAAAAATCGAAATAGATAAATCAGGAATTGAATATAAATAGTAAGGTGTAAATTACCTACTTTGGCTAGCTTTTCTAAGGACTGCCAATTGTAGTAAACATGCCTGTCCGGATACCGTCGACTGGTACAACTCAACCCAGGCAGTAAAGGCGGATTCAAAGCGTCATGAAGTATATTTTCTAATTAAATCGTAAATTTGCCGTTGTAAGCGTACCAACAGATCATGTAGGATTCAATTTCTTTCAGAGGAAAATAGTAGTGAAGCCGCCAAGTGGCTCGCTATATCTATTCACTTTTTACGAAAGAAATGATGCTTACGCTACAAAATCTCTCCTATATACATCCCAACAAAGATTTATTGTTTGACGACATAAATCTTTCAATTAACAGGCACGACAAGGTTGCCCTGATTGGTAATAATGGCAGCGGGAAGTCAACTCTTTTAAAGATCATTGCCGGCGTTTTACAACCATCAACAGGCAGTGTAAAATTTGACTCTGTACCTTATTATATACCCCAACATTTCGGTCAGTTCAATGATGTTACCATTGGTCAGGCGCTCCAGATCGAGGATAAATTAACGGCCCTTACCGAAATTCTTGCTGGTCACGTTACGGACGCAAACCTGACTTTATTGAATGATGACTGGACGATAGAAGAACGTTGTCAGGAAGCTCTGACTTATTGGGGATTGGCCGATTTTGCGCTAACCCAAAAGATGGAAACCCTCAGTGGTGGCCAGAAGACCAAAGTTTTTCTGGCGGGAATCGCCATTCATCAACCCGAACTCGTACTGCTGGACGAGCCGAGCAACCATCTCGACACCTCAGGCAGGCAATTACTGTACGACTTTATCAAATTCAGTTCGATCACATTGATCGTCGTTAGTCACGATCGAACACTGCTCAATCTGCTCGATTCGGTTTATGAATTAAGTAAACGGGGCGTAGCTGTATACGGTGGCAATTATGATTTCTATATCGCGCAGAAGCAAATTGAAAGCAACGCCCTGACGCAGGATGTCCGAAGCAAAGAAAAAGCCTTGCGAAAAGCCAGAGAGGTTGAGCGGGAAACAGCCGAAAGGCAACAAAAACTGGATGCTCGTGGTAAGAAAAAACAGGAAAAGTCAGGGCTTCCGACTATCCTGATGAATACCTTTAAGAACAACGCCGAAAAAAGTACGTCACGACTGAAAGGTGTTCATACGGAAAAAGTGGGTGCTATTTCGCAGGAGTTGAGCGAGCTGCGATCGGCGTTGCCCGAAACCGATAAAATGCGCTTTGGCTTCGATAATTCGGCCCTTCACAAAGGCAAAATTTTAGTTACAGCCAAAGGCATTAACTACGGGTATAATCATCGGTTACTTTGGCAACAACCAGTAGATTTCCATCTTATTAGTGGAGAGCGGGTCGCCTTAAAAGGATTGAATGGCTCGGGAAAAACAACATTGATAAAACTGATTTTAGGCCAACTCTCACCTACCATTGGCACTATTTATCGGGCCGATAATCAGTCGGTGTATATCGATCAGGACTATTCCCTGATTACTAATCGACTCAGTGTTTACGAGCAGGCGCAGCAATTCAATACGACTGCCTTGCAGGAACATGAACTGAAAATCCGGTTGAACCGATTTCTATTTACCAAAGACTATTGGGACAAGCCTTGTAGCGTACTTAGTGGTGGAGAAAAAATGAGGTTAATGTTGTGCTGCCTCACAATTCGGAATCAGGCTCCCGATATTATTATTTTAGATGAGCCAACGAATAATCTGGATATTCAGAATATAGATATTTTAACCGCTGCTATTAATGAATACCAGGGTACGCTCATTGTGATATCACACGATCAGTATTTTCTGGAACAGATGCACGTAGAAACGTTTATTCGTTTAGAATAATCAGGCTATTTTTTTTGACCACAGAGACACAGAGCTTAAACGACTAAAACAATACGTTGAATATCTGTATCTCTGTGATTAAACATCAATTTTCAGCTACAAACCTATAAGGTCTTTGAGACCTTATAGGTTTAAACAGATAAACATAAAGGCGACCATTTATTGGTCGCCTTTATGTTTATCTGACTTTATATATTTCGTTTTTACAAAATCAAGCCACTTCGTCGTAACATCGCTTTGGGGGATGGTTCGCGGCCCCGGAATTTTTTGTAGAGTTCCATTGGTTTCTCACTGCCACCCTTTTCCAGCACATTCTTCCGGAAACTATCGGCAGCAGCTTTGTTGTCCAGCCCACCCTTTTCTTTGAAGAATTCAAAGGCATCGGCATCCAATACTTCGCTCCATTTGTAGCTGTAATAACCAGCCGAATAGCCACCCGCGAAAATGTGCGAGAAGGCTGGGCTAATGGCTACCCCGTCGACATGTGGGAACAAGTTAGCCACCGAATCCACCCGACCTTCAACTTGCGAAACCGTCTCACCGGTTGGTTTCTGGTTGTGATAATACATATCGATCAAGCCTAAACGCAATTGACGCAGATTAGCCATACCCGCCATGAAGTTCTGACTGGCGCGAATCTTCTCGATCAATTCATTTGGAATGACTTCACCAGTTTGGTAATGCTTGGCGAAGAGTTTGAGCGCTTCGGGATCGTAGCACCAGTTTTCCATCACCTGCGATGGCAACTCTACAAAGTCGCGTGGCACACTCGTACCACTAAGACTCTCAAACGTTCCGTTGGCCAACATGCCATGCAAACCGTGTCCAAATTCATGGAATAGCGTTGTTACTTCATAGAAGGTCAATAACGAAGGTTTCGTATCGGTTGGGCGGGTAAAGTTGCAGACGTTCACAATGTGCGGACGGATGTTTTCGCCGTTCTCTACTTTTTGCCCCTGCACGTCGTTCATCCAGGCACCACTACGTTTGCCAGGGCGAGGGAAATAGTCGCCATAGAACACCGCCAGAAACTTTCCATCTTTATCGAAAACGTCGAACGTTTTTACTTCGGGATTATAAACCGGGATGTCTTTACGCTCTTTGAACGTGATGCCATAGAGTTTGTTCGCCACCGTAAACGCCCCGTTTAGCACGTTTTCGAGCTTGAAATAAGGCTTCAACGTCTCATCGTCGAGGTCGTATTTTTCTTTCTTCAACTTTTCAGCATAATAGCTATTATCCCAGGCTTGCAATTTATCTTCCGTAAAACCGTGTCCTTTAGCATAGGTTGTCAATTCCAACAATTGACGTTCAGCAGCCGGACGAGCGTAGGTTACCAGTTCATCCAGAAAGCCCTGCACTTTGGTACGCGAACCAGCCATACTTTCTTCCAGTACAAAATCAGCGTGGGTTGGGTAACCCAGCAAGTTTGCCCGCTCGTAGCGCAGGTTGATTATTTTCTGGATAGTTGCCGAATTGTCGTTCTTGTCGCCGTGGAAACTACGTCCGTTGTAGGCCATGTACAGTTTCTTACGGAGTTCCCGGTTATCGGCATATTGCATAAATGGGCCGTAGCTGGGCGCCTGTAAGGTGAATACCCAACCTTCTTTTCCTTTTTGCTTGGCCGTTGCTTTGGCAGCTTCAAGGACATAATCAGGAAGACCAGCAAGGTCCTTCTCCGATGTAACAGGCATCGTGTACTCGTTCGTTTCGTTAAGCACGTTCTCCCCAAACTGGAGCGACAATTGCGAAAGCTCTTTATCTATAGCACGCAAACGCTCTTTTCCTTTTTCGTCCAGATTGGCCCCATTACGAGCGAATCCTTTGTAGCTTTTTTCGAGCAGCATAGCGCTCTCGGGGTTCAGTTTCAGGCTGGCGCGCTGGTCATAAACGGCTTTAACGCGAGCAAACAGCTTCTCATTCAGGCCAATATCGTTCCGATATTCACTTAACATCGGCGAAGCTTCTTTCACAATTTTCTGAAGCTCAGGCGAAGTTTCGGCGCTGTTCAGGTTAAATAATACTGACGTAACTTTTCCCAGCAAATCACCCGATCGCTCAAGCGCAACGATGGTGTTTTCGAACGTTGGTTTGGCCGGATTATTCACAATGGCAGCCACATCACTACGCCCCTGGGTCATGCCTTCTTTCAGCGCAGGTAGGTAGTCGGCATTGGTAATCTTGTCGAATGGAGCCGTTTGGTGGGGTGTTGAATAAGGTACTAAAAATGGATTTTGCGACATCTTAGGTTGAGGGGGCGACGGCTGAGCGAACGTTGTCGACGCGACAAGGGTCAGCAATACACCTGTTTGTTTGATTCGTTGATGACTTAACATACAGTTTTGCAAAATGAGTTTCCCGGAAAAATACGAAATAAAGACAAGTCGGCCAATGCAATGTTGCACAGGTGGTTGTCTAATTATATAAGTGGAAACAGCACAAAAAAAGTCGACCAAACTGGCCGACCTTTTCTACACTCCCTTCCTCTATTCTACTCAATGTCAGTAGCGACCATAACCGGGTCCGGGTCCATAGCCACGGCCTCGTTGCGCCGAACGCGATCCGGGGCCCATTTCATAAGGACGCATGTGAGCAATTACCTGATCGCGTTGTTGTGGAGCCAGTACCGCCATCATATCGAAAAATTGGCGTTGACGAGCCTGCCGGAAAAAATCGCGCTGCCGGGGATCACGGTAATCGATGTTCTGGGTTTGCTGATTGAAACGATCGCGAATCCGACGAATTTCTCGCTCCTGCCGACGGGATAGATTCAACTCCCGATCCCACCAGTCGAGGTGGCGGTCGAATTGATAATCGTCATAGTCGTAGTTATAATTGGGTTGGCCGTAACCGGGTTGGTTATAGCCCGGCTGATTGTAACCGGGTTGGTTGTAGCCAGGTTGTTGGGGATAATTATTGGGCGATGATTGTGGGTAGTTGTAACGTTGAGCAAATACGCTGGTCGAGAGAAGGACGACCAGCGTAGCGCCAGTCAGCAGGGCTTTTTTCATGGTAGTGTATTGTTTTCAGGTTGTATTTGTCCCTTTGAACAATCACGCATGAAATGGTTTAATTAATTCTTCTAAAAAGTATAAAAAAGGTTTTTGGTTTACGGTTTTAGGTATTTGGTTTATGGCTGTCGTATGAGTTACTGACACCGACCTACTGGTACAACCAGCCAAAAACCGAATACCTAAAACCGTAAACCTAATACTTATAGTCTGTTAACTCATTCGCATCTTCCTTTTTAAGCACTAGTTCGTATTTTGCTCGATCGAATTCACCTTCGTTATTGGCGATGAAAATAGTGGCCACTGTATTGCCAATAATGTTGGTGATCGAGCGGGCTTCGGACATGAATCGGTCTACGCCAAGCAGCAATGCCAGCCCTTCTACGGGAATTACTTTAATGGCTGTCAGGGTACTGGCCAACACGATAAATCCGCTACCGGTCACTCCTGCTGCCCCTTTCGAGGTTACCATCAGAATACCAATAATGGTGAGTTCCTGCCCCAGCGTAAGATCAACCCCAAATACCTGCGCCAGAAAAATGGTTGCCATAACCAGATAAATTGTTGTACCGTCGAGGTTAAATGAGTAGCCCGCCGGAACAACCAGACCCACCACCGACCGCGAGCAACCCAGCGTTTCGAGCTTATCCATAATCTGGGGCAATGCCGATTCCGACGACGAGGTGCCCAGAACAATCAGTAATTCTTCTTTAATGAACTTAAGCACTGCCCACAAACTGATTTTGTAGTAGCGTAGAATCAGATTCAGTATAACGAAAATGAACAGAATCATCGTCGCATAAACTGTGCCCATCAACTTCGCCAGAGGCAATAGCGTGCTCAAACCGTATTTACCTATCGTAAAGGCCATTCCCCCAAACGCGCCCAGTGGAGCCAATACCATTACGACGCCCAGGATGTTAAAAAACACTTTAGAGAGCCGCTCGAAGGTTTGAATCAGTGGCTTCCCTTTTTCGCCCATGCGGGTTAGTCCCACACCGAACAGCATCGAAAAAACCAGCACCTGTAAGATATCGCCTTCAGCAAAGGCTTTAATGGCATTGCTTGGAACGATGTGCAGAAAGAACTCCGTCCAATCCATGCCCGCTCCCTGTTCCGTGTATTTGCTAATGTCTCCTCCTTTCACAGCAGCGGTCTGAACCCCATCGCCTGGCCGGATAATGTTGGCCAAAATCAGGCCAATCGCCAATGCGCCAGTCGTTACAATTTCGAAATAGAGCAACGCTTTCCCTCCTACCCGACCTACCTTTTTCAGATCACCCATATTACTGATTCCCAGCACAATGGTTAGAAAAATAATGGGAGCAATCACCATCTTGATCAGATTGATAAAGAGGTCACCCAATGGTTTGAGCTTAGCTGCTGTTTCCGGGAAAAGGTAACCCGTCAGAATACCCAGGGTAATGGCAATCAGTACGCGAACGGTGAGGTTATTGAGAAGTTTCATTCGATAATGTATAATGAACAATGTGAAATGAATAATGGAGACCTACTAAAATGAATAATGGATAATGTACAATGAATAATGGGCATGAGGTTACCCATTGTACATTATCCATTACTCATTTTACATTATCTATTACAAGCTATGCAACTGCACAACCTGTTGCTTGATTTCGTGGATGCGTTCGTTAAAATTGAGGCTCAAAAAATCCACGTTCGGAACGATAATAGCCTCGAGTAATTCTTTCACCCAATCGTGATGCGGGATGCGCCTGCCGGTCTCCACACTCACATATTTGGACGTTACCCAGAGCACATTTTTGAGATGGGTTTTGCCATCGTCGGTCATGATGTACTCCGTCACGGTGGTGTCTTCGTTCACATAAATCAGCCTCGACATGATGCGTACCCACTCACTAACCTGCGCGGGCCGCACATAGGCGATTTGATGCTGATAAACGACCCAGCTTGCTTTCAACTCCCGAAACAATTGTCCAGTACTAAAATCATAGAGCTTGGCCACCTGATCTTCCCGAGCGTTGAAATAATAGTCGAAATATTTAGCGTTGTTAAGGTGCTGGAGTGGATCGCAGTCCTGAAAGCGGATAATCACCCGCGATTCGGTTTCGGTAGGATAACTGCGGTTAGGGTCACGTTTGAACATATACGTCTGAATTTACCGACAATCCGGCAAGATTTATTTGATTAGATTAACCAATGAAACTCGTTACGCGTTGTTATAAGAAGCAATCCATTTTGGAAAATCAATAATAAACAAAATCAAAGGAATCATTTCAATCAGACAAATCCCGGTTCAGACATTTTTGTGCAATATTTACGTTAGTACAGAAAATTTTCTGTTTCATTCCAATTCCTAAGCACGTATGAAAGGTCTTCGTTATGTATTGCCACTTGTGGCGCTATTTCTTGGTCTAACATCGTTCGTTTCCATCGACGATTCTGATGCCGTTGTTGGCACCTGGTTAAACGGCACAAAAAAAGGGCACGTCCAGATTTATAAACAGGGAGGCACCTATTTTGGTAAGCTCGTCTGGCTAGGTCAGCCCACCGACCCGGCCACCGGCAAACCTCGTACCGATGAAAACAACACAGACCAATCGAAGCGGTCACGCCCATTGATGAACATGGTTCTGATGTATAATTTCAAGTTCGAAGGCGGAAATGTCTGGAGTGATGGCAAGATTTATAATCCCGAAGACGGGAAGGAATACAATTGCAAAATGACGCTGAAAGATCCCAATACACTCCTCGTTCGTGGGTATGTGGGTGTTTCACTTCTTGGCAAAACCCAGACCTGGACGAGGATAAAATAAGTTACAAAGTTGTAAGGTTAAAGAGTTATTTAGTTGTAAAGTCTAATCAATTATTCACCCATTATTACATTCATAGACTTTACAACTATGCAACTAAATAACTTTACAACTCTAATAATCGGCGCTGGACCAGCGGGATTGGCGATGGCTGGTCGACTTGCCCAGCTTGGTTTGCCATTTACCGTACTCGAAGCCAGCGATCACATTGGTTTCTCATGGCGGAATCATTATGACCGGCTCCACCTCCACACAGTTAAAGAGTACTCAGCCTTACCCCATCTTCCTTTTCCGGCCAGCTACCCTACCTATGTTCCTCGCTTACAGTTCGTTGAATACCTCGAACAGTATGCCGAGCATTTTAATATAAGACCGAAGTTCAACCAGAAGGTCAGTAGTATTCACCGTGAACAGAATGGCCTCTGGCAGGTTCAAACGGAAACCGACTTGTTTACAGCAGAGCGCGTTATTGTGGCGACAGGCTACAATCGTGTTCCGAATGCACCCGAATTGCCTGGTCAGCGTAATTTTCGGGGTATTATCTGGCATAGTTACGAATACCGAAATGGAGCACCCTTTCGAAATGAGAATGTACTGGTGGTAGGCATGGGTAATACAGGGGCTGAGCTGGCGCTGGATTTATTGGAAAACGGGGCGAAACCTTTTATTTCCGTGCGAAGTCCGATCAACATCATTCGGCGGGAAGTATTTGGACGACCGGCCCAACCCATTGCCATTCTGCTGAGTAAGCTTCCCAACTGGCTTTGCGATTATCTATCAACATTAACGCAACGGGCAAGTGTGGGCGATGTATCTGTTTACGGCCTTGGCAAGCCTAAACACTCCCCTACTTACGACAACCGGCGTGGCAAAACGCCCGTTATTGATGTTGGCACTATCGATCAGATTAAGGCGGGTGCCATAACGGTTGTGCCCGCCATTGAACGCATTAATGCCAAAACGATAACCTTCTCCGACGGACGTGAGCTGCCGTTTGATGCCATTATTCTGGCAACAGGCTATCGAACGGGGCTGTCCACTTTTTTAGGAGATGCCTTATCGGCCCAACTAGTAAATGATCGGGGTTATCCGAAAAAACTTTGGTTCGACGAGGCTCCTTTTCAGGGTCTTTATTTCCTGGGCTTTTCGGTTCCCGTAACCGGCGTACTAAATCTCCTCAATAGAGACTCGGAGCGTATTATTGACCATATTGTCGAAAACAATTTGATCTCGGTATAGTTCTAAATATGTAATCAAGGTGATTACAGAATTAATCAACGTTATAACTATACGATCATGAACGAGACAACCATAAAAGGTGGCTGGAACGAATTAAAAGGTAAAATCAAGCAAGCTTACGGCGATCTAACCGACGATGATTTAACCTATCAGGAAGGCCAGGAAGATGAAATGTGGGGTAAAATCCAACAAAAAACAGGCAAAACCAAAGACGAAATCAATAAAGCCATTGCCGATTTATAGTTCAAATTGGCAACTTATAAAAAAAGCCGGGGCTTACAAGCCTCGGCTTTTTTGCATTCTATTATCAACTATTTGTACATTAACTTATCTTGAGGACTCATGAATCATCATCCCAATAATAAAGAGTAGGTCTGCGGAAAAGTACGGCATCGGCCGCCCGGATAAGTTGTCAGTTGGCCCTTCAAAGGCATGTGCTACCAAAATCGCCCCAAGGTTCAACAAAGCGGTGAGTACGGTATAAACTCAAATAAGAGCAGAAATACCAACTAAAATTTCTCAACTCATTCTTGAAATCTGGAGGTTTCCTTCTTGGGGTAATTGACTGCTAATTAGTGCGTTAATTGGGAGAGGCAAGGCATATTGAACCAATAGCAAAAAAATATCTACTTAGCCGTATGTTTTTTTCAAAAATCACGTCTAAGACGGTTAGTAGCAGAAATGCTTTAAACCATCAAGTTGATTTGCATGAAAAAAATTATTTTTCCCATGATGTTTCTGGGGTTAATGGCTTGTAAAAAAGACGACTCGGCTACGCCAAGCACCACAACAACCACAACCAGCGTGGACGTTACCAGCGTGCTGAAATCTAAGGTAACAAGCGATGTGACTGTTTCGATTAGTGGAGATAATATCATCCTCAAAAGTGATGGGCGTCCTCACAACCATAAATCGCCTTACTGGGGCACAAGTAATGCTTTGTATGAAGCTCCTCCTACTGGTCATGTAGTTAACCCTAATGCGATGCTCTCGCAAAACTACACCATGACCATTCCGGCCAAGCCTACCGCAGCCAGCACGCACGAAGCGACCAGTATTGGTGCCATTGGGATGGCGCTTAATGGTGTAGCCATTTACAACAACCAGGAAGGGCCTAATACTGAGTTAGATGCTGGTAAGATTTCGTCGTTGGATGGTGCAGGTGCACACCCCGAACAAACCGGGGCTTACCATTACCATGTTACGGGTACGTATACCACACAGGACGATGCCAAGCTGGTTGGTTTCCTTCGTGATGGCTTCCCAATCTACGGGCGCAAAGATATGGATGGCACTTATCCCAGCAACCTCGATGCCTACAATGGGCATACGGCTCCTACAACTGAATTTCCGAACGGGATTTATCACTACCACACCCGCAACGAAAACTACCTAAATACGGGTTATTATATTCTCAAATCTGGTAGCTATTATGGTACAAAAGGCACATTCACCCAGTAGATTAAGACTATTGACAACTGCTTATTGCTGCTTTATAGCCGTAATAAGCAGTTGTCACCTGGCGACTCAAAAGTCAACCGCCAATAACACCCAATCAGCCAAAAACTATAGTATAGACACGACGCACGTTCCGCACGATACCGTATTGATTCTTGATCAACGATTGTCGTTGAAAAACGGCATTTATTTTTTAAAGAACCAGAAATATTCAGGTATACTTAAAGATTGTTACCCCAACGGCACGGTAAAATCGTATGCATCCATCTTTCAGGGCATGTTACATGGCCGATTCAAAAGCTTTTACGAAAACGGAAATCCTTCTGAGGTAAGGCTTTACAAAAACAACCTCAGTACCGGAAGACATTATGGCTTTTGGTCCGAAAAAAGGCGTACTTAAATTTGACTATACCTACTACGAAGAGAAGCGGGAGGGCAAACAAAGACGTTGGTACAGAAGTGGCAAGCCCTACATTTTTGCCAATTACGTAGATGATCATGAAGAAGGGTTGCAACAGGGCTGGCGAGAAAACGGGAAGATCTATCTGAATTATGTAGCCAAAGAAGGCCATACCTACGGCCTTCAGAATACGGCTCTGTGCTACTCGCTCCGCGACCAAAAAATAAAGTTTAAACAATAACGGCTCCCGTGGCAATGAAGGATTAGCTCGTATTCGTGGCATTCTATTCAGCAGATAGTCAGCCGTTTTCTTAGCCAAGCGGATGGCACAATGCCTACTGGCCGGTGGCATTGTGCCATCTGAAAAGGTATAAATACCAACCAAATTGATGTGGTAGGATCAGGGCTTTTTTCTCAACGGGGCCAAAAGCAAATACAATGTGTTTTCAATAGGCTACTTACCCCCACTACATCAGCGTGAATAGTTCGTCAAATCCGCCCAATGCCCGTAGGAGCTAACGCTACGCGTCGTCTAAACTATTGGTATCAACTTCCAGTTAGCTATGTTTCTCTACCCCAAAAAGCACTACGCTGCCTTAACAATTTTCTGTGTGGGAGTAGCCGCGTCTCTGATTTTAATCACGGGCGGCTGTAGTAAAGACGCCACAACTGTCAATCCAACCGATGAAGTGGTTATTGAAGTAGACCCAAGCCTGTTTATTCAGGCAGGGTTAGCAGAACCTATCACCAAAGTAACAAAAACTCTTTCGGATGGGACGTCTACCACCTGCTACAAAATTGTCACCAACAATACACCTACCGAACATGCGGTAGGCCCCTGGTGTCCGACCAACATTACAGATAATGCGAGCAAAGGAGGCATCTGGTTTGAAGTAGGTAAAGTGTACGATGTGGATGGTGCATTTATCAAAAATCTCGCTAGTTTTTACAACGATGCGGTCTGGAAATTATACAATACTGACGGCAGTATCAAAGTAACCAACACCAAAACGGCTTGCGAAGCAGCAGCCAGGCCCAATGTTGATCCGGCCTATAACAACTACTGCGTAGAATGTCAGCCGTCTTATGTGTCAGGGCTGAAAAAAACGTTTTATATCCCGGTAAAACCGGTGAAACTGTCGAAGCCTGTTTCTGTCATGGGTATGATGGGAAGCGTTATCGGCATTGCCTTTAATGGCGTTAATTTTGACCCTCCCGCACCCACATCAGCCATACTTGGTGCACATACGCTGGCTCCGATGGACGATGCCGGCGGTCACGTCAATACGTCTACAGGGTATCACTATCATGCCGCCACTGGCATGACCAAAAAAGTAACCCAAAGCGATGGACACGCTGCCATGATTGGGTATGCTTTGGACGGCTACGGGATGTATGAACGGCTGGATGCCAGCGGGAAAGAACCCAGCGATCTGGACGATAGCCGAGGGCACTATGACGCAACGCGCGGCTATCATTACCATGTAGCGTCTGCTGGCAGCAACAGCTTTATTAACAATTTTCGGGGCGCGCAAGGCTCATTCTCAGTGAGTTTCTAAACGTACGTCCTAAAGAATTACAAGTTTATGTCTTCAGAAGATAAGCCTTCGATTTATCTTCTGAAGACTTACCCGTTGATTAGTGCCCTTAGCACTTTTTGCGTCTGCGCACCTTTAAGAATCACCATTCACCTACGCAAAATGAAAAAGCTCCTGTTCATATCGCTGTTTATGTACATGCCAATTTCATTATTGGCGCACAACCCACAAATTTCGACGCTTGTGTTGGTCCAAAATGAGCACAAACAGTGGAACCTGATAATTGGCTCAAGCCTTACCGCTTTTCAATACGCTTTACAAAACAAGGGATTACTAAACCCATCGGACACTATTCAGGCGGCCAGATTCCAAAAATTAATTCTGGACTACCTGCGGGAAAATATCCAGCTTAGTTCGAACGGCGACCAGCGCATTACCTTGAAAAATGGCATGATGATTTTAAATCATCAAACGGATGTTCGCTATGATTTGCCCGAAATGCCCCAGCAGTTACAGACCCTGATAATCCGCCAGCAGAGTTTTGCCAGCCTTAAGAATCACTACTGTCTGCTGAAAATTTCCCCATATGGCGGCACATCCAGTAGTTTTATATTGCAGCCCGACAACGATTTCACGATTTCGTTACAGCTAGAAGGTAATCACCTGATTGAAGTACCGCATCAGCCTAATCCGTATGGAACGTGGTTGACGGTGCTGGCTGGAGGATTGGCTTTATTCGGTTTTTGGGGTTGTACGCAGCATAAAAAGCGTACATTGAGTGTTCAGAGCTTATGAAGCTACGCCGACGAGTCATGTCCACCAGGCACTCTTACATCGGGTAGTTGTGCAGAAAGGTACATTTTTCACCATTTGAACTACTCTTGCTAGTGAACTAGTTGATCCTCTTTGCACTTACATTGGTGGCTCCCAGCCTTTTTCGTACTGACGACTCCACAATTTCATGGCATCAGCGTCTTTGATATGTCCGTTCTTTGAGTCGACCGAAAATGATTTATTGGTTCGATAAGCAATGTTGGCCAAGTGGCACAACAACGTACTCCGGGCACCCTGCTCGATGGTTGAATTCTGTTTAGCTTTACCCCGAATAGCCTCAAAGAAGTTGACCATATGCCGGGTCGTCATATCGCCACCACCCCCTAAAGCTGTTCCTGCTTCTTTCTCCTTCGACTTACTATCTTTAACAACCTTGCCATCCCGGCTATACAGCGTATAGCCATTTCGGTCAACATAAACGGTTCCTTCGGTTCCGTGTTTGAGGTTTAAGGTTAGCTAACGCGATAATAATTATGCGAACCGGTTCACTAACCTCAAACTTCAAACCACGAACTTTAAACTCATTTTATGCTTTCCTCTTCCCTTGTTTCGTTGCGTCGCAAACGCCTTTAAAGTATCCGACCGATTCGGCAATTCCCGCGAGCGGATCTTTCATATCTTTTTCGTATTCCAGGCTGCAACAGCCGTCGTATTTTACTTTTCGTAACATACTCACGAAGGCAGGAATGTCAATAACGCCCCGGCCCAGTTCGCAGGTCGTACCTGATTTAGAGGCTGCTGTCACGTTTTTCAGGTGAATATCGAAAATACGTTTGGCGTACTTCTCCAAATCAGCAATTGGATCATCGCCGTACCGTTTATCGTGCCCCATATCGAAACAAAGACCCATTCGGGGGTCAAGGTCTTTAACGGCGTCATAGACAGATTTCGCATTCGGAAACAATTGAATATCAGGACCGTGATTATGGATTGCATACCGAAAGTTAAATTCCTTCACTTTCTTGTCGATATAAGGCAGGTCTTCAGGGTTCGGAATGCCGATAATCATGTTGACGCCTACTCGTTTTGCATAGTCGAAGCCGTTGTCAATGTCCTGCTTCGTTTTCATATAAATAGGCCCAACTGCGTAACCCGTAACCTCCGACTGCTTTAATTTTTCATGAAAAGCGGCAATTTCCTCGGCAGTACTGGCATAAGGGAGATGGAAATCTTTGATACACAGGTAGTGTACGCCTGTTTTCCGCATCATAGCCAGAGACTCGTCCAGCTTGAAATTAACAAAGCTGAATCCAGCCATACCTAATTTAAACAGGTCATCGTTGGCAGCATGCTGGGCATCAATAGGGCTAACAGGATTTAGGCTAGCAAGGGCCATAGAGCCACCTGCGCTTTTCAGGAAGGATCGACGTGAGGTCATTTTAAGGGCGAATAAATGAGGGTGATATGTATGATAAAAACGATCTCCTTCCTTTTCTACTGACAAAAAAACGATCTATTACCCCACCTTTCACAGCTACATTTACGATCAGGGATTAGCAGTACTTCCTCTAATCCAACCCCTCGACTCCTTTGCCGATAGAAGTATGCCAACTGGTTAGTAATGACTTAATTGGAGTCTAATCTCCTCGTAAGTATCACAGCTACAGACAGTAGCGAATTACATCAGCACTGTTAAAAAAATAAAAAATCATACATCCTATTCAGTTTCTTTGTAACTATACACCTAGTTCACCTTACCCTATAAATCACATCATTATGTTCACCACCCTTAAGCCAATCCTAGCTAAGCAAGCCCGTTTGTACAACCTGGTTGCCTTACCCAACTGCATTACTAAAGTCGCATCTGTTCAGGATTTGGTGAGCAGGATCTAAAGCAACCGCTCATCCTATTTTTTTGCAAGTCGCTGTAAAACCTGTTGATTGCAACTTTATTTATTCTTATCTATACAAGATTAGTTTTTTCAGTACCCAACTAACTGTTTTTTTATGCGAAATAACCTTATCCCGACTGGACTAACCCCGACCGGATGGTTTCGAATGGGCACGCTAGCTACAACATTAGTGGTCGGTAGCTTAACCTTCTCGTCTGCCCAGGACAAGCCAGCATCCCCTGAAGTCACGAAATCCACTACCACCTTCTCTAGGGTTTCCCTTCCAGCAGCCGTAACTATTCCTGAAGGTATTACCAAGGGCGCGTCTGTTGAGGGCATCACAGAATACAATCTGAAGAATGGCCTTAAAGTATTGCTCTTCCCTGACCAATCGAAACCAACCGTTACTGTCAATATTACGTATCTGGTTGGTTCCCGGCACGAAGGTCTGGGCGAAACAGGCATGGCTCACTTATTAGAGCACATGGTGTTTAAAGGCTCGACCAAACACACCAATATTCCGCAGGAACTGACCTCACACGGCGCACGCCCGAACGGCTCGACCTGGCTCGACCGCACAAACTATTTTGAAACATTTGCTGCCACCGACGAAAACCTGAAGTGGGCGCTTGATCTGGAAGCCGATCGGATGATTAACAGTTTCATCAAGAAAAGCGATCTTGAAACCGAATTTTCGGTGGTTCGGAATGAGTTCGAAATGCGTGAGAACTCTCCACAAAACGTACTGAATGAGCGTGTTGTTTCATCGGCTTATTTGTGGCACAATTACGGCAAATCGACTATCGGTAACCGCTCCGACCTCGAAAAAGTCCCCATTGAAAACCTACAGGAATTTTACAAAAAATACTATCAGCCTGATAATGCAGTGTTGGTCGTAGCCGGAAAGATCGACGAATCGAAAGTGCTTTCTCTCGTTAAAGAGTACTTTGGAGCCATTCCTCGCCCAACGCGGGTGTTGCAACCAACGTACAGTGTCGAACCCATTCAGGATGGAGAGCGCAGTGTAACGCTTCGTCGTGTGGGCGATACGAAAGTAGTTTCGGCCTTGTATCACATCATGCCAAGCTCGCACCCCGATTATCCGGCGATGGACGTACTAACCGATCTGCTAACCGATGAGCCTAGTGGTCGATTGTATAAATCGCTGATCGAAACCAAGAAAGCATCGCAGGAGTATGGCTATTCGTTCATGACGAAAGATCCAGGCTATGTATATTTCGCGGCTGAGTTACTGAAAGAAAAATCGCTTGCTGATGCCAAAGCAACCCTACTCGGCACACTTGATTCAGTATCGATTAAAACGCCAACGAAAGAGGAAGTGGAGCGCGCCAAGGCAAAGTTGTTGAAAGATGTGGAAATCAGCTTTAAAGACGTTGAACGCCTGGGTCGTACATTGAGCGAATACATTGCTACGGGCGACTGGCGTTTAGGTTTCCTCTACCGAGATGCCCTTGAAAAAGTAACGCCTGCCGATGTACAACGGGTGGCTAAATATTATTTCAAACCATCGAACCGTACTGTAGGTGAGTTCATTCCCGAAGCCGCTCCCGATCGTGTTGAAACACCTGAAGCGCCAAGCATGGAGTCGTTAGTGAAAAACTACAAAGGTCGCGCTGTGATTGCCAGTGGTGAAGCGTTCGACCCATCACCCGCTAATATTGATGGCCGTACCCGCCGGATTGAGCAACCCAACAGTATCGAACTGGCTCTGTTACCTAAATCAACCCGCGGTAACGAAGTTAACGCCCGTCTGACGCTTCGCTATGGTGATCAGAAAAGCCTTATGAATAAGAGCGCCATTTCGGTGTTCACGGCTTCGATGCTCGACCGCGGTACGACAACCCGTACTCGGCAACAGATCAAAGAAGAGTTCGATAAACTGAAAGCGCAGGTTGGCGTGTTTGGTGGCGGCAATCAGGTTAATATCACCATCAAAACGACCAAAGAAAATCTGCCCGCTGTTATCCGTATTGTGAGTGATATGCTCAAGCATCCGGCTTTTGATGCCAACGAATTCGAAAAACTGAAGCAGGAACAAATGGCACAAATTGAGTCGCAACGTTCAGAACCACAGAGCCTTGCCTTTACTGCATTCCAACGCCAGATGACCCCATATCCGAAAGAAGATATCCGGTACACCTCTACGCCGGATGAAGATGTTGCGGATGTAAAGGCGTTGAAGCTCGATGATCTGAAACAATTCCACAAAGACTTTTATGGTGCTCAGAACGCAACCATGTCGATTGTTGGAGATTTTGACGAAACCCCTGTTCGGAAAGTAATTACCGATGAATTGGGCACCTGGAAAGCGAAGAAACCTTTCAGCCGGTTGGTTTCAACCTATAACGATATCAAACCAACGCCCCAAAGCATCGAAGCGCCCGACAAGGCTAATGCATTCATGGTGGCAGGTGTAAATATTCCGCTGCGCGACGATGATCCTGATTATCCAGCTTTGGTTCTGGGCAACTACATGCTTGGTGGTGGCTTCCTGAACTCGCGCTTAGCAGTTCGTATTCGTCAGAAAGAAGGTATCAGTTACGGGGTAGGTTCGCAGCTTCAGGCCAACCCCTGGGACAAAACGGGTATGTTTATGACCTATGCGATCTATAACCCAGAAAACGCTGAACGGCTAGAAAAGGCCTTCCGCGAAGAAATGGAGAAAGTTGTGAAAGATGGTTTTACAGCCGACGAACTTAAAGCGGCCCGTTCGGGTCTGTTGCAATCCCGAATGGTTTCGCGGGCACAGGATGCTGGTTTGTCCAGTACGTTAAACAACTACTTGTATCTGAATCGGACCATGAACTGGGATGCTGATTTCGAGAAGAAATTAGAAAGCGTGACTCCCGAACAGATCAATGCAGCCATGAAAAAGCACATCGACCCATCGAAAATCTCGATCATCCGGGCCGGTGATTTTGCCAAAGCGGCCAAGAAAGCCGCCGAGAAAACACCGGCTTCGTCGGTGAGTGGCGGTAAGAATTAATCAGACCGCGCGGGCGGCCCCGCCGGGATTTATTTGATTTTACTGACCGACTGTGATTTTATATTCTCTTCGGCAAAGCCGAAAAAAAGAAATCACAGTCAATCAGTAAAATCAAATAAATCCCGGTTCTTTTTTGGCATATCAACTATAAATATCGTTATTCACCTAAATTTTACGTTTCACTATGAAAAAGTATTTGTTACTCGTATTATTTGGGTTGATAACGGTATCTGGAAAAGCTCAGGTCAACGTTCGGCCTATGAGTGATAGCTCGGTAGCTTACAAAACGCTTAGTAAAGAGTACCCTCAGGCGGTTTCTCTCCGAGAGCGGGCTACGCTTCGTGATCTTGTCTTCCAGAAATTGCTAGAAGATTACTGGGGTGACTTCAGACGTTTCCTAAAAAAAAGAAACTTCCGCCCCGATAGCTCCATCATCTGGAACACCGAAGTCTTTTTTCGAGCCGATGGCCATGCGGATTGGTTGCTTTACCAATATTCGCAATTTTCGAGACCTACGACACGACTTCCAAAAGAGAAAGAACAAACGCTAATCACGTTGCTAACTGAGTACCTTAACCAACATGCTCTCCCGGTCTCGTCAAGGTACGTTTGGTCGCCATTTCGACTAGGTGGCGTACTAATTATTACAGGCCCGTCCTCCCGAAAACTACCCAAAGGTCGCGGGGTTATTGGTGATCTGGCTTCGGCAAATCAAACGACACGCCCCGATACTGTAAAGACCATTTCATTTGGTGGCTTAGAACTCGAACAAGTACCGGACGTCATTTACCGCTTCACCAATGTTGAAGAAATTCATCTGGGAGGAAACTACTTAACGTCCCTACCCGCCAAAGTAACAGCACTTCCTAAGTTACAACGACTTAACCTGCTATCGAATCGACTAACGGAAGACAGTCTGTTTTTCACCCGAAACAAGGTTGTAAAATCGATCAATCTTCAACGCAATTCGTTGACCGGCATACCAGCCTCGATTAGCCAAAATCGCCGACTCGAGAGTTTGTGGCTGGGTAACAATGATCTGGTTGATTTAAACCTAAAGCCTTTGCATTCACTTCGCCAACTGAATGATTTAAATCTCTATAACGTCGGTCTGACCCAAATCCCCAAAACCATAGGCCGGCTGAAACATGTAAAAGTGCTGGATTTATACTACAACAAGTTCACCGAATTACCGCGCCAGCTTGGGCGAATGAAACGGCTTGAGCAGTTAGCCATCGCTCATAACAACCTGAAAGAGATACCTGTGTCTTTTGCAAAATTGCGTCGGCTACAAGTCTTGTATGCCCATCATAACCACCTCAACCAGTTACCCACGAAATTGAAGCGGCTACAGCGCTTACACGTTCTAGACCTGGGATACAATGAGTTAATTACTGCGCCAAGCGTATTGGGCGCTTTATCTGGACTGGAAGAACTCTCGTTGAACAATAACAATCTCCAGGATTTTCCGACAGTTTTATTGTCGTTAAAGAACCTCAAGCATGTATACATGAGTAGCAATCCACTGTGGGGCCGAGAAGCCATGAGCAGTCCGTATGCTTCTCAGATTAAACAGTTAGAAGCCAACAACACAGAAGTAAAGTATTAACCAAATAATATTCTGATTAGATTTTTCATAATCTATCTTAGAAAGAGCGAAATAATAGCCTGGCAACGGAGAAAAATCCAATCTTTTGGTGTTAAGAAAGCGTAGTAAGTACGTATTTCTATGCAAGCTGTTTCGTCTCCTGTTACCAATTCACCAACCCGCTTTGTTCTGTGGGGGAATTTAATCTCGGTCTATATTTTATGGGGATCAACCTATCTGTTCATTCATTTCATGACCGAACAGATGCCTCCCCTGTACATGGTATCCATACGTTACCTAGTTGCGGGAGCGCTTCTGTATGGCTATGCACGGCTGACGGGCACCCCCGCTCCTACACGAACCGAATGGAAATCAGCAGGCATCATCGGTATTCTCTTACTCGCTATTTCAAACGGTTGTCTATCAACAGGATTACAATACATTCCGAGTGGTATGGCGGCCTTATTAGGTGGCTTACTACCCGTTTATTTGCTTACCCTCAACTGGGTTTCATTCGGGAAGAAACGGCCTAGTAATCTGGCTCTGGCGGGGCTGGTTGTGGGGTTAATCGGTATTTATCTGCTGGTCAAACCCGATAAATTACAAGGCACGGGTGACCTTGATTCCAAATTAATTGGGGTGGGTCTGGTAGCTGCCGGAAACTTTGTATGGGCCATTGGCACACTCCTCACTCCCCGACTTTCACTGCCATCGCCCACGATCTCAAGCGGTATTCAGATGATTGTTGGCGGACTTGTTTTACTCCCTTTTAGCTTAGCGGTAGAACCGGTTTCGCTTTTCAGCATCTTCGACGCCCCATCCAAAGCGATTGGGTCCATGATTTATCTGGTGATTTTTGGGAGTATTATTGGGTTCTCCTCGTACTCCTGGCTCGCTCGTAACGCATCTCCCCAATTGCTGTCGACGTATGCGTTCGTAAACCCCGTTGTGGCTATGTTGTTGGGAACAACCTTTGCCGGTGAAATCTTCTCAAGCCAGTCATTCGTCGGCGCTGTTATTGCCCTAATCGGTGTTATTCTGATTACACTGGGAAGGAAATAATGTTTAATGTAAAATGAATAATGGATAGCGCATAAAATGTTATCCATTATTCATTTTACATTAAACATTATTCATTACTCAACCGGTGGTGGGCTCACACTCGTCCAGCCGCCATCGACAACCAGACTTTGTCCGGTGATGTGCCGCGATGCCGGTGCCAACAGAAATAAAGCGGCATTCGTAATATCATCTACGGTTCCTGGGCGACCCATCGGCGTAATACGCGACCAGATGGGTACGTAGGTCGGATCATCAAGTGTACGCTCAGTCAAGGTAGCGCCCGGTGCTACCGCATTGACTGTAATACCCAGGGGCGAAAAATCGATAACGAGTTGTTTGGCCAGCATTTCCAAACCCGCTTTTGTCATGCTGTACACAGGTAAACCGGGGTGCGCCTGATGCCCAACTACCGACGACATAAACAGAACGCTGCCGCCTTTACCCTGCTCTCGCATTTGTTTAGCTGCAGTCTGCGCCAGGAAGAAGCTCCCTCTTAGATTTAGATCGACAATTTTTTGAAAGGCTTCGGGCGTAGTCGTAAAAATATCACCAAAGATCGTTATACCCGCGTTGGCAATCGCCAGATCGACCGATCCAAACAGACTAACGGCCTTTTCGACCATCTGTTGAATAAAGATTACATTCGATGCATCGCCAGGGTAGGCTTCACATTGGCCGGAAGCTGCTGTACTTTCTGCTCGAATCGTTTCAACCGCTTTTTGCGCTGCCTCCTCATCATAATCATTGAGTAGTACATTGGCTCCCTGTTGAACTAAGGCTTTTGCTATGGCGAATCCAATGCCAATGCCAGCTCCTGTAATCAGGGCCGTTTTATTGATAAATATTTGAGTCATAGAGCTTATTAATAGGCCGCTAACTAGTGCTTCCTTTTTGTTGCAACTTGTAGGATTTTCATCGAATCCGAACGATACAATAGTTTTATCCGCATCATTAGCTCATTTATGATTCTCCGGTTCCAAATCAAACGGTCTGTCCGTACGTTTTCGAGGAGCTTCTTCATAAACCTGACTTAAAACGGCCAAAAGTTTGGTCATAACGACCGGAGGAAACATAGTCTCAACTGTTTTTTTCTGCCCATTGAACTGTATCGATAGTTTTTTCAATGGGGCATCACAACATAGGGCAGGCTCCACAGTTAATTGCCGCAGGTAGCAGGTTTGTAAGGCATCGATCACCTTTCGATACAAACTATCCGGGACCTCCCCAATGAAATAACCTTGTGCCGTCGAATCTCGGATAAAACTATGGTTCGCAAAAGCCGTAATAATATGGAGTCGAAAAACCTTTTTATTAGTCAATTCGTACTCATATTTAGGACACGACCCATGACAAAGGCCCGAAGAAAATACAAGCTTCTCAAACCGAATAGTGGTATCAGCCGTGTATTCCTGTCGTTTAAACAAAATCGACTCGTCACTGCCAAAGAAGTCAGACGAGAATTTAGAAACGGGTTTTACTTCGAGCGTATGCTGTTCAAATCGGACAATTTTAAAATCATAACGGTCTGTATAGAGTTTTTTAAAATTGGTTGCCGATGACGTATAGCGGTTTTGAAAGCTTAGTGTATCGCCATAAAGCTGAAGTTGAAATGAACTCGACAGTTTTTTTGTCGATAAGACGTTATTGTTCGAACTGCTGCTTGTATCGTTGATGATCATAGCCTGCATCTCAGGATTTATCCATGTTCCTTTCAGAGCACTAACCTGTCCTGCTGCCTTTGCCACAACGAAAAACAACAAACAACCAAACAGACGTGCTGATAGCTTCATAGATCAATCTGATAACCGAGCACTGAACAACGTATCAATGCGAATCTCGCTTTACTTCGCTTCCAGAGCCACCTTGAAGGAAATCGAAATCAGCTCCCTGGTGGGCCTGGGTAACGTGCCGAATATACATATTCACATAACCACGAGTGTAGCCGAGGTCAAGCGGTTTAAAATGAACCAATCGAGCCGCTAGTTCTTCATCTGAAACGTGCAGATGGAGATTTCGATTGTGTACATCCAGTGTAATCAAATCGCCATTTTGCACTAAAGCGAGGTTGCCACCAACCGCTGATTCGGGCGATACGTGCAGCACTACTGTTCCGAAACCGGTACCACTCATGCGGCCGTCCGAAATCCGGACCATGTCATGTACTCCCTGCGCCAGAATTTTAGCGGGCAGCTGCATATTTCCGACTTCGGGCATACCCGGATAGCCTTTGGGACCAACGTTTTTCAGAACCAGTACGCAAGTAGGATCAACATCCAGTTCAGGGTCGTCGATACGCGCTTTATAATCATCGATATCCTCGAAAACAACAGCCCGGCCTGTATGCTGCATCAACGCCGGAGAGGCTGCGGAGGGTTTGATTACGGCCCCATTCAGACAGAGATTGCCCCGCAAAACAGCCACCCCAGATTCAGGCTTGAAGGGCTGCTCAACCGAAGCAATAACGGCTGGATCATAGCATTGCGCTTCGGCGCAGTTTTCGCCAATCGTATGCCCATTCACCGTTATAGCATCGTTGTTCAGGTATTGACGCAGTTCACGGATAACGGCGGGTAGACCACCAGCATAGAATAAATCTTCTACAAAATGCTCTCCTGATGGCTGCAAATTGGCCAGTAAAGGAATTTTTGCGGATAACGTATCGAAATCGTCCAGCGATAAATCGACACCAACCCGTCCGGCAATAGCCGTCAGGTGCAGGATAAAATTGGTGGAGCCGCCGAGAGCGGCATTAATCATAATGGCATTTTCGAACGCTTGCCGAGTCAGAATCTGCGATGGCTTGACGCCTTCTTTCACCAATTCAACCATGCGGGCACCTGTCATATGTGCCAGCACTTTCCGGCGCGAATCGGCAGCTGGAATAGTTGCATTATCGGGCAACGCTAACCCCAGTGATTCCACCATAGCCGCCATGGTTGAAGCAGTTCCCATTACGGCACAATGTCCTTGCGAACGAGCCATACTAGCCTCAGCGGCAACGAACTCAGCCTGGGTCATTTCGCCCATTTTGAAGGCTTCGGCAAAGCGCCAAAGGTCGCTTGTACCAATTTTCCGCCCCTGGAATCGACCCGCCAGCATCGGCCCACCCGATACGACCATCGTTGGAATATCGACACTACAGGCACCCATCACGAGCGAGGGCGTCGTTTTGTCGCAACCGCACATCAGGATAACCCCATCAATTGAATTGCCCCGAATGCTTTCTTCTACATCCATGCTGGCCAGGTTACGGAACAGCATCGCTGTAGGCTTAATCTGGCACTCCCCTAGCGACATCACCGGAAATTCAAGTGGAAATCCACCCGCTTCCCAAACACCCCGCTTAATGGCTTCGGCCAATTCGCGAAAGTGCGCATTACAGGGAGTCAGTTCCGACCACGTATTACAGATACCGATAACCGGTTTTCCTTCAAATTCATGGTGCGGAAACCCCTGGTTTTTCATCCAGGCACGATAAATAAAGCCGTCTTTTCCGGTGCGGCCAAACCAGTCTCGGGAGCGTAATGGCATTTTTGTTAATCAGTTTGCAATAACTCGTAAATTCCGTCGGGGCTAATCAAAAAAGAATTCCTGACAATCAATCTATCGCTAGTAAAGCTTTCTTTCAGTATTTATTACTCCATAGAAGTTTTAGGATCTATAGCATCCGTTTCTTCTGAATTTGCAATTGATGCTTCGGTTCCAGTATAATGAAGCTCCCCATAATCATTATCTATCAGACGATTCAGATAGGGAATAACAAAGGTTTGACGTACCCTCGTCGACTTGTTTAAATAGGGAATCCAAATAGCCAGGATGATTATGGACCGACCAAGCTCTCCATATTCATGGTCATCGATTTTGATATCAAAAACTTCTCCAAACACCACCGTATCAACTATAAGAACAACTATACGACTTGCCAGAAATACACTATACAAAAGTGGGAAGGTGCTACGTTTCTGAACAAAGAGAATAGCACACAACACGGAGAAACAAAACAAGCCCAGATTTAATACTCCCTCAAGATAAACACTTATGTGCAACAAGGCTGTTTTTAGTGTCTCAGCGTCTTTCAGTGTAGCCCATGTACTGGCATTCCAATAAGCTGGCGTTGTAATGAATTGATAGGCAAGGACAAATGGGCTAAGCAATACGCTAAATGCCATTAGCAATAGCCACCCACCAATTGATCTGGAAGTATTTGAATCTGAAGTAGGTAACGGAGAATATTGATACCAACGCCACCCCATATAAGCAAACCCAAGCAATGCCAGCAGAAAAAATATTACGCTCCCTGGATGAATATGCCCTCCCTGCCCATCTAATTTACCATTGTAGGAAAGTTGGTACTCTAGCTCATCTGTAATCTTTTTCACATCGGCCCGATAGGTGTCTACAGTTTCAGCTGGCAGGTGTTCGGCCAGAGTTTTGTAGTGATAATGTAGCCTCAATGTACTATCTGCGGGGTCATAAAACCGATCAAATGACAATTCATAGCCATCACGCTTAATAGCCCATTGGTCATCTACTGCACTCCAGGCTTCTGGCAGTTCCAGTTGAATGGTATAATCCATTTCAAATGGAAATGGTAGCGCCAGCGGTTGATGGCGTTTTTCAGCTGTCAGCTGATGAAGATTATTATAAAACGTTCGGCCAAACACTCCAAATGTCGCTACACCTGATGTGCTGTCCATTTCCCAAGTATTCGCTAAGGAATAACCTTCATAACTCATTAGGGTATTAGACCTAAGGTCATCTTCTATCCGCAGACTATCGAGCAATTCAACCTGATGTCGTTTATAATTCCCCTGGTAAAAATCAAGGTACGATTTCTCAAGTGTTGACAGACTAGCCGCTGCCAGTTGCGCCCGCATATTGTCGGCATGATTGGCAGAATAAATAGACACTACCCGAAGTTTACTGAGTGCTTCAGGTGTTCGGGGCGGAGGGATAATAAAGGTTTCGGTAACGTCAATCGTGCCACGTTTTGAGGAAATCACAGGCCTTAGAGCCGTTTCACCTGGTTTCAGAACAAGAGCAGCACCGTAGGACGGCACCCTGAACATGCCATCGGCATTTCCCTGATGTGAAATCGTTGGATCGATCCAATAGGTTATGCCCGAAACCTGCATCCAGACAATAGCATGGTTAAATACGGTTGGACCAGGCAATGACTGATTCATTTGTGGACCTGCATACGTGCTGGTCAGAGCGGGATAGGCATCAGTCTGATTTGCCTGAAGCAACGTGCATAAAAGCAACGACTTATCCTTACAATCACCATAACGTTGATTAATTACTTGTGCCGGATTATGGGGGCGGTGCGAATACTCGCCAATTTCTATACCCATGTACCGAACGTCATTCTGGACAAATGCAGTGGCCAATTGTGCGTATGCCAATGCATTGCCTTTCGCCTGTTTTTTCCATTCAGAAATTAGTGTTAGTAATGGCGCTGACGCAGGCTGCACTGTATACATCGGTAATGCCCAATTAACAACATCCTGCCAGCTTCCATACTCACTGACCTGAACGTGTGCTTCTCGATCGTTCCATTCGGGCTCATAAGGCTCTTTCAATGGTGACTTTAGGTTGTAGGCATCCCATTCATATAGTTTCAGGCCATTCTGAGAAGAAATTTGCGGTTTCGGTGGATTATTCAGACTTCGCAAAGTCAATTTTCTGCCAGGACTTACCAGAAGAACCTGATGCCGATGAGGGAGTAAATCCGCTGAACTAAAATAAAAATCATTGGCGAACCGTCCTCCAAATACAGGATTCGTCCCTGTGATGGTATAATCATAATCAATTCGGTCACCAGGCCGGACATCGTCGAGCAGCAACGTGGCTATATACGAATCGTTGTAGATAAATCGATCTCGTTCAGCTTCAATAGGAGCAATTTTGAATGCTCCTGCTTTTAATTTACTAATTGGCTTTCCTCCCCGATACAGCGTCACGTTATGGAAAGCCAAACGCTCGAATGCTGGATTAAAATAGACACTGATCTGCGACCCATTCTGAACCCCTTCCGTCGTTTTTATTTCCCGGATCAAATGCGAATAATGTGCCTGCAATTCAACATGTGTCTGCAAATCAACTAAAGCCACATAATAGCCCTCCGTAAACTCTTTTGGGAGCGGAACACGCCCGCCTGCCTTTACAGGCAGTCTCCAGGTAGGTGCAGGTGCAATATCGACTCGTGGGGTAGCCAGGACAGCTAATGCTGGCGTCAAAAGGCCAAAAAGGACTAGTAACTGCAGGAAATACTTTATTCGTAAGGTCACAGGTGTAGTATAGAAAACAAGGAAAGATGATGGTGGATTGTTTCCCGAAAAATAGAAAAAAACAGGAGGAAATCCACCCCTTGGTTCAAAAGAAGCCTAAAGGAATAAAGTAGTAGTTCGCTTCTAGTCTAATGTTGCTTAGTAAGCCATCAGAGTATCATTTCCGCTCTGAGTGCCCCAGGTCTTTTTCAGGATTTACAACATCCCGCACAAGTTGCTTTAGCTCCTTGATCTCCGGAAAGCGCCCTTCCACCTTCCGATCAAAAATAACCTGCTCATTACTGCGAATCGAAAAACGTCCACTAAATTCGGACGGATGTAACAGCACGCCATGAATATTGTCTGTAAACGTCGTAAGCAACTCCTGCGCCATCCAGGCCGACCGCAATAGCCAGCCGCATTTTGGGCAGTATTCTATACTAATTGTGGGTTTCATCTGCTCGAAAAATTATACCAATCGGATACCGCTTTCCTCCAACACAATTTTCCGTTCCCGGTAGAGAGTTCCGATTGCCTTTTTGAATGTCTTCTTACTCATTTCCAGTGCTTTGTAAATAGCCTCGGGTGAGCTGTTATCATTCAACGGCAGGAAGCCATTTTCGGCTTTCAGGGTAGCAAGAATACGCTTGGCATTCGGTTCAACATTGTCAAAGCCCGTTTTTTGCAGGCTCACATCGACCAGACTATCGTCGCGAATGGTTTTGATATAGCCAATCAGCGGGTCGCCGGGCCGGACCGTTCTGAAAATCTCGTTGGCATACACCAACCCTTTGTAGCGATTATTGATAATGACGTTTACGCCCAAATCGGTGGTTTCGTAGGCAAGTAACTGTACCTCATCGCCAACTTGCAAATCGCTTACGTCGGGATCTAAAAAGCGGGCTACCTTGCTGGATGCAACTAATCGATTAGTGCGTCGGTCGAGATACATAAACACGACGTACCACTGGCCTTTTTCCATAGGGCGCGCCTGTTCGCGGTGGGGCACCAGCAAATCTTTTTCTAACCCCCAGTCCAAGAAAGCTCCAGCACTAGTAACGGCAACGACTTGCAGGGCGGCAAATTCGTCGCGTTGTATAGCCGGGGTTAATGTAGTGGCAATGGGCCGATCTTCCGAGTCGGTATAAACGAACACGTCGATATCGTCGTCAACGGCCAGCGTATCAGGCACATATTTATTAGGCAGCAAGATGTCATTATTAAAATCCTGCGTTCGTCTGTCCGACAGGTCTCCCAAAAAGAACCCAACGCTGGTTTCGCGTAAGGCTGTAAGGGTATTTATTCGTCCGATATCAATCATAAGTACTAAAAAACTTCCCGAAGTTAGAGAGCCTAGCCCCCTTTCACAAGTTTGTTCGTGCTGATCTCCTGACTTTTCCGACTCAACAATCTGCCAGTCAGCATTTTTCATTCGTCTGACAAGCCTGCTTTATTACAAAAAATTTAACGAAACGGTGCTACTTTATACGTCACGAGTTTTTTACAAAGAAAGCGTTGACCCTCAACCGGTTCGAAATCAAACAGGTTGAAATAGCCTTTCTCAAGAAACCAAAATTCAAATATCGCATTGATTATCAACGCACTAATATTAAATGACGGTCGTTATAAACACAGTACCATCCTGAATAGTGTTTTGTTTAAGCGTATTGGATTTTCAGTCTTGATAGCCGCGTTACGTCCGGCTGTCGCTATTGCCGCAAAGTTTATCCCTCTACATTTTGGCCCTGCTTCGCTCCTAAATCTTGCTAAAAGCAGCATTGTCACGAAATCAGATGCAACGGCATCCAGCCACAATCGGTCAAGTTCGATGTCGTTACTAAGGCCACTCACCAGTGAAGCACCTGATTTACCCCTACTCGATGTCGATTTTTGTGGTGAATGTTTACCGCTCGATCAAACCGATGTTGTTGACCGCTGGAAACACGTTTTTACCTTATTTCGCCCACATGCCAGCGACCTTGGCGATCTCCGTCAACGGGCCAATGTGTTCTTTCCGATTATTAATCCCATTCTTGAGAAATACGGCATCCCAGACGATTTCCGATATGTTCCCCTGGCTGAGAGTGCGCTGCGGCCAAAAGCGGTTTCAAGAGCAGGCGCGGCTGGCTACTGGCAGCTTATGCCCGGCACAGCCCGCGACCTTGGCCTGAAAGTAGGTAAACGAATCGACGAACGATTCAACGTTCAAAAAGCCACGGATGCGGCCTGTCGGTATTTACGGGCGCTATACAATCAATTGGGTTCATGGTCATTGGTAGCAGCTGCGTATAATGCTGGACCGGGTTTACTTAAGAATCAGCTAAAACGGCATGATCACCGCGACTATTATCGAATGAGTTTACCCCGCGAAACCCGATATTATCTCTATCGGGTCCTGCTTTATAAGGAAGTAATGTCGCGCCCAAATGATTATTCGTCGTTTCTATCACCAGCTCCTGCTCAGCAAACAGCCTTTCATTTTTGGCGGCATACTGAGTCTCTTCAGGCGGCCTAGCGTCGTTTTTTGAGGAAAATTTGCAGAAAACCTAACTTGGCTAAACTCAACACGTTGGAAAGTTTAGCCAAGTTTTTTTTTTAATTAAAACTACAGCTTTCTAAATCAGTTATGTAAGATACAGCCACTAGGTGCGTATCTTGTCGGCTCTTTCTCCATCCAGCGTTTGAATGCAGTCTGATAATCCAAAATCGACAAATTCGTCATCGGGCCGCGCCGTACTATCTCGGGGGTTCGATAAATTCTTTATTAATCTGGCCGATGTTTCGGCTTTTGTTGGCCGCTTCTTTCGGGAAGTCGTCTTGCCACCCTATGAATTCAGAGAGATTGTTCAACAATGTTACGAGGTTGGTTACCGATCTCTGTTGCTGATTTCTACTACAGGCTTCATCACAGGTATTGTATTCACCAATCAGTCGCGGCCTTCGCTGTCTGAATTTGGCGCTACCTCCTGGCTCCCCAGATTAATTGCCATTGCTATCGTGCGGGCATTAGGGCCTCTCGTTACGGCGCTGATTGCAGCCGGAAAAGTAGGGTCGAGTATTGGTGCTGAGCTAGGGTCTATGAATGTAACAGAACAGATTGACGCGATGGAGGTGTCCGGCACCAATCCATTCAAGTTTCTAGTTGTTAGCCGCGTTCTCGCTACCTCGATTACGATTCCCATTTTAACGATGTACACTATTTTTGTGGCGCTAATGGGCGCTTACATCAATGTCAATCTGAATGAACAAACTAGTTTTATTTCATTTATCCAGGAAGTTTTTGGTGCTATATCGTACGTAGACATTTTTGCCTCTGTGCTTAAATCAACTGTATTTGGTTTTACAATTGGCATGGTTGGTTGTTACAAAGGCTATCATTCATCGAAAGGCACCGAAGGCGTGGGTAAGGCAGCCAACTCGTCGGTTGTAACGGCCATGTTTCTGGTTTTCATCGAAGAATTGCTCTCACTTCAAATTGTTTCTGCGTTTCGGTAGAGAGGCTAAAACACAGATTCCTGTATTTAAAAAAATGTGTAACGATCTGTTACTGTATGAGTAAGGCAAAAGCGAATACCCAACCCGATTCGGTCATCTCTATTCATGGCCTTCGTAAGTCATTTGGCGATTTGCATGTCTTACGGGGTATTGATTTAGAGGTAAAGCGGGGCGAAAACGTAGCAGTACTGGGTCGATCCGGAACGGGAAAGTCTGTCCTGATTAAAATTATGGTTGGCTTACTCAAGCCCGATGCGGGTAAAGTGATCGTACTGGGCCAGGATGTTGAAACGCTTCGAGATAAAGACCTCGATGCCTTTCGGCAGAAAGTCGGGTTTTCCTTTCAAAGCAGCGCCTTGTATGACAGTATGAGTATCCGGGAAAACCTGGAATTTCCACTGGTACGAAATGTCCGGAATTTGAGCCGGGCAGAAATCAATGAGGCAGTGGAAAAGGCGTTGGCTGACGTGGGCTTATCGCAGACCATTAACCAGATGCCGTCAGAGTTATCAGGTGGCCAACGGAAACGGATCGGGATTGCCCGAACGCTAATTCTGAAACCCGAAATCATGCTTTATGATGAGCCAACGGCTGGTCTGGACCCCATCACGAGTATTGAGATCAACAATCTGATCAACGATGTACGTGAACGCTTAGGCGCTACCTCCATCATCATCACCCACGACCTTACCTGTGCAAAAACCACTGGCGACCGTGTGGCTATGTTGTTGGACGGAAAATTTGAGCGAGTTGGTCCGTTCGATGAGGTATTTAGTGATCCAGACGAACGTATTCAGCAATTTTATAATTACAAGTTTGTGAATTGAACACTATACGTCGTTAGTGGTTAGTCATATGGAGAATCTACTATTGGCTGACGGCTAAAGACTTACAACTATTTATGAGTACAGAATCAACTAAGCGGTCCGTTGTTGTCGGCATCTTTGTCCTGCTGGGCATTTTAATTTTTGTTGCGGGGGTATTTGTGCTGGGTGGTCAGCAAAAGCGTTTTACTAAAAGTATTCGGCTCATTGCCCTTTTCAAGGATGTGGGTGGCTTGAAAGCGGGTAATAACGTCTGGTTTTCCGGAGTTAAAATTGGGACCATTAAACGAATCAGCTTTTATAAGAATGCGCAGGTAGAAGTGGATATGAACATCGAGGAAAGCTCGAAACAGTATATCCGAAAGGATGCCAGCGCCACCATTGGTTCGGATGGGCTGATTGGCAATAAAATCGTCGTAATTTCCGGCGGCACAACCCGCCATCCAGAAGTAGAAGATGGCGATCAGATTCGAACTTCAGAAGCGTTAAGCTCGGACCAAATTATGGCCACCTTGCAGGAGAACAATAATAATCTCCTGCGCGTAACCAACGATTTCAAAGAGCTTGTTGGTAATCTCCGCAAAGGCAAAGGCACAGTAGGTGCCGTACTTACCGATTCATTGGTGGCCGAAAACTTCAAAAAGGCTATGGTTAATCTGGAAAAGGCATCGGATAATACGGTAAAAATAACCGGTTCTGTTTCGCAGTTTGCCGCCCGATTAAACACCAAAGGAACACTGGCCCACGATTTGGTTAGTGATACAACGGTATTCCGACGTCTGAGCCGATCAGCCAGCCGTTTCGAGTCGGCAGTTACGGCAGCCGATCAGAGCGTTAGTACCCTACGACAAACCTCCGAAAATTTGGGAAAAGCCTCGGAAAAGCTGAATAATCCGAACAGTCCATTGGGCGTGTTACTCTCCGATCAGGAAACGGCCAGTAATCTTCGCACTACACTTCGTAATTTAAGCCAGAGCACCGTATTACTTAACGAAGATCTGAAAGCCGCTCAAAACAATTTCCTGCTGCGTGGCTATTTTAAAAAACAGGCAAAAGCTACAGCCAAACAAAAGGCCGATAGCGCAGCTGCTGCAAAGCCTTAGTAACTCCTTTTTTATACTTTTGCAGCAGCGGCTATGGTAAGCAAAAATTGCCATAGCTGCTGGCCTGCTTTCTAAACACAAAAACGGCCCCCACTTGCGCAGGAACCGTTTTGCATAAGCAAACAGGAAGGTTAGCCTAAGTACGTCTTTAACGCCTTTGACCGTGAGGTATGGCGCAGACGACGGATGGCTTTTTCTTTTATCTGCCGAACCCGTTCGCGGGTTAGGTTAAATTTTTCACCGATTTCTTCGAGCGTCATAGCATGCTCGCCATTCAGACCAAAGTAGAGCGTAATTACGTCTGCTTCACGCTGCGTTAATGTCGAAAGCGCCCGTTGCACTTCTTTCCGTAGCGAATCGTTGATCAGACCCGAATCAGGCTTGTCCTCACCATCATTTTCGAGCACGTCGAGCAGGCTGTTTTCTTCACCCTGCACAAACGGGGCATCCATCGATACGTGACGACCCGAAATTTTTAGTGTATCAACAACTTCAGCCGCCGAAATTTCCAGAACAGCCGCTAACTCTTCAGGCGAAGGCTCACGTTCGAATTTCTGCTCTAAATCAGAAAACGTCTTGGAAATTTTATTCAGCGAACCTACCCGGTTCAATGGCAAACGTACAATACGAGACTGTTCGGCCAAAGCCTGCAGAATAGACTGACGAATCCACCAAACGGCGTACGAGATGAATTTAAATCCACGCGTTTCATCAAAGCGTTGAGCAGCCTTAATCAAACCAAGGTTTCCTTCGTTGATTAAGTCACCCAGCGAGAGACCCTGGTTTTGATACTGCTTGGCAACCGAGACCACAAAGCGTAGGTTTGCCTTCGTTAAGCGTTCCAGCGATAGTTGATCACCTTCCCGAATTTTCTGGGCCAGCGTTACTTCCTCGTCAGGCGTAAGTAGGTCCACTTTACCAATCTCCTGTAAGTACTTGTCTAACGACTGACTTTCACGGTTGGTAATCTGTTTTGATATTTTTAGCTGTCTCATATTACGTTGTCCCCAGTGGAGTCACTATATAACGCTCACTTTTGACGTTGCATTACACAAAAAAGTAACAATCACTTACGCATTTTTGTTCTCCGGCTTCGGTAACAATACTTTGCGCGATAAACGGTACTTTCCTGTCTTTTTATCTACATCAATTAATTTCACCGTTACTTCCTCTCCTACCTGCAGAACACCATCCATTGTTTCTAGACGTTCCCACTTAATCTCGGAAATATGCAATAAGCCATCTTTACCTGGCATGAACTCCACAAAAGCGCCAAAGGGCTGAATTGTTTTCACTTTACCTACGTAGGTTTCGCCTACTTCTGGTACAGCAACAATGCCTTTTACACGCGACACGGCTTTATCCATGCTCTCTTTGCTGGTAGCAAAAATGCTAACCCAGCCAGCATTATCATGCTCGTCGATGTTAACAACGGCACCCGAATCTTTCTGGATATCCTGAACGACTTTACCACCAGGCCCGATAACGGCACCAATCTGGTTCGTATCAATCTTGATAACGACGGCACGAGGGGCGTGTGGTTTTAAATCATCACGCACTTCGGCGATGCCTTTCTTCATTTCTCCCAGTATATGCAACCGGCCTAAACGTGCCTGCTCCAGCGCCTGGGCTAGTACTTCGTACGATAGTCCATCAACTTTCAGGTCCATTTGGCACGCTACAATACCCTTTTCGGTACCAGTTACCTTGAAATCCATATCACCGAGATGATCTTCGTCACCGAGGATATCCGACAATACAGCATATTTATCGCCATCTGAGATAAGGCCCATAGCAATTCCGGCTACAGGCGCCTTGATTTTAATACCAGCATCCATCAGCGCCATCGTACCAGCACAAACCGTTGCCATCGACGATGACCCGTTCGACTCCAGAATATCGGATACAACCCGGATGGTATATGGATTCTCAGCTTCTGGTGGCAATACTTTTTTTAGCGACCGGTGAGCCAGATTACCATGACCAATTTCACGACGACCAGCACCCCGGTTCGGTTTTACTTCGCCGGTAGAAAAACCGGGAAAATTGTAATGCAACAGGAATTTAGCGTATCCCTGATACATTGTTTGGTCAACAATCTGCTCATCCGTTTTGGTACCGAGCGTTGCTGTTGTTAATGATTGCGTTTCACCACGAGTAAACAGAGCTGATCCGTGTGGGCCAGGCAGAATACCCGCTTCGGCCATAATTGGACGAATTTGATCCAGTTTACGACCATCCAGACGAACGCGCTCATCCAGTACCAACCGACGCGACGCTTCCCATTCCAGATCGTGGAAATAGGTTTTTATTAAACCTACATTCACGTCCGAACCTTCTGGAAACGAGGCAATATATTCGTCACGAATTGCTTTTGCAGCTTCAGAACGACCTTTTTTACTTGGGTTCTGTTGGCTGACAGCGGCATAAATCTTATCGTACGTAGCTGCTCGAACAGCCGCGCGTAACTCTTCATCGTGCGTTTCGTGATTGTATTGACGTTTTTCGGTCTTCCCTACTTTTACCGTCAATTCTTTCTGAGCAGCACACTGAACCTTGATCGCTTCGTGAGCAATTTTAAGTGCTTCTACGACTTCGGCTTCTGAACATTCGTCCATTTCGCCTTCCACCATACAAATATCTCTTTCGGTAGCAGCCACAATCAGATCAATCGTAGCGCGTTCGAGATCAGACGTTTTTGGATTAATCTTATACTGTCCGTCGATTTTGGCAACGCGAACTTCAGAAATAGGCCCATTGAATGGAATATCTGATACTGCCAGAGCCGATGAAGCAGCCAGAGCCGCTAAGGCATCAGGCTGAACTTCGGCATCAGCCGAAATCAGGGTAATCATTACCTGCGTGTCGGCATGGTAATTCTCGGGGAAGATAGGCCGCAAAGCACGGTCTACTAAACGGCTAATCAGAATTTCGTGATCGCCCAGGCGACCTTCCCGTCGTTGGAAACTTCCTGGAATCCGACCAGCAGCCGCAAATTTTTCTTGATAATCAACAGACAAAGGCAGGAAATCAACCCCTTCTTTGGCATCTTTACTCGATACGACAGTTGCCAGTAGCATTGTGTCGCCTAATCGTACAACCACCGCCCCATCGGCCTGTCGGGCCATTTTTCCGGTTTCGATGGTAATTTCCCGCCCGTCGGGCAGCGCAACGGATTGCGTGGTGATTTGAAACATACAACAGATTTTGAATACGTCCTCTTACAGCTTTAAACCGCTTTAACAGCCTGGCACACCAATGGCTATTAACCGTTTCCGGATTTTGTAATCTACTAATTTTTTAACAGGTTTTCACCACTTTCCTATAGAAACTACAAAAATGAGGGAATCTACTAGTTGCAGATTCCCTTTTTTTGTGAAGTCGCCGATTACTTCCGCAATCCTAGCGCGGCCAGAATAGCCCGGTAACGCATGATGTCTTTTTTCAGGAGGTAGTTCAGCAACCGCCGACGCTTACCTACTAATTTTAAAAGACCCAGTTGGGTGCCGTAATCGTGCTTGTGAACTTTCAGGTGAGCAGTTAAATGACTGATCCGGTAAGTGAACAGCGCGATCTGGGATTCGGCCGACCCGGTGTCCGTTGCGCTTTTGGCATGGCCCGAGGTAGAGAATATCTCCTGTTTTTTTTCGGTCGTTAGATACATCTTCAGACAGCTAATAAAATGAAAAATTGAATTTGGGTGCAAAGATAGCAAAAATAGTCGATATTCGCTAGGAATATATCAATAGTTCCTGTAGCTGACAACCACTTAAACCTGATGACTAACCACTGACGACCGACGATCTTTAAAAGTCGCAACTCTCCTCTTTAACTTTTCCCAGGCAATGACATACACATCTTTATCGAACAGGCGTGAGTCGTGCCGGGCACGTTGCATCAATAGAAGCCCAATTGGTAATAGAACAATATTGGCCATCCAGGCACCAATAGGTACCCACAAGAGCCCCTCTTTGGCGTATTTGTCACCTGTGATCGTCAATACATATAAGAAAATAAAGAAGACGATGGCAATAAGTACAGGAACGCCAAAGCCTCCTTTCTTGATAATAGCGCCCATCGATGCACCAATCAGAAACATGATAAAAATCGAAATTGACTGTGTGAATTTGTGATGCGTTTCTAACTGATATTTCCACACGCCTTTCTCTTTTTCAGTCAGATACGTCACATTTGATGTTGAATACGATAAAATATTCTGTGCCTGACTTAGCGCTGCCTGCGCTAAATCGGGGATTGCAATAGCCCGTTTTTTCAGGACAGAGTCAACCCATTTTCCATCCTTCACTACCTTCTGTCGAAGAACCGCATCTGCTTTAAATTGGTAATTGTAATATTGACGTGAAGTGCTGGCTACATTCAGACTTGTCTTCGTATAATCTTTCCGTAACGAGTCTGTCAACGTCGACAGTTCGTTCAGGTTCTTCATGTATTCGTGATACTCAAACTGGTTCTCATCCGTCCGTTTAATCCCGAATGATTCCATGCTGATTACGAGCCGATAATCCTTAAAGCCATTCCGCATAAACTGTGCTCCCTGATTAGGTGCACCAGCGGTGAAACTAAAGCTATTATTATCTGAATACTCTTGATAATCATTCCCGTTGAAAAGCTGGAAAACAAGATAAGATCGATCCTTATCCATGAACATCCTCCCCGAATCAGCCAGAATAATTTCGCGATTACCAGCTTCCAATCCAGTCGTTGAATGCTTATAAATAACCAGCCCCTTCAACAAATCGCCGTTTTTACTCTCTTTGGGCCCTTTAATCTTGTGATCTACTTTGATACTATAACCTGGTAAATCGTTATAAAAAATGCCTTCTTTCAGATTCAATGTAGCTTTTGCGGTTTTGATATCATAGAGCAGACTATACCCTTTCAGGTTTGCCCAGGGTGAAACCGAATTGTTGAACCAGAACGAAAATATACTGATACCGACTGCCACAATCAGCAAGGGCTGCATAGCTCTTGTGAGGGAAATTCCAGCGCTTTTGAGGGCTGTCAATTCAAAAAATTCGCCGAGATTTCCGAACGTCATCAGCGACGATAGCAAGACCGCCAATGGAAGAGCGGTTGGTATAGTCAGGAGGGCAAAGTAAAAAAGTAATCGACCAAAGGTAGCCAGGTCTAGATCTTTGGTAACAAAATCGTCAATATAAAACATCAGCAGCCGCATCAGAAAAATAAAGATGACGACAGTGAGGGTCAAAAAAAACGGCCCCCAAAACGAGCCGAGTATTAATTTATCAATTTTTTTCATATAAATGAATAATGTATAATGTTGAATGTATAATGCTATCTCCCTAACGAGCTGTTACACATTATTCATTACTCATTATACATTTTTAACTCCCTACAATTTCCTTCAGTTTATCAATTAAACCATCCCAAAGGTCTTTGAGTTCTTCTTCATCCGTTGTGCTGGAGTAGTCAGTGACACGGAGAAACGTCGACTGTGTTAATTCACTTTGATCGACCCGGAAGTCAACGTAGTTATTATCGCTCTCGTTATCGTCTGTATTTAAAAACTCAAAGCGCACCCCTTTATTTTGCCTCATAGACACTTGCCGAGCAATGTGGCTTTCGTTATCCCATTGAAAGTCGAATCGCTGTTCGGGCATCGTATTGACCTTGCTGGCAAACCATTGCGAGAGGCCCGATGCCGTGCTGATGTAAGGGAACAGCATTTTGGGAGATGCCCGAAGTTCGTACTCGGTAATAAATTTCAATTTCTCCATAACTTATTAGACTAAAGGGGTCATTGGCAAAGGTAAACGATTTTTTTTGCGAAAGTCAACGTCATTTTTTGTTTAAAGAGGATTTTTGCCTACTTTTGTGGAATCAAACGGCGGGGTAGCTCAGATGGTTAGAGCGTAGGATTCATAACCCTAAGGTCGGCAGTTCGATCCTGCTCCCCGCTACTTAGTTTTTGAAGCCCTTTACACTTCTGTAGAGGGCTTTTTTATTCCCCCAGATAACTGCGAGCCCTCAACCAAGCGCTATAAAGCCTTACCCTATTTGCTAAATGTATTCATTTAATGGGATTCTGCCGAACATTCCTGCAGAGATTTTTCTGTTAGTCCGAATTTCATGAAATAACCAGGGCAATTCTTTCTCAATAGGCCAGTTACGAATTCCTCTAGGCGACTAATAACGATCCCCCTGACAGTATGGTGACTGTCAGGGGGATCGTTATTAGTCGTTAGCAGAGACGCTAGATGTCAATCTATTTCCAGATTGATTGAGCGGTGTATAGCGCCAAATCTTTCACATCAATAGCAGTGCCCCAGAAATGAAGCCCCTCACTGTTTCCAGATACCGGCTTTCTTTCCAGAGAATACGAGTAAGCCCCACCATCGATAAACACTTCTATGGACGTGCGATCAACATAAATATCAGCTGTGATCTCCATGCTGGTCATATTTTCTGGTGAATAGAAAACTCCATTTACCCGGTTATTATTCATATCATAATCCAGCACCCGCTGTCCGAATAACGACAATCCCGCACTCGTGGCATGCGACAGTTTAAACGTCGTCTTGATCCGAAAGCGATCTAACGAACCAATAGATTTCAATTTCTCGTTAGCCTCTGCAGCACTCAGTGACGAGCTTTGCTGTACTTTTTCAAACAACTGTTCTGCTTCTTTTACCGGTACACTACTCAAACGTAAGCCATTTTTGGTTGTATGTAGCTTTAGCTCGGTGGGTAGTAGCATCATATTGTTGAACGGCATCCCCGGCTGGGCAACACGTCCCCAGCCAATTTGAATGCGTCGGGGATCAGTTTGGGGCATATTGGCGAATGTCTGTGCGGCATAGATAGTCCCCGTTACATAATAATGCTTGCCCGATTCGGGTGTAAACGTTTTCCCATCGAACGAGCCGATCATATACGTAGCAGATGCCCCATACATCACCCATTTTGTTTTCTTAGTATCACCATCAATTGGCAATTCAAACAAGTCAGGACATTCCCAAAAACCAGTCACATGACTTTCGTATCGCCACTCCTTCATGTTCTTCGACGTATAAATCGAGTGCCCGTCCCGCTCGTTTAACACCATTACCCAATGCTTACCAGGCTCATACCAAAACACGCGAGGGTCGCGGGTGTCTTTGCTGTTCCACTTTGCTTTAGAATCAATCAGTGGGTTCTTCGCATATTTTGTCCAGGTGCGGCCCTTGTCCAGACTATAGGCCATACACTGAATCTGTTTTTCGGGATTATCGACTGTGTAAAAAGCAACCATAGCCGGGGTATTGCCCTGATTAAATCCGGCAGTATTGGCATAATCAATCACAGTCGACCCCGAAAACATGGTACCTAAACTATCAGGGGAGAGCGCAGTTGGCAATTCCTCCCAGTGAATCATATCGCGGCTTACGGCATGCCCCCACGACATGTTTTCCCACTCTCGCTCATAGGGGTTGTGTTGATAAAAAAGATGATACTCACCGGCATAATAGATCATGCCGTTGGGATCATTTATCCACCCCCGGCGGGTTGAAAAGTGATACTGAGGCCGGTTCTTCTCCCGATACAACGAATCCTGACCCGCAATTTTATCGGCCTGATAGATTTTCGTCAGCCCTTCCCGGCTACCATCGTATTGAATAGTAATGGTTTTTCCCTGAAGCCCCGCCATATCGCAAAACACCCAATAGTCGGGTTCACCAGCGGCAAGCCGTATTTTGAAAGAGCGCTCCTGCTTAGTATTGATCAGGAATTTCATTGTCCCCCGGTTTTGTGTTTGCGCTATGGGCAGGTTCAGATATCGTTTGTTAATCGTCATGGACACAGACTGTGCATAAAGAAATTGGCCAACAGAACTGGTCAGTACGACTAGTATAATGAATTTTACTAGTGATTTCATCGTCAATTAAGTAATTAGGAGCTGAAGGACTTAATTTAGAATTTATACTTTTATTAGGACTTTCGCAGGGAGCCATGCCACGGTGAAGCACATCGTGTATTAGTAAACACGATCGGGTGTTGTGGGGGAAGAGCCTGCCTGATTTTCATTTATCAATTTTATCGTATGAAACAGCCTTCAATTTCTCACATAATCGTTCAGGTTACGCTGTTTCTAACTGTATCAATACTTCCTTTACAAGCACAGGTTATTCATCTAGATAGCCTGACAATCGACTTATCGCAGTCTAGCAGAAGTGATATCGGCCGGTTGAAGTCAGCTTTGAGTCAACCCATTTATTCAGCACAAACGGCCGATTCGTTGCTTACCCGAACCCGCCAACTGGCCTATCTCCCCGGACAAGTCATCGCACTCTGCCAATTGGCAGGAATCCGATTACAACAGCAGCAAAACCAGCAGGCCACTGCCCTATTGCAGGAAGCCAGTCAACTAGCTGAGCAAATTCGCGATTTAAGAGAATCAGTATGGGCCATGAATCAGGTTTCCAGAATTCAACGCATGAGCAGTCGAGTTGCGCCCGTATTTTCTGCCTCCTTTGCTAATGTGCTGGAATCGTTAGGAGTAGCCATGAAGATTAGTTCATCTATGATGGCAAAGAATAAATCCCGCTCATTTTCTACTGAAATGAACGCTCAGGTCGATAAACGGCAATCTGATCGGCGTTCCATTCCATCAAATCCGTTCGATTATATAACACCACCGATACCGGGAGCGGATTATAATCCACTACAGGGACACCATTTTCACTTTAAGCCAGATATTGTCGATCGCCTGCTCGATACGTTGATTCGTTTTGACAAAAGCAGTCCACGCGTAGTTATCAAACTCTCCGAGCAACGAAAACGACGGGATTCGAGTCAGGCAATGAGTAAGGCATATGCCAAAGAAGGAGATTATGCCAAGGCTTATCAGTATTTTTTGCAATACAGTGCGTATAAAGACAGCCTAACCGCTGAGACGACTACCCGACGTCTGGCCTCTCTGCGCTACAAGCAGAATCTGCTCAAAAAGGAAGCCCAGATCAAGCTGCTCACCAAAGATCGTCAATTACGCGAGCAGGAATCGAACCGCCAGAAGCAGTTTGTACTGGTTCTTGTCGGTGTCATTACCCTGCTCATTGGATTTTCGCTCATTCTGACACGTAACAATCGAGCCAAACAGCTGGCTAATAAGCAACTAAACGAACAGAAGGAAGCCCTTCAACAGGCACTCGTGGAGTTAAAAACGACTCAGGCCCAACTCATCCAATCCGAAAAAATGGCTTCATTGGGCGAATTGACGGCTGGTATTGCGCACGAAATTCAGAATCCGCTGAACTTCGTTACTAATTTCTCGGAAGTCAGCACAGAGCTGGTCGATGAATTAAAAGAAGGGCCTTTCCAGAATTTGCCGGACTCGGAGAAGGAATACGCCGATGAGATTTTAGGCGACCTAACCCTGAATCTTCAGAAGATTACACACCACGGAAACCGGGCTTCGTCAATCGTTAAAGGGATGCTGGAGCACTCCCGAACTTCAACCGGTGAACGCGCCCCTACCGACTTGAACGATCTGTGCGACGAATATATGCGGTTATCCTACCACGGATTACGTGCCAAAGACAAGACCTTTAACGCAGAACTAAAAACCGACTTTGACCCACTCGTCGATAAAATCGATGTGATACCACAGGATTTGGGCCGGGTGCTGCTCAATCTGTTGAACAATGCTTTTTACGCTGTTTCAGAAAAGAAAAAACAACAGCCCAATCATTACCAGCCATCTGTAAGCATCAGCACGAAACGGCTGGAGAACCAGGTAGAAATCAGGATAGTGGACAACGGCACCGGTATACCCGAAGCGGTTAAAGACAAGATTTTCCAGCCTTTTTTTACCACAAAGCCGAGTGGTTCGGGCACGGGGCTGGGCCTTTCTCTTTCCTACGATATCATTACCAAAGGGCATAATGGCTCGCTACAGGTTCAGAGTCAGGCCGATGTGGGTACCGAGTTTATTATTTCGCTTCCGTCAGATAAAAAATCGGTGCCATTTTCTAGCGCGAAACCCTCCTAATTTCCTCCTTTAAGTGTCTTTTAGCATGACGGACAATTCATTTTTTCAAGCAGGAGTCTCCAGCAAGTCAAAGCAACGAAAGGAACTATATCAGTTGTTAGGCAAGCTACCTGATCGGAAACGCCCCATAACGGTGGAGCTAATTTCCACGCAGGAAAGCGATGAGTTAATTACAGAAAAACTCCTTCTGGATATCAATGGGATTGAGAAGGTACCCGCCTATTTTACGAAGCCTAAGAATCATCCCGGCAAACTTCCCGTAGTTTTATTTAATCATTCTCATTTCGGTCAGTACGAAGTAGGAAAAAATGAATATGTGTTGGGCAGGCCCGAAATGCAGAAGCCCCCTTATGCTCTTGCCCTGGGTCGAGCGGGTTACGCGGGCCTGTGCATTGATAGCTGGTGTTTTGGGGAACGCCACGGACGCAGCGAAATGGATACCTTTAAGGAGATGCTTTGGAATGGTCAGGTATTGTGGGGGATGATGGTGTATGATCATTTACGAGCACTGGATTACCTGCACACCCGATCGGACGTTGATACAGGCCGCATAGCCACAATGGGCATGTCGATGGGCAGTACTATGGACTGGTGGCTGGCGGCTTTAGACGAACGGATTAAAGTCTGTGTTGATCTGTGTTGCCTTACCGATTACCAGGCCCTATTAGAAGCCAGAGGACTTGGCTTACATGGCATCTACTACTATGTTCCAGGTTTACTGACACAATTTACCACGAGTCAAATCAATGGACTGATTTCACCCCGCCCCCACTTTAGTCTGGCCGGGCGATTCGATCCACTGACACCACTAGCTGGTCTCAAAAAAATCGATCAGCAACTAATTGAAATCTATCGGCACGATGGCGCACCAAACGCCTGGAAATTAAAGATTTACGAAAGCGGACATCAGGAAACAGAAACCATGCGGGCTGATATTATGACTTTTTATCAACAATGGTTATAAGCCGACGCAACCTTAATGCCTGTTCTTCCGTATGCTGAGCGAGTGGGAGTCACACTTTGGGTCGAAACTTATTGTGACGAAAGTTAGATTTGGGAGAAAAACGCTGGAACTTATAGCTCCGGCGTTTTTTGTGCGGCTGTCCTGATCTATAAACCGGCTTCTTTCCACACCATTTTTCTTATTTTCAAAAGATTCTCTATTTATTAAAAAAACTGAGCTTATGCCCCACCATGAGGCATCAATTGGCTCAATTATTGCTACTTAATTAATGTTCATTGCCGTCTGTTTACAGATTTCAATGAGCTACATATATGGGTATATGGGAAACGCTGACTCAATTGGGTCAGCGTTTTTTTGTTATCTCCTGGTAATTGTTACTTTTTGGCAGAGATCAAGTCTTGATAAGTACGTTTCCCAAGCCCATATAGTCATTCATAGAAATAGCCCGCCAAACTTGGCGGGCTATTTCTATGAATGACTAGCCGCAAAAAAGCGATTACTCAACACGTTTCTGTAAGCTTTTCCGCACTTTATCGGCCGCGGCTAAATCCATCAGCGTAAGATTTGCACTCTTTCTAAGGGTAGGCGATGCTGTCAAAATTTCTGTTGCCATTTTGATCAGTAGAGCGGCTGTAGCCGCCCCGTTCACTTTCCGACGGATAGTACGGGACGGGGTAGCTTTAGCTGCATGAGACGCTAGCGTGTGCAGGTGAATTGACTCCATTTAGCTTAAAATTTGGTTGTTTACGTTCTAATTTAATAACAAAATAAACGCAACTTTCCGCATAAAAACAGCTACTATTTAAGCGTAAAAAGCTAGTCATTCACAAGGAAAACCCATTAATTATCAAGATCATAACGAATAAAAATACGCAGATTTAGCTTTGATCATTTTGTGTGACCCCGATGGGGTCAAATGTTTATAGAAATACCCAATTTGCTATAAGCATTTGACCCCATCGGGGTCACACAAAATACACTTTAATTTAATTTCGCTTGATTGCTTAATTGACGACCACCGGAAAATTGGTATCCAAATCAGAAGACCCCGGTGTAGCAGTGCCATTTTTAACATTCGGCTGGTGCCGTAGCACAACGTTTAGTTTACCAGATCCAGCAGCGCCTGTTTTCACTTCAATCGTTAGCCCAATCGGGTAAGGACCTGGCGATGGATTCGTGTCCCGATCTGTCAGCGTTACCGTTAACAGATTCGAAGGCGTAGGTGTATATACGAACAAGTGCTCATTGGCCTTTTCCTTGATTTCTTCCGTAGCATCCAGCACTGGCGTTTTTGTTTTATCCAGCAGTCCAATAACACCCGTATAGGTCGTATTCGCTTTCAGGGTGAGAGTAGCCTTGCTAAAATCAGCCGTTGTATTCAGATTTTCGATCGTTGCGGTAAGGCTTTCTGTTGGCGTAGCCTTGTTTGTGAGCGTGAGTGAAGCGGTTGTAATTGCCTCATTATCATCGGTAGGCGCTACGTTTTGTTCATCTTTACTACAGGCTCCAGCGAGTAAGGCAATACAGGCGAGCCAGATAACTTGATTTTCTAAGTACTTCATAACTGACAAATTTTAACTGTGAAACTAGGTTGTAATTAATTGAGCATTTAAGGACATAGCTACGCCACGGTTAGCCTTTTGGAAGACTATGGCATTGCATTTTTCAAATTCCGTCAGGAATTCACGTGTTTTTGGAAAGCGAGAAAGGCAGCTTCACTTTAAGCATAATATTCCTCCCCGGCTCATCGGCGAAATAGCGAAAGCGGTTCAGATAATCCCGATACGCTACGTTAGCCAGATTGGTACCGCTCAGAATGACACTCATCGGCTGCCTGCCCACCTGAGTTACGAAACCCAGTTCGGCACCGAGCAGAAAATAAGCAGGGGGCGGAGCGGCAAAATCACCCGTAAAAATGATCTGCCCATTTTCCTGGCGACTCGTTACCGCCGGCGCTCGGTTTTGCCGGGCCACGTACAAGCCACTCAGCGATACATAGAGATTCGACAATTTCCCCCATTTCTCCCAATCGTAGCGCAGGCTATTATCCGATCGGTTAGCCGGAATATAGACGAGGTAACTACGATCGGTCTGATTATAGGCAAACAGCAATGAATTTTTGGTCGTTACGGTTAGTTGGTCCGTTAGTTTATAATTCAAGGTTGCATCGATTCCCCGAAATGTAGCGCGCACTTGCGTATACGTGTATGACGGGAAAGCCCCCCTTTGCCGAACAATAGGCACCGAATCCGGTTTCAGGTAGATGTAGTTATTAATCAGGTTATTATAAGCCCCAATCTCACCGCTCAGTCGCTTACCTGTATAGGCCAACACAAGATTTCCATTGTAAGCCTGCTCAGGCTGGAGATTCGGATTGCCCCGTTCGTAGGCTACCGCACTTTGGTGTAAACCGTTGGAATACAGATCGGCTACATTAGGCGCCCGCCAGGCTGTGCTTAGGTTAGCTGTCAGCGTTAAGTCAGGCCGAAGTTGATAAGCTAGCCCCAACGAGCCGTTTGCATTTTGCCAACTGTGCGTCTCGTTGTAGGTCTGCTTGGTGGCATCATCCAGAAAATAAGCCCGCAACCACCGATAATCATACCGCAACCCGCCCTCAATAGTCCAGGGGCCAACAGCATAGCGTTCTATAGCGAACAACCCCGCTCCATAGTTTCGGAAGTTTGGAATCAAAAACAGATACTGCCGAACATTACCCTGTGTGATGCCATTGAAACCAAGGCTACCTGACCATTGTCCGGCCGATTTGGTTTTGATGGGCGCATGTTCCCAAACCAAATCCATCGTTTGAGATTCCAGCTTGAGGTACAATTCGGGCGTCAGTATGCCACTAAATGAAACATAATCGTACTCTCGGCGCTGATTTTTTTGCCAGGCATAAGTCGCCGTCAGTTCGCCCCCACGACTGGAATGAAGATAGGCTCGTACTTTCAGCATATCGTGCTGCACATCCTGATAAGGACGACCCAGCGAGTAGGAAAATCCAGGTTGCGACAGTGGTTCCGTGCGCTGGAGAGCAGCATACAAATCAGCTAAACTACTTACCTGAGCCCCCGTGAAAAGGCCAACTTTGGTGTCGAACTGACTGAAAAATACCTCTGCACCCCATCGTTTATGATCGTAATGTAAATCGCCAGAAAAGTTGTTTTCGTGATAGCTGGTATTTTCCATATAATAATTAGGCGTTCGTACATAGCCCGATCGTTTTACCGTACCCTGCAATCGCCAGCTTAGCCCCGCTAATTTCTTACTGAATACACCCTCCATCATCCCGGAGGCTACACCCAAGCCGCCATTGGTTCCACCCACTACGTTTACTTCCCCTCCGATTCCGGGTCTCGTAGGCATGGCTTTAGGCTCCACTAGAATTACGCCACCAATGGCATCGGAACCGTAACGAATACTGGCCGCTCCCTTAATAACTGTCAGCCGAGACGCCAGAAACTGATCAATCTGTGGGGCATGTTCGGAACCCCATTGCTGGTCTTCCTGCCGAATTCCATTGTTCAGAATAATGATTCGATTGCTATATAACCCATGAATAACGGGTTTAGAAACACTAGGACCGGTCTGAATCGAATACAAACCTGCAAGCGACTTTAAGCTCTCGCCTAACGATTGACCGCGTGTTTGATCCAGCGCTGCACCCGATAAACTAACTTGCGTCTGTAATAATTGCTGGGCTTCCGAACGGTGCTCTGTCACAACAACTTCCTGCAATAACTGATTATCGGACACTAGCTGTACGGTAGGTAGCGTCATCAATGAATCGCTACCAACGGTTACAGAAACCGTTTTTGTTTTATAACCAACAAATTGATAGTCAATCGTATACTTACCAGCGCATAGTTTATTGATTCGAAAAGAACCTGTTGAGTCGGCCACCGAACCAGTTTGCAATTCGTGGATATAAACCGTTGCTCCTACCAGTGGCTCATGCGTATCCTGTCCTAAAATCCGGCCATGAACTACTTTAGTACACATAGCCGATTGTGACCAACCGACTGAAATCGTGTTGGTTAATACCCAAATCCATAAACCGACTTTCCAATAGTTACGCATCAAGCTTTTCCCCAATCTGATTTCAAGGTCCCCTCAAGATCATTTATGCAACAACGTTGCAATATTAACTAAAAATATGAGATGACGTCTTATTTTCGAGTTATTGACTGATAATTTTGTTAAACCCCACCGGGCAAAAACACAAAAAGCCACTGATAGTCAGTGGCTTTTTGTGTTTCAACAAGTTTTCATCTAGTGCAGAATCTCAAAGACTAATTCGCGTAGAATATCGCTCTCGCTCATGGTTGGCGTGTCAATTCCTTTGCTTTGGGCATCGGCCCTCCGGATGGCGTGAATAATGGAGGCTACTTTGGGAAGCGGAAATGTACGGGCTGCCGACTGGTAATCTTTCACGAAAAACGGATTTACGCCGAGTAGTGGGGCCAGTCCTTTATCGCTCTGATCTTTAGATGCCTGCACCAATAAGACCTTACTGAAATAGCCAAAAAGTTGTGACAGAATGACGACTAATGGATTGTCTTTCGGGTTTCGCCCGAAATAATCAACGATCTGATTCGCCTTCACCACATCGCGTTGGATAAGGGCTTTTTGCAGCTCAAAAACATTGTATTCTTTACTAATCCCGACTAATCGCTCAACGGTTGCGGCCGAGATCTCTTCGCCCACATGGAGATTAATCAGAATTTTGTCGATTTCGCTCGCCAACCGTTTAAGGTCGTTGCCAATGTGATCGGCCAGGAGCTGACAGGCTTTAGGGCTAACTTTGGCCCCCTGTTCGCGGCAGTACTCGCCCACCCAATCGGGTATCTTGTTGTCGTATAGCTTTTTAACACCCAACAGTTTTCCTTTGGCCCCAAACGCCTTCACCCAGGCTTTACGCTCGTCGAGGGCTGGCTTGCCGTCTTCCCGTGTATAACAGAGCATCAAAATGGTACTAGAAAGCGGATTCAGCGCGTAATCTTCGAACAGTGTCTGTGCCGATTTATCGTTGATGCCATTCATCTGCTGGGCTTCTTTCACGAGCACCAACTGCCGCTCGGCCATGAATGGATAGCGTCGGGCGTAGTTCAGAACGGCCCCGGCATCCGTATCTTTCCCGAACAGGACAAACTGATTGAATCCTCGCTCAGCAACTGGAACAGCCACTTTTTCAAGTTCCTCAGCGATCCGATCAATATAATAGGGTTCATCGCCATGAATCAGATACACAGGGGCAATCCGTTTGTTACGGATATCTTTCAGAAGAGCATCAACAGCAGGAATCAAAACGGTATTCGGTTTATGGTATTTGGCAACTGGTAGTGCTGAGTGATGTCAGGTTCTTAAACCTGACATCGTGAGGTTTCTTAAAACCGATTTTAGCACTTCTTAGACAATTAAAGGTTTTGAGAAACCTTTAGCGTCAGGTTTAAGAACCTGACATCACTCATATTAATCTGAATCTTGAATCACAAAAATAACGCTTACTAAACATTTATGCCGAATTAAAACGCCAGAACACGATTCCTGCGAAAAGTAGCCCTGTGTTTTCTATATTTAGCTCTTCACTCCCAGACACTTCACTCAATGCCAAAACATCTCCTCTATTTCGCCATTTTCCTGCTTAACTACTCTCTACAGGCCATCGCCCAAACACCCAGTTCCTACGAACGGCAGGAAGTCATGATCCCGATGCGCGATGGCGTTCGGTTGAATACAGTGATTTACACGCTCAAAAACAGTAAAGAAGCGCTGCCTTTTCTGCTGACACGCACGCCATATGGTGTTAGCGAAACGCCAACTCCCGATCGTATCCAATACGTAAAAGACATGGCCGACGATGGCTATATCTTTGTTTATCAAGACATTCGTGGGCGCTACAAATCGGAAGGCACGTTCGAGATGCAGCGCTTTACCCGAGATAAGAAAAACTCAAAAGCTATCGACGAAAGTACGGACACCTACGATACCATTGAGTGGTTGCTTGCGAATGTTCCGAACAACAACAAAAAGGTGGGCATGTATGGGATTTCATACGCAGGCTGGACTACGGCTATTGCCGCTATTGACCCACACCCCGCTCTGGTGGCCGTTTCGGAGCAGGCAACCCCCTCTGACATGTTTCTGGGAGACGATTTTCATCATAACGGAGCGTTTCGGTTGAGCTATGGCTTTGAATATGCCTTCATGGAAGAGGCCACCAAAACAGATTCGTTGTTTCCGTTTCCCAATTACGACACCTACGACTGGTATTTGAAATTAGGTCCGCTTTCGAACGCTAACAAGTTGTATTTCAACGGAAAACTACCGACCTGGAACGACTTCGTCAAACACCCGAACTACGATTCATTCTGGCAGAAACAATCGCTCATTAATCGCATTGATAGTAGCCCTAAAATACCGACTATGAATGTAGCAGGCTGGTGGGATCAGGAAGATTTTTACGGCCCCCTGAAAGCCTACCAACTTTGGGAAAAGCAGGATCAGGCACACAAAAACTTTCTGGTAGCGGGTCCCTGGAATCATGGTGGTTGGGGCCGAAGCGACGGTAGCACCTTAGGAAATATCAAATTCGACACAGCCACATCGGTAACCTTCCGAAAGGAGATTCAGGCACCCTGGTTTGCGTACTATCTCAAAGGGAAAGGTTCTGGGAATTTTGCCGAAGCCGTTACGTTTCAAACAGGTTCAAATACATGGAAACGCTATGAAACCTGGCCCCCTAAAGAAGCCTCGAAGCGTAACCTGTATTTTCAGTCCAACGGTAAACTATCGTTCGATGCACCAAAAGCAACAACTGGTTCCGATGCGTATGTGTCTGATCCAGCGCACCCTGTCCCCTATCGCACGCGCCCAATTGAAGCTACTTACGGACCAGGTTCTCGCTGGCGCACCTGGCTTACTGAAGATCAGCGATTTGTACACAATCGCCCTGATGTGCTGTCCTGGGAAACGGATGCTTTGACCGAAGATATAACGGTAACAGGCGAAGTATTGGCTAAATTATTTGCCGCGACAACGGGTAGCGACGCCGATTGGGTTGTCAAGCTGATCGATGTGTATCCAGCCCACGATCCGAAGCAACTCGCCATGAGTGGTTATCAATTGATGGTAGCGAATGATGTGTTCCGGGGCCGATTCCGTACTAGTTTTGAAAAGCCGGAAGCCATTCAGCCCAACAAGACTGAAGCCTATTCGATTGATCTCCATTCCATTAACCATGTGTTCCGGAAAGGCCATAAAATGATGGTGCAAGTTCAGAGTACCTGGTTCCCGATCATCGACCGGAATCCGCAAAAGTTTGTTCCAAACATTTTTGAAGCAAAAGAGAGCGATTACCAAAAAGCCACCCACACCATTTTCCGCTCGGCTGCCTATCCATCACATCTGGAGCTGAGCGTGGTTGGAAAGTAAAGACGTTTTTGGGCAATTACTCTGCCTTTGTCCTGTATAATCAATCAACATGGTCTGAGTTTATAATCATCTATCCAAGCCGAACGCCCCAACTCGTGCAGCCTAATCGATTAGTTCACATCAGCGAAGACCCCACTATTAAGGTTTTCGAACCCAAACCTTCTCCGTCTCATTTTGATTCTATTCATGGGGATGTCGTGTTTGCAATTACCGAGACGCTCTTGCACAATTACCTGTTTCCTAGAGATTGCCCAAGAGTAACGTTTTATTCCAAAGACAGTACGTCAGAAGTTGACAAGGAAAAATTTCTAGGCAATACGCCTGCATCGTTTGTCGTCGTGCTGGAAAATAAATGGCGTGAGAAAATAGAACAAGCCCAGCTTTATTGTTACGAATTTCGGCCGGATAATTTTGTGTTACTTGACGAAGGCGCTGGCTATTATGTCTCTTACCAAAGTGAAACACCTTTATCCATGCGAATTATAAAAAATTGTTTAGAGGAATTAGAAAAGAGAACTATTGAGGTGCGCTTTGTAGAAACGCTGTGGCCGTTAGCTCGGGAAGTAGCTGAGTCTACATTGCAATTTTCCTTGATCCGAATGCGAAATGCAATACCTGAATCTTGAACAGTAGAATTGCTTGTTTTACCAATCAGACGATAGGAGGAATATCAAAGTTCCCATGGGTTAAGTTTAAAATTCCTCCTATCGTCTGATTGGCAAAAAGCAACAGTCTTTAAACATAGTACAATTATTGACTCTACTAATCAATGTAATAGTTTACCACTACCTATCGCCGAAAAGTCGGGCATTTGATAACGGATGGCGGAATCAGGTAATGAATGGAAAGTTGGGCCAGTATATAAAAATCATTACCCGGTAGCCCTCGCCTGACATCCGGGGAAACAGCATATAAGGTTGATAAGGCCTTAGTTCGGTCATCGCCCGTACGAGCAGCAATTGGTTCAGCCCGTCGATCTGACATTGTAGCTGACAAGGCCGATGGCAAATCGCCCGGATTTGGATAAAAGCCACTTACATCATCGAGATAATCCGTAAACGTGTAGCGAAAACTGAGTTCGGCGGCCAAATTCAGGCTTTCCGTAAGTTGCCAGCGCATGCCTGCGCCAACCGGTATGGCGGCTGTAAGCAACGAATAGGGCTTAGCGTAACCAGGCTGCCCTTGCCCTTCGGTGCCCAGTGGTTGCAAAGCAACCCAGTCCCCTAAAGAACCATCTGCATTGACAGGCGTCCTTGCTTTAGGATTGTGTGCCACCAGCGCTACACCAAGCGTCAGATAGGGGGTAAAGGCTGGGCGTTGGTTTGGCCGACGGCCCTCAGGAATAAATTGATAGATACCACTCAACGCTAACTCTTTAAGGTCATTCCGGAAGTGAAGATTCCGCTGAAATTGAGCGGGATGCCCATTCGGTTCGTCTTTATTAAATGTGTAATCATCTCCAGCCAATCGAATTAGGGTTAAGGATGCCCGAGCAGAAAAGCTGGGGGTAAGATGACGGGTAAAGCTCCCTCCTACGTTCCAGCGGGGTGACAATGAAAAACTTTGAAACGCTTGATTGGGTGGCGCCAATTCTCCCAAATAGAATGACGCTCCTCCAGCGATACCCACTTCAGAAAACGGAATAAATTGTGAATTACCGCGACGTTGCGCTTGCACATTAGGCAGGCAAAAAAACGCTATGCAAAACATAGCCGGTACTAATTTCATAGACATACAATTCGAATGGTACCCAAATAACGCGAAATGGGTCCTTAATGCCACAAAGTTTAGAAAATTTGTGGCGATTACGGTACTATAGCCGATAAGAAATGGCGTTTTTCACTTTAGTAACGGCAATAGTTGCTGTATGTATATAAATTGAGAAGAGTTACTCAAACTTCTACAAGAACCACTATTTACTCATATTCGTCTTTTGAGAAAGGCTATTAATCACGCTAAATCTCAAAGATTTAACGTGATTAACAGCCTTCGCTCTTAGTTCTGGGACGTGAATTGATACACCCCTGAGCCGATCTCAACAGGCAAGTAGCCGTCTTTATAGGCTTTTACGGTTATAGCCGAATTTGTTTTTACGGCTTTGCCAGCCTCTAAAACAGTCGTAGGATTTATTGTTGGGATGAAAACAGTGGCTATGGTATTAATAGGTACTGTAACCTGCACCTGAATGGAAGAGCCGTCTTTTTTCCAGGCGGTTGTAATCATTCCGTTGATGGAATGGTAAGTTGCTTTTACTTGCTTAATACCCAGCCGGGCAATTTCGGGTTTGATCGTAAACGTTCGATAGCCAGCTTCTCCAACCTGAATTCCGGCGGCATACTCAAATAACCACTCATTTACGGAGCCAAAGGCGTAATGGTTAAAGGAATTCATGCCCGCATTATTCTCGAAGCCTTTGCCCTTGATGTAACTATTCCAACGCTCCCATATGGTATTGGCACCATTGACCACTTCGAACCCCCAGGAAGGATAGTCTGTACTTAACAATAAATTGTACGCTTCATCGCTGTGCCCCGTACTCGATAAGGCAGGCAATAGTGGCTTCACCCCTAAAAAGCCGGTTGAGAGTTTGTTATTATTCGCCTTAATAAGTTCTACCAGCCAATTACCCGCCTTTTGGGTAAGGTCTGGTTTAAGCATATGCATGTAAATCGCATTGGCATACGCGGTTTGGGTATGTCCAGCAAAACCCATGTCTCCATCTACATAGCCATCTCCATTACCATACGCAGCACTATTCGTTTTAAACTTCCCGGTTTCGTCGGTGTAGTGCGCCAGAAATGCCTGTTTGATCTTCGTAAAAATGGTCGTGTAATACGCCGACTCATCCTGTTTGCCGATAGCCTTGGCCATTTCGGCCATCATAGAAGCCACGTAGCCGTAGTACATGGTTGCCAGCATGTCGGGAGGTGTTTTCTTCCCCACCGAAAGCCAGTCGCCAAAGCCACCTTTAGGGGAAATTTCCTCGAAGCTGCCTTCTTTATAAACATAGTCTCCTTTACTCTTTGCTTCCATAAACTTGAGATAGGCCACCATATTCGGCCAGAATTCCCGAATTACCCGGGTATCTCCGTACGTTTTGTAAATGGTATACGGGCAAATAATCCCAGCCTCCGACCAACCCGGCGAATACGTATCTGTTTTGCGAACGTTGGGCGCGGGGGCATAAATTGGATAGGAATGATCGGCTCGTTGTGCGTCGTTTAAATCAACCAGCCATTTTGTGTAAAACGCCGAAATATCAGTATTGAAAGCAGCAGACTGAACATAAGCCTGCGCATCTCCCGTCCAACCCAGTCGTTCATCGCGTTGTGGGCAATCTGTTGGAACATCAAAATAATTGGATCGTTGTGTCCACACAATGTTCTGGTACAGCTTATTAATTAGTAGATTATCTGTACTGAACGAACCAGTTGAGGGGGTAGCAGAGGTCAATACAATGCCCGTAATCGCATCTAGTCTTGGGGGAGTTCTGAACCCAGCAACTTCTACATATTGAAATCCATGATAGGTAAATTTTGGAGTCCAGGTTTCACCGTCCTTACTGCCCTTAAGAATATACGTGTCCGTAGCACGAGCCTTCCGTAAATTCTCGGTCATTAGTTCACCATTTGGGAATAACACTTCGCCAAATTTCAATCGAATGGTGTCCCCTTTGTTGCCTTTAACTTTAAGCCGTACAACACCTGCAAAGTTTTGCCCTAAGTCAAAAAGGTATTTCCCACCCGATTTTGGCGTGACAGTTTTCGCCTTTAATTCCTGAAAAACCTGAATTGGATTTCCAGGATAAACCTCAATCTTTCGTTCCGCTTTATCTGGATAAGTGCCACTTTTCTTCCATTTCGAATCATCGTAACCAACTATACTCCAATTATCAAAGTCGAGATTGGCATTGTGCGTTTCACCATTTAAGATGTCGGCTTCAAGGATTGGGCCGTGATTTGTCTTCCAGCTTTGGTCGGTAGTTATGATCTCTTTCTCCCCATTGGTATAGTCTACTTCCAGTTGCGCCTTTAGCAATGGAACACTTCCATAGAAATTCCGCACCACGGGATTACCTACCAGCAAGGCGTACCCAAGATAACCAGCATACCAACCATCGGACAGAATAGCGCCCAGTGCATTTTTACCCGTCTTTAGATTGGCCGTAACATCGTAGGTTTGATAATAAACCCGCTTGTTATAATCGGTCCAGCCAGGTGTAAAGTAGTCTTTCCCAACACGCTTGCCATTGATCTGAAACTCATATAAGCCAAGCGATGTAACGTATAACCGTGCTCGCTTAATGAGCCCTTTCAGTTGAGTTTCTTTTCTGAAAAACGGAGCGGGGGGCAGATGATACGTTTTCCCTTTTCCTAAGGCCGTTAAGTCATTTCCAATCCATTCGGCTTTCCAGTCGGATTTAGTTAGCAAGCCCATTTCCCATTTGGCAATGGCGCTCCAGGGGCCAGGTTCGCCATTTTTATCCCAACTCCGAACCTTCCAATAACAAATAGCCCTGGCAGCCAATGGCTTACCCGCATATTCTACTTGATTAGTAGCATTGCCCGCGACTTTATTAGAATTCCAGAGATCGGCTTTGTCTGCAACTAATTGTTCAGGCGATGAAGCGACCAGTAGCTGATAGGCCGACTGTGTCTGACCTCTTACTAGAGATGTCAGCTCCCAACTTAGGCGAGGTTTTCCGACATCAGTCACCGGATTTACTTTGTATTCAGTACGTAGATTAACTGGCTTTAAATCTGAGGCCATAACAACCGATTTAGCCCCTAATTGGAGGGTAATAATACAGGCAATGAACAGCATAACCTGCGCCTTAGACCGGACAAAAATCATGAATTAGTCAGGGATTACTACCTAAGAAAATCCGTTATAAATGGATTGATATACTGCCACGGGAAAGGTTCGATAAGTAACAAAACTACTGTATAAAAAGCCTTTCGAATCCGAATTTACCGAACGTCGATAAGCCATTAGTATAAAGTAAAACAGCAGATTTTTTCATTTGTAGAAATGAATCGGCCATGCAGTTACCAAAGCTTATTCTACGAAAAGTACAAGTACCAACCTGTTTCATTTGAGTCAACAAAAGGAGGGTATTTTTACCACTCACTCAAAATAAATCCAGTCTAATCTAACCCTAGCGCTGGATTTGCGTTTCTTTTGTAGAACACTTTTCCATTCATTAATTCATTACATGAAGTATTCACTCAGTTTAGGGCTGTTTTTACTGCTAGCAACGGTCGGTTTTTCTCAAAACCTACTCGGGATTTCGACCAGCCGCTATGGAGGAACTAACCGCCTATATATTAATCCAGCTTTAGCTGCAGATTCCCCCTCAAAGTTCTATTTGAACGTATTTACGGGTAATGGCCATGTTGATAACAACTATGTCCGGTATCAGGCCCCATTTTCCTTACTCAGTCTGCTGACAGGCACTGTACCTGCCCAATATAAAAACTCAAACGGGACCATTAAATTTGAGCAAGACTATACCCAGGAGATGTTAAATGGCAGAGCAAAAAATGGGACGGTCTCGGGTGAAATTCGTGGCCCGTCTTTACTGATGAAAACCGGTGAACGAGGAGCATTTGCAATCACCACCCGCTTTCGAGCCGTGGGTCAGGTAGTTGGGGCTTCGGAGCCACTGCTATCGTCCTTGCGAGCCAGTTTGAATGACGGCGCCTTGTATAGCATTCCTAGCACCGACAATAAATTCAATGCCAATGCCAACACCTATGCCGAATTAGGTTTAACCTACGCTGGGACTGTTCTGGAGGGCGATGGCCGTAAACTTCTTTTAGGGGCAACGGCAAAATTTATGCTCGGCTATAATGGCCAGCAATTGATTAACCGGGGTATGAATTACCGGATTGTACAGGACCCTGCTAACGCGAATAATGCTTATCTGGAGGTTAATAAACTGGATGCAACCTTTGCCTACACGAATTATCTTCAGAATCGGAGCTTAACTCCATCTACTTTATTTAGCTCTTCGGTACCTGGCCGGGGCTTTGGGGTTGACATTGGCCTGACTTATATTGACCAATACGATGCCGAAAGTCCAGCCTTGCAATTAGGCATCGCACTGACCGATGTTGGCGGCCTGACTTATAAAGGGCAGGAATACAGGTATACTGATATTGGTACAAACCCTGTTAAGTTTCGAAGTAGCGACTTTAATAATCTTAATGGAACTGGTTCGATCATTGAAGTTATCCAGAACAAATTAAACACTGGTCGAACTCCCGATAACAATACGTTTAGAGCTGGTCTACCAACCTCGTTAAACCTAACAGCCGACTATCAGTTACCCAGTGGATTCGGTATAAACCTGACGTATTTGCAGGACATGCGGGCGTTACAGGCAACTGCTATTCATCAACCAACCATACTCGCTGTTACGCCGAGATACGATGCTCGCTGGCTAAGTTTAGCACTGCCTATTGCTTATCTGAATGGTGGGATAACCGCAGGGGGTTCTATACGGGTTGGGCCAGGTTGGTTGGGCACCGATAATTTTCTGGGCCTGATTGGCACAAAATCCAACGGTATTCAGCCTCGTGGCTTAGATATTTATGCGGGCTTAGCATTTGGTATTGGGCGAGTTAACGAGGAATAAAGTCGTGATGCTCATGAAATGAGTGTATATCCCGATTTACCGACTCCACTAAATCCATCGCTCTATTTGCAATAAAATGCGTATTTTTGATTAAATCTGCCAGTAAAACGGGTATTTGTAGGGTCTGTTATGACCGAGCGCGCTACTTTTTTCGATACACCACTTTTGTACCTCAAGGGATTAGGCCCGCAACGTACTGAACTGCTCAACAAAGAGTTGAATTTGTTCACCTACGGCGACCTGATTCAATACTATCCTTTTCGCTTCGACGATCGTTCCCGCTTTTATACCATCGACGAACTGATGGATTCCATGCCTTCGGCTCAAATACGCGGGCGATTACGGGACTGGTATCTGGAAGGTGAGGGACCGAAAAAACGATTGGTCGCGACGTTTACCGATGGTACCGGCTCATTGAGTCTCGTCTGGTTTCAGGGGATTACGTATATCGAAAAAACCTTACGGCGCGACGGAGAATACATTGTTTATGGAAAGCCCCAGTCGTTCAATGGGCAGTTTAGTATCATTCATCCCGAACTGGAAAACGCAAATACCGCTTCGGAACACGAAATGGGCTTTTTCCCGGTTTATAATCTGACCGAAAAACTCCGTAAACGCCATCTCGACAGTAAAGTTCTTGGCAAGGTGATGCGGATCTTGCTCGAACAATCGTGGCCGCATATTCACGAAACGCTACCCGATTCGCTCATTCAGCAATTTCGGCTGATTGGTAAACGGGAAGCTATGTGGAACATTCACTTACCTCAAAATCAGGGCTGGCTAAAACAGGCTCAGCGTCGGTTGAAATTTGAGGAACTGTTCTACAACCAGCTACGACTGATCAAAAATAAGCTTATTCAGAAGGAGGAATTTCCGGGACAGGTATTCCGGGACACCTCACTGATGAAGCACTTTTATAATGAACTGCTACCCTTTGAATTAACCGGTGCCCAGCAGCGGGTTATCAAAGAAATATACGCCGATTTTCTGACCGGGAAGCAGATGAATCGGCTGTTGCAGGGTGATGTGGGTAGTGGTAAAACCATCGTTGCTTTTATTGCCTGCCTGTTGGCTATTGGAAATGGTGCACAAGCCTGCCTGATGGCCCCTACCGAAATTCTGGCCGACCAGCACTACAACGGCTTAAAGCCTTTTGCGGATGCTATGGGCTTAAACCTCGGTATTCTGACGGGTTCGACCAATAAGAAACGCCGGGTGGTTTTGCACGAAGAGCTGCAATCGGGCAAGATGCACATTCTGGTTGGCACACACGCCTTACTCGAAGATGCCGTGCAATACAAAAACCTTGGCCTGTGTATCATTGATGAACAACACCGATTTGGCGTTGCGCAACGGGCAAAACTCTGGCGGAAGAACGAAGTAGTTCCACCACACATTCTGGTTATGACAGCTACGCCGATTCCACGCACGCTGGCCATGACGCTCTATGGCAATCTCGATGTATCCGTTATCGATGAACTGCCCAAAGGCCGCAAACCCATTAAAACCGTCCATAAATACGACAAGCACCGTTCTGAAGTATTCGGGTTTATGCGCCAGCAGATTGAGCTTGGTCGGCAGGTATACGTCGTGTATCCGCTTATTGAAGAATCCGAAAAGCTTGATTACAAAGATCTGATGGATGGCTTTGAGAGTATGCAGCGGGCTTTTCCTCGTCCAAAATATGAAGTAGGCATGCTACACGGCAAAATGCTTCCTTACGAGAAAGATGACGAGATGAAACGCTTTTTAAAGCAGGAAACCCAGATTCTGGTAGCCACAACCGTTATCGAAGTTGGGGTTAACGTACCGAATGCCAGTGTAATGGTCATTGAAAGCGCCGAGCGATTTGGCCTTTCTCAGCTCCACCAGCTACGTGGGCGGGTTGGTCGGGGTGCCGAACAATCGTACTGTGTCATGATGACCGGCTACAAACTCAGTAGTGATACCCGTACCCGGCTAGAAACGATGGTTCGGACAAACAATGGCTTCGAAATTGCCGATGTCGACCTTCAGCTACGTGGCCCTGGCGATCTCACGGGTACGCAACAAAGTGGAGTAATGGATTTAATGATTGCCGATCTGGCTAAAGATGGCGCCATTCTCACAGCAGCCCGCGAATCGGCACAGGCAATCTTAGCCGAAGACCCAGAACTCGTGCTCCCCCAGCACGCTCCCATCCGAAATCACGTCGATGCGCTTAAGCAGACTGAAAACAACTGGGGACGTATTTCTTAAATTTTTTTAGAAATATTTTTTTCTCTGTACCCTGGCTAGGAACAGTCAAACATGTCTTCTTTTAAATTCCAGCAACTGTATAAAACACAACAGCCTTGTTTCAAAAGAGTCACGTAACTGCTTAGATCACAGAAAAATAGCCAAAGAAAAATTAAACTCTATTACCATAAAATCCTATTTAATCTACAGCTTTTCTTCAAGGTGATTAACTATTTTTTAATCCTTTTTTGTACATTAGCAGCAAATAATGTTAAAATAAGCTCTATTTTAGGTAATTATTAACGAGTAAAAACACTCAGTACTTAAGCTTTAACCCATTGTTAAATTAACAATAAGTTAAAGCTTATGCAAAAACAATGTACGCACCAGAAGCTCTTCTTTCTGCGAGAAGATGCCTTCCCAACAAGCACGATCAGGCCCCGGAAGATCGTGTTTTGTTCTCTGTTTCTGTTTAGCCTGTTTTGCTCGATTGGGGCCTTCGCTCAATCGAAAGTAACGGGTAAGGTAATTGACGCACAAGGCTTAGCTCTCCCAGGAGTTAGTATTGTTGTCAAGGGCACAACAACAGGTACAGTATCTTCAGCTACCGGGGACTACACGCTTAATCTACCTAAAGGCAACGAAACGCTGGTCTTTTCTTACATCGGATATGTAAGCCAGGAAATCGCAGCAACTGGTCGCAATTCGATTAACATCACCCTGGCTTCCGACGACAAGATGCTGAACGAAGTTGTTGTGGTGGGGTATGGCGAGCAGAAGAAAGAAACCGTAACAGGAGCCGTAGCCACCGTAAAAGGGACCGACTTGATAAAATCCCCGGCGGTAAACCTGAGTAACTCCATTGCGGGCCGGATGCCGGGCGTTATTGCAACAAACGCCAGCGGTGAACCAGGTTACGATGGAGCAGCTATCCGGATTCGGGGCTCTAACACATTGGGTAATAATGACGCCCTGATCGTTATCGATGGTGTACCAGCCCGGGCTGGGGGTATTGACCGCCTGAATCCGGCTGATATCGAAAGCATGTCAGTTCTGAAAGATGCCTCGGCAGCCATTTATGGATCTCGGGCAGCTAACGGGGTTATTCTTGTAACAACCAAACGGGGTAAAAGCGGTAAGCCAGAGTTGTCATACAGCTTCAACCAGGGCTTTGGTCAGCCAACCGTTATTCCCAAGATGGCATCTGCGGCCGAATATGCCCAGTTGAACAACGAGATTAACCTGTATAACTTACCTGCGCAATATTGGAAAGACGCTAATGCAGCTTTTAATACAACAGGTAGCTATACCCTGCCCGACAAATCAGTAGCTAAAGCTGCTTTTACACCAGACGATATCAAGAAGTTTCAGGATGGTTCGGACCCTTGGGGTCACCCCAATACCGATTGGTTCGGCGCGGCACTGAAAACCTGGTCGCCCCAGGTGCGGCACACGTTGCAATTAGTAGGTGGTTCAGAGAACATCAAGTACCTGACCTCGGTCAACTATCAGAATCAGGATGCTTACTACAAAAATTCGGCTACGGGTTACAAGCAATATGATTTCCGTCTGAATCTGGATGCCAAAATCAGTAAGTATATCAATCTGGTAACGGGCGTAGTGGGTCGTCAGGAAAATCGGTTCTTCCCAACGGTTGGCGCTGGTGATATTTTCCGGATGCTGGCACGGGGATATCCAAACAAGCCTGCTTTCTGGCCAAATGGTTTACCCGCTCCTGATATCGAGAATGGACAACAACCTGTACTCGTTACAACCAGCGCTACGGGTTACGACAGAGATACACGGTATTATTTGCAAAGTAATGCCAGTATTAATATTACTAACCCCTGGGTGCCAGGCTTGAAGTTGACTGGTAGCGTTGCGTTGGATAAATACATTCAGCAAGGCAAACGGTGGCAGACCCCCTGGTTCGTATATAGCTGGGATTATACTTCCTACGATCCAACAACGAAGGAACCTCTGCTTCAGCGCGTACAGAAAGGGCCTGCCCAGTCTACCCTCAATCAGTACACTAATGATCAGTTCAACTCGCTGCTGTCGGGTATTCTGTCCTACGATCATACCTTCGGTGCCAGTCATGCCATCACGTTGCTGGCTGGTATCACGAAGGAGCAATCTAACTCAAATGGCTTTTCTGGCTTCCGCCAATACTTTAACTCGACGGCCATCGATCAGTTGTTTGCTGGTAGCCAAACTCAGCAGATTGCCAATACCACGGCCGCATGGGAACGGGCTCGGATGAGTTATTTTGGCCGGGCTGCGTATAACTACAAAGAAAAATACCTGGCTGAATTCCTGTGGCGCTACGATGGTTCGTATATGTTCCCGGCTGCCAGCCGTTGGGGTTTCTTCCCTGGCGTGACGGCAGGCTGGCGTATTTCAGAAGAGGACTTCTTCAAGAAAGCCCTGCCAGTTGTTAGCTCGTTGAAACTACGGGCATCGTGGGGGCAATTGGGTAACGACCAGGTGTATTTCAACAATACCCTGCGCGAGTACGATTACCTACCAACGTATGCTTACGGCGACGCTGTGAATTCGAACTGGGGTTATGTGATCAACAACCAGGTAGCACAGACACTGTATGAAAATGGTGTCCCTAATACCAAGCTAACCTGGGAAGTTGCCAACAACGCTGACATTGGTCTGGAAGGATCATTGCTGAACGGAAAGGTTTTCTTCGAGTTCGATGTGTTCCAGAACAAACGGTCAAACATCCTATGGCGTCAAAGTGCGTCGATTCCACAAACAACGGGTGCTACCTTACCAGCTACCAACATCGGCCGGGTGACCAATAAAGGTTACGAATTCCGGGTTGGTTACAATGGTCAGGCAGGAGATTTAAAATTCAATGTGAGCGTAAATGGTGGTTATGCCAAGAATACAATTACGTTCTGGGATGAAGTACCTGGTGCACCAGAGTGGCAGCGTTCGACAGGCAAGCCAATTCCAAGCGACGTGAACAACCCAAACAATGCCAATGGTACACTCTTGTATCAATATGACGGCATTTTCTCTACACAAGCAGAGATTGACGCCAACAAGCTGGATTACAGCGGTGTAGGCGCCAGCCTGCTACGCCCCGGCGACATGAAGCTCAAGGATATCGATGGAAATGGTAAAATCGATGCCAATGACCGTGTACGGGCCGACCGTAACAACCAACCCCGTTTTCAGGGTGGTTTGAACGCCAGTGTCCGCTACAAAAACTTCGATCTTAGCATTCTTTTCCAAGGATCAGCCGGTGGCCAAATCTTCCTGCAAACGGAGTCAGGCACCATTGGTAACTTCTTGAAATACAGCTACGATCACCGTTGGACGGTAGACAATCCAAGCACCGTTGACCCTCGTATAGTTGACCGCAGCAATCAGTACTTCTCTAACGGTACCAGCTACTGGCTGAGAAGCACAGACTATATTCGGTTGAAAAACCTGGAGTTGGGCTATACCCTGCCTAGTACTATTGGGAACAAAATTGGTCTCAGCAATCTGCGCGTTTACGTAAACGGCTTGAACCTGGCCACCTACGCGCCAGCCATGAAAGGCATTTACGATCCCGAATCGACTAATAGTGCGGGACAATATTACCCACAAGCACGGGTGATCAACACGGGCGTAACACTCAGTTTCTAATCGATTAATCAGACTAGTATGAATTATATAGCAAAGTGTTTATCGTTCAGTCTGCTGTTGGGCACAACGATGATCGCCTGTAACAGTGATTTCCTGAATACTAAGCCGCTTGATAAAGTATCGGGCGACGCCGTTTGGGCCGACCGTTCCCTCTCCGAAGCGTTTGTAACGGATGTATATAACGGCATTCGGGATGGTCTGCTGGATCAAATGAGCTTCGACTGTCAGACGGACAATGCCCTGTATAGCTTCGGCAAACAGGACGTTAATGAAGCAAACGTCAGCCCCTCCAATACCGGCACTATTAAAAGTACGATGGAGTGGGGAGCCGTCTACGCCCGCATTCGGGCCGCTAATATTGCCTTGGCAAAATTGGCTAAGCCTACGTTTGACAATAGTGGCGATTTGGCCGGTCGGATGCGTGGTGAGATGTATTTTATGCGCGCTTACCTCTACAACCAGTTACTGCGCTATTATGGGGCTATCCCTATGATCAAAACGCCTTATACGTTGGATGAGCCAGATTTTACCGTGGCCCGCAATACGTACGAGGAGTGTGTTAACGCCATCGTTACTGATCTGGACTCAGCCTCTGCGCTGTTAAAAGGCCGTAGCATGGCCGCTGGCCGGGCTACAATGGGGGCTTCTATGGCCCTGAAAGCACGGGTGTTGCTTTATGCTGCAAGTGATCTGCACGACATTCCAACGGCCAAAGCTAAGTCAAGTGTCATCGCTGGTTTCGCCAACCCAGAATTACTGGGCTACGTGAGTGGCGACCGCACTACTCGTTGGAAACGGGCACAAGATGCTGCGAAAGCCGTTATGGATCTGAATCTGTACGGTTACAAGCTGAACCTAACCGCGCCGGTTACTCCGGCCGAAGGTCAGCAGAACTACATTAACTTGTCGCTGTCGCAGAACGGAGGAGAAACTGATGGTATTTTCCTAAAGTACTACATCCGTGCCTCGAATGACGACTGGGGTTCCTGGTTCCCTCGTAACAATATGCCAAACGGTTACCATGGCTGGACTTCCAGTGAACCGACTCAGCAAATGGTCGATAACTACGAAATGATGGACGGTACGAAGTTCGATTGGAAGAACCCAACTCACGCAGCGGCTCCTTACGAAAATCGCGATCCCCGTTTCTATGCATCTATCCTGTATGACGGTGCACAGTGGAAACCACGTACACCCGATGGAGCAGGTATCGACCCAGCCGGTCAGATTCAGATGGGCGAATATGAAGTGGGCACTTCGGCCTCCCCTACCAAGTTTTCGGGCTTAGACACGCGGAACAGCACCATCGAAAACTGGAACGGTACCTGGACGGGCTACGCGATTCGTAAGTTCTTTAACACAGACGTTTCTATCGTGGATCAGAATATCCGTCAGGAAATTCCTTCGATCCAGATTCGGTTTACGGAAGTCGTGCTGAACTATGCAGAAACCTGCTTGATGCTGGGTCAGGAAGCTGAAGCGAAGAAATGGATCAACGCTGTTCGTTTCCGGGTCGGTATGCCTGCCATCACTGAAACGGGTGCTGCTCTGATAACGCGTTACCAGAATGAGCGAAACGTCGAAATGTTCATGGAGGATCAACGTTTCTATGATGTTCGTCGTTGGATGATTGCCCCAACTGTACTCGGTCAGCAAGCCCGCATTATTGTAATTGCAGGTAAGTTAAAACCAGGCAAGTCGGTTACGACTTACAAGTACAGTAAGGATAACTATACCTATACGTACAGCGTACAGGATCTGGGAACTGGGAAAGAAAACCGGAAATGGAACGATAAGATCTACTTCCTCCCTATCAGCCGAGACGAGATTAATCGGAACAACAAGTTGATTCAGAATCCCGGTTACTAATATTCATTAATAAGTTTGTTATTGAACTGATGCCGGCGTATTGATGCGCTGGCATCAGTTTTTTGGTAACAATCCGTTCTTATGCTATGAAAACAAGTCTGTTTTGTACACTAATCTGGGCAATTATTCAGAGTAACGCGCAGGCTCAGAGCACAAATTTGATCCGGGTAAGAGGGGGGGGTAAGTGAAACGAAAGCACTACCTTTTAACGAGCGATATCGCTACGAGCAGTTTCGAAATGGTACGGTTTTATTTAACAATGGAACATCTGCGGCAGCTCGCTTTAACTACAACATACTGTTGGGCGAAATGCAATTTATCAACGCACAGGGTGATACGCTAGCGATAGCTGATCAACCTATGGTTCGGCTGGTTAGTATTGACAATCTTGCACCAGGCGATCAGTCACCACCACAGAATGTATTCTGGCATGACCCAAAATTGGGGTATATGGAACTGATTGATACGTATGGTTTCGTCAAACTCGCCGAAAAGCGAATTTTAGAAATGGCAAAAGGTGAAAAATTAGGGGCCTATAATCAATCATCAGGCACAGCATCCATTACCAACTACCAGTTCTATTCTTCCGATAATGCATCCATACGTAAGTTTGATGCGAAAGGGGATCTTCTGTTGATAAAAGGCAAAACTTACCTTATTATTGATCAGAACAACCGTTCTTATCTGCTGAATAAAGCTAATCTATTGAAGGTATTCGGCAAACATCGGGAACAGGTTATGGCCTATCTGACAAATGAATCCGTCGATTTCAAGCAGGAGAACGATTTAAAAAAACTGCTTGCTTACTGTAGCAAATTGCTATAAATAGTCTCCTCAAGTTCTTTATCGATTCTCTTTTATGAAGTTTTTTTTACGTGCACTATCTGGTTGGTTGCTTCTTATAACTTATTTCCTGGCAAGTGGTTGTCGGGAGAATTCTTCCGATGGACAGGCTACCTCAGAGAATACTGGCCCTCCCCTCTTTACCTCATTAACACCCGAACAAACTGGGGTTACGTTCGCCAATAACCTGACCGAAGGGCTGAATACAAACGTGCTCATGTACGAGTATTTTTACAATGGGGGCGGGGTAGCTGTTGGCGATCTGAATGGCGACGGACTGGAAGATATTTTCTTCAGCGGCAACATGGTTCCCAATCAGTTGTACCTCAATAAAGGAGGTATGAAATTCACCGATATAACCGCAACCGCTGGTGTAGCTGGTCGAGAAGGTCCCTGGCGAACGGGCGTAACAATGGCCGATGTAAATGGCGATGGTCGGCTTGATCTATTTGTCAGTTATTCGGGTAGTTTACCTCCACAAAAACGCATCCCCCAACTCTTCATCAACGACGGCCCCGATGCACAGGGCATCCCGCATTTTTCAGAGCAGACAGCTCAATATGGTTTAGACAGACCGGGACAGAGCACACAGGCCACTTTCTTCGATTATGATCGCGATGGTGACCTCGATCTGTTTCTGCTCAATCATAATCCCCGCTTATTGCCCATCCTTGACCCACAGGCGACATCGGCCATCATGCAACAATCGAATCCAGAAATTGGCTCTCGCTTGTTAAAGAATACGGGCAATCATTTCGAAGACATAACGGAGCAATCAGGCCTGAGCAGTTCAGTGCTGAGTTATGGCTTGGGAGTCGGCGTTTCTGATCTGAATAATGATGGCTGGCCAGATTTGTATGTCTCGAATGATTATGGTGTTCCTGATTATCTCTACATCAACAATCAGGGCGGGCGGTCTGGCGGACCGGTGTTTACCAATCAACTCAGCACCAGCGTTCGGCACATTTCCAATTTTTCGATGGGTAACGATGTTGCCGATGTGAACAACGATAGCCGTCCCGATATCCTGACTCTCGATATGCTTCCGGAAGATAACCGGCGACAGAAGCTATTAATGGCTCCCGATAACTACGACAAATTCGACCTTAGTGTGCAGTCGGGTTTTCATTACCAGCACATGCGAAATATGTTGCAGCTTAATGAAGGAACATGGGGAGCGCCCCAGGGTGTAGGTGGCAAGGTGCAGGGAACTGCCAAGCCCCTATTCTCTGAAGTTGGTCAGATGGCGGGCATTTCTAATACCGATTGGAGCTGGTCTCCCCTACTGGCCGACTATGATAATGATGGCTGGAAAGATCTATACATCACTAACGGCTACGTTCGCGATTATACGAACCTGGACTTCCTGAAATACATGACCGACTACATGAAAAATCGTCCGGCGAATTTCCGTCGCGAAGATGTTCTGGAGTTAGTTCATAAAATCCCATCCTCCAATGTCGTGAATTATATGTTCCGAAACCGTGGGGGTGATCCATCTGGCGAAGTCACATTTGCCAACGTAGGTTCGGCCTGGGGGTTAACGCAACATTCTAACAGTACGGGAGCCGCTTATGCCGATCTGGATAACGACGGTGATTTAGATCTTATCGTAAACAATACCAACCAGCCCGCTTTCATTTTCCAGAACGAAGCCAATAAAGAACGTCAGCATCATTACCTGACTCTAAAACTGGAAGGCATTGGGGCAAACACACAGGGGCTAGGTGCTAAAGTAATTCTCTATCGTAAAAACCAACAGCAATACGTCGAACAGATGCCAACGCGTGGTTATCAGTCGAGTATGTCGCCACGATTGCATTTTGGTTTAGGAACCGACACGGGTATTGACTCGCTTCGGGTAATCTGGCCAACGGGTAAACAACAACTGCTGACCAATGTAAAAGCGGACCAACAGCTGGCATTACAGGAGAAAAACGCACAATCGACGTTCCAGTCTCCTAAGGTGGGGCCTGCTCTTTTTCAGGAAATAAAATCACCCATTGCCTTTACCGATCCGATTAATAAAGCCAACGATTTCAAACGGCAAACGCTACTAGTCAATGCACAGTCCTTTAATGGCCCCTGTTTAGTCAAAGCCGATGTGAATGGCGACGGTCGTGAAGATGTGTATGTGGGAGGCAGTACGGATCAAGCCGGAGCGTTGTTTATCCAGCAACCTGGCAACCAGTTTAGTCGTAAAGCCCAACCCGCTTTTGAAGCGGACAAATTGAGTAATGATGCCGATGCCGTTTTCTTTGATGCTAATGCCGATGGCTTTCCTGATCTCTACGTATGCAGCGGTGGTTATGGCGATTTAACCCCCGATGATTCCCGTTTGCAGGATCGCTTGTATTTGAATGACGGCAAAGGGAATTTCACCAAAAGCCCGAACGCATTGCCTGTTTTGAACACCAGTGCCGCTTGTGTGCGCGTAGCCGATGTTAACGGAGATAAGCACCCTGATTTGTTCGTTGGGGGTCGGGTCATACCAGGCCGTTATCCCGAAACGCCTAAGAGTTTCCTACTCATTAACGACGGTCATGGGAAATTCACGGATCAAACAGCCCAGTTAGCCCCTATGCTATCCACCCTTGGGATGGTTACCGATGCAGCCTGGATTGATCTCAACGCCGACCGCAAACCAGAGCTGGTTATTGTTGGTGAGTGGATGCCTATCACGGTGCTCGGCTTTTCAGGAAAGGGCTTAATCGATCAGACAAAGACGTACTTTGAGAAGGAATATCGGGGCTGGTGGAACAAACTTCTGGTCGATGACTTTAACGGCGATGGGCGACCTGATTTGGTCGTAGGAAATCAGGGCTTGAATACGCAATGCCGTGCCAGCGACAAGGAACCCGCCGAATTGATTTACAAGGATTTCGACAAAAATGGCAAAATAGACCCGATCCTTTGTCTGTACGTGCAGGGGAAAAGCTACCCCCACGCTACCCGCGACGAACTGCTTGATCAGTTAGGTATGCTTCGTCATAAATTCACCAATTACGATAGCTATTCCAATGCTACCCTGGCTGATGTATTTACGGATGAACAATTGGAAGGCTCGAATAAGTTGATCGCAAATCAATTAAAAACCAGCCTCTTTTTGAGTAACTCAGCTGGCAAATACGCTGAAAAGCCCTTACCGCTAGCCGTTCAGGAATCACCAATCTTCACGATCACTCCTGTTGATTATGATAAGGACGGTAAAAAGGACTTGCTTTTGTGCGGTAACACAACCCAGGCTCGTTTACGATTCGGTCGGTCCGATGCAAACTATGGATTGCTTCTTCGGGGCGATGGTAAGGGGAATTTTTCAGCAATTCCTCAACAGCAGGCCGGTTTTCAATTAGTGGGCGATGTGCGAAGTGTATTACCCGTGGGAAATACACTGTTATTCGGCATCAACCAGCAGCCTGTAAGGGCTTATAAAAACTAATTAACCACAGAGCCACAAAGAACACGGAGTTTTTGGTTTATACTCCTGTGTTCTTTGTGGCTCTGTGGTTAATCCTTTTCTAAAGAAGCTTTTTTGTCATCCCGACGAAGGAGGGACCTTAAATTATCCTTATTAGAGAGCTAATAAACCTTAAGATCCCTCCTTCGTCGGGATGACAAAAATGAATTAGTAACTCTCGTTACTTGTTTTCGTATTTGTCTTTATACGTTTTGTAAAGGCGCTTGTGTCGGTCATCCAGATTCACTTTCCGACCCTGAATAAACACCTGCTCAACTACGTTCGTCCGCATATCTAATGCATCGCCCGCCGAAACGAACAACGTAGCGTGCTTACCTTTTTCGAGCGTACCGACCAGGTTATCGACTCCCAGAATTTTAGCGGTGTTCGAGGTTACCATTTTCAAGGCTTCTTCGCGATCTGTTACCCCGAAACCAGCGGCTGTTCCAGCCAGGAACGCCAGGTTACGGGTCCGCCACCAACCATCCGAATAGCTCAGACCAACCAGTACGCCAGCTTTGTGCAGAATACCAGGCAGTCGGTAAGGAAGGTCAACATCTTCGTCTTCGCGGGTTGGAAGTCGGTGTAATTCGCTCAGAATAACCGGAACATTGTTCTCTTTCAGAAACGAAACCACCCGGTGCGATTCTTCGCCCCCAACAATAACAACTTTCTGAACACCCAATGACTTCGCAAACGTAACGGCCTCCATAATGTCCTTGCCGTAATCGGCACGGATGTACAGATTCTGTTTGCCCGTAAATAACCCACGCATCGACTCCAGTTTGAGGTTCATTGGCGTTGGATTTGTCAGCGCAGAATACGCTTTCGCATCGGCAAACGTCGCCCGAAGCGCATCGATCGCAGCTCCCCGACGTTCGTTTTTACGGACAACGGTCGTGAAATCCTCAAAATTGAAATCGCGGGCCAGGTAAGTTGGCCAGTTAAGCCAGATACCGTCGTCTTTTTTCAGCACCGCATCTTCCCAGTTCCAGCCATCAGACATCATGACGCTCGAGCTTCCCGAAATAGTACCGCCCTGTGGCACAGCCTGTGAGAACAAAACGCCATTGTTCCGAATCGTTGGGATAATTTCGGAATCAGTGTTATAAGCAATCAGTGACCGGATATTAGGATTCAATATGCCAACTTCACGCATATCGACTGTTGCCCGAACGGCACCAATTTCCTGCAAGCCAACCGTTGAAACTGGCGAAATAAGGCCCGGATAGATATGCTTGCCCGACACGTCGATCACCTCAACGTCGTTCAGATTCAGGCGAACCGTTGTTCCATCAACAACATTCGTAATGACACCATTGCTGAACAGAACAACCCCGTTAGGAATTACCTGCCCGGTTCCAATGTGTACCGTGCCGCCCATGAGCGCAATAGCCTTTGTTTGCGGCTTTGCCGGAGCGGGGTTCTGGCCATAGCTCGTAAGCGCAACCAGAGCTAATATGGGAATTAATAGTTTTTTCATATTATGTTGGTTTTTGGTATTCAGTTTATGGTTTACGGTAGGCTAACGCACCCCCGTAAACCATAAACTGAATACCATAACATTGCCTCTATTTCTGCTCTTCCTCTTCTTCAGCAAACATGCCTTCTACGTCTTCGCAATGCCACATACGTGCCCGACGGAAATTAGGCCGCACAGTCGACGCACCGCCCGATTTAGCAGTCAACATCTTCTGAATAATCCGGGCGCGTTCGGCCTGAACACCATCACGTTTGGCATCTTCATCTTTCAGGCTGAAATAGGTAGCTCCTTCAATCATCGTGATTTCAGGACGAGCATAAATAGACAGTGGGTGCGCATTCCAGAGAACCAGATCGGCATCTTTACCCGCCCGAATGCTACCAAGTTTGTTATCCAAGTGTAGCAGTTTGGCAGGATTCAACGTTACCATTTTCCAGGCATCTTCTTCAGGAACGCCACCATATTCGACCGTTTTAGCCGCTTCCTGATTCAATCGACGGGCCATTTCAGCATCATCAGAGTTGATCGAAACAGTTACGCCTTGGTTGCGCATCAGGGCTGCATTGTATGGAATGGCATCGTGTACTTCCATTTTGTACGCCCACCAGTCAGCAAATGATGAGCCGCCTGCACCATGTTTCGCCATTTTGTCGGCCAGTTTATAGCCTTCCAGAATGTGCGTGAATGTATTGATCTTGAAGCCCAGCGAGTCAGCTACTTTCAACAGCATATTGATTTCCGACTGAACGTAGGAGTGACAGGTGATGAATCGTTTGTTTGCCAGAATTTCGGCCAGTGCATCCAGCTCAATGTCCCGGTGGGGAGCAATCGCCGTTGCTTTTTCCTTAGCTGTCAACTTGTTATAATCAGCCCACCCTTTGGCGTACTCTTTCGCCCGGATGAAGTGATCCATATAAACCTGCTCCACGCCCATCCGCGATTGTGGGAAGCGAGTTAGCACGTTCGGGTTGGGGTAGTTGGCCTGTTTTACGTTTTCGCCCAGCGCGAACTTGATGAATCCATCAGCGCCTTTGATCAGCATGCCATCGCCCGATTCGCCCCATTTCAGTTTCACAATAGCCGACTGACCACCAATCGAATTGGCCGAGCCATGCAAGAGTTGCGAGGTCGTAACGCCACCCGCCAACTGACGGTAAATGTTAATATCGTCCGGGTTAATTACATCCGACATCCGCACTTCAGCCGAACTGGTTTGGCCACCTTCGTTGATCGACAACAGGGCAATGTGCGAGTGTTCGTCGATGATACCGTTCGTCAGGTGTTTACCGGTTCCGTCCACCACTTTCACGTTCGCAGGAGCGGTTAACCCTTTGCCAACTTTAGAAATCTTGCCGCCTTCTACCAGTACGTCTGTGCCCGTAAGAATACCATCTTTTTCATTCGTCCAGACGGTCGCATTTCTGATCAACACCGTTTCGGCCTGTGGTTTTTTCAGGTTACCCATCCCCACAAACGGATAAAGTATCGTAGCCGCCGTATTGCTCGCTGGGGCAGTAGCCGTCGTCGACGCCATAGCCGATGTGGTGCTGGTAGCCGACGTGGATGTGGCCGTTGTTGAGCTAGGTGCATCGCCCGTACGAGTTGCCGACCAGGTAATGATTTTACCATCTGGCGATTCGCCGTCGCCTTTGATCGTCGTACCCGTCCGATAACCCGTCAGACGCGTTGTACCGGGCTTCCGCTTGTCTAACTGAACCTGAATCGATATAATATCACCAGCTACAGAAACCTTAGGAGTTACTTTCACCGTATCCACCAAAATCTGGTACTCAGGCTTGTCTGGTGTTTTTCCGGTGATATTTAGTTTCAGATTGCTCTGACTGCCAACCGTCAAACTCCAGGTTCCACGTAAATCAGCTGCGTTTTTATTAGCGACTATGTACTGTTTACCCTGCATCCAGTTTTCAAAAATCACATTGTCGGCGCTGAATAGGTTACCCGAAGTAATCAGGAAGTTAGCTACCCGACCTTTTTGCAAGGTGCCCACCATGTCTTCAGCATGGATCAGTTTAGCCGGAATAGTTGTCAGCGCTTCGAGTGCTTTCTGTTCCGACAAACCATTTTCAATGGCTTTGCGAAGGTTAGCCCAGAAATCAGCTTTGTTTCGTAAACCAGCGGTTGTCAGCGCAAAGGGGATATTGGCTGCGGCTACGCGTCCGGCGTTCATAGGGGCCATTTCCCAGTGCTTCAGTTCGGCTAACGATACGTTGTCCGCATCCCACGAGTCTTCAACATCATAAGGCTGGGGGAAATTTAGGGGAACAATTAAGGAAGCTCCTGTTGCTTTTACTTCATCCAGACGCTGATACTCATCGCCTGAGCTTCGGATAATGTATTGAATACCAAACTCATCGCCGATTTTGTCAGCCCGGAGAATGCCAAGCTTATCATTGGCTTCAAAAATAGCCGGTAACGAACGGGTGCGATTCAACGCGTCGAGCGACATGTTTGCCTGCTCTTTACTGCCAGCCCGCTTGTACCAATCGGCATCGTACATGGCCTGCCGCAACAAGGCTACTACGCCCATCATGGAGTTTGGATACTGCTGTCCAGAAGTTCCTTTGCTGAATGAATAGTGAGCCGTGATATTTGGCTTAAGCACCAGTGTATTCTCACGATCATCGGCCAGCGTAACCAGCGAACCGGTTCCTCGCGCAATACCATCGTGTGCATGCGTCAACACCACCCCGAAACCCAACTTACGGAGTTCATCGGCTTTGGTTGGATTAGCCTTGAAAAGCGTACTGGCCTCGTTTTCTGGCTGAATCGCCTGATTCCAGTAATACGCTCCTTTTTTGTTCGACTCATATTGTGGAGCACCACCACCCCCACGACCACCACCACCTGGACCGCGAACGATCTCGGGCATACCATAATCGGAATCAATGTCAATGAGGGCCGGGTAAATCCGTTTGCCCTTCAAATCGGTAACAACGGCACTGTTGGGTACACTAACCGCAGTTCCTACAGCCTCGACTCGACCATTCCGAATCAATAGCGTAGCATTCTGTAAGGTAGTTTGGGGGTCAACAACAATGGTTGCGTTGGTGAAGGCATATAGCCCCGGTCGCTCGTCATAAACGCCATTTCGCGGAAAGGTCGTCTGGGCCATGACTGAACAGGTCAGACTGACTGCGAACAGCCCTGTCAGGAGAGGTTTTAACATGAAATTGATGAGTTGATGATTGGGTTAACGGTCAAAAATACAGAAATAAATGAGGTTTTGGGCAGTGAATCCAAAGAAGATTTCGTCAATTCCCATTTGAAAAAATAAATTTCTTTAAAAAGAAAAATGTTTCTTCATTCTGTAATAACCAATCCTTTTATTCTACTATGAATTTTTGGAGGCTGTTGATTCGTTTTTTTTGCCCACTCCTGAACTTCTCTTTCCCACAAACGGAGTGTATGCCTCATACCTGCACAGGATAATTGGGCGAATAACCGTATTTTCGTAGTCTAATAATACTGTAAGTACCAAACTTTGGCAAACGAGGTAAGTTGATTTGTTACTTTCTGCTGGATTTATGCCTGCAACAATAGGGCATTCTTTTGCGTTTGGGTATGCGTAAGCCTGTGGAGTATGAGTACAAATCTACCCCATAACATACTGTCTATCAATCTATGCGATATCTTTAGTCCCACTTATGAAACCTGTTATCCGTTTGTTTGTGGGCTTCCTGCTTCTGGTTTCACCAAAGCTATCCTGCTGTCTGGCTCAGATACCGTTGGCAGATTCAATAGGCACAAAAGACTCTACCCAGATTGCCCAACCAGTGCATCATTTACAGGATGTCGCCGACCTGGTTAAACGCTGGTATCCCCGTTTGCATATTACCCCGCACGATTCTTCATCTCTGCAGGAAGGCAAACGGTTTATGATGATTATTCCGCAGATTGGCTATACGTTGCAAACCCGTGCGCTGGTTGCTGTACTCGTTAACTCCCCATTCCGACGGCCTAATGCGAATATGTCGTCGATGAGCGGGCAATTGTCGTACACCCAGAATAATCAGATAATCCTGACGGCGAATTCGATGATCTGGAGCCGGAACAATCGTTATCTCTGGACTAATGACTGGCGGCTAATGCATTATCCACAAGCGACTTATGGTTTAGGTATGTATACTACTACCGACCGGATTATCAATATGGATTATGCCTATTTTCGGTTTTACCAGAGTTTTCTACGTCGGTTAGCGCCCAATTTTTACGGGGGTGTCGGGTATTATTTGGACCTCCACTGGAATATAGATAGCTACATTCAAGGGCCTAATGGTGTTCGTGAACTAGTCCGTATTTCTCGTTATTCTGATGGGGTTCAGGGACGTTCGATCTCATCGGGACCGGTTCTGCATTTACTTTACGACAACCGGAGCAACGCCATTAATCCAAACGGGGGCCTATACGTCAACACGGTTTTTCGGGCCAACGGGGAGTTTTTAGGTAGCGATGACTCGTATAAATCGCTCTTAGTAGAAGCTCGAAAGTATTTTCCCTTGTCTTCCCGATCAGGCAACATTCTGGCTTTATGGTCATATAATGCCTTTACCTTAAATGGCGATCCGCCTTTTCTGGATCTCCCCAGTACGGGTTGGGATAATACAGGCAATATTGGTCGGGGTTATATACAGGGTCGATTTCGAGGCAAAAATTTCCTATATGCCGAAGCTGAATACCGATTTCACCTCACCAGCGACCGGCTGTTAGGTGGTGTTATTTTTGCCAATGCCCAGTCAGTAACCGAACTAAACAGCGGGCAATTTGAAAAAATAGCGCCGGGTATCGGTGGTGGCATTCGAATCAAAATGAATAAAGTGTCGCGCACCAATCTTTCTGTTGATTACGGCTTTGGTTTGGACGGTTCGCGCGGCTTGTTTTTCAATCTGGGCGAGGTGTTTTAAAGCCACTTTTGAACGGACAGAATCAGTAGAACAAGAAGTCATCCATTCGTAGAAACGACAATAATGAAATTTATCTGTCTCCTAGTTCTGTCCGTATCGGTTCAATCACTTTTCGCCCAATCAACATTACCCATCATCAAAGCAACGTCTAAACGGGTGGCGATTAATGATGGGGGTTATTTAGATAAAAATGCCTGGTCACTTTCACCTAAAATTCGCCCGGATGTGTTCACAGCCGACCGATCGCGAAAATTGCGAAGAAAACTTCCTTAAAGCTGATGCCTTGTCGGGCAAAGCCAAACCGGGTGCGTTAAAAAAAGGTACAAAACCGTCACGGTAGATGCGTAATTACAACCTTGTTAGTGTGGAGCCAATTACAAATCGTCTCAGACAGGAGCGTTTGTTAAGATTAAGTCTACAACCTTCTAATAGCCAGCCACTCGCCTAAAATTGTTCGTACTTTGGAAAGTAAAGTACGAAAGTGAAACAGCCAAATTGACCCTAAATGAGCCTACCGGATGTTGCCCCCCGGATTGAGACCACTAGGAACACGCGCGGGGATGAACTTGTCAAAAGTAGGATCAGTTAGAGCGTTCAGGAACGCAATGAGATTATCCTGATCAGCGGGCAGCAGAGCAATTCGCTGGATATTTGCATCTAATTGCTCTGCCCGCACATGCGGATTTTGTGAAATAGGCTCGCCGATGTCGTCATAAAACTTCAGTACCTGCTTTAGCGTCTGAAAAACCCCGTTATGCATGTACGGGGCTGTTAGCCCAACGTTTCGCAACGAGGGCGTTCGGAATGCATAGGTCCCCCCCGCACCTGCGTCAGAAACGGCCAGTTGCGTATTGTCAGGTACTGACATTACGTGCAGTTTGTAGTCAGAAAACATCGGCCCCGAATGGCAAATGGAACAGCCCTCGTCCTTGAATATCCGCATTCCCTGAATTTGCGGGTCAGTTAGCGCCGTTTTATCCCCCTTCTGATACTGATCGTAGGGTGAATTCATTGCCAATAAGGTACGCTCAAATCTTGCAATGGCGATGCTGATGTTAGCCGCTGTAATGGCCTGGCTACTGCCAAAGGCGGTCTGAAATAATTGGCGATACTCAGTGTTTTTTGTCAATCGGGCCACTAGACTGTCTAACGTAATAGCCTCGGCGTACGCATGGCCACGCATTTCCTCAAATGTAGTTAGCGGGCCGATCAGTTGATTTTCGAGACTTTTTGCACGGGAGTCCCAGAACATTGGCGCGGTCATCGACAGATAATGTCCATTTATATCCATGCCATTAAAGGCTGCATTGAGTATGGTCTGCGTATTTCGCTTCGTTAACGGTACGTCGTTGGGTTTTAGAAAGCGACGGTTTTGTCCGTAACCAACGGCATTGGTACCCAAGGCCAGATCTAATCCATCCGTATAGGCATTATTGGGATGATGGCAGGTCGCACAGGCTACGTCTTTATCACCCGACAAGATTGGGTCCCAAAACAGTGCCTGGCCAAGCAGAGCCGTATCATTCGTAATTGAATTAGTGACCGTAATGGACTGGATGGGTGTACTTACTGTAGGAGCTATAGTCGTAGTGGTCTCATCTTTTGTACAGGCTTGGAAAACGACGATAAAAAAAATAATTACCGTAAGGAGGGCTACTATATTTTTGCACATCACAGGAGTAAATTAAGTATAAATAACTAGAAATTGCTCAATTTAATTCCTCGACAAATTGTCTGAAGCCTTGTCCCCATAGTTGGGTAGTTTCTGAGAAGGTCTACTATGCTGCGGTTTGGACCCTTATTTGAGAAAATTAACTTTTCGTTGAATGGTGAGTATTTATTTTCAACCCTAGGGCTGTACTTGTAAAGTACGATTCTGCCATATTGCTGAACATTGGACTACACAGCCTCAGTCAACATGATATTCAGTTTCTGCGCCACACCTGATTTTGACTTTATGACTTACTTTGCCCGTTATATACAGGCAACAGTACAAAACGGCCTCCTGGTGATACCTGATCATCTGGGCCAGGGGTACGTTCGTAAATTCTCATTCGGGCCAGACTTCAAAATTACCATACATCGGTACTTGCTTAAGGAAGATCTGATCATCAAACGCAATGCGTCCGGCCAGGGAAATGAGCTGATCACCGTTTTTTTTTACAATAACGAGCACGCACTCCAGATTGCGTTCAATGACGACACCCAGATCCTGTTTTCTCAGCGCGACGAGTCGGCGGTCCAAGTTACGTCTAACGATCTCAGCTCAACCATCCGTTTTCCGGCCCATCAACAAATTCACTATGTGGTTGTTGCCATAACGCCACCCCGCTTAACCCAATTGTTAGCCGTCACTGAGCCCAATTCGGTACTCCAAACCATTTCCGGCGGTGGCAATTCCTTCCTTTTTTTCGAGCGCATGGAAGCCCAGACTAAGTTGCTGCTTAAAAACCTGGCTGCGGTGGACATGAATGACCTTCTGAGCAACTTTTACATGCAAATCAAGGTGCAGGAACTGCTTTATCTGGTATTTAGTAAACTGTGTCTACGCGAAAGTGCTGCCCATCAAACCATCAACAGCGCCGATGCGGAAAGACTCCTTTTTATACGGAACGAGATTATTAGCGACCTGAGCGTGCCACCGCTCATTCGCGAACTGGCTCAGGTCGCTGCCATGAGCGAAACCAAGTTAAAACTGCTGTTTAAGCAAACGTTTGGCACCACCATTTACAATTATTACCAGCAAGCCAGAATGGAGGAAGCCGCCTTTCTGTTGAAACAGGGCAAGCTTTCCGTTGGAGAGGTAGGTTACGAGCTGGGCTTTTCCAATCTGAGCCACTTCAGCCGACTTTTTGAAAAGCATTATGGCTTAAACCCAAAGCGATACTCGTATTCGTAACGTGCATTTTACCCCAGATAATCGGGTGGAAAAACTTGCTGACCATGCTTTTCGGCGATAGCCTGCAAGTGTTTAATCGTGGCTGCATCCAGCAGCGGTGGCGGAAGAAACTGGCCGGGGGCAACAGGTTGGCCGATCTCCTCAAATAACGATTCCAGACCGGCCGGTACTACGGTGCAAAGTAAATGGGCCGTTTGCTCAGTCTTATTCTTGAACCCGTGCACCACGCCCCCTTTAGGAATGGTAATCAATGATCCTTTGGTCGCTGTATACTTGCCAAATTCGGATCTAACCTCGATTTCGCCTTCAACCACGTAAAAGGATTCTTCAAAATTCGCGTGGGCGTGTGGTCCAGGCCCTCCGCCGGGAGGGATAAGCATGTCAATCGTTGCGAAGGCTCCTTCTGTGTCTTTGCCACTAACCAGAATTCGGTAGGTGCTCCCCCCGACAGAAACGCTTTTCCCCTCTTGAGGGCCAACAGTGATCGGTTTTTGGTGATTTTCCATGATGCATGATTTAATTACGGTACAAAACTCGGAAGGATCCATCTTGGAAAATATTCCAATGTGACCGTAAATCAGTCCTATCGGACAAACCAAATCGGACAGTTAGCACCCTCTATATAATACGTAAAGAACGCCTGCTGGGCCGATATAGGGCGTAATCTACCTCGTCGGATTCGACTGTTTTTCCGACTTTTTGCGCTATTTATAGTTCGTTCTATCGTCCACCTTTGCTGTATAGAAACGAACACACATAGCCATGAAAAAAGTAATGTATAACCAGTTCGGCGACGAAAGCGTGCTGGAATTAGTCGAGCAAGTAGTGCCAGGTATCCAGAAAGACCAACTGCTGATCCGGGTAAAAGCGGTTTCAATTAATCCCCTGGATTGGAAGGTGTACGGCGGAGAAATGAAATTGATGTCGGGTTCTAAATTTCCTAAATCAGTAGGTATCGATTTCTCGGGTATTGTCGACCAAATCGGAAGCGACGTTACCCGCTTTAAAGTAGGGGATGCGGTCATTGGCCTACTGGACGTATTCAAAGGTGGTGCCCTGGCAAATTACGTTGCAGTCCATGAGACCGACATTAGCCCAAAACCTGCCAATGTCTCCTTTGAAAAGGCAGCCGCCTTACCCGTAACCGGACTGTCAGCCTTGCAAATCATTGATCAATTGGCCGCCGTCGGCCCAAAACAGGATGTATTGATCAACGGAGCTACTGGTGGAATTGGCCTATTTGCTGTGCAGATTGCCAAAAAACGAGGAGCCCGCGTGACGGCGGTTGTTAGTACCAAAGGTGTTGAAGAGGCCATAAAATGGGGGGCAGATACTGTAGTCGACTACACCAAGCAAGCTATCAAACAGCTAAATCAGCAGTTCGACGCGGTTATTGACCTATCCACCAAGCTGTCATTTAAGGAGGCCAAGAGCCTAATGAAACCAAGAGCAGTCTTTGTCAGTACACTTCCCTCCCCCTTAACGCTCCTTTACTCGTTTGTTAACAATCTCATTTCCGGAAAAAAACTAAAAATCCTGATCCTAAAACCAACCGTTGACGGACTCACTACGTTGACGAAGCTCGCTGAAACTGACCTGGAGGTCGTGCTGGATAAGACGTACTCGCTTAGTAACGTCAGGGAAGCCTACCGCGAATCTCGTCGTACTAAAATTATGGGGAAGTCGGTGATTGTTCTTGATTAACTTCCAGAGATAGTATTGTGATCAATTCTGCTAAACGTTCCGTTTAAGAAGTGGCTAAAGGATTCCTTCCACTACCCGACACTTGGCTACCGACACAAACTACTGCGCCGATTCAAGCCAGGAGGCTTTCTCAAACAAAGTCACTAGAGCGGTCAATAGTCAATGCAGAATATGGAGGTATAGACTTCTTGTCTACCATTGGATAAAAAAGATGCTAATTGAACGCGACAAATGGCTAATCTATTTTTATTGATGCTTAAATAACGACCGACTTAGGCCTGATTTTGTAAGGTCTGTTTTCCTTTGATGAGCGGTGTATAAGTCAGTAGTAGCTACTAGGTTAAAAACTTAAGAAAATGAATTTCCTACCTCAGCGAAGTAAGCTCCTGTATCCCATTTCGAGAATTACATCGCTACGTTCTGGATTGCCAAAACTGTACTCTTTATAGCGCAATTAAGGATCATTTAACATCTTTGCTATCCTATACTACTCTCCTACTAACGGGTACAAAATAAAGCAATCTTGTACAATTAATTATATTATTTCAATTGATAGTAAGGCATTATCAAGATGGTAACCTATTTGTCAACGATTGCTATTACAACAATTTAACTTTTACTGAAGTTAATAATTCTGTTTGCTCAGCTCGCTTCGTTGTCCGCGCGGCTGGATTGAGCGTTTTTTTAACTTTATAATCAACGTATGAAAAAGCTAACGGTTTCCTCCACCCTAGGGCTATTAATGGCCATTTTTTTTGTTTGTTCAGGGCAATTCCTGATAAGTTGTAAGAACGATACCCCCGATCCAAATCCTACTACAGGAACCACAAATCCCGGTTCGGGTACGGTAACAACCCCAGGTACCGGAACAACAACTACCCCTGGTACTGGCACGACTACAACACCTGGTACTGGAACCACATCAACCGGTTCAGTTGTATCGGTCAGTGAAACAATTGGACAAACAGCAAATTTAACCTTGCTGGCTGCAGCAGTTGCAAAAGCAGGTTTAGGATCAGAATTAAACAAAGGTGAACTAACCTTATTTGCTCCAACCGATGATGCCTTTAAAGCAGCCGGTTATGCAACTACCACGGCTATCAATGCATTGCAAGCCTCCGATCTACAACGTATTCTCAGATACCATGTCATTGGTTCGCGCATTGATCTGGGCGCTTTTCCAACCAATGTAAATACTTCCTATCAAACGACACTTGCCGACAGCCGAGTTGTCGTTTTTAAATCAGGGGAAACTGTTACCGTCAACAATGCGAAGATCATTCAGGGTAATATTGCTACAACGGGCAGTGTCATCCATATCATTGATCGGCTACTGATACCACCCACAATTACTGTTGTGGATCTGGTCAAGAGCAATGCTGATTTATCGTTGCTGGCAGCTGCTATTGATCGGGCTGGCAGTACAATCCAAACCCTTGCTACCACGAATACAGCTACGGGCATTAGCGTGTTTGCGCCTACCAATGCAGCGTTTAAAGCGGCCGGGTATGCCGACGAGGCAGCGATAAAAGCGGCTGATCCTAAAGTATTAGCCAATCTGCTTAGTTATCATATTCTAAATTACCGGGCCTATTTACAAACATTCCAGAATGGATCAGACATTGTGACGGCTCAAGGCGAAAGCCTTCGATTTACCGTGAGTAATAATAAAGTAACTATTCTTGGAAAAGGGAATGGAACGAATGTAGCGACAATTACACAGGGTGATTTTTCTACTACTGGTGGAGTTGTTCACATCGTTGACCGGGTTTTACTTCCCTAATATTGACACTCCATAGCTGAGTAAGCTCACTTTCTTAGGATACCACGGTTTACGATTTTGACCTATTTCCTTAAGAAAGTGAGCTTGCCGTTTTAGACGCTTCGTTTAGAACGATTGAGCCATCAAGCAGAATTAAGTTCAGGGGACGTAAGTTGGGGGATAGCGCATATAGTGGCCAGTAAACCCTGTGTTTTAAAAGACTTCTATAAGCGAATAACAAACACAATCTTTAAGGAGAGTACTCCTTATTTGCTTATCTATAAAAAGTACTATGAAGTGCTTACTCTAGGTAGTGAAGTTAGATTCTCGTTCGTGAACTAAACTGATCGGTTCTACTCTATAAACTTCAATGGAGTTACTAATCGCCATTCCGATTCGGGGTTGTTCCGTTCAAACATTATATTGAAGGCAAATACAGTATTGTCTGACTGAACATCGGTCAGGCTATGTCCTTCTGGCGGATGTTCAGAACTAATAGGAGTATATAAGGCTACTTTATAGCGAGTACTTCGAATACTCATTTGATTAATTCGCTGGGTTAATTCTTGGGAGAAGCGTAATGAAATACAATGCATCTTATTAGACTGGTTACTTATGTTTCCCTTAAAACGAATAAGCTGGCTAAACTCCGTATTTCACGCTATATTTTTTCTATTTCGCAAACTACAGGAAGGATTGCGAAATAGCTTAATCAATGTCATTTCTTCCTACGAACACCGTTCCTTTGAGGAAAATTTAATGCCGAGTGGGCAAGATATCCTATAAATAGGTATTACTCTCCAGCGGGCACTGAAGCGGGTGCCTGGTTCTGATCATTCGAGCGACCTTCCCCTTTAGGCCCTTTCCGACGTTTTTTTCGTCGCTTGTTTCTGGCCTTCCCATCGCCATTGGCTGAAGTTGGCGGCACACTTCCCCCCGCAATTTCAGTAGGCGTCCCTTCGGTAACACCCACTACGCCTTCCGGGCGGGGTTTACGTTCGGCATCAGCTCCCTGTTCACGACGACGCTCACGCCGTTCGCCCGAAACTGGTTGACTACCTTCTGGCCTAGGCTGCCCACCTCCACGACGGCCATCGCGTCCACCTTTACCATTATTGTTACGGGCCCCGCCTTTACCACGTAGTCCGCTAAATCGTTTCGGATCAAAAATGGGCGATTTGCCCATATCTAACGCTTCTGTAATCGATTGTTTGTCCACGTCACGCTCAATCAGGCGTTCAATGTTTACAATACGGTTCTGATCCTGATCGCTAATAAACGTAATAGCCGTACCAGTGGTAGCCGCTCGTGCCGTTCGTCCAATTCGGTGAACGTAATCTTCGGCATCACGCGGAATGTCGTAATTAACGACGTGTGTCAGATTATCAATATCAATGCCCCTCGATAGCACGTCGGTCGCGACCAGAATTGGGAAGGCTTTGTTTTTAAAATCGCGAAGAACCACTTCCCGGTCGTCTTGCTCCAGATCAGAACTGATACCGCGCGCGTCATAACCCAGTTTACTCAAAGCCCGCACAATGCTGTTTACCTCCGATTTCCGTGACGTAAACAGCACCATGCTTTGCACGGGTTTCGTACTGTTTTTAATCAAATGTGCCAACAACGGCAGTTTCTGACTATCGTAGGCCAGATAGAATTGTTGATCGATGCCAGCGGCTGGTTTCGAAACGGCCAGTCGAATTTCTTCAGGATCAGTCAGGATTCGCTTCGAAAACTCGCGGATTTTATTGGGCATGGTAGCTGAAAAAAGCAACGTTTGCCGCTTAGTGGGCAGTTTCGCTACAATGTTCAGAATATCATCCGAAAAGCCCATATCGAGCATTTTATCGGCTTCATCGAGTACTAGATAGTCGATCTTGTCGAACTTCACATAGCCGAGTTGCATGTGTGCAATCAGTCGGCCAGGTGTAGCAATAATGATATCGGCTCCCGTTTCGAGGGCTTTGCGTTGTTTATCCCAATCATCGCCTTTTCCACCGCCATAAATAGCAATACTATTGGCATTCACAAAATAACCGAACCCTTCAACCTGTTCATCAATCTGCTTTGCCAGCTCACGGGTTGGAACCAGAATAAGCGTACTGGTATGATCGTGGTCGGCGTGCGAAATTCGGTCAAGGAGGGGAATCAGGTAAGCGGCTGTTTTTCCTGTACCCGTTTGAGCACTGGCAATCAGATCGCGTCCGTCAAGAATTTTGGGAATCGCCAACTCCTGAATGGGTGTGGCTTTTAAGTAGTTCATGGCATCCACTCCGGCCAACAGGTCGTCGTGGAGATTAAATTCCTGAAATGTCAAGGTAACAGCTGAATGATGGTGGAACACAACTGACCTTACTTTCCCGGTCAGTAAACCGCTTGATTTGAAACAAATATAACGAAAAAACAGAATTTACCTAGTAAGCGGCCTGGAGGCTGTTTCTCGAATTTTGCACTGTCAACGTATCCACTAACAGCTGCATCAGTGACCTTACCTCCATGTTAAGCGAACTAATCCGGTTCCTAAACCTTTTCTAACTACCTGAGTTCGTTTTGTAGAGAAAAGCCCATTCTTATACCAACAGGTAGGAATTTTCGCCGTTTACTCTTGTTTGTGAATTTAGTTAGCCTGAAATCGACTCCTATGAAAACATATATCGTTTGTGTATTCTTACTGATTAACAGTCTGCTCACACTAGCCCAATCGAAGCTGGAAACAGTGGCCGAATTTGGCAAACACCAACCCATTGGCTTAGGTGTTTCGCAGGAGAACCGCATTTTTGTTACGTTCCCAAAGAATCCAACGAACTATGATTATGGTCTGGCAGAGATTATCAAAGGGAAACGGTATCCCTATCCGAATGCGGAATGGAACCAGTGGGATTCGTTGAAACCACAAAGTCGATTTATCAATGTACAGGCTCTTTTCGTCGATCAATCCAACATGCTTTGGGTACTTGACCCCGCCAGTCCTGCCGGTCAGAAAGCGCTTACGGATGGGATTAAGCTCGTAAAAATAAACCTTGCTACGAATCAGGTGGAGAAGATTTATCGATTCGAAGATTTACCCCGCGAACGTACTGGCCTAAATGATGTTCAGGTTGATTCAAAGCAACAGGTTGCGTATCTCTCAGACCCAGGACGAGGTGCCCTTGTTGTGCTGGACCTCAGGTCGGGCAAAAGCCGGACCGTTTTAGAAAATGATCCTTCCACAAAGGCCGATCCGAATTTTGTACTGACCATTGATAGAAAGGAGGTGCGGGACAACAAAGGGAATCCATTCAAGAGTAACGTCAATGGCATTGCGTTGACACACGACTACAAGTACCTCTATTTCAGACCAATTACCCAGACAAAATTATTCCGCATTGCCACTAGCTACCTTATAAACTCAGCCCTGTCGCCCAGCGAATTAGCTGCACACGTTGAGGTAATGGGTGAAACGGGGGTTTCGCACGGTATGCTTGCGGATAAACAGGGGAATGTGTATCTGACGGACTCTCCCGATAAAGCCATTCGGTACTTTACGCCTAAGCGAGAATTAAAACTGCTTGTGCAGGACAATCGTTTACTTTGGCCCGATAGTTTCGGCATTGGCTCCGACGGCTATTTGTACGTAACAGCCGCCCAACTCCATCGGGGCAAACGCTATAATAATGGGGAAGACAAAGTGGAATACCCATTTCGGTTATATCGAGTGAAACTTCCGAAATAAGAAGCCAGTTTTACGGCATTCATTCTCTTATTTCAGTTGTACTTTTGCGCTACTTATCTTGTAGCCCTATGCTCAAACGTTTCCTACTCTTCACGCTAATTAGTGGTTTTCTTTTCCCTTCATTTCTTTTCGCTCAAGCCCCTACGGCCTCTTCCTTAGAGGACACGCTCCAACTCAATGAAGTTGTGGTGCGGGGTTACGCAACTAATCGACGTCTACTCGAAACGCCAGCATCAGTCGGATTGCTCACGCGTCGGGATTTGAACCAGCGCTTTGGCGCGCCTACGTTGATTCCGGCACTGAATACGTTACCAGGTGTTCGGGCCGATGAACGATCGCCGGGAAGTTATCGGCTTGCCATTCGGGGAAGTGCCATTCGGTCGCCGTTTGGTGTACGAAACATCAAAACGTACTGGAACGAAATGCCCCTTACAGATGCGGGCGGCAACACCAACCTGAATGCGCTTGACGTTCGGGCATTCGGCCGAATTGAGGTTATCAAGGGTCCGTCGGGAAGTTTGTACGGTGCCGGAACGGGCGGTACGCTTCTATTTAGTGGGTTGGGCGTTCCAGCGGGTAAAAGTACAATCGAACTTTCGGCTCTGGGCGGCTCCTATGGATTATACGGGAATGGACTGGTGCTGCAAACTGGCAAAAACAACTCAGCCATATCGCTCAATTACAATCATTTACAATCAAATGGCTACCGCGACCAAAGTGCTGTGGTGCGAGACAATCTGAGCTTTACCGGCTCATTCAATGTCAGCCCCAAACGGACGGTTTCGATGTTGGCGTTGTACTCAGATCTACACTATCAAACACCGGGTGGTCTGACCGAAGCCCAGTTTCTGGCCAACCCTCGTGCCTCTCGTCCAGCAACGGCTACTCTCCCAAGCAGTGCCGCTCAGAACGCCGGGATTTATCAGAAAGTGGGCTATTTCGGATTGTCGCACGAATATCGCTGGAGTGATCGTATCCAGAATACAACGGCCATTTTCGGCACTACCACCGACTTCGCCAACCCCTTTATTACGAACTACGAAAGACGAACCGACCAGGGCATAGGGGGCCGAACCGTCACCCAAATCCGTTTCCCGAACAGCCCATTGCCAACGGTGGTAACCATTGGAGGTGAGTTCTTACGCAACTTTACGGTCGACCGGAATTTTGGAAACCGGGGTGGCGTACCCGATAGTATCCAGACCGACGAAGAACTCATTTCGAGACAATCAACCATTTTTGCCCAAGCGGAAACCGAACTGCCTGCTCATTTCCGACTAACGGCAGGCTTGAGTCGCAATGATGTCCGGTACGATTTTACCCGGTTTATGGTACGATCTGGAGGATTGCCCACCGCTATGATCACCCGGAATTTTACTCCAGTCTGGTTACCACGGGTGGCTCTGCTCCGCACGTTTGGGCCAAACATCTCGGCTTTTGTCAGTATCAGCACGGGCTACTCGGCTCCATCAAGCCAGGAAATACATCCTTCGGCCGGTGGCTTCAGTACGACCCTTAATCCCGAACGTGGAACCAGCTATGAAGTAGGTCTGCGCGGAACAGTTCTCAACAGTCGGCTTCGGTTCGATATAGCTCTGTACAAACTTCAATTACGTGAAACCATCGTGCGTCGGTCAGATGCAGCCGGAGCCGACTACTTTGTCAATGCTGGCCGGACCGATCAGCCGGGATTAGAAACGCAAGTCGCCTATGATTTTGTCATGCCATCGTCTGTTTCCAGCGCTTCGACATTCTCTCTGTTCCGATTGTGGAACAACCTGACCTTGATCAATTATCGGTATCGCGACTATCAACAAGGTACCGTCGATCTGTCGAACAATCGTATTCCGGGTGTAGCGCCTACAACCAATATTACGGGTATCGATGCAGAAACCAAATCAGGTTTTTACGCTCATTTGACCTACCAGTTTCTGCTGGAATTTGCATTGAACGATGCCAATACCGCCTTATCGAACCCAACTCAATTATTACAGGCAACACTCGGTTTCCGGCGAAATATGGGGCAACACTGGATGCTTGATGTATATGCCAGTGGCGATAATCTACTGGACAGAAGTTACTCTCTCGGCTATGATCTGAACGCCGTTGGGAACCGCTATTACAATGCAGCCCCCGGCCGAAATGGCATGGGCGGTGTGCGATTAAGCGTAAAATGGTAAATGATAATGATGAATTATAAATGATGAATGATGAATTTTGTCAACCGCATCATTCGTCATTTATAATTCATCATTCATCATTCAAAAGTTGCTCACCGTCTCTAACCTCACTAAAGCCTATAATGGGCATATTGCCCTAACGGTCCCGGAACTGCATTTAGCAGCGGGCATCCACTATTTCCGGGGCGGAAATGGCTCTGGCAAAACAACATTTTTCCGAACGGTAGCTGGCTTACTGCCCTTTTCGGGAGAAATTGTTCTGGACAACAACTACGAGATCACGCAGAATCCGATCGATTATCGAATGCGGGTCAACTACGCTGAAGCAGAGCCACTTTACCCCTCTTTCCTGACAGCCCGCGATCTGGTTGCATTTGTTGGCAAAGCCAAACAATCGCCCGCTGGTCAAGTAGATGCCTTAGGCGAGCTGTTGGGTGTGGATGCCTTCTGGACTAAGCCAACGGGACAGTTTTCGAGTGGTATGCTCAAGAAGTTATCGCTGCTGCTAGCCTTCCTCGGAACACCCCGCCTAATTCTGCTCGACGAGCCGCTAACAACCTTAGACGTAGCAACCACCGAAAGGCTCTTTACCTATGTGCGACAGCTTCGGGATGAGCAGCACGTTTCTTTTTTGCTGACTTCTCATCAGGACGTTAGCCTGACAGGCTTATCGATAACCAGTGTCTGGCAGGTGAGTTCGGGAGTCATTACACAAAGTGAATTATAAATGCTGACGTTCCTAAACAAACTCCTGATTGGTCCCTTTTACGCCAAAAATGCAGGTACGTTTCTGGTAATACTTCTTTTAGCCTTTGGCTTTCTAAGTGCCACGGAACATAAAGCGCTTATTACTGCCGCATTGGGTTCACCGTTTTTTCTGGCTATTGTATTCGTTCTGTGGGGATTATATCTCCTGAAAACCATCTCGTTCATCTGGCAGGAATTAACGGCTCCAGAGCATTTTTTTCTGCAGACGTTCTGGCTCGTACCAAAACCTACACGCTGGGCGCTCTGGTTGGCGATACAAACGGGTCTGTTATTACCTATTATTGCGTATGCAGGCTGGATGGTACAAATGGCTGTCCATTATCAGAAATGGGATTCGCTTAGTGCTATTGTCCTCGTTATGCTGGCCCTGATTGGAACGGGAGCAGCTGCGGCTGATTATCGGCTTCGACACCCTAATCCCGAATCAATTCGTTTACCGCATTTAACAGTTCGACTCCCTTACGAGCTGTTTTTTCCCACTTTCTGGCTACGGTATGAACCGCTCTCATTCCTGTTGACAAAAGCTTTTTCAGGATTACTACTAGCCGGTGTCTGCCGTCTGTACCCCACTGACGATTACGACCAGCGTCTCTTGTTGATTGGGTTGTTGCTCGCTATTTTAGGGCATTCGCAAGTAGGCAATCAAATCAGCGAATTTGAGCAAAAGTATCTGCTTCTCTTACCCAATCTGCCTCTGTCGTGGTTACAGCGATTACGCCGATATGCGCTCACTTACGGCATCATCTGGTTACCCGAACTCCTGATTTTACTTCGCAACTGCCCCTCCGACATTGGTTTCGAGTATATCATCCGGCTCTGGTTAACGGGCTGGGGTGCTTTATTATTCATGCATAGCCTCGCTTATGGTCGAAACATCATACCAGACCGCTGGCTGTCGGGCGTACTCGCTACGTTTATTGGCGGTCTTTTAGCTATTATGTTTGGAGTTCCCGTAGGCGTGTGGCTGGTGCTGGGTTGGCTGGGGGCCGTTGGCTTTTGGTATCGGTCGGTTCGCACGTAGAGACGCAAGGTATTGCGTCTCCTATGCGTCAGCAAAACCATCCGGTCAGGAGACGCAAGGGGTTGCGTCTCTACTCGCTCTTCAACACCTTAGCCGGATTGTTTCTGGCGGCTTTTAACGTTTGGGAACCGATCAGTAAAAAGGCCAACACCATCACCACCACTACACCAATCAGCAATTCACTCAGTCCGATAGGCTGGTGGTAGGCGAAATTGGTTAGAACAACTTTGTCAAAGAAGAAGTAGGTAACTGGTAGGGCGACTAAGCTAGCGATCAGTAACAGGCCTAAAAATCCTCTACTGAGCAAGAAAACCAGACCACCTTCGGTTGCTCCCAGTACTTTCCGGATGCTGATTTCCTTTAATCGGGTTTCGGTGGTGAACACAACCATGCCAAACAAGCCTAGTGAGGCAATGCAGATGGCCAGAAAGGCAATGAAGCCAATTACCTTCACCATGACGGAGAACTGACTGTAAGCCTCTTCAATCTGATCATCATAGAATTTGGCCTCCAGGGGATGAACTTTGTCGATCTTGCGCCAGATATTGTCGATACTTGCCATAGTAGCAGGTAAATCGGTGGAGGCAATCTTCACATTCAGATACCCCCAGGGCTCATCGGCTGAGTACCGGAACATGACGGGCTCAATCTTCTTTTCCATCGTTCCGTAGTGAAAATCCTTTAGCACGCCTACGATAGTGAGTTTGTTGCCATCCACAGTTACCACTTTACCCAGCGCTTTTTCAGGGTTTCTATTGGCAATATTGAACCGTTTTAGTACCTGCTCATTCACGATGACTTCACTTTCTTCTCCTTTCTTCGGGCGCAACGTAAAGTTTTTACCAGCCACCATCTTATGATTGTGTACAGGTAAATAGTGTTCATCAACCAGATTGAGCCAAACCATTGCCGAATCTCGGGGATCGGTATATTTCATACTGGTGCCATGAATACTGCCCAGGCTTGTTATCATCATCGATTGGGAAATTTCCCGAACAGCCGGAATTTCCGATAACTCTTTGGCTACTATATTTCCTTTATTGCCCTGCAACCGGATATTCAAAATATTTTCAGTCGTAAAGCCCAGGTCGAACAGAACAAGTCCCCGGTATTGATTATAGCCAATCAGGGTGGTGGCAATAAATATCAACGAGAATGTATATTGGATGACGATCAACGCTTTACGGATACTAACCCGTTGAAATACTTTGACGCTTGAAACGTCCTTTATCACCTGAAGGGCACTAATTCGGGAGAAAAACAGGGCGGGCAAAAATCCGGCGGCAAGGCCAACCAACATGGCGAAGACCAGAAAGTAGAGAATGATTCGGGGCGATAATTCAAGTAAAAGCAGATCACCGATATGTGGGTCTAATGCTAGAAATTGAGCGCGTAAGAACAAAAACAAGCCAAATGAAAACACCAGGGCCATCAGGGCAATAATTACTGATTCCGCCATAAACTGCCCTAACACGTGGCTTTTCATCGCACCTATAATTTTACGAATGCCTACTTCACGGGATCGCCGGAGTGAACGGGCGATCGAGAGGTTCGTGTAATTAAAACAGGCCGAGAGGATAATAATGAACGCCAGACCAGCTAAAATCCACATGACAATGGGCCTCATGCTGGGTCCAATTGCGTTATCGAGCCGCCTACTTAATACGACTTCGTTTAATGACTGAAGCGCAACAGTATACTTTCTATTCTTTATGGCAGCATTCTCCTTCTTACTTAGTTTATCAAGGGCCAGTTGTAGCGATTCAGGATTACTGGTTGATGGCAGAACCATATAGACATAGTTCTGCCAGACGTTTTCCCAGCTATAAAAATTAGGATCTTTTTTAGCTAACAACGCATCGGCCGTAGCAAACGAAACAAGGGCTTCAAAGCGTAAATGCGATAGTTTAGGTACGTCTTTCGCAATACCAGTAACCGTATAATTCAGTGAATCAAAACGTACATTCTTGCCTAGTGGGTCAACATCTCCGAACAGTTTTTTGGCCGTTTTTTCAGTTAACACCAACGAATAGGGTTCTTTGAGAGCCGTAGCCGGATCGCCTTTTAGCAAGGGAAATGAAAATACCTTAAAGAATGAGTCATCTGCCCAGTAGGCATCGAATGGCACAACCGTTTCTCCCACATGAGCATCCCCCGAGAACCCATTGCGAAGAATCGTCAGTTCTTCTATGCCTGCTACCGTTTTCCGAATTTCCTGACCAACCTTTACGGAAGTAGAGGCCAACTCCACCGCAGGCTGATCTAAATTCTGAAATGTAGTAATGACTCGATAGGTTCTATCCCTCTTCAGCTGAAAATCATCGTACGAAAGAAAATCGGAGATTATAGAAATAACAAGTAAGCCCACCGACATGCTAACGGCCAGCCCGAAGATGTTAATGAAGGAAAATAATTTGTTGCGCACCAGACTGCGCCGGGAGGTTTTGAGGTAGCTGCCAATCATGATCCAGTGAATGAGAAGATTAATAAAATCGGGTTTGCGAACAGTATAAGGTCGGAAGAATTTTAGGGCATCCAGGCAGTAAATAAGGCGGGCGCGTTTAGCGCCTTTCGTTTTTAGATTACGCTCGAAATATTCGTTAAGGTCGCCCTGTAGATCTTCAAGCAAGGCAGGGCGGCAATACCAACGCAACAGGTCCTGCGCCCAACGGGGCGGTTTGGGACTGTCTGGTTTATCGGAGTCTGTACGGTCGTTTTGATTAATAAATCGATTCATATTGAGCCTTCCAGATTGAATCCGGGAATAATCCGCCAGAGTGATTCACGAACTTCTTTGGCATTGGTCAAGGCAATTTTACCCGCGTGCGTAACTTCGTAATAGCGCTTGCGCTTTCCTCCCCGTGTGTTAGTTGCTTCGCCCATTCGGCTTTTCACCAACCCCTTCTCTTCCAATCGATTCAGCACAGCGTGCACAACGCCTAGCTTCGCAGCCCGACCCGTATGTTTTTCCAGTTCATCGCAAACGGCTACACTATAGGCGTCGTTAACGAGTGCGGCAATCGTCAGCAGCACCAATTCTTCAAATTCCCCTAGGTTACTCCCCTTCATTGACTTATGGACAGTTAAAACCTATAAGGTCTTAGAGACCTTATAGGTTTATAATCATAAATGCCAAACCTATTAATTCTTCAAATGTATGTAAAATGAGTTTATTAATTCTGCATTTGTATGTAAAATATTTTCAGGCAATGTAGAGACGCAATCCCTTGCGTCTCCTATGCGTCAGCAACATTTATCCAATTAGGAAAAGAGACGCACAGGGTTGCGTCTCTACTTGTTAACGTGCTGTAATCCAATCCAGAACCATATTAGCCCGCGCGCCTGTTTCGCCCGTACTAGAGCTTTTTCCACCGCCCCGAAGTTGGTTCACGATCGATTCAATAAGGGGGTGTTGTATATTTTCTGGGGCTGGAATGGTGTACTCAACAAGTCCTGCTTCCGTTTCTACTTTGATGAGATTCATCGTAAAAAAGGAAAATGAAATCTTTCCTTTAGAGCCAATAAGTTCCGTTTCTTCAATGCGCTGTTCTTTATTCACAGTATAGCACCAGGTTCCGGTTCCCAAAACACCGGACTCGAATTCGAAATTGGCCACAACAATATCATCGGCCTGATACAAGCCTGCCTGATTTCGAGCAATTCCGCTGGCCGTTTTGATAGGGCCAAGCACATATTCCAGATAATCGAATTGGTGAGAGGCCAGATCGTGGAAATGGCCGCCACCCGATATGTCAGGATCGACCCGCCATCTGGGTTTCGCGTTCTCCCCTACTTCTTCGTCATAGGGTTGCCAATTCAACTGAATCCGAACGTACCGAATGTCGCCAATAACTTTCGTATCGATCAACTCTTTTATCTTCAGAAAATACGGCAACGCCCGGCGGTAATAGGCAACTAATAGTGGCATACCCGTTTCCCGACTGACCTGATTCATAGCTTCACATTCGGCAGCATTTCGGGCCATTGGTTTTTCTACGTAAACGGGTTTCCCAGCGCGCATTGCCCGAATGGCGTACTCAGCATGCGTATCAGGTGGCGTAGCTACATAGACCGCGTTGACGTTGGGGTCATTGATCAGAGCATCGGCATCGTCGTACCAGGTGGGCACGTTATGTCGTTGGGCGTAATCGGCGGCTTTCCCGGCATCTCTCCGCATAACTGCCACCAAACTCGAATTCGGAACTTTAGTAAAAGCCGGTCCACTTTTCACTTCGGTCACGTCTCCGCAACCAATAATTCCCCATCTAATCTCATCCATTGGGTATACCATGTTATTCGTTAAAAATAGAACGCGGATTTTTATGATTGCCGTGATCAGTTAGGATCAACCATAGCAATCATAAAAATCCGCGTTCTATTTTTCTACTCTAGCTCTTTTTCTGCTTGCTGGCAACAGCCTGTTTCTCCGCTATTTGCGTAATAGCTACCACCAATCGGTCGAGATCTTTGGGGGAATGATACACGTGGGGGGTTACTCTTACGCCATGAATGTTTTCCCAATCGATGCCCGTTGTATGAATTTTATACTTGTTCAACAACTGCCCGTCTACTTCGCTGGTTTTCATGCCATCGATGGAAAACAAGCCAACAGCACCCGCAAATTCTGGTTTGAGTGATGTATGAAGCTTTACCCCAGGCACATCTTTCACCCGTTCCATCCAGTAATTTTTGAGGTAATGGGCTCTGACAAACTTACGGGCTGTGCCAATGCTGTTGTGGAAATCAACGGCAGTACCGATAGCCATTTCGGAGGCAAACGATCGCGTACCCAGACTCTCGAATTTACGAATGTCCGGGCCATCGGGTTCGTTGTTCGATAGCAGTGCCCAGATGTTGCGAATCTTGTTCTGCTTAATGTATAACATGCCGCTACCAAAAGGCGCACAGAGCCACTTGTGCAGGCTGGTAGCATAGTAATCGGCACCAAGATCAGGAATTTTAAAATCGAATAACGCAAACGAGTGCGCACCATCAGCAATCACCTCAATACCGCGCTTGTGAGCTTCATCGGCTATTTTTCGGACAGGCATCACCTGCCCGATCCAGTTGATCATGTGGGTAATATGAACTACTTTGGTTCGGGGAGTGAACGCCTTGACGTACTGCTCCGTCAAGTACTTATCGTCCTCACTGGGCAGTTCTAAGTCCAGAAACACCAGCTTGATACCATCGCGTTTTTCGCGCTGTTTCCAGGCGTTGAGCATGTTCGGGTAATCCTGTTTGGTGAGTACAACCTCATCACCTGCTTTCAGATTCAGGCCAAAAATAACCGTGTTCAAGCCTTCGGTAGCGTTCCGATTAATGGCGATTTCTTCGGGTGAGCAGCCGCCTAAATCGGCCAGTTTTTCACGCAGCGATTCGCGACCCTGATCCAGTATCCGCCACATATAATACGAGGGGGCTTCGTTACAATACTGGTAAAATCGGATGTGGGCATCCTGAACAACTTTTGGTTGCGGACAAACACCGCCATTGTTTAGATTAAGCAACGTAGGCGATACGGTGTACTCTGATTTCACCCACGACCAGAAATCCTCATCCTGCGCCCATTGAGCCGCGGATTTTAGTCCAACATCAGCCGTGGAAATAGGGCTGGCAACTGTTTCGGGTAAAAATTGCGGGAGAGTCAGGGCACCCGTGGCTGCGGCTGCGGTTTGGCGGAAGAAGTTCCTACGAGTAGACATGATCGCTTATGTATATGAGGATGAACGCTGTACGGTAAAACTACACGTTTTTGCGCAAAAATGGTCAGACAAAAGCAGCGGTGAACGGCAGATTTTCAAATTATTCTGCCGCTTATCCGGCATTTTACCGAATATAGTATGTTATTGCTCCTCAACGTGGTGTCGGTTTCTCAAAACCGACACCACGTTGACAGGCTACATGTACCTCGTTAACGGGTTATCCTGCCTACGAAAACTCGGCTTAGTTAAAGGATTTAATAGGTCCTCCCCGATAAGATTCGCTCGCTACTATTTACGTTACTCCCCAAAACTTTAATTTCATTCAGGATAACGCGGCCTGCCAAATCCTGAACATACAAGGTGTCTTTAGGGACAAATTGCCTGTCCTTTTGTCGGTAGTCGACCAGGATAAACGAAATCGGTAAAATATAACTTCCAGTATACCGTAGATTCAGCGATGGTAGCTTTTTTAAAGCGGTTATGATCGTTTGTTCAAAGCCCACGTAATCGCCTTCGACACTATGATTCAGAATTGAAATATCCTGAACACGCCCTCTATCGTCAACGTTAAATCCAGCAAAAACCCGATTATACCGATTTGATAACTGGGCCTGGCGAGGATATTTAAGCCGACGTTTCAGAATTGTTGTAAAAACAGGATCTTGATTCAGCGTAGAGTTGGATCCCTGAGCTACAGCTACTTGCGCAAGTAGCACCAGCAAAAGGAGTCGAAAGTAAGTCATAGTAATCGTATATAAGCTACTTCCTAAAGTAACCAGCACGCGGTTTCTACGGTTGTTACTTACAGAAGTCGGTCGCTTTCATAACGTACTTTTTTGTTCGTTACACCTTACTACAAGCGCCTAATTCAACCTCACCTATACAATTAACTATGACAACTAAAACATCACGATTTAACTGGCAGAATACCTATTCATGGGCCTCGCTCATTGGCTTTATCATCTGGTCGCTTACTATTATTGGGAAGGTTACTTACTTTGCCCATGATGGCTTGGGCTATGGAATTGTTGTCATGGGACCCGTATATTTCTTTATCCCAGCCTTACAGATACTACTTTGTGGATTAACAACTTATCGCTGGCAGGAGTGGCGCGATCATCGGAAACGGATGATTACATTAGTATGCTCGCTAGGTGTATTAGCTTCCTTACCTCTCCTGATCGTTCTGAAAATTCTATAAAGTGCAATCCGTCCATTTCAGAAAAAAGCCCTACCAAACAGCGATTTATACGCTCTTGGTAGAGCTTTTACAACGAAGCAGGCTTAACCCGCTGTTTATTAGGGAAACTTCGGAAACTTGCTGAAGTCGGGTTTGCGCTTTTCCAGGAAGGCATCTTTACCTTCTTTCGCTTCTTCAGAAAGATAATAGAGCAAGGTAGCATCACCAGCCAATTGCTGAATACCCGCCTGCCCATCCAGTTCCGCATTGAACGAAGCTTTCAGCATACGGAGCGCAATTGGACTTTTATCCAGGATTTTACGGCACCAGGCAATGGTTGTTTCTTCCAGTTGATCGAGGGGAACAACTTTGTTAACCAGGCCCATATCTAAAGCCTCCTGTGCGTCGTACTGATCACACAAGAACCAGATTTCGCGGGCTTTTTTCTGACCGACAACCCGCGCCAGATACGATGCACCAAACCCCCCATCGAACGAGCCGACTTTAGGTCCTGTTTGACCAAAACGGGCATTTTCGGCCGCAATACTCAGGTCACAGACAACGTGCAAAACGTGACCACCACCAATCGCGTAACCGGCCACCATTGCAATAACAGGCTTGGGAATCCGCCGGATTTGCATTTGCAGATCCAGGACATTCAAACGAGGAACTTTGTCTTCACCAACATAGCCCCCGTGCCCACGAACCGACTGATCGCCCCCAGAGCAGAATGCTTCTCCCCCTTCACCTGTGAGGATAACGACACCAACGCGTTCGTCCTGCCGAGCAATTTCCATCGCTTCCGACATTTCCCTGACCGTCAGGGGCGTAAAAGCATTACGCTTGTGTGGACGATTGATACTGATTTTGGCAATTCCGTCGTAATAGCTAAACAGAATCTCCTCGTATTCTTTAATGGTTTCCCAGGGGTAATTGCTTTGCATTTTGTATTGAGTGAATAAGTGATTGAGTGATTGAGTGAAAAACCAGCGACAAAGCACTCAATCACTCATTCACTCAATCACTCAATGAAAATTATTCAGTCGTTGAAAATTCTGTTTCGTGATACTGCACATCCCAGGTATGATCGGCCATCATGCGGACAGTGGCGAGGCAGCGCTCAAATGGAAACTTGCGGCCCCACTCGTTTGGACCAATCATGGATAGCAGATCGGTGCCGTTTTTGCGCTGATAAAAATGATAGGTATGCCCAACAACGGGTTCGAAATTCATCTGGGCGGAATAAATACGCTCCGATATTTCGACTCGATTCCGAATAGCTGTTGCCTGCTCGGCCAGTAACTGCATTTGCTTGTACAGTTGGCTGAGTTGCATGTCGGTTTGTTCGCGCATGGCCGCCACGGCGCGTCCGGTGATCTTGCCCTTGTCTTCAGGACGGATAATAGCGCTACCCGCTGTGTGCGCATACTCCAGCAGGCCCGGTGCCTCGGCAACTTTATCCGGCGAAATCGGATTGATGATAACTTTCGCTTCTTCCATAATTAATAATTGGGTAACCGCCCTGCAAACGTCTTTGTTCGCTGTCGTTGAATGACAAAAAATAACGCATATTTACACCCTGAACGGCGTGATGCCACAAAAGTACGCGAAAACCGTTATGGAAACTACCCTTCCATCCACAGATCAACCAACAATGCCCCGACAGGCGTTTCTGAAACTTGTTGGCACCAGTATCGGGTCAATTATCCTGACACGCAGTATGGCCGGTTGTGCCGGACAGGGAAGCTCTGACCCAACGCCAGATCCTGCCCAAAAAGTTGATTTTACACTTAGTTTGAATGACAATGCCAACCAGAACCTGCTTGTTAAAGGCGGTTATGTGATTGTCGATAATGTCATGGTCGTTCAGACTAAAGATGGAAAATACGTAGCCGTTTCAGCGAAATGCACGTATGAAGGGACAAAGCTGGTCTACAAAGCAGCTGATAATCAGTTTTATTGCCCGCTCGATCTTTCTCGTTTCGATACCAACGGGAAAGTAGTTTCGGGACCAGCCAAACAGCCGCTAACCATTTATATCATCGACTCCAATCTCACGTCTGGTACCCTGCGGGTGCATAATTAATGGATAATGTGTAATGAACAATGGATAATGAATCGCAATTAACTATCCACTGTTCATCATACATTATCCATCATACATTCTGCATTATCCATTAATGATCCTCTCCCCTATCAAGTCTGACTCCTGGCCTTTACCCCAAACGCCTTATGAGGAAGAAGCCCTGGCTTTTTGTCGAGCTTGGTTGAGTGGTCAGGATGAATTTACGCTTTATACGTCTGGCTCTACAGGCACTCCTAAACCCATTCAGCTGACACGGGCGCAAATGCAGGCAAGTGCCCGATTAACTGGACAAACCCTTGGCTTGCAGTCAGGCGACACAGCTCTTGTTTGTCTGAATATCCATTACGTAGCGGGTGTTATGATGCTAGTGCGGGGCCTGGAGCTTGGTCTTCCGCTAACGATCATTGAACCAACCGCCAATCCGCTGAGCGATTTTAACGCAACTGACAATCACTTTGCATTTACGGCACTAGTCCCCCTACAGTTACAGACTATTCTGGAAAAGAATGACGCCGACCAACTGACCATTTTAAACGGGATGAAGGCCATTTTGGTAGGAGGTGCTGCAACAAGCCCAACGCTTGAACGAGCACTTCAGATAATCACGGCACCTGTTTACGCTACTTATGGCATGACGGAGAGCGTCTCACACATCGCTCTCCGACGACTCAATGGGCCAGCTGCCAGCGATTTATTTACGGCTTTGGCTGGCGTTGACTTAGGAACCGATGAGCGGGGCTGTTTACACATCACCTCAGCCGCCACAAATTTTGAGCGAATTCAAACCAACGATGTCGTTGAACTAGTCGACCCTATGCATTTTCGACTGCTGGGTCGGGCGGACCGAGTCATCAACAGCGGGGGTGTTAAAGTGCAGCCCGAACAGGTAGAACAGCTAATTCATAACGTACTAGGCTCACTACACTCCGAAAACTACAATGGTCGTTTATTTGTAGCAGGTCTGGCAGATGAACGGCTGGGGCAACGCGTGGTGATGGTGTATGAGCGTGGGGCGCGTGGCACGGAGCATGGGAGCAGAAAAGATGTAGACAGCAGCCTGGACGGGGTGACCTGGGCGACGATACAGGCAACGGTTCGTGAGAAATTAGGGCCTTATGCGGTCCCGAAAGAAATCATTTTCGTTGACCAATTTCTAGAAACACCCACGGGCAAGGTTGACCAAAAAGCGACGATAGCACAAATACACTAACTTTGTCGGACTGTTAACCGACGTGTTATGTCTTTCAAAAGTCTCCAGATTCGCTATCAGACCGCCCGGTCATTGCCTGCCCCCTACGCGTATTTTTATACCCTGACCATCGATAAAATTGCTGGCAACGCCATTCAGGTAGCCATTTCTATTACATATCCTGATCGTGATGATATCGATGATGACGAGTTGATCGCCGAAGGCTATACCCGTGACGACGATTATGTCTGGTCGGGGCAATTGCCGAGGGCCTGGTGGGAAGCGTTGGCCAATCTGGTTGGCAAAACACGTCTGCAACCAATTGATGAAGACGAACTGGATGAGGACGATGATTTCTGGGACGTTACGATTGAGACCGATAACGGCAGTAAATCCCAGGGAAAGCCCGTCAAAGCTGAGGATTGGCAGTATTTAATACAGGAACTGATTCAGGCTTCCTACGAAGTTGTTGCCCGCGAGCGTCCTTTTGAACTGTTATTTCTAAGCATTAATGGTCAGCAAGGTATTTCAGAAACTCGCTTAACAGCCTCTTTCGCCGAGCGAACAGTTAAGATTACAAGCGTCGAAAATCGGCGTGAGCAAACTAAACTGCTTCCCTGGTCGACCTTACAACACGTCATGAATCAAGTGTATAACCATGATTACGACCCGGATGAGGCCGAGCTAAAACGCCCTAGACAGGAAGGGCAATGGCTCAATCTGGGCAGCGAGGAATGGTATGAAATAAGCGATTATCGGACGTTGGTAAAAACACTAAAAGGCTTGTAATCTGGCGCGAGTATTTACTCGTGCCTATATATATCGTCAGCATTCGCTGGCGCAAAAATAAGTAGTCAGTATGCCAGCGAATGCTGGCGATATAATAGACACGAGTAAATACTCGCGCCAGATAGGGCTTAACAATCCTAAAAATCAGCGCTTTATCTTTCTCCAAACCTCGACCGAAACCATCCCACCTACCTGTGTTTGGCGTTCTTCACAAGTTAAGCCTGATTTGGCGAGTTGTTTTTGCCAATCAGCTAAGTGAGTAGTTTGTATCCCTGCCGTGAGCCGAAAGAACTGAATCATCGTCCATAAAAGACCCTTTTGCAACCAGATTTTAGGCTGAACAAAGTCCGTTACGAGCCATATACCCCCTGTTTTTAAACCAGCACGAAGTCGAGGTAGAAAAACAGCATGTAGCGTCTGTTCGGAAAAAAGGTCCAGCACAAAAGGAGTAAGAATAACGTCAAAGCGTTCGTCAGGCTTAACGCTCGACTCATCGCCCACCCGAAACTCCACCGAACCAACCAGTGCTTTTCGAACCAGTCGTTGACTGGCGCGGGCCAGCATACGGGAAGACGTTTCCAGATAGACGACGTGTTTCGGCTGGCAGTTCAGGAGGATCTGTTCCAACAGCCAACCGGTTCCACCACCCACAATTAATACTATGGCATTCGGAGGAATACGGTCCAGAAATACGGTTTGTGCACGCTGCAATCGACGGCCAAATACGATAAAAGCAAGGGCATCGTATGCCGGGGCAACCCAATTAAAATTACCTCCGGTATACGTTTTTGCCTCCATTCGTTTTATTCGCTAACCTGATCACCAAACTGCAGGAAGTCTTTGTACATCGCACACTCACGAATCATTTCCTGATTAAACATCGTTCGGGAGTGGTTGTTGAAGAATACTTTATAGGCACTGGCGTATTTGGTTTTGCGCAAGGCCAGCATAGTCTTCACAAACGTTGAATCATCCTCAGCCACATACCCGTTCCGTATCTGCTCAATGGACCGATTCAATGCAAATGCATTGGCTTCGCACCGTGCAGCCATGTAGGCCGAACGATCAATCAGGGCGGGTGTTTTAGCCGCTTTTGCTGATTGCTCAAAATACCCTTTGGCATGGCCTGTGGTATAATAATCGGTATTCAGGAGTTGATCAATGCCTTTTTGCTTTTCAACTGGATTGGTGGGCAAACTATACACGGGCGGTTCGCCCGCACTCCAGTACGATTTGACCAGCAGCCATGAATTACCGTACCAGCTCAAATTCCAGGCACCGCACCCTAACAGGTAGTACAACTCAGCCGCTTTATCTCCGGTAGCGGCTTTGGCTTGTTGCTCTAGTTCGGCCATGCGTTTGGCAAACTCAATGGGCGTGTACGGATTCGTTTCGTCTTCTTCCGGGAAGTTGACACTCCCATCGGCCGCATGAATAGCAGGCATCTTTATGGCAAACGGATTCGTCTGGAAATAGCTCGCAAAGGCCTCATCTCCCCAGGTCCTGGCGTCTACCTTCGCGAAAGCCTCGGCCGCTTTTGCATACTGGTGTTCCATCATCAGTCGGCGACCAAGTAATAAATTGAGGTAGCCATTCGTCAGGCCCGCTAGCTTTAGCAGTCGTTTATCGAAATCGGTGATTGGTTGCTTGGCAAAAGCAATCGTTTGTTCGACAGTCATTGCCGATACGGTATCTTCAATGGAATGCGGATCGTTTGTGCTGGCCAGGTAGCTTTCTGTACCTCCCTGGGTAGTCAGCATCGTCAGCAAATACGCTTTAGCCGCACTCGGTCCATCAACAGGTGTTGCTTTCGAACGACTACAGCCTGACAACCAGCCACTTTTTGCTTCAGTTTTATGCTGGTATTTATCCGCAAACTGCTTACAAACAGACGTAAACGCGTAACCAAGCCGAAAATTATTGGTACTATCAAACTCCTCCAGATAGCCGATCAACTGATTTTCGGCTTCGGGCGTAATTGTTTCCGTTTGGGCAGCCAACAGTAGCATTCGCTGTACGGTAACCTGTTTTTTCAGGGTAGCGTTGGGCATCGGAGATAAAACAGCCTGATCCAGATGCGCCTGAGCGGCTTTGTAATCTTTCCCGATGTAATCCAGATAGGCCGCAGCCGTGTACCAGAAAGCCGGATTTCCCAGTGCTTTGTTATCCGCCGATTCGAGGGCAAACGATCGCAGCTTGTCAAAATAGGACGGCCCTTCAGCTTTACGTTTGACAAACGCCATTGAATCGGGAGACGTCATCATTCCATAGTTCATGTACTCATCTTCCGATTGAAAGAAGTAGTACTCGTTTCGATTGATTTCCCTGGCCATGATCAACTCGATCAATGGATTTTTTGGGGTTAGGCGAACAATTTCGTTCAGGAACTCCAATGCGTCCTGTCCGGGCTGAATGGCGCAAAGCGCATACACAGCCGCCCGTTCCTGATCCGTTTTTGCATACTCCAAAGCGCCCTCCCGAAAGCGAATGCCATATTTCCGTAAACTGGTTTCAGCGGCTTTTCGTCGGGATGGGCAGCGGTCAAATACCAGGGCAAATTCGTAGATAGCCTGCGCGGTATCGCCCAAAGCCAACGTGGCTCCCGCCCGACGGCATAAAGCCCAATCACTTATAAACGTGTGCGTAGGCATCGGCTTTACCAATTGATCATACAGCTGTTGGGCCTGTTTATAATCTTCGGTTTCGCAAGCCAGTTTCACCGCCTGAAACGCATAGCGTTCTTTTAGAAACTCATCGTTCGTAGTTCCATAAGCCATTTTAGCTGTATTCAGAAGTTCGGGAAGTTTCGTACTGTCTGTTGATGTAGGGTTCGGATCCCAGGGGTTTCCCTGACCATCGTCGGCAGCCCAGGCGAAGTCCAGATACGTAACAGCCGCAGGGTTGGTGCGGGCAAATTTCGCTTTCAGGACCGCCACAGCCGCAGGATTTTCATTGTACAACGCCTTGTACATCTGCGTTTCCGACAGGCCCTTTCCCGCGTAATTAACCCAGGCACTAATGTTCTCGTCAATCACCAGACTATCGCTATACTGTTCGCTGATCTCGGCATCATTATAAAACTGGGGCGTAAAAAAATACCGACTATCCTCTGGCTTACTATTGGCCGATTCGGGCATGAAAAAGCTCATGAACTCGTTCGGATCGAACGATGGTCCACAGGCAAAGCCTAACACGATGGCTACTAATAGAAAAGGTCTACGGAAGTGGCTGAGGTCGAAGGAGGGTTTGAAGCGTTTCACGCGGGTATGTGGCTAAAATGGTCGAGTCGAGATGGTATAAAGCAAATGTAAGTCGTTGGTTAGAAATCTTGTTGAGCAATCGGGCTTTTTCGATCAACAGTAATTCGGGTGATACAGCCTCTGCCCGAAACAAATCACTCCGACGAATAGAAAACCCAAAAGCCGTTGTGTCCCGGCTGGCAATAAAGCGCGTGCTGTCTGACTGAGGCACCAGAAACCGACTGTTTATCAGCGCCTTTCGGTCGACATCAGACAAAAATGTTAGGAAACGATTGCTGCGATAAACGACTGTCCAGCGAAACAAGGGCATCACTAAATCGAGTGGCAATGGGTAGGTCGACACATACGACAGGTACCGGTTCGCCACTTCAGGATCGTAAATTGAGTTATGCGTTTCCACCCGTTTCCAGTCGGCTACGTTGTAGAGCATGAGCATACCCCGCGTTACGGGTGGAATCCCGGACTGGTCGGTGTATTTAATCTGATGCAGCCGAATCGTTGCCGAAAGCGGACGATGAAGTTGATTTTTGAGCAAGGTTAATAATCGGAAATAGCGATCGCGCGTACCTGTACTCCAATCGCAGTCAAACTGAACTTCCTGAAAAGATACCCCCTGTTGCTGGCTGATTTTTGTAATGGCCTGCGTAATGTGCGTGGCGAGGTCAGCCAATGCATTCGGCGACAGATTTACCAGGGTCCGATTGGTTATAAACACGACTGGTACAATACTCCCAACCGGCTTTTGTCGAAACTGAACAAAGGCTTTAGGCACAGCCTGCCGGGTTCGGGCATCCCAGTCGACATCAAAAAAATGAATATACAGCTTATTGACGTTCAGCTCTTTTATCTGATTGAGTTCCGAACGCGTTGGGTTATAGGCGACTTTCCAGTGGTAAAAAGCGGGGGTGAGTTTATGGGGCGTATCCTGGCTTGAGTAACTCGACGATTGGCAGGAGATGACAGTCAGAAGCAGGCCTAAAAAGATGGTAAAATAGCTATGCTCCACTCGTATTCTCATGAACTGAATTGCGACTCTTTATACCTGTTGATTCGTGTTGAGGTATTTCCGCGACATACTAATTCCCCAGTACTAACCTGGCAAATGTAATTCGGTTGTTCTGGTATCGACTAGGTTTATTTAGTGTATGGTTAGTAGATAGTCAAGCAGATTTGCAGATCATCATTTGCTGCCTTGTGTGACCCCGCTGGGGTCACACAAAATACTTTTCAAATTAATTCTGCTTAGTGACGAAATCGCTCTATTTTCAAATGTATTTTTTGTTCTCCCAACCCTTGGAGCAGATCGAAGGTCATTATACCTTCGAAGCCTCATCTGAGTACATCGTCCACACATGAAAAACGTTTCTTTTATCACCCTATTCGTTTTGTCAGTAAGCACTCAGGCCTTTAGCCAACGGCAGGAGTTAACTATTTCCCCCACCGGTATCTTCTATCCCAGCTATCAGTTGGTGCAGTATGAACGGTACCTTACTACTCGACAGAGTTTAACGATCTCGCTGGGCTATAACGGTAACGATACGCAAAAACGAGCTTACGGCCTGATCTCTCCACCCCGCACAGATGTCTTCACCAATACTCGCTTAGCTATTGGTTACCGCTATTATATTCCTGGTTTGGGCATCGGGGACGCTTTAACCTTGTTTGGTTCGGCGCGAATGGTCGTGGACTATTCGAACTTGCAACTTCAGCCTGATGCTGCCTATCCAATGCCCACAGATTCACTTCGTGCATCAGGCTTTTCATTAGCTCCTGAACTGCTTTTTGGCGGAAAAGCAACGATAGGGAAGCGAATTACCCTATCAGGAGCCATTGGTGCACAATATCTAGTCAAGCTTTTTTCAACCAACCATATAACCCAAAATCCAGGTTACTGGGATTCCGTTTATTGGAAGAACGATCGGCAGGACTGGCAACAGAAGCGAAATGTCGCTACTCATTTTCGCCAGGGATGGTTCCCGTCTATACAGTTTACAGTTGGTATTATTTTAGGGAAACACGCGACTTCGGGTAGCATTCGGTAGGGTTTCACCTCCCCCCGGCCCCTCTCCTGAAAACAGGAGAGGGGTGAAAGCAAGCCTTTTTTTAGCCCCTTCCCTTAGTTCAAGGGGAGGGTTTGGGGTGGGGTAAAGACAACGAAAAAGGCCTGCTTCCCATAGTTTGCACTATTAAAAGCAGGCCCTCTTTTAACTAACAATTCGCTCTAGATCGTTACTGTCTCCTGGCTCTGGGCGTTCACCGTCACAGGTTTCCCGTGCAACTGGATTGTAATTGGTTTTTCCGAAAAATTCTGCACCGTTACGTCCTGCTGCGTAGCCGTTACCTGGATCAGTACGCCCCGGAAACGAATCTTGAACGACAGGGATTGCCAGTTATCCGGGCAATACGGATTCAAGTTCACCCGATGGTCGGCCCCGTCTTCTTTTTCGATTCTTAATCCGCCAAAACCTTTTACAACAGCCAGCCACGTACCGGCCATTGAGGTGATATGGCAGCCATCTTCGGTATCGTTGTTGTAATCGTCAAGATCGAGTCGGGCCGTACGGAGGTACATTTCGTAAGCTTTTTCTTTCATTCCTAACTTCGAAGCCTGAATGGAGTGAACGCAGGGCGATAACGATGATTCATGTACTGTCATCGGCTCATAGAACTCAAAATTGCGCTGTAACTCGTCTGTAGTGAACTCATCCTCAAAGAAATACAGTCCCTGCAAGACGTCGGCCTGTTTGATGAAGCACGACCGCAAAATCCGGTCCCACGACCAGTTCTGATTGATGGGGCGCTGGCCTTTAGGAATGTCCGACACGGGCATCAGGTCTTTATCCAGGAAACCTTCCTGTTGCAGAAAGACACCCAGTTTCTCATCCTGAGGCAAGTACATCTTGTCGATGATTTGTCGGGCAGTAGACAGTTCTTTTTCCTCACGGAAATGAATCCGGTCAATCAGATCAGCGTACTTTTCAGCGTCCAGCGCTTTTACTTTACCTACCGCTTCTACAGTGTAACGAAGCGTCCAGGCCGCCAGGTAATTGGTGTACCAGTTATTGTTGACGTTATTCTCGTATTCATTTGGGCCCGTTACGCCCAGCATCACATACTGCTCTTTTGCCTTTGACCAGTTCACGCGCTGGGTCCAGAAGCGACTAATCGCAATAAGTACCTCCAAACCATACTCGACCAGATACTGCTCATCGCCGGTATAGCGAACGTAGTCGTATATGGCATAGGCGATAGCCCCATTCCGGTGGATTTCCTCGAACGTGATTTCCCATTCGTTATGGCATTCTTCGCCGTTCATGGTTACCATCGGGTATAGTGCCGCCCCCGCCCGGAAGCCGAGTTTCTGCGCGTTTTCGATGGCCTTACCGAGTTGTTTATAGCGATAAACCAGCAGGTTTTTGGCTACTTTCTGATCGGCGGTTGAGAGGTAGAACGGCAGGCAATACGCTTCGGTATCCCAATAGGTCGAACCGCCGTATTTTTCACCGGTAAAGCCTTTGGGGCCGATGTTCAAGCGCTGGTCTTCACCCGTGTAGGTCTGGTTTAGCTGGAAAATATTGAAGCGAATACCCTGTTGGGCCGCAATATCCCCTTCAATACTAATGTCATTGGTTTTCCACTTATCGGCCCAGGCTTGTTTTTGCTCGAACAGCATCTTGTCGAAGCCTTTGCGGGTAATTCGCTGGATGTACTGATGAGCCTCCTTGATAATCGTATCCGAGTCGTAATTGAGCGATGACAGGTTCACGGCATACTTGTAAATAACCGTTTCCTGCCCTTTCCGACAATCGAGCGAGATGCGATTGGCCACATACTTTTCGTACTTGATGGGCTGCGACTGAAAATCCACTTTTGCGCCATCCTGCTCAATTTCCACGCACATGCCTGTAGCAACGTGGAAGCCCGTTTTACGGGTGCGCAGTTCAATATAAGCCTCACCATACGCCGTTTCCTTCCGAACTTCATCCCAGAACGTTTCATCGTAATTCGAATCTCGATTGCGGATGTCGCCGTCAATATAGGGCGTAATGGTAATCTTCGCGTCGAAATTCAGGGGTTTGATCGCATACCGAATCGCCCCGGCTTCATCATCGACAATGGAGCAAAACCGTTTCGCATTCACCTGTAGCTCTTTACCACTTTTCAGCACAGCCACAAACGAGCGTTCGAGGTAGCCTTCCTGCATGTTCAGCACGCGCCGGAAGTCGCGCACTTCACAAAGATTCAGATCAAGGGTTTCATATTCGATGTCGATGTCGATACCGATCCAGTTGGCAGCATTTAATACTTTGGCGAAATATTCGGGGTACCCATTTTTCCACCAGCCAACGCGGGTTTTGTCGGGATAATACACCCCGGCCACATAATTCCCCTGTAAGGTTTTTCCGGTAAATTTTTCTTCAAACGAACCGCGTCCGCCCAATCGGCCATTGCCGAGCGACATCACGCTTTCGGTAATTTCATTAAAGTCACGGTGAAATCCCTCTTCAACGATGTTCCAGGGATCTTGTTTAATATAATGTTTCATCACAGGTTATTAGTCGTAATCGTAAAAGTAGCCATTTCCGCCTTTACACGCATGGCCTGGTTCATATGTCGTTCGGTGTGGGCAACCAACATCAGGAAAGCATCGCCTAATCTAATTTTCAACCAGTTACCAAACAACGTCATCACTTTATCCTGATTCCAGTCCAGGTAGACGGCTTTATCCAACAGGCTATGAAGGGTCGTTTGTAAGTCCAGAAATTGTCCCATTACATCGGCGGGCACTAACTCAGCGGCTGGGCGAGGGCGAACTAGCCCAGGAGCGGGTAATTTCAGTTTCACCTGAGGATCAACGGCATACAGCATTGCCTTTCCTACCCAGTCGCTTTCGAATACCTGGTCGGTTGGGTTCGTTTGTACCAGACCCAGCTTATCGACTTTGTGTTGAATATTTCGGATGTAAAATCGTTCAGCCAGATTCAGGTGCTGCAAACATTCGATAATACTCCAGCGATTAGGAGCTGGTTTCCAGCGTAATTGTGCATCGGTCAAGGGCGCAAACTCCGTTTTCACGATTTCCAGAACTCTTGAAAGGCGTGCTTGCAGGTCGTGAGCAGTATCGAGTTTTTGCATGAGGCAGTGTAATTGAACACAGGAAATAGTTACCTAACTACACGTTTGATGCTACAGAATTGGAAAGCGGTGCCTGTATAGGCACCGCTTTTTTGTGCATTTGTAAACTACACGACTGTTAGTCAAGCAATTAGTTATTATAGGCAGTCGATACGGTATCGCCACCTTCGCCGGTCCAGTTCGTATGGAAGAATTGGCCTCGTGGCTTATCGATCCGTTCGTAGGTGTGTGCCCCAAAATAGTCGCGTTGCGCCTGTAGTAAATTAGCAGGTAACCATTCGCTCCGGAAACCATCGAAATAGCAAAGTGCCGATGTAAGCGCAGGTGCCGGAATGCCGTTAATTAAGGCCGCAGCGCAAACCCGTCGCCATCCCGCTTGAGCCGATTCCACTTTTTGTTTAAAGAAATCGTCAAGCAGTAAGTGCGGGAGAGCAGGGTTTTTATCAAACGCCTTTTTGATATCACCGAGGAACGCGGAACGAATAATACATCCACCACGCCACATCAGGGCAATATCACCGTAATTAAGCTGCCAACCATACTCTTTAGCGGCTGCCATAAATAGGTTATAGCCTTGAGCATACGAAATGATTTTAGCGCCATAAAGAGCCATTTTCAAATCGTCCAGCATTTGCGCTTTATCGCCTGTAAATTCGATTTTGGGGCCGTTGATTACCTTTGAAGCAGCCACGCGCAAGTCTTTTTGCGCTGATAGGAAACGTGCAAATACAGACTCGCCAATCAGGGTTAATGGAATCCCCTGATCAAGAGCAGCCGTTCCGGTCCATTTTCCAGTGCCTTTTTGACCAGCGGTGTCCAGAATTTTATCGACCATCGGTGTACCGTCCTCATCCTTATAGGCCATGATGTCGGCCGTAATTTCGATCAGATACGAGTCCAGCTCTTCGGTATTCCACTTTTTGAATACCTCGTGCATCTCATCGGCACTCATACCCAGCAGATCGCGCATGACCTGATAAGCCTCGCCAATAATCTGCATATCGCCGTACTCGATGCCATTATGTACCATTTTTACAAAATGGCCAGCACCGTCACTACCTACCCAGTCGCAGCAAGGTGTACCATCGTCCACTTTTGCAGCGATAGACTGAAAAATACCTTTTACAGCTGGCCAGGCTTCAACGCTACCACCGGGCATCATAGAAGGGCCGTGTAGTGCTCCAATTTCGCCACCCGAAACGCCCGTTCCGATATACAGAAATCCTTTGCTTTCTACATACTTGGTTCGGCGAATGGTATCCGGGAAATAGGAGTTACCACCATCAATGATAATATCGCCGGGTTCCAGATGCGGAATGATTTGTTCAATAAAATCATCCACGGCTTGGCCCGCCTTTACCAGCATCATCACCTTTCGAGGTCTTTCTAAAGAAGCAATCAGCTCTTCAATAGAGTGAGCACCAATGAAGTTTTTTCCGGCTCCCCTTCCGTTAATAAAATGGTCAACCTTCTCAACGGTTCGATTGAAAACGGCTACGGTAAATCCTTTGCTTTCCATGTTAAGCACCAGATTTTCACCCATTACGGCTAGACCAATTAAGCCGATATCTGCGGTCTTTGTCATTACGATTTACTTTATTGAAATAGACTATAGATAAAATATGTGTTGGACTTAAACACCGTATTGCTGCTGTTCCTACTCATGCCAATGGCTGAGTATTTTTATCATGAACCCAGAGTCGGTGAGATTTCCTGCGATATTACAGTTTATTGCGACTGCATTTGCGCTTGTTGAAACATTTCGACGTCACGCTTGGAGTCGAGATCGATACTTCCGGCTTCAAAAGGTACTTCCAGGCAATCATTTTTATGTTTGCCGATCACCCATTTTACGCCTTTATCGCTCTCTAGAGCAAGTAGTTCTGGGATGTAATCACGATCGAACAAGGCAGGTACGCTCAATTGCGTATCGTATCGGCAGGCAACAATCCCTTTATCATTTTCCCGACGAACCTCCAGCATATGCAGCAGCAACCCGAGCGATACCAGGGGTTGATCGGTATGTAAAACCAGTACGGCTTCGATGTCTTTGTGCGTAATATATAGCGCGGCCAGCCCTGTTTTCAGGGATGAAGCCTGTCCGGTTGGCCAGTTCGCGTTATCGACCAGGGTGACTGGTAAGCCTGTCAGCTCGGGCACAATACGGTCACGGTTGGCCCCTAATACCACAACCACTGGGCCGCGCTGCAAAGCCAGCGCATGTTCAGTTATCCGACGAATAAGTGATTGACCTTTGTAGGTCAGCAACTGTTTGGGTTCACCGCCCATCCGCGATGAATCCCCAGCCGCTAATATGATTGTTCCAATTTTCAAGTGAACTCGTTTTTGTTTTGACAAGATAACAAATAAAGAGCGAAAGAGTGAATGAGTGAAAGAGCGCAAAAATAGCCTGCGCCAATTTTTCGTTCTTTCACTCATTCACTCTTTCGCTCTTTAAAAACCTCCGCCGGGTATCCTACCTCAACTAGTGATAAACCCTCAGCTGGGGCGGCCCGACCGGCTTTCCGACGGTCTCGTGCCAGGATAATCTGTTCAAAGTCGTGACTACTCAATCGCCCCTGCCCTACTGCCAGCAATGTCCCGACGATGGCCCGCACCATGCCGTGTAGAAACCGATTCGCCTTGATATGAAAAACTAAATCGCCGTTTGGCTTCTCTTCCCAATACGCCCATTCAATCTGGCAATTAAACGTCTTGACGTCAGTCTTTACCTTACTAAAACACTCGAAATCAATGTGATTCAACAAGATAGACGCGGCATCGTTCATCGCTTTCACATTCAATGGCAACGTAAACACATACACCAATCCATCCCGAAATGGGTCTTTTCGGCGGCTAATCTGGTATTGGTAATAGCGAGATGTAGCGGTGTAGCGGGCGTGGTCGTCAGCTCTGACGGGGAAGCAATCGTAAACGGCAATATCTGGCGGAATTAAACTATTCAATGAGCGGAGTAAGTGTCCGGGCAAGGCGGTATCTAACTCAAAATGAGCAAACTGCTGCCCTGCGTGAACTCCCGCATCTGTCCGGCCACTACCCACAATCGTAATGGGTTGCCGAAGTACTGTGGTCAGAGCCGTCTCCAGAACTTCCTGTACACTCAGCCCATTGGGTTGCCGCTGCCAGCCATGATAATTAGTGCCCCGATAGGCCAATTGAAGAAAATAACGCATAACACCGACAAAGGTAAGCGTTGTCAGGACATGTTTTTTCTGACAGGATGTACAGGATTATTGATACGGGATAATATCCTATCAATAGATCCTTTGCTTGGCGTAGTCTCTGGACTACGCCGTGGTGTTATCCGGTCTCCGACCGGTTTTTCAAATTTATTTCACCCCGGTCAGAGACCGGATAACACTCGAACGTAGTCAATACTACGCTCAACAGGGAGGCTTTGCAAACTTTACGTCCAAAAAAATTTGAACCTTTTTTGTCATTCCGACGAAAGGAGGAATCTTAGGGCTTCTTAGTTCTCTAGCAAGGATACTTTAAGATTCCTCCTTTCGTCGGAATGACAAAAAACAGGCAGCTTTAACTACAAATCAAATCCTGTCAATCGTGTAAATCCTGTCAAAAAACCTCAAAGACGTTCTACTTCAAACCGAAGTTCATCGACCAGTTGTCGTAAGCGCTCTGTATTGGGGGCCGGTGGAGGAAGCTGCTGGCTGACAAACGCGCAGATTTCCCAGACTTCCAGCACATCTTTTAAAGCTATTTCACGGTTGGGAATATCAGCCCGATCGGCGGTTAGCAACAGCGAACCCTTTACCTTCACCTGATTATACACCCGCCGACAGGAAATACCTGACCCCGTAGGTTGCTGGTGCATGAGCAGAATGTATAATTTTCCGTCGGCAATATCGAACCAGTTCCGAATGAATTTCCCAACCAGCAAGGCACCCGGAAATGTAAAGTCGTCGCCTGCTTCAAAGGCCCGATAATGCCCCTCGGGTAATGTAGGTAACTGCATGGCTGGCAGTCGATGCAGGAAATCGGCCTGTTGAAAACGTTGTCCATATTCGGCAAACTGGCGCTGCATCACCACTGGAATTGTGGGTGCAATTGCCTGAGCCGACGAATTTGAATAGGCTGATGCCGACGTTCCTTCGTACATATTATTGAACGTCAACGACTCCGACTGTCGGGAAGGCGAGACAGGCCGAACAGGTTCAGGCCGGGGCTGGGGGTCCGATTGTGGCGCAAACAATCGATCGACGACCGATGGAGCAGGGCGATCAGGCTGCCGATTATCCGACTGAGGTTGAAACGTCGATGGCGAAATGCGCTCATTTCCAGCACCGGGTCGCACAGGCGACGTTATAACGGGTGGAGTGGGTGCGTCCTGTACCCGACGCGGCTCTTCCTGCGTTTTGTAATACTTGTTCAGTACCGACGACAGCGGTTGTGGTTCTGGCGTTGGGGGCGTAGGCTGCGCAAAAATATCTGGAAAATCAGGATGTTGAAACGGATCGTCATCGTCGGCTAATTTTCCATCCGACCGAATTATAGAGCCATTTTCACTCCCCCGATCATTCCGGTGGGCGTATACGTCGGTGTTTTTTTGGCCAAGAGGAATACTAAGATTAGGCGTTTCACGAAGTTTCCGTAAATCCTGCCGGGTTAGCAGTTCGACGGTTGTATTGAACGCTTTGGCAATGGTTTGTATATTTTGCTGATTTGGGTTGGCGCGCCCCTCCTCATAAGCCCCTAGTAAGGAGCGTTTTATATTTATTTTTCGAGAAAATTGCTCCTGCGTCAAACCATTCAGTTTGCGCAGATAGCGGATGTTGTCACTAACGAGCGTCATCCAATTCGGGGTGCTAAAGTTTCAGCTAAGATAAACGATTCATGTTTTAAATCCATATCGCCTTCTTTTTTGTATTTTTAGCGTATTCTTTAAAAATGTTTCAAGTTTAAGGGTCAGCGTTTTATCGGTCGCCGATATGGCTCCGATTTGAATTTTGATCAGGAAACAGAAGATATTGATTTTGAAACCGCATGATTTCCGTACAACATAAAACTGATTTTCAGGCCGCTTTCGCTGCGCAACGACGGTATGCTCCTCATATGGCATTGACGACCATAAATGAGCGTCTTGCCCGTATTCAAAAGCTCCAAACCTGGCTTGTCACTCACGAATCAGCCATTCAACAAGCCCTCTACGACGATCTGCGCAAGCCAGCCGCCGAGGCCATGCTGACCGACTTAATGTCGCTATATGGCGAAATCAAACACACGATCCGCCACCTAAAGCAGTGGATGAAGCCGAAATCATTGCCCACTACGTTACCACTCATTGGTACCAGCAGTTATATACGGTACGAGCCCAAAGGGAACGTACTGATTATTTCGCCCTGGAACTACCCAATTGCGCTTACCCTCCGACCGTTGGTATCGGCCATAGCAGCCGGGAATGTAGCCATCCTCAAACCTTCTGAACTGACCCCGCATACATCCGCCTTACTGAAGCGGATGATAACTGAACTGTTTCCGCCCGAAGAAGTGATTGTTTTTGAGGGCGATGCCGATGTGTCGCAAGCCTTGCTCGAACTCCCGTTCAATCACATTTTTTTTACCGGAAGTCCGGCAATTGGGCGGGTGGTTATGACAGCAGCAGCCAAACATCTGGCCTCGGTAACGCTCGAATTAGGGGGCAAATCTCCGGCCATTGTGGATGAGTCTGCCAATATTCAGCAGGCAGCGGCTCAACTGGCCTGGGCTAAATGCATCAACTGTGGGCAGACCTGCATTGCTCCCGATTATATCCTTATCCATCAGTCGGTTAAACAGTCTTTTATGGACGCTTTACGCGAGCGACTAAAGGCTATGTACAGTCCTGATGGGCAGCCCGTTGAAACGTCCGACAGTTATGCACGCATCATAAACAACCGGCATTTTGGACGACTCCGCGATCTGGTTGATGATGCCGTTACGAAAGGCGCGAAGGTTGTTCTGGGTGGTAAGATGAACCCCGATCAGAACTTCATTGAGCCAACTGTTCTGGAAAACGTGACCGATGCCATGCAGGTGATGCAGGATGAAATTTTCGGTCCGATACTCCCCGTTTTAACCTACTCAACCCTCGACGAAGCCTTACGAATCGTGAATCAGCGCGAAAAACCACTGGCGCTCTACATCCATAGTCACAATCGTCAGCATACAAATTATATTCTGGATCATACATCAGCGGGGGATACAGTCGTGAACGAGACAATGCTCCAATTCATCAACGCTGAGCTTCCCTTTGGGGGCATTAACAACAGTGGCGTAGGCAAGTCAAACGGCTTCTTCAGTTTTCAGGAATTTTCCAATCAACGAGGAGTCATGAAACGCGATTTCGGGACCATGAAATTCATTTACCCCCCTTATACCGATACGGTAAAGAAGCTCATTCAGTACATTCTAAAGTTTTTATGATCTTTGTGATAACGGCGAACAGACAACGACCAATGACTACCCCAAGTCGTCGACTGCATTTTACACCTCAATTTGTTCTTTGATCAACGGCCAGTTTGCCTCCGGAACGAGCGCACTCTAACGCTATATAGCTAACTATCAGCAAGTCGTCGATCAACGGGGTTTTTCGTGCCATTACAGGTCGACGACTTTATACCTGCTTTCGGACTGGCGAAATCATCTATCTGGGCTACTTAATGCCCTTTTTGAGTCGTAAATTCACGGCTTCTAATCGTACCTGAGCGGAATTGAAATCCGGCCTGGAGGCTGATGTATTGATTCCACGACTCCTTCTAATCGTACCTGAGCGGAATTGAAATGGATTATAAAAGGAAGGAAACGACTAAAGAAAAAACACTTCTAATCGTACCTGAGCGGAATTGAAATCTGGTGAAGTAGTTGGGGCTTACGCCAATGCCGCTCTTCTAATCGTACCTGAGCGGAATTGAAATGAAATCGAACGAGGGCATTCTATCGGGCCTGCGGCACTTCTAATCGTACCTGAGCGGAATTGAAATTATTTCTCAGAAATGTAGAGTTTGTTAGGCTCCAAACTTCTAATCGTACCTGAGCGGAATTGAAATTCTTTAATTTGGGGGTACGACTGGCTGGGTACCAGCTTCTAATCGTACCTGAGCGGAATTGAAATTCTGGGGGTGAACCTGCAACCACAAGTGAAACCGTTCTTCTAATCGTACCTGAGCGGAATTGAAATACAGTCATTCGGTACTAACCTATTCAACAAGGACGACTTCTAATCGTACCTGAGCGGAATTGAAATTAATGGCACTGATGATTTGGCGCCCGATGCTGGTATCTTCTAATCGTACCTGAGCGGAATTGAAATTTGAAAGGGCGCATTAGGATGATTGGTACACCTGGTCTTCTAATCGTACCTGAGCGGAATTGAAATCCAAAATAGACCTCACGACAACGGAACTGTCCGGGCTTCTAATCGTACCTGAGCGGAATTGAAATATGACTCCCTCCTCTGGACTGACCCCAGACATTGCACTTCTAATCGTACCTGAGCGGAATTGAAATGTTTGTTATGAGCAATGAACAACAAATACTTGAACACTTCTAATCGTACCTGAGCGGAATTGAAATACATCTGGGCCATAGGGTACTGTCTGCTGACCAAGCCTTCTAATCGTACCTGAGCGGAATTGAAATATGGGGGTGACTTTGCGATGGTGGAGCAGAACGCATCTTCTAATCGTACCTGAGCGGAATTGAAATGTGGTCCAAAATTACACTTTGGTATTACGGATCGACCTTCTAATCGTACCTGAGCGGAATTGAAATCCGAAAAATTCACTTGTAGCGGCTTGCGCTTTTTTACTTCTAATCGTACCTGAGCGGAATTGAAATCCTTAGACGCATGGGCACTAAAAGCCGGAATCCGCTCTTCTAATCGTACCTGAGCGGAATTGAAATCGTTGCCCAGCCCTACGACGACGACTAAGGATTTGCTTCTAATCGTACCTGAGCGGAATTGAAATCACCTGGGCAATGTGCTCAACCCGCTGCACTTTATTCTTCTAATCGTACCTGAGCGGAATTGAAATAAGGTAAACTCGACGGGCTTCACGCCGATAATATTGCTTCTAATCGTACCTGAGCGGAATTGAAATCCGGCAGTAGCTTATACTGGTCGATTTCGGCCAGGCCTTCTAATCGTACCTGAGCGGAATTGAAATACTGATTTAGCCAATATTGCTTATTGACATCTGCTCTTCTAATCGTACCTGAGCGGAATTGAAATACGGAAGAAGCCCACGCCTTCTCGAAGCTTGGCAGCTTCTAATCGTACCTGAGCGGAATTGAAATAATCTTAACCACGTCAATTGTCCGATCGAAAGCCCCTTCTAATCGTACCTGAGCGGAATTGAAATCTTCTACAAATTACTGGTCACCACGTCGGGGCGATGCTTCTAATCGTACCTGAGCGGAATTGAAATTTATAGGGATTGAATATGGTTCGATTCTTTCCCTTTCTTCTAATCGTACCTGAGCGGAATTGAAATAAATTATTCATGGTGACCCGATATCGGCCCGGCTTGCTTCTAATCGTACCTGAGCGGAATTGAAATGCTGCTCGATCTGTCCAAGCCGAACGCCGAGCCAACTTCTAATCGTACCTGAGCGGAATTGAAATGCGTTAACCACGAGGTCTGGCGGGTGCGCCCAGGAACTTCTAATCGTACCTGTGGGGAATTGAAATTAGTCGGTAGCGGTGAAGCCAGACGAAAAGTTATTTGCGTCTAATCGTACCTGTGGGGAATTGAAATCTTACTAAAGTGACTTTGATGAGTGCGGGGAATTTCCTTCTAATCGTACCTGTGGGGAATTGAAAACAACTAAAAAGTGAAAAAATTTTTCACTTTTATCCTCCCAATCGTACTCATCAGGAATTGAAAAATCAGGGCAACCACATACGCTGGGGCGTTTTTTCGTTAAAACTGCGTACATTGATACCGCATGTTACGAAGACTCGTCCTTACGCTCCAGCTGCTGTTCGTAGCCCTGATCGCCACGGCACAAACACTCCCGATTCTCGATCAAAATCCGGCTAGCCTTCGCTGGTATCGGATTACAACACCCCATTTCCGAGTACTCTATCCGTCTGGTATTGACTCGACCGCCCAGCGAACAGCGAACCGACTCGAAAGTTTGTACGAACCTGCCAGTGCCTCTCTGGAAAAGCAACCCCGGCGCATTTCGGTTCTGCTTCAGAATCAGACGACGAATAGTAACGGTTTTGTTACATTGTTTCCAAGGCGATCTGAGTTTTTTGCCGTGCCCCCACAAGACCCCGGTTTGTTGGGAACATTTAACTGGCTCGATCTGCTGGCTGTACACGAGTATCGACACGTTGTTCAAAATGATAAAGCCTTACAGGGCTATGGACGGGTTCTTTATTCATTATTGGGAAATCCGGGCCTGTTTTTTCCTTTATTGACCGTGCCTGACTGGTTTGCCGAAGGCGATGCTGTAAGTAACGAAACTCTCCTGAGCAATAGCGGTCGTGGGCGAATTCCGAATTTCGATTTGGGTATGCGCGCTAATCTGCTCGCGGGAAAGCCATTCGATTACCCGAAAGCGGTTGCCGGTTCGTACCGCGACAATGTGCCAAATCACTACGTATTGGGTTATTTTATGACTACATACCTCAAACGTACCTATGGTCCTGACGTCTGGAGTCGTGTTCTGAACCGAAATTACCGACGATGGCCACTGCCGTTTGCGTTTTCGGCCAGTATCAAAGACGAAACCAAGTTGCGAACGGAAGATCTGTACCAGAAAACAATGGCCGATCTGACCGAAATCTGGAAGAAACAGCAGGAAGCTCTGACCATTACACCTACGCAAAGCTTTCTGGTTAGTGTCGAGAAACAACCGTCATCCAAATCGGACTCACGGCCCGTTTTTACCAATTATCAGCATCCGCAATTCCTGACCGATTCGACCGTTTTAGCCGTAAAAAGTGGGTTGGGGGATACACCCCGGCTGGTTATCTTGTCAAAGAACAAGCCGGAGAAGGTCATTCAGGTGCAAGGCTTCCCGAATGACCCAGACTTATTATCAGCCACCGCTACCAAAGCCTGCTGGATTGAGTTTGGCTATGATCCACGCTGGAGCCAACGCGTTTATTCGAACATCCGGCTGCTCGATCTTAAAACAGGGAAGCTAACTCGCCTGTCGCACCGTGCGCGCTATATGGTGGCCACTCTCTCACCCGACAACACAAAACTGGCGGTTGTTGAGAGTACCGATCAATATAAAACCCGGCTACTCGTACTCGATGCCACAACGGGCAAGCTACTGAAGCAAATCTCAAATCCAGATAATGCTTTTTACCAACACCCACGCTGGCAGAACGACAATCGAACCTTGGTAACAGTTGCCCTTAAAAATAGCCAGAAAACCATACAGACTATTGATACTGAGTCCAATACAAAGACCGACTTACTGCCACCGGTAAACGAAAACATCAGTCATCCGCAACCGTGGGGCAAGTATGTACTTTACAATTCACCCCGGTCAGGTATCGACAATTTGTATGCAGTTGATATCAACTCTAAGCAGGTATTCCAGGTTACGTCACGGCCACTCGCAGCTTATCATGCTACTGTTTCACCATCGGGAACTCGGCTAGCGATCGAAGATTTTGCGGCTACGGGCTATCGAATTGCCGATATGCCCCTCGATCCTACTACCTGGAAAGCTGTACGTGAGCCCGTTCAGGAGCAGACCATCCGTTATTTTGGCTCATTACCCAAACAGGAACCGGGAGCTGCCCTGGGGCGCCGTATACTTAGCGATTCGAGTACTAACCCGACCGTATATAAGCCATCCCGATTCAATCGGCTGGCTCATGCGCTTAATATTTATGGTTGGGGACCCACCCTTTCCAGTACAGGGCAGGCATTGTCTGTTGGCGTAAGCTCACAGGATTTACTGAGTACGACACAGATTGGCGTGGGTTATACGTATAATCAGTCCGAACGTGCGGGTAATTTTTATGCTCTCCTGAGTTACCAGGGACTTTACCCAATCATCGATGTAAGTTTTCAACGAGGTACTCGCAGCACATCCCTTTATATTGATCGAGCCTACCCGCTCGACAGCCTGCGGACTGATCGCTGGCAATACAATCAGCTAACCGCTGGCTTTCGCCTGCCCTTGCAATTCACCAATTCAAAATACGTCCAAAGTGCCACCCTATCAGCCTATTATAACTACCTACAGGTGTCTGGCTATGATTTACCTTATCGTTATCCATCAGAAGTCGGGGGAGCCGGATCGCTTATCGCCTTAACATATGGATTCAGTTATTCGCACCTTCTTCGGCAAAGCAAGCGTGATGTGGCTCCACGTTGGGGGCAAACCATTGCTGTAAATTACCGCACAACACCTTTTGGTGGTAAGCTAACAGCCGAACAATTTGGCATCCAGGGGAATCTGTTTTTCCCTGGTCTTCTGGATCATCACTCTTTTCGATTCAGAGTGGGTTACCAGCTACAGGCACAGGGAACGTATGTATTTAACGCGCTGGTTTTCTTCCCACGTGGACAAGGCTATGTGCCAGACGACCAGATAAAGGCTGGCAGTGTAGAGTACAAGTTTCCAGTTGCCGATATGCATTGGTCATTGGGAAGGTGGCTGTATGTACAGCGTATCAAGGCAGGAGGCTTTTATGACATGACCCAGGGCCAGAGTAGCGTAGAAGTGCAGGATGTATACGGCCGTCTGCGTGGCTACGAGATTGAACATCACGATTATCAAACGACGGGCCTCGACGTGTCCTTTGTCTTTAACGCCCTTCGGCTACGTACGCCCTTCGAAGCCGGTTTCCGCACAATTTACAATGTAACTTCAGGCCAATGGCTAGTCCAGCCGTTGGTCATTGACATCGGATTTTAGAGGAGGAGGGGGAAGAAGGGAAGGTGGTGCTTTTCCGTCTGCTCCTTTCCTCCCCTTCTTCCCTTTCCTCCCTATTTTTACCCTTTATAAAACACCCATTTCGCTAATTCGCGGAAGGAGGTTTTCTTGCCATACATCAGAATACCGACGCGATAGATGCGGGCAGCGATCCAGGTTGTGCCCATGAAGCCTAGTACAAGTAAGATCATCGACAGGGCTATTTCCCAGACGGGTACACCGAATGGAATCCGAACCATCATAACTACGGGCGATGTAAAGGGAATGATGGATGTCCAGAAAGCCAGGGGGCCATCGGGGTCCTTAACGGCAATTTGCGCAAAAGCGATGGCTGCAATGATGGGCATCATGATTGGAAACATAAACTGCTGTGTCTCGGTCTCACTATCAACTGCAGCCCCAACTGCGCCAAATAAGGCACTATACAGCAAATACCCACCTAAGAAATAGAATAGGAAACAGCCAATAATCAACGGGAGGTTCAGAGTTTCAATGGCTGCCATCACGTCGGCAACGGGATTTTTAGCCGTCGACATTTTCTGCTGAACATCCTGCCCACCCGGCATTCCGTTCATGCGAGTGGCCACGGCCGATTTTGCCGTTTCCTTCTGCCCCATTAAGCTTGATCCTACGGTCATTAGGCCTACCGTCAGAACAATCCAGAGCATAAACTGTGTCAATCCAACGAGCGCAACTCCAATGATTTTACCAAGCATCAACTGAAATGGTTTCACCGATGAGATGATTACCTCAACAATCCGGCTGGTTTTTTCTTCCATTACCCCACGCATGACCTGCGTTCCATAAATCAGCACGGAAATGTAGATGAGCAATGCGCAAAAGCCGCTGATAATGGTTGTGGCAATACCATTACTACTTTTTTCTCCGGCATCGCTCAGACTGATCGTTTGAGCATCTACATTGACTTTAGCATCCTGAATAATTTTCTGTGTGATGCCCGCCTGTTCCAGTTTCTGGTTCTCGATTTCCTTTCCGATAGACCGCTCTATATTACTTTGCAGAGAAAGACTAACGCTTTTTTCGGCGAAGATCTGTACCGTTTTCGGGTACTCAATTACGTCTTTCGGGATAAAGACCAGTGCATCGTAGCCTTGCTTCACGAAGGTTTTTTTAGCCGCAGGAAGCGACTCTTTTAGATAGGCAAAATTCGTTTCGTCGTCGTTTTTAAACTTGCCCGAAAACCGGCCACTTTCATCGACTACGGCAATTTTTTTCTGGTTAATGGAGCTAACGGCTGCCCAGCCAATAATAGCATAAAAACCAAAAATGAGCACTGGCCCCAGAATCGTCATGACAATGAACGACTTCTTACGCACCCGAACCAGGTATTCTCGTTTGATAATCAGGAAAATTGTGTTCATAATTTCAATGAGTTAAAGAGAAAATGATTGAGTGACTGAATGATTGAGTGATTGAATATCCAGCATCATCGGCGCTTTATTCAATCACTCAATCACTCATTCATTCAATCACTCATTTGTTTCACCAACGGTCTGAATGAAAATGTCGTTAATGCTGGGGATATTCTCGCCAAACGATCGGACGGTAACCTGATCGAGCAGATGACGGATCAGCTCATTGACAGCCGCATCGGGGGGGATTTTTATATCGGAACGCAGGAAGCCGTCTTCGGTTTGCCGGGAGGATAATACCTCGAAAACCGTTGGCAGATTTTCCAGTACCCCCTGATATTCCACGTGGTAAGTGTGCGTTTTAAACTGCTCCTTAATAGCCCGTTTAGGTCCGTCGAGAACTTTGTGTGACCGGTTGATCAGCGCAATATGATCGCAAAGCTCCTCTACCGATTCCATCCGGTGCGTCGAGAAGATAATTGTCTTGCCTTTATCCCGCAATTCCAGAATCTCGTCTTTAATCAGATTTGCATTGATAGGGTCGAAGCCTGAAAACGGTTCATCGAGGATAATCAGGTCCGGTTCGTGCATAACGGTTGCCACAAATTGCACCTTCTGCTGCATCCCTTTTGATAGATCCTGAATCTGTTTATTCCACCAGGTTTTAATGTCGAACTTGACGAACCACGTTTTCAGTTTGTCCATCGCCTGTTTTTCCGAAAGCCCTTTGAGTTGCGCCAGATACAAGAGTTGTTCACCCACCTTCATCTTTTTGTAGAGCCCCCGCTCTTCGGGTAGGTACCCAATCCGTTTGATGTGGCTGGGATTTAAGTGCTCTCCATCCAGTATCACTTCGCCTGAATCGGGGGCCGTAATCTGGTTAATAATCCGAATAAGGGAGGTTTTACCCGCTCCATTGGGGCCGAGTAATCCAAAAATACAGCCCTTAGGTACCGATAAGCTGACGTCGTCCAAAGCCCGATGTTCAGCATACTGCTTTACAATGTGATGGGTTTCGAGAATGTTCATTTAGTTTAGGGAAGAACGAATGGTTTTGTTTCGTGGGCTCAAGCTACAAACTTAGACGGTTTAACAACAATCATTTTACGGATGAACTGCCAAACGGCTATACAGACGGTCATAAAAAAGGCCGCAACCTGTGAGATCGCGGCCTTTTTATGAAATTAGTTGTCCTTAAGCTTTCACAACAATCGTTTTCGCCCATTTATCGCCAAAGCGTTTGCCTTCATCGCTAAACACCATAAGCGCGTCGACAAAGCCAAAGAACGGAATTAACAGGGAAACCTGCCGTGTGATCGATGTTCCATAATCGCCAACCAGGCTAGCGCCTGTATCTTCTTTGATGGCTTTGATACCCATTAGTTTTTTCCCGACACTCTGCCCGCCCAGAAAGCCTCCTGTTTCGGGTAGTGCATCTTTGGTGAGCAGATAAGCGATTGCAATAGCATAGCCAACCATGCCCAGCTTGTAGGATACGATAATTAATATCCAGCAAGGTATGTAGGCGATAATACTGTCGATAAACGCGGCAATGAACCGCTGCACAGGCGTAGCCTTAGTATAGGTACTGAGTGGGGTGTAAGAGGGCTGCACAAACTTAGGGGTTTAGGTGAAACAATATATCTGGCAATTGCTTCTCTAACCTACGAAATGCACGGAGAATACCCATGCATTCCTCCCTAAACGGCAAATCCATTTATCAAGCGGTAACTTCGTCAGTTTCAACAGGCTGTGTTCTGAATTCTCCCTCCCACTTAGAGATAACACAGGTTGCTACCGCATTACCCGCTACACTGGTTGCCGAACGTCCCATATCGAGCACCTGATCAATTCCGAGCAAGAGAGCGAGCCCTTCAATAGGCAAATTGAATAAGGACATTGTGCCAGCAATAACCACCAACGAAGCTCTGGGCACACCGGCAATCCCTTTGGAGGTGATCATCAGGGTCAGCATCATGGTAATCTGTTGCTCAAGACTCAGTGGCACGTGATACGCCTGCGCGATGAAAGCCGTAGCAAAGGTCATGTACAGCATCGACCCATCGAGGTTAAAGGAATAACCCAAGGGCAAGACGAACGAAATAATCCGCTCCGAGCAACCAAATCGACGTAAGGCTTCAATCGTTTGCGGAAACGAAGCTTCTGAACTAGCCGTACTGAATGACAAAATAACCGCAGAACGAATTTCTTTCAATAAAGCGATGTACGGAATGCGTACAACGAGACAAATGGCTGCCAGCACGACGAAAATAAAGAATAACAAGCCGCCAAAAAAGCATAAAATCAGATAAACATAGCCACCCAAAATACCCAGACCCTGTTGGGAAACGATTGCAGCAATAGCTCCTAATACACCAAAAGGCGCAAAGGACATCACATAGCTGGTAATTTTGAACATAATGTGCGAGAGGGCATCGAGGGCTTTTATCATGATTTTTCCCTGTGCGCCAACGGCACCAACAGCAATACCGAAAAAGATACTAAAAACGACAATCTGAAGAATTTCATTCGATGCCAGTGCATCAATAAAACTGGTCGGAACAATGTGCTCAATAAAGGTATTGAACGACATTTTCTGTGCGGTCACGCCAACATCAGTGCCCTTGGCAGGCAATTGGGGTATATTCATCACTTCGCCAGGCCGCATAATATTGACGACCAGCAAGCCAACAATCAGGGATAGAATCGTAGCAAAGTAAAAATAAGCCAGAGTTTTCAGGCCAATTCGCCCAACCGTTCCGAAATCGCCAAGTTTAGCAATACCTACCACTAGGGTGGCAAATACAAGGGGCCCAATAATCATTTTAATGAGCCGTAAAAAAATCTTGGACAGAATATTCAGGTCACTACCCGAAAAGCCTGAGCCGGTATCTGGAAAAAAATAGCCAATGGCAATACCGAGCACCATGCCCAGGAAGATTCGTGTTGTGAGATTGGGGAGTTTCATGAAGCGTGATTAAAGGAATCTTAGTCTAACAAATGTATAAGAATCCGTGAAATCCCGAAAATACACATCCATCGGTTACAAAGCCAGCATAAACTAAAATTTGCCCGTTTAGTTATAAAGGTGACGGGAATAACCGCCTTTTTTTGCATGTTCAGTTTCCCTGTCGTATTTATGCGACTAAATCAGTGGACTAAATAAACAAAGCCCATTAACTCATAAACGACCGAATACTCTACGATAAATAGGTTTTCGGCACACAAATTGAAACCACATGACCGGATATAGTAGATAATTGGTAAGCAAAAAAGGGGTTCGAAAGGTTATATCATCGATAATAACGGTATGTTCCTGACCAGTTGGGGCATCAACGAACCGGCGAAGTCCATGCCGGTGATGCCAATAACTCAGAAAAAACGGAAGCTTAGTGCCCTGATCAATAAAGTAAATTTCTTCGGTCCCCGTTTGTTGATCAACAATCTGACTAATCCAATCCTGGCGAAACAGAAAAAAGTTTAGCTGTAAATGAACAACATCACCCGTTAAACACCCGTCAAAGCGTACTACGTTTACGGGTGGAAATAGCGGGGTAAGCTGTTCAAACAGACTCCGGTTAAAGCCAGCCCAGGTTTCCGATAAGGGTTGATCAACCGGGGTTTCAAAAAAAATATGCATAAGAAGGGCACGAGTTGTGGAGCGAAAAGCAAAAGAATCTAGTTACAAGAAACAAAATACCGCTATATTCAAGTTGCCGAAAGCAACTAAAGGTAGCTATTTGCTTCATTATTTGTGGCCTAACCCAAGCCCTTCTGGGCAAAATCATGATCAGTTTATGCTCCGACCTACCCGTTGGTTCGTTTGTTGGCTGATTATAGGACTGCTCGGTTGGTCGAAGCTGGTGCATGCCGCTACCCCAGAACCTGAGTACCTTACAGTACGAAATGGATTGCCTCAGGGATTCGTCAACTCCATTATTCAGGACCATCGTGGGTTCATCTGGATGGCCACACGTGACGGCCTTTGCCGTTATGACGGGCTTCGGTTCCACATTTACACCCACGATCCGCAGCAGACCCAATCGCTTTCCTTCAGTAGTATCTATGAAATCCAGGAAGACCGAAGCGGTAAACTTTGGATTCGTACGGAGAATAATCACATCGATTGTTTCGATCCAGTTACCGAACGGTCTAACCGAATTTCGAACTCTCCCGCTTTTAAGCAGGCTCTTGGACGCGATCAGCTCATCGGTATCCAACCCGACCAGGCTGGAAACGTTTGGGTAGCCACGTACACCAACGGCTTTTTTCGGCTTAATGCCAATGGAACCGTATCTCACAGACAATGGGCTACCCAAAATGATTCTACGTATCAGGTCATTCACGCCCTTTTAGTCGATCACCGTGGTTATCCATGGCTGGCAACTCAGGATGGATTGGCACGCTACAATCCATCATCTAAGAAACTGGATAGGTATCTGGAAGCCCAGGGGCTACCCCAAAATGAAGTTTACAGGCTCCACGAACGCAAAAACGGACAACTGATGCTGGGCTTCCCCGGTCAGTTTGCCCTCTTCGACCCTGGTACCGGACGTGTTCAAAAAGTAGTACCGCTCCCCAATGAACCAAACCTTCCTTTATTTGCGATAGATCCTCAGGGAATCGACTACGTAAATCAAAATCGATATACCGATCAGGGTGGTCTTATTTCTTTATGGCCCGATCGAACGGCGGAGTCGCCTAAACTGGCTCACTTCTCGCCATTATCGCTACTAGTCGATCGAACCAATGTTCTTTGGATAGGACTCAATGGCGATGGTGTTATTAAATACGATCTGAACAAGCGTCCTTTCCAGACCTGGCCTTACACCAGCAATTTCCAGACCGACTGGTTAAGTCAACAACTAAACATCCCGCGCGATGCTATTCCGGTGGAAATCCGCCAGCAATCTCCCGCTGGTATTCGGTACCAGTTCGATCGGCAAAAAAAGTTGTGGATCAGTAGTCGGCAAACGATACCTTATGTATATGATACCCAACGGCAAACCTTTAGTGCGGTGCAGCCCAATGGCATCGAAAGCCGTTGGCTTCCCGACAAGGTTTTTCGGCTGACGGCACTTGCGGCTGGGGCCGAAGGCGAACTCTGGGGACTATTAGGTCCTACTAGTCAGGTTATTGTTCGGCACAATCCCGAGTTAGGCACGTTCACAACGTTCCCGCTCCCAATTCCCGCCAATCACTCTTATGTTATTACGGGAATGGTCGTTGATGGTGGTCGTATCTATCTGGCTACCGAGAATCATGGTCTCCTGCGCGCCGATCTCTCTCAAAAGCGACTCATTCATTGGCAAAATGTGGCCAGCGACCCTAACTCGCTACCCGGCAATGCTTTATTGTGTCTGGCTCAGGACCCGCTTCAGTATAAGTACCTCTGGATTGGAACGTTTGGCGAAGGGCTTTGCCGACTCAATAAAATGACTGGGCAGATTCAACGATTCACGGTTGGGCAGGGATTATCCAACAACGTGATCTATGCCATCCGGCCCGATAACAGTGGACATCTTTGGCTAAGTACCAATCGTGGTCTTTGTCGTTTCGATACCCGATCGTATGAAGTCCAGAACTACATGATCGATGATGGACTGCCTAGTGAAGAATTCAAGCAGTACTTTGACGTGTCTTTGCCCGACGGGCGTCTTATTTTCGGCGGTATCGGTGGCTACACCGCCTTCGATCCAAGTCGCATTAGCCAAGACCCCGTTAAGCCCATTGTTGTCCTGACCGCTTTGCGAATCAACAACCAACCGGTAACGGCTACTACGCCCGATTCACCCATTGAGAAAGACATCAATGAAACAACCGAAATCGTTTTAACAAACCAACAGAACTTTTTGTCCATTGATTTTGCTGCCCTTGAATTTAATCAAAGCCACAAAAATCAATATCGTTACAAACTCATTGGGTTAGACAAAGACTGGGTTTACAGTGGAAATGCGGCTACGGCGACCTACACAAATTTACCCCCAAATACGTACACATTTGTTGTCAATGCATCGAACACTTCGGGCGTCTGGAGTCCCGTTTCGCATTCGTTAAAGCTGGTTATCGAACCACCGTTGTGGGCCACCTGGTGGGCTTATCTAGTATATGCCTTACTGTTAGCAGGCGCTTTATGGCTATTTTTCAAGATACGGATTCGTCGAATCCAGCAAAAAAGTCAGTTAGAGCTTCGTGAGCAGGAATCACTGCAGCTTAAACAATTGGATGCCGTTAAAACGCGCTTTTTTGCCAATATCACCCATGAATTCCGTACGCCTTTAACCCTTATTCTAACCCCATTAGAACAAGTTCTGAACGACACGACCGATTCGCCATACCACAATCGGCTTACGCTTATTTACCGGAATGCCAACCGACTCTTACGGTTGATTAACGAACTACTCGATCTGGCGAAGCTCGATGCCGGAAATCTAACCATCACCCCCACCCCTGCCGATTTGCCCGAGTTTATCCGCCGAATTGTCGGAGCTTTTACCGAAGAAGCGCAGCGCAAACAGATTCGACTGCAACTCACGGATCAGTTTAAGCAACCTTTCTACTGGTTCGACCCGGATAAAGTTGAAAAAATTCTCAGTAATCTCATGTCGAACGCTCTGAAATTTACCGAGGCAAACGGGGCTATTACGATTTCGATACAGGTAGAACCACAAGACCCAACCGTTGCAAACTCGGCCAAAACAGATTTGGTCCGTTTTATAGTCCATAATACGGGACCGAAAATTCCAGACCAAAAACTCCCTCGTATCTTCGATCGGTTTTATCAGGCAGATCCGCTCGAAAGTACCAACAGCGGGTCTGGAATTGGGTTAGCGCTGGTAAAAGAATTAGTCGAGATGATGCAGGGCACGGTTTCGGCAACCAGTCATCCTGAACAGGGAACAACCTTCACCGTCGAACTTCCCTGCCGTCAGGCTCGTCCAGAACTCGTAGTGGCAACTCCATCTAACGAACCTGTAGCCACTACGGCAGTAGGACAGACTCCGGCCAACTCGGAACCTACAGAAGAAAAAGCACATCGAATACTGCTGGTAGAAGACAATGATGAATTGGCCGAGTACATCGTCTCTACCCTGAATGTAGAATGGCAGGTGAAGCGTGTCAGCAACGGACAGATAGGTGTAAAAACCGCCATTGCCGATGGCCCAGACCTGATCATCAGCGATGTATTAATGCCTGAGATGGATGGGTATGAACTGTGCCAACAACTCAAAGGGAATCCGGTTACCAGCCATATTCCCATTATTTTGTTGACGGCTAAAGTTTCTGTAGACAGCCGGCTGGAAGGCTTAACTGCTGGAGCCGACGACTATATAGCGAAACCCTTCCAAGTAGCCGAATTGAACGCGCGAGTTCGTAACCGACTGGAACAGCAATCCAGGATTCGGCAGCATTTCCGGACCCAGCTATTACGTCAGGGAAATCTACCCACTGCCAGTCAGGACCCACAGGATGAATTCATGAATCGCCTTTATGCTATTTTGGAAGAGCGTCTGGATGATTCCACCTTCGGTGTTGAGCCATTGGCAGCCGCCATCGGTATGAGTCGCATGCATTTGAATCGAAAAGTGAAAACCATGACGGGGCTAACCCCGAATGAACTGATTCGGATTGTACGGTTAAAACGGGCAGCGGAACTCCTCGTAACTGGTGTCTCGGTATCCGAAGTTGCCGACCGGGTAGGCTTTGACACTCCAGCCTATTTTTCTAAAGTTTTTAAAGACCAGTATCACCTTACCCCCTCGGAGTACGTCGATCAAAATCGACATGAAATTGCCTGATACTAATAAGTACTTAGTTGGCCCATCCGATTTCTTTCTTCTGAAATCAGGCACCTTTCCCTCATTTATTTGCAAACTTTCCCATTCTTCTACTGAATGTAGCTACCTCATGTTACAAATTTTATAGTACTTGTTACGAATGAGCAAGAGCCGGGAGGGCATTGCGCTTAGTATTGCGTAGGTATTATTTCTTATAATAGTTTGAAAAGTACTACGCGCAATGTCTATGTCAGTCTTTTCTTTTTCTAATCGATCCATGTCAACGGATTGGCCTCCACTTAAGCTTTATCTTCGAGAAACGGGTCGACAGTTTTTTTCTGTGTCAGACTTAGTGTATTTGCAGGCTGTTGCTAATTACAGCTGGCTCAACTGGGCAGATGGTCGCCGAATGTTGATGCCACGCACACTCAAATACTACTCGCCCCAACTCCCTAATGAATTATTCATTCGGCTCCATCGTAATTGTGTGGTCAATCGCCAGTTTGTGGAACGACTGGAACGCACCGAAACGGGTGGGCTGGTGCATTTAAGCACAGGCGAAGTGCTCCCTGTTTCACGCCGACGCTGGAGTCTGGTTCGACGTCAATTAGCCAGCCAGCGCGCTTACGTGAGTTAATTAATTTCTACCGTTTATTTCGAGGTCTTTACCTTGCCTCATTCCGACTTATGTAGCGGGATGGCTCAAGGTAAAGACCTTTTTTTGTTGGTACCCATTTAATTCCTGAAAAAATTCTCACCACGCTGTAATGTTTTTCGGGCATAGTCGTCTATGTCATTGATATGGATCTACAAGTCTTCAAACAACGCATACTTCCGGTGCAGGGCCGTCTTTTCCGATTGGCTCAGTTGTTTCTTCGCAACCGCGAAGAAGCCGAAGATGCCCTACAGGATGTGTTGCTCCGGCTATGGACCAATCGACAACAGTTAGATGCCTATCATAGTGTAGAAGCGCTGGCGGTTCAGATGACAAAAAATCTGTGTCTGGATCGGTTAAAGTCACATGCTAAAACGAAATCAACCGATGACTCCGCCCTTTTTGGGGTCGCCACGGAAAACGTTTCACCCTATCGGCAGGTAGAATTAACGGATAGTGCCGACTTGATTCGGCAGTTAATGAATGAATTACCAGATCAGCAGAAACTGGTGCTTCATCTGCGTGATGTGGAGGAGTATTCGTTTGAGGAGATCGAACAGGTTACTGGCCTCAGCGTTAATAATATTCGGGTGATTTTGTCGCGAGCCCGCCAACGTCTGCGCGACAATTACTTAAAAGTCAATGATTATGAAGCAGGACATTGAAAAATTACTGGAGAAATATTATGAGGGTGAAACGAGCCTGCAGGAAGAAAAAGAATTGCGGCAGTTTTTTCAGCAGGATAACATCCCAGAGCACCTGATGTCGCATGCTGCGCAGTTCCGTTATTTTGCCAGCACTAGGACGCAGCACCCTTCATTAGCCTTTACCACTCAGCTAGCCAAAAAACTGAGCGCCCCAGAACCCAGCCGTATTTTTGGTTTGACAAGCTGGAGTCTTCGCCTGGCAGCAAGCGTGGCGCTGCTTATTCTTGGTTTTGGTGCCGGGCTGTTTTATACGAGTTGGCGATACGGTACAAACGACATGGCAGCATCCTCGACTGATGCTGAGCCTGCTCTGGCAATGAAAAAAGTGCTGACTTTCGAGCAACTCGCTAAAACGTCAGCCAGCGAACGAATTCAGGCCGTTAATCAGAGTTACGAACTCACCCAGGTTGATCAGGAAATTACCCAACTCCTGATCAATACTCTGAACTTCGACGCCAATGTCAATGTGCGTCTGGCAGCTTGTCAGGCACTCGTTCGCTTCGAAAACGAACCCGATGTACGCGAAGCGCTAATTCAATCGCTTAAAATCCAGACTGATCCCAATATTCAGATCACCCTGATTGACGCCCTGGTAGCCATTAAAGAAAAACGAGCCGTCGACGAAATCCAACGACTTGTACAGGATCAAAAAGTACTGGATATCGTGCGCCAGAAAGCCGAAGAGGGTATTAACCAATTAACTCACGAAGCTAACACAGTTTCTTAGCGACTTGATTCTGTGGATTCTAAGAGATTCTATCGATTTAATGAGCCTTGATTATCAAAGAAATAGAATCCAAAAAATCGATAGGAACTAAATGGGACCAGTACTAGTGCATCTGCCCTGGGTAGAATCCAAGAATCAACAGAATCTCTTTAAATCCACAGAATCAATAGCATCTAAAGCCCCCAGTCAGTACACAAATACAATTCAATTACCTTAAACAACCGCCTTGGCGGACTACTATGAAAAAGCTCCTTTTAACGAGTGCAGGATTCCTATGCCTTTTACTGAACGCCCAGGCTCAGGAATACAAAACCAAACTAACGAATTCGAAAGATCACAAAGTGACGCTTGAAATCGATGCTGGCGACATCAAGATTGAAGGACACAATAGCGACGAAGTACTGATTCAGGCTTCATCAGGCTACGAAGCGCCACCCGAACGGGCTAAAGGTCTGAAACCACTCTATTATCAGGCCGTCGATAACTCAGGCATCGGTTTGGCTGTAACTCCTGAAAATGGTGGATTGAAAATTGAAAAAGCAACCCGAAAAGCTATCAAATACACTATTAAACTTCCGCGTAAAGTGGCCATTCTCTATACGCAAACCAACTGGCAGAGTGCTGGCGTGAGCATCAGCAATATGGATGGCGATCTGGAGGTAAAAACCAATAATGCCTCCATTGAACTGACGAATGTAACGGGCCCCATCGTAGCCAATACCACCAATGGCGAAGTAAAAGTGGTGTATTCGAGTCTGAGCCAGGAAAAGCCAACAGCTATATCGACCATCAACGGGGCTATTGATATCACCATGCCTAACGCTTCTAAAGCCAATTTGAAACTACGGTCGATTCAGGGAGAAATGTACACGGACTTTGATCTGGGTATGAAAGCATCCAAAGAGGGTATGCCTAGAGTTGGGGGTGGAAACAACATCGATGGTAGCATCAATGGGGGTGGCGTTGAGGTTCAACTCAAAACCATCAACAGCAATATATACGTCCGTAAGCAAAAGTAAGTCCCATTAACTTCCCTTACTCAAATGAAAAATCCCTTATTCCTCCTAGTTCTGGGCTTATTTAGCTTCCTTATTCAGCCTATTTTCGCCCAGAAAATCATTGAAAAAACGCTGTCAGTCACTACCGATCAAACGGTTAATCTCAACCTGAAATTTGCCGACAGCATCAAAGTTCGTTATTGGGACAAACCAACGGTATCAGTCCGAATTGAGGTAACCATCAACGGAGGCAAACTAAATGATGCCTTCCAGGTGACAACCGGGTCAACAACACAGGAAGTCAGTATAAAGACGGATTTCGATCAGGAGATGTTGAAGCAAGGTAAAGCCGAAGATTGCCCCGACCATCGTCACTCCTGGAGTTCTGACAAAGATGGCCACCGGTATTACGTCTGTAGCACACTCAACTACCAGGTATTCCTGCCCCGACAAGCTCAATTGAAGCTCGAAACCATTAATGGAAATATTGATATTCAGGGAGCAAACGGACCCGTATTTGCCAAAACTATCAGCGGTTTCGTGGACATGAGCTGGCCTAAATCGAAAGGGGCAAACGTAGCGATGAAAACCATCACGGGCGAAGTCTATTCGGATATGGATATTAGTTTCAAAAATAAGAAGGAAAAGAACCCAATTGTTGGCTACCAGTTGGAGGGAGTCGTCAACGGTGGCGGGCCAAACGTACGATTGGAGTCGATCAGCAATAATATTTACCTTCGACGGAAAGACTAGTGCTCTTCCAAAATAGTTTTTTTGATTCTACTAGATTCTTTTGATACTAGAGTCTTGATTATCAGAATCGATAGAATCTACAGAAACTATAGAATCTAAATTGGAAAAGTACTAGTCTGTACCGGCAAGTTGGGTTTATTCTACATATAAAAATAAATCTGAGTTTTTTTGTCATTCCGACAAAGGAGGAATCTCAACGTTGCTTATTAGTCAAGCTTGAGATTCCTCCTTTGTCGGAATGACAAAAAATAGGCAGTTTTAGCTAAAATAGAAAAACCCAAACAGGGCCTTAGGAGCTCAAAATAAAGGTGTTAACTCAGTTACGATTTAGCTCATTTCAGACACTCATTTAGTATCATATATCAAGAAAACTATCTCTATATTTGACAGACCAAGGATTTGCACCTATAAATCAATCGAAAGAATCTGATTTTCCGTAGTTAGCTAACTAATGGTTTGCCCGAATGCGATTCCTCTTCCTACTCTTCGTTAGTCTTCTTCCGATTACACTGACTGCCCAGCAGAAGGGCTGGCAGGAAATTACCATTTCCGATGGCCTCTCGCAGGGCATGATCTTCGGGCTGAAGCAGGATAAGAAAGGCTTTATCTGGGTAGCTACCAAAGACGGACTCAATCGATACGACGGCCACAATTTCACGGTATTTACCCACGATCCGGCAAACGAATACAGTCTCTCGGCCAATTATTGCTCAGCGCTTCTAGTCGATAAACGTGGACGACTCTGGATAGGCACCCTCAATAATGGGTTAAACCTATTCGACGACCGAACGCAACGCTTTTATCACATCAGTATCCACGGTCAGGCAACCGTTAATGCTGGAAACTATGAGATTCAACTGCTGACGGAAGACCCTCAGGGCAATATTTGGGTGAGTACGAATCAGGGCAAGCTGGTTAAAATCACCTTACCGAACTCACTAAAAACGGACTTCCCGGATAAAGCCGACTTTACCGATCAGGTCCAGGCTCAACTGATTACGATCCCTCAGATAGGTGTTACTGGTGCTATTAACCACATCAGTTTTCAGCCAGGCGGACAATCCCTGATTGGGAGTTCGTTTAACCTGTATACGCTCAACTGGCATCGACCCCAGGAAGCTACGAGAGTCATCGGGGTCGCAGAAAAATTCACCGAATTCTTTTCAACCTATTATGACGCGCAACATGACTGCTGGATTGCCAGTACATCCGATCAGATCATTTGCTTGAAACAAGATAGGATTAAGACAATACCTTTACCCAGAAAAGGCTACTCAAGCGTTTATTTAAAAGCGATCGACGCCAACACGCTGGCCATTACAACAACTGATTTTCTGTGGGTAATGCCACCCAGCGAACTGGAAAAGCAGGACAGTCTGACAGCCCGCAACGCATTTGTTGCGATGCCTCCAGCAGTCTATGCAATTACCGATTTGCTGAAAGATCAGACAGGAAACATCTGGGCAGGCACGAGTGGCTATGGGCTTCGAAAATTCAATCCTAAAATCCGGCAATTCCATTCTTCACTTCCCAATACGACGCTCTCTTTCCTATATGTTGATCAGCAGGGCCGAACTTACGTGCGCCATGAATTCGCCTACGAACAACTCGACCGATCAACCAATCGACTAAAGTCATTTTTACCGAACGAATTGCCGCCTGCCGATAAACGACAGCGGTATATGATGCAAGATCGTCAGGCCACATTCTGGGTATCGAATACCAATTTCCAGACGCATGCCATGCATTTGTTCAAGTTTTCTGCGGATTGGAAGCTTCTCAAAAAGTACCCACTACCCACCAACACATCATTTGGTTTCTATACCAATCAGACCATCAAGGACAAAGATGGTATGTTATGGATTGCTGCTCTCAACGGCATACTCCTCCAGTTTGACCCCAAAACAGAAACGTTTCGGACTTTCTCATTCCAAAGACTTTTACCCCAGAAAGGAGCTGAAATTGATACCCAAACGCTCTATCTCGATCAGGCGGGTACGCTCTGGATTGGCACGACCAACGGACTGATCCGGGCCGTTCATCTACAAACTAATCCCGTCTTTTCGCAGTACAAAAATAATGCGGCTAATGCTCAGAGTCTGAGTAATGATATGGTTTCCAGTCTACTCGACGACCCTTATCAACCCAATCGCTATCTCTGGGTGGGCACCAAAGGTGGCGGGCTGGATCGCTTAGACAAACAGACTGGTCAGTTCGAGCATTTTACAGAAGCACAGGGCTTACCAAATAAAGTCGTTTATGGCATTCTGGCCGATGAGTTCCGAAATCTCTGGCTGAGCACCAACCGAGGGCTGGCTCAGTTCAATCTCAAAACGCATCAATTTCATAATTACACCAAGGAAGACGGGCTTCAGGATGATGAATTCAACACAGGTTCCTTTTTTATATCGGCTTCGGGTGAGCTACTTTTTGGCGGAGTAAACGGACTTACAATTTTTAAACCCTCGGCGGTAAAACCACTCATCGGGCCACAGCCTCTTGCGAATATCATTAATCTGAAAGTCAATAATGAGACGGTTAAGGTAAGGGCTCCCGACGGTATTCTAGCTCAGGGTATCGAATACACCCAACGGCTTGATTTGTCGCACAACCAAAACCTCCTGACATTCGAATTTGGCGTGATGGATTATACCAATTCGGCCAAAAACCGCTATCGCTATCGGCTGGATGGTATCGACAAGATCTGGGTGGAGGCTGGCACCAACCGTTTCGCCAACTATGCTCAACTTCCGGCAGGTAACTACACGCTTCAAATGATAGGCTCGCCCGATGGCGAGGTCTGGAGTAAACCGGTCGACCTGCACATTCGCATTCATCCGCCATTTTATCGCACCTGGTGGGCCTATCTTCTTTATGCCCTTGTTCTGATTATTATTAGCTGGCAGTTGTATACTTTTCAGAAACAACGGTGGCTGCTTCAGCAACAAGTTATTTTTGAGAAGCAGGAAGCCGGTCGATTAGCCGAACTGGATGGTTTGAAAACCAAATTTTTTGCCAATATCTCGCACGAATTCCGAACACCACTCACCCTCATTCTGGGACCATTGGCCGACCTGAAACAGCGTTTCCCAACCGAAACCGTGTTGGGTTTGATGGAGCGCAACGGCAATCGGTTATTGAGTCTGATCAACCAGCTCCTTGATCTGAGTAAGCTGGAAGCGGGTCAGCTAAAGGCCGAACCCGAATCGGGCGATGTGGCATCCTTTTTTCAAATGCTCGCCAGTTCGTTTAGTTCACTGGCCGAGAGTCGGCAGATTTCATTTACATTCTCGCAGAATAAATCGGAGCACTGGGCCAGTTTTGATCGCGACAAGCTTGAGAAAATAGTCACCAACCTTCTGGCCAACGCCTTTAAGTTCACCCCTGCAGGTAAGGAAGTGCGTATGCAGGTTCACTATCCTGACTCAACCACAACGGGTACCTTGCGATTTAGTATTGAAGATACAGGTATTGGCATCAACAAAAAGGACCTGCCCCATATCTTCGAGCGCTTCTATCAACGGTCCGCCGTTGCGGTTCCAGAGGAGCCAACCCGTAGCTATGAAGGTACGGGTATTGGGCTGGCGCTGGTCAACGAATTGGTAAAAATGCTGGATGGAACGATTCAGGTAACCAGCACTGAGGAAATAGGGACGACTTTTACCGTTACCTTGCCCCTACTAATAGTCTCATCGGAAGGTCCATCACCCCGGTCTGTGAGGACACAGACCGATTTAATCACACAATTCCACCAGCAACCCATTGAGACACAGGCCGAGGATGTTAAAACGCTAGCACCCATCTCCGAAAACATCCTGTTGGTTATCGACGATAATGCTGATATCCGGGCATATGTTCGCAGCATTTTTGAAACTGATTATCACGTCATTGAGGCTGTCGATGGACAGGACGGGCTGGAAAAAGCCACGGCTCTCCTCCCCAATATTGTCATCTGCGATTTGATGATGCCCCAGCTCGATGGATTCGGCTTCTGCCGAACGTTGAAAACTCAGCCAGCCACCAGCCATATTCCGGTTGTGATGCTGACAGCCAAAGCCACCGTTGAAGATCGTATCGAAGGGTTCGAACTCGGAGCCGACGACTACCTGACCAAGCCCTTTAATCGGGCCGAAATTCAGGCCAGGGTACGAAATCTGGTTGAGCAACGTCAGCGTTTACAAACCTGGTTTTCCACGAACTGGTCCGAACCGACGGATCACCTACAGCTACCAACGCCATTTACTGCCGAACAACAGTTTATCGAGCGGCTGTCGGCGCTGGTGATTCAGCATCTGGACGATACGCAGTTTACCGTTGAAGATCTGGCCGAAGCGGCAAACCTGAGTCGGGCACAACTCCATCGCAAACTCAAAGCGTTGGCCAATACCTCTGCTACTACCTTTATCCGGGATATTCGACTGAGGAAAGCAACTGAACTGCTCAATGAAGGTCAGCTGAGTGTAACTCAAACAGCTTACGCCGTTGGTTTCGACAATCTATCTTACTTTGCCAAAGTATTTCAGGAGCGCTATGGTGTATTGCCCTCTCAATACGGCAAATCAGCGCCCCAGCCCAGCTAGCCCGCCAACACGTCTCACCTGAAGCCAGACAGCCCGAATTCCGGGCTTTTTTTGATTGTATGTAACATAGGTGGTAATGAATGAAACATATGTGGTAGCACCCTAAATCGATACGCCAGAACTTGCAGCCTGATTGATGGTCAGATTGTCCATTAATCGGCTCAACGTATATCGCTTTCTTTCATAGAGTTCAACTACTGCCATGAAACAAAAACAAGCTTCAACCAAGCAAGTACTCAATCCATGTCAGCCCCTCACGTTAGACGACAATTTTGAGGAATTGTATAAGCAGTATGCCCACAAAGTGTACCGAACCTGTCTCAACATGACCAACGATTCGCTGGATGCCCAGGATTTCACCCAGGACATCTTTATGAAGGTTTTTCTAAAACGGAACTCGTTCCAGAATCGGTCCTCGTTTTCTACCTGGCTTTATGCCATTTCCTATCACTACTGTCTGGATCGGCTTAAACCAGGCAAACAGCTCAAAACCGAGCCATTGCCCACTGACCTTACCAGCCATTTATCGGAAGATGCTTTACTGGAAGAGTCGGCAGATCTGGGATTTACAGATAATGTTGACCTTCAGATCCAGGCTCAGCAACGAGCAATCAATCAATTACCCGACCACGAGCGAGCCCTTTTGCTTCTGAAGTATGAAACGGGTTTATCAATTCGGGCTATTAGTAAGCAATACAATATATCGGAAAGCGCCGTAAAGGCCCGCCTAAAGCGGACGCGGGATAAACTTCAGGCCAATCAATTCTAATTAGCAGCTATTTTATACTATTCGCCTACAAAACAAGTGCGCAATAGTAAAAATGAAACATATGTGTTAATGATTGTAACATATGTGGTAGCCTACACACCAGAAATAAAGGTACTTAGTGGCCTAATTCAACCACTCCTGGACTAAATACAGTCTGTTCAACCTTTCCAACCTTTTTTCTTTTCAATTAATAATATGCGCACACCTCTACAGGCTATTTCGTCTATTCTCAAGTCTATTCGTTACTTTAAGGCTCTAACATTTTTACGTCTTCTATCCCTAACTCAATTGCCTATTTACGCTCAGCCTTTAGCATGGCTGAGCCTAAGTAAAGCTATTCCGAGTAATTCAGGGACTTGCCGAATAAATGGCTCTCCAATCGGCAAATCACGGTAACGATGAACAGCGGAGTATTTGTTGGCTCGGGGGCGAGTCGAATTTAGGCTTTATCATTACGCGAACAACGGCCAATTGGGGCAGTGTGGAAGATGACTTTACGATGACGTACGATAGCAATCTATCCAACAATGGCTACGCCCGAATTATAAATGGATTGTAAAGCGTAATCCGGTTCAACGGCAGCGCCCTGCAATCGAACCGGATTAGAAAACAAAAATGGAGAGTACCGAATTATCTATCCGTGTGAGTGTCATTTTAATCTCAACAATATGAATAATACACAGCTTAGAAAATGGACCGTCAACACATTCGATCCGCAAAACGTCCTTTATCTGATAGGGGATGTTAACTACAGCTATGTCCACCTGCGTAATGGCGAGGTAGTTCTCTCGGCCCGAACCCTAAAATGGTTCGCCCATCTGTGGCCATCTTTTGTGCGCGTTCATAAACATGCCCTGGTAAATCTGGATTACGTTCAGCATATTAGGCTGGCCCCTAATTTACGCGCTCCCAGCTACCTGATCATGCAGAATAAAACCAGTCTACCCATATCCAGGCGCCGGGTGGTATCCGTCGTGGAGCAGTTAGATCAATTGGGCAGCCCGACTAGTCAATCATCGTTTCATTCCAGTCAATCAGGTATGCATCGCACGGGCCTCTAGGAAGCTCACTCGAATTGGCTATGACGCTGGAACAGCTATCCCAATAGGCGATTTTACCAGTGAAAGGCCCTTTCGTGCACCTAACAAACATTATAGATCAGGCTGAGTTCAAACAGGCACACATGCACTTTGAACTCAGCCTGTTTACATGAACATTAATCCAGACTTAGCTACCAAAACACGCGACGCCCATGAACGGCTGAACGAACTATATGGTATTCAGGCGGTTCGAGGATACCCAGACCCCATGCATGAGCTAATCGGCACAATTTTATCCCACCGAACTACGCATGCAAATGAGGTTATTGCTTACCGAACCATGCGTGAACGATTTCCAACCTGGGAGCAAGTTCGCGATGCTCCGCTCCGAGATTTGATTGACGCCATTCAAACCGCAAATTACCCTGAGATTAAAGCGCCTTATATCCAGAATTTGCTGATCCACCTCTTTCGGGAAACAGGTGCCGCTAATATTGACTTTCTGGGTGACTTATCTACCGAAGCGGCTATGAACTGGTTAACTGCGCTACCTGGTATTGGCTTCAAGACGGCAACAATTTTACTGCTGTTCACCTTTCACAAGCCTGTGTTGCCTGTCGATACACATGTGCATCGGGTCACCCAACGATTGGGGTTAATTGGTCCGAAAGTAAGTGCCGAAAAGGCCCATACGCTCCTGTTGGCTTATTTACCCAAAGACACCCTGATTCTATTCAATTTTCACAAGCATTTTTACTGGCATGGCCAGCGCATCTGCACCTGGTATGACCCCAAATGTACCGATTGCGTTTTACAGTCTATGTGCGATTTCTACCACGCAGGCCGAATGACCTTGTTGAGTAGCACACCCGTCCGAAAGAAGAGAGCTCTAGATTCCTGATCTGCTTAATTGCCTAAACGATTACATAGTCGAATATAAAAATGCCCTGTTCATCTAGATGAACAGGGCATTGAAAATCAGGCAAATCTGTAAAAATTAACTTTTTGAACCGTACTTCCGGGTGTAGAATTCTTTTGACTGCTCTACCCAGTTATCTCGCTCGATACGACCGGGAAAGAACTCGATAATTTCGTTCACCTTGTCGATATCTTCTTTCGTGAAATTAGCAATCTGCCGGAACGTATAGATACCCAAGCTATGGAGTTTGCGCTCTAAAAATGGACCAATGCCAACGATATCTTTCAAATCATCGGCTTCAGATGCCACGGCTCGGCCAATTCGGTCGAAGTTGATCTCACTGGCGCGCGATGCAATTCTATTCAGCACAGCAGCTTCAGAGTTACCCGTTATGATGGGTGCCGGAACATCGGCCGGAACTGGTGGCTTACTAGCTGGCACATCTACGACCGGAACAACAACTGGCGGGGCAACAAATGCCGGAATATCAACTGGTGCAGTGTCAACCGGATTGACGGTCTCCACATTAATTGGGTCGGGCGTATCATCGAAGGTGAAAGCGGGAAGCAGTGGATCGGCATGCACAAACGCAGGCGGTGTTTCGACAACGGGCTGTGTACGGACTGGCACCGGCACCGTCGTTTTTCCAACTGATTTTGATCGGCGGCACTCTTCCAATTCAGCTTCTTTGTTGTCGATTGATTCACGAAGCGACCTAATTCGACTAGCAGGTATCAACCGGCCCAGCAACCAGCCAATAAATGCAGCTAATGCCAGTAAGAGTACTATTTCAGAAATAGCCACCGGGCGGCTAAAGGGATCTAATCCAAACATAATGGGAGTGAATTTTAAATGAGAAGTTTGTTTCAGGGTTCAGATTCCATGTTTCAAAGTCAAGGTTATGGTTAACCAGACTATAAAACGTGGATTCTTCAACGTGAAACGTGAACTATAAAAATCATTTCTTTACAGCTAACTCAGCCGCCTGCCCCACCCAATTGTCACGCTCGATACGACCAGGGAAAAACTCAATAATGTCGTTGACTTTATCGATGTCCTCCTGCGTAAAATTGGCAATCTGGCGGAATGTGTAAATCCCAATGGCATGCAGTTTCTTTTCCAGAAACGGCCCTACGCCTACAATTACTTTCAGGTCATCGGCATTGGCCGCCGAAGCAACCCCAATCCGGGCAAAATTAATCTCGTTGGCTCTCGCCCGAATCCGATTAAGAACAAGAGTTTCGTTATCGGCGGCAGCAACCACAGCGGCAGGTATTTTCAGACAATCGTCTACAGCACGCTCAGTACTGGCGAGTTCACCTTCCAACTCCCGAATGGTTCGCTGACGTGAAATGTAGCCGATAATAAAACCCAGTATACCCGACACCAGCAGCATAATCCATAGCTGCATCTGAGCATCGGCCAGGTTGAGGGGGTTCATGTTAAACATATATCTTGGTTGTTTATTGGTCGCAGGTTTCAAGTTCTAATCACTTGCCAGCGCCATTTTATAACACTGAGTGAAAAAAAGAAACCGGAGACCGTTTAAAACAAATTTTATTGAACAACGACGGTTACACGCCGATTGGCTTTCCGGCCCGACATCGTGCTGTTGTCGGCTTTTGGCTCCGTTTCACCTTTAGCTTTCACCTGAATCTGGTCAGAGTCGATTCCCGCTTTACGCAATTTCGCCTTCACATCATTAGCCCGATCACGCGAAAGCTGCATATTCACCTCTTCGGGTCCGGAATTATCGGTATGCCCTGTTAGCAGCAGTTTTTTATCCTTGTGAGTAGACAAGTATTTGATCGCTTCCTCAAAGAATTTCTTCGTTTCGTCCGTTTTGATGTAGTTCGCTTCGCCTAGTTGGAAATAAAGGTCAATAGGTTTGAAAACTGAGCTAAACTTCTCGGCTTCGGCCAGTGCTTTTTCCGTGACGGGTTCCGTTATCTTAATCGGTTCGGCTGGCTTTTCAACTGTTGTTTCTTCCGGTTTCGGCTCTTCAACCGGCTTAGCAACACCACCGAAAGCAAAGTAAAGCCCCCCCGCGCAGCGAGTCGCCAGCCGCAGTAAATGGCAGATTTCGTTCTTCGGCTTTGGTTGTCAGCGAATCGGCCGGAATCCCTTGCTGGATCAGATATTGCTTGATACCTTCGGCCCGAGCCAGACCCAGATTTGGGAAAGAAGTCGAATTGGTTTCGCCTGGTGAATAGTAGCCGGTAATCTCAAGGGTACGGCCAGGGTTCGCCTTCAGATAGGTAATCATCGACTCCAGTGATCCACCCAGGCTGTTCATATTAGCATTTGCACCCGATTTAGCAAAACTAAAATTTCCGGGCAAATCCAGCCGAAACAGATTTCCATCGGCAATCGTAAAGCCATCGGCACCCGGTGGTGTTGTTTCTATATCTGCTTCTGCCGCTACTGCAGACGGGTTTACATCATCACCGCATAGTTGCTTGATTTTGCAGACATGCCACCAGGTAGAGCCTGCCATCCAGAGCACAAGTAAGATGATCCAGGGAGCTTTGTTTGTGAGCATAAAAAGGTAGGAGTTTTTACAGACACCGTGTTTCGGAATCCGTATTGAGACGGAATTGACCGGAAAAGGTTGCTCAAAAATACATGCAAGTGCTATAAATGCAAGACTATCAACAATTTTGGCAAAAATTCATATAAACTTCCTCGGCAATTTCATTCTGGCGTTCAATTTAGAAGTTGTTTGAGCTATTGATTCGTGGGTAAAATGAGTGGATTTTGGGGCAGGACAAGGCACTTTTTGAGGGTGTAGCCGTAGCTACAGCTGAAAAAAGTAACGCAGTTATGGCTCAAAAGCCGCCATTTTAGGCCGAGGAAATTAACTTAAACAACTTCCCAGAGTTTCAACTTTGTCGGTAATTCATCAATTTTAAGGGTTAAACTGCATCAACCTGGTTATTGAATTCTGCAAAAATGCTTATTGATCTTCGTAGTGATACGGTCACGCACCCCACTCCTGCCATGCGCGAGGCTATGTTTACGGCTCCCCTTGGCGATGATGTGTTAGGCGATGACCCAACGGTAAATGCCCTTGAAGCTAAGGCGGCTTCGTTATTCGGAATGGAAGCCGCTCTGTTCTGTGCGTCGGGCACCATGACCAACCAGCTTGCCATTCGAACGCATACTCGCCCCGGCGATGATGTAATCTGTGATTACCTCTCGCATGTCTATCAGTACGAAGGTGGAGGTATTTCGGTCAACGCGCTGGCTTCGGTAAGTCTGGCTCACGGCGAACGGGGCAAGCTCACCCCCGAGCTGATCCGCGAGTATATTTATAACCCCACGGATTCGCACAAACCTCTTTCCCGGTTGGTTGTTCTAGAGAATACCGTTAATAAAGGCGGAGGCTGCTATTATACCATTCCTGAAATTGCCGCTATCCGACAAGTCTGTACCGAAAATGGTCTGATTTTGCACTTAGATGGTGCTCGCTTATTCAATGCGCTTGTTGAAACAGGCGAACCGACCACCGCTTACGGTCAGTTGTTCGACTCCATTAGCATCTGCCTTTCGAAAGGGCTGGGTTGTCCGGTAGGGTCGCTCCTACTTGGTAAGACCGACTTTATTCAGCAGGCGCGTCGGTTCCGTAAGTTGATGGGTGGCGGTTGGCGGCAGGCGGGATTTCTGGCTGCAGCAGGCATCTACGCACTCGATCACCACGTAGATCGGTTGAAACAGGACCACTCCCGCGCCCGAAAAATTGGAGCCATACTCGAAAAACTACCTGAGGTTGTTGAAATTCTCCCCATCGATACGAACATCGTCATTTTCAGGCTGCCCGAAACCATCTTAGCCACCGATTATGTTCAACAGTTAGAAACAAAAGGTATTCGCGCCATCACGTTCGGCAAACATCTGGTGCGCTTTGTCACGCACCTGGATTTCACCGATGAGATGGTAGCGGAAATGGAAACTCTTCTGAACCAGGATTTCAACAAGATTTAAAGGATTTTACAAGATTCATGCTACCTCAAGCAATCGTTTTAATCTTTTAAATCTTGTTGAAATCCCGGTTCTGACAACTTATGCATATACAAACCAGAACATTACAGAAAGAAGACTATCATGATCTGAAAGAGGCCATGATTGAAGTATATAGTGGTATTGGGGGCGATTATTGGCCGAAAAGTTCAATTAATAAGCTTCTCAATATCTTCCCTGAAGGCCAGTTTTGTGTGGAAGTCGATGGAAAAGTGGTAGCCAGCGCCCTGGCAATTCGAGTGAAGTACGATGACTTTGGCGACAATCATACCTACTTCCAGATTACGGGTGGCTATACCTTTAAAACCCACAACGACGAGGGCGATTACCTATACGGGATCGAGGTATTTGTGCACCCCGACTTCCGTGATTTGCGGCTGGGTCGGCGACTGTACGACGCTCGGAAGGAACTCTGCGAACAGTTGAATCTGAAAGGCATTCTGGCCGGTGGGCGTATTCCGAACTACAACAAATTTGCCGATGAGCTGACTCCACGGGAGTACATTACCAAAGTGAAGCAGAAGGAAATTTATGATCCTACGCTGACCTTTCAACTTTCGAATGACTTCCACGTTAGGAAAGTACTCCGTGGCTACCTGCCCGGCGACACGGAGTCGAAGGAGTATGCAACCTTACTGGAGTGGATCAACATCTACTATGTAGCGGAAAAAGACAAGCGCCCGCATACCGACTCCATTATCCGACTTGGGGTAATTCAGTGGCAGATGCGTTTGTTCAAAAACCTGAACGCATTTCTGGATCAGGTCGAATTCTTCGTTAATGCAGTCAGCGATTATCGTGCCGATTTCATGGTGTTGCCCGAGTTTTTCAATACACCACTCATGGCCGATTTCAACGATCTGCCCGAGCCGGTTGCCATTCGAAAACTAGCTGATTTCACTATACCTGTTCGTGAAAAACTTTGCGAGCTGGCCATTTCGTACAACGTCAATATCGTAGGCGGCAGCATGCCACTGGTCGATGAGGATGGAAAGCTTTACAACGTAGCCTATTTATGTCGACGCGACGGCTCGTTTGAAGAATACCGAAAAATTCATATTACCCCCAACGAAGTCAAGCACTACGGCATGGTGGGTGGTAACGAAATTCGGGCGTTCGACACCGACTGTGGTAAAGTGGGCATGCTCATTTGCTACGACGTAGAATTCCCCGAGCTAGGGCGAATTCTGGCGCAGCAAGGCATCCAGATTTTGTTTGTTCCCTTCCTGACCGATACGCAAAATGGCTACTCACGAGTACGCCTGTGCGCCCAGGCCAGAGCCATCGAGAATGAATGTTATGTAGCCATTTCGGGCTGCGTGGGCAATCTACCCCGAGTACAGAACATGGACATTAACTATGCTCAATCGGCAGTGTTTACCCCTTCCGACTTCCAGTTTCCCACAAATGCCGTAAAAGCCGAAGCCACAGCCAATACCGAAATGGTACTCATTGCCGACGTGGATTTGAGTTTATTGAAGGAGCTTCATGAACACGGTTCGGTACAAGTGTTGAAAGATCGTCGGACGGATTTATACGATGTTGGCCTGAAGAAAGCGGCAAAAAAGGCCCTGAATAAAAGCCTCGATAAACTCAAAAAAGAGTCGACAGATAACGATCCCGAACGCGTTCCACCCGTGATCGTAGTGGCTAGTTAGGTCATATAAGCGAAAATGCCCTGATGTAGAATTCAGGGCATTTTTCATTTCGTAGCGTGGACTTCCAGTCCGCGTAGCCGAAGGCTAAATTGTCGTTATAAGTTGGTCGATATTAGCCTTCGGCTACGCGGACTGGAAGTCCACGCTACTGATTCCAACCCTTTTCCGGTTAGTAGAGTCTGGTTATGTATACGCTTAACTAGCCATGTCACTCTCCCGTCTTATCGCTCTATTTTTCCTAATCGGCATTTGTAGCTGTCAGCGGCAATCGTCCCAACCGATGCCTATTGTTCTTAAAGATGCTCCGTGCGATTGTGCATTCATCAGTGGACAACCAACCTATATCGTTAACGAAACCCCTGACTCGTTGACAATGTATTACCTGGCGGTCTGGAAGCATAAATTTATGGAGCGAAACGGACTTAATGAATCTCGCTTCAACACCCTGATTAAATATGTCAGTGGGGCGCTGCAACCCTGGCGGGAAGGGGTTTCCTTTCGGGTCGACTTTGTGTATGAACAGGATTGGCTCAGAATTCGGTATAGTGAGCAATTTCGGGTAAACTATGATCCCGAAACTACCAAAGCCTATGTTGTTGACGTTCCCCGTGGTGTTTATTTAACTGAATCGCAAATTCTCTTTCGGCAACCCTGGGATAATGTTCAACCCATTCAGATTGGCGCTAAATTAGCTTTTTCATCCTGCGCCGACGCTTGTCAGGCATTGAAAACAAAAACAAAATACCCTGTACTTAAACCCAGCGAGGTTTTGTTTTACGCACCTACCCCACTTCAAACTATCCCTTCCAACGAACCCTATTTGTTTAGTGCGGGAACAATCGACTCAACTGCCAATCGCTGCGTTTTTGGCAGAATTAATCTCGTAACCGGCGAAGCTCAGGCATCAGAAGGGCCTTGCTGGATAAACTAAACGAATTGTAAAGCAGGTAAAATCTTGTAAAAAATCGTTTTTAGTACGTTCCTATTCACTTGTTGATCGACACGAACCAAAGCCTTTTTCAGTGTTGCCATGAAACGTTTACTTATCTGGTCAATTGTCGTTGCGTTCCTGATTTCGTGCAAAGAGAATACAGTCGTTGACCCTACCAAGCGAGTAAGGCCCGTTAGTTTGCAGATTTCGTCAAATGGAACTGAGTATAAACTCAGTTGGCAGGAAGTTCGGATTGTATGCATTACAGCGCCTTGCCCTGATATTGCCGATGTTGAAGCCGAAGAATATGATATACAGATTGCTACTAGTGAGTTAGGGGAATTTAAAACTTATCAGACAGTCCGTGCTGACCAAAAATCAATTAATATTCCGACGACCTCAACTGGCGCGTATTTAGTTGCCCGGATCGTTTCGAAGAATAAAAGTGCCCCATCGGTAAACTCCAATTCAGTTATGGTTTCCAATGGATCTTTATCCCAATCGTTGTACTATCCGGGATTTGGGACCTCAGGCGATGCTACGGGAGGAGATGTAACGTCAGATGGTTCAAAAGCCGCGTATTCCGTATTGGTCGACGAAGGAGCAGGCCATTATGTAACGCCATTGTATATAACCAATCTGCAAAATGAACAGCCCATTTCGACCAAACTCATAACCCGGCAAGGCGCAATTACAGCGTTTTCGGCAGATGGGCAGCAGCTCGCTTACCCTTCCAACACCGACAATGGATTGGTTATCTACGAGGTTGCCTCCGAGCAGAAACAGGTTCTTCCAATAGCAGATGCCGCCTGGGTACGAGGTTTAGCCTGGTCGCCTGATGGTAAATGGCTGGCATTCTCAGTGGTTTCCAATGACGAATCCCGTTTATGGAAAATTGCAACATCGGGAGGTACAGCTATTCCGCTGTCACCATCGTTACCCATAAAGGAAGCAAACAGTATTCGCCAAACTGGCATAGACTGGTCGCCCGATGGTCAGGTCATTGCCGTGTCGCGCGCTCGAAGCGGGAATACCAGCCTGCAATGGCGCGCGGCCATTTCATTTTATGATCCCAACGGCGGTGGCGAAATCAAGTATTTTGACACGCAACCCGGCTGGATTGATACGGCGCCATCAATTTCACCTAACGGAAAACAGCTTGCTTTTCTAAGTACAAGAAGCGCTACATCAGCTAATACCTACAGTCTATGGGTTCGGGATTTAACCACAGGAACTGTTCGACAGGTCAACTTATTGATTGGCCTGATTCCGTCAGACGATTATACGCCACGCTGGCTTGGCAATGAACGGCTGTTGTTTATGGGCACTCAACAAGGTAAAAAAGGCTATTTTTCGGTATTCTTGTAAAGATTTGTTTCGGTCATCGACTTTGATTCCTGGCAAGAACGCAAGCCTAAATCAGACTTTCGATCGAAAACACATCGAGCTTCGACTTTCTAAAATTACGTACCCGCTTCAATACAGCATTGCCGTTGTTAGACCCGCCCTCGTTGGTATTTCCTTCAATCGTTTCAAAAAAATCGTCGCCTATCCCCGTAATTATTCCGGCATGTACCCAGTCATTAGGTGCTTTTTGAAGCAGGAAAATATCACCTGGTTTCACTAGCGATAGCTTGTTCCGTATCTCTGAGTATCTGAACAGAATGTCTTTTTGTAAACCTGTCGTTCCTACCGTATCACAACTATAGGTCAGCGGCATTAAGTCGGTAAAGTTTTTTCCTACTGCAGAAGCCGCCTGATCAATAATTGTCTGTACAAACCCCATACACCAGAGCCACTCAGCTCCTTCGTTACCATCCATGTAGGCTCGGACCCAGGGTCCTGAATTTGTCTGCTGGTCGATTATTAATTCAAATGGGCGATTTAACACGTGCTTCTTAGCCGTGTTTACAATTAGTTTCCGTAAGCCACTTCCAGCGCTATCTGTCAGAAAAGCAGTTCGCATCGGTGCGGTTAGCAACTCGAATGTTGGCTGATCGACAACGCCTGTCTGAGTTACTCTCTTTGCTTTCTGAAAATTCTTAACCGCCTGCTCGGTCGCTTTCCCAAAATCGCCATCAATACCAGTCGCCGTTGCCACGGCTGGGTTAGCCATAGAAAATAGAGTCAGCCAGGATTGAATTTTCTGGACATCTTTTTTGGTATTCGCGCTTCCATTTTGTTGCTGTGTAGCAGAAATGGTTAGCTCGTCTTGAAAGGAAATCTTTTGCATAAAGAGGATTGCGTAGTAAGGGATTTCAGGCTTAAGGCCGATAACCATTTTATAGTTTATAGGAGGAAAGGGACTGGTAACGGGCAGGAATCAGATACGCTTCGACTAACCAACCGACTCCAACACCAATGGTGTAACAGAGCAGATCGCTCCACACAAACGTAAACCCTAGTACCAGCCCTCCTAAGCGCGTAGCTCTGATAGTATCGATCCAGGGTGCATGATAGATCTGGCTAATTTCGATTCCGAAAGAAAACAGTAGCGTTGACAGCCCAACCGCCCTTGCCGTCCATTGGTTGAAGAAGGTTGCAAAACCAAGATAAACCATCAATGCCCATAGCCCATCGCCAACATAATCTTTTACGAAGGAAACATCACCCATAAATCGCCTTGACGCAAGGCCCAGTAGCAGGACACTTAAGGTCAGAGATCCATAGATGATTCGGTTTCGATTGACGTGCATGATTAACATTCATCAGGTGGGAAAACGTGAACAAGTTTAGCAGGAAACGTTTGTCCTACAAATTATTTTGGCGTTTCAGGGAATTATTCATCCAACAAATCTGTAACAATAAATAGAACAGTTATGAACGGACGCTTTGCCATATCGATGCACATTCTGACGTTGCTGGCCCAGGCCAGCGATGAATGGGTTACATCTGATTTACTGGCGGGCAGTATTAACATCAACCCGGTACTCGTCCGAAAGGAACTTAGCAATTTACGAAACAACGGACTGGTTATCAGTCGAGAAGGAAAAAATGGGGGCAGTATGCTAGCCAAGCCTGCTAGTCAGATTCGGGTATCGGATGTATTCCTGGCAACTCGCCAGGGTGCTTTTCTGGGTACAGCCCGCAATACACCCAACCCCGATTGCCCTGTTGGAAAGCAAATTAACCGGCATTTGGATGATCTTTACGTTGAAGCGGAAAATGCGTTAATTCAACAATTAGGCGATAGTACGTTGGCTGATTTCAGTCATCGATTCGACTAATTTTTTTACCCAAAACTGTAACAAATTTTATTACAATAAATTAATCAATAACTCTATGAAACTGGCAATTATTGGAGCCTCGGGCTTTGTTGGCTCAGCTCTCCTTAGCGAATCCTTACAACGTGGTCATGACGTAACAGCAATTGTTCGCCATCCTGAAAAAATTACGGTTACAGATGCGAAGCTGACTATAAAACAGGGTGATGCCGAAGATGCCGATCAGGTGGCACAACTCGTAGCAGGTCATGATGCCGTTTTGAGTGCGTACAACGCAGGCTGGACAAACCCGAACCTATACGATGATTTTCTGGCAGGTTCAAAAGCCATTGAAAAAGGAACGCAGCAATCAGGTGTTAAACGACTGCTCGTGGTTGGTGGTGCTGGTAGTCTGGAAGTGGTTCCGGGTGTTCAACTAGTCGATACGCCCCAATTTCCGGCTGAGTGGAAAGCAGGTGCCACAGCTGCTCGTGATTACCTGAATGCACTTCGTGAGAACACCACGCTTGACTGGACGTTCTTAAGTCCGGCCATTATGCTGGTTCCGGGCGATCGTACAGGCACATTCCGGCTAGGTACCGATCAGCCTGTTTTTAACGAAAAAGGCGAAAGTACGATTTCGGTGACTGATCTGGCAGTAGCAGTTCTTGACGAAATTGAGAAACCACAGTTTATCCAGAAACGATTTACACTGGGGTATTAACTTGTTTAGTACAAACCTATAAGGTTTTCAAAACCTTATAGGTTTTAGATTTCCAGTAAAATCTTAGAATGCTGACCCGTACAGGCCATTTCCAGGGCCGACGCTAGGTTATCAAATGATTCGCGCGCGGAGATGATACGACCGGGTTGTATAAATCCACTTTCGATCAAGCCAATCGTTCGTCGAAAATCAACGGGATGCTGGTAAATAATGGACGTGATAATGCTAATACCTTGTCTGGTCATGCCGAATTCGGCAATCGCACTGGGCTTGTCGGACAAACCAGCTACAACCACATAAGCACCACGAGGAGCTGCTTCAACAGCCATCGTGAAGGCTGGAGCAGCCCCAGCGCATTCGAAAACGGTGTGTACTCTGGCTTCTTTCCAAATGGCAGCAATCTGAGCGGTATCCGCGTCAGCGGGAACAGGAATAGCACCAAAGTCAGCGGCCAGATCAACTTTTTCCTGAACGCGGTCATACGCCAAAACGGTATAGCCCATTTTTTGCGCTAAGTGGACCACTAACAGGCCAATAGCGCCCAAACCGACAACGGCCACGGCATCGCCCGGACGAGCTGGCGACGAATAGATTGTATGTAAAGCGACAGCTGTTGGCTCAATTACAACGGCATCCTCATCACTGATCGAAGCAGGAATGGGCCAGGCAAATTGTGCAGGCACCACAGCGCATTCGGCAAAGCAGCCCGTTTCCAGTACGCCAATAATTCGCTTATTTACACAAATATTACTGCGCCCCTGCCAGCAATAGTCACAATGACCGCAAGGGTAATTCGGTTCAATGACCACACGGTCACCGAGTTTAAGTTGGTTCACCCCATTACCAAGTTTATCGACGTGCCCGATGCCTTCGTGGCCAATAATCAGTGGAAATGTCAAATCGGGGCGGTGTCCCTGAAAGATGGATACATCGGAGCCACAGATGCCAACCGATTTCATTTTTATACGAACCTCGCCAGTACCCGGTACAGGAATGGGGCATTGCTGATGCTCAATTGATCGGACGGCAGTCAATACACCGGCCTTCATCGTAGTTGCTAGAGTACTCATTACATTCTATTCGTCGATCACCACACTTGCCTGTTCATTGACCAGCTCAATGGGTCGTAAAGCCGGTAAAACCACATGAATAACCAGCAGACCAATCAGATAAGAGCTACTCGCAAAAATAAACATGGGTTTATAGCCAAAATTCGCGACGATATACCCTGTTGCCGCAGCGACAACCATACTAATCGTACCACCCAGAAAACCACCTATACCCGTAGCGGTAGCGACAGAACCGCCCGGAAACAAGGTGGTCGACATGGCATATACGTTCGTTGACCATCCCTGATGCGCTGCCGTAGCCAGGGCCAGTAGAGCCACTACGCCAGCAAAACTATGGATGGACGGAATCAGGTAAATGGGTGTAACAGAGAGCGCACAAATTAACATCGTTAGTTTCCGGGCCTTATTTTCAGTCCAGCCGTTTTTCATCAGATTCGTTGCTAACCAACCAAAGAAAATACTACCTATGTCTGACACGACGTAAATGATCAGGAATGGAATACCAAAGTTTTTGAGGTCCAGTTTCTGATCAAGCTGGTTATTAGTCAGTAGAAAATCGGGAAGCCAGGTGAGGTAAAAAAACCAGACAGGGTCAGCGAAGATTTTTCCGAAACAGAAGGCCCAGGTTTGCTTATAACGACTTAATTGAAGCCAGGAAAACTGCGTTTTATGATCGGACGCACCTGTTATCTCTCTGGATTCAATGTATTGATACTCTATACTGGAGAGAGAAGGCGTTGCTTCTGGTTTGGAATAACTTACCCACCAAATCACCAGCATCAATACACCCAGAACTGCCGAAATTAGAAAAGCCCCTCGCCAGCCAAATTGTGCCATCAGAAAAGGCACGAGTAGCGCTGTGGTGATAACCCCCATATTCGAACCCGCATTCAGAATACCCGTAGCCGTTGAGCGTTCGTGTTTAGGAAACCATTCAGCAATTGCTTTCATAGCCGAGGGAAAATTGGCGGCTTCGCCAAGACCCAGAACTGCCCGCACAACTGCAAACTGACCAACTGTCGAAACAAAGCCAGACGCAATGCTGGCAACACTCCAGACAGCAATGCCAATCGTAAATCCTTTTTTGGTGCCAACCCGATCAATTAGCCACCCAATCAGCAGAAAACCAATGGCATAGGTTGCTTTAAAGGCTGAGTCGACAAGTCCCATCTGAATCCGAAACTGCTTCAGGTGTTCGTCCGTCAGCAGCATATCAGGAGCTAAACCCAGGATGGTTCGCTTAAAGCCAGCATCTGTCATTCGTAATGACAGAGCCTGCCGATCCACATAATTAATCGTCGTCGCCAGAAACAACAGCGCAATGATCCGCCACCGGTAATTCGTAGTTGTGAAAGTCAATTGTAAGGGAGTTTTGTGTAGCGTGGACTTCCAGTCCGCGTGGCCGTAATACTAATTAGTTTAGCTGCAAACTAGCCTTCGGCTACGCGGACTGGAAGTCCACGCTACTGAAAAAGCAGTCACAGTCAAGCACCTACTATTTTTCATTTATGTAGGACTTTCGCCATTTCCAGCGGTCTATCCGTCGACATCATATCGGCCCCGTGGTCGACAAATGCTTTGTAGACCTGATAACCTTTGGCATCAGCTTGTTTGTCTAAATTCCCAAGGGTTCCGAGCGTGCAGAGAATGCCTTTTTCGTGCAGAAATTTATAGAGTTCCGGCTCCGGTTCTTTGATACCCACAAACGCCATCATCCGATTATCAGGGACACCTGCTTCGTGCAACCGGTCGTATTCAGCGTGGTTTCGGATCGTCACCGAAATCATCAGATTGGGATCGAGTTGATTGACTTTAACTGCATCCGGAACGGTATACGTGATTACTGTCGCGTAAATACCCGCGCCCGTTTTATGTATCATGTCCACCACCTTCGCAAACGAGACATTCCGCTTGACATCCAGCGCAAACACGACTTTATTCTTACCCCAACGCAAAATCTCTTCGAGTGTTGGGATTTTATAGGGTGTTACGTTCCCCAGGTTATCCTCTAATCGATACGGACTCAGTTCGGCGTAGGTTTTATCGATGAGTTTTCCTGTACCAGTCGTTGTTCGATCCAGACTGGCGTCGTGCATCATCACCATAACACTGTCTTTGGTCAGATCAATATCACATTCTATGACAACCGGGAGTTGTTTAGCCAGATACGCAAACGATTCGATGCAGTTTTCAGGATATCCTTTCAGATCGCCCCCACCACGATGCACCTGAATTTTGGTTGGTTGACCGGGCTTATATCGAAAAAAATCATCCGCCTTACCCGCCGGAATTTTGATATACGTTTTAGGCGAGCAGGCAAACAGGCTGACACTGAGGGCAACTACTAAAAATGGTTTACAAGTCATTTGGGCTGGCAAGAAATTATCAGGTCCATGCTCTGGAACCGATCCGATAAAGCGTATTGTTGATAGAACGCAGATTGTCATGATCTATATGATTTATGATATGATCTAAAAAATCATACAGATCATAATAATCCGCGTTCTATTCGCCGTAAAAATAAGGCAAGCTGTTCTAACAACGTCGTATGATTCCCTTTTCAATTTTGGATTTATCGCCTATTGTAGAAGGTAGCACTGCTCCTCAGGCACTTCGCAATACGCTTAACCTTGCCCAACACGCTGAGGCATTGGGCTATAATCGGTTCTGGCTGGCCGAACACCATAATATGCCGGGTATCGCCAGTGCTGCTACATCCGTTGTCATCGGCCATGTAGCTGGTGGTACCAAAACCATACGGGTAGGTTCGGGAGGTATTATGCTTCCGAATCACTCGCCCCTGGTTATTGCCGAACAATTCGGTACGCTCGAATCGTTATATCCCGGTCGAATTGATCTTGGATTAGGTCGGGCTCCCGGATCAGATCAGGCAACGGCGCGGGCTCTTCGTCGTGATGCTACAGGCCCCGATACCTTTCCGCAGGATGTGATTGAGTTGCAGCGCTATTTCCAACCTGACGAGTCTAACCAATTTGTTCAGGCTGTACCAGGAAATGGACTGGACATACCGATCTGGATACTGGGTTCAAGTTTATTTGGGGCACAATTAGCCGCAATACTTGGTCTCCCTTATGCCTTTGCCTCGCATTTTGCTCCTGCCGAATTGATACGTGCTCTGCATGTATACCGAACCCACTTTAAACCGTCGGCCCACTTAAAAGAGCCTTACGCTATGGTAGCGGCTAACGTCATTGCGGCCGACACGGATCAGGAAGCAGAGCATTTATTTACATCCGTTCAGCAGCAGTTTTTGTACATCCGACGTGGGAAAGCGCGAAAAATGCAGCCTCCTGTTGATGACCTGGAAGCACTCTTCCCAGACTATGAACTGGCTGGTATCGACTCTGTTTTCCGTTGTTCAGCCGTTGGTTCACCCAAAACTATTCAACGGCAATTGGCAAGTATTATTGACCAAACGCAGGCTAACGAATTGATTTTAACGGCTCCTATTTATGACCACGAAGCCCGCAAACATTCATTGACGCTGACGGCGCAAGTGCGTGATGCGCTGGCGACTCAGCAGTCAGAGCGCCTAGAGCTTTCCTAATATGATGATACGCACTAATATGCTTTCGCTCAATGGGTAGCAGTCGAAACCCATCTGTAAGTAATTGCATAACTAGATCATTGATCGACAACGATAGCTCTGGTAACCGACCTATTTTTTGTTTGATTGCAATTTCAAATAAACTTATCTCGCTAACCCAAATTGGATTTGACTGGAGAATCGCCTGAACTGACGAGGAAATCTTCGATGGACTGATAATACTCAAAATGACAATTTGAGTATCAGCCAAATAAAATTTCCCCATCACATATAATCGTTAAGATCGTCTAAAGGTGCATTAAAGTTGTCAGGAATACTGTATCTTCCCTCCAAGCTACCCAAGCGTACTCCTGTTGACAAACCTACACTTACATTATCAGGTGCTGATTCGTCAAGGAACAAGATCACAACCTTTGTCCGACGGGTCGTAGGTGGACGCTCCGTCAGGGTTAATTGACCATCCTCGTAAATGCCATTTACAGCAGTATACATTTGCGTGTCTGTTTAGTTTTAGGACTTTCGCTTAGCGCCGTGAAAGTCGTGCCACGGTTCTATTTAGCATCATGCCTAACCGTGGCACGACTCTCACGGCGCTAAGCGAAAGTCCTAAGTTTAACCCAAATCTATTATTTTTCAACCTACACTAAATCACCACGTTAACAATACGCTTTGGAACGACAACCACTTTTTTGGGTGATTTGCCTTCCAGCCACTTCTGTACGATTTCGTCGGCCAGAACCTCCTTTTCGATTTCGGTTGGGGCGCGATCAATGGCGAAACTGATTGTTGTACGTACTTTCCCATTAATCTGGATCGGATACTCAAATGCGTCTTCAACCAGATAAGCGGGGTTAAATTTGGGGAATTCGGCTTTCGAAATTGTGCCGGGTTCGTTACCCAAAGCTGCCCAAAGTTCTTCGGTAATGTGGGGCGCATAGGGCGACAAAATCAGCACTAAATCCTGCAAAATTGCCCGCTTGTGGCAGTTTAAGGTAGCCAATTCATTCACACAGATCATGAACGAGCTTACCGACGTATTGAACGAGAACGCTTCAATATCATTCCCCGCTTTCTGAATCGTCTTGTGCAAGATTTTCAGTTCGGCGGGTGTAGGTTGCTCATCGGTAACAATCCAATTGGTTGAACCATCGGCATTGTCTTTGTAGAACAACCGCCAGAACTTACGAATGAAGCGATACACACCATCGATGCCATTGGTATTCCAGGGCTTAGCCTGCTCGAGTGGCCCCAGGAACATTTCATAAAGTCGCAATACATCGGCACCATACTTCTCAACTATCGTATCAGGGTTGACGACGTTGAACTTCGATTTCGACATTTTTTCGACCTCAACGCCTACTATATAACGACCGTCTGGCTCGGTGATAAACTCAGCGTTTTCTGCCAGATCCGGGCGGAGCTTCCTGAACGCTTCGATGTCTAATACGTCGTTTTCAACAATGTTAACATCGACATGAAGTGGGGTTACGTCCTGGCCATTTATCTGGTTCAGGGATAAAAATACAGCGGGCACACCTTCTCGTCCTGTACCTGCAACCCGATACACAAAATTGCTCCGGCCCTGAATCATGCCCTGGTTGATGAGCTTTTTAAATGGCTCTTCTTGTGGCACATAGCCCCGATCTTTCATGAACTTGTTCCAGAAACGACTGTATAACAAGTGGCCCGTTGCGTGCTCGGTGCCGCCGATATATAGGTCAACATTCTGCCAGTAATTGATGGCACTTTTGCTGGCAAATTCATTGTCATTGTTAGGGTCCATGTAGCGGTACCAGTACCACGACGAACCCGCCCAACCGGGCATGGTGGAGAGTTCATAGTCATATTCGCCGGGGTGGCCATCCGCTTTGTATTTCCAGGCCTCGGCGCGACCTAGCGGTGGCTCTCCGGTTTCGGTAGGCAGGTATTTGTCGATAGCTGGCAACTCTAGGGGCAAGTCACTTTCATCAATTAAATACGGAAGCCCGTCTTTAAAATATACAGGAACAGGTTCGCCCCAATACCGTTGGCGACTGAATACGGCATCGCGCATTCGGTAGTTGATTTTACCTTTGCCCAGACCTCGCTCCTCCAGCCACGCAATCAGGGTTGCAGTGGCCTCCTTGTAGGTCATGCCATCGATAATACCCGAATTGATATAGTGGCCTTCTTTCGTATTATCGGCCTGTTGGTCAATGTCTTTCTGAGCATCCAGAATCGGGATGATCGGCAAGTTGAAGTGCGTGGCAAAGTTCCAGTCACGTTGGTCGCCTGAAGGTACCGCCATAACCGCCCCCGTTCCATACCCCGCCAATACGTAATCGGCCAGGAAGATCGGGACTTGTTCGTTATTGAATGGATTGATGCAGTAGCTACCCGTAAATACGCCAGAAACAACCTTCGTTTCGGACATACGATCGCGCTCAGAACGAAGTTTAGCCGCACTGACGTAGGCCTCAACTGCTTCCCGTTGTTCTGGCGTTGTCAGCTTAGCCGCCAATTCATGTTCGGGAGCCAGCACCATAAACGAAACGCCATAGATGGTATCGACGCGAGTGGTGAAGACTTCGATGAATTGCTTGCTGTCGGTTGCCAACGGAAACTTAACCGAGGCTCCCACCGATTTCCCAATCCAGTTGCGCTGTTGTTCTTTCAACGATTCAGTCCAATCGACGGTGTCCAGACCCGTCAGCAAACGGTCGGCGTAGGCTGTAATGCGCATCATCCACTGACGCATCAATTTCTGCTCAACCGGATAGCCGCCCCGCTCTGAAACGCCATCTTTCACCTCGTCATTCGCCAGAACCGTACCGAGAGCCGGACACCAGTTCACAACGGCATCGGCCAAATACGTCAGGCGATATTTTAAGGTTATTTCGTACGACTCACGGGTAGACAGGGCGTTCCATTCCGCAGCCGTGAAGGTTGGCGCATTTTCGTCACAGACCGCGTTGACATCGGTCGTTCCGTTCGTAGAGAACTTGTGCAGCAGTGTTTCTATGGGTTCGGCCCGGTCGGTATCTTTATTGTACCACGAACGGAACAGTTCCATAAAAATCCACTGCGTCCATTTATAATATGATGGATCGGACGTACGAACTTCGCGCGTCCAGTCGTAGCTGAATCCAATATTTTTTAGTTGCTCGATGTATCGCTTCCGGTTTTCTTCCGTAGTGATGGCCGGATGCTGACCCGTTTGGATAGCGTACTGTTCGGCAGGAAGCCCGAATGAATCGAAACCCATCGGATGCAACACATTAAACCCTTTTAGTCGCTTGTAACGCGATACGATATCCGAGGCAATGTAACCCAGTGGATGGCCAACGTGTAGCCCTGCGCCCGATGGATACGGGAACATATCGAGAACATAATACTTGGGCTTCGTCGTCTGTTCTGCGGGTTTGTAGGTGTGGTGATCGTCCCAAAACTGTTGCCATTTCTGTTCAGTTTCGCGGTGGTTGTAGTCAGCCATGAGATATAATTGGTAATGAATTATGTAAAATGGATAATGATGATTCTGCTAGGATATTTTGTAAGATTTTCCAGCCCTTAACCTGTAACTAGTCATTAAACATTATCCATTCTACATTATTCATTAATTTGTTTAGGTTGCAAAAATAGCCGATTACAAAGACTTTTGCCTATCGACTGGTCGATGAATGTATAAACGCCCAATGAATCAAGACAGCTCGCCTACTCTTTTACTCAACCCAGATCAGCCGATTGTACCTACGCGCTTTTCCTATTGGTTTTGGGTAGTGGGGCTTGGCTTGCTGACTGCGCTGCTTGGTAGCTGGATTGTGGGTGACTTTCGGCATCCACTCTCTGATGGTGGCGACACCGACCAGTTCGAGTATGTGGGTTATTTTTTCAGTAAAAACCTACTATTCAACCCATTCCCTCACCTCAACCTACTCAATACGCAAACCTTTTACCCGTATGGCACGAATCAGGTTTTTCTGGATTGGGGCTTCGAACGCGACTATTGGTATACGTTCTGTTATCGAATAGTGGGTGGCCCCGGTCCGTATTTACAATATTATTACGTGTATAGCCTGGTTATTGCATCAGTCGGCACGTTCGTTATTTTACACCCCCGCTTTGGTCCGTTAAAATCATTTACCCTTGGGTTAATCGTTTCGATTTTTAATTTTTACGCCATTTACAAGTTTCCCGTTCACATGAATGTTTGTGTGGGACACTGGACCACTTTGTGTATCGTAGCCACCTACCGACTGCTGTATGATGCAACTACTGAACGACCCATCTCACTGATATATATACTAGTCTGGATGTGGCTTCATGTTCAGGTGTTGAGTCAGGAACTGGCTTATGTGGCCGGTTTTGCGCTAACATTCACAACACTCGCCTTTCCTGTTCTGGTTGTCATTCTGTATCGACGTTTTTGGAATATTGGTTTTGCACCGGGTTTAAACCCAGTGCAAAACCAATGGAAAAGCCAGTTCACATTGATCCTCAGCTATATACAGGAACAATGGAACAATCATCGGGTAGGCATCTTACTCTGCCTGTTGATGTTGATGGTCAGTTTATATGCATACTTGCCATTAACGCTTCAAATTGCCTTTACAGCCTGGAAGTTCGATTTTAGCGCAGTACCCGAATTACGCGCGTGGTCGCACCCATTGCGCTTATTGATCCCGCACCTGCCCGGTTTTCACACCTTTCATTTTGATTACACTCCTCACCTGCGCGACACTTTTGAGAGTTATGGACAGGGTAGTCCAGGCTTGTATCTGGTCGTGCTGGCCGGTATTGGCTGGTGGCAAATCCGACGACGGGTATCCATTTGGTTGCCCATTGTGCTCATGCTGACCGTATGCCTGCTTTATCATCCCGTTGTGCTGCCCACCCTGAAACTGTTTCCCTGGTTTAGTTTTAATCGACATGGCGGCCGGGCCAGCCTTATTTATCCGGTGTTACTTGGGTTATTGGCGTTACCTGTTCAATGGCCTCGTCGGCTACCTGGTCAACTATTCGGCCTCGTTATACTTGGGTTGATGGTTATGGAATGGTATACAGGCTATGTTCAGCGTATAATTTACCCCGCGAACGTAGCGTCAGACAACCTGCTAACTTATTGCGCTATCGTACGAAAACAACCTGGCGCGGCTGTGCTCGACTGGCCATTCTGCACGGTTGGGGGTGATGGGGTAGGATCAAAGGAAGGACTTTGCCCCTATTATACGCAACAGAACGCGGTCTTTACCTTCCGACGATTTTATGACAAAAGTGGCGTTGGACAATATTTTGGCCGATTGCATCCCGACCAGATTCAGCCCTTTTTACGCGATGGCTGGCCCCGATTATTAACGCCGGGTCGGGCATTCACGGCACAGGACTGGCAGTTTCTAGACACATTTCTGCGAAAAAACAACTTTGCGGGCATTAACCTCTATCTCGATCTACTTTCTCCACAACAGGTAACCTTGTTTTACCAGCATTACGGTCAACCCATTGCCGAAACGAAATTCCCCGCAGCCGGACGGGTGGTATTCCTTACACTGAAGCGCTAGGATAATCGTTATTATATACCCCGCGCAACGACTTCCTGGCTTTCTGCGTATACCTGATTGAATCAACTCCACAACAACGCATGGCATGACTTTTTACGATTGATACTTTCCAACTATCTATTTCGTACGTACTCATGCGACGTTCTTTATCGTTCGCGACGCTCACCAACGTCGCCCTACTTGGCTTTAGCCTCTTTGGCTGTAAAACCGACAGTATTGAAGCAACCAGTATTGCTGCCGATTGTCTGGTCAAAGCTTCGTCTACAAATGGGACTGCCATTGCGGGTTCCTATATTGTTACCTATCGACCGGCGATCGCCCTTTCGTCAACACCTAATGCTCGTCTTGCCAGTTCCGAAGCACAGGTTGAGCAGTTTCTTACGGATGCTCAGGTTACTAACGCACAAGCCGAAGTGCTGGCCACAGGCGATCAAACCAGTTTTCTGGCTCAGTTGACCGAAAATGAGTCCGAAAAATTAAAATCAGACCCCTCCGTCCTTCTGATCGAACCCGACCAGATTATGTCGATGTGTAATTGTGTAGATGTAGCTACGTCAACTACCTTACCCTGGAATATCAGCCAAACGGGCTACGGGCGGGGCGATTTACAAACGACAAAAACCGCCTGGATTATTGATACGGGGATTGACCTCGATCACCCCGACCTGAATGTCGATGCCAGCCGTAGTAAATCCTTTGTTAGTGGAACAACATCTGCCGATGATGAAAATGGGCACGGTACGCACGTTGCTGGCATTATTGGTGCTCTAAACAACAGCCTTGGCGTAACGGGTATTGCCTCGGGCGCAACGCTGGTTTCGCTTAGGGTGCTGGACGATGAAGGCGAAGGCCGACTGTCGGGAATTATTCAGGCTATAAATTACGTCCGGACAAATGGAAAAGCGGGTGATGTTGTGAATCTCAGCCTAGGTGGAGAAAGTACCTCGGCGACGCTGGATCAGGCCATCACGCAAGCTGCCAATGCAGGCATACTGTTCGCTATTGCGGCAGGGAACGATAGCAAAAACAGCGATAATTACTCGCCCGCCCGCGTAAATCACGCCAATGTCTTTACCGTATCGGCAATGGACAGCAAAAACCAGTTTGCGTCTTTTTCAAACTTTGGCAGTAGCGTCGATGTCTGCGCTTACGGCGTGCGTATCACCTCTACCTACATGGGAGGAAAGTATGCAACCTTGAGCGGAACCTCTATGGCAGCCCCCCACGTAGCGGGTCTGCTGTTCATCCGGGGCAATACATTCCCGACACACGGAACCGTAACCGGCGATCCCGATGGAACGCCTGATCCAATGGCAGGAGAGTAACTCTTTATTGGCATTACTAGTCATGAGTCGTCATTCGTTGTTATCCAATTGTATTTGACGATTTTGCAACGGACGACCACTCCTGACTAGTAATGCCAATGAATGATAACCCTCTTGACCGACTTCGTCAACGACTTGATACATTAGCCGCCCAGGCCGATGATGACTGGCTTCGTTTCTCTTCGATTGTCGAAGCAGTTACTTACAAGAAAAACGATTTTCTAATTCAGGCGGGTCAGGTTGAAAAATACATTTACTACCTCGACGAGGGAATGGTTCGGCTGTTCCTCAATGATAATGGCCGCGATATCTCACTCGATTTCATCTTTACGAATGATTTCGTTTCGGCTTACTCTTCGTTTCTCACGGGTCAGCCAACCGCTTTTACCGTTCAGGCATTAAGTGATGTTCAGGCACTACGATTCAGCCGTGAAAAACTGCTCACGTTATATGACCAATCGCACAAAGCGGAACGAATTGGCCGATTAATTGCCGAACAGGCATTCTTACGAAAAACAAGCCGGGAAGTCCAGTTCCTGACAACTACTGCCAAACAACGATATGTGTACTTGCTGGAACAGAATCCGGTTTTAGTACAGACAATTCCTGTTCGACATCTCGCTTCTTACTTGGGAATCGCTCCCGAAAGTCTGAGTCGTATTCGCCGGGAAGTTTAATCTCCTAACAAATGTTAGTGGATCGCCCGCAGAGCCATCGGAACTTTGACCCATACATCAACCGACACCAAAGTCATGGCTTTCTTTTTGGGTTTATTATCGATTGGGGCTTTACTCTATGGAATTGGCTGGCTGACTCAGTCGCCTTATTTACTCGATCCGCATCACGATGCGTTATTGGCAGCTACCGCCATGTTTGTGATGATTGGTTTGACACACCTTCGAAAACCGGAGCAGCTTGCTTATATGATTCCAGCGTTTTTACCGAATGCCCGCCTACTTGTCTTGTTATCTGGCGTAGCTGAAATTGTACTTGGCCTTAGTCTATTGTTTTTAGAAACTCGCTTCTGGGCCGGCTGGGGCTTAATTATTTTGTTGATTGCGATATTTCCGGCCAATATCAATGTAGCGGTCAAGAACCTGCCCCCTCCAGGGGGGTTGCCTGCTAAACTCTGGTATGTCTGGTCGCGATTAGTGTTCCAGCCCGTGTATATCATCTGGATTTGGTATGCAGCGTTAATCTGATCACCATCTTCACGAGTTTACTGGGTTTTCTTGCAACTTTCCAGTTACCTATCGTATCTTTGTGACACGTTCAGGCCAGTTTACACACTGCTGGATTGAAATAGTCTAAAAACATGCGGCACGCTGACGTGCCGTTTTTCATAAATAAAATACTCCATTAACTCGATAGGCATTATACTGTATGAGTGAACAGATAGCCTCTACCACCAATTCGGCAGACACTACCCTTAGTCTGGCAGAGCCAGACATCGACCTTAATGGACTGACGATCAGCCTTCAGGGAGAAAATGCAACAAAGCAAGCGAAAGCTTTGCAGGCTGCCTTTCCAACCGCTACTGTGCAAACAGGCTCGGGCCGCCCGCTGCTCCGGCGCAGGAATCGCACCGAAATAGCTATTTATGTTTTTTCGGCACTGGCACTGATGATTGTAGGGCATCTGTTGTTCAGCTATTTTACGTTGGATCGCCTGACACTTATCGCCAAAACAGTTGACATCACACCCGATATTTTTTACTTCATTTTAGCCGGATTTGTTGCCCAAATGATCGATGGAGCACTGGGAATGGCTTATGGGGTAACAGCAACTACCTTTTTAACCAGCGTTGGTATTAGCCCTTTGTTTGCTACTGCCAGTGTACACAGCTCCGAAATTTTCACATCGGGCGTATCGGGCTATATGCACTTGAAGTTTGGCAACGTCAATAGTCGCCTGTTCAAGATTGTATTGATTCCGGGCGTCATTGGCGCAGCGCTAGGGGCGTTTTTAATTACCAAGCTGGCCGATATGGAAGTGGTGGCAACTTATTTATCACCAGCGATTTCGGTTTACACTGCTATTTTGGGTATTTTGATTCTGAAAAAAGCGTTAGCGAAACAGACCAAGAAAAAGCCCGTTCGCCAAATTGGCCTGTTAGCCTGGTTTGGTGGATTTGTCGATGCCATTGGCGGTGGAGGCTGGGGCCCAATTGTTAATTCAACGCTTATTGCGGCTGGGCGACATCCTCGTTATACCATTGGTTCGGTCAATCTGGCGGAGTTTTTTGTTTCCTTTGCCAGTTCTGTTGTATTCGCCTTATATGCTGGTTTGGACAACTATGGCATGGTAATCATCGGTCTGATTCTGGGCGGAATGATTGCAGCACCTATTGCTGCCCGCCTGGCGCAAAAACTACCCGTTAAAACCATGATGATACTCGTCGGAATTGTCGTTATCCTCGTAAGTTTGCGGAAGATTATCAAGTTCTTTTAGGCCGTAACAGGCTCCGGCTGTTACAAGTAAGATTTTTATTGATCACACAGCCAGAGCCTGTGTGCGCCAATAGCATGCAAAAGCAAACCAAAGCCATCCGTACTCAGACACAGCAATCGCTCAACCGCGAACACTCTGTACCGCTGTATCTGACCTCAAGTTTTACCTTCGAAAGTGCAGAACAAGGTAAAGCATTGTTTGAAGAAACTGAAGAGGGCAATATTTATTCGCGCTTCTCTAATCCTAACGTAACGGAGTTTGTTGAGAAGGTCTGTATGTTGGAAAATGCCGAAGATGGCATTGCCACAGGAACGGGTATGGCGGCCGTTTTTGCGAGTATGGCGGCTTTATTGAAATCCGGTGATCATTTGGTTGCCTGCCGGGCGTTGTTCGGTTCAGCACATCAGATCATTACACAGATTTTGAGCAAGTGGGGTATCACCCATACGTATGTCGATGCAACAGCCACCGAAGCTGAGTGGGAAGCCGCTATGCAGCCGAACACCCGCATGGTCTACCTGGAAACTCCATCGAACCCTGGCCTAGAATTAGTTGACCTCAGAATGCTGGCTCGCTTAAAGGCGAAGTATGGCTTTATCCTGAACGTCGATAACTGTTTTGCAACCCCCATTCTGCAAACACCTATCGATTTTGGAGCAGACTTATCGGTGCATTCAGCAACGAAATATATGGATGGACAGGGTCGGGTACTAGGTGGTATTGTTGTAGGTCGCGCCGATCTGATTCAGCCCATTCGGTTCTTTGCCCGTCATACCGGACCTTCTTTATCGCCTTTCAATGCCTGGGTTTTATCGAAAAGTCTGGAAACGTTAGACCTACGCATGGAGCGCCATTGCCGTAACGCCTTGCAATTGGCTGAAGCACTGGATGCTCATACAGATGTTGAACGTGTATTATATCCGTTCCTTCCCTCCCATCCGCAATATGATCTGGCAAAACGGCAGATGAGCGCGGGCGGGGCTATTGTCACGATTGAACTGGAAGGCGGCTTTGATCGGGTAAAAGCTTTTTTTGACGCATTAACTATTCCTACCCTTTCCTCTAATCTGGGCGATTCACGTACCATCGTGACAAACCCAAATACAACAACTCATGCTAAATTGAAACCCGAAGAAAAAGCAGCACTTGGCATCACGCCGGGCCTGATTCGGATTTCGGTGGGCCTGGAAGCTGTAGAGGATTTAATTGAAGACTTCGCGCAGGCAGCAGCGAAATCAGCAGAGGTTTTAAAGGTAAATGTGGGGTAACGCTTGAGTCGGTATGGCGAAACTAAACCCGACAGATTAATGTCATTAGAGAATACGATCATCGTCATGAAGATTCTGGACGCTGCCCGGCAGTTGACCAAAACCGGCAAGGCGATAAAATTGCCAAACTAACATGATTGCCGAGTCCACCTCATACACGCTTGAAGGCCTAACTGACCGATTGTCAGGGCTGAGCAATGTTGACGCTTTACGTACGCTGGCTGAATTGTTTCCCGGCGAGGTTATTTTTTCGACCAGCCTGGGTTATGAAGATCAGGTCATTACTGACTTGATTCTGGCGAACAACATCCCGATCAAAATTTTCACACTCGATACCGGCCGAATGTTTGCCGAAACGTATTCGGTCTGGAAAAAGACGAATGATCGGTACGCAACCAAAATCGAAGCTTATTTCCCGGACAGGAACGCCGAAGAAACATTAATGACCACCAAAGGGCCGTATAGTTTCTACGACTCTGTGGAGAATCGGAAAGAATGCTGCGGCATTCGGAAAGTTGAGCCTTTAAACCGGGCGTTGAAGGGTCAGAAAATCTGGATTACGGGTATTCGCGCTGAGCAATCGGCCAACCGCCAGAGCATGCCCCAGCTCGAATGGGATGCCTCGCACGACCTGTTCAAGTTCCACCCATTGATGGACTGGACATTCGACGAGGTAAAGCAATACATAAAAGATCATCATGTGCCTTACAACCCGCTCCACGACCGTGGTTTTGTGAGCATCGGTTGTCAGCCCTGTACCCGCGCCATTCAGGAAGGTGAAGATTTCCGGGCAGGCCGCTGGTGGTGGGAAGATAACTCCAAGAAAGAGTGTGGATTGCATGTTAAATAGTTAGTTGTTTCAAGTTCCATGTTTCAGGTTGATTGACTACGTCAACTTGAAACATGGAATTTGAAACTTGAAACATCATTGAATGAAACTCGATTATCTCGATCAGCTCGAATCGGAAGCCATCCACATTATGCGGGAGGTAGCCGGTCAATTTGAGCGGCCTGCGCTGCTTTTTTCAGGCGGGAAAGATTCCATTACCCTCGTACACCTGGCCTTGAAAGCATTTCGGCCAGGCAAATTTCCGTTTCCGCTCGTTCATATCGATACGGGCCACAACTTTCAGGAAGCCCTCGACTACCGCGATAATCTGGCTGAACGAATCGGTGAAAAACTAATCGTTCGGTATGTAGAAGACACCATTCGGGAAAAGAAATTGAAGGAGCCAACGGGCCGGAATGCAACCCGAAATGGCCTGCAAACTTTCACATTACTCGATACGATCGAAGAATTCGAGTTCGATGCCTGCATTGGTGGTGCCCGTCGGGATGAAGAAAAAGCACGAGCCAAAGAACGTGTCTTTTCTGTTCGTGATGAGTTTGGTTCCTGGGACCCAAAACGGCAACGCCCGGAGCTCTGGAACCTCTACAACGGCCGGATTAACAAAGGTGAAAACGTCCGCATATTCCCGATTTCGAACTGGACCGAACTAGACGTCTGGAATTACATCCGGCGCGAAAAAATTGAACTCCCCAGCATTTATTTCGCCCATGAGCGCGAGTTGCTCATCCGTGATGGCAAGTTGATGGCTACCGCAGGTGGCGTTATCAAACCCGAAGCCGATGATCAACTGGTTACACGTCGGGTCCGTTTCCGTACCGTTGGTGATATTTCCTGCACAGCGGCCTCAGAATCAAGTGCCGACACGCTGGACGCCGTTATTGACGAAATTCAGGCTACGCGCATCTCCGAACGGGGCGAAACCCGCATGGACGATCAACTCAGCGAAGCTGCCATGGAAGACCGCAAGAAAGGCGGGTATTTTTGAGTAGCCTCATTTCATACTGACCTGTTGGTATTATGCCAGTAAATGACTTTCAATCCCTACAAACTTATCTAAGAGATAAGCAGATTTTCGACCGGTTCGGCTTAACCCGAATCGGCGTATTTGGGTCTTTTGTACGAGGAGAGTCATACCGAGATATCGACCTGCTTATCGACGAAAACATTCCCTATAAGCAGCTTATTGCTCTAAGAGATGCGTTACAAACAGATCTACATATTCCGATCGATTTGATGCTCCAGGCATATGCTGAACCGATTATTTTGCACCGGGCCTTAGCTGATGTTCGCTATGCAACCCAGTCTTAAAACGGATTTAGTCTACTGCTTACGGATTCTGGAAGCGATTGGGAAAATCAATTTGTATGCAACGGGTTATGATGATCCTTTTGTTTTCTTTGAAGCCAACGATCAAAAAGATTTCAACGCCTGCTTGTTACAACTACTACATATTGGCGAACAAGTCAGTCGTATTAGCGAAGAAACGAAATCAAGTTATGTCAATATTCCCTGGCAAACGATTAAAGCTCTTCGTAATATAGTAGCTCATGATTATGTAGGCGTAGATAAATTGATTGTATTCGTAACGATAACCGAACATATTCCTGTTTTCAAAGTGGATATGGAGCACATCATCCAAACTGAATTGAAGCAAGGAAATTTTAACCAAACGGAGTACGACATGTCGAAACAAAGCAATTTCTATCGCCATATCGACTTCACGAATATTGAGTAAATGGATCTTCTCCGATTTATAACTGCCGGTTCGGTCGACGACGGCAAAAGTACGCTCATTGGGCGTCTTCTTTACGATTCTAAATCCATTCTGGCCGATCAGCTGGAAGCTATTGAGCGCGCCAGCAAAAGCCGTGATGACGGTGAAATTGACCTCGCGCTGCTGACAGATGGCCTCCGTTCTGAACGGGAACAAGGCATCACCATTGACGTAGCCTATCGCTATTTTCAGACTCCAGCCCGCAAGTTTATCATTGTGGATGCGCCAGGACATATTCAGTATACCCGTAACATGGTTACTGGGGCATCGAACTGTCAGTTGGCCATTGTGTTGGTCGATGCACGACATGGAGTGGCTGAACAAACTCGTCGGCACTCACTCATCGCGTCACTTTTGGGCATTCCCCATATTGTGGTGGCTGTCAATAAAATGGATTTGGTTGGTTATTCGCAGGATGTGTTCACGGACATCTGTATTCACTACGCCGAATTAGCCAAAAACCTGAATGTGAAGCAGGTAACTTATATTCCGATGAGTGCCCTCAACGGAGATAACGTGGTTGATCGCTCAGAATCAATGCCGTGGTATGATGGTCAAACATTGTTGGAACATCTGGAAACAGTTGTGATTGACGATGACATTAATTTGATTCAAGCTCGTTTCCCTGTTCAATACGTTATTCGGCCGCAAACCGCTGAACTGCATGATTATCGGGGTTATGCCGGAAAAATCACCAGTGGCCAGTTCCGTAAAGGTGATGCAATAACGGTATTTCCATCGGGCGAGACCTCAACCATCGACGCTATCGAAATCGCCGAAACTCATCTGGAGGAAGCGACTACCCCCATGTCAGTCGTGCTGCATTTAGCAACCGATGTAGACATTAGCCGGGGTGATCTTATTGTCCGTTCGGAAAGCCAGCCATTGAGTAGCCAAACGGTTGAAGCGATGCTGTGCTGGATGGATTCCAAGGAGTTCAAGGTAGGGAATAAATACGTGTTACAGGTCGGGACGTTCCGTACCCGTTGCTCCGTTCGCGAGATTGCCTATCAACTGAACGTCAATACATACGAACAGATTAAAGGTGTAGAGCAACTACGGTTAAACGATCTGGCCAAGGTTGTTTTACGAACGGCCCAACCCATCAGTTTTGATCCCTATGCAACCAACCGTGCTTCGGGTGGCGCAATCCTAATCGACGAAACATCGAACGTAACGGTGGGCGCTTTAATGCTGGTAGGCGAAGCGTAACAACACGGCCTTTTTCGTATATTTGAGTAAAGACCTGATACTATATGACCGAATTAGCTGCTCAACTTCTTGAATCGCCCAAGGCTCCGCAGATTATTCAGCAAGTACAGGCGATTCTCAACGACGAAAAAAATCGTAGACAGGCATTTTATAAGTGGTTGAATGATGACATGAAAGCCGAGTTTATCAATGGCGAAATCGTTGTTCATTCGCCAGCTCTACACAGGCACAATTCAGCTGTGATGCTTCTTGGTACGTTATTAAATGCCTTTGTCAGCAAGCGACAGCTAGGCATTGTGCTTGTCGAAAAAGCATTGGTTGAACTGACGCGTAATAGTTACGAGCCGGATATCTGCTATTTTGGGCCAACTAAAGCAGCGGGGATTCAACCTGATTTGCTTTATTATCCAGCTCCTGATCTGGTAGTGGAAGTATTATCAAAAAGTGCGCAGAAGAACGATCGGGAAATCAAGTTTGAAGATTACGCAGCACACGGCGTTACTGAGTACTGGCTCGTTGACCCAATCCGTCAAACGATTGAGCTTTTTACATTCGATTCAGACACAGAGGCTTATGCACTAATCGGTTTATTTCGAATGGGCGAAACCGTCAGTAGCCTTTATCTAGATGGTTTTACAATTCCTGTGAAAGCAGTCTTCGATGCAACGGCAAACGTGACCACATTGCGTACACTATTGGTCTAATAATCAATACCTTTAGAAAATAGAAAAGCCCAGAAGTTGATTTCTGGGCTTTTCTATTTTCTAAAGGTATTTTTCTACATTTTCTCCAGCACTCGTTCCATCGAAACCTCGTAACCAATTTTAGCCTTCAGCTCGCTTATAGGAATACGAACTTGTTCGGTTGTATCACGGTAGCGGATCGTAACAGTGTTATCCTCCAGCGTCTGGTAATCGACAGCGATACAGAATGGTGTACCGATTAAATCCTGACGAGTATAGCGTTTACCAATGGCATCACGCTCTTCATAAACCACTCTAAATTCCGAACGTAGATTCTTCACGATTTCTTCTGCTTTTTCGGGTAGACCATCTCTGCGCATCAACGGGAATACAGCCGCTTTTACAGGAGCCAATGCCGGGTGCAGTTTCAGATACGTCCGTTCTTTCTGTTGGTCTCCCTCACCCACAGTCTCCTTGGTAAAGGCATTACAGAACACAGCTAAGAATAAGCGATCGGCGCCAACAGATGTTTCAACTACATACGGAATGTAATTGCCGTAAGGCTTGCCAGTTGCTTCGTCGATATCATTGTCGAAATATTGCTGCTTTTTACGACTCAGTTCCTGGTGTGCTTTCAGGTCAAAATCGGTACGAGAGTGAATTCCCTCCATTTCGCGGAAACCGAACGGAAATTTATATTCGATATCAACCGCTGCGTTGGCGTAGTGAGCCAGTTTTTCGTGAATATGAAATTTGAGTTTTTCGGCGGGTAAACCAACGGCCTCATGGAACTTCATCCGCGTATCACGCCAGGTTTCGTACCACTTCATTTCAGTGCCAGGGCGCACAAAAAACTGCATTTCCATCTGTTCGAATTCACGCATCCGGAATGTAAACTGCCGGGCTACGATCTCGTTCCGGAATGCTTTACCGATCTGGGCGATCCCAAACGGAACCTTCATCCGGCCCGTTTTCTGCACATTCAGGAAGTTAACGAAAATACCCTGTGCCGTTTCAGGACGCAGGTAAATCAAGCTGGCGTCTTCAGCCAATGAACCCACCTGCGTCGAGAACATCAGGTTAAACTGACGAACTTCGGTCCAGTTATCGGTACCCGAAACAGGGTCTTTAATACCTTCGGCAATAATAAGATTTCGAACCCCTTCTAGGTCATTGTCACCTAATAAGCGCCCCATTTCCTGTAACAAAGCTGTACTTTTCGCTTCGTCGCCCGCATTCGCATAAGCTTCTGCTTTCAGCTCCAGCAATTGGTCGGCGCGATAGCGTTTCTTCGAGTCTTTATTATCGATCATCGGGTCGTTGAACGAATCAACGTGGCCCGACGCTTTCCACGTCAGCGGGTGCATGAAGATCGACGCGTCAATTCCAACCACATTGTCGTGGAGTTGCGTCATGGCCTTCCACCACAGCGTTTTGAGGTTATTTTTAAGTTCAACGCCATTCTGACCATAGTCATACACAGCCTGTAGCCCGTCGTAGATTTCGGACGATGGAAATACGAAGCCATATTCTTTGGCGTGGGCAATAATGTCTTGTAAGGAGGTAGCCGGGGAAACTTTCTGCTCTGTCATAATCAGTTACTGATACCGCAAAGATAGTGTTTACGCCGAAAATCCCCGAAAATGGCTAACTTTCGGCAGTAGCTTTGCTGATAAAAAACTATGCTGATTAACTCGCTCTCGCTCAAAAACTTCAAGTGTTTCGAAGAACTCGACGTAAAATTCGCACCAATTACTTTACTAACAGGTGCAAACAGTAGCGGCAAGAGTTCATTGATCAATGCAATTTTGGCGGTGTTGCAGACTGAGGAATTCCCATTATACCTTTCGCCAAATGGTAAATATTTGAATATGGGTAGTTATGAAGAAATTGTATTTGGCAAAAATCTTACGAAAAATGTAGGAATAAAACTTCAACCATATTCCTTCATATGGAGAAATTTCAAACCTATTTTTGAATGGATTTGGGAGTATGATGAGTCAAATGATCTTCCTAGATTAAAAGAGCTTTCCGCTAAATTTGAAGCAAATGCCTATGTCCAAGAGGAGTGGAGTATGGACGTGCGTAGAGAATATAATAATTATAAATTCAGCTTGGATGCTTATGCACCAGACATTAGATTCCCTCAAGTTCGAGAGGCTTTAGAAAAAGTCGATAGTTTAAAAAATCATATTCAACCTGCTTCACAAAAAAAAGGCCCAGATATACACCTAAAAGTAAATAGATACTATCATCATCTCAAAGAAATTGCCGAATTATACAATAATCCTAATTTTTACTTTCGTGATGCACTTCGTAATGTCTTCCCAGATAGAAATTTTAATTATGTTGGCTCTTTCCGTCATCCTCCAGAACGAACATATTATCAAAAATCTAAAGCTCAGTCTAAAATAGATTCTGATGGATCTGGCTATATTGACCAGATTATTGAATGGGAACAAACAAATCCAGAGAAATTAGCCAAACTGAACGAAGTGATGCGTCAATTAGAACTCTTTTCGGAGGTTCAATCGACTATGTTAAAAGGGGGTAGATTTGAGCTAAATATTAAAACCCAGCCCAAAGCTAACTTCACGGCATTGACAGATGTTGGCTTCGGAATCAGTCAATTTTTACCAATTATAGTAGCAGACCTCCAACTACAAGATCAATCCTGCCTTGCCGTTTCTCAGCCCGAAATTCATTTACATCCTAAGATTCAAGCTCAATTTGGCAATTATCTATCGAACCAAATCAATAGCACTCAAAAGCAATACATTATTGAAACACATAGCGAGTACCTACTTAATCGAATTAGGCTGTTGTTAGTTAATGGCGAATTACACCCCACCCAAGTTAGAGTACTTTATTTTGAAAATGATGGCACAAAAAGCAAAGTATATAACATAGAGTTTGCAATCGATGGCCAAATTAAAGGAGCACCCCAAGGCTTCTTTGATACGTATGGAATTGATGTTATGGATATTGCCTTGAATGCACATTGATGGAAAATCCTACTGCTGAAGAGTTAGAAAATATTTTAAAAACTGATCTTTTTGTCGATACTAACATTGCCAAGAATTTCAAGAATCCACTTGATCCTGAATACAAAAAATTATTGCTTTGGCTTAGGACAAAAGGATGTTGGGTTGTTTCCAAAAAGTTATTGGTCGAATATGGGCGTAGTAATCAGAATATAGCGGTTCTAACAGATCTGCTTCAACGTCAGGGCCGGTTAAAAACCATTGATAACGAAGCACATAATAAATTAATCTTCACAAAACTTACGGAAAAACGTCTGACCTGCAATGCTGAAGATCGGTGGCATTTAAAAACAATATTACTTTCACATCGTAAAATCGCTATTATTATTGATGTTGCCTTACGTAATGATGTCAATAATCATCCAATTTATAAAGGAGTAAAGCCACAAGCCGTAGCTCGACCAGAGGAAATTGACTACGAGAACTATATTGTTTAACCTACATCTACCCCTAAAACATCATTTACTGATCCAATCAGAATCTCTTTCCACAAAGAAAATTCACACTCCAGCACGAACCGGCCCGTTTTTTCCGTACCTTTGCGGAAAATTTGTCTGGCACACATGGCATCGTTTAATCCGGTTAAGATTTTTTCAGGAACTCAGTCTACCTATCTGGCTGAAAAAATCGCCCATTATTACGGCAAAGACTTGGGCGGATATACCTGCCGACGGTTTAGCGATGGTGAGATGTCACCCAGTTTTGAAGAATCGGTTCGGGGTTGCGATGTATTTCTGATTCAGTCAACTCCCCCACCCGCCGATAACTTGCTCGAATTGTTGCTCATGGTCGATGCCGCTCGCCGGGCTTCAGCGCACTACGTTACAGTTGTCATTCCTTATTTTGGGTATGCTCGTCAGGATCGGAAAGACAAACCCCGTGTGTCGATTGCCGCTAAACTAGTGGCAAATATGCTGGCCGCGTCGAAAGCAGATCGGTTGATGACGCTCGACCTTCACGCAGGGCAAATTCAGGGTTTCTTCGATTTTCCGGTCGACCATTTGGAGGGAACATCCGTGTTTGTACCCTACATTAAAAGCCTGAATTTAGAGAATCTGGTCATAGCCTCGCCTGACGTAGGTGGTGCCAATCGCGCCCGTACGTTTGCCAAGCATTTCAATGCCGACATCGTACTGTGTGATAAACACCGCAAGCGGGCCAACGAAATTGCCTCCATGCAAGTCATTGGGGATGTAGAAGGTGCCAACGTGGTGCTGGTCGACGATTTGATTGACACAGGTGGCACGATGGCGAAAGCGGCCCAGATTATCATGGACAAGGGCGCTCAATCGGTACGCGCTGTTTGTACACACCCGATTATGTCAGGGAAAGCACACGAAAACATTGCGAATTCGGTGTTGGAAGAGTTGGTCGTTTCTGACACGCTACCACTCAAGCAGGCCAACGACAAAATTAGAGTACTATCGGTGGCTGAGTTATTTGCCAAAGCCATTGGCCGTATTCGAGATCACGAATCTATTAGTTCATTGTTTATAAAATATTGAGTGATTGAGTGATTGAGTGATTGAATAGCTTACGCAAGACTATTCAATCACTCAATCACTCAATCATTCATTCACTAAATAATTTTTGTCATGAAAAAAATCGAGATTGTAGGGTATCAACGAGCGAATCTCGGCCGCACGGAATCACAAGCGATTCGGGCCGAGGGTAATGTTCCGTGTGTGTTGTACGGTGGCGAAGAGCAGGTGCATTTTTATGCTCCCGCAATTCTGTTCCGCGACTTAGTTTATACGCCCAATATTTTTGAAGTAGCCCTCAACATTGAAGGCGCTGAATACCGGGCTATTCTTCAGGAAACTCAATTCCACCCAGTAAGTGACGTGCTTCTGCATGCCGACTTCCTGTTGGTAACCGATAGTAAGCCTATTAAAATTGCCGTTCCCGTTCGTTTGGTGGGTTCAGCTCCAGGTGTACAAAAAGGTGGTAAACTTGTTACGCGGGTTCGGAAATTACGCGTGAAAGGTACTGTTGAAAACATCCCTGATTTCATCGATGTCGATGTATCGGGTCTTGATCTGGGCAAATCTGTTCGTGTTGGTCAGATTTCTGTTAACAACATCGAGATGCTCGAACAGGCATCAAACCCAGTGGCTAGCATCGAAATTCCACGTGCACTGCGTGGCTCGGTTTCGGCCAAATAAATTCGGCATATTGCCAACTTTTTATACTAATAGATTTACGAAAATCCCCACTAGAAAACTGGTGGGGATTTTTTGTATAAATGTGACGTAGTACGTCGGGTTTGAGAACCCGACACCACGGGTAGATTACAGTTTCATGCCCCGCAGGCGTAAGCTATTACTTACGACGGAAACTGAACTTAACGCCATTGCTGCTCCAGCCACCATTGGATTTAGCAAAAAGCCAAACGAAGGATAAAGCAAGCCAGCCGCTACAGGAATACCGATCAGGTTATAAATAAATGCCCAAAACAGATTCTGGCGAATAACCTGAACCGTTTGTTTCGAAAGCTGTAGAGCTTTAGGTATACTGGTAAGGTCGGATGTGATTAGCGTCATTCGGGCTACGTCCATTGCAATATCAGACCCTTTGCCCATGGCAATACTCACATCGGCCTGGGCCATTGCCTGTGAGTCGTTAATCCCATCGCCCACCATCGCTACTATTTTCCCCTCAGCCTGTAATTCTTTGACAAAATTGGCTTTATCGGTAGGCATTGTATTCGCTTTAAAGTGCTCTACTCCTACTTGCTTTGCCACAGCAGCAGCTGTCTGGGCATTATCGCCGGTTAGCATATAGACCGCAATGCCCCGGTTTTGCAACAGGTCAATAGCCTGTTTCGAGCTTGCCTTAATGGGATCAGCAATAGCGATGATCGCTAATAGTTCATTTTTCGTTCCGTCAGCACTACGTCGGGCAAAGAACACAACCGTTTTAGCCAGACTTTGCCAGTCTGTCGCCTGTTTTGCCAATGCTTCGGGCAGTTCGATCTGATGATCAGTCAACAGGCTATGATTGCCCACCAAATAGATTTCATTCTGGTAATAGGCTTTTACTCCGCGTCCCGTTATACTGTCAAAAGAATCCAATGCGATTGATTCCGTATTGGCTAGTTTCGTTGTCACGGCCTCTGCTAGCGGATGTTCGGACTGAGACTCTATCGTATATACTATACGTTGGGCCTGAATCAGCTCATTTCCAGAAATAACCCACTGCAAATCGGTTACAACTGGTTTTCCTTGGGTAATAGTACCAGTCTTATCTAAAACAATAGCATTAACTCGATGGGCGACTTCAAGACTTTCGGCATCTTTTATAAGTATGTTATTTTCGGCCCCCTTGCCAATACCCACCATAATGGCGGTTGGCGTAGCCAGTCCTAACGCACAGGGGCAAGCAATAACCAGCACCGTTACAGAGGTCAGCAACGCCGTTGTAAAGGGATCGGCATGAGGAGCCAGATAGTGCCCGAATGCCAACCAGATCACGAACGTCAGCAGGGCAATACCCAGAACGATAGGCACAAAAATACCGGCAATCCGATCAACCAGCTGTTGTACAGGCGCTTTACTCCCCTGGGCATCCTGCACCATACGAATGATTTGCGCTAACAATGTATCAGCCCCTACCTTTTCAGCTCGAAATCGGAAACTACCCTTTTGATTGATCGTTCCGGCAAAAACGGCGGTACCGCTCTGCTTCTCAACAGGTATTGACTCGCCACTGATCATGCTCTCGTCGACATACGACTGTCCCGATTCGACTTGTCCGTCTACTGGAATTTTCTCCCCAGGGCGAACGAGCAGCAGTTGCCCAACCTCTACGGATGAAATGGGAATCTCGCGCTCGGTAGTTCCTTCGACCAGACGAACCGTTTTAGGTTGCAAACCCATTAGCTTTTTAATAGCCGATGAGGTAGTTGACTTGGCACGTTCTTCGAGCACTTTGCCCAACAAAATAAACGCGACAACCACCGATGCGGCTTCAAAATAAACATGCGGATGTTGCCCCCGTTGATGCCAAAATTCAGGATAAAGCGTATTGAACGCGCTAAACAAAAAAGCAATGCCTGTACTGAGCGCCACCAATGTGTCCATGTTCGCTCTGGCATGGCGAGCCTGTTTCCACGCATTCGTAAAGAATGAACGGCCCAACCCAAAAACAACCGTTGCCGATAACACCATCATGAAGTAATTGGCATAGGTAGACCAGACGTTGGCTTCAAGCTGGTCCATGAAAAACATGCCCAGAACAACAATCGGTAATGATAGAATCAACGCCCAGCTAGTGCGTTGTTTTAGCTGATGATAGTGCTGCTTTTGCGCTTCGGCCTGTATTTGTTGCGGGTCGGCTTGGCTCGGGTCTTCAGATTCGATAACAATATCGTACCCCATAGAGCGAACGGCCTTTTGCAACTCCTCTACAGTTACGACTTTGGGGTCAAACCGCACCCAGGCAGATTGATTGGCGTAGTTTACCCCCGCATCACTCACTCCTGGAGTACTTTTCAGTATAGATTCTACACTGACAGCACAGGCCGCGCAGCTCATCTCAAGCACCGGAAAAGTTTTCCGAATGCCAGTGGCCTTCGCCTCTTTGGGCAGTGAACTTCGCTCAATCGTAGTCATTGACGTAGCTATTAATTCAGCGGTTCGGCCTTGTAGCCAGCTTTCTCAATAGCCTGTTTGACTATTGATGTATTACTAGCCTCAGCGGTCAGTACTTTATCGGGCGTCTGAACATCAACCTGCCAATGACCTTCACCTACAGCTTCATTCAGAAAAGGAGTAACAGCAGCTATACAGCCGCCACATTTAATATTGGTTTTGAATTTTAGGGATTCCATAGTTTTATGATTCTTCGTTTAATGGCTAACAAAGTTTATTCGACAAATATCACCCCAAGGCCTGCCAGAATGCTTACAGAATTGTGGACAGTTCTCATAAAATTAGTCCAATTCATACGTTTATGTTTTAACCTTTTTTTAACAATAGATTAAGCTGGATTTAAGTCTGAAAGTGGACTTTTGTAACTGTACCAATATCTGCGCTGTACACCACCGGCATGAATAAGTTCATTAAGAGTATTTTGTCCTTCTCGCTTAAGAACAAATTTTTTATATTTTTCCTAACAGCGTTGTCCGTAGTAGCGGGCGTTATCAGTTACCAGAATACCCCCATTGAAGCCTTTCCTGACGTTACCAATACACAAATTACGCTGATCACCCAATGGCCTGGTCGGTCGGCAGAGGAGGTTGAAAAGTTCGTTACGATCCCTATTGAAATTGGGCTAAACTCGGTTCAAAAACGTACCGATATCCGTTCGACTTCCCTGTTTGGTTTGTCCGTTATTAAAGTACTTTTTGATGATGGTGTCGATGATACATTCGCTCGGCAGCAAGTCAATAACCTGTTGAGTGGTGTTGAGCTACCAGAAGGTATTCGTCCCGATGTACAACCTCCGTATGGCCCAACGGGTGAGATTTTTCGGTACACGCTCCAATCGCCGACCCGCACCGCCCGCGAATTAAAAACCATTCAGGACTGGGTCATTGATCGCCAGTTGAAAAGCGTACCGGGTGTAGCCGATGTAGTAAGCTTCGGTGGCGAGGTGAAAACCTATGAGATTTCAGTCGATCCGCGCCGATTGATGGATTATAATATCACTCCGCTTCAAGTGTATCAGGCAGTTGCCAATTCCAATGTGAACGTTGGGGGCGATGTTATTGAGAAAAACTCAGAGGCTTACGTAGTACGTGGTATTGGGTTGTTGCGAAACCAGCAGGATATCCAGAATATCACGGTTAGGAACATCAAGGGAACGCCGATCATGGTACGCAATGTGGCCCAGGTATCGGAGTCTGCCTTACCGCGGCTTGGTCAGGCGGGTCGTGATAAGCAAGATGACGTTGTTGAGTGTATCATCGTTATGCGGAAGGGTGAAAATCCCAGTGAAGTTATTGCCCGTGTAAAGGATAAAATCAACGATCTGAATACCCGGATTTTGCCCTCCGATGTGCAGATTAACACCTTCTACAACCGCGAAACGCTGATCAATTTCGCAACACATACGGTTACCCACAACCTTATTGAAGGAATCATCTTTGTAACGGTCATCGTATTTATTTTCATGGCCGACTGGCGCACCACCGTCACGGTATCGATTGTTATTCCGCTAGCGCTCTTGTTTGCCTTCATCTGTCTGCGACTTAAAGGTATGTCGGCAAACCTGCTGTCGATGGGCGCTATCGACTTTGGGATCATTGTTGATGGAGCCGTGGTAATGGTCGAAGGTATATTTGTTACGCTTGACGAGTTGGCTCACAAAGAAGGCATGGCGAAGTTCAACAAGCTAGCCAAATTAGGCGTTCTTCGGAGAACAGGTACCGAAATGGGCAAGGCGATTTTCTTCTCCAAGTTGATCATTATTACCTGTCTGGTGCCTATCTTCTCGTTCCAAAAAGTGGAAGGCAAGATGTTTTCTCCATTAGCCTGGACGCTCGGATTTGCGCTGCTCGGCGCGCTGATTTTCACCTTAACTCTGGTACCTGTATTAGCCAGTATTCTGCTCAAGAAAAACGTTCGGGAAAAACATAACCCTTTTGTCAACGTCGTGACGAAATATTCGACGAAAGCATTTGGATTTACGTTTGCTCACAAAAAAATGAGCTTGCTCGTAACAACGATTATTGTAGCCATTGGCTTATCGGGTTTTAGTTTGCTGGGAACCGAGTTTTTGCCTGAATTGAACGAAGGTTCTATTTATGTACGGGCCACGATGCCGATGAGTATTTCGCTGCCGGAGTCGGTGAAGCAAACGGTCCAGATGCGTCATATTTTCGAGCAGTTTCCCGAAGTAAAAGGTGTCATTTCACAAACAGGGCGCCCCAACGATGGTACCGATCCAACTGGCTTTTATAACATTGAATTCCTGGTCGACATTTACCCGCAGGATGACTGGAAGAGCAAGCTAACGAAAGAAGAACTGGTCGATAAAATGCAGGAGAAGCTGGCTGTATTTCCGGGCGTAAACTTCAACTTTTCTCAACCCATTATGGACAATGTTGAGGAAGCAGTTTCGGGTGTAAAAGGCTCTATCGCCGTTAAAATTTACGGTCCAGATCAAACTATTCTGGAAACCAAAGCGATCGAAATCCAGAAGCAACTGGCAACTGTACATGGCATTGAGGATTTAGGCGTTATTCGTACGACGGGTCAACCCGAAATGCGGGTCGAATTAGACGAACGAAAGCTGGCCTTATATGGTGTCAATAAAGCGGATGCCGAAGCTGTAATTGAAATGGCTATTGGCGGTAAAGCGGCCACACAAATTTATGAAGGAGAGCGAAAGTTCGACTTACGGATTCGGTACGACCGCCCATTCCGTTCGAATGAGCAACAGATCAGCCAGTTAATGGTACCCACCGAAACGGGTAGCATGATTCCTGTTAAGGAAATTGCAAAGGTATACACTCAAATGGGCCCAGTATTGATTTTCCGGGAAGCCAGTCAACGCTACGGAGCGGTGAAATTCTCGGTACGCGGACGAGATATGGGTAGTGCCGTTGCCGAAGCACAACAAAAAGTCCTGGCCAACGTTAAATTACCATCTGGCTACACAGTAAAATGGGCAGGAGATTTTGAGAACCAACAGCGCGCAACAGCTCGTCTGGCGCAGGTAGTACCGATCAGCTTGCTGGCCATCTTCTTTATCCTGTTTGTCTTATTTGGCAATGTTAAAGATGCTGGTTTAGTGCTGTTTAATGTGCCGTTTGCTATCATTGGTGGCATTGCAGCTTTGCTGATTACGCATGTTAACTTTAGCATTTCGGCCGGTATTGGTTTCATTGCTTTGTTTGGTATTTGTATTCAGAATGGTGTAATTTTGATTTCGGTCTTTAAGAAGAATCTTCGGAATAGTTTGCCATTAAACGAAGCAATTCGGGAAGGCGTTGTTTCTCGAATCAGGCCCGTTGTTATGACGGCAATGATGGCAGGCATCGGTTTAATTCCAGCGGCAGTTTCTCATGGTATAGGCTCCGAAACGGCTAAACCTCTGGCCATAGTTGTCATTGGCGGATTGATCACAGCGACTTTATTGACCCTGTTTATTTTTCCTCTGATCTTCTATGCGTTCTATCGAGCGAAATCTGTAGACCATTAAGATTCGGTGAATTTTATATGCGTTAGGTAATTTTAGCTATCGTAGCGCGTTATAAATTGAAATATTTTATAAGATTTGTGGTGTAATATGGCCCAAATACAAAGCTTTTTTGTGCTGTATAAAAGAAATTGCGTAGTTTCGCATAACAATCCTTTACAAAGGGAAGGTTGAACATCAAGATCAGGCGGCCGCCCGGTCGTCGATCTTGAAATGGTGTGGATAGAAGCGGAAAGCCGCCCCGATTTTCGGAGCGGCTTTTTTGTTTTCTAACGGACAGCCTTCAACTTGGTTTAACCTACTTTTAATGCTGTTTTCAAGTCCTTTTAATTCACCTAGGCGACCTTGAGCAATGAAGTAGGGATGCACCTTAAATTACTTTTGCCGGAACGCATAGCTACTAGTGTAAACTAATAATTTATTCTGTCGTTTTTAAATCAGACAATAGCTATGTATGTTGCCGATATGAAAATTCTGGTGGTAGAAGACGAGCCCAAATTAGCCTCGTTTGTTAGGAAAGGTCTGGAAGAACAATCCTGCGAAGTTGACGTGGCTTTCGATGGTCAGGTTGGGCGAACAATGGCCCTTAATAATCCCTATGATGTGATTATTATGGACATCAATTTGCCTAAAATGAACGGTTTCGATGTGGTTCAGGCCATTCGTCAGGAAAAGAATCGTACGCCTGTGCTCATGCTAACGGCGATGGGCTCCGTTGATGATAAACTGACCGGTTTTGAAGCCGGTGCCGATGATTATTTGGTTAAGCCCTTTGAGTTTCGGGAACTGATGGCGCGGCTACGTGCGCTCACCAAGCGAAGCAGTGAAGCAGGCATGCAGGCCAATGTTCTGAAAGTGGCCGACCTAGAGTTGGACCTGAATGAAAAAATAGCCCGTCGGAGCGATAAACGAATCGAATTAACGGCCAAAGAGTTTGGCCTGCTCGAATACCTGATGCGTAACCGCGGTCGCGTTGTTTCCCGTGTCGATATTGCCGAGAAAGTTTGGGATATTCATTTCGATACAGGCACCAATGTCATTGACGTATACGTGAACTTCCTTCGCAAAAAAATTGACAAAGATTTTCCGAAAAAACTCATTCATACCGTAATTGGAATGGGGTATATGTTAAAAGAGGAGTAAAGGGAGAAAGGACCAAAGGGAAAAAGGAAAAGGGATTGTATCAGTAACTTCTCTTTTCCCTTTCCTCCTTTCTCCCCTCCTCCCTTTCCTCCTTTTCTATGAACATCCGCACTCGCCTAACGCTGCTTTTTGTTCTGCTGGTCGCTTCGATCATGCTGCTTTTTACGGTTTCTGTTTACTATCTGTACGATCAGTTCAGACAACAGGAATTTGAGCAACGACTCTCCGAAAAGGCATTTACTACAGTACGGCTTCGCGAAGATGTAGGCGAAGTGCCTCAGGCCGATTTACCTGTTATGGTCAACGAACAGGTAACGGTATATAACTCCAAAGGTGTAGTCCTGTACAACCAGGGAAATCAACGTCCTCACTACCCGGTAACGCCGAGTTTTCTTAGCAAAATCACGCTTAAACATCCGCAGTATAGCCGCATTGGCGATCTGGAAGCCGTTGGTGTTCGGCACCTGAACTCAAAGGGACAGGTTCTGCTGATCGTGGCATCGGGTAACGATCGCTATGGCCTGACGAAACTCGATCGACTCCGTGAAATTCTGTTTTCAGGCTGGTTATTGAGCCTGGTGATCGTTGGAATCGCCGGGTATTTATTTGCTACTGACGCACTCCGTCCCGTTGCCGAACTGATTGGCCAGGTAAACGCAATTTCGGCAACCAACATCCACGAGCGATTACGCGTAGGACGACAACGCGATGAGTTAGCGGATCTGGCGAATACATTCAATGACTTACTCAGCCGACTCGAAGAAGCCTTCGTCCTGCAAAAGAGTTTCGTTTCGCATGCATCTCACGAGTTACGAACGCCCTTAACCGTCATGATGGGACAGGTTGAGGTAACCCGACTTATGGCGCGCTCGACGGATGAATATGAGTCTTCTCTGGACGCTTTGCTCGATGAGGTTAAAAGTATGATTCGACTCGTAAACGGTTTGCTTGAACTGGCGCGTGCCAGCTCAGACGCAGTCATGTTAAATCATCAACCGTTGCGTATTGACGAACTATTATGGCAAGCTCAGAGCCATGTGATCCATACAAAGCCCGATTACCAGATTGACATTGACTTCGACAATTTGCCAAATCAGGAAGAAGAACTCGTCATCAACGGTGAAGAATCGCTCCTCCAGACGGCTTTCCAGAACCTGATGGAAAATGGCTGCAAGTATTCGCCCAATGAGAGTGTGTCGGTCAGAATTTCGTTTGAACGAGGGTTCGTACAACTCACGTTTACCGATCAGGGTTATGGCATTCCAGAATCCGATTTACCCCACATTTTTGAGCCTTTCTACCGCTCCGAATCAACCATGACCATCAAAGGCCACGGTATTGGTCTGGCCCTCACTAAACGAATCATCGAACTCCATCGAGGGGTTATCAAAGTTGAGTCGGTTGTTGGCAAAGGCACTAAATTCTGGATAACACTACCCATCCCCTATCGCTCAGCCAAGCTCCCGGAAGCCACTTATTCTGCCGACGAACACGCTCAATCGGAGGCAACTAGCTAGTACTCGTCCAAACCAGATTTTATTGATCCTTTTGATTCTTTTTTCTGATAACCAATAGAATCGAAAGAATCGCATAGCATCTATTTTGAAAAAGCACTAATAATTCTAATTACTTCAGCCATTTCAACGCCTGTCCTTGCAAATCTAGTTGAGCCTTTGGCGAAGCCTGCATCTTGAACGCGTTTATCTGCGTGTTTTTCAGACCAATACCACTCGAATCCGCCACAATCGCTCGTAACGATTTAACTTGATCATTTCCCAGGGCAGCGAAACTATTTTGATTGGCTACTAACGTAAGTGAATCTAAAACCGACAGATTTACCGTTCGTAAGCGGCTTTTTTGCAGCGATACCACCAGCTTATCCGTTGACCAGTCCTGTAACGTCAAACGGCTGTTTTTAACTTGTAGCAACTGGACCACAGGCACTTGCAGTACCACTTGCACTCGTAATTCACGATTGGCATCGTCGCGAGGTTCGTTTTGATAGCCGCTATAATCTGGAGTGAAGGCTATAAAGACAGTATCGCCTTTTTGGTCAGCCCGGTAAAATTTAACCTGGTCAGGATCAATTAATGCCTGAGATTTCCCAGTTGTTTTTATAACGAGTATTTCATCATTTGGCGACCCTTCAATAACCCAGTGTTTAGCCGTTGGCAGCGGCTGTACGACAAATTCCTGATACGGATTTTTCCAGTCGATTTTCTCGAATTGCTGCTTGAGCAATACATCCGTAGCGATCATGCCGGTTAACGTGACGAGGGCAATAACAGCCAAAAGAATATAACTTGTTTTCATTGTGCGTTAGTGGTTGCATTTACGTATTCATCGTAGCGTGTTTCTATTTCGCGCAGGCTAATTCCCAAAAGGGTCAGGTTTTTAAAGAATTGAGGCAAATCATTTTGCAGAAACTGTTCCCGGCGAAATGAGCGAATCTTGTCCAGCGCATCGTCGGCAGAAAAGTAGCCGATGCCGCGTTTGTTTGCTATAACCTCTAGCTGACTTAGAAACTCATACGTTCGCATGACGGTATTCGGGTTTACTTCCAATTCGGCAGCCAATTCACGCACCGACGGAATCTTCTCTCCCACTGGCCAGCGACCCAGCAGGATCTGCTCACTTACATACTCAGCGATTTGCAGATAAATGGCTTGTTTGTCTCGAAAATCCATCGCTATATCTCCCGCTCTTTAAGTCGAACATAGGCCGTTATGTACAGCAGAACAATTGCCGTAAAGCCCACTATATATCGTAATTGACTACCTATGAAACTGGGGATCTGGACTATCCGGTATTGATACTTCTGAATTGGCGATTTGGCAATTCCCTCTGCAAAGGGAAAACTACTTCTAATGGTGTCGGAACCAGTCAGGTTTTGTAACAGGAAGTTATTAATGAATAAACCCGAGAATAGTAATCCAAATGCGACAATTACAACGAGCGGCAATGTGTAACGCCGAATAAGCAAAGCAAATGCGAGCGTAAATGAGTGTAGTAGAGCCGTAAAAACCCAGGACGAAGTCGGTATGTCGCGCATACTGATGTGGTTAAAAAAGGGCTCAATTTTGAGCATACTTCCTCGCTCACGAATCTCCACAAGTTTATCGGGTGACCAATGCCGATTATTTATGAATGAAACCCCAATTGTATCGGCCAGAAAGAATAGGCCTAAGTAAACGACTATAAATCCAAGTCCTGAAATAAGCCAGATAAGCGCTATTTTTTCGAACTGGGAAGCGGGTTGCATCAGGTAATTTATGGCGCGCTCCTTCTGATTTATTCCTGCGATTTGTTGTACTGTAAAAATGTACCAACAGGGCCAACCAAGCGCAAAAAATAGGATTGACCGCGTATTTCTGACAGAAACAGGAATGCTTTGATATGTGATTGCCCCAAAGACAACTAAACAACCTATCAATAAACCAAGGCTGGCCAGCAACTGCCCACGGCTATCTGTAAAATACTTGCGTAACAACCGCCCGAAGCGGTTAATTGAAAAAGTCTGGTTCATAGGGTTGCATAGATTGAGGTGTCTGAAAACAATTGACTAATCCGGCGTGGTTCGGCCTGAACCGTATTGAAAAGCCGCTCCAAATCGAGTCGACTGGGTTCACCCGTCAGGTTTTCGGCAACAATGGCATACCCGCCTATGGCTCGCTCGGAATACAAAATCGGGCGGTTTGTATCCAGTTCCGAAACCATGCCGAACCACAATTTGGCCGTAATAGCCTCTACGCTGGCTTTCAGCGCGACGGTCATATTCGAACGGGAATTCTCGGCTAGAATCACAACCGGATCAATCAGTGTTTCGAGATCACGAACCTGGTGTGTCGAAATCACCACTGTCCGACGTTCATCAACCGCTCCGGCAACCAATCGGCGAAACTGGCTTTTTGAGGGAATATCGAGCCCATTTGTTGGTTCATCCATCAGCAATACGGCCGTATTCGTGGCCAAACCGAATCCAATCAGTACTTTTTTCTTCTGCCCATACGAGAGTTCATTCAGTTTCTGATTGTCGGTCAAACCGAACTCCTGAATATAGTTTTTCATTTGCTCTCGGTCGAAACGGGGGTAAAATGGCGCATTGGAGTCAACAAACTGCCGAATACGTACCGAGGGCATATAGAACTCTTCGGGCACCAGAAACATATCTTCCAGAAATGCTGGCTGGCGATTGCCGGGCAGATAGTCGCCAACTCGAATCGTGCCTGATTTTGGGTACAATAAGCCAGACACCAAACGCAGAAGCGTCGATTTCCCGGCCCCGTTAGGCCCCAGTAATCCATAAATTGACCCTGTTGACAGGCTTAAGTCAAGACCTTCGTAAAGCGGCCTCCCCCGTTGATAACCAAACGATACATTACTTAGCTTGATCATAGATCATCAGTTGTTTTAGTGTATTAGTTAAATAGTACACTGCAATAGTAGTTATCTTTTTATTTACATGTCAAGCTTTTAACAAAATTTATTTAGAAAGCATAAAAAAAGCCTCTCGAAATGAGAGGCTTTCAGGGTAACAAACTGATTATGTATTAATTCGAAGGTGCCTTTTTTGCGTCTTTCTTCAACATCTTAGCATCGTGCTTCAGATCTTTCGCAGCATCTGCCTTCATATGGTCGTTCTCTAATTTAGCTTCCTTCTTGGCCATTTTAGCATCATGCTTTAATTCTTTGGCCTCCATTTTGGCTACTTTTTTCGTGTTGTCCTGCGCAACTGCAGAACCTACCATAAGCAGCACAACTGCGCTGGCTATCATTAGCTTCTTCATAACGTTAGTAGTTAAATTATTGGGACTATTACCTAGATAAACTACCTATTAGCAAAAAAGTTATACTTTTTCTAGTACCATTGAGTTGTCTAGACACAAAAATAGCCTCCTGACCGGGAGGCTACTTCAAGGTAAAGCGAGTAGCGAGTATATATTAGCTCGATTGCTTTTTCATCATTTTGGCATTTTTCTTCATCATTTTAGCCGAGTCGGCCATCATGTCGTCGCCGGATTTTTTAGCATCATGCTTCATTGTTTTAGCATCTTTTTTCATTTGCTTACGCTCCTTTTTCACATCGTCCTGCGCGAAAGCAGCGCCCGATAGTAAGCAAATTGCAACGGCAGCCATCATTAACTTTTTCATTAGTCTATCTGGTTTTAGTAGTTTACAATACCCTGATAAAACTCCTGAGTCGAAAGAAGGTTATTAAACCTCGATTAAATGATAGGCAATATAGCTAAGCAAATCATTTACTAATTCGATTTCTTAGGCAATCTTTTTTGACCTTTTACAGACGACGCGCCCGTTTTAATGCTACTACTGGCATCCACCTTTGCCGGGCTATTCGTTGGATTTTGTGAAGCCTGCGCCTGGTCATTTGTCAAACCAGTTCCAGCGCCAATAGATGCCCCGTTGGTACCATCATGCGTATTCGCTGCCGATGGGTTTGAACGGGCAGCATCCGTTGCCGATACGGTTCCGGCAGACGATTTCTTGCCGGAAGACCGTTTTGGTTGCTTTTCCTGAGCCGAGACCGACCCGGCAAGTAGCAAAACAAGCGCGAGTGTTGCGAGTGAGCGTGTCATAGTATAATCCGTTTTAACGTGAGTAATACTTATAACAACCCACTCGCTTAAAATGAGTTTTAGTTGAAGGGCAGAATCTAAGCGTATGGGCCTAACGATTTAGGCTGCCACTTTAAATTCTGATGTCAGATGGAACTGAATATCAGGGTTATTTTGCTGGTTCATCCGTAGCATCCAGTCCGATTCGGCCAGAAAAACAGGGTTCTGATCCTTATCGTAAGCAATCTGATTGCCTTTTAATCGGATAAATTCAGCCAGTTTAACCGGGTTCTCCGCTGTAATCCAGCAGGCCTTGGTGTAATTCAGGTGTACCCAACGACATTTCGCCCCGTATTCGTTCTCTAATCGGTATTGAATTACCTCAAACTGAAGTTCACCCACGGTGCCAACAATTTTTCGGTTACCCAATTCAAGTGTAAATAGCTGAGCTACTCCTTCATCGGTTAACTGCTGAATACCCTTATCCAATTGCTTCGACTTCATCGGGTCGAGGTTGACAAGCTCCTTGAAAATCTCGGGAGAGAAACTCGGAATACCCTGGAATTGTAATTCTTCGCCTTCTGTCAGCGTATCACCAATTTTGAACGTACCTGTGTCGTATAACCCAACTACGTCTCCGGGAAATCCTTCTTCCACTACGCTCTTGCTATCAGCCATAAAACTGAATGGGCTGGCAAAGCGTACGTTTTTATCCAGGCGCGTATGGTGGTAAAACTTATTCCGTTCGAATACCCCTGAACAAATCCGTAGGAAGGCGATCCGGTCACGATGGCGCGGATCGAGGTTGGCGTGGATCTTAAAGACAAACCCGCTGAAGTTTTTCTCATCTGGAAACACTTCCCGCTTATCGGTCGGCCGGGCGATGGGTTCCGGTGAAATATCGCAGAACCCTTCGAGCAACTCCTTAACACCAAAGTTATTGACGGCTGAGCCAAAGAACACAGGCGCTAATTTTCCGTCCAGATACGCTTGCCGATCAAAATCGTCGTACACGCCTTCAATCAATTCAACATCCTCGCGAAGTTGAGCCGCATCCCGAGCCCCTACCTTCTGATCCAGTAGATCATCCGCCAAATCAATAGCCAGGACATCGTCTTCTACTTTAGTCTTATTGACTTTGAAGAAATATAACTTTTTCTCGATCAGGTTATAAACTCCTTTAAAATCTGACCCCATATTGACCGGCCAGGTCATGGGCCGCACACGTATGTTCAGTTTCTCCTCTAACTCATCCAACAAGTCGAACGGATTACGGCCTTCGCGGTCGAGTTTATTGATAAAAATAATAACCGGCGAGTCACGCATCCGGCAAACTTCCATGAGTCGCTCGGTCTGTTCCTCTACGCCTTTTACGCAGTCAATCACCAGAATAACACTATCAACGGCGGTTAATGTGCGGTAGGTATCTTCGGCAAAATCTTTGTGACCAGGTGTATCGAGGATATTGATCTTCAGATTATCGTACTCGAAAGTCATCACCGAGGTAGCCACGGAAATACCCCGTTGTTTCTCAATTTCCATAAAATCTGACGTAGCTGTTTTTTTAATCTTATTAGATTTAACAGCTCCGGCAGTCTGGATGGCTCCTCCAAACAGGAGAAGTTTTTCGGTCAGTGTTGTTTTCCCCGCATCGGGGTGACTAATGATGGCAAATGTCCGCCGACGAGCGGTTTCAGCCTGTATATTGGTTTGCATTATTCTCAGAATCAGACGACAAAGATAAGGATTCAATGATGAATTATGAATGATGAGTTAAGGTATTAGCTAATTCATAACTCATCATTCATAATTCATCATTTTACAAAAAGGCCCACAACAGCAGTGCCCAGCCTATGATCATGCCGAGGCCACCAATAGGTGTGATGGCACCGAGCCAGGTAATGCCTGTAAAGCACAGGATATACAGCGACCCGGAAAAAATAAGTACTCCCCCCAGAAACGCATACCCCGACCAGTTGAGGAGCTTCACAATTGTTTCATTAGAGCCGAATGTGTGCATCAGTAAGCCCACTAGCACCAGTCCTAATGCGTGATAAAATTGATATTTAACAGCCGTTTCGAAGGTTGCAGTTCGGCCCGAAGCTTCGAGCATAGTTCGTAATGCGTGTGCCCCAAACGCGCCTAAGGCAACGCCCAACAACCCTAAAGCAGCGCCTGCCTGAATAAAGAATTTCATAGAAGTGTATCCTGGACGGCCACATCCGGGTGAAAATTTATGAATAACCCTATCCGGACGTGGCCGTCCAGAATACTTTATCGACTCCCAAAAATAGCGCTCCCTACCCGAACCATAGTGCTGCCTTCTTCTAGCGCAATACGGTAATCGCCACTCATTCCCATCGAGAGTTCGCTAAACTGAACACGCGGATGCTGAAACTGAGCCAGTTTATCAAACAACTGCTTCAATCCCCGAAACTCCTGTCGGATCTGGCCTTCATCATCTGTATTCGTGGCTAGGCCCATTAAACCAATAAGGCGTATATTAGCCAGATCGTTCAATTCAGGTGCGTTAAGGAGCGTTTCTGCTTCATCGGGCGAAAGACCAAACTTGGTCTCCTCATTGGCAATATAAATCTGTAAAAGGCAATCAATAACGCGTCCTTGTTTGGCAGCCTGCTTATTAATCTCCTGCACTAACTTTAAACTATCGACCGAATGGATAAGCGTTACAAACGGGGCAATGTATTTAACTTTGTTAGTTTGCAAATGACCAATAAGATGCCATTCCACATCGGCGGGTAGTTGTGGTTGTTTATCAACCATTTCCTGCACTTTATTTTCGCCAAAGCGTTTACAGCCAGCATCATATGCTTCCTGTAATAGCGGTACAGGTTTAGTTTTGGTTACAGCAATTAGTTTGGCTTTACCCGCTAATTCATTCTCAATCAGGCGAATCGTATCAGCAATCATACTAGTCAATATAGTGGTCAAAAGCAACCGTTTATTAATATTGTGCAAAGATAGGTTTGAGAACTACGCAGAAACCCGTAGTTTTTGCCCAAAATTCATGGGAAATCCTACAGTAACACAATAATTTCGCGACTACTCTGGTTTTGGTAACGATTAAGTGAATACCCATCCTCGCAATTTATGACACCAATGGAACCCCGACCTCAACCCAATAACAACAGCCGTAGTTATTTATTAGCCGCCTTATTAATTCTGGCAGCCCTCAACGTGCTTCTCCTGTATTTCTACTATCAGGAGCGGCAGGACAATAAAACAAAAGATGCTACCATTGCGGCTAAAACAGAAGAGGTACTAGTCGCCAAAACGAAACTCGATTCGATCTCAGCTCAGTTAGATGCTAAAATTGCTGAAATCCAGCAATTAGGCGGTAGTATCGACTCGCTCATGAAAGTGAAAGCGCAACTGGAAGTCGATAAACGCGAATTGAAGAATGTTGGGACGTTCGATAGTAAAAAGTACGACCAGAAAATACGTAATTATCAGACGATTCTGGCTCAGAAAGACCAGGAAATCGCGCGATTAAAAGAAGAAAATGGGGTATTGACGCAACAAAATGCAAACCTCAATCAGGAAAATAGTGGTCTGAAAGCCGAACGACAAACATTAAGTGATTCGGTTGTGGCTGTTACGTCCAAAAATAAGGAGCTGGAAGAAAAAGTCACGATAGCAGCTGCCCTTCGGGCTGAAGCCGTTACAGTTAATGGCGTCAATGCAAAAGGTAAAGAGACCGATGGCGGCACCTATAAAGCTAAGAGAACCGATAAGGTGCACGTATCAGTTTTGTTAGCCCCTAATGGCCTAGCCAAACAGGATGAAAAAGTATTATATATGCGAATATTGGACCCTAACGGGGCAGTTGTTTCTGACTTAGCCACAGGTTCTGGCGAGTTTACTTACAACGGTCAGGGCATGATTTATACAGCCATGCAGCGATTCACTTTTGACAATAGCCGTCAGCGAGTTGATTATTTTTATGGACGGGGTGGCCAACGCTTTAATGAAGGCAAGTATACGATTGAAATTTACTGCGAAGGCTTCCGTATTGGCGAAGGTGAATTTACGATAAAATAGCAAAAAGGAGAAAAGAGAGGAAGGACGAAAGGGAAAAGGGAAGGGTTTGAAAGTTTTCTCCTTCCTCCCTTTTCTCCTTCCTCCTTTTTTTGTACCTTTGCGCCCTAATTTCAAACCAATTCAAAAAAAATGTTTCTTAATAACTACGAGACGGTGTTCATTTTAACTCCCGTTTTATCTGACGCTCAGATGAAGGACGCCGTTGACAAGTTCCGTAAAGTGCTGACCGATAACGGTGCGGAGCTTGTTCACGAAGACAACATGGGCTTGCGTAAACTAGCCTATCCAATTCAGCATAAGAACACGGGTTACTACCAACTCTTCGAGTTTAAGGCCCCCGGCACGATCATCGAGAAGCTCAACACTGAGTATCTCCGTGACGAGCGTATTATCCGTCATTTGACGGTGTCGCTCGATAAGCATGCTGTTGCTTACAACGATCGTAAACGCAATGGCTTAGTGGGTAAGAAAAAACAAACCGAAAACGCCTAGGCACAGTAACCATGAGTTTGCAAAACGAATCAGTTTCGAAAAGCGAGAACCGCAAAAAGTATGACCGCTTCAAGAAAGCCGGCATTAAATATATCGATTACAAGGATGGCAACTTCCTGCTGAAACTGTTGAACGAACAGGGTAAAATTTTACCTCGTCGGTTAACGGGTACAAGCCTTAAAAACCAGCGTAAAGTGGCCCAGGCCGTCAAACGCGCTCGTCATTTAGCCATCCTCCCATACGTAGGCGATTCTCTAAAATAGAGTTGTAAAGTTATACTGCTGTATAGCTATAAAGTTTGCTTATGCACTCTTGAACTATATAACTCTATAACTACACAACTATACAACTTTTCAAAAAATGAATATCATTTTAAAAACCGATATTGCCGGCCTGGGCTATAAGAACGACACCGTTGCGGTGAAGCCTGGTTACGGCCGCAATTACCTGATTCCTCAGGGATTTGCGATGATGGCAACCGATTCGAATAAGAAGATCGTTGCCGAAAACATTCGCCAAGCAGCTCACAAAGCTGAAAAACTGAAAAACGATGCCCAGGCTATCGCTGACGGTATCGGCGATATGACGTTGACGATCCCAGCAAAAGCAGGTGACAGCGGCAAAATCTTCGGCCGTGTGACCAACACGCAGGTTGCTGATGCGCTACGCACGAAAGGCTTCGACATCGACCGTAAGAAAATCACGGTTGAAGATGTTAAAGTTCTTGGCACCTACGAAGCGTCAATTGACCTTCACAAGGATGTTAAGCATAAAGTGAAATTCGAAGTCGTTTCGGCTGAATAAGCTACTCGATTTTAGACTAAACCGACCAGATCGCTACCTTGCGAATCTGGTCGGTTTTTTTTTATTGAATACAACGCTCATTCCATACTATCTGACACTGATTTACACCGAAAATAAGTCACTTTACCTCCTAGTTATCAGCCACTTACTGCCGAAAACTTTTCTGACGAAACGGACCTAATCAGTCTGTTTTTTTGTTAAATAGGTATGCAATTTCATACCGAATTTTCGCCCGAAGTACTCCCCCATCGCATTGGCTTGAATAGCCAAATTGTGACCATTGGCTCCTGTTTTGCCGACGTTATGGGGCAGCGATTAGTCGATGCTAAATTAAGCGTACTGAATAATCCGTTTGGTACGATCTTCAATCCAGTCTCCATTTCGAAACTGCTAACAATGGCTTTACGGGGAACTTCTCCCGATGAAAATGGCTATATTGAACGGGATGGCGTTTGGTTTCACTACGATTTTCATTCAATGCTCTGGGCGAACAATCAGGCTGAACTTCGCGACAAACTGATTGCGTGTTTAACGCAAACTTCCGACGCCATTCGCAAGGCCGATTTTTTGTTTCTTACGCTCGGGTCGGCGATGGTCTACCGACACATCGAAACCGGGAAAGTAGTTGCCAATTGCCATAAAATGCCAGGGGCGCTGTTTGAAAAGTACCTCTACCAGATTGACCATCTTCGCGATGACATGAATCGGTTACTGAAAACGCTTCACAAAGTCAATCCGAACTTAAAGGTATTGGTAACGGTAAGCCCTGTTCGTCACACTCGCGATACACTTCCTCTCAACAACGTCAGCAAATCGATACTACGGGTTATTGCGCATGAGCTGACGGTATGGAATGACTGGATAACCTATTTCCCGGCTTACGAGCTGATGATGGATGATCTACGCGACTATCGGTTTTACGAAGCCGATTTGATTCATCCCAATACACAGGCGCATGACTATATTTTTGGGAAGTTTGCCGAATGTGCGTTTGATCCTGACCTTCGCAATTTTATCAGCAAATGGACACAAATCACCAAATCGCTTGCCCATCGTCCACTTTATGGCCACAACAGTCCAGCTCATCGGCAGTTTCTGATCAAATTAATAGCCGAATTAGAAACTATGTCGAAACGAATCGACGTCTCGGCGGAACTGGCAGAGGTGCAGGGGCGTTTAGAAAAATGTATACTGAGTAATGTGTAGTGTAAAATGAATAATGTATAATGAACAATGGATTGTCCGGACTAATGCTTTCGGCAACACTATTAAAAATTACATATTACTCACCGCATATTTTTCATTGTACATTACCCATTATTTTCTCCCGAATGTCTGATTACCGATTATCAAAAGAAGCCGTTTTACGGGCGCTGAGTACCGTTGAAGAACCCGACTTAAAGCGTGACCTTGTTTCGCTTAACATGGTTAAGGATATCACGCTGGGCATTAGTTCTGTTCGCTTTACAGTTGTGCTAACAACTCCAGCCTGTCCGCTGAAGGAAGTTATCCGTAAGCGATGCGAGGATGCCATTCATACGCACATCGGGGCAGACATTCAGATTACTATCGACATGAGTTCGGACGTGACGTCTACCCGAGCCAATGCCCCAACGCTACCCGGTGTGAAAAACATCATTGCTGTTTCATCGGGCAAAGGCGGGGTTGGTAAATCGACGGTCACGGCCAATTTGGCAATTGCGCTACATAAGTCAGGAGCGAAAGTCGGTATTATCGACGCTGATATTTACGGTCCTTCTATGCCAACCATGTTCGGCGCTGAGAATATCCAGCCCCGCGTTTTTCAGGTAGATGGCCAAACCCGGATGGAGCCTATTCAGCAATTTGGTATCAAAATGCTATCGATGGGTCTGTTAGTAGCACCGGGTCAGGCAATTATCTGGCGGGGAACAATGGCTGGCCGCGCCTTACAACAATTTTTTAGCGATGCGGATTGGGGCGAGTTAGATTACTTACTCATTGATTTGCCACCAGGTACTGGCGATATTCACCTCACACTCGTACAGACTGTTCCGGTGACAGGAGCCATCATTGTAACAACCCCGCAGAAAGTAGCGTTAGCTGATGCAACAAAAGGGTTGGCTATGTTCCGTCAGCCACAAATCAATGTACCGGTGTTAGGCGTGATTGAAAATATGTCTTACTTCACTCCTGCCGAATTACCTGACCACAAATACTATATTTTTGGCAAAGGAGGAGGGCAACTATTAGCCGATCAATTTGATGTGCCGATGTTAGGGCAGATTCCACTTGTGCAGAGCATTCGGGAAGCCGGTGACGATGGCCGACCTGCGATAAGTGTTGGCGAACCCGTTGCCAGTGAAGCCTTCAGGTCGGTTGCCGAAGCATTGGCGCAACAAGTAGCTATTCGAAATGCAACAATTGACCGCACAGAGCGTGTTCAGGTTGCATAAATAGTCGAGAAAATATAAATTGTACCGTAAATCAATCAATCAATGGAAACGGTAGTTAGTAACGACCAACTTATTACGAAAATTGAACAGGCGCTTGACTCGATGCGGCCTTATCTGGCAGCAGATGGTGGTAATGTCAAGGTCTTAGAGGTGACCGACGATAAAATTGTACGACTTGAACTGATGGGTTCATGTGGTTCATGTCCTATGTCGGCAATGACCTTTAAAGGTGGCCTGGAAGAAGCTATTCTGAAGGCAGTGCCAGAAATTACCAAAGTGGAAGCGATCAATATTACGCCTGCGTTTTAATAGTAGATTAGATTAACGGATCTAGATACAGGTCTGTGTATGTCGAGCTATTCCTACGAAAAACGATCCTCCTGTGATTTACACAGAGTAACGTCTCGCTGAAGTAGTTTCCAGATGCTTTTACCTCTATTTCAAAGGCACAACTAAGCCTGATAGTTATCAAGCGTATGACTTAAAGGAAATTAATTGGTACTAGACCTTAAGATACCGGCCGCTTGTCTAAAAACAGGCGGCTTTTTTGTTTCTTTGCACTTCTCAAAAATCCCTCAATTCAGTGAAAATAGGCATTTTCTTCGGTGGTCCAGCGCGAGAGCGCGAAGTGTCGTTTGCGGGTGGTCGCACGGCTTTAGCAAATTTGGATAAGGGTCTTTTCGAGCCTGTCCTAGTGTTTGTAGATGGACGTGGTCGGTTTCGGCTCGTTACACCCGAATTTCTAGGATCTTCTTCTTTGCGTGAGACTTTACCACAAGATAGCTCTGGGTTCTCGGTCTATGATGAATCGCTCAGTCCGGATGCCCTGGATACCACCTTACCTGAACTCCGCCCTGAACAATTTCGTGACCATTTTGATTTGGCCTTTCTGGCTATGCACGGTCCCGATTGCGAAGATGGTGCCATTCAAGGTTTACTGGAATGGTACAAAATGCCCTATACTGGACCAGGACTGGTTGGCTCAGCCGTGGGAATCAATAAAATCCTGCAAAATGAACTGATCGCATTGGCTAATGGACAGCAGAAGAAAACGACGACGATCAGCCGGGATGCTTACGAACAGGCTGATAAAGCGCAGTTTTTCAAGTCATTAACCGAGCATCTTGGCTTACCCATCGTAGTTAAAGCTCCGCATCAGGGCTCCTCTATAGGTGTGGCAATCGTACGCGAAGCTGATCTAACACAGTTTTGTCGGGCTGTTGAGCAGTGCTTTTTCACCATGACTATTCAACCCGATGGCTGGAGCAAGTTAAGCGAATGGGCTGATTTAGCGCCAGCGGACAAGCATGAACTGGCTCAGAAAATGGTTAGTCTTGATTCGGGTATCAGCTTCCCGGTCGTGATAGAACAAACGGGTGAGGTAATTAAACACCCTGCTGATTTCATTGCCAGGCTAGACGAAATTACCAAACAAGGCAGTGGATCTATCACGCTTGCCTCGTTGAACGCCGAAGATGAAGTTCTATTTGAAGAATTTATCAGCGGACAAGAGTTTTCGTGTGGTGTCATTCAGGACGATAACCAGGTGGCCATTGCGCTACCACCAACCGAAATTTATAACGTAACGAGTTTTGACTTTGAATCGAAATACAAGCTCAATACCACCAAAAAGCGTATTCCGGTCGAAACAAGTTTAGAGAATAACCGTAAGATTCAGTTAGCGGTCAGCGAAGTGTTTTCGCGACTTGGCATCAATGTGTATGCCCGAATAGATGGTTTTTTAACGCCTGCTGGCGATGTTCTGCTCCACGATCCCAACACGATTCCAGGCATGTCGCCCTCTTCGCTGATTTTTAAGCAAATGGCAGAAATTGGTCTAAATCTGGCCAATTCACTTACATACCTTATTCGCCAGTCTTTACGCGAACGCATCCGCACAGGCAAAGATACGTTTCACCTAAAGCGCCTGCTTGCTGACCTTGACGCTCAGCTGGCTAATCGAAAAGCCAATCCATTACCCGAGCGCGTAATTTCATTTGGGGTAAGTGATGAGGAGTTTGCTACGGCTAAACAACGATACAATGAACTGGCAGCTTCTGGCACGGTTCGGCCATCGTTGATGTACATTAAGAGTAAACTAGAATCGCACGAAATTCCGGTGAATCTACTCTTCAAAGACACTATTGAGGAACTGGAAATTGCCCTCAGTCAACCACGCCATCCTCTACTGGTTGAAACGACTGAGCGTGCCTGGCACATCGCAGAGCGATACGTGTAAGAAGAGGTTAGTTGTCCAGAATGAGGAAAGGCGTGCCACGGTTCAGAGCCCTGGCACGCCTTTCCTCATTCTGGACAACTTTATTACAACATGACAGGCTGGCCTGTTCGAACAGACTCATCGCAGGCGAAGGCAATTTGCAGGCTATTCACGGCATCCTGCATATGATCGGTCAGGTCTAGATTTTCCTGAATAGCCCGGAGGAAATAGCGTTGCTCACGATTACAGAGCTCCTGATGATCGGGTTCGTCCTGCATATCGATCCAGGTATCTGTTTCGACAAACTGGTCGTTAGCATCCAGAGCTGCTTTATGCACCCGCAACGATTCCGTTTTTGTGTGCGAATCTACGTTATCTGATTTTCCGGAAGAGCCCGCATTTTTTGCCACAATCGATACGCAACCATCTGGTCCAATCACATCCTTTACGAAGAAGGCCGTTTCGCTCATCATTGGGCCCCAACCCGCTTCATACCAACCTACAGAGCCATCTTCAAACCGGATTTGCAACTGGCCATAGTTATAGTTATCGGCTGGTATATCATTCGTGAGTCGCGCTCCAATCGCATTAACCTGTACGGGTTTAGAACGGGTCATCTGACACATCACATCAATATAATGCACACCACAGTCGACAATTGGACTCAGGCTTTTCATTAAATTCCGGTGTACAGTCCACATCGTGCCGTGGCTTTGCTGATTTAGGTTCATCCGCATAACTAACGGCTTACCCAACCCCTGCGCCACTTCAACAAACTTTTCCCAGGACGGATGGTGTCGTAAAATATAGCCTACAGCTAGCTTCTTCCCGGCAGAAACAGCGGCTGCCATAACGCGCTTGGCTCCCTCAACAGTATCAGCAATCGGCTTTTCCATGAACACATGACATCCCTGTTCAAAAGCTTGAATAGCAAAGGTTTCGTGCGTATCTGGATAAGTTGAAATACAAACTGCATCGGGTTGAGTTGCCTTCAAGGCTGTGGTATAATCGTCATATAAGGCATAGCCACCACCAAGGCGTTCATTAAGAACCACTTTGCTATTGCCAGTTGAGACGATGCCACAAATTTCGAATCCTCCGATTGTCTTGTAAGCGATGGCATGCGATGCCCCCATGTTGCCGCATCCGACAACGAGTACTCGTAAGGGTTGAGTAGGTAATGACATAATTGATTATAAAATCTGACGATTGGTTTACGTAAACCGGATAAAACAAAATTACGCTCTCTTATTCATAAGTTAAGCACGAACTCACGTAAGTAAACTTAGTCGTCAACTCTACTCAACAGATTTTGTCCGCAAGTGAACGGAAGCTGTCCGTAATTGGACGGCTACTTCATTAAAATCAGAAATCACACTATTGATTATCAACCACTTGCCTAATTGGCATGACCTTTGGCTTACTTAGAGCGAACAGTAAACAACTAATCAAAAACACTAAACGTAATTCAGCCATGTTATCCCTAATCAGCACAGTAGCCATCTCATTCTTAATGAATACCGCTACAGTAACCAATCCTACAACGCCCAAAACATTATCATTTGATGCCAGTGCGTTCGTTACGGCCAACAATCAAATTCGGGTTGCAGTACAAAAAAATGCCGAATTACCTGTTGTTATCATGCTTCAGAACAAAAGTCATGAAGTACTTTTCCGCCAAAATATTAGTAAGAAAGAGTTGACATATGCCGTAAAGTTAGACGTTGCTGACCTCGCCGATGGTGCGTATGAAATAGTAGTCAGGTCAAGCGAGGGGAGCATTCTCAAAGAAATCACGTTAAAAACCGCTCCAGTTCATCAGATCACTCGCGTTGTTGCCATGCAATAGTTGGACAACCCACGTATAAACTAGCAAAGCCCGGCTATTTGCTGGGCTTTGCTAGTTTATACGTGTAAGGGTTACGATGTATAGTAGTCTTCTTAACTTACTTATACCTGAACGCTTACTTCATAGTAATCAATTGTAGGTGGGCCAGCGAAGTAATCACCCATCTTCTTAAGCACTCCTTGAAGAAAACCACTGGCTTCGGCAGCTTGCCTATGCTCCTCAGTTTCCCATATAGTCACCATCAATCCCTTATTGGTGTCTGGGTTGGTCAGCATTCGACTGTTTTTGAAACCGTCAAGCTCTTTCAGAGCCGGGCCAACTGAAGTACGGAAATAATCAACTGCCTCAGCGATACTTTCAGGTTTTAATGGAAATTGAATAACTCGTGCATGCATATGGGTTAGTAGTTAAACGTAAAAAGCTCCAGTTAAAATCAGCTGACCAAAAACTCAACTACAAGACAGCCTTTAATTCTTCCTGTTCCACAAATGGCTGGCTTCTTAATCGCTTTCCGGTAGCTTTAAAAATTGCATTAGCAACAGCAGCGCCAGCAGGTGGCAACGAAGGTTCACCTAAACCAGTAGGTTCAATTTCGTTTTGAACAAAATGTACGTCTACTTCCGGGATTTCATTTAACCGAATAAGCCGAAATTCATTGAAATTCTTTTGCTGTGGCACACCATCTTTGAAGGTAAGACTTCCAAACATGGCATGACCAATTCCGTCAACAACACACCCTCGAACCTGCTGCTGAGCCCCACTCTGGTTAACAACAACCCCGCAATCGGCTGCGGAATACACTTTCTGCAAGACAGGCTTGCCCTTCTGCATCACAACCTCCCCTACTTGGGCAACATACGAACGGTGTGAGAAATAAACGCTAAACCCTTGCGCAACAGGTTTACCATCGGCCCCCTTCTTTTTACCCCATCCCGACTTTTCAGCGGCTAATTCAATGACACCCTTCATTCGGTCAATGTCATATTTGATAGCGCCAACTGGTTTCTGCTTGGCTTTGTCTAAGAGCTCCAGCCGGAATTGAACGGGATCTTTACCAGCGGCTTGTGCCACTTCATCAATAAATGACTGCTCAGCAAACGCCAGGAAGTTGGTGATCGGTGCCCGCCACGGCCCAGTCGTAATTGGCGATTTATGGTCTGCGCTGTCAATTAACAGATTCTCCACAGCGCCCGACGGAAAATTATCTTCTCGCGTTGCATTTCCCGCATTGATACTAGCACCGCGCAGTTTATAACCAATCAGGTTACCCTGTGCATCTAAAGCAGCTTCAAACCGATACCGAACAGCTGGTCGATAGCTTCCTCCGGTCATGTCGTCCTCACGCGACCAGATCAATTTTACTGGTGCATTAACCAACTTTGATACTTGTACAGCCTCAATTACATAATCTGCTTTCAGGCGTCGACCAAATCCTCCTCCCATTCTTGTAAGCTGCACCGAAACTTTATCAGGCGAAATTCCTAGCAATTTAGCGGTTTCGTTCCGTGCTAACTCGGGAGTTTGCGTCGGTCCAACTAATTCAACGCCGTCAGATCGAACATGCGCAAAGAAGTTCATGGGTTCGAGTGGATTATGCGGCAAGAATGGGCATTGATATTCAGCTTTTACAACTTTCGCAGCATTCTTAAATGCTGTTTCCACATCACCATCCTTTCGGCGAACCGTTGCATTCGAACTATCTAATAGCTCTTTAAACAGTTTATTATGGTCGGCGGTGCTTTCTAAAGCGTCGGCTTTTTCCCACTCGACTTTCAACGCATCTTTCGCCTTCTTAACCTGCCATGTTGATTTGCCAACTACAGCTATGCTATTATCAAACGTCACTACATCAACAATACCCGACATAGCTTTGGCTGCAGCAGCGTTCAACGATTTCAGCTTATAACCAAAGGCTGGACGCTGTATCATGGCGAACAACATCCCTTCTCTATAAAAATCAAGCCCAAATAAAGGCTTGCCTGTTATGATCTTTGGATTGTCGACATTGTTAACTGTACTTCCAATCAGCTTGAAATCTTTTATTTCCTTTAGCTTAACATCGGTAGGAACTGGTAATTGAGCCGCTTCGGTGGCCAACTCACCATAAGTAGCCTGACGATTACTTCCCTTGTGTATTACCACGTTTGGGGCTGTGGTACATTCCAAAACAGGTACATTCCAGCGTTTGGCCGCTGCGGTAAGCAACATCTGACGAGCAGTTGCACCCGCAGTACGTAGTCGTTTCCATGAATGGGGAATAGAACCACTTCCTCCAGCAACCTGTCGTTCAAATTTCTTGGTATCCAGTGGAGCCTGTTCAACTATAACTTTGGTCCAGTCAGCATCTAACTCCTCCGCTACGATAATTGGGAAAGCTGTTTTGATACCCTGCCCTACTTCAGGATTCGGCGACAGAATCGTGATAATGCCCTGAGGATTAATGGAAAGATAACTATTAAAATCAATTCCACCTGGAGCAATAATTGGTGTATTCGTCCCCGATGTTATTGACTCTGCATCGGTCCAATTGAAATTCAACACCAAACCACCACCTGTCAGGGCAGCTATTTTTAAGAAATTCCTACGATTTGTATCGACTAAGGTTCGCATAACTATTTCGTTTTTGGCGCTTTAGAAGGAACAGAAGTGGTCGATATAGTTTCAGAAGCGAGTTTTACGGCTTCACGAATACGATGGTAGGTCCCACAACGGCATAGATTGCCTGTCATGGTATCATCAATTTCAGCCTGTGTAGGTTTAGGATTACGTTTAAGTAAGGCTGCAGCGGTCATAATCTGCCCTGCCTGGCAGTAACCACATTGGGGGACATCAATCTTGTCCCAAGCTTTTTGGACGGGGTGCGTTCCATTTGCGGACAAGCCTTCAATCGTTGTCACCTTCGATTTACCAATGGCTGATACGGGCAATGCACAAGAACGAGTTGCTTCACCATCTAAATGCACAGTACAGGCACCACATTGTGCGATTCCACACCCATATTTTGTACCAACCAAGCCCAGATTGTCTCGCAATACCCACAATAAAGGTGTATCGGAATCAACGTCAGCCTGATAGGCGCGCCCATTGATTTGTAGTTTGAAGATAGCCATTGATTATACTAAGTTGACTTAGAGTAGCTAAAATACAGAAAAGTCAAGATTAGTACTATCTACTCCTCAAAAAAGGAGTTGCCAGTAACAACAAAGAGAGCCTGTCTTGTGGACAGGCTCTCTTAATTTCAGTCAGGTGGCACCTTCCTACTCTCCCGCTTGTGACAGCAGTACCATCGGCAGTACGGGGCTTAACGGCTCTGTTCGAGATGGAAGAGGTGAACACCCGCCTTACCAGCACCAACCTGAGTGACTCTTCAGACACCAGCCTTTCGGCTTACGTATCAATATCGGTATGTCTTTTTCCCCACAGAGAGAGACCCTGATTTCGTCTGTCACCAACCCCACCAACCAATCACCAATAGAACAATCTCTTCAAGTAAACACCATAACACGCGTCCGGGGACATTAGTACGGCTCGGCTCAACATGTCTCCATGCCTACACCTGCCGCCTATCAACGTTGTCGTCTACAACACCCCTTTATACCGGAACACTCATCTTCAGGCCAGTTTCGCACTTAGATGCTTTCAGCGCTTATCTGTTCCCCACGTAGCTACTCGGCCGTGCCTGCGGCCAAACAACCGATTCGCCAGCGGTGAGTCCATCCCGGTCCTCTCGTACTAAGGACAGATCCCGTCAGTATTCCCACGCCCACCACAGATAGGGACCGAACTGTCTCACGACGTTCTGAACCCAGCTCGCGTGCCACTTTAATCGGCGAACAGCCGAACCCTTGGAACCTTCTCCAGCCCCAGGATGTGACGAGCCGACATCGAGGTGCCAAACCTCCCCGTCGATGTGAGCTCTTGGGGGAGATCAGCCTGTTATCCCCGGCGTACCTTTTATCCTTTGAGCGATGGCCCTTCCATGCGGAACCACCGGATCACTATACCCTGCTTTCGCACCAGATCGGCTTGTGGGCCTCACTGTCAAGCTTGCTTCTGCTATTGCACTCCCCTGCCGATTACCGTCCGGCATGAGCAAACCTTGGGAAACCTCCGTTACCCTTTCGGAGGTGACCACCCCAGTCAAACTACCCACCAAACGCGGTCCTGTCTCCAGTTAGAACGCCAGTCAGCCAAGGGCGGTATTTCAAGGTTGATTCCACGATGCCTGGCGACACCGCTTCGCAATCTCCCGCCTATCCTACACATGCCTGACCGGCATTCAGCGTTAAGCTGTAGTAAAGGTGCACGGGGTCTTTCCGTCCCGTGGCGGGTAAGCGGCATCTTCACCGCTACTACAATTTCACCGAACTCATGGTTGAGACAGTGCCCAGATCGTTACACCATTCGTGCAGGTCGGAACTTACCCGACAAGGAATTTCGCTACCTTAGGACCGTTATAGTTACGGCCGCCGTTTACTGGGGCTTCAGTTCAAACCTTCGAGTTACCCCTAAGCTCCCCCCTTAACCTTCCAGCACCGGGCAGGTGTCAGACCCTATGCGTCAACTTTCATTTTGGCAGAGTCCTGTGTTTTTGGTAAACAGTCGCCTGGGCCTCTTCTCTGCAGCCGCTGTTGCCAGACGGCCCCCCTTATCCCGAAGTTACAGGGTAATCTTGCCGAGTTCCTTAACCATGATTCTTTCGCGCACCTTAGAATATTCATCCCAGCTACCTGTGTCGGTTTACGGTACGGGTATCCATACGCTTAACGTAAATCTACTTTTCTTGGAAGCCCCGTCAACTCTTCGCTTCAGCCGAAACCTCCGCTCAACGCCCTATTCCGTCAGGACCTAGAATCTCTGGCACTCCGTCATAAATTTACCTGCATAGATAGTACAGGAATATTAACCTGCTCCCCTTCAGAAATCACGTGTCCGCTTATCCTTAGACCCCGACTAACCCTCCGATGACTGCCATCGCGGAGGAAACCTTAGCTTTTCGGTGTGAGGAGTTCTCATCCTCATTCTCGTTACTTATGCCTACATTTGCTTTTCTATGCGGTCCACCATAGCTCACGCCACAACTTCACCCCCCATAGAATGCTCTCCTACCACAATACACTCGTGTGTATGTCCATACCTTCGGTGGTGTGCTTGATGCCCGTTTATTATCGACGCCCGCCCCGCTCGACCAGTGAGCTGTTACGCACTCTTTAAAGGAATAGCTGCTTCCAAGCTAACCTCCTGGCTGTCTCAGCAGCCGGACCGCCTTTGTTCAACTTAGCTCACACTTAGGGACCTTAGATGATGGTCTGGGTTGTTCCCCTCTCGGACTTGGACCTTAGCACCCAAGCCCTCACTGCCACGCACCTCTCTGCGCATTCGGAGTTCATCAGAAGTTGGTAGGATGTGACTCCCCCGCATCCTGTTGGTCGCTCTACCTCACAGACAGTAACACGTAACGCTGTTCCTAAAAACATTTCGGAGAGTACGAGCTATTTCTCAGTTTGATTGGCCTTTCACCCCTATCCCCAGCTCATCCGGAAGCTTTTCAACGCTTATCGGTTCGGTCCTCCACGGTGTGTTACCACCCCTTCAACCTGGCCAGGGATAGATCACCAAGTTTCGCGTCAACCCCCACTGACTAGACGCCCTGTTCAGACTCGCTTTCGCTTCGGATCCGATCGTCAACGATCTTAACCTCGCCAGTGACGGTTACTCGTAGGCTCATTATGCAAAAGGCACGCTGTCACCCCACTCTGGGGGCTCCAACCGCTTGTAAGTGCCTGGTTTCAGGTTCTATTTCACCCGGGTACTCCCCGTACTTTTCACCTTTCCCTCACGGTACTCTGCGCTATCGGTCTTCTGATTGTATTTAGCCTTACCGGATGGTGCCGGCAGATTCAGAGGGAATTTCTCCGGTCCCCCCCTACTCAGGAGTCCCAACCCATCAACGCCCTGACCCGTACGGGACTCTCACCCTCTATGGTGCACTTTCCCAAGTGCTTTCAGTTCGATTGTTGACTTGATGTCAGGTCCTACTACCCCGACCACGCCGTAACGTGATTGGTTTGGGCTGTTCCGCTTTCGCTCGCCACTACTGACGGAATCACAATTGTTTTCTCTTCCTGCGGGTACTTAGATGTTTCAGTTCTCCGCGTTTGCTCTCCATTACTGGAGTGATGGTTCTTCAAACCACCGGGTTGCCCCATTCAGACACATACGGATCAGCCCCTGCCAGCGGGTCCCCGTACCGTTTCGTCGCTTGCCACGCCTTTCATCGCCATCAGAAGCCTTAGGCATCCCCCAGACACCCTTTGCTGCGTATTATCGCTTACTTAAAAATGTTCTATCCATGATCGACTAGTAAACTAGTGATCGCTTTGTCATGATTACACCTCATCGATGTAATCAGTCTCTCCCTGTAGGTCAAAGAACAGATTGTCTACCTCCGAAGAGGAAGACAAAGTCCTTAACAAACGTCAGCACGAACTCAACTTCTCGATGCACTTCGAAGAGATACACCAATCGGCTCCAAAAAGGAGGTGTTCCAGCCGCACCTTCCGGTACGGCTACCTTGTTACGACTTAGCCCTAGTTACCGAGTTTACCCTGATAAGACTGTTACTTCCCACTTCAGGTCCCCCCAACTTCCATGGCTTGACGGGCGGTGTGTACAAGGTCCGGGAACGTATTCACCGCGCCATGGCTGATGCGCGATTACTAGCGATTC